>CAVSFQ010000039.1:0-28803 GCA_963727205.1 uncultured Acidobacteriota bacterium | reverse complement strand
ACGGTGTCGATGTTGCGGGTGTTGATCGGGTACTGGTCCGGCTGGCCGGAGACTTGGATCGGCGTCCCGAGGTCCGAGACCTCGACCTTCAGCTTCAGCGTGACCTCGTTGTTGTGGTGGACTTTCGGTTCGATGTCGAGCTTGATGCCGACGTCCTGGTAGTTGAACGCGGTGATCGGCACGATGTTGCCGCCGATCGTCTGGGTGGTATTGAAGGTCGTGGTCGGGATCGGGATCTTCTGGCCGATGACCAGGCTTGCCTTCTCCCGCTCCGTGATCCTGAGCTGGGGCTGCGCGAGGGTTTCGGTCTCGCCGGCCGACTTGATCAGGTTGAGGACGACGGACGGCACCGCCATGGTCCACATCGAGCGGGAGATGCTCCCGAGCTGGTTCAGGTAGAGGGGGGACGTGGCGGTCGAGCCGCCGAGCTTGGTGGCATCGAAGTTGGCCGTGAACGTCTGCGACGACAGCGACATGCCGATGTTGCGCAGCTTGCTGGTGTCGACCTGCATGAGCTCGACGTCGACCAGCACTTCGGCCTTGGACTTGTCGTTGGCATCGATCAGCCGCTCGGCGATCGCCACCTTGTCGGCGGTGTCGCGGATCACGAGCGAGTTGAGCTGCTCGTTGATCGCGATCCGCCGCGCGTCGATGAGGGCGCGCAGCATGTTGCTGATGTCCTTGACGTCCGCGTTGGAGAGGAAAAAGGTCTTGACGACCAGGTCCTCGTAGTCGCGGCGGTTCTGCGGCGTGTCGTCGACCACGATAACGGTCTTGGGGTCGAGCACCTTGTAGAATTGGCCGGCGGCCTGCATCACGGACTCGAGCGCCTCGCGGGCGGTGACGTTCTTCAGCTCGATGGACAGCTTCTGGTCGCGCATCTTGTTGTCGAACAGGATGTTGATCCCGAACGCCTGGCCGATCGCCTTGTAGATGTCGCGGACGTTGGTCGGGTTCGGGAACGACAGGCTCATCGGCTCGTCCGACGCGGGGTTGAGCACCGGCGGCTTGACCTTCATCTCCGAGGCCGCCTTCTTGATCTCCGCCAGCTTGGACGGGCCGCCCTCCTGGTCCAAGATCGCGAGGTCCTTTTGCACCTTCGCCAGCTCGACCTGCGCGTACTGGTGCGTCGGGTCGAACTGGACCGCGAGCTCGAACTCGGACTCGGCGCGCTGCAGCTCCCCGACCTGCTTGAAGCGCATGCCGCGCTGGAAGTGCTCCTCGCCCGCCTTCAGGCGCACCCGCTGCAGCGCCATCTTGTAGTGCACGTTACCCGGGTCTCTGGCGAGCGCCTCGAGGTAGAAGTACACCGCTCCGTCCCAGTTCTGGGCCTGTACCGCGTCGGTCGCCTGCCGACCGTACCGGTACGTGGCGCAGGACGCCAGCAACCCCAGGGCAAGGAGCAAACCGACCGCGACTCTGACTGACCTCGTCGTCACACTCACCTCGCAAGCGGAACCTTGTTGACCACGTTCGTGGGGTAACCCACGAAACCGATCGTCACCCCGGTCGGACCGACCTCACGGACGATGAACTTCTGTTTCACACTCTCTCCTACGGGCACCGCCAGCACAGTGTCACCGTCGCGGAAGACCGCAACCGGCAGCCGGTCCGGGCCGAGCCAACCGAGATACGCAAGCGTGAACGGCGGCGGCGGAGGCAGGATCCACTTGCCGTTCACGTAGATCCCGTCCGGCGTGGGGGTGGGTGCCGGGGGAGGAGGAGGCGGCGGCGGGACCGTCGGTCTGTGGTCCGGGGTCGGCGTCGGCGGCGCCCCGAACGTGAACAGGTTGCGCCCCACGGCCGGCGTCGGGACGACGCGCCGTTGCGACCGATCCCAGCCCAGTTCCGGCACCGCGTAGCTGCCGATCTGCAGCGCCGTGCCGCGGCCGGGCCCGACCCCCGGGGCCAGCGCCGGCCTCAGCCTCACGACCGCCACCACGACCAGCGCCGCGACGAGCACCGCGAGAAGCACGGCTTTCCTGCCACTCGACTCCGGCTTAGTCGCCACCGGACACCTCATGGACGCCGAGTTGCTTCATCAGGCCCTCATCGAGGTCGGCGAAGTACGTCCCGACCCCGAACTGCACGCCAACGTCGAGCGACGTCGCGGTGTCCGCCCCGCGCAGCGTCAGACCCTCCAGGAGGATGAACTGGGGCGAGGTCTCGAGCTCGAAGACGCACCTCCGGATCTGTTCGTAGCTTCCCTTGACGTCGAAGTGGGCGCTGAAGTAGACGAGACCAGACTTCGGCTCGCGCTTCACCGAATAGGCGATGCGGTCCGGCCGCAGGCCTGACGCTTCGGCCCGCTTGATGACGTCGTTGAGGAACGGCACCAGGCGATCGCGCATCGGCGCCATCTGTTCCTTCCGCAGCGTGCCCAGGTTCTCCTGCAGGTTCGCCAACGCCTGCGCCGCGTGCTTGAGCTGCTGGGCCTGCCTTTCGAGCTTCGCGACCTCCGACTGGGTCGCAGCGACCTCGTGCGCCAGCGCCGAGCCGCGCCCGAGGAACGCGCCGCGCACCCCGGCCAGCCAGACGGCGTTGAGCGCCACGAGCGCCGCCGGCGGCGCCCACAGGTACCAGAGACGCAGCCAAGCCCTCGGGTCGCTCATGGCTTGCCCTCCGGCCAGTACCGCACCGTCAGCGAAAACCGGTACCCCAGCCCGTTCCTGGCCGACGGCGCTTCCTCGGACCTCGGCAGTGGATCCGAGAACTTGGGGTCGGCAAAGAGCGCGGCGATCAGCTTGAGCCATGCGTCCCGGCCGGTGGCCAGGCCGTCCAGGCCGATTTGGAGCGAGCCGTCCTTCGCGACCGAGGGGCTGATGCTCACCAGCCGGATGTCCCACGGCACCACGCGTTCGAGGTCGGCCAGGAGCTGGCTCCAGACGAGCTTGCGGCGGGCCACGACGTCCTCGAGCGATGTGGTCTCGCCCTGGAGCTTCTTCCAGCCGACGGCCGCGAGCTGGCGGTTGGCGGCCTCCACCTTCGTGGCCAGCTCCGCGCGGCGCGCCCGCAGGCGGGAAAGCGAGCCGGCCGCCGCCCGCTCCCGGCCGTGGGCCGAGACAAAATCCCCCAGGCTCACGGCGGTGAGGACCAGCGCCGCCAGTGCCAGCGCGACGCCCGCGACCCAAATCGGGCGGACGTTCTCGAACGGCCGCGCCGCGAGGTTGGGCCGGCCCATCACGATGCCCCCGCCCACGCCGTCCCGAGCAACGACCAGAGGCGCACGTCCTGCACGCCGGCGGCCGCCGGCACGCGTCCGGCGCCGACGGCGAGCGTGTTGACCCTCACCCCGGTCTGGGCGTCCGCCCAACGCTCCACCTCGGCGACGCGGGCCGCGTCACCCGCGGCCACCCAGACGTCGACCGGACCCGCCAGCCCCTCCTGCTCGCGGGCGTGCGCGAGCGTGCGTCCGAGCTCCCGGACGATGAACCGTTCGGCGCGCTCGGGGTCGGCGGGCAGCGGCTTGTTGCGGAGCAGCACCGGTTTTCCGTCGGCCAGCACCACCAGCGCGAGCGAGAGGTCCTCGACCGCCGCGAGCATGATCGGGGTGGCGGACGGCGGCAGGAGCGCGGTGAGGGCCAGCGCCGCCGGCTCGATCCGCCCCAGGTGGATGCCCGACGCCGCGAACGTCTCCTCCACCGCCGCGAGCGGCCGGTCGAGGGCGAGCACCACCAGCATCCGCCCATGGCTCCCGCCGGAGATGTAGTCGAGGCGCACGTCCTCCGGCCGGCAGGGGAGCAGCTTCTTCAGGCGCCAGCGCACGACGTCATCGGCTTCCTCGCGTTGGCGCGGCAACTCTTCCGCGTCGATCACGACGCTGCGGACCCAGGCGTTGGGCGCCACGAAGCTCGCGTCCTTGGGCGCCTTCTCGATCTGCCGCACGAGCGCGGCCAGCGCCACCGCGAGCGCCTGGCGGTCGACCTGGAGCAGGCCGACGGGCCCGAGCCTGAACCAGTCGCGCTCCAGCGGGGCGCGCTCGATGCGCGCCAGCGCGTCCCGCCGGCCGCCGAGCCGGCCGTACACGAGCTGACCCTCGGCCGCCGTGAAGGCGTGCACGGGAGGAGGAGTCCGGAGCAGTTCGAGAATCTTCATTCGACGAAAGTCACCTTGTTGACTTCCTTGAGCGTCGTCACGCCGGCGAACACGCGCTCGAGCGCCGACTCGCGCAGGAACTTCATCCCCTCCGCCCTCGCGGCCCGCTTGATCTCCGCGGCGGGGCGCTTCTCCAGGATCAGGGCCCGGATGTTGTCGGAAAGGTCCATGAGCTCGGAGATCGCGCTGCGGCCGAGGAAGCCGGTCCCGTTGCACTCGATGCACCCGGCGCCCGCGTAGAACGTGACGCCACGGACCGCCTCGGCGGAAAGTCCCGACTCCTCCAGTTGCTGCAAGGAGACCTTGGCTTCGCGCCGGCAGTGCGGGCAGATGCGGCGCACCAGCCGCTGCGCGAGTACGCAGTTGAGCGCCGAGACGAAGTTGTAGAGGTCCACGTTCATGTTGAGGAAGCGCCCGAGCACGTCGACGACGTTGTTCGCGTGTACGGTCGTGAAGACCAGGTGGCCGGTGAGCGCCGACTGCACGGCGATCTGCGCCGTCTCCTCGTCGCGGATCTCGCCCACCATGATCTTGTCCGGGTCGTGGCGCAGGATCGACCGCAGGCCGCGTGCGAAGGTGAGCCCCTTCTTCTCGTTGACCGGGATCTGCGTGACCCCGGGGAGCTGGTACTCGACCGGGTCCTCGATCGTGATGATCTTGTCCTCGACCGAAACGATCTCCGACAGGCATGCGTACAGCGTCGTCGTCTTCCCCGAGCCGGTCGGCCCGGTCACCAGCACCATCCCGTACGGTTCCCTGATGAACTTGCGCAGCTTCCGCTTGGTGTCCTCGTCGAACCCGACGACGTCGAGGTTCAGCGTGCGGAACTCCTTGTTGGCCGACTCCTTGTCGAGGATGCGGATGACGCAGTCCTCGCCGTGGACCGTGGGCATGATCGAGACGCGGAAATCGATCGTGCGGCCCTTCAGGCGCAGCTTGAAGCGCCCGTCCTGGGGGATGCGCTTCTCCGCGATATCGAGCTCGGACATCACTTTGATGCGCGAGATGATCGTCGAGTGGTAGCGCTTGTCGATCGGCTCCATCGCCTGGTAGAGGACGCCGTCCACGCGGTACTTGACGATCACCTCGTTCTCACGGGTCTCGACGTGGATGTCGGAGGCCCGCCGCTGGATGGCGTTGAAGACGATCGTGTCCACGAGCTTGATGATCGGAGAGGCGTCGGCGGTGATCGACTCGATGGAGAGCGCCTCCTCGCCGTTGTCCTTCTCCTGGATGAGCTGGATCTTGAAGTCCTCGGTGGCCTCGTCGAGGACGCGCTGGGTGGACTCGGACTTCTCGAGGATCTCGGCGATCTTGCCCGCCGGCCCAACCTTGACCTCGACCGGCCCGCCGATGGCGAGCTCGACCTCGTCCACCGCGAGCACGTTGGACGGGTCGGCCATCGCCACCACCACCACGTCCCCCTGGCGCTCGAGCGGTACGAACTGGTAGCGGACCATGACGTCGACCGGGATCTGGCGGAACAGCTCGGGGTCGCCGCGGAACTCGGAGAGGTCGTCAAACGGCACGCCGGCGCGCTCGGCCAGCTCGGCCGCGCGCTTGCGGTCCTCCTCGTCGCGCGGGAGCCCGCGCAGGTACTTCTGGCTCACGGTGCCGATCTCTTCTGCCATCGCCTGCCTCACTGCGCCTTCGACATCAACGTGAACATCGGGTAGTACACGGACAGCAACAGCGTCGCGACCACGCCTCCCATGATCACGAGCACCGCCGGCTCGATGAGGGAGACCACCTGGGCGAGACGGACCTCGATCGTCTCGTCGTAGAACTGGCTGACGTTCTCCAGCATACCCTCCAGCGCGCCGGTCGCTTCCCCGACCTGCACCATCGCGATGGAAAGCTCCGGGAAGAGACCGGTGGCATCGAGTGAGGACCACAGCGGCTGCCCCTCCCGCACCCGCCCGGCCACCCGCACCAGCGGTGCGCCGAGCGCCCGGTTCGTCACCGTCGCGCTCGCGATCTCGAGCGAGTTCACGAGGGGCGTGCCGCCCGCGATCAGCGTCCCCAGCGAGCGCACGAACTGAGACAGGCCGAACAGGTGGAAGACCCGGCCGACGAAAGGCACTTTGAGCTTCGCGTGGTCGATCGCGATGAGTCCGGCCTCGCTGTGCAGCCAGCGCCTCACCAGCGCGTAGGCGATCACGAGTGCCGCCACGATGTACAACACGTGATCCTGGATGAACTTGGAACCACCGACGATCACCTTGGTAATCAGCGGGAGGTCGGCCGAGAAGCCCAGATAGAAGGTGGCAAAACGGGGGATGACGTAGGTCACGAGCAGGACTATGAGCCCGAACGACAACGACAGCAGCACGATCGGGTAGGTCAGCGCCGACTTCACTCGCCGCCGCACTCCCTCCAGCAGTTGCTGGTGGTGGATGTAGCGGCCCAACACCCCGACCAGCTCGCCGGAGCGCTCCCCGGCCAGCACCGTGGCGCAGTAGAGCTTCGGGAAGACCCCGCCCTGGGCCGCGAACGCGTCCGAAAGCGACACGCCGCTGCGGACGTCCTCGAGCACGCGCGAGAGCACCTCGCGGAAGTAGGCCGACGCCTGCGTGCGCTGCAGGAGTTCGAGCGACTGCAGGACTGGAATTCCCGCTTTCAGCAGCGTCGCGAGTTGCTGGTTGAAGACCAGGAAATCGAGCGAAGCGAGGCGCCTCCGGCGGCCGAGAAATGGAAGGCGCGCGGCGCCCCCCCTCTCCCTGATACGGAAGACCGTAAAACCTTTCGTCTCCAGGTCCCGCCGCAGGGCCTCCTCGCTCACCGCCCGGTGGCGCTGCTCGACCACCGCGCCCTCGGGCGTCCCCATCCGCACGGCGAACTCGCTCAAGGCTTCTCCTCCCGCTCGGCCCACAGCACCAGGAAGAGCGCCTGGTTGGCGTTTTCGGCACGGGCGCCGCCCAGCACGGAAGGCTGCTTGACGAGCAGCGTCACGGTGGCGCGCATGAGCGGGCGCAGGACCTCGGCGTTGTCCGCACCACGGTCGCGCCGCGAAAGCTGGAGCTGCGCGAGCTGAACGCGGTCCGGGTCCTGCGGGACGCCACGCACGGTGAACCGCAAGTGGTAGCGCGCGCCGGCGGCCACCTCCACGACGCTGCCGTCGGAGGCCGTCACCTGCAGCGTTGCGACCTCCTGGTAGTTCGTGAAGTGGAACAGCTCCTTGAGCTCCGAACCGATCCCCTCGATGAGCGGCGCCGGTTTGCCCGGCGGTTGCGGGTCGGTGGTGGCCAGCAGCACGCGGACGCGCACCTTGTACGAGGCCGGAGCCACGTCCCAGCTCGACAGCGCCTGAGCCACGCGCTGCAGCACCTCGGGCGTGTCGCGCACCGTGATGGCGTTCAAGCTCGGCTGGAGCAGGACGCTCCCTTCGGACGAGAGCAGCGGCTCCACCAGCCCCGCGGCCTCCCGCGCCGGGCGAAAATGGAGCTGGAAAACCCGCAGTTCCTGGTCGGCGGCGAGCACCGTGCTCGCCGCCATCATCAGCACAGCAACCGCGGACCTGACCAACTACAGCTCCAAGTGCGGATCCACGATGAAGGCCACCTGGACCGCCCCACGCGACTTGGATGTCGGGGTGAGCTGGTACAGGCGCACCCCGGCGTTGTCCACCTCGACGAACGCCGGCTCCATCGTCGCCGCCGGCGCCAGCGGGCGCGCCATCGTGACCGGGGCGCGCGCCACGACCTGCCGGGCCGGCGACGCGACCTGCCTGACCACGGTCGCGCCGCCGAGCAGCGCCAGCACCACCGCCGCGGCCGCCAGCACCCGTGACCGGCGTCTGCTGAGCGTCCGCTCCAGCCGGCGCTGATGGATCTCGGCCATCACCTCGCCGACGAAGTGGTCGTCCTCCGGACCTGGGCCTGACGCCAGCGCCGCGGCCAGTTCGAGGACCGGTTCGCGCTCGGCCACCGCTTGCCGGCAGCCGGCGCAACCCGCCAGGTGCTCGCGCAGCTCCATTTCCGCCTGCCGGGGCAGGTCCATCGCCGCGAGCCGGGGCACGAGCCTGCGGGCTTCGAGGCAGTTCACCGGGCGCCTCCCTTGGGGAGGTACTCCGGGTAGCGCGCCGCAAGCTCCTTGCGCAGCGTCGCGCGCGCCTGGAACACGTGGTTGCGGACCGTCGCCTCGCTGCAGCCGAGCGCCTCGGCCACCTCCGCGGTGGCGAGGCCCTCCACCTCGCGCAGCACGAACGCCGCCCGCTGGTGCGGCGTGAGGCACGACGCCAGCTCGGCGAAGATGCGCTTCACCTCGCCCTCCGCGAGGTCGCGCGGCGCGCTCGGGCCGACGGACTCGCCGACCAGCCGGAGGTGGGCGGCGTGGGTGCGGTCGCGGCTGTCGCGCGAGCGCAGCACGTCGATCGCGAGGTTCGACGCGATCCGGTACACCCAGGTCGAGAACGCCCACGCCGCGTCGTACTTCGCGAGGTTCTCCCAGGCGCGCACGAAGGCGAGCTGCGCGATGTCGCGGGCCTCCTCGTCGTCGCCCAGGATGCGGGCGGCGCAGCGCCGCACGCCGGCCTGGTGACGGTGCACGAGCAGCGCGAACGCGGCTTCGTCCCCGCCGCGCGCAAGCGCCGCGAGTTGCCGATCGTCGTGCTCGACGTTCACCTTTTCCCGGACCAGCAGACGCAGGACACCCATCTCAAATCCAACCTCCGCACCGTTATACGGCCGCGCCGCTCAAGTCGTTGGGCGCACCAGAAGTATAGCTCCCGGAGGGGCCGCCCCGATTTCCTGGAGTCCCGCGAATTTGACACCCGCGCCCTGTCTTGCTAGCTTTCCTCTCCCTGGTGGGGCCGTAGCTCAGTTGGGAGAGCGCTTGAATGGCATTCAAGAGGTCGACGGTTCGATCCCGTTCGGCTCCACCAAACCTCGAACCCTCCGATCCTCTTCCCCTCCCGCTCGAGCTTGGCCGAACCACGCAAACCACGGCGGCGGGAAGGAAAAGGCGTCGCGAGTGACGCGTCGACCACTGTTCGACGGGGTCGCGACCCGCGGCAATCGGATCTGGACCGACGTTGTCGCGCCCCTGCTTGTCACGCGAGCGTTGTTGGTGGGCGTCGCCTGGGCTTCGCTGCGGCTCCTTCGGCCCAACCCGGATTACCCCCTCCAGGATGCGGCGGCGCGGGGCTGGCACTTCACGAGGTGGTGGCTGCTCGACATCTGGGCGCGGTGGGACGCCGGCTGGTACCTGGACGTCATCGGCAACGGCTACAGGGGCCAGGGGAGCGCAGCCTCGGCGCAAAGCAACTTCGCGTTCTTCCCCCTCTACCCTGAGACCGTCAAGGCTCTCGCCGGCCTGTTGCCGGCGAGCGCGCGAACCGTCGAGGCGCAGCTGCTCATCGGCGTCCTGCTGTCCAACGTCCTGCTTCTGGCAGCCTTGATCCTGCTGCGCGAGTTCGTGGCCGTCAGCCAAGGCGATGACGAGGTGGCTCGGCGCACTGTGCTGTATCTCCTCATCTTCCCAACCAGCTTCTTCTTCTCCTGCTTCTACACCGAATCGATGTTCCTGTTCCTCTCGGTTGCCGCTCTCTTCGCGGCCTCTCGAGGCTCGTGGGCCGGCGCGGGCCTCCTGGGCGGGCTCGCGGCGCTCACGCGCCCGAACGGCGTTCTCGTCCTGGTTCCGCTGCTCTGGGGCTACCTCTCGAGCCGGGGTTGGAAGCTGCGGCGCGTCCGCTGGGACGTTGCCTGGCTGGCGCTCGTTCCCGTCGGCCTCCTCTCGTTCCTTGTCGGGATCAGGGGTATTACCGGAGATCTGCTGACGCCTCTGCAAATCCAGGCGGCGTGGGGGAAGACCTTCTCGACACCCTGGGAAACGATCTTCCGGCCCCTCTACCCCTACCCCGTCGTCACCCCGATCGAGAGGCTCCTCGTGCTTGCGGCCCTCGTCCTGGCGGTCCTCGCGTTCCGCCTGCTCCGCGATCGGGGTCTGGCGGTGTACTCCCTGGCGATGCTCCTCCCACCGCTCTTCACCGGCGTGTTGAACTCGTCGGCTCGCTACGCCGCGGTCGTGTTCCCGCTCTTTATGACGCTCGCTGTCGTGGGCGAGGCGAGGCGCGTCGATCTCTTCATCAAGGTGGCCAGCCTGGCCCTCCTCGTGGCAGCCATGGCCGCCTGGACCAGGTGCTATTGGGTCGGTTGACGGTCGCACGGGCGCTCGCGGATGAGGAAGCTCTGTCCGGCGCGAGCGGCACCGTCAACCAGGCCGTCCCGGTGGCGGACGGTATGGCGGCAAAGGCCGGCCGCCCGGCGGGCGGCCGCTACGGGCGTGTGCGGCGCGACACGCAAGTGCAGGGCGATGCTAGACTCACCAGTGGAAGCGCACGGGGCCTGGTGGTCCTCGCGGTCTTCAAAACCGTTGCCCCGCGCCCTTGCGGCACGGGGGGTGGGTTCGATTCCCATGCGCTTCCGCCATCTATTCGGGCGGGGGGTCCCGCGGCCGCTCCTTTCCCTGTGCTAGCATCGCCCGCGTGAGCCGCGACGCGCGTCATATTTTCGTGGGCGACCTCGCCGACACGCCTCTCCCGGAGATGCTCGCGACGATCCACCGCAATCGCGTCCCCGGCGTGCTCGAGGTCCAGCTCGGCGAGTTCTCCAAGCGCGTCTTCATCCTTGGCGGCGACATCATCTTCGCCTCCTCGGCCAACCGCGGCGAGTCGTTGGGCGACTCGCTGCTCGCCTCGGGCCGCATCACGGTGGCGCAGTACCGCGAGTCCGCCCTGCAGCTGCTCGCCAACCCCGGGAAGCGGCACGGCCAGGTGTTGGTCGAGATGGGGATGCTCAGCCAAGACGAGATGCGCGCGGCCGTGCTCGAACAGGTGCAGCGCATCGTCTGGAGCCTCTTCGACCTCGCCGAGGGGCTCGTCACCTTCGCGCTCGGCGAGGACCGCGCCGACGAGGTCTACAAGTTGCGCATCCCGACGCCGCGCGCCGTGCTGCACGGGTGTAAGACCGTGGCGGACGCCAAACGGCTGGTCACCAGGCTGGGCGGCAAGAGCACCCTGTTCTTGCGCCGCCCCGTGCCCGAGCACCTGGCGGATTTCCAGCTCGAGGCCGCCGAGGAAGAAATGTTGAACCTGGTGGACGGGCACCGGGGGCTTTTCGAGTTGTGCGACCAGGGCCCGTTCTCGGCCGGCCTCAACGCCCGCGTGTTGTACGCGTTCAACTGCCTGGGTCTGATCAAGAAGGAGAAGGACACCCCGAGCGCGATCCGCGTCCAGGTGCCCTCGACAGACCCGGGAACCTGATGTAGAATCTAAGTGGGGCGTGCTCAGGTTGCGCCCGGAGGAGTCCCATGCCGCTGTATGAGTACCGCTGCACGAGCTGTGGAGAGCGCATCGAGGTGCTGCAACACCTGGGCTCGGCCCCGGTCGCGGAGTGCCCGAGCTGCGGCGGCGTCCTCGTGAAGCTGATTTCCGCGTCGGCCCTGCAGTTCAAAGGAACCGGTTGGTATGTGACCGATTACGGCCACCGCCACACGACCGCTGCCGGCAACGCCGATTCGGGCCCCAAGGAAGCCGGCGCCAAGTCCGAGGGCAGGTCCGAGGGCAAGTCCGAGGGCAGGTCCGAGGGCAAGTCCGAGGGCAAGTCCGAGGGCAAGTCCGAAGGCAAGTCCGAGGGCAAGTCCGCCGAGAAGCCGGCGGCGGCCCCCGGCACGACCGCCAAGGCGAGCTGACCCGGCTCTACCGGCAGCGGTTCGAACCACCCCGGCCGCGATGAAGCCCACGCATGGCGTCCGGAGGCCGCAGCGCCGCGGCTACGTCTTCTCCGCCTTCACGAGCAGCTCCTCGAGCATGCGCCGGAAGCCCGCGCCCAACTCCGGGTGGTCGAGGGCGATTTCAACCGTGGCGCGCAGGAAATCGGCCTTGTTGCCGGCGTCGTAGCGCTTGCCCGGGAAGGTGCAGGCGTACACGGGCCCGGCGGCGAGCGTCCGCCGCAACCCCTCGGTGAGCTGGATCTCCCCGCCCCGGTCGGGCGGCGTCGCAGCGAGCGCCCGCAGCACGGCGGGTGTGAGCACGTACCGGCCGATGATCGCGAGGTTCGACGGCGCCTGCGCCGGGTCGGGCTTCTCGACCAGGTCGCGGACGCGCCAGACGCCGGCCGAAACCTCCTCGCCGGCGATGCACCCGTAGTGGCTGATCTCGGCGGCTGAGACCTGCATCACCGCGATCACCGGCGCGCCGGTCTCCAGCGCCAGTTCCGCCAGGCGGCCGATGGCGGGAGGCCGGCCGACGATGATGTCATCCCCGAGCAGGACGGCGAACGGCTCATCCCCCAGCACGGGCGCCGCCTGGAGCACCGCGTGGCCGAGGCCGAGCGCCTCCTTCTGCCGCACCGCGACGACCTGAACCATCGCCCCCACCTGGCGCACCACATCGAGGAGGTCGCGCTTGCCGCGCTCGGCGAGGAACGTCTCGAGGCGGAGGTTGCGGTCGAAGTGGTCTTCGATCGCCGACTTCCCCTCGGCCGTGACGAAGATCGCGGTCTCGACGCCCGCGGCCACCGCCTCCTCGACCACGTACTGGACGGCGGGCTTGTCCACGATCGGCAGCAGCTCCTTGGGAATCGCCTTCGAAGCGGGGAGGAAGCGGGTGCCGTACCCGGCCACCGGAAAAACCGCGCGCCGGAGGTTCATCGCTTCGGCTCCGCGACCGGGTAGCCGGCAACGCCGTCGAACCGCAGCACGGAGCCGGGCTTGACCCCGTGCGCCCCGGCGAACCCCGCGTTCACCTCGAGCACGGTGCGGGCCGGTCGTGCCGGGTCGTACGAGGGGCACGGATCGGCCCGGCACGGCGGCACGTTCGCACGCACGTCCACCACCCGTCCTTCCTTGTCGAGCCAGACGAGGTCGAGGGGGATGAAGGTGTTCTTCATCCAGAAGGCGAGCGGCGAGTCGGCGTTGAACACGAACAGCATCCCGGCGTCGGCGGGCAGGCTGTCGCGGTACATGAGCCCGAGTGCCTTCTCCTGGTCGGTGAGCGCCAGCTCGAGGTGGATTCTGGTCCCGTCGGGAACGGTGCACACGGGCGGTGCAGGCGCCACCGCCGCAGCCAACGCCAAAGCAAGAGTCAGCACGGTCTACTCCTCCGTCGTCAGGTTGAACTTCTCGGCGTGATAGCGGAACGCCCGGTAGGTCATGCGCAACAGCCTCGCCGCGTCCTTCTGCACGCCGCCGCAGCGCTCGAGCGCCTGCCGCATCAGCTCCCGGCGCATCCCGTCGAGGTGCGCCTCGAGGTCGAGGCCGTCCTCGGGCAGTGACCGCGCGGACGCCCCCTGCGCCTCGTGCGCCTCCGCCCCGAGAAGGGTACGCGGCAGCGAACTCACCGTGATGAGCGGCGACGGCTCCATGGCGACCGTGCGCTCGACGACGTTCTCGAGCTCGCGCACGTTCCCCGGCCAGAGCCAGTGCTCGAGGACGGACATCGCGTCACGGTGGATCAGCTTGGTCTCGGTGCCCAGGCGGGCGCACGCTCTCACCACGAAGTGCCGCGCCAGCTCCGGGATGTCCTCACGGCGATCCCGCAGGGGCGGGACGTGGAGGTGGATCACGTTGATCCGGTAGTAGAAGTCCTCGCGGAACAGGCCGTCCCTGACCCGGCGCTGGAGGTCCTGGTTGGTGGCGGCGAGCACGCGCACGTCGATGTCCACCTCGCGGTTGTCGCCGACCGGGCGGATCCGCCTCTCCTGCAACGCCCGCAGCAGTTTGACCTGGGTATTGGCGGAGATATCGCCGATCTCGTCCAGGAAAAGCGTGCCGAGGTGGGCCTCCTGCATGAGGCCCCGCTTGTCGCGGACGGCGCCGGTGAACGAGCCGCGCACGTGCCCGAACAGCTCGCTCTCCAGCAGCCCCTCCGGCAAGGCGCCGCAGTTGACTGGGACGAAGAGCCTCCCGGCGCGCGGGGAAGCCGTGTGGATCGCCCGCGCGAGCAGCTCCTTGCCGGTCCCCGACTCGCCGGTGATCAGCACTGTGGCATCGCTGCGCGCGACCTGCGGGATGCGCTCGAGCAGCGGCCGCATCGCGTGCGAGCGGCCGATGAAATCGAGCGGGCCGGTCAGGACCAGCTCCGACGCAGGCCGAATCATCTGCTTCGCCACCACGAGCTTGAGTTCTTCGACGTCGAACGGCTTGGAGAGGTATTCAACCGCCCCGTCGCGCAGGGCGGTCATCGCGTGCGCCGGCGTGGTGTGCGCCGTCACCACGACGAAGTGGGTGTCGGGGTTGCTGGCGTGGTAGGAGCGGACGAGGTCGAGGCCGTTGCCGTCGGGGAGGAAGATGTCGCAGATGACGAGGTCGAAGGTCGTCTGGCCGAGGAGCTGCATCGCCTCGGCGTACGTCGCCGCCTCGCTGACCGAGTAGCCCTCGCCGTCGAGGACGATCCGCAGCACCTCGCGGATGTTGGGCTCGTCGTCGACGATCAGCAGGTGACCGTTCACACAGCCTCCAGCGGGATACGAATGGTGAACGTGGTCCCCTTGCCGGCCTGGCTGTCCACCCGGATCTCGCCGCGGTGATCGCTGACGATCGAGTACACGACCGCCAGCCCGAGGCCCGTGCCCCCCTTGCGGAACGCCTTGAACGGCTGGAAGATCTCCTGGATCTGGTGGGGCTCCATGCCGACTCCCTCGTCGCACCAACGGACTACGTAGTCGTTGCCCTCGGGGGCCGCCTCCACCCGCATCGTACCACCCTGGGGCATGGCCTGAATGGCGTTGCGAGCGAGGTTGTAGAACGCTTGCCGGAGCTGCTGCGCGTCGGCGGTCACGGGGCCGTCGTGCGGCGTGATCAGGGTCTCGATCCGGTGCTGCTCCGTCACCTCCGCGGAGTTGGCAAACAGGGTCAGCGTCTCGTCCAGGATGAGGGCGATGTCGCACGGGGCGCGCTGCGGGTCCGGCGGGCGCGCGAAACCGAGGAACGACTCGATGATCTTGGACAGGCGCCGGGACTCCTCGACGATGATGCGCGAGAGCTTCCGCTCGTTCGGCCCGAGGCCCGGCACTTTCCCCAGCACCTGGGCCGATCCCGAGATCGAGGCGAGCGGGTTGCGGATCTCGTGCGCGATGCCGGCCGCCATCTCGCCGACGGCCTCCATGCGCTCCCTCAGGCGCTCGCGTTTCGCCGCCTCGCGCGCCTCGGTGACGTCGCGGAAGTGCACGACGAGCCCGACGAGCGTGCCGGCGGCGTCGGTGAGCGCGGTGACGGTGCACCCGATCGGCACCTTACCCCCGACGACGGCGCCCTCGAGGCGGACCGGCGAGCCAAGGGCGAGGCGGCCGAGCACGTCCGGCCAGTGGACGCCCTCCAACGGCAGCAACGACGACAGGTGCTGGCCTTCGAACGGGCCGGCCTGGCGCAGGATCCGGTGCGCCGCGGGGTTGGCGAGCACGACGCGGCCCTCCACGTCCGCGGCCAGCACCCCCGAGTCGACCGAGCGCAGGACGTCGGCCGAAATGGCGAACAGCCGCGCGCTCGCCTCCCGCTCCCCCTGCAGGCGGTCCTCCGCCCGCTGCAGCGAGTGGGCGAGGTAGGAGGTGAGCAGCGCGACGACGGCGAAGCCGGCGCCGGTTACCAGGATCTGGAAAGCGAGCGCCGACGGGCCGATCGACGGGACCGACGGGCCGAAGCGGGAGGGTTTGAGCAGGCCGAACGCGATCCCCTCCGCGAGCGCGCCGTAGAGAGCGAACGCCGCGCCCGCGACGGTGAGGGCGCCGCGCAAGCCGAACATCAGCGCCCCGACCGCCAGGACGATCAGGAAGAGGAAGGCGAACGGCGAAGCCGGCCCGCCCGTCATGTAGACGAGCGTCGCGACGATGGCCAGGTCGCCGGCCAGCTGCAGCGCGCCGTGCAGCCGAGGTGGGATCCGGAGGACCCACAGCACGATCCAGATCAGGGACAGGACATAGGTCAGGCCGGCGACGCGGGCGAGCGGCGCGATCGGCAGGATCTCGTCGGTGGTGGTCTGCACCAGCAGGGCGCCGACCAGCAACGCCGACATCGCGACGAGGCGGAGGCCGAGCAGCCATTTCGCTACCCGCTCGGTCGGAAACGCCGAGGTTTCCAGGCCACCTGATGCGGCGGCCCGGCGGGGTGCGCCGCCGGTCATCCGATCTTCGAAATCATCGAGAACATCGGCAGGTACATCGAGATGACCACACCGCCGACGACGATGCCGAGGAAGAGGATCATGACCGGCTCGATGAGCTTCATCATCCCGGCGACGGCGAGGTCGACCTCCTCCTCGTAGAACTCGGCGATCTTGGCGAGCATCGTGTCCATCGCCCCGGTCGCCTCGCCCACGCCGATCATCTGGACCACCATCGGCGGGAACTGGTTGGTGGCCTTGAGGGGGTCGGCCATGTTCTTGCCCTCCTCGACCTGCTTGCGCACCTCGAGGATCGCCAGTTCGATAACCGCGTTGCCGGAGGTCCGCGCCGTGATGTCAAGCGCCTCGAGCACGGGCACGCCGGCGGAGAGCAGCGTACCCAGGGTGCGGCAGAAGCGCGCCACCGCAATCTTGCGCAGGACCGAGCCCAGGATCGGCGCCTTCAGGAGCACCCTGTCGATCACGAGCTTGCCCTGCTCGGTCGCGTAGTAGCGCCTCAGGGCGAAGACGCCGCCGACGACGATACCCACGATCAGCCACCAGAAGCGGCCCACGAACTTGGACATCGCCACCACGATCCTGGTCGGCAACGGCAGCTCCGCGCCCAGCGACACGAACAGAGACCCGAACACGGGGATGACCTTCCAGAGGATGACGTAGACGACGAGGCCCGCGATCGACAGCACCGCGATCGGGTAGATCATCGCCGACTTGACCTGGGCCTTCAGGCGCGCATTCTTCTCGATGTAGGTCGCCAGCCGCTGCAGGATCGTGTCGAGGATGCCGCCCGCCTCGCCCGCCGCCACCATGTTCACGAACAGGTCGTCGAACGCCTGCGGGTGCTTCTTCATCGCGTTCGCGAGCGAGGAGCCCGACTCCACATCCTCGCGCACCTGCAGGATGATGCGCTGGAACGTCTTGTGATCCTGCTGCTCGCCGAGGATCTGCAGGCACTGCACCAGCGGCAGGCCGGCGTCGATCATGACCGAGAACTGGCGCGTGAAGACCGCCAGCGTCTTCTCGTTCACGCCGCCGCGCAGCTTGGGAAGGGCGATCTCCTTCCCCTTCTCCTTGACGGTGATGGGAACGATCTGCTGGCGCCGCAGTACGGCCAGCACGGCGTCCTTGCTGTCCGCCACCAGAACGCCGCCCTGGGGGCGGCCGGCGCGGTCACGGCCCTTCCATTCGAAACTCGGCATGGCCTAGCCCCTCCCATGCACCCGCGGCGCCGCCCCTGGCTGCACCACGCCGGTGCCACGGTTGATCATGTCCTGCAGCTCTTCAGGGTTGGAGCTGTACGACAGAGCGGTCTGAAGCGTGATCATGCGCCGCTGGTACAGCGTTGCGAGCGACTGGTTGAACGTCTGCATCCCGTGCTTGATCTGGCCGGTCTGCATCGTCGAGTAGATCTGGTGGACCTTGTCCTCGCGGATCAGGTTGCGCACCGCGGCGTTGGGGACCAGCACCTCGCAACAGAGGACGCGGCCCTTGCCGGCGGCGCGCGGCAGCAGCGCCTGGCAGATGATTCCCTCGAGCACAAACGAGAGTTGGGCGCGCACCTGCGCCTGCTGGTGCTCGGGGAAGACGTCGATGATGCGGTTGATCGTCTGCGGCGCCGAGTTCGTGTGCAGCGTCGCGAACGTGAGGTGGCCGGTTTCGGCGATCTGCAGCGCGGACTCGATCGTCTCCAGATCGCGCATCTCGCCGATCAACACGACGTCCGGGTCCTCGCGCAACGCGGAGCGCAGCGCGTTCGGGTAGGACTGGGTGTCGGCGTGCAGCTCGCGCTGGTTCACCATCGCCTTCTTGTGGGTGTGCAGGTACTCGATCGGGTCCTCGATGGTGACGATGTGGAGGGCGCTCTCGGCGTTGACCTTGTCGAGCATGGCGGCGAGCGACGTGGACTTGCCGCACCCGGTTGGCCCGGTCACGAGTACGAGCCCGCGCGGCTTCTCGCACAGCGACTCCACGACAGCGGGCAACCCGAGGTCTCTGAAACCCAGGATCTCGTACGGGATCCGCCGGAATGCTCCGGCGATCGCCCCGCGCTGGAAGAAAATGTTGGCCCGAAACCGGGCCAGCCCCTTGATCCCGAACGAGAGGTCGAGTTCGAACGTCTCTTCGAGCCGGTGCTTCTGCGCGTCGGTGAGCACCGAGTACGCGAGGCGCTTGGTCTCCGGCGCGGTCAGCGGCGGCAGCGGCAGGCGCTCGAGGATCCCGTCCACGCGGATCACCGGAGGCGTGTTGGTCGTGATGTGCAGGTCGGTGGCGCCCTTCTCGACCATGGTCTTGAGCAGCTCGTGTAGCGTGATCGGCATGGCTCCCCCTGCTCCCTAGAGTACCGTTTCCCGCACCACCTCGTCGATGGTCGTGAGTCCCTCGCGGATCTTCTGCAGGCCCGATTGGCGGAGCGTGATCATCCCCTCTTCGATCGCCTTGCGGCGCAATTCGACCGCGGTCGCACCGGATAGGATGAGTTCGCGCATGTCCTCGGTGATGTCCATCACCTCGAAGAGGCCGAGTCGCCCCTTGTAGCCGGAGTTGGTGCACTTGTCGCAACCGCGCCCCTTCACGAGCTTGAGGCTGTGCGCCTCGCTCTCCGGGAACCCCACCGAGAGCAGCGCCTGGATCGGGGTCTCGACTTCCTCCTTGCAGCTCTGGCACACCTTCCGGATCAGCCGCTGGGCCGCGATCACGTTGACCGAGGTGGCGACGAGGAACGGCTCGATCCCCATGTTCATCAGACGCGAGATGGTGGCCGGGGCGTCGTTGGTGTGCAGGGTGGAGAGCACGAGGTGGCCCGTGAGCGCCGC
Source organism: uncultured Acidobacteriota bacterium (assembly GCA_963727205.1). Taxonomy (GTDB): domain Bacteria; phylum Acidobacteriota; class Thermoanaerobaculia; order Thermoanaerobaculales; family Thermoanaerobaculaceae; genus RBG-13-68-16. Next base: position 9,780 of record CAVSFQ010000039.1, on the reverse strand, counting down.
CTTGATCGCGATCTCGGCGGTCTCGAAATCGCGGATCTCGCCGACCAGGATGATGTTGGGGTCCTGGCGCAGGAACGAACGCAGCGCCGCGGCGAAGTTGAGGCCGATCGCGTCCTTCATCTGCACCTGGTTGACACCCGGGAGCTGGAACTCGACCGGGTCTTCCGCGGTGATGATGTTGGTCTCCGGCACGTTCACACGCTGCAGCGCCGAGTACAGCGTGTTGGTCTTGCCGGACCCCGTCGGACCGGTGACCAAGATCATGCCGTACGGCTTGAGGATGTTGTCCTCGAACTTCTTCAAGCTCGACTTCTCGAACCCGAGCTTGGTCATGTCCAGGCGCAGGTTCTCCTTGTCGAGCAGTCGCAACACGACCTTCTCGCCGTGCAGCGTCGGGAGCACGGAGACGCGGAAGTCGAGCTCGCGCATCCGCCCCTCGATCTTGGCCTTGAGCTTGATGCGGCCGTCCTGGGGCAGCCGCTTCTCGGCGATGTCGAGCTTGGCGAGCACCTTGAGGCGCGACGTGATGGCGGCCTGGAGGCGCTGCGGCGGGTTCATGACCTCCCGCAGCAGGCCGTCGATGCGGTAGCGGACCCGGAAGCTCTTCTCGTAGGGCTCGACGTGGATGTCCGAGGCACCCCGCTTGATCGCGTCGGTGAGCATGATGTTCACAAGACGGACAACCGGGGCTTCCTGGGACTCCTCGGCGAGCTTGGCGACGTCGAGTTCCTCCTCCTCCTCCATCAGCTCGAGGGCGGCCTCGTCGACCGTCGTCAGGTCCTCCATGACCTTCTTGAGCTCCAGCTCGCGGGAGGACCCGAAGTTGCGGTCGATGCGCTCCCTGATCGCCTCCTCGGACGCGACCACCGGCTCGACGCGATATCCCGTCATGAAGGTGATCTCGTCCATGGCGAAGATGTTGGTGGGGTCGGTCATCGCCAGAGTGAGGGTGGCGCCGGTCTTGTTCACCGGGATGACGTTGTATTTGCGCGCGAGATCGACGGGGATGATCTTCGCGACGTTGGGATCGATCTCGAAGTGGCGCAGGTTGATCGAGGGCACGCCGAACTGGTGCGAAAGACACTCGATGATGTCGTCCTCGGTGACGTAACCGAGCCGCTGCAGGATCTCTCCCAGCTTGCCGCCGGTGCTCTTCTGCTCGTCGAGCGCCTTGGTGAGCTGCTGCTGGTTGATGAGCTGGGCTTTGAGAAGCAGTTCGCCAAGCTTAAGGGCCATGCGACTCCCTTCCGTAAACTTTCGGTCCGCTGGCAGATTCTAGCACCCCACCATGACACACTCCAGCGCAACGGCGCGGCCAGGTCACACCGGCACCCCAGCGCCGGCGCCGAGCGGCGTCGCTACCTCGTCCCGCCGGCGGACTCGACCAGCGCCTCGAACACCGTCTCCACGCCGACCCCGCCGGAGCCTTCGGCGCGCGCCCTGCCCCGCCCCGCGGCGGCGCCGGCGGCGGCAAGCACCCGCACCCGCTCGCCGCGCGGCCCGTTGCGCGCAGGGTCGGTTGCGACGAAAACCGCGACGGTCGGCACGCCGAGCGACGCCGCGAGGTGGATCGGCCCGGTGTCGCCGCCCACGACCGCCGCGCACCCCGACAGCAGGACGGCGAGCTCCCGGATCGAGGTCGCCGGCGCCAGCGCCACACCCCGCCCCCCCGCGGCTGCGATCCCCTCCGCGAGCACCCTCTCGCCCGGGCCCCACACCACCACCGGCGCCATGCCGGCCGACACCGCCCTCTTGGCGAGCTCCGCGAAGCTCTCGGGAGGCCAGGCCTTCCCGGCGCCGCCGGTCGCAGGCAACAGCGCCACCCTCGTGACCGAGTCGCGCTCAGGGGCCACCGCCGCGCCGGCGAGCAGGAAGCGGCCATCGGGAGCCGCGCCGAACGGCGCCGGGCGGCCGACCGCCGCCAACAGCGAGAGGTTGATGTCGACGACGTGGCGCGCCTCCGGAGGTGGCGCGAGCGTGCGCGTGTAACACAGCCCCGCCAGCAGCTCGCGCCGGTGCGCGCGGTCGAGCCCGACCCTGTCGGGCGCGCCCGACAGGGCGGCCCACAGCGCCGACTTGGCGAGACCCTGCGGGTCGAGGGCCAGGTCGGGCGAGAATTCCCGCAGGGTTGCCCGCGCGGCGGCGACCTCGCGCCGGGTCGCCGCAGCCCCAGGGTGCCGGCGCCAGCGCCGGGTCGCCACCGGGAAAGCCTGCCTCACCGCCGGGTGGGAGGCCACCAGCGGGAGGAACGGTTCCTCCACCACCCAGGCGAGCTCGACCGTCTCGTGTTCGGCCACGAGCGCAGTGGCGAGCGGCCACGTGTGGACGATGTCGCCGAGCGCCGACAACCGGGTGAGCAGGATGCGCACCAGCGGATTCTAGTGCTTCTCGCCTCCACGTCACGACGGGGACGCCAGGAGACCCCCGGCAAACACGGTTGCAGGCCCCAATTGACGGCCCGCAGGCGGCGTGGAGAATTTCATCACCTACCGAAAAAGCAAGTAAACGGCATATCCGCAAGGAGAAGCGTCGCACCCGAAGCGATCTCGTCGACCGGTGCATCGCGACGTTTCGTTGAATTCCTCTACAGACATGCCGACCAGGATTCTGACTCGATCGCATAAGCTATTTATTTGTAACAGGATACCGCATACGCCAAAATCTGGCAGGGAGCTTGCTCCACAGCGGAACAAGCGGGGGCCACGCAGGAGCTCTCGCGGGAGGCAATGATGACCGCGATTCTGGTAATTCTCACGATTCTGGCCTTCGTCGGTGTTGACGCCGTCGTCATGGCGTTCCGCCGTCGCCACGCTGCAGCGCCGGCGCTGCTGCCGCTCGCTCCGATGCTCGAACCGAGGCCGCCGCAGGGGATCTTTCTCGATACCCAGCACAGCTGGGTGCGCATCACGGCCGATGGCACCTTGAGGGTCGGCATCGACGACTTCCTTGCCGAAGCGCTCGGCGAGGTCGAGGCCGTCGAGGCGCCGCCGCGCGGCGCCCAGGTCAAGCGCGGCGACCCGCTCCTGCGGCTCCAGGTCAAGGGGCGCTCCCTCGTGATCGCGTCGCCGGCCCCCGGCGAGGTCGTGGCCGTCAACAGCCACACCCTCGAACAACCGTGGACCATGACCCGCGATCCGTACGGGGTGGGGTGGGTGGTGGGGCTGTGGACCCGCGACCACAACGAGGCGATCAAGCCGTTGCGCATCGGCAGCGCCGCCACTGCGTTCCTCCGCCAGGAGATGCAGCGCCTCGCCGACTTCTTGACGCCGGCCGGCACGCTCGCGACGGTGCCGCTACTCGCCGACGGCGGCGTGCCGCGCAAGGGCGCGCTGGCGGCCCTCGACGCGGCGCGCTGGGATGCCTTCCAGAAGGAGTTCCTCGCCCCGTTCGGGGAGGAGGCCTAGGCCATGGCGTACCGCGGAATCCTCGTTGACGTGACGAAGTGCATCGGCTGCGGTTCCTGCGTCGAGGCCTGCCAGAAGTCCAACCAGCAGCCCGCCCACGACGCGAAGGGGTTCAACGAGCAGACCTACACCTTCCTGATGGACCGCGGCAACGACACCTACGTCCGCCGCCTGTGCATGCACTGCGAGACCCCGAGCTGCGCTTCGGTCTGCCCCGTCGGGGCTCTCCGCAAGACGGCCGAAGGTCCCGTCACCTACGACCCCGACAAGTGCATGGGCTGCCGCTACTGCATGATGGCCTGCCCGTTCGGCGTGCCGACCTACGAGTGGTACTCGGCGGCGCCGCGGGTGCGGAAGTGCCAGATGTGCGCCCACCGCGGCGCGGCCGGGCCGGCGTGCGCCGAGGCGTGTCCCACCGGCGCGACCATCACCGGCGACCGCGACGAGCTGCTCGCGGAAGCGCGCCGGCGCGTCGCCTCCGACCCCAAGACCTACTTCCAGCGCGTCTACGGCGTCACCGAGGCGGGGGGGACGGACGTGCTCTACATCGGCCCCCGCGAGTCCAAGGCCCTCGGACTGCCGCAGGTGGAGACCAGCGGCCCGCTGCCAGACCTCACCTGGAACGCGCTCAAGCACATTCCGGACGTCGTGCTGTTCGGCGGCGTCTTCCTCGGCGGGCTGTTCTGGCTCACCAAGCGCAAGGAGGATGTCGCCCGCGCCGAGCAGGCCGAAAAGGGAGAGCACCATGCTTAGGAATCGCTTCGCTTCGCTGCAATTGGGGTTCTGGACCGTGACCTCGGTGGTGATGATCGCCGTCCTCGGCGCCGTCGCCTTTCTTCGCTTCACCAAAGGCCTCGGCGCCGTGACCAACCTTTCCGACACGTTCCCGTGGGGGCTGTGGATCGGCTTCGACGTCCTCTGCGGCGTGGGCCTTGCGGCCGGCGGCTTCGCGGTCACCGCGACCGTCCACATCCTCCACCTGAAAGAGTTCAAGCCGATCTTGCGGCCGACGGTGCTCACCGCGTTCCTCGGCTACATCCTGGTCGTCTGCGGCCTGGTGTTCGACCTCGGCAAGCCCTGGAACATCTGGCACCCGATCATCATGTGGAACCCCCACTCCGTGATGTTCGAGGTCGGCTGGTGCGTGATGCTGTACACCAGCGTGCTGTCGCTCGAGTTCGCACCGGTCGTGCTCGAGCGCTTCAAGCTCGACTGGCTCCTGCGGCTCCTCAAGCCCATCACCCCGGTCCTCGTGATCCTGGGCGTGATCCTCTCGACGCTCCACCAGTCGTCCCTCGGCTCCCTGTTCCTGATCCTGCCGGAGAAGGTGCACCCGCTCTGGTACACGCCGGCGCTCCCGGTCCTCTTCTTCGTCTCGGCGCTCGCCGCCGGCATCGGGATGACCGTCGTCGAGTCGTGGTTCTCCCGCCGCGCGTTCGGCAAGCCGATCGAGACCCACCTGCTCTCGCGCCTGTCGCGGGTTTCGGTCGTCGTACTCGCCATCTACTTCGCGCTGCGGATGCGCGACCTGATCGCTCGTCACGCCCTCGCCACGCTCTTCCCGCTCAACTCGGTCTCCGCGATGTTCCTGGCGGAGATCGCGCTCGGCGTCGTCGTGCCGATGGTCCTGCTCGCCATCCCGCGGTTCCGCGAGTCGCCCAAGCGCCTGGCGGCCGCCCAGGGCATGGTCGTGCTGGGCTTCATCTTCCACCGTCTCAACGTCTCGGTGACCGCGGTCGAGGCGGCGATGGGACGCACGTACCTGCCGTCCGCGATGGAGTTCCTGGTGTCGGCCGGCCTCGTCGCGGTCGGCATCTGGATCTTCCTGCTCGCGTGCCGCTACCTCCCGATCTTCCCGGAAGGCGCGATGGCGGAGGAGGAGAGGGTCGGCCAGCCCGCCGGCGCGGCCGAGACGAGGCTTGTCTCGCCGGCGCCAGGCGCAGTCACCGCCTTTGACCATACCTGAACCGGTAGGGTACCGTGGGCCCGTCGTGAACGGGGGACACGTTGCCATGTGGCGTTGGCGCTCCAGCTCGCTGACGTTCCGCCTCACCGGTACCTTGATCGTCGCGCTGGCGCTCCTGCTCGCCCTGACCGCCGTGGTGCAGGTCGGCTTGCAGGAGCGCTGTGCGCGCGAGGCGGCGCGGATCAACGCCCTGGCGATGTCGGAGACGCTGTACGGCGCCCTCCACACCGCGATGCTCAACAACGACCGCGAGGGGCTGCACGCTTCGGTTCGCAACATCACCGAGCACGACCCCGACGTCCGGCTGCGCATCTTCAACAAGGAGGGGAACATCGTCTTCTCCTCGGAACCCCGGGAGCTGGGGACGAAGGTCGATATGCGCTCTGAGGCGTGCTTCAAGTGCCACCAGGCCGACCGGCCGATCGCCAAGCTCCCGCCGGGCGACCGCACGCGGTCGTTCGAAGTCGGAGGCAAGCCGGCGATCGGCGTGATCCTCCCGATCGACAACGAGCCGGCGTGCTCGAACGCGAGTTGCCACGCCCACCCCGCAAGCAAGCGCCTCCTGGGCGTTCTCGACGTCACGCTGTTCGTCACCCAACTGGAGCGCGCGCGGCGGCAGACCACGCTCCTGATGCTCGGCGCCACCGGCGGGGTCCTGCTGCTGGTGGTGGGCGTCGTGCTCTTCGTCGTGCGGAGCTCGGTGCACCGCCCGATCACGGCCCTGACCCGCACCCTCGCCGCGCTCGGCACCGGCGACTACTCGGCGCGCTACGAGGACGAGGAGATCTCCGAGTTCGCCTACCTCGGCGGGTCGGTCAACAAGATGGCGCAAGCGCTGGAGCGCGCCAACGCGGAGCTCGTGGGGTGGGCGCAGACGCTCGAGCGTCGCGTCGAAGAGAAGACCGCGGAGCTGCGCCAGGCGCAGGAGCAGATGGTGCGGGTCGAGCGCATGGCCTCGCTCGGCAAGCTCGCCGCGGTCGTCGCGCACGAGATCAACAACCCGCTCGCGAGCGTGGTGACGTACTCGAAGGTCCTGATGCGCCGCTGGGCGGCCCGCCCCGGTCAGGGCGACGAGACGAAGGAGAACCTCCAGATCCTCGAAGCGATCGCCAGCGAGTCCACCCGCTGCGGTGAGATCGTCTCCAACCTGCTCCTGTTCGCCCGGCGCACCGGCTCGCGCATGGAGCCGACCGACGTCAACCAGGTCATCAACCGCGCCCTTTTCCTCATCAAGCACAAGATGGACCTTGCTCAGGCGACGGCGGACCTGGCTCTCGCCGCCGACCTCCCGCACGTGATGTGCGACCCTGCCCAGGTCGAGCAGGCGGTGCTCGCGCTCTGCATCAACGCGGTGGAGGCGATGCCGCACGGCGGCCGGTTGACGGTGCGGACCACCGCCACCGAGGCGGGCGGGGTCCGGATCGTGGTCGAGGACACCGGCGTCGGGATGGACGACGACGTGCGCAAGCACATCTTCGAACCGTTCTTCACCACCAAGGGCGAGGGCGAGGGGCGGGGGCTAGGCCTCGGCCTCGCGGTTGTCTACGGGATCGCGCAGCGACACAATGGCACGATCGACGTCGCGAGCGTCCCCGGGCAGGGGACCCGATTCACGCTCGACCTGCCCTCGGCGCCCGCGCCCGGCGGGGAGGCAAACGGATGATGACGATGCCGGTGCGGATCTTGGTGGTGGACGACGAGCAGCACATCCGCAACTCGCTCGCGGCCTGGTTCCGCGAGGAGGGATACGACGTAAGCGTCGCCGCCAGCGGGCGGGACGCCCTCGCCGTCATCGCCCGCGAAGGGACCCACATCCTTCTCGTCGACATCAAGATGCCCGGCATGGACGGCCTCGAGCTGCAGCGCAAAGTGCACGAGTTGGCCCCGGACGCGACCGTCATCATCATGACCGCCTATGCGTCGGTCGAGACCGCGGTCGAGGCGCTCAAGGAAGGCGCGTACGACTACATCGTCAAGCCGTTCGACCCCGAGGCCGTCTCGCGCCTGGTGCGCAAGGCCGCCGAGCGGTACGCGCTGCTCGCCGAGAACCGGGCCCTGCGCGAGCGCATCGCCGGCGCATCGCCGGCGCTGATCACCAGCGGCTCGCCCGCCATGGCGAAGGTGATCGAACTCGTGGAGCAGGTGGCCCCGACGGACACCAGCGTGCTGATCACCGGCGAGTCCGGCACCGGCAAGGAGCTGGTGGCACGCCTCATCCACGCCAAGAGCAATCGACGGTTCGGCCCGTTCGTGGTGGAGAACTGCGGCGCCCTGGCCGAGGGCGTGCTCGAGAGCGAGCTGTTCGGCCATGAGCGCGGTGCTTTTACCGGCGCCGTGGGGCGGCACCGCGGCAAGGTCGAGATGGCCAACGAGGGCACGCTGTTCCTCGACGAGATCGGCGACGTGCCGCCGCGGGTCCAGGTCGACCTCTTGCGCGTCCTGCAGGAGCACGAGCTCAAGCGGGTCGGCGGCAACGAGACGATCAAGGTGGACTTCAGGCTCGTGACCGCCACCCACCGCGATCTCGAGGCCGAAGTGGCGAGCGGCCGCTTCCGCGACGACTTCTACTTCCGCATCAACGTGTTCCAGGTCCCGCTGCCGCCGCTGCGCGAGCGTCCCGGCGACGTTCCGGCGCTCGCCGAGCACTTCCTCACCCAGTTCTCGAACCAGATGAACCGCAGGATCTCCGGCTTCTCACCAGACGCGATGGCGGCGCTCGTGGCCTACCCGTGGCCCGGCAACGTGCGCGAGCTGGCCAACGCGATCGAGCGCGCCGTCGTGCTCTGCCGCGGCGACAAGATCGAGGCGAGCCACTTTCCGTTCGTGGCGCCTCCCGGCTCCGCCGATCACTCGCTGGCCGTCGTCGAGGAGGCCCACATCCGCAGGGTCCTCGCCGCGTGCTCCCACAACGTCGCCCAGGCGGCGCGCGAGCTCGACATCGACCGCGTCACGCTCTACAACAAGATGAAAAAGTACGGCATCGAGCGGCCGTGAACGTGCGGCTGCTCGGGCTGGGCGAGGTTCCGCCCAAGCTGGCCGAGGCCGTGCTCGCCGGCTTGCCGAGGCCGTTCGCCGGCGGCGAGAGCGGCCGACTGTCCGTCGCGCTCGATCGCTGTTACGACCGGACCCGCGCCCAGGTGGACGCCGCCTGCCTGATCGAGCAGATCCCCGAGCCGCCGGCCGGGTGGTCCAACCTCGCTCTCACCGGCGCCGACCTGTTCATGCCCGCCCTCACCTACGTCTTCGGCATCTCCCACCTCGGCGGCCGGCGCGGCATCGTCTCCTGGTTCCGACTCCACCCCGAGGAGGAAGCCGCCGACACCCAAGCGCACCTCACCCGGCGTATCACCACCGAGGTCGTCCACGAGCTCGGGCACGGCCTGGGCCTCGTCCATTGCGTCGTGCCCGACTGCGCGATGCACCGGTCGCTGTGGCCGGAGGGGGTGGACCTGAAGCGCCCCGAGTATTGCCCCGCCTGCCTCGCAACGCTGATCGCTGCTCTCTAGAGGCGCCGCCGGCGTCGGGTCTATACTCCGCTCCGGAAACACCCTGGAGGATGAGGTGTCGGGAGTCCATACAGTGCGGCCTATGAGCAGCGGGTCGGGCGACCCCACGGGCAGGTTTTCGCCGGGTGTGTTAGGCAGCGCTCTGCGCCGCCTAACACGAGGCGCCCTTCAACGAGCGCGACGCACATCAGCGTGGCCGGTCCGTGATTTCCGCGTCACTCCAGACCAGCATGCCCGGCGCAAACACTGCACGTCCTGCAGCGTTCCCCCTTTTCTCTTAGGCCGCCGAATATGCGTTAGGCGCCTAGAGGCTCTTGTAGACTTGGCTTCGATGTCCGACCTTGACCAGGACAACCACGAGTTCGAGGTCGCGGACCTCGTACACGATCCTGTAGACCCCCTGTCGCACCCGGTAGCGGTCGCCTACACCAGCGAGTTTTTCGCAGCCCGGTGGGCGCGGGTTTGTCGCAAGGCCTTGGATGCGAGTGACGATCTGTCGGCGGACCTTCTTCGGTTCGATCCGCTCGATCTCCTTCGCCGCAGAGGCCTTGATTCGGAGGCTATAGCTTCCCACTTCGCCTCATCGACCGCAGGAAGTCCTCAAAGGATCGCTCGGGTTCGTGTGCCCGCTGCTCAAATGCCTCTAGGTCCTCGGCGTCGTCGGCAAGGGCCGCGCGCACAGCATCATTCACCATCTCGGAAACCGAGCGGTCGCTGGAGGCAGCCTTCAGCTTCAGCGCACGATGAACGTTCGGTTCGAAGTAGACGGTCACGCGACGAGCGTCACTCATGAGGCCCAATATAGTGCTAGAACGCTATGACGTCAAGCCGCCTAACAGGCCGTTGCAGCCGCCCCACTCGGCTGTCACGCCGGCTACGTGCGCAACCGGCGCGCCAGCCGGCG
>CAVSFQ010000038.1:0-101986 GCA_963727205.1 uncultured Acidobacteriota bacterium | reverse complement strand
TCCGCTGGCAGATTCTAGCGCCCCACCATGGCGCGCTTCCAGCGCGACGGCGCGGCCAGGTCACACCGGCGCCCCAGCGCCGGCGCCGACGGCGTTCGCTACCTCGTCCCCGCGGCAGACTCGACCACGCCTCGAACACCGTCTCCACGCCGACCCCGCCGGAGCCTTCGGCGCGCGCCCTGCCCCGCCCCGCGGCGGCGCCGGCGGCGGCAAGCACCCGCACCCGCTCGCCGCGCGGCCCGTTGCGCGCAGGGTCGGTTGCGACGAAAACCGCGACGGTCGGCACGCCGAGCGACGCCGCGAGGTGGATCGGCCCGGTGTCGCCGCCCACGACCGCCGCGCACCCCGACAGCAGGACGGCGAGCTCCCGGATCGAGGTCGCCGGCGCCAACGCCACACCCCGCCCCCCCGCGGCTGCGATCCCCTCCGCGAGCGCCCTCTCGCCCGGGCCCCACACCACCACCGGCGCCATGCCGGCCGACACCGCCCCTTGGCGAGCTCCGCGAAGCTCTCGGAAGGCCCGGCCTTCCCGGCGCCGCCGGTCGCAGGCAACAGCGCCACCCTCGTGGCCGAGTCGCGCTCAGGGGCCACCGCCGCGCCGGCGAGCAGGAAGCGGCCATCGGGAGCCGCGCCGAACGGCGCCGGGCGGCCGACCGCCGCCAACAGCGAGAGGTTGATGTCGACGACGTGGCGCGCCTCCGGAGGTGGCGCGAGCGTGCGCGTGTAACACAGCCCCGCCAGCAGCTCGCGCCGGTGCGCGCGGTCGAGCCCGACCCTGTCGGGCGCGCCCGACAGGGCGGCCCACAGCGCCGACTTGGCGAGACCCTGCGGGTCGAGGGCCAGGTCGGGCGAGAATTCCCGCAGGGTTGCCCGCGCGGCGGCGACCTCGCGCCGGGTCGCCGCAGCCCCAGGGTGCCGGCGCCAGCGCCGGGTCGCCACCGGGAAAGCCTGCCTCACCGCCGGGTGGGAGGCCACCAGCGGGAGGAACGGTTCCTCCACCACCCAGGCGAGCTCGACCGTCTCGTGTTCGGCCACGAGCGCAGTGGCGAGCGGCCACGTGTGGACGATGTCGCCGAGCGCCGACAACCGGGTGAGCAGGATGCGCACCAGCGGATTCTAGTGCTTCTCGCCTCCACGTCACGACGGGGACGCCAGGAGACCCCCGGCAAACACGGTTGCAGGCCCCAATTGACGGCCCGCAGGCGGCGTGGAGAATTTCATCACCTACCGAAAAAGCAAGTAAACGGCATATCCGCAAGGAGAAGCGTCGCACCCGAAGCGATCTCGTCGACCGGTGCATCGCGACGTTTCGTTGAATTCCTCTACAGACATGCCGACCAGGATTCTGACTCGATCGCATAAGCTATTTATTTGTAACAGGATACCGCATACGCCAAAATCTGGCAGGGAGCTTGCTCCACAGCGGAACAAGCGGGGGCCACGCAGGAGCTCTCGCGGGAGGCAATGATGACCGCGATTCTGGTAATTCTCACGATTCTGGCCTTCGTCGGTGTTGACGCCGTCGTCATGGCGTTCCGCCGTCGCCACGCTGCAGCGCCGGCGCTGCTGCCGCTCGCTCCGATGCTCGAACCGAGGCCGCCGCAGGGGATCTTTCTCGATACCCAGCACAGCTGGGTGCGCATCACGGCCGATGGCACCTTGAGGGTCGGCATCGACGACTTCCTTGCCGAAGCGCTCGGCGAGGTCGAGGCCGTCGAGGCGCCGCCGCGCGGCGCCCAGGTCAAGCGCGGCGACCCGCTCCTGCGGCTCCAGGTCAAGGGGCGCTCCCTTGTGATCGCGTCGCCGGCCCCCGGCGAGGTCGTGGCCGTCAACAGCCACACCCTCGAACAACCGTGGACCATGACCCGCGATCCGTACGGGGTGGGGTGGGTGGTGGGGCTGTGGACCCGCGACCACAACGAGGCGATCAAGCCGTTGCGCATCGGCAGCGCCGCCACTGCGTTCCTCCGCCAGGAGATGCAGCGCCTCGCCGACTTCTTGACGCCGGCCGGCACGCTCGCGACGGTGCCGCTACTCGCCGACGGCGGCGTGCCGCGCAAGGGCGCGCTGGCGGCCCTCGACGCGGCGCGCTGGGATGCCTTCCAGAAGGAGTTCCTCGCCCCGTTCGGGGAGGAGGCCTAGGCCATGGCGTACCGCGGAATCCTCGTTGACGTGACGAAGTGCATCGGCTGCGGTTCCTGCGTCGAGGCCTGCCAGAAGTCCAACCAGCAGCCCGCCCACGACGCGAAGGGGTTCAACGAGCAGACCTACACCTTCCTGATGGACCGCGGCAACGACACCTACGTCCGCCGCCTGTGCATGCACTGCGAGACCCCGAGCTGCGCTTCGGTCTGCCCCGTCGGGGCTCTCCGCAAGACGGCCGAAGGTCCCGTCACCTACGACCCCGACAAGTGCATGGGCTGCCGCTACTGCATGATGGCCTGCCCGTTCGGCGTGCCGACCTACGAGTGGTACTCGGCGGCGCCGCGGGTGCGGAAGTGCCAGATGTGCGCCCACCGCGGCGCGGCCGGGCCGGCGTGCGCCGAGGCGTGTCCCACCGGCGCGACCATCACCGGCGACCGCGACGAGCTGCTCGCGGAAGCGCGCCGGCGCGTCGCCTCCGACCCCAAGACCTACTTCCAGCGCGTCTACGGCGTCACCGAGGCGGGGGGGACGGACGTGCTCTACATCGGCCCCCGCGAGTCCAAGGCCCTCGGACTGCCGCAGGTGGAGACCAGCGGCCCGCTGCCAGACCTCACCTGGAACGCGCTCAAGCACATTCCGGACGTCGTGCTGTTCGGCGGCGTCTTCCTCGGCGGGCTGTTCTGGCTCACCAAGCGCAAGGAGGATGTCGCCCGCGCCGAGCAGGCCGAAAAGGGAGAGCACCATGCTTAGGAATCGCTTCGCTTCGCTGCAATTGGGGTTCTGGACCGTGACCTCGGTGGTGATGATCGCCGTCCTCGGCGCCGTCGCCTTTCTTCGCTTCACCAAAGGCCTCGGCGCCGTGACCAACCTTTCCGACACGTTCCCGTGGGGGCTGTGGATCGGCTTCGACGTCCTCTGCGGCGTGGGCCTTGCGGCCGGCGGCTTCGCGGTCACCGCGACCGTCCACATCCTCCACCTGAAAGAGTTCAAGCCGATCTTGCGGCCGACGGTGCTCACCGCGTTCCTCGGCTACATCCTGGTCGTCTGCGGCCTGGTGTTCGACCTCGGCAAGCCCTGGAACATCTGGCACCCGATCATCATGTGGAACCCCCACTCCGTGATGTTCGAGGTCGGCTGGTGCGTGATGCTGTACACCAGCGTGCTGTCGCTCGAGTTCGCACCGGTCGTGCTCGAGCGCTTCAAGCTCGACTGGCTCCTGCGGCTCCTCAAGCCCATCACCCCGGTCCTCGTGATCCTGGGCGTGATCCTCTCGACGCTCCACCAGTCGTCCCTCGGCTCCCTGTTCCTGATCCTGCCGGAGAAGGTGCACCCGCTCTGGTACACGCCGGCGCTCCCGGTCCTCTTCTTCGTCTCGGCGCTCGCCGCCGGCATCGGGATGACCGTCGTCGAGTCGTGGTTCTCCCGCCGCGCGTTCGGCAAGCCGATCGAGACCCACCTGCTCTCGCGCCTGTCGCGGGTTTCGGTCGTCGTACTCGCCATCTACTTCGCGCTGCGGATGCGCGACCTGATCGCTCGTCACGCCCTCGCCACGCTCTTCCCGCTCAACTCGGTCTCCGCGATGTTCCTGGCGGAGATCGCGCTCGGCGTCGTCGTGCCGATGGTCCTGCTCGCCATCCCGCGGTTCCGCGAGTCGCCCAAGCGCCTGGCGGCCGCCCAGGGCATGGTCGTGCTGGGCTTCATCTTCCACCGTCTCAACGTCTCGGTGACCGCGGTCGAGGCGGCGATGGGACGCACGTACCTGCCGTCCGCGATGGAGTTCCTGGTGTCGGCCGGCCTCGTCGCGGTCGGCATCTGGATCTTCCTGCTCGCGTGCCGCTACCTCCCGATCTTCCCGGAAGGCGCGATGGCGGAGGAGGAGAGGGTCGGCCAGCCCGCCGGCGCGGCCGAGACGAGGCTTGTCTCGCCGGCGCCAGGCGCAGTCACCGCCTTTGACCATACCTGAACCGGTAGGGTACCGTGGGCCCGTCGTGAACGGGGGACACGTTGCCATGTGGCGTTGGCGCTCCAGCTCGCTGACGTTCCGCCTCACCGGTACCTTGATCGTCGCGCTGGCGCTCCTGCTCGCCCTGACCGCCGTGGTGCAGGTCGGCTTGCAGGAGCGCTGTGCGCGCGAGGCGGCGCGGATCAACGCCCTGGCGATGTCGGAGACGCTGTACGGCGCCCTCCACACCGCGATGCTCAACAACGACCGCGAGGGGCTGCACGCTTCGGTTCGCAACATCACCGAGCACGACCCCGACGTCCGGCTGCGCATCTTCAACAAGGAGGGGAACATCGTCTTCTCCTCGGAACCCCGGGAGCTGGGGACGAAGGTCGATATGCGCTCTGAGGCGTGCTTCAAGTGCCACCAGGCCGACCGGCCGATCGCCAAGCTCCCGCCGGGCGACCGCACGCGGTCGTTCGAAGTCGGAGGCAAGCCGGCGATCGGCGTGATCCTCCCGATCGACAACGAGCCGGCGTGCTCGAACGCGAGTTGCCACGCCCACCCCGCAAGCAAGCGCCTCCTGGGCGTTCTCGACGTCACGCTGTTCGTCACCCAACTGGAGCGCGCGCGGCGGCAGACCACGCTCCTGATGCTCGGCGCCACCGGCGGGGTCCTGCTGCTGGTGGTGGGCGTCGTGCTCTTCGTCGTGCGGAGCTCGGTGCACCGCCCGATCACGGCCCTGACCCGCACCCTCGCCGCGCTCGGCACCGGCGACTACTCGGCGCGCTACGAGGACGAGGAGATCTCCGAGTTCGCCTACCTCGGCGGGTCGGTCAACAAGATGGCGCAAGCGCTGGAGCGCGCCAACGCGGAGCTCGTGGGGTGGGCGCAGACGCTCGAGCGTCGCGTCGAAGAGAAGACCGCGGAGCTGCGCCAGGCGCAGGAGCAGATGGTGCGGGTCGAGCGCATGGCCTCGCTCGGCAAGCTCGCCGCGGTCGTCGCGCACGAGATCAACAACCCGCTCGCGAGCGTGGTGACGTACTCGAAGGTCCTGATGCGCCGCTGGGCGGCCCGCCCCGGTCAGGGCGACGAGACGAAGGAGAACCTCCAGATCCTCGAAGCGATCGCCAGCGAGTCCACCCGCTGCGGTGAGATCGTCTCCAACCTGCTCCTGTTCGCCCGGCGCACCGGCTCGCGCATGGAGCCGACCGACGTCAACCAGGTCATCAACCGCGCCCTTTTCCTCATCAAGCACAAGATGGACCTTGCTCAGGCGACGGCGGACCTGGCTCTCGCCGCCGACCTCCCGCACGTGATGTGCGACCCTGCCCAGGTCGAGCAGGCGGTGCTCGCGCTCTGCATCAACGCGGTGGAGGCGATGCCGCACGGCGGCCGGTTGACGGTGCGGACCACCGCCACCGAGGCGGGCGGGGTCCGGATCGTGGTCGAGGACACCGGCGTCGGGATGGACGACGACGTGCGCAAGCACATCTTCGAACCGTTCTTCACCACCAAGGGCGAGGGCGAGGGGCGGGGGCTAGGCCTCGGCCTCGCGGTTGTCTACGGGATCGCGCAGCGACACAATGGCACGATCGACGTCGCGAGCGTCCCCGGGCAGGGGACCCGATTCACGCTCGACCTGCCCTCGGCGCCCGCGCCCGGCGGGGAGGCAAACGGATGATGACGATGCCGGTGCGGATCTTGGTGGTGGACGACGAGCAGCACATCCGCAACTCGCTCGCGGCCTGGTTCCGCGAGGAGGGATACGACGTAAGCGTCGCCGCCAGCGGGCGGGACGCCCTCGCCGTCATCGCCCGCGAAGGGACCCACATCCTTCTCGTCGACATCAAGATGCCCGGCATGGACGGCCTCGAGCTGCAGCGCAAAGTGCACGAGTTGGCCCCGGACGCGACCGTCATCATCATGACCGCCTATGCGTCGGTCGAGACCGCGGTCGAGGCGCTCAAGGAAGGCGCGTACGACTACATCGTCAAGCCGTTCGACCCCGAGGCCGTCTCGCGCCTGGTGCGCAAGGCCGCCGAGCGGTACGCGCTGCTCGCCGAGAACCGGGCCCTGCGCGAGCGCATCGCCGGCGCATCGCCGGCGCTGATCACCAGCGGCTCGCCCGCCATGGCGAAGGTGATCGAACTCGTGGAGCAGGTGGCCCCGACGGACACCAGCGTGCTGATCACCGGCGAGTCCGGCACCGGCAAGGAGCTGGTGGCACGCCTCATCCACGCCAAGAGCAATCGACGGTTCGGCCCGTTCGTGGTGGAGAACTGCGGTGCCCTGGCCGAGGGCGTGCTCGAGAGCGAGCTGTTCGGCCATGAGCGCGGTGCTTTTACCGGCGCCGTGGGGCGGCACCGCGGCAAGGTCGAGATGGCCAACGAGGGCACGCTGTTCCTCGACGAGATCGGCGACGTGCCGCCGCGGGTCCAGGTCGACCTCTTGCGCGTCCTGCAGGAGCACGAGCTCAAGCGGGTCGGCGGCAACGAGACGATCAAGGTGGACTTCAGGCTCGTGACCGCCACCCACCGCGATCTCGAGGCCGAAGTGGCGAGCGGCCGCTTCCGCGACGACTTCTACTTCCGCATCAACGTGTTCCAGGTCCCGCTGCCGCCGCTGCGCGAGCGTCCCGGCGACGTTCCGGCGCTCGCCGAGCACTTCCTCACCCAGTTCTCGAACCAGATGAACCGCAGGATCTCCGGCTTCTCACCAGACGCGATGGCGGCGCTCGTGGCCTACCCGTGGCCCGGCAACGTGCGCGAGCTGGCCAACGCGATCGAGCGCGCCGTCGTGCTCTGCCGCGGCGACAAGATCGAGGCGAGCCACTTTCCGTTCGTGGCGCCTCCCGGCTCCGCCGATCACTCGCTGGCCGTCGTCGAGGAGGCCCACATCCGCAGGGTCCTCGCCGCGTGCTCCCACAACGTCGCCCAGGCGGCGCGCGAGCTCGACATCGACCGCGTCACGCTCTACAACAAGATGAAAAAGTACGGCATCGAGCGGCCGTGAACGTGCGGCTGCTCGGGCTGGGCGAGGTTCCGCCCAAGCTGGCCGAGGCCGTGCTCGCCGGCTTGCCGAGGCCGTTCGCCGGCGGCGAGAGCGGCCGACTGTCCGTCGCGCTCGATCGCTGTTACGACCGGACCCGCGCCCAGGTGGACGCCGCCTGCCTGATCGAGCAGATCCCCGAGCCGCCGGCCGGGTGGTCCAACCTCGCTCTCACCGGCGCCGACCTGTTCATGCCCGCCCTCACCTACGTCTTCGGCATCTCCCACCTCGGCGGCCGGCGCGGCATCGTCTCCTGGTTCCGACTCCACCCCGAGGAGGAAGCCGCCGACACCCAAGCGCACCTCACCCGGCGTATCACCACCGAGGTCGTCCACGAGCTCGGGCACGGCCTGGGCCTCGTCCATTGCGTCGTGCCCGACTGCGCGATGCACCGGTCGCTGTGGCCGGAGGGGGTGGACCTGAAGCGCCCCGAGTATTGCCCCGCCTGCCTCGCAACGCTGATCGCTGCTCTCTAGAGGCGCCGCCGGCGTCGGGTCTATACTCCGCTCCGGAAACACCCTGGAGGATGAGGTGTCGGGAGTCCATACAGTGCGGCCTATGAGCAGCGGGTCGGGCGACCCCACGGGCAGGTTTTCGCCGGGTGTGTTAGGCAGCGCTCTGCGCCGCCTAACACGAGGCGCCCTTCAACGAGCGCGACGCACATCAGCGTGGCCGGTCCGTGATTTCCGCGTCACTCCAGACCAGCATGCCCGGCGCAAACACTGCACGTCCTGCAGCGTTCCCCCTTTTCTCTTAGGCCGCCGAATATGCGTTAGGCGCCTAGAGGCTCTTGTAGACTTGGCTTCGATGTCCGACCTTGACCAGGACAACCACGAGTTCGAGGTCGCGGACCTCGTACACGATCCTGTAGACCCCCTGTCGCACCCGGTAGCGGTCGCCTACACCAGCGAGTTTTTCGCAGCCCGGTGGGCGCGGGTTTGTCGCAAGGCCTTGGATGCGAGTGACGATCTGTCGGCGGACCTTCTTCGGTTCGATCCGCTCGATCTCCTTCGCCGCAGAGGCCTTGATTCGGAGGCTATAGCTTCCCACTTCGCCTCATCGACCGCAGGAAGTCCTCAAAGGATCGCTCGGGTTCGTGTGCCCGCTGCTCAAATGCCTCTAGGTCCTCGGCGTCGTCGGCAAGGGCCGCGCGCACAGCATCATTCACCATCTCGGAAACCGAGCGGTCGCTGGAGGCAGCCTTCAGCTTCAGCGCACGATGAACGTTCGGTTCGAAGTAGACGGTCACGCGACGAGCGTCACTCATGAGGCCCAATATAGTGCTAGAACGCTATGACGTCAAGCCGCCTAACAGGCCGTTGCAGCCGCCCCACTCGGCTGTCACGCCGGCTACGTGCGCAACCGGCGCGCCAGCCGGCGAACGGCTGAACGGCAGCGTTAGGCGCCACCGCCCTGGTCCTGCACGTGGGCAAGGAAGGACGTAGAAGTGTTGATCTGCGCGGTACTGCTTTTCCCACTTATCTCTCAGGCGCTTTCCATACCACCTGACCTGGCGGCCCACATCGAAGAACTCAAGAAGAAAGGGGCGACGGAAAGCGCCTATGGTGATCTTTTGATGGTAGTAGATATCCTCGTGGGCGACACCATTCTCTCGTTTCCGAAGGACCCAACCACTGGTGAATATGGCATGTCCTACCGGAATAAGGTGTCCTACTGCCCTCGGCCGGGTCTACCAAGCTCAGAGTTGGCCAGTATGCGCGCCGAAGCGGAGCAGAGGATCAGGCCTGTGTTGGATCGATTGCGCAAGATCGCTGACGCGGATCATTCGGGCTTCGTATCGACGGCTGAGGGTTCGCACCTGCGCCGCGTCTTCGAGTTCGGCGCTCGCCTTGCAGCCGTTGCTGAACACGAGGGCCATGAGCCGCCGCGGCTTCGGGAGATTCTCCACGTCTCGCCGGAAGACTTCGCGTCTTTGCTATCGAGCTACCGAGAGCTTGTCGTGCGTCTGGCGGACCTACATGGTCTCTCGATCCCGGTAGTTCCCGCCTCTCTGGGGGCCACTCGAGGTGGCGTCTAACAGCGGTTCGCAGCGAGCGGCGCTGGTCGCCATGGCGAGTTGGGTGTTCTATCCTTCCTCCCTGGTCCCCACTGCTCGAACTGGCATTGGGTTACCCACGCCATCGCTGAAACCGAGCAGGAACTGAAGCAAATGAAGGCCGGTCGCGCCGGCGGCAGGCCGCGCGGCCCCGAGCGCCTTCCTCGAGGACGAGAAGTTTAGCGATAGGCAGGGCGTTCAAGTTTGGGGCGTGCAGCCGCGCCGCCGAGAGTGGGCCAGATGCAAGGCGCCCGAGGCGGACGCGGCGGAGCGTAGCCGGAGGCTACGTGAGCACGCGAGCCGCCGAAGGGCAACGCCGGGCGAGACGCGGCTCCGCCGCGGCTCGCCGGGGGGCTCGGGGGGTCTAGAGCGGCCAGGCGGGCGGTGGAGCGGCCGCGGGACCCCCCGCCCGGATCGATGGTCCGCTATCGGCGGCGCCCTAAGAGAAGCGCTTCAGGATCTCGGCGACCAGGTCGGTGGTCGCATGCTCCTTCGGGTCGCCGCAGATCACCGTCTCGCCCCCCCACCCCGCGACGACCGCGCGCTCCGGGACGCTCTCGACGGTGTAGTCGGTGCCCTTGGCGTGGACGTGCGGCTGGAGCGCGCGCAGCACCTCGGCGACGGTCGGCTCGTCGAAGAGCACGATCCAGTCCACGCAGTCGATGTGCGAGAGCAGCTCGGCGCGCTCGCCCTCGGGGACGACCGGCCGCAGCGGGCCCTTGCTCGCGCGCACCGAGGCGTCGGAGTTGACCGCCACGAACAGGATGTCGCCGGCGGCGCGCGCGGCCGCGAGGTAGCGCGCGTGGCCGACGTGCAGCATGTCGAACGCGCCGTTGGCGACCACCACGCGCTTGCCGGCCGCCCGCATCCCTTGCGCCAGCACCCTGGCCTCGGCAAGCGTGATCAGCTTCGCGCGCGGCGCGTGGCTCACGCGGCACCCCGTCGCGCTCTGGGCGGGTGGGGGGCCTGACCCCGGACCCCGGATCCCGGTTCCCTGTCTCTTCCTTCAGTCATGGACGAACGGCGCCAGGTCGATGGCGCGGTGGAGCTCGTCGCGGGTCACCGTGGCCGTGCCGAGCTTGGTGACGACGATCCCACCGGCGAGATTGGCGAGGACGGCGGCGTCCGCCGGGACCGCGCCCGCCGCCAGCGCCAGCGTGAGGGTCGCGAGGACGGTGTCGCCGGCGCCGGTGACGTCCGCCACCTGGTCCGTGCCGAACACCGGCAGGTGGAGCGCGGGCTTGCCCGCCTCGACGAGCGTCAGCCCCTCGCTGCCGCGCGTCGCCACGACGAAACGCGCGCCGAGCTTCGCCCGCAGCGCCTCGGCGACGAACGCCACCTCCGCGTCGCTTTCGGGCGCCGCCCCGCCGGTCTCCGCCAGCTCCTCGAGGTTGGGCGTGGCGCCGTCCACGGTCCCCAGCGCATCGAGGCTGAAGCGGGAGTCCGCGACGGCGAGCGCGCCGGCCGGCAGCGCGGCCCGCAGGCGCGCGACGCCCGCCGCCGTGACGACGCCGTAACCATAGTCGGAGACGGCCGCGGCGTGCGCCGTTGCCGCGATCTCCGCGATGCGGGCGAGCAGCCTCTCGCGCCAGCCGTCGTGGTCCGGGAGTTGGTCCTCCACGTCGTAGCGCGCCACCTGGTGCTTGAGCGAGACGGCGCCGCCCGCGACGATGCGCACCTTGGTCACGGTGCGGAAGCCAGGGAGCGTGACGATCCCGCGCACGTCCACGCCGGCGCCGGCCAAGGCGGCGAGCAAGCTGGCGCCGGCCTCGTCGTCACCGACGACGCCGGCCGGCAGCACCGTGGCGCCGAGCGCCGCGAGGTTGGCGAGGGCGTTGGCGCCGCCGCCGGGGATGTCGCGCTGGCCCTCGAAGCGCAGGATGATCACCGGGGCCTCGCGCGAAATGCGCTTGGGGGTGCCGAGCACGAAGCGGTCGAGCACGAGGTCGCCGTAGAGCACGATGCGGCGGCTCGAGAAGCGCTCGACGGTTTCGTGGAGGCGGGTCCGTGCGCTCACAGCCGCGATTCTACCCCGCCGGGGCTCAGGACCGGCGCGAGAAGCTCTTCGAAGCTCCCCATCACCGGCACGGCGTCGACGTCCACCCAGGCGACCTTCGCCGCGAGGTCCGGGGGGAGCTTGACCGCGTCCTTGGCGGTCGTCGCGACGATCGCCCCGTCGGCCGCGGCCGCGGCGAGGACCGCCTCCACCTCGGCGCGGGCGTAGCGATGGTGGTCCGGGAAGAAGCGCATGTCCGCGACGATCGCCCCGATGTCGCCGAGGGTATGGACGAACCCTTCCGGCGAACCGATGCCCGCCATGGCCAGCACCTTCACGTCGCGCAGCGCGTCGGGGCCGAGGCGCACGCCGTCGCGCCACACCGCGCGCGCGGCGAGAGACGTCGCGATGAAGACCGCGTCCGGCGCGTAGGCGCCCAGCACCGCCATCGCGGCGCGAGCTTCGGTCAGGTTGGCCGCGCGCGACAGGACGATCGCATCGGCGCGGCCGAGCGCGTCGGGGTGCTCGCGCCGCGGCGCCTTCGCGCCGAACGGATCGGAGGCCTCGACCACGACGATGTCGAGGTCGCGGTCAAGGCGCCAGTGCTGAAACCCGTCGTCGAGGACGAGGTGCGTGGCGGCCGCTTCCCGGACCGCCGTCGCGGCGCCGCGCACCCGGTCGGGGTCCACCACGATCGGCACCTCCGGAAGCGCGCGGGCGAGCAGCGCCGGCTCGTCGCCGACCCGTTCCCAGGTCGCGTTCTCCCCGCCTTGGACCAGCACCGGCTGCTTCTCCCGCCGCCCGTAGCCGCGGGTGAGGATCGCCGGCCGCGCGCCGGCGGCGAGCAGCGCGCGAGCGAGGGCCGCGACCAGCGGCGTCTTGCCGGTGCCTCCGAAGGCGATGTTGCCGACCGAGATCACCGGCACCCCGGCGTGGTGCACCCGCCGCAGGCCGATGCGGTACGCGGCATGGCCGATGGCGTTGATCCCCTCGACCAGGTCGGCGAGTCCGAGCACGGCGAGCGGCCAGTGCTTCATGTCAGGAAGCGCTCCAGCGCGTCGGCCGTTCGGGCGGTCGCCCCGGCGTTGCTCGCCAGCAGCGCGCGGCCGGCCTCGCCCGCCGTGCGCGCCGCGCCGCGGTCGGAGAGCCAGTGCTCCAGCGCGACGGCGAGTTCGGCCGCGGAGTGCACGAGCCGCGTGGCCCCGGCGGCGGCGAAGCAGCGGTACACCGCGGCGAAGTTCTTCACGTGCGGCCCGCTGATCACGGGCACGCCGAAGCGCGCCGGCTCGATCGGGTTGTGGCCGCCGGTCGCGACCAGCGAACCGCCGATGAAAGCGACGTCCGCGAGCTGGTAGAGAGCCGCAAGTTCCCCCACCGTGTCGAGCACGACGACCTCGCATCCGGACACCACCTGGGCGAGAAGCGTGCGGCGGGCCGTCGCGAGGCCACGGTCGGCCGCCAGCTGCGCTGCCTGCGCGGCGCGTTCCGGGTGGCGGGGCGCCAGCAAGAGAAATGGGCGCGTCCGCGCGGGCAGCCTCAGGAGAGCGTCGAGCACCTCCTCCTCCTCGCCCGGCATCGTGGAACCGGCCACGAGCACCGGCCGCCCGCCCACGAGCCGGCGGAGTTCCTCCAGCACCTTTGGCGCCGCGCCCGGCGGCGTCGCGTCGAACTTGACGTTGCCGGTCACCGCGACGCGGTCCGCGCCGACGCCCATCGCCGCCAGGCGCCTTGCCGACTGCTCGTCCTGGGCGAGGGCGAGCGAGACCGGCGCCAGCAGCGGCCGCAGCAACGAGCGCACCGCCTGGTAGCCGCGGTACGACTTGTCCGACACCCGGGCGTTGACGAGCACGACCGGGATGCCGCGCGCGCCGCAGGCGGCGAGCAGCTCGGGCCACAACTCCGTCTCGACCAGCACGACGAGGCGCGGCCGGGCGGCGTCCATCAGGCGGCGCACCGGCCCGGGCAGGTCCACCGGAAACGGCAGCGTCACGTCCGCGAGCTGGGCGCCCGACGCCATCGCGAGACCGGTGGCGGTCGTCGCCGAGAGGACGAGCGGCACCCCGGGGTGGCGTCGCCGTAGCTCGGCGAGCAGCGGGCGTGCGACCGCGACCTCGCCCACCGAGACCGCCTGGACCCAGACCCCGCCGGCCGGGATCGCGGGCAGGTTCCACCCCAGCCGCTGCGACCAGGGGGGGCGCTTCTTGCCGCGCCGGCGGTCGGCGACGAGCAGGAACGGCGCCATCACGGGCAGCGACACCGCCATCAGCGCGCGGTAGAGCCAGAGAGCGGGGGGCGCCATCCGCCGGAGTTTACCCCGACCCGGATCGGGTTGCCACGCGATTGCGGCGGCTCGCTATCATGGCGAGGTGAACGGAACGGGCCGCAACCCCATCTACTTCGACAACAACGCCACCACGCCTGTGGACCCCCGCGTCGTCGAGGAGATGCTGCCGGCGCTGCGCGAGGGCTGGGGGAACCCGTCGTCCGGCCATCGCCGCGGCCGCCTGGCGAAGGAGATGGTCGAGGCGGCGCGCGCCGAGGTTGCGGCGTGCCTCGGCGCCCTCCCCGACGAGGTCGTCTTCACCAGCGGCGGCTCCGAGTCCGACAACTGGGCGCTCGGCGGCATCGTGGCAGCGCGCGGCGGCGGTCACGTGGTCACCTCGGCCGTCGAGCACCCGGCGGTGCTCGCCACCGCCCGCGCCCTCGAGCGCTCGGGCCGCATCCGGCTGACGGTCGTCGGCGTGGACCGGTCCGGTCGGGTCGATCCGGAGGAGGTCGCTCGCGCCCTCGCGCCCGACACGGTCCTCGTCTCGCTCATGCTGGCGAACAACGAGGTCGGGACGCTGCAGCCGGTCGCCGAGGTGGCCGCGGAGTGCCGCCGCCGCGGCGTGCTCGTGCACACCGATGCGGCGCAGGCCGTCGGCAAGGTTCCGGTGGACGCCGCCGCCCTGGGCGTGGACCTGGTCACCGTCGCCGGGCACAAGCTTTACGCCCCCAAGGGCGTGGGCGTCCTGGTCGTGCGGCGCGGCGTGGCGATCGAGCCGATGATTCTCGGCGCCGGGCACGAGCGCGGCCTGCGCGCCGGCACCGAAAACGTGCCCGGGATCGTCGGCCTGGGCGCCGCGTGCGAGCTGGTGCGCCGCGACCTCGCCGGCGAGACGCCGCGCCTGGCCGCCCTGCGCGATACGCTGGAGGCGAGCCTGGCTGACGGCTTCCCCGGCCTCGTCGTGCACGGGCACCGCGAGTTGCGCCTCCCGAACACCGCGAGCGTGGCGTTCCCCGGCGTCGACGCCAACGCTCTCCTCGGCACGCTCGCGGAGGAGGTCGCAGCGTCGGCGGGCGCCGCATGCCACACCGGCGCGACCCACCCCTCCGCCGTGCTCACGGCGATGGGCGTGGACGCCGCCACCGCGATGGCCACCGTGCGTTTTTCGCTCGGCCGCTTCACGACCGCGGCCGAGATCGAAGCCGGCGCCCGCCTCGTCCTCGCCGCCGCCTGCGCCCTGAAGCGCCCGTAGCTGTCTATTTCATCGCGGCGCGCATGTGCAGCGGGACGGCCCGCTCGCCCTGCGGCGTCCGCAGGATGAGCGTCCCTTCGAGCACGGCGGCCTCGCCGCGCAGGAACGCGCCGACGCCCCCGGCGGCGTCCGCGAGCGGCACGTCCTGGTCCACCAGCACGTCGCTCCTCTGCCCGGCGCGCAACCGGAACCCGGGCCGCTTCGTCGCCAGCACCGTCTCCGTCCCGACCTTGACCGTCAGCTCGATGCGCGTCGCGACCAGGTCGAACGAGAACGGGTTGAACAGACCAAGGAGACCGTGCACGCTCACCGCTGAGAGTCCGGGCGTGACCGTGAAGTCCGTCAACGTGGCGTAGGTGTGGTAGAGGTCCGTGACCGGGACCTGGACGTCGCCCGGATCCCCGAAGTCAACGGTCCCCCCGACCGCCAGGACCGGCGCGCCCGCACCGTCGAGCCCTTCCCACAGCAGTGGCACGCGGTTGGGGTCGAGCCCGAGCACGCCCTCCGGCACGTCGGCGAGCCGCACGTCGAAAACGGGCCGTGTCTCGCCGCCCGCGACCGTGACGTCCACCGGCGTTGCGAGCGGGATCGGCACCCCGCCGAGCGTCAGGCGCTGAGCGCTCATCCCGGCCGCGAGCTTCGCCGCCGGGGCTGGCGCGGTCAGCGTCACCCGCAACACCTCGCGGCTCGGCAGCGCCACGGCCACGTGCGCCAGGCGCAGCGGCGCCACGACGGACGGCGCGACCGAGTGGGCCGCCGCAGCGACAAGCAAAGCACAGATGATCGGCACCGGGTTTCCTCCCCGCGCGAGTGTAGCGCGCCCACCGGAGTGCCGCGGCTTGTGAAGTATTTCTTATTCTTCTACGCTCCTCGCGGGGAGGTGGCGCATGCGCTTGGAGAGATGGCAGAAGAACTCCCTCGGCCGCGACGTCCCGACCGCGATCGCGGGCCGCGATTTCCGTCCCTTTGCCGGCGCGTACGCCGAGATGCCGGACGAGGCGACTCACCCTGCCCGCATCCCGCGCCGCCCGTTCGACGGGTCCTCCAAAGTCACGACGTTCGAACGGGCGTTCGACGTCGTGCGCGACGGCGACGCGGTGTCGTTCCCGCACTACTACCGCACCGGGGGCGACCGCTTCCTCCGCGCCGTCATCGCGGAGTTGACGCGGCGAGGCCGCAAGGGGATCCGCCTCATCGGCAACGCCTACTTCGGCGAGCTGGACTACCTGGTCGAGGCGGTCCGGGACGGCACGATCGCTTACATCTACGGCAACCCCTACGGCGGCCTCGCGAAGGCTGCCGGCGGCGGCGCGCTGCTGCCGCTGCGGATCATGGGGTGCAGCCATGGCGGGCGCCAGCGCGACATCGCGCTCGGGATCGAGCCCGTGCGCCTCGCGATCTTCCCGGCCCCGGCGGCCGACCCCTGGGGCAACGCCTCGGGGGTGCTCGGCAACTGCGACGAGCGCTGCGGGCCGCTCGGCCTGTTCGATGCCGACGTGCGCTACGCCGACTACGCCTGCGTCTGCGCCGGCACCGTGTTCGACCGCTTCCTCCCCCACCGCTCGATCTCGATGGAGCACGTGGATTTCGTGGTGCCGTTCGAGAAGGTCGGCGACGCCGCCGGGATCGGAGCCGGCACCCTCGACCTCGCCCGCATCATGAGCCCCGCCAACCTCAAGGTCGCGGACCGCGTGATGGCGCTGCTCGGCGCCGCGGGCCTGCTGCGCGACGGGGTGGCGTTCCAGTCGGGCTCCGGGGCGTCGCTCGCGATCCTGCAGCGCCTCTCCGACCACTTCGCCGCGCACCGCCTCAAGGCCTCGTTCACGATCGGCGGGATCACCGAGATCCACGTCGAGATGCTGCGCCGCGGCGCGGTCGAGCTGATCCTGCACGGGCAGTGCTTCCAGCCCACGCCCGAGGTGTTCGAGTCGCTACTCACCGACCCCAGACACCAGGAGGTCACCACCTCGATCTACGCCAACCTCGCATGCAAGGGCACGCTGACGCCGCTGCTCGACTTTTCCCTGCTCTCGTGCGCGGAGATCGACACGGAGTTCAACGTCAACACCGTCACCGGCTACGACGGCCGCTTCGTCGGCGGGATCGGCGGCGGCCCCAACGTCGGCCGCTCCAAGCTCACGATCATCTTCACGACCCTGGCGGGCTTCTCCAAGCGCCGCGGCGAGAGCTACCCGTCGATCCGCGAGCGCGTCAACACGGTGACGATGCCGGGCGAGCTCGTGGACCTCGTGATCACCGAGGAGGACGCGGTTATCAACCCCGCGTCGCGCTCACCGTACCTCGACCCGCTCAGCGCCAGCGCGCCCGCGGCGGGGATCAGCCTGATTTCGATCGAGGAGCTTGCCGCCAAGGCGATGGCGAAAGCCAGGGAACTGGGGCCGCTGATGCCAGAGCCGGACCTCTCCGGCGAGGCCGTGGAGATCGTCAAGGCCGACGACGGCTCGATCCTCGACGTCGTGCGACAGTCCACCGTCCGGGAGGCATAGGCCGCGCGCCCCGGCTCCTTCGCGTATGATCGCCGGCCGAGGGAGCGGAGGCGCCATGGGCATCGGGGTGTTCATCACCGGGGGTACGTTCGACAAGGAGTACGACGAGATCCACGGCCGGCTGTACTTCCAGGACACGCACATCGCCGAGATGCTGCGGTTGGGGCGCTGCCATGTGGAGGTCAAGGTGCGTACCTTGATGATGGTTGACAGCCTCGACATGACGGACGCCGACCGCGCCCTCGTCCTCGACCACTGCCGTCGGGCCGAGGAGGAGCGCATCGTCATCACCCACGGCACCGACACGATGGAGGCCACGGCGCGCGTTCTGGGCGAGGGGTTGACCGGCAAGACCGTGGTGCTGACCGGCGCGATGGTGCCGTACGCGTTCGGCAGCTCCGACGGCCTGTTCAACCTCGGCAGCGCGATCTCGCTCGCCCAATGCCTCCCGCACGGCGTCTACGTCGCCATGAACGGCCGCTTCTTCACCTGGGACAACGTGCGCAAGAACCGCGACCTCGGGATCTTCGAGCCGCGGCGCTAGCCGGCACCCGGTTGCGGCGCCCACGCCGTCCGCAGGGCGGCGCTGGTGGAGCCGACGAGCCTCGCCTGGACGATGAACCTCTCGGGCGCGGCGCCAATGTACCGGAACGGGTAGCAGGTGACGAGGGTGAGCGTGGGCCGCCGGGTCGGGCGCAACACCCAGGTGTCGTCCGGCTCGACGACCCGCAGCGATTCGACGGCGTAGCGGAACCTCCCGGCCGGGGTCGTGACAGAAACGAGGTCGCCCCGGCGGATGCGGGCGAGGCCCCTGAACACGCTGTCGCGGTGGCCGGCCAGGGCGACGTTGCCGGCCTCGCCGGGCAGCGCGGTGCCGGGGATGTGGCCGGCCGCGAACGCCAGCGTGAGGTCGCCGTCACCCTCCACGATCACGGTCGAAAGGCCGACGCGCGGGATCTCGACGCGGCCGATCGGATCACCGAGACCGACCGCGACAGCGCGCGAAACCGCCGACGCAGGCGTCCCGGCGGCAATCAGGCGGTCGAGGCGGCGGCTCTCGCTGGCGCTCGCCCAGCGCGCGTACGCCGCGCCGGCAACCCACCACACCAGACACGCGACCCCCGCCGCGAGGAGTGCGCGTTCGAGCAGCCCAAGGAACGCTCTCGGTCGCATCGCCGGACGACGGCCGCGTCTCCGGCGCCGGAGGGCATCCCGGCGCCGGAGCGCGGCGCGCCACGGTGCTATGCGTGCCGCGCCAGGCGAAGCGTTCCCGCCCCCGCCACGGCAAGCAGGCCGGTCAGCAGGATCAGCGGCTGGTCGCTGGCGGTCTTGGGCAGGCGTGCCCTGCGATGGGTATTCTTGGCCACCGCCGGTGAAGCGGCGGGGGTCGCAGGGGTCGATTCGGCCGGTTCGGCGGCGGCCGCAGGGGTCGATTCGGTCGGTTCGGCTGTGTTCATGGCGTTTTGATCCGGGCTGTTGATCGCGGGTGCGGTCGCCTCAGCCACACGGGCGGGGGCCTGATTCGTCATCGGCCGGGCCTCGCCAATCACCACCGTGCCCTTCTCGGGCACGTACCCGACAGTCACCGTTTCACCCTCGACCGGGACGAGCCTCTCATCGGTGCCTGAGGAGATTGCGAACTCCCGCATCCCGGTGGCGGTATGGAGGGCGACCTCGGACGGGGTGCTCAGAACGACCTGACCCGTGACGAACCTCTCGTTGGGAACGGTGGGCGTCAGCGCCGTTGCCCCAACGGCGAGGGCCATGCCGCCTCCGCCGGACGCACCGGCCATCGTCTGGCTGGCGGCCTGGTTCTCTGGTGCATGCTCGACGGCGAACGACGGTACGGCGGTGACCAGCACGGCGGCGGTCACGACGGCGATGAAGGTGCGGCTCATCTTCGACTCCTTTCGGCCGTGGCCACGACGCCCTCCCTACCCAGGCGGGGGGAAAGGCAAAAGTAAGGAACGCATCCAACCCAAAAAGAAACGCCAAAAGAACCGCTTGCGATCGCCCGGCTGAAGGACGCGGCCCGCCCGGCCATGGACGGGGTCGCTCCCCGATTCGCACCTTTCGGGCACGAACCGAACGACCGCCACACCGGTTCGTCCAACACGATGCTCGGGGGGTGAATTCCACCCACGCGGCCTCGCCGCCGGGGTCACGTCACCCGGGGAACGCCCCTTCTGGCGGCCCCTCCAGCCACTCCGTCTCGTAGCCGGGGGTGTTGGGGATGACGCAGAGGAACTCGGCCTCGGAGGCCGTGCGGTTCTCGTACCAGTGCGCGCACCCCGGCGGCAGGTACATGGCGTCGCCGGCGCGCACGGTACGCACCTCCGCGTCCATGCCGAGCACCATCTCGCCGCGCACCATCACCTGCTCGTGCTCGATCGTCGGGTGCCGGTGGGCGGGGATGCGCGCCCCCGGCGCTAGCACGAAGCGACGGGTGATGAAGTTGGGCGCGCCCTGGGCGGGCCCGATCAAAACGCCCATCCGCGCCCCGCGGGCGCGCGTGACGGGCGATGCGGTTACGGCCTGCGGCGGGATCACCGAGGCCCCCGAACTCTTCTCTGCCATCGTCGCCTCCCCGGTGGCCCACCTGCTAGACTCCCCGGCGCAGGGAGGCAACCGATGCCTGATGATCGCACGGTAATTCACGAGTTCAAGCGCAACGGCGAGGAGACAATGCGGGTCTCGCTCTCAGTCTTCAAGGGCAAGACCTACATCGACTTTCGGCTGTTCTACACGGACGCCAACGGCGAGCTGGCGCCGACCAAAAAGGGCGTGACCATCACCCCGGAGCTGTGGGACGAGTTCCGCACCGGCGTCGCCGCCGCCGAGCAACTCCTGCAGGACAAGAACCTCTGGCACCCCGGCGACCAGGCGCCTGCCGCTGAGTAACCCCCGCCGGGGATTTTGGGCGCCTCGCGCACCCTTCCCCGGGAGGGTCAACGCTCTTCAACGACGATTCGGCGCCCACCTCGGAGCCTTGACGGACGTCCGGGCCGGCCTCACGCTGTCCGCTGTGAGGGCGACAATGCAGGCGACGGCACATGTCTCTAGCTCCGGTGCAGCGAGGGCGGCCCTCGCCGGACTCGCGGCCGCGGCGCTCGCAATCACCGTTGCCGCCGCCGCGGCCGCTCAACCCTCCACGATCCGCGAAGAGGTCCTCCAACCGGGCGGCCTCCGCGTCACGTTTGCGGTCCCGGCAGGCTACACCGGCGCGACGCCGGTGCCGCTCGTGGTCGCGCTGCACTTCGCGGGCAAGGTCACGCCGTTCTTCGGCAGGGAGTTCCTGACCGGGCTCGTCGAGCCCGGCCTGCGCGACCTCGGCGCCGTCATCGCCGCCCCCGACTGCCGCGGCCGGGACTGGACCGACCCGCTGAGCGAGGTCGACGTGCTGGCCCTCGTGGACCACGCGATGCGCGCCTATCGCATCGACCCGGCGAGGGTCCTGCTCACCGGCTACAGCATGGGCGCGATGGGGACGTGGTACCTCGCGGCGCGCCACCAGGACCGCTTCTCCGCCGCACTCATCGTCTCCGGCCTGCCGCTCGCGCACGCCGCCGAGGTCGACTGGCGGATCCCTCTGTACGTCATCCACAGCCGCGACGACGAGCGGCTCCTGCTCAAGCCGACCGCGGACGTCGTCAAGCAGCTCAAGGCCCAGGGCCGCGACGTGCGCCTCGTGGTCGTCGGCGACCTCACGCACTACCAGGTGCCGGGCTTCGTCCCGTACCTGCGCGCCGCCGTCCCCTGGATCGAGGACGCCTGGCGGCGGCAGCGCGCCGCCCCGGCGACGACCGGGGCGGGCGCTGAGCGTCACGCCTCCGAAACGGGCGCCGGCGCGTCCTCCGGAGGCGGGAGGGTGCCTGCGTCCGGCGCGGGCTCGCCGGCAACCCCTTGCGGTTGGACCGTCTCCGGTGCCTCGCGGCGGCGGGCCGGCTCTTCGTAACCCGTGATCATCGCCCGGATCAGGCTCAGCGGCCAGTGGCCGGTCGTTGCCAGGTAGATGTGGCCGATGACGAAGGCGAGGAAGAGGTAGGCGCCGAGCGTGTGGGCTGGTCCCAGCACGCGCAGCCCCCCGAACCGCTCGAACGCCGCCGGCCAACGGTTCGCGCCCCACATCAGCACGCCGGTGACGATCTGGAAGGGCAGCAGGACGTTGAGCAGCGCGAGGTACGTGATCTTCTGCAGCGGATTGAGCTTGTGGCGCGGGTCCGTCTCGAAGGGATGAGGTTCCCCCTTGAAGATGCCGTACAGGTAGAAGCGCGCCTGGCGGACGGCGCCGCCGGTGAAGTCGTCCATCTTGGGCAGGAAGTGGTGGTACTTGTCCGCCGTCAGGTGGTAGAAGAGCCCGAGAAAGGCGTTGAGGATCAACGCGAAGCCGATCCACGAGTGCAGGCTGATGGCTTTCGCCATCGAGCCGAACACGCCGAAGCGGTCGGGGTAGTGAATGGCGAAGCCGGAAAGCAGCAGGACGATCATCCCCGCCGCCTGCAGCCAGTGCCAGACCCTCTCGTGCAGCGAGTACAGCGGTTCCTGGGCGTTCATCTGCGACCTCCGAAGATGCGCACACCACCGTGGATCAGCACGAAGAGCAACGCCCCCGCGACGGAGAGCCATCCCAGCCATTCGACCCAGGCAACCCGGCTGTTGCCGATGATGTAGAACGACGCGAGCAGCGGCCGGTTGTCGAAGCCCGGCTCCTTGCCCCGCCAGCTGACCACGTCGACTTTGCGCCCCTGGAAATAGGTCGGGACACCCTTGGGCAGGAAGTTGTCGAGGTCCAGCGGCCGGTGCAGGATGCTGTTCTTGGCGTGACACGCCGTGCAGGCCTTGGTGGCCTGGCCCTTGCCGGCGATGCTGTGGCTCATCGCCCACGGCACCACCTCGATGCGGAGTTCGGGATCGCCGATCCCGGCGTACTTCTGCAGCAGACCTCCGACCAGCGCGATCTTCTCGGGGGAGTCGTACCTGGCCTGGTCCCGGTCGATGATGCCGTCCTTGTCCCCGAACGCCGTCACGATTTCCGGGCGGTAGCTCCAGCCGTTGTCGGGGTCCCAGCCGGTGAAGAACGCCTTCTGCACCTGCCACGTGAACACCGGCCGTCCCTTGCCCCGGTCGAACCAGTAGACGCCGGTCACGAGGTTGGTCGGGCGGATCTCCGTCTGTCCGTCCTTGCCGCGGGCCGGGATGAACGCCGGCTTGAACCCCGTCACCTTGGCATCCGGGCTCACGATGTCGCCGTCGATGCCGCGAAACGTGATGCGACTGGTGCCGGTGTCCATCAGGAAGCCCCACTCGTCGCTGCGGTACGCCCAGAAGTGGACCTCCGGGATGTGGCACGTCTGGCACGCCAGCGCCTTGAAGTGCAGGCTCTTGTACGGCAGGAAGTCGTGGTCCTTCTCGGCGTCGTGGCAGTCCTCGCAGCCCCGCATCGTGTTGTGGCGCGTCATGTTCACCGTCTCGGGCGGAATATTGCCGCGGGCGAAGTTGTGGTCGGGGCGCTTGAGGTAGACGGCGATGTCGTTCATGCCGGGCCGGTAGTTGAGGTTCTTGGTGGGATCGGTCTGGATCATGCGCCCGGGGTTGTTGGGCGAGAAGTGGCAGTCGATGCAGACGAGGCCCTTCGCCGCATGCACGTCCCAGGGAAAGTCCATCTGTTCCCGCCCGACGATGTCCGGGGTGACGGTGTCGCTGATCTTGGCGCCGTTGTAGATCCAGCCCGCTTTCTCCGTGCCCCGCATGATGTCGGCGTGCTGGATCGGCTGAATGACCGTGCTGTTCTTCGCCGTGAACCCGTGGCACTGGGCGCAGTTCTCGAGCGTCGGGTCGGAGAGGCCGAGGGCCTCAGCCTTGACCGTGCCGTCCGGGTTGAAGGCGGCGTGGTTATAGGCGTAGGCGTCGTTCGCCTGCTTGACCACGATCCCGGTGTCGGCGAGCGTCGCGTTGTCCGCCCAGCGGAAGTTTCCGGCCGTCATCGCCTCGCGGCGAGCGCCCCGGCTGGCCTTGGGCACATGGCAGAGGAAGCAGTCGCTCTCGGCGACCCCGCTCTTGGCCCAGTCCCACGGGACGACCTTGCCGGAGACGCGATCCCTGACCGTGTAGCTGGGGTCGAGGGGTCCGCTCGCCTTGGCCTCCGGGGTGAGGAAGCGGTGGCCGGCGAGGTCGGTCTCCGAGATGCCCCCCCCGGTATGGCAGACGCCGCACTTGGTCAGCCACTCCGGCTGGCTCATATCGTAGTCCGAGACGTCCGCGACCCCGGCGTGGGCCAACTGCCGGTTGGGGATGATGGAGAACTTTCCGAACATGCCGGGCGACGAGTTGAACGGCGCGATCCCATGCGAGGCGAGCAACTTCGGGTTCATCTCGTTCTTGCCCTGCTGGAAGTGGAAACTGTCGGTGATGAAATCGTAATCGTGGCAACCGCCGCAGGTCTGGCGGGTGCTGATCGGCTCACCGGTCTCCAGGACGTTCTTCCCCGCCGCGTCCTTGAGGACGAGGAGCGGGTGGCTGATCCGGGGCGGTTGGGGAGCAAGCTCCGCTCCTCCCGCGATCGTCGACGCCAAGGTTCCAGCCAGGAAAACCATGCTCACGGCGCCCACTCGAGCCATGGCGAAAATGAGGTTTCGCCGCGCGCGGCACGCGTTCCGCCCGATGCTGTTCATGGAGATGCTCCCCTTTCCCATTTCCGCCGGCCCAACCGTCCCTCACGGCGACTTCCTGCCTCAGCCGGGCTCCCGATCCGCACCGGCGCGCCAGGGGCTCGGTCATCGAGTGACGAGCCCCCGGCTGCCGGAGCGGTCCGCATCACGATGCCGCCGGCCTCAGCCGCCACAGGTCTCGGGCTGCGGCGAGTCGGCCGCGTGGTTGACGAGGAACGTCTGCACGTCGGTCATCTGCTCGGGGGTCAGGAAGGTCGAGAGCTTCTCGGTCTCCTTGTTGTGCGTCCCGGCCTTGAAGTAGCGCTGCCACTGCTCCTGCGTCTTGGTGAGCGGCGTGACCTCGCCCCCTTTGGCGCCCTTGGTGTGGCAGGTCTTGCAGTTCTTCTTGAAGAAGAACTTCCCCTTGGTCTCGCTGCCGCCTGCCAGGGCCACGGTTGCCGTGAACGCGGCAATCGCGACGAACGTTGCGGCCCAGCTCTTGCCTTTCATCCTGTCTCTCCCTTCGTGGCCTGCCGGCCACTCTCCGGGTCGGGCCGGGGACCGGACGTCTTTTCCGGTCCTCGGTGCCCGTGCCCTGTTCCGTGCCGTTAGAACCTTGCCGTCATCGAGAGCGTCAGCATCTGCGCCTTGTCGTACGTCGGGAAGCCGAGGACCGGCGTCGAGTTGAGCTTCTTTGGCGTGCCCAGCTGCCAGCCTGAACCCGAGTAGTCGTAGCTGTAGTTGATGTACGCGAGCTTGACGAGAAACTTCGTGGCGACGTGATGAATGACGTACGCCTCGACGACCTTGCCCCGGGTGTCGGTCTTGGGGGCGATGATGTCGTCCTGCGAAGGCGTGAAGTTGAACCAGTACTTGGAGCCCTGGTTGTACTCGAGGCCGATCATCGTCTTGTCGTTGGGCAGCGTGTAGCGGCCGCCGACGTAGAACATCGTGCCGCTGTGCGGCTGCGGCGTTTCGAACGGATCGGAGAACAGGCCGCCGAACGGCGTGGTCACGCCGTTCGGGTGGCTCTTCATGTAATCGACGTTGACGAAGTAGTCGAACGGGCCGTCCGAACGCTGGACCACGAGGCCCGCGATGTCCATGTCGCCGATGTTCGCCGACGGGGTGTAACGCATCACCACCGGCGCGGTGATCGGCGCTCCGGTGAGCGGGTTGTTGGGAAGCACGATCAGCCCGTTGAAGCCGTCGGTGAGGTTGAACGCCTTCGCGATCGTGGTCTGGACCAGCATGCTGTCGTCGCTCCAGATGTCCCAGTTGAACCCGAGGAAGTCGGCGTCCTTGAGGCGGTCTGCGGGCTGCTGGAGGACCTCGCCGTTGCCGAAGCCCGCCTCGTAGCCGCGGCCGTAGCAGAGGCGCAACGTCGACTGCTCGAAGAGGTGGTAGCCGATCGTGATGCCGTCGAACTGGAAGTCGATGAGCGAGCCCATCGGCGTGCCGCCGCGCAGCTCGTCCTGACGGAGGTTCATCGGCGGCCCACCGGTGGAGGGGCGCCGGCCGATCGAGATGTACATCGGCAGCCCGCCGACGTCCTTCCAGTCGAAGTAGGCGCGCTCGACCCGCAGGATGTCCGAGTTCGGCACCGTCGAGGTGGTCCCGTCGATGTTGAAGGTGTTGGCCTGACCGTTGAACACCTGCACGCCGGTCGAGTCGCCCCACACTTTGTACATCGCCAGCCGGCCACCGAACGAGACGTTCTCCGCTACGTCGGCCGACATCAAGAGACGCAACCGGCTCGTGTACATCATCGAGTTGTTGACGTCGTAGCCCTTGACGAACGCGCCCGGCATCAGCGAGCCCATGAGCTGCTGCTGCATCGCCGCCGGGAACATCCCCATATACCCCTTGAGCTGGTTGAACGTCAGGTTGTTGGTGAAGTACAGGTAATCGGCGTAGTGCTGGCCGATGAACTGGTTGACGGCGCTCGGGCTGCTCGGCAGCTGCCCGGTGGCGCCGTAGTAGAAGATCGTGTTCACCAGGCCGTTCTGCAACATCATCCCGTCGTAGTGGTCCGGTATGGACGCTCGGATCGAGTGCGCCTCGAACCGGAAGTCCCCCGAGAACCGGATGCGGTCCATGGCGGAGCTCCGCTCCACCTTGTCGAGCCGCTTCTCAAGATCCTGGATGTCCTTGCGGAGCCCGGCCCCTCCGTCGTCGCTGCTCTGAGCTTGTGCCATTGTGAAAGTAGGCACAAGAGCGAGCATGAGCACCCCTGCCAACACGTAACGCATCGCTTCCTCTCCTTTCAAAACGTCCGCCCCCCCAAGTCACCGCTGGGTTCCCTGCATGCGCCGGCGCCACGCGCCGGAGCCTCAGGTTCCTTGTGCACTACTTCACAAAGTGACCCAAAAATCAGGTCGAGCTGTTTACTCGACCAGTTGCCGATACATTTATATCGCTACATAACCCTTTTGTCAAGTCCCGATAACCATCGGCAGAGCAAGGAGCTCCAGCACGGTCGCAAGAAAGGCGGGAATTCAGCAACGTCCGCTTCGGTCGCTGCCGCGGGCGCCGTGGTATCGTCCGCGAGCAGTGGAGAGCAGACGGGCGTGACGGCGGCCGCGGGACAGTGGCGGAGCAACCCGAGGTGGCTGCAAGCCGCCGCGCTCGGGAGCCTGT
Source organism: uncultured Acidobacteriota bacterium (assembly GCA_963727205.1). GTDB lineage: Bacteria > Acidobacteriota > Thermoanaerobaculia > Thermoanaerobaculales > Thermoanaerobaculaceae > RBG-13-68-16. Next base: position 75,484 of record CAVSFQ010000038.1, on the reverse strand, counting down.
GGGCGACGTCGGAGATCGTCCTCGGCAGCTTCCTGCACAACCTCAAGGTTCCGTTCCGCGGCCACGCGCTGACGGCGATCGCGGTGCTCCTGCTTTCAGGCGCCCAACGAAGGTGGGGCGGGCGCGGGGTCGTGTGGCGCGCCGGGCTGGTGGCCGCCCTGATGAAGTCCGCGTCGCCCAGCGCCGTACTGCTCGGCCCGATGCTGGCGATCAGCATGGAGGGGTTCGCCTTCGAGACCGGCCTTGCGATCGGCCGCGGCGGTTTGCTCGGGTGCGTGATCGGCGGCGTCCTGGCGATGTCCTGGACCTTCCTCCACCTCCTCCTGAGCCTGCTCCTCAGCTACGGGACCAACCTCGTCGAGGTGTACCGCCAGCTGATCGGCTCCGCGGCGCAGCAGCTCGGCCCGCTGCCGTTCGGCGCCGTGGGTCCGATCGCCGCTCTCGCCCTCGTCAATATGGCCGTTGGGTTGGTGGCCGCACTTACGGGCTGGCGGGCCGGCGGCCACCGTACCGCCGAAGGACCGGCGGCACGGGGCGGCTCGTCGCTTCCGGTGCGCCCGGCCCGCCCGGCGACCGCGGCCGCGCCTTCATTGCCCATGCTCGTGTTCCTGCTCGCCGCCCTGCCGCTGGGCCTCATGGCCCTCTCGCGCGTGCCGCTCCCGGCCGCAGCCGCCGGCATGGCCGTGTTCATCGCGGCCTCCGTGCTGCGCTACCGCGCCGCGCTGCGCCGGCTCATGCGGCCGGGTTTTTGGATCGGCGTGCTGACGATCACGCTCACCGCGACGGCGGTGATGAAGTTCGGCTCCGGCGCGGCGTTGCCGGTCGCGCTCGCGGTCGGTATGGAGATGACGTTGCGGGCCATGTTCGTCGCCACCTGCTTCGCGGCCATCGACGTCGAGCTGACCCACCCGGGCCTGCGGACCTGGCTCGGGCGCCACGGCGCCGGCGCCCTGCTCGGCGCCACCGAGGCGGCGTTCGCGACCCTGCCGGAGGTCATCGCGTCGGTCCCCTCCGCGCGCGATCTCGTCCGCAACCCCAGCGCTGCGGCCGCCGCGATGCTGCCGCGGCTCGACGCGCTGGTGGAGCGGCTCGCCCACCCGTCCGCACGAGCGCAGGTCGCCGTCGTGACCGGCGACCGCGGGTCGGGCAAGACCACGCTCACCGCCGCCACGGTCGAAGTGTTGCGCGCCTCAGGCAAGAAGGTCGGAGGGGTCCTCGCGCCGGGAACCTGGCGCGGCGGCGCCCGTTACTCGTTCGACGTCGTCGATCTCGCCAGTGAGACACGGCGGCCATTGGCGTGCCGCGAGGCGCGCGACGGCTGGCATGAGGAAGGCTCGTTCTGGGTCGATCCCGCGGGGATGGCCCTCGGCCGCGGCGCCCTTTCGGCCAGCGAGGTCGACGTCATCGTGGTGGACGAGGTCGGACCGTGGGAGCTGCGCGGCGCCGGCTGGTCGCACGAACTCGACGGTCTCGTTGGCGGCGCCACCCCGCTCCTGCTGGTCGTCCGCCGCGAATGCCTGGAGGAGGTCGTCGCACGCTGGTCGCTCGTCGCCGCCACGGTGTTCGACGTTGCCAACGCGAGCCCGGCGCAGGTCGCCGCCGCGCTGCAGACCACCGAGCCCCAAGGCTAAAGGGACTCCGCGCCGGCCGCAGTTCGTGGTGCCGGAGGAGGGAGTCGAACCCTCACACCCTTGCGGATACGGGATTTTGAGTCCCGCGCGTCTGCCATTCCGCCACTCCGGCCCTTCTCAACGACCACAATGCCGACGACAGCGGAGTGTAGCAAAGGCTGGGCTCGGGGCTCGGGGCTCGGGGCTCGGGGCTCGGGGCTCGGGGCTCGGGGCTCGGGGCTCGGGGCTCGGGGCTCGGGCTCGGCCAGAATGGGAGACCGAATGGCCACGTCGTCATTCCCGCGAATGCGGGAATCCAGTCGTGAACTCACAAGCACCTCGGCCTGGATCCCCGCTTTCGCGGGGATGACGAACCCGGCCGTGGGAGGCAGGGCCAATGTGACCGACACGTCGCCGCTCGCCACGTCCGACCCGGCCGCGCCGGCCGCAGGCCGCGCGGCATCGAGCGCCACCCTCGAAGACGAACGCTCCACCGAAGGCAGGGCCTCGCAGCTTGGGGCGTGTAGCCGCGCCGCCGCCGTTGGGCCTATGGCAAGGCGCACGAGGCGGGAGGAGCGGAGCGTAGCCGGAGGCTACGTGAGCATCCGATCCGCCGAGTGCAACGCAGCCAGAGGTCCGACGCCGGCGGCGCCCAGCGAGGCAAGTTCTTCTACAATGCGGGCATGGCTACCACCGTCGAACAGATCCACACGGCCCTCGCCAGCGCCTACCCCCTCATCATGGTCCTGTCCAACGAGGAAGACCGCATCGAGCGGCTGATCCAGCGCTTCGCGTCCGGCGCCAAGCCGCAGCCGCTGCCGGTGGTCACCTGGAACTGCCTCGACGGCCTCACCGGCCAGCCCGGCACCGAGGACCCGATCACCGCGCTGCGCTGGTTGGAGACGCAGGGCCCCCGCGGCTTCTACGTTTTCAAGGACCTGCAGGCGTTGTTGCCGGGGAACCGCCCGCTGCTGCGGCGGCTGCGCGACACCGCGGCCGCGATCCGCAACACCGGCCGGTTCCTCTTCACGCTCGCCCCCGAGGGCGAGGTGCCGTACGAGATGAAGCCGCTGACCTACGTCGTGACCTCGCTGTTCCCCGACGAGAGCGAGGTCGCTGCGGTCGTCGCCGCCGTCCTGCAGCAGACCGGCCGGACCGCCGACCCCGACCGCGCCCAGATCCTCGTCGCCGCGCTCCGGGGGATGTCGCTGCTCGAGGTCGAGAGCCTGCTGCGCCGCCTTCTCACGCGCCACCAGACGGTGGACGACGCCTTCATGGCCGAAGTGCTCGCCGAGAAGGAACAGATCATGCGCAAGGAGGGGATCCTGGAGTTCGTCCCTCCGATCCGCGCCATCGGGGACCTCGGCGGCCTCGACCAGCTCAAGGTTTGGGTGCGCCAGCGCGCCTCCCTGTTCACCCCGCAGGCGATGGCCCAGGGCCTTCCGCGACCCAAGGGCGTTCTGCTGATGGGCATGTCAGGGTGCGGCAAGTCGCTGGCGGTCAAGGTCATCGCCACCGAGTGGAAGCTTCCGCTCTTCCGCCTCGACATGAACCTCGTGTTCGCGGGCGTGCAGGGCTCGCCGGAATGGGTGTTCCACCGGGCGCTCGAGGCGGTCGAGGCGGTGGCGCCGGCGGTGCTGTGGATCGACGAGATCGAGATGGGCGTCGCGGGCTACTCGGAGGGGCAGACCGGCTCGATGACGCGCATCTTCTCGACGTTCCTGACCTGGATGCAGGAGCACCGGGCCGACGTCTTCGTCGCCGCCACCGCCAACCGGATCAACCTGCTCCCCGCCGAGATCATCCGCAAGGGGCGCTTCGACCAGGTGTTCTTCGTCGAGCTTCCCAACGAGGAGGAGCGCAAGGAGATCCTGGGCATCCACCTGCGCGGCCAGGCACTCGATCCCGGCAAGTACGACCTCGTCCTGCTCGCCTCCGCCGGACGCGGCTGGAACGGGGCGGAGATCGAGCAGGCCGTCATCTCGGCCCGCATCGCGTGCAATGCCGATGGCCGCCCCGTCGAGGAGCGCGACCTGCTGACGGCGATGGGGCAGATCGTGCCGCTCTCGACCACGATGTCCGAGCAGATCAAGGCCATCCGCTCGTGGGCCCGCACCCGCGCCCTCCCCGCCACCACCCCCGGCCGCCCCGAGATGTGACGGGACGGGCGAAGGGAAGAGGGTAGAAGGAAAATGGGAAAGGGAAGACAAGGAGCGGTACGGCAGTTCGCGTCCAGTCTTCCCTCTCCCCTTTTCCGTCTTCCGTCTTCCTACCTGTTCACGGCCGCGGTTGGCTGAGGTGGCGGGGCCACCGAGGACGTCCCGTCGGGCGGCGGGAGCACGTGGTCGCCGAGCAGGATGACGCTGGCTCCGGTATCGGGAGCGGTGAGCAGCCCGGCGCACGGGCGGGGCTGGCCGCCGCCGTGGGCGCCGAGCAGGTCGAGCACCCATTTCTCCTCGGCATGGCGCGCGCCTTTGAGCCGGCCGCCCGCGTGCGGCACCGCCACGCAGAACAGCAGATCGCCCTGGCCGGTACGTGCGATCCCGGCGAGCACGGCGATGCCGCCGTCGGTGGTGGTGAGCGTCCCTGTCTTGCCGACGACGGCCGTGGTGTTGGGCCCGTCGGCCAGTTCCGGGAACTGGTGGTTCACGGTGCCCGGATCGCACCCCGCGACCGGCAGCAGCGACTCGACCGGAAGGTGCAGGCGCTCGCAGGTCTTCTTGAACTCCCGCAGCAGGTGCACGATCAACCGCGGGGTGAGGCGGTTCTCGCCGAGGCCCGAGGCGGTCTGCAGCTCGACACTCTCGCGCGGCACGCCGCAGCGCTCGGCCACGAATGCGGCCAAGTCGTCCACCGAACCCACGCTTGCGGCGACGCGTTCGATATCGTTGTTCGAGTAGCAGTTGAAGCGGCGCAGGATATCGGCCAGGGGTTGCGATCGGTGCACCACGAGCATTTCGCCTGGGGCCGCCTCGCCGTCGACGCCGGCGCCGCCCGCGACGACGACCCGGGGCGGCTGCGACGCCGTGAGGTTCCGGCGCAGCGCGAACTCGCGCCAGGCCACCCTGGTGGGGCCGTTCCAGCGCCTCGGATCGAGAGCCTGGCGCAGGCGGGTCGCCATCAGGATCCCGCGTTTGACCGGGTCGGGTTGCCGCCCCTCGGAACCGTTCTCCCACCCCATCCAAAACCGCCGGTTGACGATGACGGAACCGGTGACACGCTCCACGTGCAGCTCGTTGAGCGCCTGGGCAACCAGGAAGGCGTTCTCGACGTGAAAATCGGGGTCCCCGCCCCCCAGCACGACGAGGTCGCCGTTCAGCACCCGCCGCACCGTGTCGATGGTGCCGCGGGCGAAGAAGCGCGTCTCGAAGCGGAAATCGGGGCCGAGCCGCTCGAGCGACCACAGCGAGGTCGCGATCTTGACGACCGACGCCGGGTTGATCGGCTCGTCGGGTTGCCGCGCCTCGACCGGCTGTCCGTCGAGGGTCTCGGCGTACCAGACCAGGTTGACGGGGCGGCTCACCCGCCGCCGGCGTGGCGCCGGGCGCGCACCTTCCGAAACGGTCGCGGCCAGCGTGAGGCAACCGAGGGCGAGGGCGAGGAAACGCTTCACAGCCGGTGATTGTACTCGACACCGGCTCACAGCGTGCGACCCCCGTCACCTCCGCAGCGGTTGCGGCGCCCCGCGCGCGGCCGGCCCGCCGGCGCCACTGGCAGCGGCCTCGGAGTTGCGGTAGCTTGAAACCTCGGGGTGGAGGCGACATGAGCGACATCGACGAGTTCATCGCGGCACGGCGCGCAGCCAACGCGTCGGTCCTGCAGCAGGACCACCTTGGCATCAAGAGGTTTTTCAACCTCGACGACGCCGCCTACCGGGACGACGCCCTCCCCGGACGGGTCAAGGAACTGCTCGGCCTCGTCGCCTCGCTCGTCCTGCGCTGCGACGACTGCGTGGACTACCACCTCATCCAGTGCGTCAAGGCCGGCTGGACGACGCCCGAGATCGTGGACGCCCTCAACGTCGGGCTGGTCGTGGGCGGCTCGATTGTGATTCCCCACCTGCGCCACGCGGTCACGGCGCTCGACCAGCTCGCGGGCCGCACCGACATCGATCTGTAACGACCGCGCGCCCGGCAGCCGCGCTTCATATCGAGACCGCTTCGAAGCAAGCCCCGAAGCGAACCGAGGAATTGCCAGGGCGCGGCCGGCGTTATAGTTACGACTGGGGGACGGGCACCGTGAGCTCCGAGGTCGAGCTGCTGGCGCGCTGGTCGCTCGGGGTCCAACTCGGGACCGCGATGCTGCTGGCCGCCTTCTTCATCGTCCTCGTGCGGACGATCCGCCTGCAGGAGGTCCGCATCTGGGCGGCGGCGTGGGTCGCCGACGCCGCCGCGGTCACCTCCGCGCTCCTGGCAACGGCCCTCTCGCCACCGCCCGCCGTGCGTTTGGCGCTCACCGCCTACGTCGCGCTCAAGACCGCCTATGTCCTCCTGCTGGTGACCGGCGCCCGCGACCACTTCCGGCCCGGCGGCGTCCAGCCCCTCCGGCTGCGGTGGATCGTCGCGGCCGTTGGGGCGTGGAGCCTTGCCCTCGGCCTGCTCGCCCCGACCCGCGAGTTCCTCCAGTTCGGAATGTCTCTCATCGCCGGCGTCTTCCTCACCTCCGGCGCGGTGTGGGTGCTGCGCCGACCGCCGGTTCCGCGCTCGCGCTGGCTGGGGATCGCCCTGCTCGCGGAGGGCGTGCTCTTCCTCCACTATGTGCCGCTGCTGCTCCCTACGCTGTGGGGCGGCGCGGCGCTCGCTCGCCAGGCGCAGTACGCCCCGTTCCTCGACGCCGGGGCAGAGCTGTTCATGGCGCTGGCGATCCTCGTGGTGATCGAGGGATCGGCCTCGCAGCACCTCGAGCACCTCAACCGCGAGCTGCTCGAATCCCAGGAGCGCCTGCGCCAACTCGTGGACCTCGACCCGCTGACCGCGCTGGCGAACCGGCGTCGGTTGCGCGACGAGATGGAGCGGGTGCGGGCCGCCGGCGCCGCCGTGATCTTCCTCGACGTGGACAATTTCAAGGACATCAACGACCGCTTCGGACACATCGCCGGCGACGCCTGCCTGTTGCGGGTCGCCGCCGCGCTCAGGCATACCTTCCGGAGCGACGACACCTTGTTCCGGCTCGGCGGCGACGAGTTCCTCGTCATCGCGCCCGGACTCGACCCGGAGGCTGCCGGGACGCGCGTGGGGAGACTGCGCGCCGACCTCGCGCAGAGCGAGGAAGGTACGCCGCCCTGCCATGTTTCGGTCGGGATCGCCAGCCTCGCGCCCAGCGGCGAGCCCGAGGCGGCGCTGCGCGAAGCCGACGACCGGATGTACGTCGAGAAACGCCGCCGGAAGGGCGATGACCATCGCCGCGGCGTCGCCTACAGCGCCCTCGGCTGACGGCAACGGCCGGCGTTCACTGCCGGGGCTCCTCCCGCAGCGCCAGGCGTAGGTCGGGCGCCGCCGCGCGCACGGCTTCCTCGTACGCCTCCCCCTCGGTGCGCGCCCGCAGCCGGTCCGTCGCGGCCAATGCCAGCGTCCACCCCTCCCAGCGGACCGGCTCGCCCGTCGCAACATGGACCACGTGCCCCTCCTCGACCGCCTGCGACGCGGGTTCGAGCGGCGTCCCGGCCAGCACGCGCTCGAGCGCCCGCATGAGCGCCTCCGCCGCCGGGTCGAGGAAGCGGGTGTAGCGGTGGGAGAGCGCCGCGACGTGGTAGTGGCTGGGCCGGAACACGATGCCGTCGAGGGCGAGGGTCTCGCTCACCACCACCAGCCAGCCGAAGATCTCCCGGAGCATGCCGAGCCCCGGGTGCTGCTGCCCCGGCAGCGGGGCGCGGCGGCCCGTGAACTGCTCGCGCGGATTCTGCAGCAGCAGCCACTCGACCTCGAGCACCTCGCAGCCAACGACCGCGCGCGTGCTCCGGTGCACCCGCAGCTCGACCAGCAACTCGCGGCGGTCGGCGCCGCCGAAGATCTTCAGGGTCTGACCGAGCGGGTGTTCGAGCTCGAGGTGCACCACCGGGGCCTTGAACCCGCGGGCGCGGAGCTGCTGCAGGATCCCGAAGCGCTCGAGGACGAGCTCGATCCCGACCTTCGAGAAGTACTCGAGGAAGCGCGTGTGCCGCGGCACGCCTGGGAGGATGCCGACCAGGTCGTCCTCGGTGAGCTCCCAGCCGCCATGACCGGTGGTCGAGGTCAGGCGCACCGGGTCGAGCGTCGCCTTGATCTGGCGAAAGCGCATCAGGGTCAGCTCCTCGTTGTCGGGGGGCTCGATCGCCGAGCCGGCGAGGAGCCAGGCGAGGAACCGCGCCGAGTGGCGCCACGCGGCGTCGCCGTACCCGCCGCCGAGCACCACCACCAGGCGCGCACCCTGGCGGCGCACGAGGTCGACCACGAAGCGGTCGCGCGCGAAGATCCCGTCGGCGGAGACCTTCCAGTTGCCGATCGCGTCGTCGCCCGCGACGTCGCAACCGGCGAGGTAGAGCACCAGGCCCGGCCGGAACGACTCGACGACCGGCGGGAGCGCCTTGAGCAGGGTGCCGAGGTAAAGCTCGTCGCCGACCCCGCCGCCGAGGGCGATGCTGGTGGACGCGACCGCGTCGGTGTCGCCCCAATGGTCGTTGTGCACGGAGAAGGTGTGCACCGTCGGGTCCTCGGCGAAGATCTCGCGGGTGCCGTTGCCGTCGTGGAGGTCGAGGTCCACCACGAGCACCCGCTCGGCAAAACCGCGCTGCCGCAGGCGCGCAATCGCCACCGCCAGGTCGTTGAACACGCAGAACCCCATGCCGCGACCGCGCCCGGCGTGGTGGAAGCCGCCGCCGAGGTTGACCGCGACGCACCGGGCCGCGAGCGCCCAGCGCGTCGCCTGGATCGTGCCGCCGACCATGAGCCGCTGCAGGTCGAGCACGCGGTCGAGTTCGTCGTCGCTCACCTCGAGCCCGAGGATCCGGGTCAGCGTCTCGGGGCGCTGGAGCGCATCCAGGTACTCCGGCGCGTGGACGAGAAGGATGTTCTTGAGCGCGGCTGGCTGCGGCGCCGAGATCTCCTCGCGCCGGATCAGCCTCTCGTTCGCGAGGAACGCCAGGATCCGGTCGGCGCGCAGCGGGTCCAACGGGACGCCGGTGATGTTGCGCTCATAGGCGGGGTCGTAGATGATCCGCACCGCGGGAGGGCGGGCCGCGTAGCGCAGCCGCCGCCACTGGCGCCGCACCGCCCGGCGTACTCCCCCGGAGGCGCGCTCACCGCTGGGTTGCTCCATCATCGAAGTATAGGCGCGCCGCAGCGGCCCAGTGGCCGACGCCTACAGGAAGTCCGAGCACGAAAGGTAGTAGCCGCACGCCGGGTTCGGGCAGACGAGCTTGCAGGAGCGGTCCGCCAAGCGCGCGCCGCAGTTGGGGCAGATCCGTAGCGGCGGGATCACCGAGGCCTGCTGGGGCGCGGGCCCAGGCTCACGATCGGGCGCGCCCTCGTGCACGCGGTCGTCGGCTCTCATCCCTCAGCTACGTTAGTTGGCGCCTGTGCCACTGTCAAGAATGCGTCTCAGGCGACTTCGCCGCTGCCGTCCGACGCCGCCCCGGCGGCGTCAGTGCGCGGCAGGCACCAGCGTCGGGGCGCCCGAGCGGGCGTCGATCACCGACGCGAAGGCGAAGAACGGGACCGTGCCCGTCACCTCCGCGCGCACGTGCTCGCCGCGCGGGACCCCGAGGGCGTGCAGGGCGTCGACGAGCTGCAGGTACCCGCCGGGCGCGAGCCGGTACGATTCCTCGCCCGCCACCTCGCCGTGCTGGAGGTAGAGGCGGACGTGCACGACCCCGCTCTCGGTGGACGGGTTGAACAGCGAGATGTTGGTGCGGAACGCGGGCGTGCGGCGCAGGCCGACGAGCTGCGCGATCTCCCCCGGCCGCGTCGCCGCACTCTTCGGCATCGCCGGCATCCCCTGCCCGAACGACCCTCGGCCGGCAGCGTTGAACACCCGGCTGAAGACCACGACGCCAGGCGTGGTGACGAAGCGGAGGACGCCGATGCCGCCCTCCGGGATCAGGTCGTTGCGGTAGATCGTGGCGCCCGGCGGCAGGTCCTCGGGCGGCGGGTCCGCGCGCAAGCCCTCGAGGTTGGGTTGCCCGGCCGGGAGGAAGACCGCCGCGTACGAGCCCGTGTTCACCGTCGGGTTGCTGATCCAGACCTCGGTGTTCCACCACGCGCCGTCCAGTCCCTGACGCTGGGCCACCATGGGGACGAACAGTTCCTCCCCGCTCGCCATGCCGACAGCGGCGATCATCGCGAACCCGAGCAAGAGACGGCGCATCATCTCCGAGCATACGTCCGGCTTGTTCGGCGTGCAAGGCCGGCCGCCCAGCGGATCGAACGGCCGGCTGCCCAGCGGATCGAAGGGCCGGCCGCCCAGCGGGCGGCCGCTACTATGTTAGGGTGGATGCGGCGGCGGGGGAGGAAAGCGACAGATGACGCTCGAACTGGTCACCGCCGGCGAATCGCACGGCTGCGAGGTCCTCGCGGTGCTGTTGGGCCTCCCGGCCGGCCTCGGCCTCGACCGCGAGGCGATCGACCGCGAGCTCGCGCGCCGCCAACACGGGCACGGCCGCGGCGGCCGCCAGAAGATCGAGCACGACCACGCCGAGGTCCGCGCCGGGCTGCGCGACGGCGTCACCCTCGGCTCGCCGCTGGCGATCGCGGTCCCCAACCGCGACTGGGAAAACTGGTCGAAGGTGATGGACCCCTGGGGCGTGGACCCTGCGGCGGCCGTCAAGCGGCGGCTCACGGCGCCCCGGCCCGGTCACGCCGACCTCGCCGGCGCCTGGAAGTACGGCCAGACGGAGGACCTGCGCAACGTCCTCGAGCGCGCCTCGGCACGCGAGACCGCCGCGCGCGTTGCCGCCGGCGCCGTGTGCAAGCAACTCCTGGCCCGCTGCGGCTGCGAGATCCGCTCCGGTGTGCTCGCCCTCGGCGGCGTCACGCTGCACGAGGGCCCGCCCTCGTTCGCGGACCTGCTGCAGGTGGACGACGGCTCGCCGCTTCGCACCGTGGCCCCGGGACGCGAGGCCGAACTGGTCGCCCTGGTCGACCGCACCAAGCATGCCGGCGAGACGCTTGGCGGCGTCCTCGGCGTGGTCGCACGCGGGGTCCCACCGGGGCTCGGTTCGTACGCGCGCTGGGAGGACCGCCTCGACGGGCAACTCGCGCAGGCGGTCATGGCAATCCAGGCGGTCAAGGCCGTCGCGATCGGCGCCGGCGTCGAGACCGCCGGGCTGCCGGGCTCGCGCTCGCACGACCCGATCCTCCCCGGCCGGCGCGGCTTGCGGCGCGGCTCCAACCACGCCGGGGGGATCGAGGGCGGCGTCTCCAACGGCCAGGAGGTCGTCGTGCGCGCCTACATGAAGCCGATCGCGACTCTGCGCGAGGCGCTGCCGTCCGTCGACCTCGCCACCGGGAAGGCGGACCGGGCCGCGTACGAGCGCTCCGACGTGACCGCGGTGCCGGCGTGCGGCGTGATCGCCGAGGCCGCCCTCGCGTTCGTGCTGGCGCGGGCGCTGCTCGCCAAGTTCGGCGGCGACCACGTCGAGGACACCCTGGCGGCGATCGCTGCCTACCGCCGCCGACTCGGGAAGCTCGCCCCGGAGGGGTTTGTTGCACCGTGACGACGGGGGGACGATGAGGGTCAAGCGTGCGGCCAAGTACGGTTTCTGCTCCGGCGTCCGCGTCGCGGACATCAAGGTGAAGCGTTTCGCCCGGGACGGCGGCCGCGGCGCGATCCTCGGCCAGGTGGTGCACAACGAGCGCGTTGTGGAGGAGATGGGCCGCCTGGGCGTACGGACCGTCAAAACGATGGACGAGGTGGCGGACGGGGTGATCGTGTTCTCCGCCCACGGGGTGCCGCCCTCGTTCCACGAAGGAGCGCGGCGGCGCGGCCTCGAGGTCCTCGACACGACCTGCAAGTTCGTCTACGACATCCACCACGCATCGCAGCACGCGCGCGCCGCCGGCGCGCACCTCGTCTTCATCGGCGACCCCGGCCACCGCGAGGTGATCGGCTACACGCACGACCTCGACCCCGCCCTCTACCACATCGTCCACACGGTCGAGCAGGCGCAGGCGGTCGACTGGTCGCAGTACCCGGCGATCATGATCTTCTACCAGACGACGCTGAACGCCGAGGAGTATGAAGACGTCGTGCGCGCCATCGAGGACGCCAACCCGAAAGCGGTGCGCGCGGACACCATCTGCTACGCGACCAAGGAGAACCAGGACGCGGCGCGGGCGCTGGCGTCCGACCCGGAGGTGGACCTCGTCCTCGTCGTCGGCGGCAAGCACTCCGCGAACACCCGCCATCTGCACGACATCTGCGCCCGTTTCAAGCCCAGCTACCTCGTCCAGGGCGTCGAGGACCTCGACCCCGCCTGGCTCGAGGGCGTCGCTTGCGTCGGCCTGACGGCCGGCGCCTCGACCCCGGACTATGTGATCGACGAGGTGGAGCAGCGCCTGCGGGAACTCGACTCGGTCCGCCGGCACGCGGGACAGGAGTGAAGAGTCAAGAGTGAAAAGGAAGAAGGAAGAGGGTAGAAGGAGAACGAAGGCTGGACCCAGCTGAGCCCTCTGGCTTCCCTCTTCCGTCTCCCTGCTTCTGTTTCCCCTCTTTCCAACCCTTCACTCTTCCTTCCTTCACCCTCAACTCTTCACGTCTTCTTGAACAGGTACGCGCACTCGACCAGTTGCGGCTCGGAGCCGGCGCGGCAGACGGCGTACTTCGTCCGCTCGCCCGCCCAGATCGCGGCGCCGCCGACCTCGCCGGCGCGGTTGACCGCGTAGAGCAGCAGGTTGTTCTTCGGGCGTCCCTTCTCGTCCCTGAGATAGTCGAGCTTGGTGTTGCGCACGACACGCTCGAGGGTCGCCACGCACGCCGCCTCGGGGGAAGAACCGCGGCGCATGAACTCCACGACGGTGTGGCCGCCCGCCACGATGATGTTGCTCTCGCCGTGGCCGGTGCCCCCCGCCGAACCGACATCGCCGTCGCAGTAGAGGCCGGCCCCGATCAGCGGCGAGTCGCCGACGCGCCCCGACATCTTGAAGAACAACCCCGAAGTGGTTGTGCAGCACCCGAGCTGCCCGCCCTCGCCGCACGCCGAGAGGTGGATCGTCCCCTGCGGGCGGAAGTAGACGTCGCTGTATTTCCTGATGAACCACTGGATGTCCGGGTCGTCCGACTCCTTGCCCGTCGGCAGCCAGTCGTCGTGCTGCGAGGCGTTCTCCTTCCAGAACATCCAGATCTTGCGCGAGCGCTCGGTGAGCAGGTCCTGCTCGGGGAAGCCGTAGTCCCGGGCGAACCTGAGCGCCCCCTCGCCCACCAGGAGGATGCGGGTGGTGTGGCGCATGACCTCGAGCGCGACCTGCGCCGGGTGCACGATCCGCTCGAGCGCCGCGACGGCCCCCGCCCGCATCGTGGTGCCGTCCATCACGGCGGCATCGAGCTGCACCACACCGTCCTCGTTCGGGAGGCCGCCGTAGCCGACGGTCACGTCCTCGGGGTCGGCCTCCACCAGTCCGACGCCGGCCACTGCCGCGTCCACCGGCGACGCGCCGGCGCTCATGCGCTCGACCGCGAGCTTGACCGCGTGGATGCCGTTCATCGAGGAGACGGCAACGGGGCGAGCGAGCGGCGGCGGCGGCGCGGCCTGTGCGAGCGCCGGTCCGACGGCCGCGGCGACGGCGGCCGCCTTGGCCGTGGTGGTGATGAGATCGCGGCGGGTCATCGGGTTTTCGGGCACTGGGAGCCTCCTCTGCAACGCCGGCAAGCATACCCGTTCCCCGTTGCCCCGGCGCCGACGTGCGGCTAAAGTAGCCTGGTGCTGCGCCTGATGGTGGTCGTGTCGCTGATCGCGCTGGCGAGCGCCGCATGCGCCCATGCGCCGCGCTGCGACCGGCTGCTGACCGGCGGCGTCGTGCACCTGCCGGGGGGACCGCAGCGCCTCGAGGTCGCCATCGCCGACGGCCGCATCCTGGCGCTCGTGTCCCCCGTCGACGCCGCGCCGTGGCGGCGCGCCGCGGCCGAGGTCGTCGACCTCGCCGGCGCGCACGTGTTTCCCGGCATGACCGAGAGCCACGGCCACCTCGTCGGGTACGGCGCGGCTCTCGAAGAGGTAAGCCTCGGCGACGCGTCCAGCCTCGAGGAGGTCGTGGCGCGGGTGCGGCAAGCCGCCGCCGTGCTCCCCCCGGGCGCCTGGGTGCTGGGCTCCGGTTGGGACCAGAACCTCTGGGCCGACAAACACTTTCCGACGAACCGGACACTCTCCGCCGCGGTCGCGGACCACCCCGTGCTGCTGCGCCGGGTGGACGGCCACGCTGCCCTCGCCAACGCCCGCGCCCTCGCCGCCGCCGGCATCACCGCGGCCACGCCCGACCCGCCGGGCGGCCGCATCGTGCGCGACGTCGCGGGCCAGCCGACCGGAGTTCTCCTCGATACGGCGGAAGCGGTGCTCGACCGCGCCGTGCCCGCGCCGACCGCCGCCGACATCGAGCGCCGCGTGCTCCTCGCCGGCCGGCACCTGACGGCGTTCGGCCTCACCCAGATCGACGACGCCGGCACGGCCCCGCCCGAGTTGGCGGTGCTGCGCGCGATGCACGCCGCCGGCACGCTGCCGCTGCGCGTATACGTGATGCTCGCCACCAACGATGACGACTGGCTCGACGGCGAGCTCGCCGCCGGACCGCGCGTCAGCCGCGACGGGATGCTCGCGGTCCGGGCCGTCAAGCTCTTCGCGGACGGCGCCCTCGGCTCGCGCGGCGCGCTGCTCTCGGCGCCGTACAGCGACGACCCGTCGACGCGCGGGCTCGAGGTCACCTCCGAGGCGCGCCTCGCCGACGTCGTCGGCCGGGCCGCGCGGGCCGGCTTCCAGCCGTGCATCCACGCCATCGGGGACGCGGCGGTGACGCTGGTGCTGGACATCTACGAGCGCGAGCTCGGCGTCCGCGGCGATGTCCTGCGCCCCAGGGTCGAGCACGCCCAGATCGTGCGCCCCGAAGACGTGCCCCGCTTCGCCCAGCTCGGTGCGATCGCCTCGGTGCAGCCGGCGCACTGCATCGCGGACATGCCGTGGGCGCCGGACCGCCTCGGGCCGACCCGTATCGCGTGGGCGTATCGCTGGCGCTCTCTCCTGGACGCGGGCGTCCGTCTCTGTCTCGGCTCCGACGTCCCGGTCGCGAGCCCCGACCCTCGGCTCGGGATGTGGGCCGCGGTGACACGCCGTACCCCGGAGGGGACACCTCCCGGCGGCTGGAACCCCGCCGAGCGGCTCTCCCCTGCCGAAGCCCTGGCCGGCTACACGAGCTGGGCCGCGTTCGCCGCGTTCGAGGAGGACTGGCGCGGGCGCATCGCGCCCGGGTACGCGGCCGACCTCACCGTGCTCGACCGCGACCCAACCGCCGGTGACCCGGCAACGATCTTGCAAGCCAAGGTGCTGCGCACCGTCGTTGCGGGGCGCGACGTCTTTGTGGCCGGGAGCGGGATGTGAGGATCTCCGGGGTGTTCGTCATGCTCGCGCTCGCCGGAGGTTGGTCGTGGGGATGCGGCGGGGGGAAGACGACCGACCAGGAGGCGAGATGGGCGGCGCTGCGCGACGAGATGGTCGCGACCCAGATCGCCGCTCGCGGCGTCCGCGACGCCAACGTGCTCAGGGCGCTGCGGACCGTCCCACGCCACATGTTCGTGCCGGCCGACGTGCGCGCCGAAGCGTACGCCGACCACCCGCTGCCGATCGGCGAGGGGCAGACGATCTCGCAGCCGTACATCGTCGGCCTCATGACCGAGCTGCTCGAGGTCAAGCCCGGGGACAAGGTCCTCGAGGTCGGAACCGGGTCCGGCTACCAGGCGGCGGTGCTCGCGACGATCGGCTGCGACGTCTACACCATCGAGATCCGCGAACCGCTCGCGCGCGAGGCCGAAAAGCGCCTCGAATCGCTCGGGATCACGAACGTCCACGTGCGGACCGGCGACGGCTACGCCGGGTGGCCGGAGGCGGCGCCGTTCGCCGGCATCATCGTCACCGCGGCCCCCGAGCGCATCCCGCAACCGCTCCTCGACCAGCTCAAGGTCGGCGGCCACATGGTGATTCCGGTGGGCGCGTTCTACCAGCAACTCAAGGTCATCACCCGCGCCGGCGCGGCCGGCTTCCCCGAGCGCGACGTCATCCCCGTCCGCTTCGTCCCGATGACCGGCGAAGCCGAGCGGCGTCCCTAGCCGGGCCACGCCCCGCCGACCCGGTTCGATCGCCTCTTCTCTTCCACTGCGTGGAGGCCTTTGGTTTGCCCCTCGGGTGAAGCGGCGTTCGGGCCTTGCTCGCCCCCGCTCGCCGCAGCCCGAAGCTCCTGCGGCCGCGACCCAGCAGCGCGCCTCGCCGCCGGGTCCCTCGCTGTTCTCCTCCCTCGCATGAGACGCTCGGTCGGAGCCAGCGTCTCCCGGCGGCGATGCGCGCGCTGGGGCCCCGCGGCCTCCGGAGCAATAGCCGCTTCACCCGAGGGGCGGATTGAATGCCCCCCACCCACCACTCGGAGGTCCTGCTGAAGCCGAGAGGTCTGGCGAAGCAAAACGAGCACAGCAGATACTCAACTCTCCGGGGGGGTGGGTGGCCAAGACCGCCCAGCGGGCGAAGGCCGATGGCGCCGGAGCGTGCGGGTCCCGAGCGGCCAGAGCGGCGGGTGGAAACGCCGGCCCTGAGCGAAGCGAAGGGAACGGCGAGGGTCCGCCCGCCGCTCCGGCCAGCTCGGTCGCACGCGCAGGCGGGTCGGAGGGCGGCGCTCGATGCGCCGCCCGAGCGACACGGCCGTAGCCCGCGGGCAAAGAGAAAACAAGCCTCCACGCAGTGGAAAAGGCACCAGAGCGGGCGACCGGCGCCCGCGGGGCCGCGAGAGCTCCGCCTCAGTGCGTGGGGGTTGGCGCGGGGGTGGGGGCCGGAGGCTCCGCGATCACGCTCCCGTGGTCGGCCACGATCCGCCGGTACCACGACTCCGGGTACGGCGGGTGCGTGACGTTCCCCTGGCTGTCCTTGACGTTGCCGTCCATGTACTTGACGAAGAGGTCCTCGCCCAGTTTCCGCCAGCGCTTGTGCACCATCTCGCCCTGCGCGACCGAGTACCTCGTCAGATAGTCGCGGGCGAGCGCCGGCGCCTGGTTGTAAAGCGCGAGCGCGGCCTGGTCGATCTCGGGCTGGTCCGCGATGAAGCGGCCCTCGAGCTCGCGCTGCACCTGCTGGATGTCGACGATCATGTCGGAGTACCGGGAGTAGGCGTAGTTCGCGACCCAGTTGAAAACCCAGAACGCCGAGTCCCAAGAGAAGTGGTTGAGGTCGGCGACGCCGACGGCAAACGGCTTCGGCACCTCACGGATGCCGCAGTACATCGGCGTCCACACCGTCGAGTAGGTGTCGTCCACGCCGAACCAGAGCACGCCGCCGACCGGGTCGGGGAGCGTCGAGCGCATCTGCGCGATGAACGAGAACCCGGTCTGCTGCGTCGAGATGGCCCGCTCGTGCAGGTACTTCTTGCCGTCCACCTCCCACTCCATCGGCCGCCACCGGTACGGACAGGCGAACGGCCCGGCGCCGACGTCTTTGGTCATGTCGAGGGGGGTCCCTTCGAAGTGGTCGCGCATCAGCGCCATCGCGTCGGCGAGGGCGAGCTTCTTGTCGGGCTTGATCCACAGCGGCAGCGGCGCCGGCACGCCCTTGGCGGCATCGAACGGCAGGCTCGCCGAAGGCGCGGCGCGGCGGAACATGCTCCACACCCGCGCCTCGCAGAAGCGCAGCGAGCCGAAGTCGGCCGGCGCGTAGGCGTCGGCGAACGAGAACTCCTCGTCCTTGCCCGAAAACCACCCCTTCGCCCGCGCAAAGGAGATGACGTCGGGGGCGTACAGGCAGTTGGCCGGGTCGTGGAGCGGGAAACGGCGGATGCGCGACTGGTTCGCGTGCCCCGAGATCGCGCCGTCCGGGATGCGCTGCGCGACCCAGAGCGCGCCGAGCCCGTCCTCGCCCTTGCCGATCATCTCGAGGATCCACGCCTCGTTCGGGTCGGCGACCGAGAACGACTCGCCCTCGGAAGCGTAGCCGTACTCGGTGGCGAGGTCGGTCATGACCTTGATCGCCTCGCGCGCGGTCTTCGCCCGCTCGAGCGCGATGTACATCAGGGAGCCGTAGTCCACCACCGCCTTCTTCTCGGGCTTGGCCAGCTCCTCGCGGCCGCCGAACGTGGTCTCGCCGACCGACACCTGGTGCTCGTTGATGTTCCCGACGCGCCAGTAGGTCCGCGGCGCCTGCGGGATGCGGCCCAGGAACTTCCCCGTGTCCCAGTCGACGACGTCCCGCATCGCGCCCGCCGGGAACACCCCGCTCGGCTGCAGGTAGAGCTCGCCGTAGAGCTCGTGCGAGTCCGCGGCGTACGAGATGAACGTCGAACCGTCGGCCGACGCCCCCTTCGTGATGATCAGGTTCGTGCACGCGCCTGTGGGCCGCGGCGCAAGGGCAAGCAGGGTCGACAGGCCGACAACGACGGCGATGCCTCGTCTCATGGTGTCCCCTCCCCGGGGATGCCGGCGCTGGGCGGCGCCGCCCGGGAAGGATATCAGGAGTTCGGGACCATCGATCGCGGGGTCGCAGACCGAAAGAGGCGCCCGCCGGCCCGACCCCCGCCGTGCGACCGGGGACCCGTACGAACGAGCTCCGGCTACGTCAGCCGGACCTGGATGGTGCGCTCGCCGCGCTCGATCGCCACCTTTCCCTCGCGCGCCAGCCAGCCGAGCGCCATGTAAACCAGGCTGCGCGGCGCGTCCACGCCCTTCTCCAGCGCGGAGAGGCTGGCCGGGCCGCTCGCGGCCAGAAAATCCCACACCTTGCCCGCGGTCGCCCCGATCTCTTCGACGTACGTCATGGCGGATGCCTCCAGTGAGTCCTCATCTTGATCGATGCGGCCCGCGAGCGCAAACGACGGTCGTGACCGCGGTCACCCGACCGCAGCAGGACGGCCCTGCGAAGGCGGGTCACCCGCACTTGAGAAACAGGGCGGCGAGCGGCGGCAACAGCAGGGGGAGCGAGAAGCCGCGGCCGTGCGCCGGCACGGCCTCGGCCTGGACCTCGCCCAGGTTGCCCATCCCGCTGCCGCCGTACTCGGCCGCGTCGCTGTTGAAGATCTCCCGCCAGGTGCCGCCGCGGGGCACCCCGATCCGGTAGCCGAGCCGCGGGACCGGCGTGAAGTTGCAGGCCACGAGGATCGACTCGCCGCCGGCGCCCTTGCGCAGGAAGGACACGGTGCTCCCCTGCCAGTCGGCGCAGTCCACCCACTCGAACCCGGCCGAATCGCAGTCGAACAGGTGCAGCGCGGGCTCCTCGCGGTAGGTGCGGTTGAGCTCCGCCACGAGGCGGCGCACCCCCTCGTGCGGCGCCCGTTCCAGGAGGTCCCAGTCGAGGCTCTCGTCGTGGCGCCATTCGCGCCACTGCCCGATCTCGCCGCCCATGAACAGGAGCTTCTTGCCCGGTTGCGCCCACATGTACGACAGCAGGAGCCTCAGGTTGGCGAAGCGCTGCCACTCGTCCCCCGGCATTTTGTCGAGCAGCGACCCCTTGCCGTGCACGACCTCGTCGTGGGAGAGCGGCAGCACGAAGTTCTCGTGAAACGCGTAGAGCTGCCGGAAGGTGAGCTGGTCGTGGTGGTACTTGCGGTGCACGGGATCGCGGCGCATGTACTCGAGGGTGTCGTGCATCCACCCCATGTCCCACTTGAGGCCGAAGCCGAGGCCGCCAACGTAGGTGGGGCGCGACACCATCGGCCACGCCGTGGACTCCTCGGCCATCGTCTGGACGTCCGGATGGCGGCGGTAGACCTCCTCGTTGGTCCGCCGCAGGAACGCAATCGCGTCCAGGTTCTCGCGGCCGCCGAACCGGTTCGGGACCCACTCCCCTTCCTTGCGGGAGTAGTCGAGGTAGAGCATCGAGGCGACGGCGTCCACCCGCAGCGCATCCGCGTGGTACACCGACAGCCAGTACAGCGCGTTCGAGGTGAGGAAGCTGCGCACCTCGCTGCGACCGTAGTTGAAGATGTAGCTCCCCCAGTCCGGGTGGTACCCCTGGCGGGGGTCGGAGTGCTCGTACAGGTGCGTGCCGTCGAAGTACGCGGGGCCGTGCTCGTCGGAGGGGAAGTGCGACGGCACCCAGTCGAGGATCACGCCCACGCCGGCCCGATGCAGCGTGTCCACCAGGAACATGAAATCCTGGGGGGTCCCGTAGCGGCTCGTGGGTGCGAAGAAGCCGGTGATCTGGTACCCCCACGAGCCGTAGAACGGGTGCTCCATCACCGGCATGAACTCGACGTGGGTGAACCCCATTTCGCGCGCGTACTCGGCGAGCTTGGGCGCCAGCTCTCGGTACGAGAGCCAGCGGTTGCCGTCCTCGGGCACCCGCATCCAGGAACCGATGTGCACCTCGTAAACCGATATCGGCGCGTCGAGGCGGACGGTCGCGCCGCGCCCCGCCATCCACTCGGCGTCGTTCCAGGCGTAGTCGAGGTCCCACACCACCGAGCCCGTCCGCGGCGGGACCTCCTGCCGGATCGCCGAACGGATCGGCCTTGTCGGCGCGGTAGCCCAAGAAGCGGGAGCGGACATGGTACTTGTAGAGCGCTCCCTTGCCGACTCCCGGGATGAACCCTTCCCAGATCCCCGAGGTCCCGCGTGCGGCGAGACGGTGACTCTCCTTGTTCCAGTCGTTGAAGTCGCCGCACACGCTGACGGCCTCGGCGTCGGGCGCCCAGACCGCGAAGCAGACGCCCGCCTCGCCGTCTGCGACCGTCGGGTGCGCGCCGAGCTTCTCCCAGAGCGCGAAGTGGCTCCCTTCGTTGAACAGGAAGAGGTCGTCGCCGGAGAGGAGGCTGACGTCGTGGCGGACTCCGCCGTTGCGCGCGTTCACCGTTGTGCGCCTCCCGTTGCCCGCCTACTCATGGAGCCACGATAGCAGAGGCCGCAGCGCCGGACGGCCGGACCGCGACTTCACATCCTCATTCCCGACCAGGTCTCCGGGGCCGCGCTTTTCGCCCCGGCCGACCGTGAAGCGCGCGGTGACCGTGGACTCGACCTGCGACACGTCGTCGCGCACGCTGACCGAGACCGTCTGGGCGCCGGAGGTCATCATGAGCTTGAACACGTAGCTCACGCTCTTGCGCAGCGCCGCCGGGAGATCGGCCTCGGGGATGCGCACCGCGAACACCCGCTTGGTCGGCGGCGTGATGCGGTCCTCGCCGTCCTTGGCGGCGAGCCAGATCGAGATCGAGCCTTCCTGCGCGCCGTCCTTCGGCAGCAACGCCAGCTTGGCAAGGGGGATCGTCACCATGACCGGGACGAGGAAAACGTTGCTCTTCTGCAGCGCGTCGTTGCCCACGGCGATCCCGGCCTCGAGCGCGTTGTAACCCGAGTCGTACATCAGCGCCGCCAAGCTCCGGTCGGCCATGCGGTCGTCGGCGGTCTTGTCGAGATAGTGCCGGCGGTGCCGGACGTTCACCCCACCCCGCTTCACCTTGACTGAGATCGAGTGGTCCTTTCCGTCGCCGATGTGGGGCGCTGCGTACGCCAGCGAGTAGAAGGCGTCGAAGTCCTCGACGATGCGCGCCAGGGCGGGCGACGCCTGCGGCGTGCTGACAACGGTCGTGCCGCCGGTGGCGTAGGCAAGGTACTGGAGCGAGTAGGTTCGTCCCATGGTCTCGCCCTTCCCCACGCTCGGGTCAGAATCGAGGTTGGCCTGCTCGGCCGACAGGGGGCTTCCGGCGCCCGTGCCGCCCGTCGCGTCGAGCGCGTAGAAGGTCACCCGGTCGGCGCTCGCCCGCGCCACGAAGTCGCGGAACTCGGGCGTGACGGACAGCCGCGCGGCCTCGATCGCGGCGGAGAAGCCGGGCACGAGGTCCGAGCGTCCGAACCGGCTTTCCCAGCGCTCGAGCAACGCCTCCCCCGGCCGCTGCGGGATCCCGTTGCCCACGTAGCAGACCGCCTTGCGTCCCGGCAGGCCGGCGAGTGTGGAGACGAAGCTCTTCATGGCGGCGAGCATGGCGCGCGTCCGCTCGTGCGCCTGCTCCGCGGCGGCGCGCACGGTCTGCAGCGACGAAAGCGCATCCTGGCGGTCGAAGTCCGACATCAGGGCACCGCCATTCGCGCCCGAGCGCGGGGCGATCGTGCTACGGCTCATCACCCCCTCGATGAGCGCGTTGCTGAGGTCGGCTCCAACCGCGTCGGTGGGCTCGCCGGCCACCGTCTTGAGCGCGGCGGCGAGGGCGGTGGCGTCGTTCGTGAACGGCTGGCGGATCCGCGCGGCCTGAGCGTACGCCACCACCATCACCTCCGTGTGCGGCAGCTTGAGCGCCGCGTCGAGCAGGGCGCGGGCGTGCTGCAAGGCGATGTTGCGCTGCGCCGGCGTGATCCCGGTGTCGTCCACGAACAGCACCAGCGACAGCCGCTGCTCCAGGGGCGGTGGGGGCGGTTCGAGGGCCTCCGGGGACGGGACCGGCGACGCCGGCGCCGGAGCCGCCGCCGCGGCCGGCGACGCGGGGCTGGCGTAGAAGTTGGTCAGCGCCACGCGGACGCCGTCTTCGAACACCTCGAAGTCCTCCGGCCGCAGGCCGGTCACCGGCTTCCCGGCCTTGTCGGTCACGAACACCTCGACGTTGATCAAGTTGACCTGCGCCGTGGCCGAGAACGTCCCGACCGGCGCCTTATCCTGCGCCGAGCCCGGCAGTGCGAACGCGGCGGCCGCCATTAACCAGGACGCCACGTGCAACAGATGCGGTCTTGCCATCCCCGAGCCCTCCCTCGCCGACACCCGCCCGCGGCGCCCTGTCCACGGCCAGCCCCAATACGGTACAAGGGCGGCCGTCGCCGTGCGAGTGCGACCTTCGTCTCGGTGCGGTCAGTAGTCGAGGTACCCGTCGCGCGTGTGAACGGTGTAGGCGGGGTCCTTGACTTTCACGACGACCCTGCGCCACGTCCCGTCGTGACGCCGCTCGCTCGGGTTGTACCCCAGGACGAACTGTCCGCGCAGCTCCTTGAGGATGTCGGCGAATGCCGGTCCGATGCGGTCGAGGGAGTTCACGGGGACGATCCGTCCGCCGCTCTCCTGAACGGTCTCGACGAGCTCCTGAAACTCGCGCCGGTGCGACGCCATGTCACGCCACGTCGAGGAGAGGCTCGGAAGTTCGTCGGTGGCGTGCCCGTCGTCGTTCATGCGGATCCAGTAGATGATCGCCTGGCTCGAACGCGCGACCTTCCGCACGTCGGCCATCGCCAGCGCGCTGTGCGAGTCGATGCCGTCGGAGAGCAGGATCACGACGCGGCGCCCCTGGCGTTGGTCCGCGTCGCGCAGCGCGATGTACAGGTGGTCGTTGAGGGCCGTGCCGCCCTGGGCTTGAATGCCGTCGAGGCCGGTGAGCAGCACGTCGCTGACGGAAGTGAACGGCGAGACGTGAAGCAACCGGTCCGAGAAGACGATCAACCTCCCCTCGTCGAGCGGAGCCATCGCTCGGAAGAAGGTCTTCGCTCCGTCGAGCGCGGCCTTGAGGCGCTCGCCCGCCATCGACAGGCTGGCGTCGAGAAGCACGACGGCCGCCAGGGGCGTCTCCCCGCTGGCGAAGG
This sequence comes from uncultured Acidobacteriota bacterium, assembly GCA_963727205.1. Classification (GTDB taxonomy): domain Bacteria; phylum Acidobacteriota; class Thermoanaerobaculia; order Thermoanaerobaculales; family Thermoanaerobaculaceae; genus RBG-13-68-16. The sequence continues at coordinate 52,178 of CAVSFQ010000038.1, read as the reverse complement.
TCTTGATCGTCTGCTCCTTGCCGTCGTCGAGAACCGTGAAGTCGTCCTGCCTCAGTGCGGTCGTCTGGGAGTCCACCAACGCGGACTTCCCGTCCTCACCCCTGGCCAACGTTCTGGTGACCCGCACGTAGAGCTGCCTCAACTCGACCTCGACCTCCTGGTTGGACTTGAAGATGGGCGTGCGGAGTTCGGCGGCGGCGGCGGCGCCGGAGACGGTGACCACCTCGGCGCGGAAGGTGTGCTCGACGTTCGCATCGGCCAACATCGTGATGATCGAGTACGGCGCTTGCGTCCGCTCGCCGACCGGCTGCCCGTCCACGACGAACCGCACCCGGGCGACCGGCTCCTCGGTCTTCACGGTGACGGTGAACTGGACGGCCCCGAACGCCGGCGTCGCCGCCCGGGGACTCGTGATCTCGACCTGCGGAGGCGCCGCAACGGCGACGCTGGAGAGGAGCAAAAGAACAGGGGCGAGCGCGTTCACGGGCGTTCCTCCTTATCGGCCGCCGCCAGGGCGGCCAGGCTCTGAGCCCTCGCCTCGCCGAACCGACTCCGGATCGCGTCGATGTCGTCGTGGGGCGGCTGGGCGTAGAGCAACCTTGCGGACATCGTCGCCGCGTCCGGGTGGCCGACGATGGAATTCACGACCGCGAGCGCCTCCCGGTAGTGGTGCTCGCGGTCGAGCGTCGAGGCGAGCAGCACCTGCAAACCCTCGTCGGCCGGCAGGGCGGTCGTGGCCTGGCGCAGGATGGCGAGCGCCTCGGCGGGCCTCCCGTCCTCGAGCTCCAGCGAGGCCAGCTCCTGCCAGGCAACGGCTCGCACCCAGGAGGGCCGGTCCTGGGAAGTGCAACCGGTCAATGTCTTGCGTGCCGCGGCCTCGCGGCCGGCGTGCCGCAGGTTGACGCCGAGCCGGAGCTGCGCCTCCGCGTGCTCCGGCCGGCGGGAGAGGACCTGCTCGAGGAGCTCGATCGCGTGCTTGGGATCGCCCACCCGCTCGAGGATCGCGGCCCGGCCGATGAGGGCCGCCACGTCGTCCGGGTCCAGCACCGCGGCGCGGGCGAACAACCGGTCCGCAGAACCGTAGGAACCGACCGCTTGCAGCTCCGAGGCGAAGATCGTGAGAACGCCGGCGGCGGTGCGCTTGCCGTCCGCGTTCGAAGCGTCGGCCAGCATTTCCGCCATCTCATCGATCACCCGGCGCGAGTGTCCGATCGCCAGGTACGCGGAGTCGCGGCTGTGCTCGCGGTAGACGTCGAGCTGGACGAGGCACAGGCCGAGCAACGCCTGAGGCGAGACCTTCCCGACGCTTCGAGCGAGGGATCGTTCGGCGCTCGCGAGCCGGCCCATGTCGCCGGCGGAGCCGCCGGCGAGCGCGGCCTGCTCGAACTCGACGATCTTCCGCAGCGACGCGAACGTGCCGTCGGCCGCGTACCTCGCGACCGCCTCGCGGTATGCGGCCTTCAGCTGCGGGGGCGCCTCCTCCTCGGAGGGGCGCGTGCCCACGTTCGGCTTCGTCAGCGCCACGACTTTCCCGGTCTCGTCGATGGGGACCGCCGGCCAGACCAGAGCCGTGGCAGCCTTGTCGGGCGGAGCGACCCGGAACTGTGTTCCGACCGACCCGGCGTCGAGCCCTCCGGCGGGTCGGCAGCTCACGACGAGGCCGTGCTCGCCCGGCGGGATGTCCAAGGGCAGCGTCACCGCCACGTCGAGTCGCTCGAACGGTCCGGCCGGGGCTGGCAGCCGGCTCAAGATGCGCGCGGAGCATGCGACCGCGGGCCGCCCGTCGGTGTAGACCACTCGGGCCCGCGCCTCGAGGTTGCCCGGCAGCCCCTCGCCGAGCAGCGCGACCTTGAGAACGGTGCCGGGCCTGACCACCGGCCTGGTCGCCGGCAAGGCGCCCCTGCCGGCGAGCGAGAACGGCGCACCCTTGGCGTCGGCCCCGGCGCCGCCCAACCCGACCACGACCCACGCCCCGGCGGGATCCGGCGCGACGAGCGCCAGCAAGCCCGAGCGGCCCGTCATCCCTTCGAACCCGGTGCCGACCATCGCTCCGCTGCCGCCCTGGACGTCGGCCACCTGTGCCTGACCGAAACCGGCGGTGCGCGGCGTGCCGCCGGCTCGCGTCGGGACCGGCATCTCCCAGTTTCCGAACGCGCCCGACGAGGGCTCCCGCACGAGCACCCGGACCATCGTGGGCGGAAACGAGGCGTCCACGTACCCCAGCACCTTCAGCCCGCCGCCGGTCTGCCACGAGGCCGGGACGCCGCTGATGTGGAACGTGTCCTCCTCGTGGCCGACGATCTCGCCGTCCTTCTTCTGCAGATAGACCGCCAGCTCGAGGTCCAGCGCGCCGTCCTCGGCCATCGAGGCGAGCGTGAACCCCGGGATGTCGATGACCCAGGGGATGCGCTCCGTCCTACCCGCGCTGGCCGACGGGAACACCTTGATCGAGACGGCGATCTGGCCGCCCTGCTGGCCCGAGACGAGCAGCGCGACGTCCCGTCCCGGCAGACCGCGGCGCGGCGCCACGTCGACCCGTGGCGAGGCGGCGGATGCGGCCGCGGGTGTCGGCTCGGCCTGCGCGAACGCTTGGCCCGAGATCGCGACAGCCAGAAGCGATACGAGTGCGATGGTGCCGGTGGCCATTCTCATGGTGTCACTCCAGGGGTCGGCTCCGTGGCTGGGGCCACGGGGACGACCGTTGTCGAGCTTTGCATGCCGATCTCGTCGCGCACCGTCACGGCGACGGTGCCCGGACCGGCCTTCATGGGGACCCTGAAGGCGTACCCCGCGGTTTGCGACAGCGCCGTCAGCAGCCTGTCGTTGGGCACGCTGACCGGGAACTTCGCCTTCGGCGCCCGGATCATCTGTCCGTCGCCGTCGCGCGCGGCGAGCCAGAGAGAGATGTCGCAGTCGTGGGACACGCCCCTCGCCGCGAACGCGAGGTTTCCGAGCGGGAGCGTCACCAGGACGGTGACCAGCTGCGCCGCTTCCTTCGGTTTCTGCTCGCTGGTCACGGAGACCTGAACCCCGAGCGGGTCGTCCTCGAACCCGAGGAGCAGGGCGGCGAGCGTGCGGTCGGCCATCCGCTCATCCTCCCTGGCGTCGAGGAACGTGGAGCGGGCCCGCACGGTCATCCCCTCGCGCTTCACCAGGACCCGCAGCCGGTGCAACCCGCCATCGCCGCGGGAGGAGGGTGCGAACCCGACCGACCAGGCGCTCTTGAAGTCGCGGACGACGCCGACCAGCGCGCCGCCGGCATCGGCGCCCTCCGTCACGGCGAGGCCGCCCGCGGTCGCCACGGCCAACCGTGCGTCGGCCGTCGAGATCGCCGCACCAGGCAGGACCGTTGCACGCGGGCGTGCCGGGTCGAGGTGGTCCGGCGGACGGCTGCCGCCGGACGCGTCGATCGAATAGAGGGTAACGCCCGCGGCGTTCGCCTTGCCGGCGAGGATCCGGAGCAGCTCGGACCGCTCGGGAGAGCTCGATCCGGCAGCGGGCGCCGGGCCATCCCCCCCGACGTACACGAAGGCCTTGCGTCCGGGCAGCGCGCCGAGCGATTCCATGAGCGCGGCAACGCTCGCCGTCGCGGCGCCCCCGCGGTCGGGTTGTGTCCCCGCGGCGCCCGCATCCCAACTGCGCTCGCTCTGTAGGGCTTCGAGCGCGCGGACGACCTGCCCCGGGTCGGCGGTGAACGCCTGCCGCACCGCGACGCCCCCGCTTCCGGAGGCGACCAGGACGCGGGAACGGGCGCCGCTGAGGAGCTCGCCGGCCACCGTGTCGGCCTTCGCGAAAACGGCCTGGCGCTCCGCGGGCGTTGCCGTGTCGTCAACGAACAGGGCAACGACGAGTTGCCGAGCGCGGGCGATCTCGTCGGAGGATGCTCCTCGGACCTGCGTCGGGCCTACGCAGCTGACGACCGGCACCGGAGCATCGTCCTCGAGCACCTCGATGTCGGCGGCCCGCAAGCCGGTCACCGGCCTGCCGGCGGCATCGGCCACGAACACGTCGGCAAAGACGGGGTCCGCGGGAGGAGCCTGCTGCCCGGCCGCCGGCGACGTCACCGTGCCGAGGGCGATCAGCGCAAGGGCCGCTTTCGCGGTGCGGGGTAGCTTCATTCGTGCGGGTTCCCGATCCGAACTTGGACCGACCGTCCGGATCTTCCCGACGGAGGCTACTACAGGCGCATTGAACTAGCGAGTTGAACCTTGGTCGCGACCGCCGCCGGCCTCCGGCCCGGCCTCCCGGAGGCCCAGGCCGAGCTCCTCGAGCTGCGACGCGTCCACCGTGTTCGGCGCGTCGGTGAGCAGGCAGTTCCCTGCGGTCGTCTTGGGGAAGGCGATCACGTCCCGGATCGAGTCGCGCCCCGCCATCAGCATCACCATCCGGTCGAGGCCGAGCGCGAGGCCTCCGTGCGGCGGCGCGCCGTAGCGGAACGCGTCGAGGAGGAAACCGAACTTGTGCTTCGCCTGCGCCTCGTCGATCGAAAGCGCCGCGAACACCCGGCGTTGCAGGTTGGAGTCGTGGATCCGGATCGAGCCGCCGCCGAGCTCGACGCCGTCCATCACGACGTCGTAGGCGCGCGCCCGCACCGCGCCGGGGTCGCTCTCGAGCCTGGCGACGTCGTCCGGGTTCGGCGCGGTGAACGGGTGGTGCGTCGCGTACCAGCGCGCCGTCTCCTCGTCCCACTCCAGGAGCGGGAACTCGGTGACCCACAGGAACGCGTGCGAACCCGGCGCGATCACGCCCAGCGCGCGGCCGAGTTCGGCCCGCAGCGCGCCGAGCGCCGCGAACACGACCTTGGGGGCGCCTCCGACCACGACCAGGAGGTCGCCGCCGCCCGCCTTCGCGGCTGCGAGGAACGACGCGACCCCATCGTCACCGAGCGCCTTCTTCGCCGGGGAGCCGTACCCCTCGGCGGTCTTTCGGAACCAGAGCACGCCCGGCGCGCCGAACGGCTTGACCGACTCGGAGAGGCCGTCGAGCTGCTTGCGCGAGAAGGCGGCGCCGCCCGGGACCACGATCCCCTTGACCCGGCCGGCCGCCGCGGCCTCGCGCAGGACCTCGAAGCCGCACGCCGCCGCGGTCTCGCCGAGCTCGACGAGCTCCATGCCGAAGCGCATGTCCGGGCGGTCGGAGCCGAACCGTTCCATCGCCTCGGCGTAGGTCAAACGGGGAAAGCGCTCGGGCGGCTCGATCCCGACGATCGGGAACACCTTCGCGAACAGGCCCTCGATCAGCGCGTAGAGGTCCTCTTCCTCGACGAACGAGGCCTCGACGTCGACCTGCGTGAACTCGGGCTGGCGGTCGGCGCGCAGGTCCTCGTCGCGGAAGCAGCGGGCGATCTGCACGTAGCGGCCGAGCCCGGCGACCTGCAGCAGCTGCTTGAACAGCTGCGGCGACTGCGGCAGCGCGTAGAACATCCCTTTTGACAGACGCGAGGGGACGAGGAAGTCGCGGGCGCCCTCCGGCGTCGAGCGGGTCATGACCGGGGTCTCGACCTCGACGAAGCCGGCGCGATGGAAGTACTCGCGGATGGCGAACGTGATGCGGTCGCGCAGCATGAGCGTCGCCATCATCTCGGGGCGGCGCAGGTCGAGGTAGCGGTAGCGCAGGCGCAGTTCCTCGGAGGCGTTGACGCGGTCTTCGACCACGAACGGCGGCGTCTCGGCGGCGGTGAGCAGATCCACCTTTTCGGCGATGACCTCGATCTCGCCGGTGGGCATCTCGCGGTTGACGGTGTCGGCCGAGCGCGCGGCCACGGTGCCGACGACGCGCACCACGTCCTCCTGGGAGAGCTTTTCTCCCGCCTCGCGCAGCGCGTCGCGCAGCAGCACCTGCGCCCACCCCTCGCGGTCGCGCAGGTCCACGAACACGATCCCGCCGAGGTTGCGGCGCCGGCGCACCCAGCCGACCAGCTCGACGCGGCGGCCGATGTCGGCGGCCCGCAGGCTGCCGCAGAACGGCCGCTCGAACGCTCCCATCAACCGCTCGCTCATACCGCCCTCCGATTGCATCGCCAGCGGCGCGATTCTAGCAGGGCGATCGGAGGCCGATGGAACTCCGCTACACTCTTGCGACTTGAGGAGGAAGCCACGATGGAGATCGCCAGGATCCCCGGATCGACCGCCGCTGCGTGTCTGATCACCCTCGCCCTCGCCGCAGGCGCGGCGCTCGGACAGGTGTCGCCCGCGGCGCCGAACACGCAGGATTCCGCCACCCCGGTGCCGATCGGCACCACGACGATCAAGTTGCCGGAACCGCGCGGCAAGAGCGCGACGTCGGTGGAGGAGGCGCTGCGCGGGCGCCGCGCGCCGCGTACGTTCGGGACGGCTCCGGTGACGCTTCAAGAGGTCGGCCAGCTGCTCTGGGCCGCCCAGGGCATTACCGGGAAGTACGGCGGCCGCGCGGCCCCGTCGGCGGGTGCCTTGTTCCCCCTCGAGGTCATCCTCGTCGCCGCCAACGTGACCGGGCTTCCGCCCGCGGTCTACCGGTACCGCCCGACGACCAACGACCTCGTGCGCATCGCGGAGGGCGATCCGAGGCCCGCAGATTGCGGACGCGTGCCGCTTCCAACCGCTCACGGGCGTACCGGCGATCTTTGTGATCACGACGGTCGAGTCGCGGACCGCAAAGTCGTACGGCGACCGGGCGCCCAAGTACGTCGCACTCGAAGCCGGCGCGGCATCCCAGAACCTCGCCCTCGAAGCGGTGGCGCTCGGTCTCGGCAGCGGCCATGCTGGTCGAGTCCGAGACGGCCAAGCTCGCCCAGGCGGTCGGGGTAGGGCCCGACGAAAAGCCCTTCACGGTGCTGGCAGTGACTCGGCCCGAGCCCGCACCCCGCCCGTGACGCCGGGCGGAACCAAACGCTCTCCGACAACGTACTGGGAGCAAGGCCGGGAGGGGCGCGATGGGGAAATTCCTGCTGTGGTTGATCCTGCTGCTGCTGTGCTGGCCGCTCGCGCTGGCAGCGCTCGTGCTCTACCCGCTGGTGTGGCTTCTGCTGCTGCCGTTCCGATTGATCGGGATCGCCGTCGGCGGCGTGTTCGAGCTCCTGCGCGCCGTCATCACGCTGCCCGTTCGCCTGCTCGGCGGCCCACGACGTCTCTGAGCCAACTGCGCGCCGCAGGCCCGGCGATCCCCTATGGTGCGTGCGGGTCCAGGGGAGGGACGGGCGCCAGCACGGTCGGGGTGTCCCACACGCTCCACGACCAGATCGTTCCGTCCCCGCGCACCCAGGCCGTGAGCTCGGAGGCCGTGACCGTCTCGCTCGTCTGGACGTACGGTTGGCCACCCGGCGCCACGGCCCACGAGGCCTTCGGCCACCGGTGCAGCCGCTCCCAGGTGAAGACCCTGTCGCCGCCGGCGACGGTCGAGACCCGGGTGGGCGGCCCGAACCGCGAGATCGCGTCGCGCACGTTGCGACCGGTCCACGCCGCGCCGGTGTCCGTCGAGGCACAGCCGATCGCCAGCGCTGCGAGGGGGATCGCCGCTGCTGCCGCGAACGCCAAGCGGGTCATCCTCATGGGAGCACCTCCCACTCGATTCAAAAGCATGAGCCGTGCCAGGAACGAGTTGCGTCTCACCACCGTATCCTAGTCGGAAACGTCATCTCAGGAGAACAGCCTGTCCCCCCAGCGCGCGTCCGAGGTGATGGCGCCGTTCGCGCCCACCTTCGTCACCCGGAACGCAACCGGAACAGCCAGCCGCCAGTCAGGCGCGAGGCGCTTCACTGATCGACGAGGTTGTTGGAGGTGATGATGCCGTTCGCGTCCACGGTCATCATCCGGATCTTGACGTGGGTCTCCCGCGTCGCGCCGGGGAACCCGCCCATCCCCTCCATCGTGTGCCTCGACTCCCAGACGTAGAGCTTGCCGGTCTGCGAGGGTTCGATCCTCTTGGGCGGACCGTAGGCGGCGATCGCGTCCTCGATCCTGCGGCCTTCCCACTTGGTCTCCGGCGGCGCCGAGGCGCAGGCCGCGAGGAAGGCGACGAAGACGGCGCACGTCGCGAGCAGGACGGTGGCGCGAGAGAGCTTCATGAGATCCTCCAGTGCGAGAATTGTACACTGGCGACACTGGGACCGACCACCAAGCGTGAGCGCGCGAGCGTCACCCCGCTACGGGCGCCGGCGGCGGCGTCCCGGCCGGTCCCCCCGCGGGCTTGCGGCGCCGGCGGCGGCGGCGCTTCTTCCCAGGCTCCGGCTGGGGCGAAGCCTCGGAAGCAGGGGACGGTGCGGCGGGCGCCGGCACGGAAGGCGGGCGGCGCGCCGGCCGGACGCGGCGCGGCGGGCGCCGCGCGCTGCGGCGTCTCGTGGCGGGTGTGTCCCTGCGGCCGCGGCCGCGGCAGCACCCGCTTGAACATCGCGTCGTCCGCGAACTTGACCGGGATGCTGGCGCCCAGGAGCTTCTCGATCGACGGCAGCGAGAAGACGAAGTTCTCGCACGCGAGGGAGATCGCCTTGCCGTCGGCGCCGACGCGCGCGGTCCGGCCCACCCGGTGGATGTAGTCCTCGGGGTCCTGGGGGAGGTCGTAGTTGATCACGTGCGAGACGCCTTCGATGTGGAGGCCGCGCGAGGCGACGTCGGTGGCCACCAGGATCGGGAGCGTCCCCTCCTTGAAGTCCGAGAGCACCTTCAGGCGCCGGCGCTGGATCACCGAGCCGGTGAGCCCGCGCGCGTCGAAGCCGTGGCGCTCGAGGCGCTCCACGAGGCGGCGCGCCTCCTCGCGGGTGTTGACGAAGATCATCGTGCGGCTGTACCCCTCCTGCGCCAACAGGCCCAGCAGCAGGGAGAACTTCTCGCGCGCGCCGACGTGGTACAGCGCCTGCTCGAGGCGGTCGGGCGTGATCTCCTCGGGGTTGACGACGATCTCGGCCGGGTTGCGCATCTCGTTGTAGCCGAGCGCCAGCACCCTCGGCGAGAGCGTCGCCGTGTAGAACATCGTCTGGCGCTTCGAGGGCGGCGGCAACCGGCGCGTGATCTCCCGCAGGTCGTCCACGAACCCCATGTCGAACATGCGGTCGGCCTCGTCCACCACGAACACTTCGACGCGGCGCAGCGAGGTCACGCCCTGGCGCAGGTAGTCGAGCAGCCGTCCCGGCGTCCCGACCAGGAGGTCCACGCCGTGCAGCAGCTCGTCGCGCTGCTCGCGGTAGTCCATCCCGCCGAACACCGCCTCGGTGACGAGCCCGGTGTGCCGCCCCAGCTTCTCGGCGTCGTCCGCGACCTGCACCACCAGCTCCCGGGTCGGTGCGATGATGAGCGCCCGCGGCACCCGCGGCTCGGGCGCCGGCGTTGCCAGCAGCTTGGCGAAGATCGTGACCAGGTACGCCGCGGTCTTGCCGGTGCCGGTTTGCGCCTGGGCGGCCACGTCGCGCCCCGCGAGCGTGAGCGGCAGCACCTCGGCCTGCACCAATGTGCACTGGGTGAACCCGGCGTCGTCGAGGCCTTGCTGGACCTGCGGAAGAAGGTTGAACTCGGAGAACGTGCGCTGCGAAAAAAGGGTGCTCGGTGTACTCACGCCGACAGTATACGCGATCGCGCCGCCTCGACCTTGCCCCTTTCCTGGCCTCAGCTCTTCGCCGGCTCGCCCCCGAAGGTGGTGACGACGATCGATTCCACCTGGCTTACGTCGTCCCGGGCGCTCACCGAGATCGTCGCGCCGGCCGCCTCGAGGAGCAGCGAGAAGGCGAACGACACGTCACCCTTCAGGAAGGCGACGGCGTGCTGCGATGGCACCCGAATGGGGAACGTCTTGCGGGTGACCTCGGACCGCCGGCCCCCGGCTCGGGCAGCCGCGATCGTCACCGAGACCTGCCCCTCGTGCATAGGGCCGTTCTCGACCAGGACGAGGTCGCGCGCCGGTATGAACACGGTGAGGGGCAGCAAGAGCTTGTTGCGACCCTGCCTCTCCGGGCTGCCGAGCTGCACCCTGGCTTCCAGTGGGTTGCTGTTCCCGCCGGCGAATAGCGCCGCACTGGTCGCGTCCTTCTGGCGCTCGTCGGGCGTCTTGTCGAGGTACCCCTCGCGGTACCGCGCGGAAAGGCCGGCGCGCTTCAACGTGACCGACAGCCGGTGGTACCTGCCGTCGCCGAAGTGGTCCGGCGAGTAGCCGAGCGAGTACGCGGTGTCGAGATCGGCCGCCATCGCCGGCAGGGCCCCGGGGTTGGGCAGCTTGAGCCCGCCGGTGCCGACCGCGAGGGCGGTCAGCGACGGGTCGCGGTTGAAGAAATCGGTCGTTTCCACCTCGGTCGCCGGGCTCATCGCGATTTCGGCCGAGACATCGTGGCCCCCCATTGGGGCGCCGCCGTTGATCGTGTAGAAGGCGATCCGGCTCGCGTTGGCGTGGTGCACGACATCCTGAAGCCGGAGCCGTAGTGTGGTTGGCCCGGTGAAATTCCTCCCCGTCGCGTCAGCCTGAGGGAGTTCCGCCTCCTCCTGAGGGAGCGACGCGGCCTCGTCGAGTACGTCCGCTCCCGGCTCGAGCGGCACCCCGTCGCTGACGTACAGCACGTCCTTCCGCCCCGGGACCCCCGCCAGCGAGTCCACGAGCCTGACCAGGGTGTCGAGCAGCGACTGGTTCAGCATCGTCTGTTCCTCGGCAAAGAACCTGGCCTCCGTCCTGAGCCCCGTGCGGTCGAGGGCGGCGGTTCGGCCACTGTCCTGCGCCGCGCGTCCCATGCCGCGCAGGATCGCGTCGCGCTGCGCCTTCGTCATCAATCCCTCGTAGGCGGTGTGCTCGAGCGTGTCGAGCGCCGCGGCGAGCACTTTCGGGTCGGCGGTGAGCGGCGTGTGCTGCTGCAGCGACCGGTTGTAGCTCAGGATCACGACCCTGTAGCCCTCGGCCGTCCGCTCGGCGACGAAGCCGCGGAGCCTGTCGAGCACCGGCTTGCAGCTTCGCTGCGTGAGGTTGAGGTCGTCCAAGAACACCACGAGCGTGCGCTCGCTCGCCTCGTCCGACGGTGGTTGCATCTGGGCCGGACCAAGCGTCGAGGCCGGGGCGGAAGGTGGGCTCGGGGGCGTCGCAGCGCCGGCCGCCAGCGGCGGCAGGAAGTTGGTGAGCGCCACGATCTTCCCGTCCTCGCGCAGCTCGAACTCCTCCGGCTCGAGGTCGAGCACCGGACGGCCGTGGGGTCCGGTGACGAACACCTCCAGGTTGACGACGTTGACCCGCACGGCCTCGGTCACCGGTGTGGGCGCCGGAGCGGACTGCTGGGCGAACGTAGGCGAGGCGCCGAGGAGAATCGAAGTGAAGGCGACCAACCCCGCGAGCACGCATGCTGGTTTCATGAGCCGATCCTCTGGTGTTGGAGAATGCATCAACCGTACCAACGATGCGCGACCGCCGGTTGAGGATGTCAAGCCAGAGGTGTTGTCATTGTGAGACGCGTCGTCCCCAGACTGAGACAGACAACGACGGCGCGATGCGAGCCGGGAAGCGTCAACGCGAAGCCCGCCCGCGGCCTCGTCATGCGGCAGGAAGGGAGATCGGGCCGAGGCCCCCTCCTCCTTTGCCACCCCAGATAGACTGGCGTGGGTCTTGCACCTGACCTTGACAGGTATGGCTGATGGTCGCATTCGAGACACTTCTGCTCGGCCTGGTGATCGGACACGCGCCGATCCGCCTGATGGTGAGCCCGCCCGTGGCGGCGGTGGAGCTGAGGCTCGACGGGACGGCAGTTGGCCTTCTGCACGGCCCCCCTTGGGAGCTCGAATGCGACTTCGGGTCCAGCCTCATGCCGCACCGGCTCACCGCGGTGGGGTTCGACGCCGCCGGCAAGGAGATCTGCCGTGCGCAGCGGGCGGTCAACCTGGGCGGCAAGAGAACGGACGTCTCGCTGCTGCTTGACAGCGACGGGACGGCGAGAGGATCGACCGCCGTCAGGGTTGCGTGGAATGCGGCTGCGGTCGACAAGGCCTCGCCGGTCGTGACCGCCACTCTCGACGGCTCGCCACTGCGGATCGAAGGCCCCCACCGGATCGCCCTGCCGGCGCTCGACCTGCGCACGCCCCACCTGGTGAGCGTCGAGGTCACCTACTCCGAGACGCTCCGGGACCGGGCGGACGTGGTCCTGGGCGGCGACGTGACTGCAACGGCCGGAAGCGACCTCACGGCGACGGCCGTGGTCTGCCCTCAGCGGTGCGAGGCGCTCGACCTGCCACAGCTGCGCGGCCTGTTCCGGACGAGGTCGGCGATCCTCGAGCCGGTCGCGGTCGAGGAGGGTCGGGCGGAAGTCGCCGTCGTGCTCAGCGGGGAGGCGTCCGCCCTATTGGCGTCCAGATGGGCCGTGGAGCAGAGCGACTCCCGCAACGTGGATCCTGTCCTGACCCGCCTTGCCGGGATGCAGAAACAGCCCAAACCCGATGCCGACGTCTTCTTCGTGGTGCATGCCGTACCCCTCCCGACCTCCGACGCGGGTACCGCGTTCGCGATGGGCCGGCAGACGACGCTTTCGTGGTTGCGCGAGCCAGCTGTCCTCGAGAGCCTCGCCGGCTTCCGGGGCTCACGTCCGCAGCGTCTCGCCGACGCCGTAGCCGTCGCCGGAGCCGAGGTCGCGGGCTCCAACCACAGGCGGGCGGTTGTCGTCATCGTCGCGGAGACGATCCGGCAGAAGGCTGCGGGGGGATGGAGACCGGACGCGAGCGCGCTCGAGGTAGCAACCGCACGCGCGTTCCTCGCCGCGCTGCACGTCCCGCTGGCCGTGTGGTCCCTGACCGGCGAGGCGTCGGCCGGGTTCACGGCTGCTTGGGGACCTTCCGAGGACGTCTCCGCGCGCCGAAAAGTGCTTGCGGCCGCGAGGAACCTCGAGGCTCGGCTTGCCTCGCAGCGCATTGTCTGGCTCGCCGGACGCCACCTGCCGCAGCGCATCGTGCTCGACGAGAGCAGGACCGCGCTGCGGCTCGCACGATAGCGCGCCATTGCTCCCTGCGGGCTCGCCCCCGGTGCGGGCGCGTGTGATCCGGCCTTGGCGGGGACGCCCGCATTTGCTACGGTTCGGGGATGGTGGCCCCTTCGACCTCCCCCGAGCAACGCCCCGGCCTCACGGCGGACCCGACACCGCGGCGCCGGTCCCGGCTGATCCTCGCCCTGGTCGCGCTCGCGGGTCTCACCTATGTGGCCGGTCTCAACGTGCTGCCGCTGACCGACCCGGACGAGGTGTTCTACGCGCAGACGGCGCGCGAGATGCTGCAGCACGGGAGCCCGCTCACGCCGCTGATGTTCGGCCACCCTCAGTTCGAGAAGCCGCCGCTCACCTACTGGTGCTTGATGGCCTCGTTCTCGGCGTTCGGCGTGACCCCGTGGGCGGCGCGGCTGATCCCGGCGCTGTTCGGGATGCTGGGGGTCGCCGCCACGTACTTCTTCGGCCGTCGCGTGCTCCCGGAGCGCACTGCGGCGATCGCCGCGCTGATCCAGGCGAGCTGTTTGGTCTGCCTCGGCCAGTCGATCGCGCTGCTCACCGACATGGTGTTCACCTCGCTGATCGTGGTCAGCATGTGGGGGTTCTACCTGTGGTTCGCCGAGCGGCGGCAGCGCTGGCTGGTCCTCTTCGCGGCCGCCGCCGCGCTCGCGGTGCTGGCCAAGGGGCCGGTGGGGATCATCGCCGAGCTGCTCGCGATCGTGGCGTTCCTGCTGGTGACGGGCAACCGCGAGGCGCTCCGGTCGTTCCTCCTCCACCCGTGGTGGCTCGTCTTCGCCGTGCTCGCCGCGCCGTGGTATCTGTACGCGACCCTGACGTACGGGCGGGCGTTCACCTGGGAGTTCCTCGTCCACGACAACTGGGACCGGATCCTGCGGGCCGAGCACACGAACTTCGACAACCAGTACTTCTACCCGGCGGTGCTCATCGTCGGCTTGTTCCCGTGGACGCCGCTGCTCGCGTTCCTCGGCGCCGGTTGGAAGAAGCACCGCTCGATCGCAACGTTCCTCGGGATGTGGTTCCTCGCGGTGTACGTCATCTTCGCGATCGCGCACTCGAAGCTCGCGAGCTACATCCTGCCGCTGTTCCCCGCGATCGCCGTCCTGCTCGCGCTCTCGCTCGAGTCGCTCGACGGCATGCGCCGCCGCACCGTGGCCGCGGCCGCCCTGTTCATGCTGTTCGGCGCCGGGATGATCGCGGTGCCGTGGCTCGTCCACGGCCCCCTCGCCGCCGAGCTCCGCCCCCTGCTGCTCGCGGTGGCGGCGTTCGGCGTCGTTCAACTGGCGTGCGGCGCGCTCGTGCTCATGCGCCGCCTCGCGCCCGTCATCGCCCTCAACGCCGCCGGCTTCCTGGCGATCGTCCTCCTCGGCTTCCTCTCCGTCCCCGCGGCCGCCACCGACGGCTTCACCGATGCAGACATGGCGCGGATCGTCGCCGAGCAGGGGCTCGCCGGCCAGACGATCGTCGCGAGCAAGCTCTACGCGCGCGGCGTCAACTTCTACACCGGCAACCCGATCGCGGTCATGGACTCGCGTTCCAACCCGTTCTGGAGCCCGCACCCGGTCCCGGTCCTCTGGCAGGACGAACAGATCCGCGCGTTCTTCGACGACAAGCCCAAGGTGCTGTGCGTGATCCGCCCGGGCGACGTGCGCCGCCTCGACACGCTTTTCGCCGGCAGCCGCACCCAGACCGTTCTCAGCGACCAGTTCGACAGGATGGTCGTCCTCAGTAGTTTGGTCGGCATCCCCGAGAAAGTCGCTGGTGAGCGCCGCCGATAGCGGACCATCTGCGTTGTCGGGCTGCGGCGGTTCGGATCCTCACGTAGCCTCCGGCTACGCTCCGGTCCGACCGCCTTGCCCTCCTAGCATCTGGCCCACTCTCGGCGGTGCGGCTACACGCCCCAAGTTGCGAAGCCCTGCGTATCGTTGAGCTGCTCGTCCTAGGAGGCGCAAGGGCGCGCGGCCTGCGGCCGGCTCGGAACACGGACCACGGACCACTGATCACGTCTTCGCCCTGCCTCACGCCACCTTGCTGTGGCGGTAGCCGTAGCTGGCGTAGATCACGAGCCCGATCACCAACCACACCAGGAAACGGAGCCAGGTCACCAGCGGCAGGCTGAACATGAGGTAGCCGCAGAGCACGATCCCGAGGATCGGGATCAGCGGGAACAGGGGCACCCGGAACGGCCGCTCGACCTCGCCGCGGGTGTGCCGCAGGACGAGCACGCCGGCGGAGACGATCATGAACGCGAACAGCGTGCCGATCGAGCACAGCTCGGCGACCACGTTGATCGGGGTCAGCGCCGCCGAGACCGCCACGATCGAGCCGGTGATGATCGTGGTCAGGTACGGCGTGCGGAAGCGCGGGTGGATCTTCGACATCAGCGGCGGCAGCAGGCCGTCGCGCGACATCGCGAACAGGATGCGCGGCTGGCCGAGGAGGAGCACGAGCAGCACGCTCGTGATCCCGGCGAGCGCGCCGACGCTCACCAGCATCGACGCCCACGGCTTGTGCAGCACGTTGAGCACGAGCGCCACCGGGTCGGCCACGTTGAGCTGGCGGTAGGGAACGACGCCGGTCATGATCGCGGCCACGACGACGTACAGGACCGTCGCCACCACCAGCGAGCCCATGATCCCGAACGGCATGTCGCGCTGCGGGTTGACCGCTTCCTCGGCGGTCGTCGACACCGCGTCGAACCCGACGTAGGCGAGGAACACGATCGCCGCCGCGGTCATCACGCCCTTGAACCCGAACGGCATGAACGGCTGCCAGTTCCCCGGGTTCACGTACCAGGCGGTGAGCCCGATGAAGATGAGGATCACGGTGAGCTTGACGATCACCATGACGAGGTTGACGCGGGCGCTTTCCTTGATCCCGCGCACCAGCAGCCACGTCAGCACGCCCACGATCAGCACCGCGGGCAGGTTCAGGACCCCGGAGTCCAGCCCCCACGGCGCCGCGCACCACGCGTGCGGGAGCTGCCAGCCGAACGGCTTGCCGAGGTGGTTGAGCAGGTTGACGAGGTACGCCGACCAGCCGATCGCCACCAGGCTCGCGCCCACCATGTACTCGAGAATCAGGTCCCAGCCGATGATCCAGGCGATCAGCTCGCCGAGGGTCGCGTAGCCGTAGGTGTAGGCGCTCCCCGCCACCGGGATCATCGCGGCCAGCTCCGCGTAGCACAGCGCCGCGCAGGCGCACGCCGAGGCCGCGACGGCGAACGAGAGGATGATGCCGGGTCCCGCGTGGTTGGCGGCCTCCACCCCCGGAAGCACGAAGATCCCCACCCCGATGATGCAGCCGATCCCGATGGCGACGAGGTCCCAGCGGCCGAGGGCGCGCTTGAGGCCGTGTTTTTCGTTGTCGGTTTCGGCAAGGACCAGGGTCAGGGGTTTGGTGCGCAGGAGCGAAAGGCCCATCGCGACGCCTCCTCGACGAGTTGACTGCAAGGCCGCAAAACGTCGCGTCACTATATCCAGCGGGTTGTTCATCCGCAACGGACAGCCCGGCCTTTTGCGCCCCCGCGCCTGCAGGCCAGCCTTGACCCTGGCGGGCCTGGGCCGTAGCCTGCAGACAACGGATCGGCAAGGTTGACGCACAAGCACCGTCCGGCTGGCCGCACACGGTGCGGCCGCGAAGGAGCGCCGAGATGACCGCGAGAACACGAGGTCAAAACGTCGCACGCCCGCGGTGCTTCCCGGCCGCGGGGATCCTGCCGCCGCACATCCTGTGGGCGATCGTCGCCAACGGCGACGCCGAGCAGCGCGCCTGGGCGCTGCAGGCGCTCGCGGTCTCCGAGAGGATCCGCGGCCGGCGGGAACTGCTCGGCGACATCGCGACCGCCGCCGCGGCGGCCGCGCCCGGCAAACAGCGCACCGTGTACGACGCCAAGCACGGCTCGCAACTCCCCGGCGCCAAGGCGCGCGGCGAGGGCGACCCGCCGGGCACGGACGTCGCGGTCAACGAGGCCTACGACGGCGCCGGCGCCACGTACGACCTCTACCACGACGTCTTCGGCCGCGACTCGATCGACGACCGCGGCATGCCGCTCGTCTCCACCGTCCACTACCAGCGGGGCTACGACAACGCCTTCTGGGACGGCGCCCAGATGGTGTACGGGGACGGCGACGGGAAGATCTTCCAGCGCTTCACCAAGGCCGTCGACGTGATCGGCCACGAGCTGACCCACGGCGTCACGCAGTACGAGGCGAGCCTCGACTACGCGGACCAACCGGGGGCGCTCAACGAGTCGTTCTCCGACGTCTTCGGCTCGCTCGTCAAGCAGCGGACACTCGGGCAGACCGCCGACCAGGCCGACTGGCTGATCGGCGCCGGCCTGTTCACGCCGGCGATCCGCGGCGCGGCGCTGCGCTCGATGGCGGCGCCGGGGACCGCGTACGACGACCCGCTGATCGGCAAGGACCCGCAGCCCGCCGACATGGCGCACTACGTCGAGACGGCCGACGACAACGGCGGCGTCCACATCAACTCCGGCATCCCCAACCGCGCGTTCTACCTGGCGGCGGTTGCGATCGGCGGCTTCGCGTGGGAGACGGCGGGCAAGGTCTGGTACGTCACGCTGCGCGACCGGCTGCGGCCGACTTCGGACTTCAAGGCCGCGGCCGCCTCGACGATCGCGGCGGCCAAGGAACTGTTCGGCGCGCGCGGCGGGGTGGCGAAGGCCGTCGCCGCCGCCTGGAAACGGGTGGGGGTAGTCTAGAGCCCATGAAGGTCCGGCTCGAGCGCTCCGGGGGGCTTGCCAATATCCGCCGCACCGTGACGGTGGACGCGACGGCGCTCGCGCCCGAGCGCGCCGAGGAGTTGCGCCGTCTCGTCGCGGCCGCCGACCTCGCCACCTTCCCCGAGAACCCGGCGGCGCGCCCGAGCCAACCCGATCGCTTCGTCTACCGGCTTACGATCGAGGACGAGGCCAGCGCCCGCTCCGTCAGCGTGCGCGAGGACGCCGCCCCCGAGCCGTTCCGCCGCCTGGTCGACTGGCTGCAGGCGACCGCCGAGGGGTAGCCACCCGGCGAGCCCGGGTGGGGCCCGCGGATCGCCGTCCGCCGCCGCGCCGCGGAATTCGGCCCAAGACGCTGGAAGACCCCGCAGCAATGGACTTTGGCCGTGCTCCGGCTTGAGTTTGCGGGCCGTCAGGCGTACTGTTTCCGATTCGAGGTGGGTATGCCCGGGGTCGTCGAAAAAGTCATCGAGATGTTCGTTGGTTCCAAGCACGAGCGGGAGGTCAAGCGCCTCACCCCGCGCGTGGTCGAAATCAACGCGAAGGAACCGGAAGTCAAGGCGCTCTCGGATGACGCGCTGCGCGCCCGGGCGGCCGCCATTCGCGACGAGATCCGGTCGCGCCTGGCCGACCTGCCGGCGGAGTACAAGGAGCGCCGCACGCTCGTCCAGGAGACGCTGGACGCGCACCTCGTCGAGGTCTTCGCGCTGGTGCGGGAGGCCTCCCGGCGCGCCCTCGGGATGCGCCACTTCGACGTCCAGCTGATCGGCGGCATGGTCCTGCACGAGGGCAAGATCGCCGAGATGAGGACCGGCGAGGGCAAGACGTTGGTCGCGACGTTGCCGGTGGTGCTCAACGCCCTTTCGGGGCGCGGCGTCCACGTCGTCACCGTGAACGACTACCTGGCCAAGCGCGACGCCGAGTGGATGGGGCAGATCTACCGGTTCCTCGGCCTGTCGGTCGGGTGCATCCAGAACCAGATGGAGGACGCCGAGCGCAAGGCCGCGTACCAGGCGGACATCACCTACGGCACCAACAACGAGTTCGGCTTCGACTACCTGCGCGACAACATGAAGTTCGAGGTCGAGAACATGGTGCAGCGCAAGCACGTCTACGCCATCGTCGACGAGGTGGACTCGATCCTGGTGGACGAGGCCCGCACGCCGCTCATCATCTCCGGGCCGTCCGAGCTTTCCGTCGGGCTCTACTACGACGTCGACCACATCATCCCGAAGTTCGTCAAGGGCGAGGAGATCAAGGACAAGTACGGCAACAAGTCCACGACCGGCGACTACCTGCTCGACGAGAAGGCGCACACCTCCTCCCTCACCGAGGAGGGCATCGCCAAGGCGGAGAAGCTGCTCGGGGTCCCCAACCTCTACGAGCCCTCGAACATCGAGACGCTGCACGCGGTGCAGCAGGCGCTGCGGGCGCACACCCTGTACCACCTCGACCGGGACTACATCGTCAAGGACGGCCAGGTCATCATCGTGGACGAGTTCACGGGCCGCCTGATGCCGGGCCGGCGCTGGTCGGACGGGCTGCACCAGGCGGTCGAGGCCAAGGAGAACGTCAAGATCGAGGCCGAGAACCAGACCCTGGCGACGATCACGCTGCAGAACTACTTCCGCATGTACGAAAAGCTCGCCGGCATGACCGGCACGGCGGAGACCGAGGCCGACGAGTTCGCGCACATCTACGGCCTCGACGTCATCGTCATCCCGACCAACCAGGAGATGATCCGCGCCGACAACCCCGACATCATCTTCCGCACCGAGAAGGAGAAATGGACGGCGGTGGTGGAGGAGCTCGTCGAGCTGCACGAGAAGGGCCAGCCGGTCCTGGTCGGCACGGTTTCGATCGAAAGGTCGGAGCACCTCTCGGAGCTGCTCAAGCGCCGCAGCGTCCCGCACGTCGTGCTCAACGCCAAATACCACGAGCGCGAGGCGGGGATCGTCGCCCAGGCCGGCCGGTTCGGCGCGATGACCATCGCGACCAACATGGCCGGCCGCGGCACCGACATCATCCTCGGCGGCAACCCCGAGGGGCTCGCCAGGTCCGAGGCCGACCCCCTGAAGGAGCCCGAGGCGTACCTGGCGGCGGTCGAGAAGTACAAGGTGAAGTGCGCCGGGGAGCGTGACAAGGTGCTCGCCGCCGGCGGCCTCCACATCTGCGGCACCGAGCGCCACGAAGCGCGCCGCATCGACAACCAGCTCCGCGGCCGGTCGGGCCGCCAGGGCGACCCCGGCTCGTCGCGATTCATCCTCTCGCTCGAGGACGACCTGATGCGCATCTTCGCCTCCGACCGCCTGCGCGAGTGGATGAAGCACCTGGGCATGGAGGAGGGCGTCCCGATCGAGTCGAGGATGGTCTCCAAGTCGATCGAGCGGGCCCAGAAGCAGGTCGAGGGGCGCAACTTCGAGATGAGAAAGCACCTGCTCGAGTACGACGACGTGATGAACAAGCAGCGCGAGGCGGTGTACCGCCTGCGCCGCGACGTCCTCGAGGGGAAGGAAAACCGCGACTGGGTGCTGCGGGGCGCCCGCGCGATCGTGGTTTCCCTCGTCGATTCGTACTGCCCGGAGGACAAGCACCCGGACGAGTGGGACCAGGAGGCGCTCGAGCGCGAGTTCAAGGACCTCTTCGGCATGACGGCCGCCCAGGCCGACGTGTCCTGGGAGACGATCAACCGGCCGCAGCTCCTGGAGAGGCTCACGGCCGCGATCGAGCAGCGCTTCGAGGAGCGCGAGCGCACCATCGGCGCCGATCAGTTCCGCCAGCTCGAGCGCTACCTGATCCTCTCGGTGCTGGACGCGCAGTGGAAGGACCACCTGCTCGCCCTCGATCACCTCAAGGAGGGGATCGGGATGCGCGCCTACGGCCAGCGCGACCCCCTCGTCGAGTACAAGCGCGAGTCGTTCGACCTCTTCCAGGAGATGATGGAGCGCGTCGAGGACCAGGTGGTGCAGTACCTGTACCGGGTCGAGCTGGTGCAGCAGGCCCCCGAGCACCGGCACCGCCAGGTCGTCCACCGCGAGCAGAAGGCCGAGGCCTCGGGCCTGGCCGGCGAACGCAAGGAGGCGCAGCACTCGCCGGGCTCCACGACGCCGACGACCGTGCGCCGCTCGACGCCCAAGGTGGGGCGGAACGACCCCTGCCCATGCGGATCCGGCAAGAAGTACAAGAAGTGCCACGGCGCTGGCGACAGCACCGCCCCCTCCTAGGCCGGACCCAGGCCTGAGCCGGGGGCTCCCCGCCGTCCTCCGCGATAGACACCACAAGCCGCCGGCGACTGCCGGCGGCCGAGGTGTGAAAGGTAGGCGGTCAAGCGCTACGTTTGGACATCAAGGAATGGAAGTATGTGAGAGGAATGTTTGGTAGGCCAAATTGAGTGGCTTGCAAAGTGGGTGCATGACCGCCGTCCTCCTCTCGCGCCCTCCCTTGACCTTGCGGTCGCCGAAGGGCCGTGTTGCTTGCCGAAGAGGAAAGCAAACAACGTGCCATATCCGGATGCCCCACGGTCCCGGCATGGCGTCCGCAGCCCCTACCGCCGTCACGCAGCTACGTCCCCCTGAGAGGTCACCGTCGCTCCTCCGCGGCCGGATCCCCCGGACGCCGGAATCGGCCGAAATGGCACCCGCGGCCACGACAAGAGACAGGAAAGGCGTGGTCCGTGGTCGGAGACAGCAAACACCGAAATCGAACGCGGAAATGTCAACCTGCGGGCTCGGCGGTCGCACCCCGTGTCGCGAAGGGTCCCGGCACCGGTGGTCATTGCGAGCCCCGCTGCAGGCGGGGCGAAGCAATCTCGTGCGAACCGCCTGGAGCGACAAACCTGTCGCCCTCGAGATTGCCACGGCTCCCTCGCCCCGCCCTGGGCGGGGCTCGGGAACCTCGCAATGACAGGTTGTCCGACGAGGCCAACGGCGCGTCCGGCGGTCGCGCCCCACATCGAGACCTCAGGCATGGCAGAAACTGGGTTCCCGCGTGCGCGGGAACGACAACTTGTGAAACGCCGCCGCCACAACCGGCCGCGCCGGCCGCAGGCCGTGCGCCCTTGAGTGTCTCCGTCGAAAGCGGACCCCCGCCGCCAGGCAGGGCCTCGCAGCTAGCGGCGTGTAGCCGCGCCGCCGAGAGTGGGCCAATGCTAGGAGGGCAACGCGGTCGGACCGGAGTGTGGCCGGAGGCCACATGAGGATCCGAACCGCCGCAGCCCGACAACGCAGATGGTCCGCTATCGGCGGCGCCCGGCGGCGGGGCTTGGGTGTATGCTCGGCCGCATGGGTGCTCCCTACCCAATCGCCGCCCTCGACGTCTCCGACCGGCGCAACGTCTACTACTGGACCGCCAAGACGATCGCCATGCTCGGGCACCGCTTCCTGGTGCGCCCGCACGTCGAGATGGACGAGGATCTCGTAGCCCTCAAGCAACGGGGCGGCGCGACGTTCCTTTACTGCGGGCTGCACAAGAGCCTGTGGGAGACGAGCGGGGTGCTGCCGCCGCTTCACCTCGCCGGCTTGCCGGTGCCGTACGTCGGGATGGGCGACAACCTCGTCAAGGGACGCTTCTTCCAGGACCTGAGCTGGAAGATCGGCGCGTTCCTGGTGCGGCGGCCGGCCAGCCGCAAGGAGATGCTCGAGTCGGCGCGCAAGCTGCGGGACGACGTGCTGTCGTTCCTCGCGCACGGCCTCGACGTGATGGTCTTCCCCGAAGGGACCCGCAAGAACATCCCCGAGCACGCCCGCTACGGCGACTTCTTCCCGACCGCCTTCGACGCCGCGCTCGAGTACGAGCGCAACCGCGACCTGATCCTCGCGAGCAACCCCGGCCTCGCGCCCCGCGAGGTCTACATCGTGCCGTTCAACGTGGACTACACCCGCGTGCGCGAGGCCGAGGAGATGGTCGGCGACGGGAGCGGCAAGCCGCGCACCCTGCACGTGCTGGACTCCCTCTCGATGATCCGCAGTATCGGCGACACCTACCTCTCCTACGGCAAGCCGGTGCGCGTCGCCGACCACCTCGACATCGACCGCAAGGGGCTCGCGGCGCTCGCCCGGCAGCGTTGCCTCGATCTGGTGAAGATCCTGCCCGTCAACGTGGCCAGCCGCGCGATCCTGCAGTTCGAGCCCGGCGCAGCCGTTTCCCCGACGGCGTTCGACGAGGCGATGCGGCGCGTCATCGAGGCGCTCCGCCCGTACGCCGACCGCTTCCGCGGCTTCCGCCCCGGCGACGCGCAGGCGGAGATCGTCCGCCGGGCCGCCCAGGTCCAGCTCGACTTCCACCGCCTCGTCCCCGAAAAGGTCGGCCTCTACCGCCTGTACGCCAGCTACATCGCGCACTACCTGGAGTCCAACCCGGCGCTCGCCTGTTGAACCGACCGCGGACGGCGACCGGCCCTGCCCGGACTCGGGGCGGCGCGCACAGCCCGTTGCGCCGCGAGGTACAATCCGCCATGGCTGACCACGAGATCCCGCTGGCGTTGACCTTCGACGACGTGCTGCTCCTGCCCGGCCGCTCCGGCGTCCACCCGGCGGAGGTCGATGTTTCGTCGCGCCTCACCCGCACGATCCGCCTCAACATCCCGGTCGTCTCGGCCGCGATGGACACCGTCACCGAGGCGCCGATGGCGATCGCGATGGCGCAACACGGCGGCATCGGCGTCATCCACCGCAACATGGCGATCGCCCGGCAGGCCGAAGAAGTGGACATGGTCAAGCGGTCCGAGTCCGGGATGATCGTGGACCCGGTCACGATCCACCCCGAACGCCTGGTGCGCGAAGCGCTCGAGCTGATGGCGCGCTACCGCATCTCGGGGCTGCCGGTGGTCAACGAGCACGGCCAGCTCAAGGGGATCCTCACGAACCGCGACCTGCGCTTCTGCACCGAGGCCGACCGCCCGATCGCGGACTTCATGACCAAGGACAACCTCGTCACGGCGCCGGTCGGCACCACCCTGGAAGCCGCCAAGGCGCTGTTGCACCGGCACCGCATCGAGAAGCTGCTCGTGGTGGACAACGAGGGGGCGTTGAAAGGCCTCATCACGGTCAAGGACATCAAGAAGGCGCAGGAGTACCCCAACGCCTGCAAGGACGGCCTCGGCCGCCTGCGCGTGGCCGCGGCCCTCGGGGCGGGAGGGGACCTGGCCGAGCGCTGCGCCGCCCTGGTCGCCGCCAAGGTCGACGTCCTCTGCCTCGACTCCTCGCACGGCCACGCCGAGCGGGTGATGGCGGCGGCGGCGCGGATCAAGGAGCTGCACCCCGACGTGCCCCTCGTCGCCGGCAACGTGGCGACCTACGAGGGCGCCCGCGACCTCATCGCGCTCGGGGTGGACGCGGTCAAGGTCGGCGTCGGGCCCGGCTCGATCTGCACCACGCGCGTCGTCACCGGCGCCGGGGTCCCGCAGATCACCGCGATCATCGAGTGCGCTCGCGCCTGCCGCGAGGCCGGCGTCCCCCTCGTTGCCGACGGCGGCATCAAGTACTCGGGCGACATCACCAAGGCGCTCGCCGCCGGCGCCGACACCGTGATGATCGGCTCGCTGTTCGCGGGGGTGGACGAGTCGCCCGGCGAACAGATCCTCTACCAGGGGCGGACGTTCAAGGCGTACCGCGGGATGGGCTCTCTGGGCGCGATGAAGGCCGGGGAAGGGGCGCGCGATCGCTACTTCCAGAACGACGAGGAGGCCGCGAAGCTCGTGCCCGAGGGGATCGAGGGGATGGTCCCGTACAAGGGCCCGCTCGCGGCGCAGCTCACCCAGCTCGTCGGCGGCCTGCGCGCCGGGATGGGGCTGGCGGGTTGCCCGACCGTGCCGGACCTCCAGGCCAATGCGCGCTTCTCGCGCATCACCTCCGCCGGCCTGAGGGAGTCGCACGCCCACGACGTCGTGATCACCAAGGAAGCCCCGAACTACCGGGTGGAGCGGTAAGGCGCCGGCCGCCGACACGACCCACCCCAGAGCGCGGCGGCCATCGTCGTCCTCGTGGGAGAATGATCCGATGCGGCGCATCGGCACCGTGCTCGCCTGCCTCGCCCTGACCGGCGCCGTGCTCGCCCTGTACGCGCCTGTACTGCGGTTCGCCCTGATCGGCGACGACTACCAGTGGCTCCAGCTCGCGCACCGCGCGATGCACCGCCCGGCGCTCCTGCTCGCCGATCTCGACACCTTCTATCGGCCGACGTCGACCTGGACCCTGGTGCTCGACCGGCTCGTCTCGGGCCACCACGCGCTCGGCTACCACCTCACCAACCTGCTGCTGCACGCGGCCGCCGGCGTGGGCCTCGCCCTGGTAGGGCGGCGGCTGGGGCTCGGACCGGTCGCCGCCTGGGTGATCGGCCTGCTCTGGGTGACGTCACCGTTCACCGAGGAGCCGGCCGTTTCGGTCGCGATCCGCTTCGAAGACCTGCTCATGCTGGCGTGGCTGGCAATGATCGCCGCCTGGCCGCGACGGGACGAGGACTGGAGCCGGCACCGTGTCGTTGCCGCCGCCGCGGCGGTCGCTTTCGCGTCGCTGAGCAAGGAAACCTGGGTCGCGACCCCGGCGCTGGTCGCGGCGCTCGAACTCGGCCAGCGCCGCGTCACAGCGCGGCGCGCCCTGCCGGCCACGGCTCTGGCAACGGGTGCCGTGCTTGCCTACGTCGCCCTGTACTTCGCGCTCTTCCCGGGGGACAAGGACTACTACCGATTTTCCCTGGCCCCGCTCGCCAAGGTGCCGCACGAGTTCGCGGCGTTCCTGCACCTGGAGGGGCTGCTCCCGGTGGCGTTCACACTCACCTGGCGAGGCGCTCTCGCGATCGCCGTCGTGGCCGGCCTAGCCGCGCTTGGCCTCAAGAAATCGAGAGCCGCCACGATCGTCGGCCTCGCCCTGCTCGTCGCGCCCACGATCCCGACCCTGCTGGTGCCGTACCTCCCGACCCGCTATACATCCATTCCGTACGCCGGTTTCCTGCTCCTCGCCGCCGCGGCCGTCGAGGCGGCGATCAGCGGCGCTCGATCGCGGGTGCGGCCTGCCGCTGCCGCGGGCGTGGGGGCGGTTGCGGCCGTGGTGTGGGCCGCGGGCGTGGTGACCGTCCGCGCGGATCTTGTGGACGGCGCCCGTTTCTCCGCGGCGCACGCGCGCCTCCTGCGCGAGGCCGCCGCCGTCGCGCCCGTGTTCCCTCTCGACCGGCCGGTCCTGGTCGTCCGCGCCGAGGCGAACAACCCGGCGCGTGAGATCGCCATGAATCCCCATGGGTTGCCGAAGATCATCTTCGTGCGCCAACCCGACCCTGACGGGCTCATCGACGCGGCCGCGCTGTTCGAGTGGGTGCTCGAGCGCGAGGATGTCGCCGTGGTCCGCTACGACGACGGGGAGACGCGCTTCAGGGGCCGCCCCGGCGCCATCCTCGAACACCGCCGCGACGGCTTCGTCTGGATCTCGCACGATGTCCCGGATCTCGGCGCACAGGTCGAGCGCGCTCGGCTGGCCGGCCTCCGCTACCGGGTCATCATGGCGGAACGGCTCTCGAAGCGGCCGGGCAAGCGCGCGGCCTCACCGTAGGAACCCGCACTGCCACCGGAACCCCCGGTGGGCCAGACGCCGGTCCAACCCGGGCGGGGCGCGCCAAATCGGGTTATCCTGCGCTCGATGCGGAAACACCTCGGAGATCGGTCCGCTCTCCTCGTCGCCTCCCCTGGGGCATCGAGACGATGCGGCCGCGGAGGGCGGCGTGAGCGCCGGCGCGCCGGCGGAGGCGGTGCCCGTCCTCGTCATCGAGCCGGGGCGCCGCCTCGCGGCCGTTCGCCTCAACGAACTCTGGCAGTACCGTGAGCTCCTCTACTTCCTCGTGTGGCGCGACATCAAGGTCCGTTACAAGCAGACCGTGCTCGGCGCCGCCTGGGCGATCCTGCAGCCGCTCGCGACGGCCGTCGTCTTCACCCTCTTCTTCGGGCGGCTGGCCGGCATCGGCTCGGATGGGCTCCCCTACCCGCTC
Organism: uncultured Acidobacteriota bacterium; assembly: GCA_963727205.1. Taxonomy (GTDB): domain Bacteria; phylum Acidobacteriota; class Thermoanaerobaculia; order Thermoanaerobaculales; family Thermoanaerobaculaceae; genus RBG-13-68-16. The sequence goes on along the minus strand of CAVSFQ010000038.1, from coordinate 25,548 downwards.
TTTTCCTATGCCGGGTTGCTCGTGTGGACGTTCTTCGCGCAGGGGCTCGCGCAGTCGTCGGCCAGCGTCGTCGGCTCGGCCAACCTGATCACGAAGGTGTACTTCCCCCGGCTCGTGATCCCGCTCGCGGCGGTCCTTTCGGGCCTGCTCGACCTGGCCGTGGCGACCCCTTTGCTCGGCGTGATGATGGCGTACTACAAGATCTGGCCCGGCGCCGCCATCCTCGCGGTACCGCTGGTGGTGCTGCTCGCCCTGCTCACCGCCGCCGGGGTCGGGCTCTGGCTCGCCGCGCTCAACGTCGAGTACCGGGACGTGCGCTACGTGGTGCCGTTCCTCGTCCAGCTCTGGCTGTTCGTCACCCCGGTGATCTACCCGGCGAGCGTCGTGGCGCCGCACCTCGAGAAGCTCGGCGTGCCGGGCTGGGCGCTCGGCCTGAACCCGATGGCCGGCGTCGTCGAGGGGTTCCGCTGGGCGATGCTCGGCCGGACCGCCGCACCGATCTCTCTGATCCTGGCGAGCACGATCGTCGCCATCGCCCTGTGCGTGACGGGCGCCCTGTACTTCCGCAGCGTGGAAAGGTCGTTCGCCGATGTGGTCTGAACCGGCACCGCCGGCGCTCGGGAGCGCGCTCGTGAGCGCCCCGGCGATCCGCGTGAGCGGCCTCGGCAAGCGCTACCGCATCGGCGAGCGGGTGCGCGTACAAGTCGCTGCGCGAGAGCCTCTCGAACGCGGTCACGCGCACGTTCCGCGGCGGCCGGCGCACGCGAGGAGACGATCTGGGCGCTCAAGGACGTCTCGTTCGAGGTCGCGCCGGGCGAGGTCGTCGGCGTGATCGGCCGCAACGGCGCCGGCAAGAGCACGCTCCTCAAGATCCTCTCCCGCATCACCGAGCCGACCGAGGGGCGCGTCGAGCTGCACGGGCGCGTCGGCAGCCTGCTCGAGGTCGGCACCGGCTTCCACCTGGAGCTGACCGGCCGCGAGAACATCTACCTCAACGGCGCCATCCTCGGCATGAAGCGCGCCGAGATCGACCGCAAGTTCGACGAGATCGTCGCGTTCGCCGAGATCGAGCACTTCCTCGACACCCCCGTCAAGCACTACTCCACCGGCATGTACCTGCGCCTCGCCTTCGCCGTCGCCGCCCACCTCGAGCCCGAGATCCTGCTCGTGGACGAGGTGCTCGCCGTCGGCGACGCGGAGTTCCAGAAGAAGTGCCTGGGCAAGATGGGCGACGTGGCCAGGGGCGGACGAACGGTGCTCTTCGTCAGCCATAACATGGGGGCGATTGCCACGCTAACTGAGCGGGTCATCTGGATTGATGATGGCCGGCTTCACGATTTCGGACCCGCCAAACATGTCATCGGGCGCTACGTCGCCCGTGGGTACCCGCCACGGTGTGTCTGGACCGCGCCCGGTCCGACGAAGCACCCGATCCAGATCATGCGCGCCCAGATCGCCTCCGAGAGCGACTTGTTTGACGTGAGAGCGAGCTTCCGCGTCACGATCGAGTACATCGTCCGACAACCGACTCAAGGAGCCGTCGTCTCGGTGATCATCCACGCGCCCGACTACACGCCAATCATCAGCACGGAGGACGTCGACACCAGCCCCGAGCGGCTCGAGCATCGCGCCCCAGGTACCTACCGGACATCCGTCACCATACCCGGCGACTGGCTGGCGGCTGGCACCTATCTTCTCCGCCTTCACACTGGAGTGGTTTACCAGACGATATTCGACGAGATCCAGGCCCTCCAGTTCGAACTTGTCGAGACTCGGGAACCCCAGGCTTCGGGAGCACAAGAGGCGTACCTCCTCCCCTACCTCCCATGGACGTGTGAACCGTCGCAGTCCGCCGCCGGCGATGGGAAAGGGTGATGACTCGCGTACTGATCCTCGGTGGAAGCGGTTTCGTCGGCTCCAACCTCGTGCGCTACTTCGCGCGACGCTGTGACCTGCGGTTCACATACCTCACCTCGACAAGGCCAGCGATCGTCGACTCGCTCGCAGCGGTCCGTTTGGACATCCGAGACGCACGGGCAGTTCTCTCCACATTTCGTGACCTCGCGTCGATGTCGTTATCCACGCCGCCGGCAACAAGAACGTGCAGCAGTGCGAGCGCCACCCCGAGGAGGCCTTCGCCACCAACGCGATGGGAACTCGGAACGTTGCTGTCGCCTGTCGGGAGATCGGCGCCCGTCTCATATACCTTTCCACTGACCTGGTCTTCTCAGGAACCTCTGGCGACTACCACGAGGATGACGAACCTGAGCCAACGTCAGCGTACGGGCGCAGCAAGTTGGACGGGGAACGGCTGGCGCTCGACCTCTTGCCGGCCGCGGTCATCTGCCGCAGCGGAGGCATCTACGGACGATCGTCCCCTCTCCTCACCTGGGCCGCCTCAGAGCTCGCGGCTACCGGCCCTTGGAACATTCACCGACGTCTACAATACGCCAACGTATGCAACCAATCTTGGGGAGATGCTGGAGGCCGTTATCAGGGAGGGCACGGGGGGAATCTTCCATACCGTTGGGTGTTCCCGCGTCAATCGCTTTCAGCTGTTTACTGCGTTCGCGAAGGAATTTGGCTTACGCGTCGATCTTGTGCGCGCGGTAGCTGCCGGGGAGCGCCGGCGGGGCCTCCTCCTTAACCCCGCGTTTCGCTCTCGTCCATCGCGACGGCAGCTCATCTGAGGGTGCCGTTCAACGGCTTGGTTAAGGGCCTTGAGCGGATGAGGCGGGAGGGTGGTCTGCAATGATTCGACTTGCACCCTACATGCTGGTCAAGGACGACCGGGGATCGTTCCGCGGGATCACACAGCAAACGTGGGCCGAGGTCAATTACATCGAGACGCGGGCAGGTGAAGTCCGTGGCAACCACTATCATGCCCGTACCCGCGAGCTCTTTTTCATCGTTTCCGGAAGAGTCGAGGTCATCGTCGAGAATCTTCACTCCGGAACCCGCCAGGTCTTCTCCGCACGGAAGGGTGACGCCTTCATTGTTGAGCCATTCGAGGTCCACACGTTTACCACGCGAACCAAGGCACAGTGGATCAACATGCTGTCGCGGAGGCTCGACCCTGACGAGCCGGATTTTCACCGGCCGCGGAGATCACGTTGACGGTCGGCCTTCGCATCGGACTGCGTCTCTGGGACGTCGGCACAATGGACCTGCAGAGGGCAGGCAATGTCCAGGGTGATGAGCAGGTTGCGCGAGGATGGCAGAAGTACCTGCTTCGGCAAGACGACGTTGAGAGCGTTCACCTCTTTCCCCGGGAAGCCACGATCGAGCCAGAGCTGGATGTCCTGATCCACTTCACACCGTTTGGCCGCATCCACGACGGCGTCAAGAACCTGCTTTACCTCCAGAATGCGTTCCCGCCCGAGTCGTACCCAGGAGGGACCATCGGTGTCTTCAACCAGGTGAAGGCAAAGTACGATGGCTACCTGTTTACGAGCCAGAAGCTCATGCAGGCGTGTGCCCGGGTGTAGTCGTGCCCTTCGCCACCGACCCGGAGGTCTTCTTCCCTCAGGACTGCGAAGGGTACCGCCACCCCGTGGCGTTCGTCGGTAACGATATCCGTGGCCCGATCGCCAACCACCGTTTCTTCTTGCCGGCGCTCCCCTTCGGCCTCGTGATCTACGGCAACCAGGCCTGGCAGCCGCCGTTTGCACCGCTCTGCCGGGGCAAACTCCCGATGGCCGACCTTCCGAGGCTTTACTCGAGCGCACTCATCAACCTCAATGTGCACATCCCGGAGCACGTTGCATGGGATACCGTGAACCTGCGCGTCTACGACGCCCTTGCGTGCGGTGGGTTCGTGCTTTCCGACAGGACGCCAACACTGGAAAGCGATTTCGACGGGTTCGTTGTTTGTACGGATGGCGACGAGGATGAGTGGGCGAAGCTTGCCCGCTACCTTTCGGACCCGGGGGAACGCCGCCGTCGCGGGAGCAGCGGCCGCGATACGTTTTGCACGAGCACACCTATGCCGCCCGCGCTCGCACTGTATTGAATTTCCTCCACGATGTAGTCTAGGAGCAGCCACAGTCTTCTGATCTGGAGGGGTGGCACGGGGGGAACGGCCGAGATGAGAGCCCTTTCGCTAACGTCCCATTCATCAAGCGTGACGAGAGCGGCCAGATTCGCACAGGCCCGAATGCGGGTTCGCGCTGGCCGTGGACATTGCCGGGCATCACCGAGTACGCCTGCTTCCCGTTCTTCATGGCGTACGCCGTGCAGTACTTGCGCCTTCACGGCGTGGATGCGGGCTTCTACGATGCGGTGGCTCTCCACCATTGGGACCACGAAGTGGTCAAGCAGACGATTGCGCGCTGCAAGCCGGAGATCCTGTTTCTCGAGACCTCGACCCCGATGTACCGGACAATTCGTGAGTTTGCCATCTGGGCGAAGGAGCGCCTAGGCGCGCGAATTGTCCTCACCGGGCCACACGTCCAGGCCTTCGCCGGCGACCTGATGAAGGAAGCTTTTGTGGACCACTGCGTGATTGGCGAGTACGAAGCGGCCGCGCTCGAAATCGCCAGCGACCCCACGCGGGCCAAGCCTCTCTACACCTTTGACTTGCTGAGCGACATCAACCTCGTCAAAGGTGAGACCTTCGTGCCTTTCCTGGCCGTTGGGGTACCTATTCAACTACTGGGAGCCGACCATGAACACCAGACGGCCCCAGCTTGCCGTGAGCACTTCCCGCGGCTGCCCATTCAAGTGCACCTACTGCCAGTGGCCCAAGGTCATGAACGACGGCAGGTATCGCGCACGCGACCCCGAGCTGGTGATCGATGAGATCCGTTCCGTGATCTCCAGCTACCGTCGCGCCCAGAGCCGACCGCAGGCGATCCTCAGTTCGGGTCGGAACGAGCTGGAGTGCGCCTGGCGGGGTCAGCAACCATTCCGTCGCGCTGTGAAACGCGTTCTCGACCGCCGTGAGGGCGAGATTCGCAGCCTCCTCTTTGACGACGACACCTGGAACCTGGGGGCGTCCCGTATCAAGGCGCCTCTGCCAGGGTCTCAAGGACATCGGTTTGCCCTGGACCATGATGGGGCGTATCGACACCTCGAGCCCGGCTCTTTACGACGAAATGGTCGACTGCGGTTGCGTCGGTATGCGCTTCGGCGTCGAGTCGTTCAGCCAACAGCTGCTGGACAATACCAAGAAGCGGCTCGACGCCCGGGTGAGCTACGATAACATCAGGTACCTGCTCACCCACTTCTCCAACATGGAGTTCCACTTCACCACGATGAAGAACCTGCCCGGCGAGGTCGCCGCCGACTGGGAGGCCGACCTTGCGATCCTCAACGACCTGCAGGAACTCGGCCGGAGGTCGGGCAACATCGTCCACTGGCAGAACTCCGACTGTGGCATCGATTCCGGGCACCGAGCTCTCGGGAGGAGATGGTCGCTCGCGGCGATGGTAAGGCCCTGCAGGACTTCGACCTCTACGACGGCCACCCGGACAGCAAGGTAAAGCTGGCGGAGACCGTCGGCTGGCTCGGGGAGGCCTATCGCCCGTCATACTCGGCGTACTCGAAGGCAGGTTCGCCAACTGACCTGCCGGAGGACTGAGTGAGATGCGCGTGCTCGTGGATGCTGCGGTGTTCACCGAACCGGCCGCTCCAGAACTGTCGAACTGGTGGCGGAGGGTGCTGCCACACGTGGTTACGAACGCGCCGGCCACGAGGTTGTGGTCCTGGACCGTGGGTCGACGGTTGCGTGGCCCGCACTTGAGGTGCCTCGCTTGTGCGCCCCTGCCGTGGACCGCGGATCGCCGGAGATCGAGGACCGCCGGCTCGCTGCCCTGTGCCGCGAGATTGGCGCGGACCTCTTCCTCAGCACATACCGTACCAGCGCCGGGGCTACCGTCCGGAGCCTCGTTGTGCTCCCCGTTGGTAGCCGGTACCGGTGGAATTTGGGTGACCGGCGGGCGCTGCAAATGGCGCAGGGATTTGTGATCTTTGATCCCATTCTGGAACGAAGACTCGCTAAGTTGGGGATCGGCCTCGATGAGGTTGTGCACCCCGCCGACCGGGGATCGTCCGACCTCGGGGACAACCGCGCCTCTGCACTTCAGGGGAAGCTGATCGCCAAGACCGTGCACCAACTCTTGTCCATGGGCTCGAGTCCGACAGGTGAAACCCGCCGTCAGAAAGCTGAGGCATCAGTCAAGAGCACGGCGCAAGCCGCTTTGCGACGGTCGCAGGATCGCATGGTCAGGACCTACGCGGCCAACCAGCCCCATAGTTGGGGGCGCAGGCAAGTCCACCGAGCGCTCCGCGCACTAGGTCAGCAGAACAAGCGGTTATGCTTCATCGCCTGTTCGTGGCCACGTCGTCATGGCGAAGGGCCGCACGATGAGAAGCTCACCGCAACTTGCCAAGCACGAAGCTGAGATCGGGACATGAGCACCTCGGCCGTCAGGGCGCCGCTCGTTCTCTTTTGGTCTTCAACCGACCCGACACGACGGCCCGGGTGTTCGAAGTCGTGGCCTCAGTTCGGCCGCGCAAGCTGCTGGTGGTCGCCGATGGGCCGCGGCCGAACCTCCCTGGGGAAGCCGAGGCCTGTGCGGCGACCCGCCGAATCACTGAGAAAATCCACTGGCCTTGCGAGGTGCTACGAAACTACGCGGACACCAACCTGGGCTGCGCACGGCGGGTCGCGACCGGTATCGATTGGGTCTTTCGGAACGTGGAGGAGGCGGTCATTCTCGAGGACGACTGCTGCCGCTCCCGACCTTTTTCCCTTCTGCGAGGAAATGCTTGCGACGTACCGCGACGACGAGCGGGTGATGCGCGTCTGCGGCAACCTCAGGGGGGACGTCGGGTCGGCGATCAGCTACTACTTTTCGCCTACGTCATATTTGGGGGTGGGCCACGTGGCGGCGGGCGTGGCGCCACTTTGACCTGGAGATGGCGCTCTGGCCGGAGTTTCGGGACGGCTGCCACTCGAACGGTCCTTGACGACCCGTGGGCGGCCGGTTACTGGCGGCAGATCTTCGACCTGGCGCACTCGCGAGGATCGATACCTGGGATTTCTCCTGGGTGTTCTCGGGCTGGGTCAGAACGGCCTGACCGTATTACCCAATGCAACCTCGTATCGAACATCGGCTTTCACCCCGAGGCCACGCACACGCGGGACCCGCACTCCCCGGCAGCGGCGCTTCCGACCGTGGCGATCGAGACCCCACTTCGCGAGCCGTCCTCCGTCGTGCCCGCCCTCGCGGCCGACCGCGTTACGTTCGAGAGGTTCTTCCGGTCGAACCCGGGGCGACGCGCCCGATTGCTGGCCATGGTGGAGAGGTTGCTGCTGCCTCGGCAGGGCACATAAAGACCGCGCCAACCGGCGACCTCCGCCCGCTCTCTCGCGTCGCCGGCCGTGCCGGGTTTCCGTGCGGCACGCACACCGGCTAGACTGACGCGGTGCCCGTAACCCCAGGTTCCATCGATCGCGAGGAGGCCCTGAGCCCGCCCCGCCCACCAACGAGTGATGCCGGCACACCCCCGGGGCTGAGGCTGGGGGTCTTTGCGATCGGGAGCGACGACTGGATCGCGGGTGGGCGGCACCTCGTCAACCTCCTGGCGGCGATCCGCGCGGCGGGCCCGCCTGTGGTCGAGACGTTCCTGGTGAACCCTGGCTCGGGTCTGCTGTCCGACCTCGACGATCTCGGCATCACGCCGACGGGGATGATCCGCTACCACCTACCTCGGCGGCGGACGCCCCGAAGCCTGTTTGACACGCTCTCGCGGCGGGTGCTTGCAGTCGACCCGACGCGGATCGCGAGCTTGCGGCGGTCGGCATCGGCTCGTGTTCGGGAACCTGTTGGCGTACCGGCTCCGCCGCGTCGGACGGTATCCTGGATCCCCGATTTTCAGCATCTTCGTTTGCCTGACCACTTCAGTGACGGCGAACGGGAACGGCGCTCGGCTGCCTTTCGCCGCTGTTTCACGGCCTCGGATGGGGTTGTTGTCACGAGCCCGGCGGTAAAGGACGATTTGGCCGGTTCGCGCCGGACCATGCCGCGAAGTGTGTCGTGCTGCATCCGGCGAGCGTGTTCCCGGCGGCAACGTTGGATGCCGACCCGCATGAAATTATCGTTGCCTACCAGCTTCCGGAAAAGTTCTTTTACCTGCCTAACCACTTTTGGACTCACAAGAACCATACTTGGTGCTGGAGGCGGTCAGAATCCTGCGGGACCGCGGCGGGCGGGTCGTCATCGTCATGACCGGGATTGCAGCTGAATTTCCCTCGCCCCTGTATGCGTCCGAGTTCTTCAGGAGGGTTGCTGAACTCGGTTTGCGCGACCAGCTCCTCTACCTTGGGGTGGTCCCACGTCGCCACGTGGCGCTCCTCATGCGGCAGTCTCTCGCGGTCCTCAACCCGTCCCTGTTCGAGGGATGGGGCTACTCGGTAAGCGAGGCCACCGCCCTGGGCCGCACGTGGTCGTCTCGGACATCCCCGTCCACCGGGAACAGGACCCACCCGGCGGAACCTTCTTGCCCCCGTTGGACGCGGAAGCGCTTGCGAGCGCCCTCGGGCCGCGTGGGGCGCGCTTGGCCGGTCGATCCGCTGCGCGCCGCCTAGGCGAACGAGGAGATGCCGCGGCGGCTCCGCGATACGGCGGAATTCGCTCGAGATGTTGCGGAGGCTGGGCGGCGCGCCAGGGACACCCCCCGCTCACCCGCCGCTCAGAGTGATCCACGGCTGGTTTCGGAGCAGCCGGCGGATCGCGGCCGCCAAGATGCGCAGCATCCGTGGACGAGGGTGGCGCGGCGCAAGGGCCAGAAGCTCGAGGGTGCGCCGCCATCTTGGCGTTCCGCCGTCCGCGAGGACGCTCGCCACCGCGCGGTGGCGGTCGAGTTCCTGCAAGCGCCTGCGGCACGGCGTCCGGAGCGCCTCGAACCCCTGTTAGCCGCGAGACCTTCTCGAGGGCTCGGCGATACTCCGTGAAAAACGCCTCGGGCCTGGTTACCGTCTTCGAGGCCGGGTGCGCCCTGAACGCTACAGGACGGCGGGGCCGTAGCCGACGCGGGGGAACAGCGCGAGGTATCGGAGGTACATCTCGACGTCGAAGTAGTAGTGAAACGCGGAGTCAGGCCCACCACATCGGAGCACGTTCTCCCGGCGCAGCCGGATCGCGGGTTGGAGCATCTGGACGCCGAGGTCGCCGCGAATGATGTTCTTGGCCGCTATCCGCCGGCACCGGCGCGGAACTGGCTCCCCGACACCCTCGACGACGAGACCCCTGCCACCGAACGCATCGATGTCGCCGCGCATCGCCTGCGCAACCGTGGCAAGTGCCCCCGGCTGGAGAACGTCGTCCGAGTTGACCCAGTTGAAGATCTCCCCGGTCGCCCTGGCAAGTCCCTTATTGATCGCGTCGACCTGGCCGGCATCGGGCTCGCTGACCCACCATGTCAGCCAACGCCGGTATTTCTCGATGACGGCGACGCTCCCGTCCTGGCTCCCACCGTCGACCACCAGGTACTCGAGGTGCGGATACCCTTGGAGCAGCACGGAGCGGATCGTCTCCTCGAGGAACCGGGCCTGGTTCAACGACGGCGTCACCACGGTGACCCGCGGCCACGGCCGCCCGTCCGGCATCGTGGCCCCGAGCCGGGGGGTCTCCTCCGTCCAGGGCCAGCCGGTCAGGCCGGGCTCGGGGGCGGGAAGCTCTGCGAGCGCTGGACATCGCACGGTGCTTCAGTTTCTCACGCCGGGCGCCCGGTGTCCTCCCCACGGCGCCGAAACGGGCGCGGACCGGGGCGGGCGGCCGGCGGGCTTGGGGGCAGGGCGGCGCTGCACTACCATTCCGTGCTGGAAAGAGGGACGGTGCCAGGCGAGATCGACCTCGTGGTCAACACCTTCGAGCGAACGTACCGGGACACCCTAGCACCCGGGGTGTTCCCCGGCATCGAGGAGGAGAACTGCCGGCGCTTCGCCCGCAGGGTCGCGCTGATCAACAACGTGGCCGACCCGGCCGGAGCGCGGGCGCGCGCCGAGTCGTTGGTCGGTCGGGGCGAGATCGACGCGTACTTCTTCGTCGCGGACCGCCTCGAGGGCGCCCTGCGGACGTGCGGGTTGACGCGCGCGGAGCTGGGAAGGATCCCCCACTACTCGGACTGCGCCCTGGTGGCCGTGACGTTGAAGGGGAGCCCGTTCCTGCTGTACTGGGACGCCGAGGTCCACCTCGACCGGCGCTTCAACTGGGTCGATCCCGCCGTCGAGCTCATGGAGGCGGACCGGCGGGTGTTCGCCGCCAACCCCACCTCGTGGCGCGGCGAGGTCGACTGGAGCACCTTCGATCACGCGGGGCCGTTCGCGCTGGGGTATGGGTTTTCCGACGCCGTCTTCCTCGGCCGCCGCGCGGAGCTCGCCCGGCCGATCTACCGCGACAGGTGCCTGATCTCGCTGCGGTACCCGCTCTCCCACATCGCGCCGGATTTCGAGCAGAGGGTGGACGCCCACATGCGGCGCCACCGCCGGCTGCGGGCGACCCACACCGGGGTCGTCTACCGCCACCCCGAGAGCGAGGGGGGAGGCTACCCTAGGCCCTCGCTGCTCGAGGCCCTCAGGCACGCGCGGAATTACCTGATCTTCCGTTTGGCCGCGAAGTCCCGCATCAACCACCCCTGCATCAAGGTCTAGCTGCGCGCCCGGTGCGCGGCGGGCCGCTCAGATATGGGCACCCGCGCGCGGCAAGGTCTCAGTTGCACCCCGGGTTGTCAGCCGGTTCTGCGACCGCTAGCATGCTGCCCTCTGGAGGCGCTCATGAAGCTCGTGGAGTGCGTTCCCAATATCTCGGACGGACGGCACCCCGAGGTCTATGAGGCCGCCGCCAAGGCGGCCGCGGCGGTTCCGGGGGTGACCCTGCTCAACGTGGACCCGGGGGCGGAGACCAACCGCACCGTGATCACGTTCGTCGGCGAGCCGGAGGCGGTGCTCGAGGGGGCGTTCCGCCTCACGGCCAGGGCGCTGGAGCTCATCGACATGAGCGCCCATCACGGCGCCCACCCGCGCCTCGGCGCCGTGGACGTCGTGCCGTTCGTGCCGATCGCCGGCGTCACGATGGAGGAGTGCGCCGCGCTCGCCCGCCGCCTCGGCGAGCGGGTCGGCGAGCGAGCTCGGCATCCCGGTCTACCTCTACGAGTTCGCGGCGTCGCGGCCGGAGCGCCGCAACCTCGCCGACATCCGCGCCGGCGAGTACGAGGGGCTTGCCGAGAAGCTCGACGACCCGGCGTGGCGGCCGGACTTCGGTCCCGCGGCGTTCGTGCCGCGCTCGGGGGCGACCGTGATCGGCGCCCGCAAGTTTCTCGTCGCCTTCAACGTCAACCTCAACACCCTGGACAAGCGCCTCGCCAACCGCGTCGCCCTCGACGTGCGCGAGAAGGGCCGGATGCGGCGCGACGAGCGCGGCGAGCCGGTGGTGGACGAGCACGGCGACCCGGTTTGGGACCCGGGGATCCTGCGGTCGGTCAAGGCCGTCGGGTGGGTGATCCCGGAGTTCGGCTGCGCCCAGATCTCGATGAACCTCACCGACCTCGAGGTCACCCCGCTGCACGTCGCGTTCGACACCTGCGACGAGCGCGCCCGCGAGCGCGGCCTGCGCGCGACCGGCTCGGAGATCGTGGGCCTGATCCCGAAATCGGCGCTGCTCGCGGCCGGCCGCCACTACCTCGCGCGGATGGGGCGCTCGACCGGAGTCCCCGAGAGCGCGCTGCTCCACGTCGCGATGCGCACATTGGGCCTGGCCGAGGTCAAGGCGTTCGACCCCGCCGAGCGCGTCATCGAGTACCGCCTCGCCGGACAGGCCCGCCTGGCGGCGATGACGGTGCGGGCGTTCGCCGACGAGCTGTCCACCGACTCCCCCGCACCGGGCGGCGGCTCCGTGGCGGCGCTGGCCGGCGCGCTCGGCGCGGCGCTCGCCGCGATGGTCGCCAACCTCTCCCACGCCAAGAAGGGGTTCGAGAGCCGGCACGCCGATCTCGAGCGGATCGCGCTCCGCGGCCAGGCGCTCAAGGACACGCTGCTCGCCGCCGTGGACGCCGACACCGCGGCGTTCGACCGGTTGCTCGAGGCGATGCGCCTGCCCAAGGGGACGCCGGAGGAGCAGGCGGCGCGCGAGGCGGCGATCGCCGCCGCCACGGTGGCCGCGATCGAGGTGCCGCTCGGCGTGCTCGAGGCGTGCCCGGAGACCGTCGAGCTGTGCGTCGAGGTCGGGGCGATCGGCCTGCAGGCGTCGCGCTCCGACGCCGGCACCGGCGCGCAGCTCGCGCGCGCCGCCGCGGCGGGCGCCTACCAGAACGTCTGCATCAACCTGCCGGGCCTCCCCGACCGAACCCAGGCCGCCGCACTGTTGCAGCGCGCCGACGCCGCCTGGGCGAGGGCGGTCGCGGCGCACTGGAAGGCCGAGGAGGAGATCCTCGGCGGACTGCGCAAGGCCGCGGAGAAGCCGGCTTGAGGCCATCCGGGCTATAAGGCGGCTTCTATCGGGCGCAGAGGCCGGCCACCCGATGGACCGAAAGACCGGCCGCCCGATGGACCGAAAGACCGGCCGCCCAGCGGGCGGCCGCTACGATGCTGTGGGGCGCGGCCGTTGGCAGTTGGACGAACCGGCTGTGCGGGCAAAAAAATTGGTGGCGCCTGCGCACCACCGGAAGGAGCGGTCAGCTTCCACCTTGCACGCTCACTTTCGCCCAGCTCCTTGACCAAGGCAATCCCACGAACGTGGGATACCGCCGGTTTCACGGGACTGCTTCGCCCCGCCGCTGGCGGGGCTCGCAGTGACAGGCATTCCTTCTCGACAGACGTTGAACTGGCATCAGGCCCCGAGAGGCAAGAGGCCCGGGTCTGACCCCGGGCCTCCGCCTCACGCCTCATGTTTGCTTCTACGCCTCGGCCTTGAGCTTGCGGATCTCCGCGATCAGCGGCGGCACGACCTGGAAGAGGTCGCCCACGATGCCGTAGTCCGCCACCTTGAAGATCGGCGCATCGGGGTCCTTGTTGATCGCCACGATGATCTTGGAGGACGACATCCCGGCGAGGTGCTGGATCGCGCCGGAGATCCCGCACGCGATGTAGAGCGACGGCGAGACCACCTTGCCGGTCTGGCCCACCTGGTTGGCGTGGTCGATCCAGCCCGCGTCCACGACCGCGCGCGAGGCGCCGACCGCGGCGCCGAGGAGGCCTGCGAGCTCCCGGATGAGGGCGAAGTTCTCGGGGCCCTTGATGCCGCGCCCGCCGCTCACGATCACGTCCGCCTCGGCGACGTCGAGCTCGCCCCCCTCCTTGGCGAGGATCTCCTTGACCACCGCCCGGATGTCGCCGGGCGCTGGCGGCAACGCCTCGACCTCGGCGGCGGCGCCTCCGGCCGCGGCCGGGAAGACGTTGGGGCGCAGCGTCACCACCGCGGGCGTGGCGCCGCCGTCCACCGTGGCGAGCGCCTTGCCGGAGTACACCGGCCGCGTCGCCACCACGACGCCGCCCTCGACGGCGAGCTTGGTGACGTCGGCCAGACACCCCCAGCCGAGACGGGCGGCGACGCGCCCCGAGAGGTCGCGGCCGAGCGCGGTGCCCGCCATGAAGAGCGCCGACGGGGCGCACTTCGCCGCTGCCTCGCGGACAACCGCGGCGTACGCCTCGGAGGAGTAGCGCGCCAGGCGCTCCTCGTCCGCGACGTAGACCTTGCTCGCGCCGTACGCGCCCAGCTCCGCCGCCTTCGCGGCGACCGCGTGCCCGGCGAGGACCGCGCACACCGACCAGCCGGCGCCGGAGGCGAGGCGCTTCGCCTCGGACAACGCTTCCAGGGACGCCTTGCGGATGTTGCCGTTGCGCTGTTCGACGAATACCAATATGCACGCCATGGTCGCCCCCTTCAGATCGCCTTCGCCTGCTCGCGCAGCAGCCGCGCCAGTTCCCGGGCCGCGGCCGCGGGGTCTTCCTCGCCCTTCAGGATCACGCCGCCGCTCTTCGCCGGCGGCAGCGCCAGCGTCTTCCAGCGGCAGGTCGCGCCGGCCCCCGCGAGGGCCACCTCGTCGAGGCCGAGGTCGGCCGGGGCGAACGCCTGGATCGCCACCTTCTTGGCCGCCATGATCCCCTTGAGGGACGGGTACCGCGGCTCGTTGAGTCCCTTCTGGGCCGTGACCACGCACGGCAGCGGCGCCGTGACCACCTCGGTGCCGCCCTCGATCTCGCGGTGCGCGGTAAGCGACCCGTCGCCGATCTCGAGCTTGACGACGCCGGTGACGTGCGGCATGTCGAGCATTTCGGCCACCATCGCGCCGACCAGGGCGTTGTCGCTGCCGACGCCCTTGATCCCGGCGAAGATGATGTCGAAGGGCCCGGTCTTGCGGACCGCGGCCGCGAGCACCTTTGCGATCGCGAGCGCGTCGCCGAACGTGCCCTCGCCGCCCTTGACGTGCACGGCGGCGTCGGCCCCGCGCGCCAGGCACTCGCGCAGCCCCTGCTGCGCCCGCTCCGGGCCGTAGGTGATCACGGTGACGGGCGCGCCCTTGGCCTCCTTGAAGCGGATCGCCTCCTCGAGGGCGTACTCGTCGTAGGGCGAGACGATCCACTTGATGTCCGCCTCGTTGATCCGGTTGCCCGCCGCCGCCACCTTGATCACCGAGGCGGTGTCGGGCACATACGCCATCAGCACGCAGCTCTTCATGAGCTCCCCCTCCGCGGCCGGTATCCGCCCGGCCATACTGAATGATCGCTCATTCGTCGGACACATAGCAAGCCGGCGAGGCGGCAGGGCTGGCAGCCTACCGCAGCTTGCCGAGGACCACGCAGGCGTTGGTCCCGCCGAACCCGAACGAGTTGGAGATCGCCACCCGCACCTCGCGCCGCACCGCCGTGTGCGGGGTGAAGTCGAGGTCGCACCCCTCGCCGGGGTTGTCCAGGTTCAGCGTGGGCGGGATCGTGTCGCGGGCGACCACCAGGGCGGAGATGCCGACCTCGAGCCCGCCGGCCGCGCCGAGCAGGTGCCCGGTCGCGGACTTCGTCGAGGAGACGGCGAGCTTGTACGCGTGCTCGCCGAACACCTTCTTGATCGCCAGCGTCTCGATCCGGTCGTTCATCGGCGTCGAGGTGCCGTGGGCGTTGATGTAGTCGACGTCCTCCGGCGCGAGGGAGGCGTCGGCGATCGCCATCTGCATCACCCGGGCGGGTCCGTCGCCGTCTTCGGACGGCGCCGTGATGTGGTGGGCGTCGCCGGTCATGCCGAACCCGAGCACTTCGCAGAAAATCGTCGCGCCGCGGCGCTTGGCGTGCTCGAGCTCTTCCAGCACCAGAAGGCCGGCGCCCTCGCCGACCACGAACCCGTCGCGGTCGCGGTCCCACGGCCGCGACGCCCGCTCCGGCTCGTCGTTGCGGGTGGACAGAGCCTTCATGTTCGCGAACCCGGCGATCGTCAGCGGGTGGATCACCGACTCCGTCCCGCCGCAGATCGCGGCGTCGCAGTACCCGTGCTGGATGTACAGGTACGCGTCCCCGATCGCGTGCGCGCCGGTCGAGCAGGCGGTGCACGTCGCGCTGTTGGGTCCCTTGGCGCCGGTCCGGATCGAGACTACGCCGGCCGGCATGTTGACGATGCTTCCCGGGATGAAGAACGGCGACACCCGCCGCGGCCCCTTCTCGAGCAGCACCGAGTGGTTCTCGCAGATCGACGGCAGCCCGCCGATCCCGGAGCCGATCACGACACCGACACGGGTGGCGTTCTCAGGCGTGATCGCGAGTCCCGAGGACGCGACCGCCATGTCGGCCGCGGCCATCGCGTAGTGGATGAAGGTGTCGTACTTCCGCACCTCCTTCGGCTCCATTACGGTGCTCGGGTCGAAACCCTTGACCTCCGCCGCGATCCGCACGGGCGAGGCGCTGGCGTCAAAGCGCGTGATGGGGCCGATCCCGGACCTGCCGGCGATCAGCCCCTCCCACGTGGCCTCCGTCCCGACCCCGAGGGGCGAGACGAGGCCCACGCCGGTCACGACGACCCGGCGCGCCATCACGCTTCCTTCACGTGCTCCTTGAGGTACTTCACGGCGTCGCCGACGGAGCGGATCTTCTCGGCCTCGTCGTCCGGGATCTCGACGCCGAACTCCTCCTCGAACGCCATGACCAGCTCGACGGTGTCGAGGGAGTCGGCGCCCAGGTCCTCCACGAAGGAGGCCTCGAGCTTCACCTTCTCCGGGTCCACGCCGAGCTGCTGCACGATAATGTCCTTGACCTTCTGTTCGATATTCATGCGGTGATCTCCTTCATGATCTCCGTCGTAGACAGCGGGCGGATTTCTACCACACGGGGGGCTTTCATGCAAGCGCCGCTTCGGGATCGGCGACCGCCTTGCCGTTGCGGTCCAGGATTTTGAGTTCGAGTTCGAGGCGCACGCCGAACCTCTCCCGGACCCGGACCGCCATCGCCGCCACCAGCTCGCGCACGCCCGCGGCCGTCGCGCCTCCCGAGTTGACGATGACGTTGGCGTGGCGCTCGCTGACCTCGGCCCCGCCGCAGCGCATCCCCTTGCACCCCGCCAGCTCCAGCAACCGGCCGGCGAAGTCCCCGGCCGGGTTGCGGAACACGCTCCCGGCGGACGGCTCCGGCGGCAGGACGCCGCGGCGCCGCTCCCGTGCCTGCTGGGCGCGGGCCTTCAGCGCGGCGGGGTCGTCGGCCTTCAGCGTCAGTTCAGCGGAGGTGACAACCCGTCCCACGCCGAGGACACTCCAGCGGTACCTCCCCTCGATCTCCCAGCGCTCGAAGCGGCGCACGCCCCCTCCGTCCTCCACAACCTCAGCCCAGTCAACCACATTCAGAATTTCCTGGCCGTACGCGCCGGCGTTCATGGCCAGCGCACCGCCCATCGTCGAAGGGATGCCACCGAGGCACTCGATTCCGGCCAAACCGGCGTCCAACGCCACCCGAACCACCCGGGCGAGCTGGGCGCCTCCGCCGGCCCGGAGCCGGGTCCCGTCGACCGACACCGCGGCCAACTCGTCCACCAACATCAACACGGCTGCGTCGAGCCCCGCATCAGGCACCAGCACGTTGGCGCCGAGCCCCAGTACCAGCCACGGGATCCCGGCCTCGGCCGCGGCCCGCACCGTGGCGGCCACCGCCTCGCGGCTGGCGCAGCGCACCAGGAGGCGGGCCGCCCCGCCGATCTTGAGCGTGGTGTGGGCGGCGAGCGGCTCGGATTCGCTCACCGACAACCCATCGATCGACAGGTCAGAGAGTTGCGCTCGGAACGAGCTCCAATCGAAGAAACCTGGCATGGGGTTTGCTTAACGATGGGTGCGGTCAGGAATTACGGCCACGACCTGAACGCACGCATCCAACCTCCTCCTTCATCCTGGCGGGCTCCCAAGCCCGCCACCTTTTTGTCCGGCGCCCGAGGCCACCCCGACCGGACCGCCGCCACCGCCAGCCCCGTCGTGCCCCGACCGCCACCCCCGCCGGCCGCCCCGGAGATTTCGCTCATCTCTCTGTGGGCAAACCGCTTCGCGTCGCGGGATGGGGTGTCATTGTAGCTCAGCCCGGCTCCCGCCCGCGAATGCCGAGCCCCTTCAAATGGTAGAGCAACGTCTGGCGCGAGATCCCCGCCCGCCGGGCCGCCCGGGTCCGGTTCCCCGCCGACTCCCGCAGGATCGTCGTGAAATAGCGCCCGCCGGAACGAAGCCAGCGCTGCCGTCCAGCCCGGCAGGGGCCCGTCGCCGGCCGGCGCCGGGGTGAGGCCGGGGAAGCGGTCGGGCCCGAGGACCTCGCCGGGACGTCCCGCGGCCACCGCGCGCGCGACCGCCGACTCCAGCTCGCGCACGTTGCCGGGCCAGGAGGCGCCGCACAGCAGCTCCACGGCCGCCGGCGCCAGGCGGACGCCGGGGCGGCCGAGCATGGCGGCAAACCGGCCGGCGAAGTGGCACGCCAGCTCCGCGATGTCCTCCGGCCGCACTCGTAGCGGCGGCACTTCGATCACCGCCACCGCCAGCCGGTAGTAGAGGTCCTGCCGGAACGTGCCGGCCGCGGCCGCGCCCTTGAGGTCGCGGTTCGTGGCGGCGACGAAGCGGACGTCCACGGTGCGGGCGCGCGTGGCGCCGACCCGCCGCACCTCGCGCTCCTGCAGCAGGCGCAAGAGCTTGCCCTGCAGTTCGAGGGGAAGCTCGCCCACCTCGTCGAGGAAGAGCGTGCCGCCTTCAGCGGCTTCGACGAGACCCTCGCGGTCGCGGTCCGCGCCGGTGAACGCCCCACGGGTCACGCCGAACAGCTCGGCCTCGAGCAGGGCGGAGGGGATCCCGGCGCAGTTGACCGGGACGAACGCCCCGCGCCGCCCGCTCGAACGGTGCAGCTCGCGCGCCACCAGTTCCTTCCCGGTCCCCGGCTCGCCGACGATCAGGACCGTGAGCGGGAGCGGGCCCCAGCGCGCCACCTCCTCGCGCACGCCGCCCAGGGCGCGGCTCTCCCCCAGCAACGCGCCGGCGGTCCGGCCCTCGGCGGCGGCGAGGCTGCCGGCCGCGCCCCCGGCGCAGCGCGCCACCATGCCCAGCGCCGCATCAGCCAGTGGCTGCCTGACGCCGGCGGCGCGCACCGCGGCCCCGCCGGCCTCGACCGTGAAGCGCTGGCCTTGCGGTTCACCCCACCGGCCGAGGACGGCGCCGCCGCGCTCGACCTCCAGGAAACCGAGGTCGAGGGCTCGCGCCAGCGCCTCCAGGCGCGCCGGGCGACAGGCGTCCGTCCCCGCGTTGACGATCCCGTCCAGCGCCCGCACCACCCGGGCCGGATCGGGGCCGCAGGCGCCGCGGAGCACGCGTGCCCACCCGTCGAGGTCGGCCTGCCCCAACACCTCCTCGGCGCGCTGCCCGATGTCGTCCCACGCCGCGCCCAGCCGTTCGCCGCGCCGCGCCAGCAGCGCCGTGAAGCGGGCGAACCCGACTCCGGCCTCGCGCGGCCAGTGCTCGAGCGCTCGCTCCAACGACGCGAGCGCGCCGGCCTCGTCCTCCCGGCGCCAGGCGGCGAGGAGCTGCGCCGTCACCGCCACCCCCCAGCGCCGGGCCAGCGCGGCCGGAGGGTCGTTGCCGAGGTCCGCCGCCTCGACCGCGACGACGAGGTCCCGTTCGCCGGCCTCGGCGGCCGACGCCGACGAGACGGCGCCTGAAAGGTCGCCGAGGGCGAGGGCGAGGTGCGCCGCGAGGCCGGCGAACGCCTGTTGCAGGAAAGCGTCATCGGGGAACTGCGCGACCCCTCCGGCGAGGCGCGCCAGTTGGTCTCGGACCGCGGCCGTGTCGCCCCGGGCCAGGTCGGCGCGGACCAGCTCCAGCTCGAACAGCCACGTCCCGGCGTCGTCCACCTCGCCGCGCAACCGGCGGCCGGCGAGCGTCAGCTCGCGCGAGCGGCGCCAGTCGAGGCGGTCGTCGGCCAGCACCGCCCGGTTGGCCCGCACCACGGTGGCCGCGCGCCGGGAGCCGCAACGTTCCAGCAGCCCCTCGGCCAGGACCAGATGGCGGTCGGCGACGCCGGGTTGCTCGGCGAGGATCGCCGCGCACGCCAGGTCGGCGTGGATCTCGCCGAGCAGGTGCGGGTTCTCGCCGCTCGCGGTCCGCAGCGCCGCGCGCAGGCCGGTCATCGCGGCGGGGCGGCAGCCGCGGTCGAGCGCGGCCGAACTCGTCACGTGGAGCAAGCGGGCCGCGTCGTCGCCGCGCCAGCGCGGTTCCCTGCGGTGGGCGAGCGCCCGCAGGCCGGAGGCTCCCTCCCACGCCGCAAGCTCGATCTCGACCTCCGGAAGTGGGGGCACGGTGCAGGCGGCGGCGCGTTCGAGGTGCCGCCGTTGCGCCGGGCGGTCGCCCCGGCGGCGGGCCGCGTGTGCCGCCACCAGTCTCGCATCGCGCCGCCAGACGCCCGGGCAGCTCGCCGGCCGCCGCGGCAAGTTCGACCCCCGCTTGCTCGCTCGCGCTCGCCTCCTCGGCCCACCAGGCGGCGAGAGCGTGCCAACGCGTCTCGCGCTCCGCCGCCGGGACCGCCTGCAGCAACGCTTCGGCCTCGGCGAGGCGGCCAAGGCCCAGCGCCCCTTCGGCGGCGGCGAGTCGGAGCGGCCCGGCCGCGGCGACCGCCGATGCGACGGCGCGGGCCTCGGCGAAGGCGCCGTGCGTCGAGGCGTTCCTCGCACCACGCCGCCGCGGGCTCCCACCGCCCAGCGACAGCCCGCGCCACGAGCCCGGCGGGGCTGGCGGCCGGGAGCCGCTCGGCCATCGCCGCCAGCCGGTCCGGCGCCGGAGCGGCCGCCGGCTGCTGCGCCCGCCAGACCCCGCGGCGCTCATACGCCAGACCCAGACGCCTGAGCTCCGCGAGGCCGGCGGCGGCCTCCTGCGCGAGCGCACCGAGTTCCTCGGCGGACAGGCCGACCGGGGCGCTCGCAAGCCAGCCCAGCGCGGCCCGCGCTGGCCCCGACGCGAGGCCGGCGCGCGCCCGGAGCGCCTCCACCGGGCGCGGCGGGCGCATGAAGCCGTCGGCAGCCCCCGCCTCGACCACGAGACGCGCCACGCCCGGCCTGCCCTCGCGGGCGGCCGCCGCATGGGCGTGGGCGAGATCCGGCCGCGACGCGACAACCCAAACCGATTCGGTCCCCGCCGCCAGCTCGACCGGCGCGACGCCCGGCAGGGGCAAGGTCGTGAGCACCACCGCGTCGCGCCCCGAGGCGGCCGCGTGCGCCTGTGCGCGCGCCACGCCGGCCTCGTCGAGCGCGCCGGCGGCGACCGCCACGTTGCGGCCGAGCGCGGCAAGCCGGACCGCCGCCGCCAGCCGGGGGAGAAGGGCCTCGTCCTCGACCCAACCAACGCCGCCGGTTGGGACCTCGTACCGGAGTGCCCACAGCGCCCGGCCCGGCCCCTCGGGATGTCCCAGCGCGGAGCCGGGCCGCTTGCCGTTCCCGATGAGGACGCCGAGCCAGCCGGCGGCCACCTCCCAGGCCGGCCGCACGCGGGCCGCGCGCTCGAGTTCATCCCCCATCTCCGGCAGCAGCCGGCGCAGCAGGGGGAGAACGACCGGGACGAGGAGCGTGGCCTCGCTCGCGAGCGCCTGCCGGAGGTGGCGTTCGAGGCCGGCGTCGTCCAGGCGCCGGCGCGGCAGCCGCGCCAGGCGGTACCACGGCCCCGACGCGCCGCGCTCGACCCGCCCGCCGCGCAAGAGCCCGCGGGACGGGTACCACCCGCGCTCGAAAAGGAACGTCCGCCGCCGCGACCACCTGCACCGCGACCGCCGCGCGCTGGCCGCGCGGCCACCGCGCCACCGCGGCCAGTTCGGCGCCGCGCGAGCAGCAGCGCACGGACACGGCGTCGGGTTCGCCACCGGGATCGGCCACATCGGGGAGACACGCGGCGTCCCACGCCAGCAGGCGCGCCAGCGCCGCGGCACCCGGTGCGCGCACGCTCACGCCCCCTCCGCGGCCAGGGCCTCCCACGCGCGCCAGAACCCCGGCCACGACTTGGCGACGCACCCCGGGTCGAGGACGCGTTACACCCGGGACGACGCACCCCGCCACCGCCAGCGCCATCGCGACCCTGTGGTCCGCCGCGGGGTCGAGCGGAGCGGGAGGAAACGGCGGGCGCGGGCGGCCGCCGGGGGCGGCGAACCACCCCTCGCCGCTCTCGACGGCGAACCCCAGCGTCGCGAGGTGGCGCGCCATCACCGCCAGCCGGTCGCTCTCTTTGGCCGCGAGCCCCTGCAGGCCGTCGAGGCGCCCGCCGACCGTCGCGACGACGACGGCGAGCGCGGGGAACAGGTCCGGGGTGTCGCGCAGGTCGGCCGCCACCGGCCCGGTCGCGGGACCGGCGAGGACGACGCCGTCCGCCGAGGCGGCGGCGCGGCACCCCGCCCGCTCGAGAATCCCGAGCACGGCCGCGTCGCCCTGGCGGCTCGCGCGCCGCACCCCGGCGACCTCGACTTCCCCGCCGGCCACCGCGGCCGCCGCGAGAGGGAACGCCGCGGCCGACCAGTCCCCTTCGACCGTGATCTCGGCCGCGGCGAGACCACCGCCGCGCACCGTGAACACCGTGCCCGAGGCATCCTCGACGACGCGCGCGCCGAAGGTTTCCAGCACCTCCGCCGTGAGTTCGACGTACGGCCGCGACGGCGGCGGGGCCGGCAAACGCACCACGAGGCCAGCCGGCAGCACCGCCCCGAGCAGCAGCAGCGCCGAGACGAACTGGCTGGAGGAGGACGCGTCGAGCGCCACCTCGCCGCCCGCCAGCGTCCGGCCGGCCACCGCGAGCGGCAACGCCAGCGCCGGCCCCCGCACGGGCTC
This sequence comes from uncultured Acidobacteriota bacterium, assembly GCA_963727205.1. Classification (GTDB taxonomy): domain Bacteria; phylum Acidobacteriota; class Thermoanaerobaculia; order Thermoanaerobaculales; family Thermoanaerobaculaceae; genus RBG-13-68-16. The sequence continues at coordinate 3,256 of CAVSFQ010000038.1, read as the reverse complement.
GATCCGGGCGCCGAGTTGCGCCAGCGCCGCCGCCAACGGCGCCAGCGGGCGCTCGCGCAGGCGCTCGGAGCCGTCGAGCACCCAGCGGCCGGGAAGCGCTGCGAGCTGGGCGAGCAGGAAGCGGGCGCCGGTGCCGTTGTTGCCGAGGAAGAACGTGCCCTCCTCGATCCGATCGCGGCCGCGCGCGACGATCGCGCCGCCCTCCCAGTCCAGGCGGAACCCGGCCCGCTGCAGCGCCGCGAAGAGCAGCCGCGGGTCCTCGGCGTCGAGGGGCGAGCGCACCGTTGAGCCCGACCCGGCCAGCGCCGCCGCCACCAGCGCCCGCTGCGTCAGGCTCTTCGACGGCGGCACGCGGACGTTGCCCCACACCCCTCGCGGGGCATGGGGCACCGCGCGAACGCCCTCGCCATTTCCGCTCATCGCCACCTTCGACGGCTCACCTGATTCTCGGGCCGGGACTTGCCACCGTCAAGCCGCCGGCGCACATTGGTGACGTGGAGACGCGGCTGGATGCCTTCACGGCCGCCCGGGGCGAGCTTGCGTTGCCTCACCCGTCGGGCAAACTCGTGTGCGTGGCGTGTGCGCACCGCTGCAAGCTCGTTGACGGCGCCCGCGGCGTCTGCCTCGTTCGCAAACGTGCCGGGAACGCGATCCTGGTCCCGTGGGGGTACGCCGCAGGGGTCGCGATCGACCCGGTCGAAAAGAAGCCGTTCTTCCACCTGCTCCCGGGGGCGCGCGCGCTGTCGTTCGGGATGCTCGGCTGCGACCTGCACTGCGCCTACTGCCAGAACTGGTTCACCTCGCAGGCGCTGCGCGACCCCCGCGCCGACGACTCCACCGAGCCGGCCAGCCCCGAGGCGCTGGTCGCGGCGGCGGTCGAACGGCGCTGCGAGATCATCGCCTCGACCTACAACGAGCCCCTGATCACCGCCGAGTGGGCGCACGACGTCTTCGCGCAGGCCCGGCAGGCGGGCCTCGTGACGGCGTTCGTGTCCAACGGCCACGCCACCCCCGAGGTGCTCGACTACCTGGCGCCGGTCCTCGACGCCTGCAAGGTGGACCTCAAGGCGTTCTCGCCCGCGACCTACGCGTCCCTCGGCGGCAAGCTGCAGGCGGTGCTCGACACGATCGCCGGCCTCGTCGCCCGCTCGATCTGGGTCGAGGTCGTCACGCTGATCGTGCCGGGGCTCAACGACTCCCCCGCGGAGCTCGCCTCCATTGCCGGCTTCCTCGCCGGCGTCTCGGCCGACATCCCCTGGCACGTGACCGCCTTCCACCCCAACTACAAGATGGACCGCGTCCCGGCCACCCCGGTGGCGACGCTCGTGGCCGCGGCCGAGATCGGGCGCGAGGCGGGGCTGCACCACGTGTACGCCGGCAACATCCCCGGCCGCGCGGACGGCCTCGAGGACACCCGCTGCCCCTCGTGCGGCGCGACCTTGGTGCGGCGGTCCGGATTCACGGTGATCGAGACGCACATCACCCCGGCGGGCGCCTGCCCGGCGTGCGGCGCCGCCGTCGCGGGCCGCTGGGCGCGGCGCACGCCATAGCGCCTTCGCGGGCCGCCGGCCGGTCGGCTGCCGAGCCGTTCACGGCTTGGATCGGTGGTACCATCTCGCGTTCGACGATGGGATCGGTTCGTCTCGCCTCGCTCACCCTGGAGGGGTTCAAGTCGTTCGCGGCCAGGGTGGAGCTGTCGTTCCCGGGCGCGATCATCGCCATCGTCGGCCCCAACGGCTCCGGCAAGTCGAACATCTCCGACTCGATCGCCTGGGTGCTGGGCGAGCAGTCCGCGCGCCTGCTGCGTTCGCAGAACATGGCCGACGTCATCTTCGCCGGCGCCCCCAGCCGCCCCGCTCTCGGCGCCGCGGAGGTGACGCTGACGCTGGCGTCGCCCGACGGCCGCTGGCCGGAGACCGACGGGCGGCTCGCGGTCGCGCGCCGGGTCATGCGCGACGGCACCTCCGAGTACCGCATGCAGGGACGGCGCGTCCGTCTGAAGGACGTGATGGACGAGCTGATGGACGCGGGGCTCGGCACCCGCGCCTACGCGATCATCGAGCAGGGGCGCATCGGCCAGGTGCTGTCGGTCAAGGCGACCGAGCGGCGCTCGCTGTTCGAGGAGGCCGCCGGGATCACGAAGTTCCGCGCGCGCCGCCACGAAGCCGAGCTCAAGCTCGCCGAGACCAGCGCCAACCTCCTGCGCCTGGCCGACGTGGCGGCCGAGGTCAGGCGCGCGCTCGAGCAGGCGCGCCGCCAGGCCCGCCGCGCCGAGAAGCACCGCGAGCTGCGCACCGCGCTCGCCGAGGTGCGCGCCGCGCTGTTCGCCGGCCGGCGCGCGGTGCTCCTCGCGGCGGTCGAGGTGAGCCAGCAGGCGCTGACGGCGGCCGGCCTCGCCGAGGCCGAGGCCGCAGCCACGCTCGCCAGCGCCGACGCCGCCCTCGCCGCGCTGCGCCGCGACCTCGACGGGGGGCAGGAGCGCCTCACCGTTGCCCGCGACCAGGAAGCCAGGAGCGACGCCCTGTCGCAACGGCGCGAGGCGGAGGAGGAAGCGGCCCGGCGCGAGACCGCCGAGGCGTCCTCCCGGCGCGAGGCCGCCGTCGTCGAGGCCGACCGCCTCGCCGCCGGCGCGCAGGCCCTCGCCCAACAGGGGTCCGCGCTCGCCGGAGCGCTGGCGGGCGCCGAGGGCACCCTCGCCGGCCACGAGCGCCAGGCGAAGGACGCCGCGGCAGCGGCCGAGACCACCGAGGCGGCGGCTCGCACTGCCGGTGCCCTGGCGGAGGAGGCCCGCCGGGCCCTGCTCGCCGCCGTCGCCGCAGCCTCCGAGGCGAAGAACCGCTCGCACCGGCTCGAGGTCGAGCTCGAGCAGGACGCCTACCAGAGCACGCGCCTCGGCGCGGAGCACCAGCGGCTCTCGGCGCACCTCGCCCAGGCCGCGAGCGGCGAGCGGGAGGCCGCCGACAAGGAGAACGCCGCCGCCGCCGCGGCACGCACGCTCGAAACCGAGCGCCAGGAGCTGCGGGCCCGCCAGGAAGCGCTGGCCGCGCGCTCGTCCGAGCTGACCGCCGCGCGCGACCGCGCCGGCCACGAGCGCTGGCAGGCGCGCCACGAGCGCGAGGGCCTGGCGCGCCTCCTCGCCGAGGCGCGCGCGCTTCCGGCCGCCCTCGCCCGTGCGCTGCCGGCGGAGAAGCTCCTCGGAACCGTCGCGGATTTCCTCGCGCCGGCGCCCGAGACCGCCAAGCTCCTCGACCGCGCG
>CAVSFQ010000037.1:0-20757 GCA_963727205.1 uncultured Acidobacteriota bacterium | reverse complement strand
GCTCGGCGCCTCCGCCGGCCCGGAGCCGGGTCCCGTCGACCGACACCGCGGCCAACTCGTCCACCAACATCAACACGGCTGCGTCGAGCCCCGCATCAGGCACCAGCACGTTGGCGCCGAGCCCCAGTACCAGCCACGGGATCCCGGCCTCGGCCGCGGCCCGCACCGTGGCGGCCACCGCCTCGCGGCTGGCGCAGCGCACCAGGAGGCGGGCCGCCCCGCCGATCTTGAGCGTGGTGTGGGCGGCGAGCGGCTCGGATTCGCTCACCGACAACCCATCGATCGACAGGTCAGAGAGTTGCGCTCGGAACGAGCTCCAATCGAAGAAACCTGGCATGGGGTTTGCTTAACGATGGGTGCGGTCAGGAATTACGGCCACGACCTGAACGCACGCATCCAACCTCCTCCTTCATCCTGGCGGGCTCCCAAGCCCGCCACCTTTTTGTCCGGCGCCCGAGGCCACCCCGACCGGACCGCCACCACCGCCAGCCCCGTCGTGCCCCGACCGCCACCCCCGCCGGCCGCCCCGGAGATTTCGCTCATCTCTCTGTGGGCAAACCGCTTCGCGTCGCGGGATGGGGTGTCATTGTAGCTCAGCCCGGCTCCCGCCCGCGAATGCCGAGCCCCTTCAAGTGGTAGAGCAACGTCTGGCGCGAGATCCCCGCCCGCCGGGCCGCCCGGGTCCGGTTCCCCGCCGACTCCCGCAGGATCGTCGTGAAATAGCCCCGCCGGAACGAAGCCAGCGCTTCCGTCCAGCCCGGCAGGGGCCCGTCGCCGGCCGGCGCCGGGGTGAGGCCGGGGAAGCGGTCGGGCCCGAGGACCTCCCCGGGACGTCCCGCGGCCACCGCGCGCGCCACCGCCGACTCCAGCTCGCGTACGTTGCCGGGCCAGGAGGCGCCGCACAGCAGCTCCACGGACGCCGGCGCCAGGCGGACGCCGGGGCGGCCGAGCATGGCGGCAAACCGGCCGGCGAAGTGGCACGCCAGCTCCGCGATGTCCTCCGGCCGTGCTCGCAGCGGCGGCGCTTCGATCACCGCCACCGCCAGCCGGTAGTAGAGGTCCTGCCGGAACGTGCCGGCCGCGGCCGCGCCCTTGAGGTCGCGGTTCGTGGCGGCGACGAAGCGGACGTCCACGGTGCGGGCGCGCGTGGCGCCGACCCGCCGCACCTCGCGCTCCTGCAGCAGGCGCAAGAGCTTGCCCTGCAGTTCGAGGGGAAGCTCGCCCACCTCGTCGAGGAAGAGCGTGCCGCCTTCAGCGGCTTCGACGAGACCCTCGCGGTTGCGGTCCGCGCCGGTGAACGCCCCACGGGTCACGCCGAACAGCTCGGCCTCGAGCAGGGCGGAGGGGATCCCGGCGCAGTTGACCGGGACGAACGCCCCGCGCCGCCCGCTCGAACGGTGCAGCTCGCGCGCCACCAGTTCCTTCCCGGTCCCCGGCTCGCCGACGATCAGGACCGTGAGCGGGAGCGGGCCCCAGCGCGCCACCTCCTCGCGCAGGCCGCCCAGGGCGCGGCTCTCCCCCAGCAACGCGCCGGCGGTCCGGCCCTCGGCGGCGGCGAGGCTGCCGGCCGCGCCCCCGGCGCAGCGCGCCACCATGCCCAGCGCCGCATCAGCCAGTGGCTGCCTGACGCCGGCGGCGCGCACCGCGGCCCCGCCGGCCTCGACCGTGAAGCGCGGGCCTTGCGGGTCACCCCACCGGCCGAGGACGGCGCCGCCGCGCTCGACCTCCAGGAAACCGAGGTCGAGGGCTCGCGCCAGCGCCTCCAGGCGCGCCGGCCGACAGGCGTCCGTCCCCGCGTTGACGATCCCGTCCAGGGCCCGCACCACCCGGGCCGGATCGGGGCCGCAGGCGCCGCGGAGCACGCGTGCCCAGCCGTCGAGGTCAGCCTGCCCCAACACCTCCTCGGCGCGCTGCCCGATGTCGTCCCACGCCGCGCCCAGCCGTTCGCCGCGCCGCGCCAGCAGCGCCGTGAAGCGGGCGAACCCGACTCCGGCCTCGCGCGGCCAGTGCTCGAGCGCTCGCTCCAACGACGCGAGCGCGCCGGCCTCGTCCTCCCGGCGCCAGGCGGCGAGGAGCTGCGCCGTCACCGCCACCCCCCAGCGCCGGGCCAGCGCGGCCGGAGGGTCGTTGCCGAGGTCCGCCGCCTCGACCGCGACGACGAGGTCCCGTTCGCCGGCCTCGGCGGCCGACGCCGACGAGACGGCGCCTGACAGGTCGCCGAGGGCGAGGGCGAGGTGCGCCGCGAGACCGGCGAATGCCTGTTGGAGGAAAGGGTCATCCGGGAACTGCGCGACACCTCCGGCGAGGCGCGCCAGTTGGTCTCGGACCACGTTCGTGTCGCCCCGGGCCAGGTCGGCGCGGACCAGCTCCAGCTCGAACAGCCACGTCCCGGCGTCGTCCACATCGCCGCGCAACCGGCGGCCGGCGAGCGTCAGCTCGCGGGAGCGGCGCCAGTCGAGGCGGTCGTCGGCCAGCACCGCCCGGTTGGCCCGCACCACGGTGGCCGCGCGGCGGGAGCCGCAACGTTCCAGCAGCCCCTCGGCCAGGACCAGATGGCGGTCGGCGACGCCGGGTTGCTCGGCGAGGATCGCCGCGCACGCCAGGTCGGCGTGGATCTCGCCGAGCAGGTGCGGGTTCTCGCCGCTCGCGGTCCGCAGCGCCGCGCGCAAGCCGGTCATCGCGGCGGGGCGGCAGCCGCGGTCGAGCGCGGCCGAGCTCGCCACATGGAGCAAGCGGGCCGCGTCGTCGCCGCGCCAGCGCGGTTCCCTGCGGTGGGCGAGCGCCCGCAGGCCGGAGGCTCCCTCCCAGGCCGCAAGCTCGATCTCGACCTCCGGAAGTGGGGACCCGGTGCAGGCGGCGGCGCGTTCGAGGTGCTGCCGTTGCGCCGGGCGGTCGCCCCGGCGGCGGGCCGCGTGTGCCGCCACCAGTCCGCATCGGGCCGCCAGACGCCCGGGCAGCTCGCCGGCAGCCGCGGCAAGCTCGATCCCCGCTTGCTCGCTCGCGCCCGCCTCCTCGGCCCACCAGGCGGCGAGAGCGTGCCAACGAGTCTCGCGCTCCGCCGCCGGGACCGCCTGCAGCGACGCTTCGGCCTCGGCGAGACGGCCGAGGCCCAGCGCCCCTTCGGCGGCGGCCAGTTGAAGCCGCCCGACGGCGGCGACCGCCGATGCGACGGCGAGGGCCTCGGCGAAGGCGCCGTGCTCGAGACGTTCCTCGCACCACGCCGCCGCTGGCTCCCACCGCCCAGCGACAGCCCGCGCCACGAGCCCGGCCGGGCTGGTGACGGGGAGCCGCTGGGCCATCGCCGCCAGTCGGTCCGGCGCCGGAGCGGCCGCCGACTGCTGCGCCCGCCAGACCCCGCGGCGCTCACACGCCAGCCCCAGACGCCTGAGCTCCGCGAGGCCGGCTGCGGCCTCCCCCGCGAGTGCGCCGAGTTCCTCGGCGGAAAGACCGACCGGGGCGCTCGCAAGCCAGCCCAGCGCGGCCCGCGCCGGCCCCGACGCGAGACCAGTGCGCGCCCGAAGCGTCTCCAGCGGGCGCGGCGGGCGCGCAAAGCCGTCGGCGGCCCCCGCTTCGGCCACGAGACGGGCCACGCCCGGCCTGCCCTCGCGGGCGGCCGCCGCATGGGCGTGGGCGAGATCCAGCCGCGACGCGACAACCCAAACCGATTCGGTCCCCGCCGCAAGCTCGACCGGCGCGACGCCCGGCAGGGGCAAGGTCGTGAGCACCACGGAGTCGCGCCCCGAGGCGGCCGCGTGCGCCTGTGCCCGCGCCACGCCGGCCTCGTCGAGCGCGCCGGCGGCGACCGCCACGTTGCGGCCGAGCGCGGCAAGCCGGACCGTTGCCGCCAACCGGGGGAGAAGGGCCTCGTCCTCGACCCAACCAACGCCGCCGGTGGGGACCTCGTACCGGAGTGCCCACAGCGCCCGGCCCGGCCCCTCGGGATGTCCCAGCGCGGAGCCCGGCCGCTTGCCGTTCCCGATGAGGACGCCGAGCCAGCCGGCGGCCACCTCCCAGGCCGGCCGCGCCCGGGCCGCGCGCTCGAGTTCATCCCCCATCTCCGGCAGCAGCCGGCGCAGCAGGGGGAGAACGACCGGGACGAGGAGCGTGGCCTCGCTCGCGAGCGCCTGCCGGAGGTGCCGTTCGAGGCCGGCGTCGTCCAGGCGCCGGCGCGGGAGCCGCGCCAGGCGGTACCACGGCCCCGACGCGCCGCGCTCGACCCGCCCGCCGCGCAAGAGGCCGCGGGACGGGTACCACCCGCGTTCGAACAGGAACGTGGCCGCCGCGACGACCTGCACCGCGACCGCCGCGCGCTGGCCGCGCGGCCACCGCGCCACCGCGGCCAGTTCGGCGCCGCGCGAGCAGCACCGCACGGACACGGCGTCGGGTTCGCCACCGGGATCGGCCACATCGGGGAGACACGCGGCGTCCCAGGCCAGCAGGCGTGCCAACGCCGCGGCACCCGGTGCGCGCACGCTCACGCCCCCTCCGCGGCCAGGGCCTCCCACGCGCGCCAGAACCCCGGCCACGACTTGGCGACGCACCCCGGGTCGAGGACGGTTACACCCGGAACGACGCACCCCGCCACCGCCAGTGCCATCGCGACCCTGTGGTCCGCCGCGGGGTCGAGCGGGGCGGGAGGAAACGGCGGGCGCGGGCGGCCGCCGGGGGCGGCGAACCACCCCTCGCCGCTCTCGACGGCGAACCCCAGCGTCGCGAGGTGGCGCGCCATGACCGCGAGCCGGTCGCTCTCTTTGGCCGCGAGCCCCTGCAGGCCGTCGAGGCGCCCGCCGACCGTCGCGACGACGACGGCGAGCGCGGGGAACAGGTCCGGGGTGTCGCGCAGGTCGGCCGCCACTGGCCCGGTTGCGGGACCGGCGAGGACGACGCCGTCCGCCGAGGCGGCGGCGCGGCACCCCGCCCGCTCGAGAATCCCGAGCACGGCCGCGTCGCCCTGGCGGCTCGTGCGCCGCACGCCGGCGACCTCGACTTCCCCGCCGGCCGCCGCGGCCGCCGCGAGGGGGAACGCCGCGGCCGACCAGTCCCCTTCGACCGTAATCTCGGCCGCTGCGAGACCACCACCACGCACCGTGAACACCGTGCCCGAGGCATCCTCGACGAGGCGCGCGCCGAAGGTTTCCAGCACCTCCGCCGTGAGTTCGACGTACGGCCGCGACGGCGGCGGGGCCGGCAAACGCACCGCGAGGCCAGCCGGCAGCACCACCCCGAGCAGCAGCAGCGCCGAGACGAACTGGCTGGAGGAGGACGCGTCGAGCTCCACCTCGCCGCCCGCCAGCTTCCGGCCGGCCACCGCGAGCGGCAACGCCAGCGCCGGCCCCCGCACGGGCTCGATCCGGGCGCCGAGTTGCGCCAGCGCCGCCGCCAACGGCGCGAGCGGGCGCTCGCGCAAGCGCTCGGAGCCGTCGAGCACCCAGCGGCCGGGAAGCGCTGCGAGCTGGGCGAGCAGGAAGCGGGCGCCGGTGCCGTTGTTGCCGAGGAAGAACGTGCCCGCCTCGATCCGATCGCGGCCGCGCGCGACGATCGCGCCGCCCTCCCAGTCCAGGCGGAACCCGGCCCGCTGCAGCGCCGCGAAGAGCAGCCGCGGGTCCTCGGCGTCGAGGGGCGAGCGCACCGTTGAGCCCGACCCGGCCAGCGCCGCCGCCACCAGCGCCCGCTGCGTCAGGCTCTTCGACGGCGGCACGCGGACGTTGCCCCACACCCCTCGCGGGGCATGGGGCACCGCGCGAACGCCCTCGCCATTTCCGCTCATCGCCACCTTCGACGGCTCACCTGATTCTCGGGCCGGGACTTGCCACCGTCAAGCCGCCGGCGCACATTGGTGACGTGGAGACGCGGCTGGATGCCTTCACGGCCGCCCGGGGCGAGCTTGCGTTGCCTCACCCGTCGGGCAAACTCGTGTGCGTGGCGTGTGCGCACCGCTGCAAGCTCGTTGACGGCGCCCGCGGCGTCTGCCTCGTTCGCAAACGTGCCGGGAACGCGATCCTGGTCCCGTGGGGGTACGCCGCAGGGGTCGCGATCGACCCGGTCGAAAAGAAGCCGTTCTTCCACCTGCTCCCGGGGGCGCGCGCGCTGTCGTTCGGGATGCTCGGCTGCGACCTGCACTGCGCCTACTGCCAGAACTGGTTCACCTCGCAGGCGCTGCGCGACCCCAGCGCCGACGACTCCACCGAGCCGGTCAGCCCCGAGGCGCTGGTCGCGGCGGCGGTCGAACGGCGCTGCGAGATCATCGCCTCGACCTACAACGAGCCCCTGATCACCGCCGAGTGGGCGCACGACGTCTTCGCGCAGGCCCGGCAGGCGGGCCTCGTGACGGCGTTCGTGTCCAACGGCCACGCCACCCCCGAGGTGCTCGACTACCTGGCGCCGGTCCTCGACGCCTGCAAGGTGGACCTCAAGGCGTTCTCGCCCGCGACCTACGTGTCGCTCGGCGGCAAGCTGCAGGCGGTGCTCGACACGATCGCCGGCCTCGTCGCCCGCTCGATCTGGGTCGAGGTCGTCACGCTGATCGTGCCGGGGCTCAACGACTCCCCCGCGGAGCTCGCCTCCATTGCCGGCTTCCTCGCCGGCGTCTCGGCCGATATCCCCTGGCACGTGACCGCCTTCCACCCCAACTACAAGATGGACCGCGTCCCGGCCACCCCGGTGGCGACGCTCGTGGCCGCGGCCGAGATCGGGCGCGAGGCGGGGCTGCACCACGTGTACGCCGGCAACATCCCCGGCCGCGCGGACGGCCTCGAGGACACCCGCTGCCCCTCGTGCGGCACGACCTTGGTGCGGCGGTCCGGATTCACGGTGATCGAGACGCACATCACCCCGGCGGGCGCCTGCCCGGCGTGCGGCGCCGCCGTCGCGGGCCGCTGGGCGCGGCGCTCGCCATAGCGCCTTCGCGGGCCGCCGGCCGGTCGGCTGCCGAGCCGTTCACGGCTTGGATCGGTGGTACCATCTCGCGTTCGACGATGGGATCGGTTCGTCTCGCCTCGCTCACCCTGGAGGGGTTCAAGTCGTTCGCGGCCAGGGTGGAGCTGTCGTTCCCGGGCGCGATCATCGCCATCGTCGGCCCCAACGGTTCCGGCAAGTCGAACATCTCCGACTCGATCGCCTGGGTGCTGGGCGAGCAGTCCGCGCGCCTGCTGCGTTCGCAGAACATGGCCGACGTCATCTTCGCCGGCGCCCCCAGCCGCCCCGCTCTCGGCGCCGCGGAGGTGACGCTGACGCTGGCGTCGCCCGACGGCCGCTGGCCGGAGACCGACGGGCGGCTCGCGGTCGCGCGCCGGGTCATGCGCGACGGCACCTCCGAGTACCGCATGCAGGGACGGCGCGTCCGTCTGAAGGACGTGATGGACGAGCTGATGGACGCGGGGCTCGGCACCCGCGCCTACGCGATCATCGAGCAGGGGCGCATCGGCCAGGTGCTGTCGGTCAAGGCGACCGAGCGGCGCTCGCTGTTCGAGGAGGCCGCCGGGATCACGAAGTTCCGCGCGCGCCGCCACGAAGCCGAGCTCAAGCTCGCCGAGACCAGCGCCAACCTCCTGCGCCTGGCCGACGTGGCGGCCGAGGTCAGGCGCGCGCTCGAGCAGGCGCGCCGCCAGGCCCGCCGCGCCGAGAAGCACCGCGAGCTGCGCACCGCGCTCGCCGAGGTGCGCGCCGCGCTGTTCGCCGGCCGGCGCGCGGTGCTCCTTGCGGCGGTCGAGGTGAGCCAGCAGGCGCTGACGGCGGCCGGCCTCGCCGAGGCCGAGGCCGCAGCCACGCTCGCCAGCGCCGACGCCGCCCTCGCCGCGCTGCGCCGCGACCTCGACGGGGGGCAGGAGCGCCTCACCGTTGCCCGCGACCAGGAAGCCAGGAGCGATGCCCTGTCGCAACGGCGCGAGGCGGAGGAGGAAGCGGCCCGGCGCGAGACCGCCGAGGCGTCCTCCCGGCGCGAGGCCGCCGTCGTCGAGGCGGACCGCCTCGCCGCCGGCGCGCAGGCCCTCGCCCAACAGGGGTCCGCGCTCGCCGGAGCGCTGGCGGGCGCCGAGGGCACCGTCGCCGGCCACGAGCGCCAGGCGAAGGACGCCGCGGCAGCGGCCGAGACCACCGAGGCGGCGGCCCGCACTGCCGGTGCCCTGGCGGAGGAGGCTCGCCGGGCCCTGCTCGCCGCCGTCGCCGCAGCCTCCGAGGCGAAGAACCGCTCGCACCGGCTCGAGGTCGAGCTCGAGCAGGACGCCTACCAGAGCACGCGCCTCGGCGCGGAGCACCAGCGGCTCTCGGCGCACCTCGCCCAGGCCGCGAGCGGCGAGCGGGAGGCCGCCGACAAGGAGAACTCCGCCGCCGCCGCGGCACGCACGCTCGAAACCGAGCGCCAGGAGCTGCGGGCCCGCCAGGAGGCGCTGGCCGCGCGCTCGTCCGAGCTGACCGCCGCGCGCGACCGCGCCGGCCACGAGCGCTGGCAGGCGCGCCACGAGCGCGAGGGCCTGGCGCGCCTCCTCGCCGAGGCGCGCGCGCTTCCGGCCGCCCTCGCCCGTGCGCTGCCGGCGGAGAAGCTCCTCGGAACCGTCGCGGATTTCCTCGCGCCGGCGCCCGAGACCGCCAAGCTCCTCGACCGCGCGTACGGCGAGCTGCTGAACCTGCCCGTCTGCGCCGACGAGGAAACCGCCGCACAGCTCGTCGCCCAGGCACCGAAGATCGAGGGGAAGCTCGCGGTCGTGGTGGCCGACCGCGCCCTGGCCGGCCGGCCGTCACCGCTGCTCGTGCAGGGCGGTGCGGCGCCCGAACACCTCGGATGGCTGTCCGCCGCGCTGCCGCGCGCGGACGTCGCGCGCGACCTCGGCCATGCCCGGGAGCTCGCGGCCCGAGACCCCGACCTCGTGGTGCTGCTCCCCGGCGGCGGCCGCCGGCGCGGCGCGCTGCTCGAGCTTCCCGGGATGCGCGCCGCCGCCCCCGGCGCCCTCGAACTCCGGCTGCGCGAACGCGAGGTCACGGCCACCGAGGCCGAGGCCGCCGCTCGGGAAGAGGAGACGGCGGCCGTCCTCGAGCAGGTGCGGCGCCAGCTTGCCGAGCTCGGGCCGGCGCTTGCCGAGCGCGACGCGGCCGCTCAGGCCGCCGCCGAGACGCTCGCCGCCGTTTCGTCCGCTCGTACGTCGCTCCACCGCGAGCGCGAGCGCCTCGAGCGCGAGCTGGAAGCGCTCGCCGCCGAACTCGCACGCCTCGCCGAGGAGAGCGCCGCGCTGGCCGGGCGGCTGGCCGTGGCCCGCGAGGAGGTCGAGCGCCTCGGCCGGCGCGCCTCCGAGATGGAAGCCGAGGTGGACGCCCTCGCCCGCGACGCCGACCGCGCCCGCGAGGTGGGCACCGCGGCGAGAGCCGAAGCCGAGCGCGCCCGCGGCGCCGAGGCGGTGGCGCGCGAGCGCCTGACCGCGGCGCGGCGCGACCTCGACCGCCACCGCAACGAGCTGCAGGAGCTGCAGCGGCGCGAGGCGGCCGCGCGCGAGGACGCGCGCGCACAGGCCGACCGCGCCGGCGCGGCCGGCAACGCCGCGGCCGCGGCGCGCGCCGAGCTCGAGGAGTTGCTCGCGCAGCGGAACGCCTCCCACCGGGAGGTGGAGAGGTTCACCGCGGACGTCGAGGCGGTCCGGGCGCGGGTCGATGCCGCCGCCGCCGAGGCGGAGCAGCGCCGCACGACGCACCTTGCGGCCCGCGACGCGGCGCACGCCGCACGCCTCGCGCTCGCGGAGGCCAGCGGCGCGCGCGAGCGTCTCGAGGAGGCGATCGCGCTCACCCTGGCCGGCCAGGCCGAACTTCCGGAGCCGCCGCCCCTCGACGCGGTGCCGGACCTCGAGACGCGAGAGCAGGCGCTCGCGGCAGACCTCGAGGCGCTCGGGCCGGTCAACGAGCTGGCGGTGACCGAGCGCGACGAGCTCGAGAAGCGGCACGAGTTCATCAAGGAGCAGCGCCGCGACCTCGAGCGCTCGATGGAGTCGCTGGGCGGGACGGTCAAGGAGCTCGACGCCACCTGCGCCGAACGCTTCCTCGCCACCCTCGCCGAGGTCAACGTCGCATTCGACGACGTCTTCCGCCGCCTGTTCGGCGGAGGCGAGGCGAAGGCCGAGCTCTCCGACCCGGACGCGCCGCTCGAGAGCGGGATCGAGATCCGCGTGCGGCCGCCCGGCAAGCACGCGCAGTCGGTGCTGCTGCTCTCCGGCGGCGAGAAGGCGTTGGCGGCGGTCGCCCTGCTGCTGGCGCTGTTCCGCATCCGGCCGGCGCCGTTCTGCCTCCTCGACGAGGTGGACGCGCCGCTCGACGACGCCAACGTCGAGCGCCTCGCGGGCCTGCTGCGCGAGATGAGCGGCGGCACCCAGTTCCTGCTCATCACCCACAACCGCCGCACGATGGCGCACGCCGACGTGCTCTACGGCGTCACCATGGAGGAGTCCGGCGTGTCGCGCATCGTGTCGGTGCGCCTGGAGGAGTAGCCGTGGGCCGCGCGCGCCCCGCCCACCCCGAACCGGCTCCCACCGCCCGCCTCCTCTCGGCGCTCGTCTTCCTGGCCTCGGTGGCGCTGGTCCTCGCCCTCCCGCTCGTGTTCGACAGCCGCGCGCTCGACATGTTCCGCGAGCCGAAGAGCGAGCTGGCGCTGGCGTGCTGGGGGGTGCTGGCGGCGGTGTTCGCGGTCGGCAACCTGGGCGGCCCCGCGTGGCGCGACTGGTGGTGGGCGCCGTGGGCCGGCGTGCTCGCCGGCGGCGCCGTCAGCGCCCTCGCCTGCCCGGAGCCGGGGCGCGCCCTCGCCAACCTCGCACCGCTGGCGCTCGCGGCGCTGGGGTGGGGGGCCGTGCGTCAGCTCTCGGAGGAACGGCGCCGCTCGCTCCTGCGCCTCGTGGTCTGGGCCGGGGCGGCCGAGGCCGTGCTGGTCCTCCTCTTCTTGCGGCCGTCGTGGCAGCCCGAGACCTTCAGCCAGTTCGGCGCCATGGTTGGCCGCTACGCCTGGATCGGGACGCTCGGCAACCCCGCCGACGTGGCGACGTTCCTCGCGCTGCCCGCGCTGCTCGCCGCCCAGCGGGCGATCTCGACCCGCCGGCGGCGCCTGGCGTGGACCGGGGCCGCGGTGCTGCTCGCCGGCGTCGTGCTCGGCACCCGCACCATCACCGGTGCGCTGGCGCTCGCCGCCGGCGGGCTCGTGATCGCCTGGCGCGTGACCTCGAGGCGCTGGCGCCTCCCCGTCGTGGCCGGCGTGACTGCGGCGGCTGTGCTGGTCTTCCTCATGACGCCGCTCGCCGGGCGGGTGCGCGCGGCGGTCTCGGAGGTCAAAAGCGGCGGCCTGATCCAGCTCGCCAGCTTCCGCGGTGCGGCGTTTGCGGCTGCCGGCTCGATGCTCGCCGCGCGGCCGTTGACCGGCGTCGGCTACGGCCTGTTCGAAGCCGACTCGTTCCGCTTCCAGAGCCCGGATACCCTCGCGGACCGCGGCCGGGTCCTCGGCCTGGTGACCGGTTTCGGCGAGGCCCACAACGACCTGCTGCAGTACGCCGCCGAGACCGGCCTGCTCGGCGTCGCGCTCGCCGCCGCCGGCGCCGCCCTCGCGCTGCGGCGCGGCAGAGCGGGCGGCGCGGGTCTCCTCGATCCCGTGCCGCTGGCCGCCGCGGCGCTGGTCGTGGTGCTGGCCGAGTTCCCGCTCCACCTCGCCGCGAACGCCGCCCAGTGGGCGGTGCTGGCGGCGCTGGCGCTGCCGCCGCTGCCGCCCCCGCCCAAGATTGCAGCGGGGCAGGAGCGGGCGCGGCTGCTGGCGGTCGGGCTCCTCGCCGGGGCCGTGCTCGCGGTGGCGTGGCAGCAGTACCGCGCCGGCATGGCGTTCGAGCAGGCCAAGGTGCTGGTGAGCACGCTGCGCGCGGCGCCGGCGCGCTCGCCGGTCAAGACCGAGCTGGCGCGCGCCGCTCTTGCCAACCTCCGGCGCTGGGCGTTCTGGCGGCCGTTCTCATGGGAGGCCGACGTGACCCTCGGCAACATCGCGTTCGAGGCGGGCGAGACCCGCGCGGCGCTCGCGAGCTTCGGCCGCGCGCTCGCTCTCGCCGACCGCCCCGAGATACGCTTCGACCTCGGCATGGCGCTGCTCGCGTCCGGCAACGAGGAGGCCGGCATGACCCGCCTCGAACAGGCGGTGAAGCTCAACCCCGCCGTCTTCCGCGCGATCACCGACCCGAAGCTGGCGCGCGCCCTGCGCCGCCGCCTCGACGCATCGGGGTACGGGGCGAAGCACGCGTGGATGTACGAGGGCACCCCCGCCGCCACCCCATGAGGGTTCGGCAGCCGCCGGCCTCCGCATCGGGTACTCTGGCGCAGCCGTGAGCGGGTGGAAGATCCGTGGGTGAGTTCTTCGCGCTGCTGACCGCCGTGGTCTGGGCGGTGGCCGTCATCCTCCTGAAGCGCTCGGGAGAGACGGTCTCGCCGTTCGCCCTGAACCTGTTCCGCGTGGTGGTCTCGACCGCCCTCCTGCTGCCGACGGTGGTGGTGGCCGGGGAGGCTCGGTGGGATCAGGGGTCACTTTCGGACGTCCTGATCCTGTTTGCGAGCGGGATCATCGCGATCGCCACCTCCGACACCCTCTTCCACATGAGCCTGAACGCCGTCGGCGCCGGCATCTCGGCAATCATCGACTGCCTGTACGCGCCGCTGACCGTGCTCTTCGCCACCGTGCTGCTGGGCGAGCGCCTCTCGGCGCTGCAGCTCCTGGGCATGGCGCTGGTCGTCGCCGGCGTGCTCGCCGCGTCCGGGCACGAGCCGCCCCACGGCGTCCCCGCGCGCCAGGTCGCGCTTGGCGTGCTGTGGGGCGTGCTCGCCATGGTCGCCCTGGCGCTCGGCATCGTCATCGCCAAACCCGTGCTCGACCACTCGCCGGTGCTGTGGGCCACGGCGATGCGGCAGATCGGCTGCCTCGCGGTCATGGGGCCGATCGCGCTGCTCTCGCCGCGGCGGCGGGAGTACCTGAGCGTCTTCCGCCCGTCGCGCACCTGGCGGGTGTCGCTCCCGGCGGCCGTGTTCGGCTCCTACCTCGCGCTCATCTTCTGGATCGCCGGCATGAAGTACACCAAAGTCGGGATCGCCGCGATCCTCAACCAGTCGAGCACCGTCTACGTCCTGATCCTGGCCGCCGTCTTCCTGCGCGAGCCGTTCACCCGCCGCAAGCTGTTCGCGTCCGCACTCGCCGTCGCCGGCATCCTCCTCGTCACGCTGTAAGTGCGACGCCGGAACGACCGGGGTCCGGGGTCCGATGCGTTCGCGCCGGCCGCAGGCCGCGCGACCTCCACAAACTGCCTCGAAGACGAGACGCTCGACGATAGGCAGGGCGTCGCAGCTTGGGGCGTGCAGCCGCGCCGCCGAGAGTGGGCCGGATGCAAGGCGCCCGAGGCGGACGCGGCGGAGCGTAGCCGGAGGCTACGTGAGCACGCGAGCCGCCGAAGGGCAACGCCGCAGACGGTCCGCTATCGGCGGCGCACTAGTGGCGAGCGAGAGGACGGAGTATGAACAGCTCCAACGTAGGGCGGCGGGGGCCGGGGGTGGCGATCGGGAAGCCTAGGCTCCCCTGCACCAGCGTCCCCCACGGCCCGGGCACCGTCAGCCCGAACCCGGCGCCGGAGAGCGGGCGGGCGCGGTAGACGCCGTCGATGTCGCGCACCCAGCCCGCGTCGACGCCCGCCTCGCCGCGCACCGTCGGCGACAGCGGCAGCGATAACGATGCCCGCACCACGCCGAGACGTTCGGGGAGCACGCGGTCCGACGCGATGCCGCGGATGTGGACGCCGCCGAAGCGCGACGGCGCCGGCGCGGAAAACCGGTCGAGGTCGTGCCCCGCCCACGCTTCCGCGTCGAGGTGCAGCTTCGCGCGGAAGAACAACGCCTTCTCGTACACCACGAGGAGGCGGCCGCGCTGCCAGGTCCGGTGCGGCGTCTCGCTTCCGTTGAGCCCCCACGCCCGCCAGCGCTGCCGCCACCCGGCCTCGCCCGTGATGCTCACCGTGGTCTGCCCGAGTGAGGCCTCCCCCTCCAACCGCGCCACCCCCTCGAAGGTGTCGGAGGGGCGCACGAAGTTCGCGGCCGTCGTATCGTCGCGGGAGAAGTCCAAGCGGTTGACGCCGAGGTCGAGGAGGACGCGCACGAGGCCCACCGAGGTCGCGACCCCCGCGCCGGCGCTCTGCCGGAGCACCTTGAGCGCCTCGCCCTTCTGCTCGCGCCCGTTGCGGTAGCGCGTGTTGGAGAACGGCAGCAGCTGCACGAACGCCCGCAGCGAGATCTCCGCCCGGCCGCGCCGGGCGGACCAGGCGGCGTCGTTGACGACCCCGGCCGCGAGGAGCCGGAACTGCTCCCCCTTGCCGCGGAAATCGAAGTCCTGGATCTGCAGGCCGCCGAACGGCACCGGATAGGTGAGACCGGGGTCGTACGCCACGCCCGCGATCAGGAAGCGCTGCGAGGCCCGGCTCGTGCCGCCGGGGATCCGCCCGCCTCTGCCGTCGGGGACGAGCGGCACGATGCCGGCCGCGGTGTCGCGCAGCATCCGGTGGCCGCGGGCATGCGCGGCCGAGCGGGCCGCGGCGAAACCGGCGGGGTCGAGCGTGACGTCGGTCAGCACGAGTTCCCGGTGCACCGCCGCCGCGCCGCCGAACGCCGACAGGAGGTCGTCCGCGGACAGCCTCTCGGGGAGCCACACCGTGTCCCCGGCCATTGCGATCGGTGCGTAGACGGTGACGGCGCGCGTGCTGCGCACCTCGCCGGAAAGGTTCTCGGCACTCTCGTCGAGTTCGACGAGCCCGAACGTGGCGGCATCGATGAACGCGGTGCCGCGCCGCACCGCGCCGCCGGGACGGGCGTCGGCGAAGGTGAGCGCGAAGCAGCGCCGGCCCTGGCGCCGCTCCACCCCCGCCAGCTCGTAGCGGTAGGACGGCTCCAGGCGCAGTGCGAGCGGCGGGACCTGTGGGCGCTGCGGCTCGATCAGCGGCAGGTCGGGCAGGTGGTCCGGGTCCCAGGCCACCCCGTCCACCCAGGCCTTGGTGATCTCCCAATCGCGCCCGACCCCGCGCTCCCAGAACGCCGGCCCGGCGAGCGTCACCTCGAAGCTGCGCGACAGCTCGGCCACCCACACCCGGACGAGGAGCCGCTGCTGGGCCTCCCAGCGGGGGGCCAGCTGCTCCTGCCGCGCCGCGGCGCGCTGGTGGCGCGCCAGCACCTCGGCCGCCGACGGCATCCGCTCGCCGCTCACGTCGACGTTCTCGAACGCGCGTCCGGCGTCCGCCGGGCGCGCCGCCACCAGCACCCCACCCCCAGGCAGCGCCGGCAGCACCGCGACGACCGTCTCACCGTGGCGCTGCAGCGGGAGGGGTGTCGCGCCGCCTGCCAGGACCGTGGCGGCGCCGTACCAGGCGCCCGGGAGCGTCACCGCGCCGCCGGGAAAGCCGGCCGGGATGCCAACCACGGTGGCGAGGTCGCCGGTCCGCATCGCGGTCGGCAGCTCGCGCCCCCCGGCGCGTGCCGGCTGCGGCTCGGGGAGCAGTCCCGCCAGCTCGTGCTCCCAAGACGGGTCGGGGCGCCCGACCAGCACCGCGGCGGCGCCGGCCGCAAGCGCCGCGACCGCAGCCGCGGCATCGCCTGCCGTGACGACCAGGGGAAGACCGCCGAGGCGGCCCTCGAGGTCCGGCAGCGCCGCCGCATCCGGCGGCGGCTCGAGGCAGAAGCCGTCCAGGTACGATCGCAACGCGGCCGGAGGCGGCGCGCTCCCCACGCCGACCACCGGCACCGCGCGCGCGGCGAGCGCCACGGCCGTCTCGAGCCAGCGCTGGTCGGGCGCGGCTGGAGGCGGCGGCAGCTCGAGCAGGTACCCTCCGGCGCTCGCAGCCGGCACGCCCACACCGATGCCCACGAACGCCCACGACGATGCCCCGCCGCGGGGGTCGGCGATGACGGGAGGGAGCACCGGCGCGGCGGCGAGCAGCAGCGTGGCGATGAGCATGAGAGACCTTTATAGCAGACGCCGCAGGTGGCGCCGAGAGAAGGCAAGATAAGGCGAGAGATAGAGGTGCGCGGGCGAGGGCGCCCGCGTTACGGGCCACGGACAGGGGCGGCGGCGGGCTCAGTGAGGCCCGGGCGGCATCATCTCGCCGGCTTCGATCGCGAACTTGACCGTGTTCTCCGGCGGGGTGATCGGGCAGCGGCCGGTGATGCCGTACGCGCAGTCGGGGTTGTAGGCGCGGTTGAAGTCGAGGCTCGCGACCCCTCCCGGCAGCCGCTCGACGTCGAGGTAGCGCCCCGCGCCGTACGTCTGCTTCCCCGCCCCCGCGTCCCGGAACGGCAGGAACAGATGGTCCGGGTACTGGGCGCGCATGTCGTCGAGCTGGTAGATCGAGAAGACCGCCTCGCCGTTCGGGAAGCGGAGCCGCACCCGGCCGACACGGTGGGCAGGGCGCTGCTCGCCGTTGCTGGCGGCGATCGTCAGCGGCTCGGGGGGGACCACCGGCTCGATCATCGCCTGGAAGCGGTACGCCGGGCTGAACGGGTAGAACCGGAGGCCCTTGAAGTCCGCGGCGGCGGCAGCGGGCAGTGCGGCCTTCACCGCCTGCTCGCGCTCCTGCCGGTACCTGAGCTCTGGGGTGGGCAACGGCGCGTGACAACCACCGAGCGCAAGGAGGAGGCACGCAATCCCGCCGCCGCGCAGGACCGGCAAGCGCAGGTGGACCGTGGCGGAGCGCACGCGACCCCCGCGTCAGAAGATCACGTGCTGCACGTAGAAGTTCTCGGGGGTGACCTTGCCGGTCGCCAGCTCCGCGGCGTCGGCGGCCGAAAGCCGGAACACGCCGGCCTCCTTCCCCGACTCGTTGAGCATCTGCACCTCGACGCGCTCGGGCATGCGCTCGGGCGCCTTCTTCGCCAGCACCTCGTACGTCTCCGCCACCGCCATCAACGCCTTGAGCGTCTCGGGCTGTCCGTTGACCGAAATCTCGATGAACAGGTACGCCGGCTGCGTCCCCTGGCTGGTGCGGTACAGATACAGGTGGTAGCTCTCGAGCCCCTGCTGGAACGCCTCCTCCACCTGCGGATCGCGGAAGTGGGTGTCGCGGAACGTGATGCCGGGGGTCGGCGTCGGGCGCGCCGCGTCGCCGATCTTGGCCGCCAGCCCCTCCTGGAGGTGGCCGAGGGCAGCGACGGGAGGCGTCGGCGTCGGCGTAGGCACCACCTTCTTGGCGTCGACCCAGGCCAGCAACTGGGCGTCGCCCAGGCCCTGGCTGTTGACCTGTTCGGTCGCCTCGACGTCGATCTGCGCGAGCGGGATCGACGTGTAGGTGCCGATCTTGCTCACGAACAGCGCGTTCGGACCCTTGACCTGGTACTTGTCCCTGGCGACGACGCGGGCGCCGTTGCGCAGGATCACCACGTAGACGGCCCACGCCGACTGCGCCGCGATCAGGAACATGACAACCATGACACCGAAGAGAACGGCCCTCTTCACTTTGACAACCTCCCTGCCTCGGCTAGTATAGCCTCTGTCTTGGGGGAGCGACGATGCTGATTGTCATGACGGTTGGGGCCACCCCCCACCAAGTCGAGCTGGTCATCGAGCGGGTGGTCTCGCTCGGGCTGAAGGCGCACCCGATCCCGGGAGCGCAGCGGGTGGCGATCGGCATCACCGGCAACCAGGGCGCGGTGGAACCGGCCCTGTTCGAGAGCCTCCCCGGGGTGCTCGAGGTCATCCCGGTCTCGCACCCATACAAGCTCGTCAGCCGTGAGGCCAAGCCCGAGAACAGCGTCGTCGACGTCCGCGGCGTTCCGGTCGGCGGCGACAACTTCGCGGTGTTCGCGGGCCCCTGCTCGGTCGAGACCCCGGAGCAGACGCTGACGATCGCCCGCGCCGTGCGCTCGGCGGGGGCGCAGATCCTGCGCGGCGGCGCGTTCAAGCCGCGCACCTCGCCGTACGCGTTCCAGGGGCTGGGCGAGCCCGGACTCGCGACCCTGCGCGACGTCGGGCGCGAGGTCGCGATGCCGGTGGTCTCCGAGGCGCTCGACGAGCGCTCCCTCGAGCTGGTCACCGAGTACTGCGACATGATCCAGATCGGCGCCCGCAACATGCAGAACTACTCGCTGCTCCGCACCGTCGGGCGCACGCGCAAGCCGGTGTTGCTCAAGCGCGGCATGGCGGCGACCGTGGAGGAGCTGCTGATGGCGGCCGAGTACCTGCTGGCGGAGGGCAACTACCAGGTCGTGCTCTGCGAGCGCGGGATCCGGACGTTCGCCGACCACACCCGCAACACCCTCGACCTCGCCGCGGTCGTGGCCGTGCAGCGCCTCTCGCACCTGCCGATCATCGTCGACCCCTCGCACGGGACCGGCAGGCGCCACAAGGTGGTGCCGCTCGCGCGCGCCGCCGCCGCGGCCGGCGCCGACGGCCTCATGATCGAGGTCCACCACGAGCCCTCGCAAGCGCTCTCCGACGCCGCTCAGGCAATCCTGCCGGAGGAGCTCGCCCAGCTGCTGGGCCAGCTCCCGCTCCTGCTCCCGCTCACGGGCCGCCGCCTGGCGCCGGCCCTGGCGTTGTCCGCATAAGGCCCTATGGTCCCTTTTCTGCTCCCTCTCGCGCTCTCGTCCGCGCTCGCGTGGCTCGACCCAGCGGCCGTCAGGCCCGGGCAGCAGGGCGTCTGCGTCACCGAGTGGACGGGCGGCGAGCGCCGCGAAATCCCGGTAACGGTGATGGGCACGCTCGACGCCGCGGGCCCCGACCGCAGTGCCGTGCTCGTGCGCATCAACGACGACCGCCTGGCGGGTACCGGCGTCGTCGCCGGCATGAGCGGTTCGCCGGTGTACGTGGACGGCAAGCTGTTGGGCGCCGTCGCGTTCGGCTGGACGTGGGCGCAGGAGCCGCTGGCCGGCGTGACGCCGTTCGCCGACATGCACGCGATCCCGCTCGCCGGGGAAACAGTGCGCGCCGCCGCACCAACGCTGGCCCAACTCGCCGCGGTGGCGGGCGGGGGGGTCGAGCTGCGCAGCGTGCTGCCCGCGCTGCCCGACCGGCGCGGGCTGACCCAGCCGCTCCTCGCGGTCGCGGGGCTGCCCGTGCCGCCCGGCCTCGCCGGCGAGCTGTTCGCGGGGACCCAGGTCCAACCGGTTCCCTCCGGGCCCGTCGCGGGTCCGACCGGACCGCCCGAGGCCGGCGACATGGTGGCGGTCGAACTCGTGTGGGGCGACGCGTCGCTCGCCGCGGCGGGCACCGTGACCGCCCGCGATGGCGACCGGATGTGGGCGTTCGGCCACCCACTCTACGGCTTGGGCACGGTGCGGTTCCCGGTCGCCAGGGCGCGCGTCCTGGCGATCCAGGGCTCGTACCAGAGCCCGTTCAAGGTGTTCGCGGTCGGGAGCCAGTTCGGGACGCTCGTCGCCGACCGCCAGGCCGGGATCTTGGCGCTCGTCGGGCGGCCGCCCGAGGGGACCGCGGTCAGGGTCCGGGTGGACGACCCGACGGGGATGAAGACGTGGCGCTTCTCGATCGTCGACACGCCGATCCTGCAGCCGCTCCTCGTCACCTTCCTCGCCAACGCCTGCCTGACCGCGCGCGGGGCGGCGGTCGGGGAGTCGTCGGTGCGCCTCGCGCTTTCGGTGCGCACCTCCGACGGTCGCGAGGTCACGGTGCGGCAGGCGGCGCGCGGGCCGGACGCCCTGGCGCGTCTGTCCGTCTTCGCCGGCGCGGTGGTGAGCTTCCTCGCCAACTCGCCGTTTCCGCACCCCGCGGTCAGCGCCGTCGACCTCGCCATGATCAGGGAGGAGCAGCCCACCGGCGCCGACATCGTGGAGGCGATCCCGGAGCGCACCGTCGTCTTCCCAGGGGAGGAACTCGCCGTGGACGTCCGCCTGGATCCGTACGAGAAGCCGGTCGAGCACCGGCGGGTCGTGATCCGGGTGCCGGCGAGCGCGGCGGAGGGACCGCTCGACCTGCTGGTGGCCGACGGGGCGTCCTGGAGCGGGTACCGGCTGCGGGCGGAGGGGGTCGCTCCGGCGGACTTCGCGGGCCAAATCGACCAGGTGCGCCGCCTCGAGAGCAGCGCGACGCTGGTGACGGCGCTCGAGGCGCGGGAACGCGGCACGGCGATGCCGGGCGTCTCGCAGCCCGGTCTGCCGCCGTCGTGGTCCGCCACCCTCGCGGCCGGTCTCGGGACCCGCGCGCTCGCGCGCCTGGCGACGGCGGTGCTCGCCGCGCAGCGCACGGAGGAGCCGTTCCCGCTCGAGGGACTCGTCCGCGTCCCCCTTACCGTGCGCCCGCGCCAGGAGGTGCCATGAGACGTACCGTTGCCGCCGTGTTCTCCCTCGTCGCGCTGGCCTCGGCCCACGCCTCGCAGATCCGTCACTTCGTGCTCGACACGCCGTTCGCCCTCGCCGGCGCGACCGGCCGCGGGGTCGCGGTCTTCCCCGACGGCTCGCTGCGGCCGCTGCCGCCGCTCGTGCAGGTGGCCGCGTTCGACGAGCCGCTCGGCCTCGCGCTGGCCGTGGCGCCCGACGGGACGGCGTTCGTCGGCACCGGCCACCCGGCCCGCGTCTACCGTGTCCGCGACGGCAGGAAGGAGCTGGTCGGCGACGTCAAGGCGGACCAGGTCACGGCGCTGCTCCTCGACCCGTCCGGCACCCTGTGGGCGACGACCGCGGTGCCGGCGCTGCTGCTGCGCGCTCCGAACAGGCAGGGCCCTCGAACAGGTGGCGGCGCTGCCCGACGGCAACCTATGGGACCTTGCCTGGTACAAGGGCGCCCTC
>CAVSFQ010000036.1:0-72040 GCA_963727205.1 uncultured Acidobacteriota bacterium | reverse complement strand
GATCACGTAGGTGCGCCCGCCGGGCGCCGGCAGCGCGATGCGTTGCTGCACCGTGAAGCCGGACTCGGCCTCGAGCTCCGACAGGGCGCGGCTCTTCCCCTTGCTCGCGGTGGCTTCCGCCACCAGGCGGAGATCGGGCTCCTTTTCCTGGAGGCGCCGCAACCCCTCCAGCGTCGCCAGGCGCGGCGGCGTCAACGACGCGACGAGGTCCATGACGCCGATGATCGTCTCGTCGGGCCGCCAGAGCGCGATCGGGTGCTCGGCGGCGACCGCCGCCGCCGCCCGCGCCACCGGGGCGATGTCCTGCGCCCGGTCGATCACGGGGAAAACGAGCGGCGCCCAGCACGACCACGCCACGATCCAGGCGGCCGCCGTGGTCCCCAGGAAACGGCCCATCTGGACACGCCGTGCCGCCTGCCAGTGCCAGGAGCGCAGCGAGAGCCACACTGCGCCGATCCAGCCCGCCGCCAACAGCAGCACCGCGAGAGGCGGCGCCGGTGCATCGAGCCGGAGCACCGCGACGAGGAGCCCAGGCGGCAGCAGCAACGCCAGCGCGCCGATGAGCACGCCCGTGGCGCGTACCATGGCGCGGTCGAGCCGGCCGGGCGCGGCGAGGGCCCGCGCGGTCCACAGCCCACCGAGCAGCGCGAACGGCGGCATCAGAACCGCCGCGTAGATGTCGCGCATGGTCGCCGCCGCCGACAGCACGACCAGGCCGGGCACGATCGCTGCCGCGGCGAAACGCCACGCCGCGCGCTCTCGGGTCGCGGCTGCGTCGCCGGGCGCCACCCGCCGCCGGGCCGCGCGCCACGCCGCCGCCGCCGCCGCGACCATCAGGAACGTCCAAGGCAGCAGGTAGACCGGCAACTCCACCAGGTACGCTCCCGGCCACCCCGGGTGCGACTGCGTGTAGCCCACGCCCTGCATCGC
Organism: uncultured Acidobacteriota bacterium; assembly: GCA_963727205.1. Taxonomy (GTDB): domain Bacteria; phylum Acidobacteriota; class Thermoanaerobaculia; order Thermoanaerobaculales; family Thermoanaerobaculaceae; genus RBG-13-68-16. Next base: position 71,110 of record CAVSFQ010000036.1, on the reverse strand, counting down.
CGTGAACCGCCCGAACAGGTTGTTGACGAAGAACGCCCTCAGGTACGCGGCGCCATCCGGCCGCGCGCTAACCGCGAGCACCCACGGCAGCACCGCGGCGGCCTGGATCGCGAGCCCGGCCCAGAGCTCCCAGGCCACGAGCTCGCGCCAGCGCCGCTCCCACGCCACGAAGACGAGCAGCGCCAACCCCGGCACGATCCACGCGACGACGTTCTTGGTCAGGAAGCCGGCCGCGAGGAACGCGTGCATGAGGGCGTACCAACCCAGCTTCGGCCACCCCCGCCTGGCGGCGAGGCCCCGGTAGCAGCCGAGGAGCGCGCCCGCCACCGAGAGCATCAGGAGGGCGTCGGTGGCGACCCAGATCTCCACCCGGTACGCGAGGTACAACGTCCCCATCGCGACGCCGGCCGCGAGCCCGGCGGCGCGGCCCGCGGCCGCGGCGGCCAGCGCGCCGACCAGGAGCGCCCCGGCGAGCGCGTACAGCGCGTTCGGGAGGCGCAGCGCGACCGCTCCCTGCCCGAATAGGCGCGCTGATCCCGCGGCCACCCAGTAATACAGCGGGGGCTTCTCGCAGAAGGCGGCGTCCCCGAGGTGCGGCACCACGAGGTCGCCGCCCGGCCGCGCCATGCGGGCCGCGATCGCCGCCTCGCGCGGCTCGTCGGGCTTCCACAGCCCCCTCCCGAGGATCCCGAACGCCAGGTGGACCGACACCGCCACGACCACGAGCAGGGGCCAGCGCCTGAGCGCGTCGGAGGAGGCGAACATGAATCCGAGTATCCCACGCCCACCGGCGAGGCCGCTTCACCGCGGGCAGGGCGGGGGCGCCGCAGGGCCCAGCGGCAGCGCCCGGCGACCACCCATTGCAGAGCGCGCACCCGGGCTGCAGCCGGAGTATAATCTTGAGAGAAGCGATCTTTGATATTAGTAGGTTATGAGTCGCATCCTCAGGCCACCGTTTCGGACCGCACCTGGAACGCACGGAGGAGGGGTTCGACCATGAGCCGCAACACGCTGGTCATCTCGCTGCTGTTGGGAGTCGCCGCAAGCTCGGCGGCGTGCCGGAAAGCTCCGGTCGCGCCCCCCGCGTCGATGGTCGGACGCTGGGAGGGCCACGCCGAGGTCGCGGTCAACTGGTGCAAGGCGCAGGAGCTGCCGATGGCCCTCACGATTGCCGAGGATGGCGCCGTTGCAGGCAAGGTCGGCGACGCCACGCTCAAGAACGGCCGCGTCTACCCGAACCCGGGGAGTGCGCGCCAGGGGATCAGCCTCCAGACCAAGTACGTCATCGAGGCCGCCCTCGACGGGCCGCTGGTCGCGGCCGAGGGGATCAAGCGGGACGAGATCTGCATCCCGGTCGAGGTCGACAAGGACGGGAAGCTCGCCGGCGCGTTCCTGACCTCGGGAACGGAGTACGGCGGCAAGGAAACGCGGGTCTTCTCCGCGGGCCTGCGGCCCCTGACGAAGGTGTCCCCGCGCTGACCGGGCGGCCTCGGCGCCCGCTGGGCGCCCCGAGGCCCTCGCCCAGGCCGGCCGCCCGCACGGTGCGCGCCGCGACGGCGGTTGACACGACGGCGCCTGCCAGGGCAGAGTGACGGCGCGGCGGCATCCGCCGCGCGCCGGCGCTCCCGCCGGGATTGTCGACCGGAGGCAACGATGGGTCTCGACATGGACTTCTCGAAGCTGAAGCCCCAGGACGTTCTCGACCTCGCCATCTTCGCGGAGGAAGAAGCCAACGAGCAGTACGAGTACCTCGCGAGCGCGATGGAATCGCAGGGCAACGCCCAGATCGCGGTGTTCTTCCACCGGATGGCCGGACGGGAGCAACTCCACCGCCAGCAGATCGCCGAGCGCCGCGCGGCGCTGTACGCCGACGCCCCCGCCAACCTCGCCAACCGCGCCCTGTGGGGCGTCGAGGCGCCGTACGAGGCGGTGGCGGCCGCCGGCATGACCCGGGCGGACGCGTTCCAGTTGGCGATGGCGGCCGAGAAGAAGGCCGAGGCCTACTACGCCGCGGCGATGGAGCAGGCGATCCCGGCCGAGGTCGCCCAGCTCTTCGCAGGGCTGCGCCAGTCCGAGGTCGAGCACCAGCGCATGCTGGAGCTCGAGATGGCCAAGCGCCCCTCGTAGCGCCGCGCCCGACTCTCCCGGCGCCCGGCGCGGCCGACGCCGCCCACGAGTGCCTCAGCCGAACCGCAGGCGGTCGATGTACGCGCCCGGGTCGGCCAGAAGCTGCTGCCGCACGGCTTCGAAGGCGGCCTCGTTGGCGGCGTACTTCGCCTCGATGTCGAGCGCCGGTACGGCGCGGCTCATCACTCTTTTGAGCCAGGCGCGCGCCTCCGCAGGCAGGACGCGTCCCAGCGCCGGCCCGAGGCGAGCGCGCAGGTCGAGAAGGCCGGTCGGTCCGCGGCTGCCCGGGAAGTCCTTCCGCCGCCACGCCGCGGCGCCCAGGTGGAACACCGTGTCGCCGTAGATGCTGCCGAAGTGGGCGTGGTCCTCGCCGCGGTTGCTGCGCTCCAGGGGAAGCCACTCGAGGCCCTCGCGGTGGGCCAGGAAGCCGAACCCCACGCCGGAATCGGGGTGGTGAGGGAACCGCCGCCGGTATCTCCGGTACGCGGCCGACCGCCGCTCCTCGCCGTCGAGCAGGAAGCGCGGTCGCCACCTGCGGAGGAACTCGCTCTGCATCAGCATGAACGCCGTGAACGGCTTGTAGTCCCAGTGGGTGTCGCGCACCGCCGCGGCGAACGGCCGGCGTTCCAACAGGGCTGCGGCGGTCTCCTGCGCCCACCCCGGACGGATGGGAAACGAGTCCACGTGGAACACCGCGACGTGGCTCACACCGTCGTCCAGCGCGGCCGCGATCAGGCGCTCGAGATAGAAGGCGTGCTCCTCGCTCGTCCGCAGCGCCGTGACGGGCAGGCCGAGGATCCTCACCTCGGGACGCCGCCGCAGCGTCTCCCGCATCCCCGCGGCGAGCCGGTTGGCGCCGGCGTAGATGACGTACGGCACGCCGGTGTGCCTGCGGATCGAGTCCAGGTGCAGATCGAGCAGCCGCTCGTTGCCCTCGCGGACGACGTAGACGACCGCGATCCCCAGCTTCATGGCCGCGGGAGCATCCGTGATGCCGCCTGCGCCTGCCGGAACAGTTCGAACTCGAATCCGGCGGCTTCGCAGGCGACGTCCCCCAGGAGGATTGGGGCGTCCTTGGCCACACCTCGCGTGAGCGTCACCCCCTCCGCCAAGCAGATCGGCAACCCCGGGTGGTGCTCGCCGCAGTTCTCGATCAGCCCGTAGCAGGCGTAGCCGCCGATGCCGTCGAGCGCCTCGCCGCACGCGAGCGGCCGCTTGGCGTAGGCGTAGACGTTGGCGCGGAAGCCGTGCGACGGCTCGAGCAGCGAGTGCCCGTCCAGGAACGCCTCCGCGACCCCCGCCATCGCCTCGACGTGGCAGAGGTGGTACGGCCGGTAGAACAGGTAGAACGGCCCCTTCCCCATCTTGTAGTACGACATCATGCCGCGCTGGTAGGGGTGGTCGCAGTGGCCGATCGCGAACACGCCGCCGTCCGGCTGGGCGCCCAGGACGTAGTCTACGAACGGACCGACCCGTTGCCACTCTCCTGGTATGTCGATCAGGTCGAACACCTCGCGAACGTGCCCCGCCCTCGGCCCGTGCATCCCCGGCACCGGCGCCGCGAGGCCGAGGGCGTTGGCGAGAAGCGCCATCTCGATGCCGAGCTTGGTGCCGTCGGTGTAGGCCGTGCACATCTTGTAGCCCAGGTTGCGCTTGTCCGCCTCGGGCACGATCGTGGTCGGGTTGGCGTAGCGGTCGAGGAACCCCTTGATGTTCCCGGCCATCACCAGGTCGAAGCCCCACAGCGCGAGGTCGTCGGCCAGGTTCTTGAGCACGCCGTGCTGGTCGCCGTCGCAGCTGGTGTAGACAACTCGGTTGTTGCGCGCCAGCGCCGCGAGGTGCGGCCCGAACGCCAGGTCGACCTCGGAGTTCATCAGCACGAGGTGCTTCCCACTCGCGACGGCTCCGATCGCAAACCGGGCGGCGGGCCCGATGCAGTTGGACGCCTCGATGAGCACGTCCGCGCCCTCGCATTCGGCGAGCAGCGCGCCGTCCGTGCACGCCGCCACGGTCCCGCGCCCGATCGCGTCCGTCACCTCGCGCGTGCTCTCCACGACGCGGTGCTCACACCCCATCATCGCGGCACACCCGGTCGCGCGATCCAGCTCGATGTCGGCGATGCCGACGCACCGGATCCCCGGGGTGACGCAGCACTGGTAGAAGAGGCCGCGGCCCATCGCGCCCGCGCCGACGATGACGACTCGGATCTCGCGGTCGAGAGCCTGGAGGCGCTGGAGCACGCCGCTCATCGGCGCCCGCCCCGGATTCCCCGCCCGACCTCGCATTCGACGCCGTGTCGCGCGGGGTTCAGGGGCGTTCCGGCCTCCATCGTCCCTACCGGCAGAGCTCGAGCAGCCGCTTGGCGGCGCCGTCGGCCGAGCCGATCGCCGTGTTGAACAGCACGACCTTGGTTTGGGCGAACAACCGCTCGTGCTGGGCGCGCAGCAGGTCGGAGCGGGCGGCGTCCAGGCCGGCGAGGTGGGGGTTGACGAACGGGACCGCCTTGCCGGACGCGCCGGGGAGCTGGCCGGAGGCGAGGATGCGGGCCGCCTCCCGGGCGTCGAGCTGCTGCACCATCGGCAGCACCGGGTCGCGGGCGAGCAGCACGGCGACCCGCGGGACGGTGCGGCGCGCGTGGCGCGCGGCGCCCCCGAGCCAGTACGGGTCGAGCATGACGCGTCCGTTCTTGGAGGCCTCGACGCACACGGCGGCGCCGCGGTCGAGCGGGCACTCGTCCCCCGGGTGGTCCACGGTGCAGCCGTCGCGCGAGACCACCATGTTCTCGAGCTTGGAGCGCTCCAGCAGCTTGCCGATCTCCGGGAGCTTGCCGACCCACTTCGCCTTCAGGTAGAGCTTGCGCTCGATCAGGTCCGCCACCGGCTCGGCCGCGCCCAGGCGGACCAGCACCGCGTCGCTCGAGACGAGGCGGACGCCGTCCTCGCGCAGCGCGGCGGCGAGCAGCCCGGTGCGGCAGGAGCCGGGACCGCCCCAGACCAGCGACCCCGTGGCCGCCGACGTCGAGGGCCGCGCAGTGGGCGAGCAGCGCGCCCGAGGTGCGCGCCGCGGCCTCCGCCGCGAGTTGCAGCGCCAGCGTGCGCACCTGGCCGTAGAACGCCGTGTTGAACGCGAACCCCGTCGCCGTCTCGAGGCTCACGAGGCCCGACGGCTCGCGGCCTGGAATGTCCTTGACCGCGTAGATCACCGCGTGCGGCTCGAGGTCGCCCTCGAGCGCGGCGGGGTAGAAGTTCTCCTGGTAGAAGTCGGCGAGGTGCGGCGAGTTGGTGCGTAGCTGCACCACGATCCCGGCGATCGCCGCGTTCCACTCGAAGTAGGCGTCCGGCGCGAGGTGCGAGGAGGCCTCCTCGAGCAGCGCGTTGCGGCTCTCGAGGCCCACCACCGGGCGGGTCTCGGCGTACGCCGCCACCTTGGTGACCACGTTGTTGAGCGCCCGCGGGCGCAGGCGGCGGGGCTCCTCGAGGCGCGCGAGCGCCTCGCGGATGCGGCGGCACCCCTCCTCGATGCGGTCCATCGCGGTGGCGAACGAGATGCGGACGTGCGCCGGCGTGCCGAACGCCTCGCCCGGGACCACTGCCACGTGCGCTTCTTTCAGCAGGTAGTACGCGAGCCCGTAGGTGTTGCGGATCGGCGCGCCGGCGAACTCGCGGTCGAGGTAGTGCGTCACGTTCGGCAGCACGTAGAACGCGCCGGACGGGGACGCGCACGACACCTCGGGCAGCGAGCGCAACCGGTAGACGATCGCGTTGCGGCGGCGCTCGAACTCCTGCCGCATCCGCTCGACGTCCATGTCGCACTCGGCCAGCGCGGTGACCGCCGCCTTCTGCACGAACGAGGTCGCGTTCGAGGTGTTGTGCGACTGGATCTTCGAGCACGCGGCGATGATCTCGCGCGGCCCCGCGGCGTAGCCGAGCCGCCAGCCGGTCATCGAGAACGCCTTGGAAAATCCGTTGATCACGACCGTCAGCTTCTTGATCTTGTCGTTCACCGAGGCGATCGAGACGAAGCGCTGCCCGTCGTAGATGAGCTTCTCGTAGATCTCGTCCGAGATCACCCAGATCTGCTCGCGCACGCACACCTCGGCGATCTCTTCGAGCTGCTCGCGGGTGTACGTGGCGCCGGAGGGGTTGCACGGGTAGTTGAGGATGATCGCCTTGGTGTTGGGCGTGATCGCCGCCGCGAGGTCGCGCGGGGAGAGACGGAATCCGTCCTCTTCGCGGGTCGGGACGATCACGGGGTTGGCCTTGGCGAGCTTGACCTGGTCCGGGTAGGAGACCCAGTACGGCGCCGGGATCAGGATGTCGTCGCCCTCGTCGTAGAGCGCCATCGCGACGTTGAACAGGGAGTTCTTCGCGCCCGCCGAGACGATGACCTCGTCGGGGGAGTAAGCCAGGCCGTTGTCGCGCTCGAGCTTGGCGCAGATCGCCCGCTTGAGGTCGGGGATGCCGTCGTTGGCGGTGTACTTGGTGAAGTTCGCGTCGAGCGCGGCCTTGGCGGCCCGCTTCACGACCTCGGGGGTCGGGAAGTCGGGCTCGCCGACCGAGAAGTCGACGACGTCGATCCCCTGCGCCCGCATCTGGGTGGCGCGGGCGTTGATGCGCAGCGTCGGCGACAGCGCGATGCGGTTGGCGCGTTCTGAGAGCATGGCGGTCGTCTCACCCGCGACGGCCGTCCGCCGTCGCACCGGTCCTGCACGGGAGGGGACGAGCCCCTCCCCTACCCATTTGCCCGCTCCTTCTCACCGCGCTCGTGCGCACTGTCGCACCTTCACCGCACGGAAAAGGGCGAGCCCCGCCCCTACGCATCCTTCTTCTCCCCACGCTTGAGGACCTCGGCGAGCTTGATGCCGGTGAGCGACTCGACCACTGCGGGGAGCTGCGCCAGCACGCCGGCGACCTGTCCGGTCAGCTTGGAGGTTCCGCTTGCGTCGCCGACCATGATGATCTTGTCCACCTTGGCGAGCGGCTCGGACACGGCCCGCGCGAGCTCGGGCAGCTGCTGGATCACCATCTCGGCAAGTCCGGCGTCGGTGTACTGCTTCCACGCCTCGGCCTTGCGCTGCATCGCGTCGGCCTCGGCCTTCCCCTTGGCGCTGATCGCCTCCGCCTCTGCGATCCCGTACAACCGGATGCCGGCCGCCTTCCCCTTCGCCTCGAGCTCCTTCTGGTAGGCGTCGGTATCAGCCTCGAGCTTGGCCTGATAGTGCATCGCCTCGGCCGGCCGCTTGATCGTCGACTCCAACTCCTTCTCGCGGCGGACGATCTCCTGCTCTTCGACCTTGCCCGCAAGCTCTTTCTCCGTGAGGCGCACCGCGTACTCCTGCCGCTTGAGCGCCTCGGAGAGCTTGGCCCGCTCGAGGTCGTACGCCACGTCGGCGGCGGCGCGCTTGGTGTTGACGGCGGACTGGAAGTCGGCGCGCTGCACCTCGAAATCGCGCGTCGCCTTGGCGAGCTCGGCTTCCGCCTGCAGGCGCGCGATGTCCCCCTGCTTGCGATACTCGGAGGCCTGGATCGCGGCGTCGCGCTCGGTCTCGGCCTGGGCGAGGGTGGCGTCGCGCTTGACCTCGGCGATGCGGCGCGCGCCGAGCGAGGCCAGGTAACCCTGCGCGTCGGAGATGTCCTTGAGCGCGAACGAGAGCAGCTCGAGGCCGAGGCGCTCGAAGTCCTCGCCGGCCGCCTGGCGCACCCGCGCGGCGAACGTGTCGCGCTCGGTGTAGATCTCCTCCACCGACATCGTGCCGAGCGCGGCGCGCATGTGCCCCTCGAGCACCTCTTGCGCCACCGACGTGATCCCCGAGGCGCCCTTCGAGAGGAAGTTCTCCACGGCCCGCGGCAGGAGCGTCGCGTCGCTCGAGGCCTTCACCTGGCCGAACGCCTCGGCGGCGATCATCACGCCCTGGGCGGTGAGCGCCTCGGGGCAGCGCACCGAGATCGAGAACACCTCGAGGGGCAGGGTGTCGACCGTCTCGACGAGCGGCATCACGAACGTGCCGCCGCCGACCTGCAGGCGGTAGCCGACCGTCCGCTGCGTGCCGTCCCGCTCGGTCACCTTCGAGGTCCGCCCCGAGATGACGAGCACCTGGTTGGGGCCGACCTTGCGGTAGTTGAACGCCCACAGACCGATGAAGAGCAGGACGACAACGACGACGACGGCGCCGATGATCCACGGGAGCAACGCCATAGCTTCCTCCTCCGCCCCGCCGGGCGGATGCCGTCACCTTAGACCAAGTTCCAAGCCCGTACAAGCCATGCCAGGTAGGAGCGAGCCTCAGGAACGCGAGGTCCGGGCGCCGGAGAAGCTGTGACGTGGGTGGTGGATCGTGGATCGTGGAACGCGGTTCGAGCCGGCTGCACCGGCCACAGACCGCGCAGCCTCGAGCCCCCTCGAGGACGAACACTCCACCGAAGGCAGGGCCTCCGAGCTTGGGGCGTGTAGCCGCGCCGCCGCCGTTGGGCCAGCTGCAAGGCGCGCAAGCCGGTCGCACCGGAGGCGTACCCGGAGAGGGTACGCTGAGGATGCGAACCGGCGCAGCGCAACGCAGCAGATGGTCCGACGCCGGCGGCGCCCCCGGCGGTATACTTCGCGGCTTGGAGGTCGCGTGTCCCTCGAACTCTGGCTCGTCCGCCACGGCGAGACCGCGTGCAGCCGCGACGGCGTGCTCGCCGGCTGGACCGACGTGCCGCTGACCGCCAACGGCGTCGCACAGGCCGAGGCCGTGCGCCCGCTCCTCGCCGGCGAGCGCTTCGCCGGCGCGTGGTGCTCGGACCTGCAGCGGGCCATGGCCACCGCTCGCCTCGCGTGGGGCGTTGCGGTCGCCGACCCGCGCCTGCGCGAGATCAACTTCGGGGAGTTCGAAGGGCAGGCGTGGGCGACGCTCGACCCCGCCGTCAGGAACGCGATCGCGACGTTCGACGGTTTCCGTCCCGAACGCGGCGAGTCGTTCGACGAGGCGTTCGTGCGGGTCAGAGGGTTCCTCGACGGCCTGCCGGCCGGCCGACACCTCGTCGTCACCCACGGCGGCGTGATCCGCCTCCTGACCCGTGCCGCCGGCCAGGACGGCTTCGTGCCTACCGGCACCGTCGTCGGCGTGGACTGGACAAACCGCACCGTGCTGTTCAAGCGCGAATGCCCGGTGCCGTCGCCGGTCGCCTTCGACTAGCCCCGGCCTGTTTCCGACGTTCCCGTCGGCCATCCCCGGCCTCTCGCCCCCGCGGCGCGCTTGCCCTCCCTCGGCACAAGCGGCTATCCTCGCGGCGGGCTGTTCGTTGCCCCACGAGGTGGCTATGGCTGCACCCTACGACCCCGACGTCTACCGGCGCTTCGCCGAGAACCTGCGCGGCGCGCTGGCGGGAACCAACATCGAGCGGCTCTCGATGCGCGCGCTGCGCCGCAAGGCCCTGGAAACTGCGGTGATCACCGCCAACGGTTCACCACTCTGGTTCTCCTCGATCTCCTCGCGCATCGCGTCCAAGACCGTGTACCTCGGCAACGGACCCGAGATCGTGCTGCCCAGGCCTTCAGCCGAGCAGCTCGCCATCGTCGAAAAGGCCCCCGAGCAGTTGCACAAGGTGCTTCAGCTCATGCGCACGATGCCGTTCGTGCACGTGCGCCGGCAGATGGGCGACAACCGGGAGTTCAACCCGGTCTGCAACCTCTACGTGTGCGTCGCCGACAAGAAGAACTACCGCCTCGCCTACGAGTGGGCGATGACCATGGGGGACGTCAAGAAGTCCCGGCCCGGCCCCGAGTTCGTCATGATCCACATCCCGCAGGAGCACCAGCTGCGCATGCAGGTCCTCACCATCCCCGAACACGACATCAACATCGCCCTCGGCACCGACTACACCGGCGAGTGCAAGAAGGGGTTCCTCCGCCAGGGGATGTTCCGCGCCGACGGGCGCGGCATGCTCGGCCTGCACGCCGGCACCAAGCTCGTGCGCGCCCGCGACGCCGCCAGCGGCAAGCTCAAGACCTATGCGGTGTTCATGTTCGGCCTCACGGCCACGGGCAAGTCCACGTGGAGCTGCCACCAGCTCGGGCTCGACTCCGGCGCGGGCGAGGGGACCTGGGTGAGCCAGGACGACATCGTCTTCCTGCGGCGCGACGGCTCCTCGTACGGCACCGAGCTTGGCTTCTACGTCAAGACCGACGTCAACGTGAACCTGCAGGAGGCGATGTACAACTCCCTCGTGCACCGCTCGGCGCTGCTCGAGAACGTCATGGTGGACGCCAAGGGGAACATCGATTTCCTCGACGAGCGCCTCGGCGAGAACGGCCGCGGCGTGCTCGACCGCCGCGAGCTCAAGGTGAAGCGCGGACGTAAGATGGAGTCGATCTGCGCCGACACGATCAACACCGCCAACCTCGAGGAGGTGGACGGGATCGTGTTCGCGTTCATCACCCGGCGCGGCACGATCATGCCGTTCGCGCAGCGCCTCACGCCGGAGCAGGGCGTGATGGCGTATCTGTGGGGCGAGTCCACGCACTCGTTCGCCACGGTACCCGCGAAGGCCGGCGAGAGCGTGCGCATCGTCGGCATGGACGACTTCATCATCGGCGCCCAGGGCCGCAAGGTGAACGTGTTCCACGACATCGTGACCGACCTCGTGGCCCGCTACCCGGGGAAGGTGCACTTCTTCCAGTACAACACCGGCGGCGTCGGCGAGATCATCGACGTGGACAAGGCGACCGGCAAGCGGACGCAGGTGCGCAAGGTGACGCGCGTGCCGATCGACCTGATGGCGGCGCTGCAGCGCGGCGACCTGCGCGGCACCAACGAGTACGCGAAGGGCCGCCTCGGCACGGAGTACGTGGTCAAGTCCGAGGGCACCGAGTTGGCCGCCTACGACGCCCGGAACTTCTACTCCGACGAGCAGGTCGAGGCGTACGTCGCGGACCTCGTGGACGGACGGCGAAAGTTCACCGAGGAGATCGCGGCGCAAGGCCTGCGCAAGGACATCCGCGAGATCGCCCACCGCGAACTCGACGCGATCGACGCGAAGGGCCGCAAGAAGGCCGAGCCGTGGGCGCCGGCCGAGGCGCACGAGCAAACCGCCGCCGAGGACCGCGACCCGCGCTCGAAGTGGATCTCCCCCTGGGAGCCGCGCCGCCCGAGCGCCGGCCTCTTCCCGCAGACCACCGGCAAGCGGCGATAGAACCAAGAGTCCGTTCCGCAACGCGCAGGGCCGGGTGACTCCCGGCCCTGCCCACTCACACGTGCGTCCGTGCAGCGAGAAGAGGAGAGGTCAACCCGTCAGCGCCGCCGGTCGCGGTACTCGCCGTGACCACGGCGCTCGCCGTTCCGGCTTTGCGGGCGCACCTCCCTCGGACCAGCGATTCGGCGCTCCTGGCCGCGCGTGGATCGCTGGGAACCATAGGACCTGGGGTCGTTCCACGTTCGCGGTCCGACCCGCGGCGCCGGCACCATCGACCGAACCGGGTACGGTGCGCGCTCCTCGCGGCGGGTGTAGCGCTGGGAACCGTAGTAACCCTGGGGCCGGTAGTAGGCCTGAGGCCGGTAGTAACCCCCGCGCCCGTAGTAACCCTGGGGCCGGTAGTAAATCTGTGGCCGGTAGTAACCCCCGGGCCCGTAGTAACCCTGGGGCCCGTAGTAACCTTCGGCGCTCCAGGTCCCCGGCGCGACCACGAGCGGCGGCAACAACGACTCAAGCAAATGCGTTGCGAGGCGCGGTACCGCCAAGAGCGGCAGCAGCGGCGGTAGTGGTGGCAGCGGCGGCAGTACCACCGCCGCCGCCGGTGATGCCGCTATCGCCAGCGTCGCCGCGACGACCACGATGGCCAGCCGCGAGGTGCTCGTCTTCATCGACATTGCCTGCCTTCCTTCCAAACCCGGCTCGGGCCGGCGTCACTTTCTGTACAGCAAGACCCATGCCCGGTTCGCCGCCGGCTGCGGGTATCTCGAGAAACGCAGCGGGCGCAATTGTGTCCTCATCCTGGGACGCCTGAATTGAGATGGACCGGCCAGCAGGGCCCGCGAAGCCGACCCCCGAATAACCTTGACGGCGCGGGGTCGACGTGGCCCGTGCTCGCCGGCTGCGCCGGCCGCAGACCGTGCAGCGACAAGAGCCTCCCACGAAGACCAACACTCCATCGATAGGCAGGGCCTCACCACTCGGGGCGTGTAGCCGCGCCGCCGAGAGTGGGCCAGATGCTAGGAGGGCAAGGCAGTCGGACCGGAGTGTGGCCGGAGGCCACATGAGGATCCGAACCGCCGCGGCCCGACAACGCAGATGGTCCGCTATCGGCGGCGCCCCAGGCGACGGTCTAGGAGTTGGGCCGGGTTTCACCCAACGTGCCCGCGACCCACTCCAGATTCGTGAGCGCGACCCGGTAATCGCGCTCGGCGCTCGCGAGGTTGCCGCGGGCGCTCCTGAGGTTGAGCTGCGCGTCGTCCACTTCGAGCCTCGTCTTCACGCCGTACTCGTAGCCCATCTCGGCCATGCCGAACAGCTTCTCGGCCTGCGCCACGGTGCTCGCGAGCGCGCGCACGATCTCGGCGGACCTCGTCGCCGCGTCCACCGCGGCGCGCACCTCGAGTGCGATGCTGTCGCGCAGCTGCGCCTCGCCGAGCTCGTTGGTCCTGAGATCGCTCCTGGCCTGCGCGACCTGGGCGCGGGTCTTCAAACCGTCGAAGAACGGGAACGACACGACGAGGCCGGCGCTCCACGTCCTGCCGCGCGAGCTCTGGTCCATGATCGTGAGGCCCTTGACGCCGTACGCGGCCTGCAGGTCGAGGCGGGGGCGATCGCCGGCGCCCTTGATCTTCACGAGCTCCAACCGCACCCGCCGCATGTGCTCGCTCTCGGCGAGCTCGGGGCGGTGCGCGAGCGCCGCGGTCAGGAGGTCCTCGTAGGTCGGCGGCGGCGCGACCTCGGTCGCCAGCGTCCCGCTGGCGTCCACCTCGCCGGCCTCGGCGAGCAGGAACGCCAGGCGCTGGCGCGCGGTTCGCACCTGGTTGTCGGCGTTGATGGCGTCCGGCCTGGCGTTGGCGAGCGCGACCTCGGCGGCGAGGACGTCGTAGTCGGTCGCGGTTCCGAGCGCGTACCGCTTCCTGGTCTCGTCGAGTTGGCGCTGGCGCTGTTCCACCGTCTGCGCGGTGATCGCGACGAACTCCCTGGCGAGCAGCACGTCGTAGAACGCCGCCGTCACGTCGCGCCGCACCGCCTGCTGGAAGCGCCGCAGTTGGTCGTCCCCGGTGGCGAGCGCCCACTTCGCGCCGCGGATCGCCGCGCCCACCTGGCCCCAGGTGAACAGCGCCTGGTTCAGCGAGACCGACGCCGAACGGACGTCCTGCTGGAACGCGATGAGCGCCTGGAACTCCGGCGGGAACCCTTTGTAGAAATCCTGCTGGCTGGCGTCGTAGTTGCGGACCACGGCGCCGTTGAGCGCCAGGTGCGGGAGCGCAGCGGCCCGCTCCTGGACGTAGCGCGCCTCGAGGTAGGTGCGGTATTCCTGGGCCTTCTTGACGTCGTAGTTCTTCGCGGCCGCGACCGCCAGCGCCTGGTCGAGGGTGAGCGACCGGGGTCCGGGGTCCGGGATCCGGGCTCCGGCGGGCGGGACAGAGGCTGTCGGCACCGGAACCGGGGCATTGGTCTGCGCGAGCGCGGGGGAAGCGACCAGGGCGCCGATGATCGCGACGGCGAGGACCGCGGCGGCGGCCGCGTGCAAGCCGGCCTTCGCGCCCGCCATCCGGCGGCGCAGCCACTCGGCGACGTCGTCCAGGAGCGAGTAGACCACCGGCACCACGACCAGCGTCAGCAGCGTCGACGTGATGAGGCCGCCGACCACGGCGCGCGCCATCGGGGCGCGGAACTCGGCGCCCTTGCCGAGGGCGAAGAACAGCGGCAGCATGCCGAAGATCATCGCCGAGGTGGTCATCATGATCGGGCGCAACCTGGTGCGGCCGGCGGTGATCAGCGCCTCGCGCCGGTCCATGCCGCGGCCGCGCAGCACCTTGGTGAAGTCCACGAGCAGGATCGCGTTCTTGGTCACCAGTCCCATCAGCATGATGAGGCCGATGAGCGACATGATGCTGATCGTGTCGCCGGTGATCAGCAGCATCCCGGCCATGCCGACGACCGCGAGCGGCAGCGACAACATGATCGCCAGCGGGTCGATGAACGACTCGAACTGCGCGGCGAGGATCAGGTACACGAAGACGATCGCGAGGAACAACGCCTCGCCCATGTAGCCGAACGACTCCACCATCATCTCGGTGTCGCCCTGCATGACGAGCTTGTAGCCGGGCGCCAACTTGACGCGGCCGGCGACGTCCACCGCCTTCTCGCCCGCCGTGCCGAGCGGCAGGTCGTCGAGGTTGGCGTCGATCACGACCTGGCGGGAGAGATCGCGCCGGCTGATCTCCGCCGGCGAGACCGCCCGCGTGAAGGTGACGAGGTCGGCGAGCGGCACGAGCGCCGGGCCGGCCTTGCCCGGGACCGAGATCCGCAGGTCGCCGACCTGGGTGACGTCCTGCCGCAGCGCCGCCGGCAGTCGCAGGCGCACGTCGACCGCCTCGCCGGTCTCGTCTTCGTAGGTCGAGACCGCCTCGCCGCCGACCAGGACGCCGACCGTGCTCGCCACGGCGCTGGTGCCCAGCCCCATCGCGGCCGCCCGCTGCCGGTCCACCGTCAGCCGGTACTCCGGCAGGTCCTGCTCCATCGTCGCCTCGAGGTCCACGATGCCGGGCACCGTGTACAGCTCCTTCTTGATCTCGCCGGCGTAGCGCTTGAGCGTCGGGATGTCGTCGCCGCGGACGGCGATCTGGAGCGGCTTCTGGAACGCGTCCGGGTCCTCCTGCACCGACAGCTCGATGCCGGGGATCCGCTCGAGGCGCTTGCGCTCCTCACTGAGGAACTGCTTCAGCCCCGCCTTGCGCTCGCTGCGATCGACGAGCTTGACGAAGACCATGGCGTTGCGGACGGTGTCCGCGTCGCCGGCGCCGATCGAGGCGTAGGTGTACTTCACCTCCTTGCGTTCGGCGAGAGCCTTGAGCACCTCGTCGAGGCGCGAGCGGGTTTCGACGATCGAGGAACCCGGCGCGCTCTTGAAGCGGACGACGAACTCGCCCTGGTCCATCGGCGTCATGAACTCGGTCTGCAGGATCGCGAACACCCCGAGACCGGCGGCGAACGCGAGCGTGGCCATGCCGAGCACCAGCCCGCGGTGGTCCAACGACCACCCGACGACCCCCTTGTAGCGGTCCGCGGTGCGCTCGAACGCCGCGTTGAAACCGTCCAGCCAGCGCTGCAGGAAGTTGCGGGCGCCCTTGCGCTCGATGTCGGGGTCGAACCAGCGCGACGAGAGCATCGGGTCGAGCGTGAACGAGACGAACAACGACACGAGCACGGCGAACGCCACGGTGAGACCGAACTGGAAGAAGAAGCGGCCGATGATCCCCTTCATGAACGCGACCGGGACGAACACGGCGATGATCGACATCGAGGTCGCGATGACGGCGAGGCCGATCTCGCTGGTGCCGTTGCGGGCGGCGGTGAGGTGGTCCTCCCCGTGCTCGAGGTGGCGGACGATGTTCTCCCGCACGACGATCGCGTCGTCGATGAGGAGACCGATCGCGAGCGAGAGGGCCATCAGCGTCAGCGTGTTGAGCGTCATGTTGAGGAAGTACATGACGATGAACGACGAGATCACGGAGATCGGCAGGGTGAGGCCGGTGATCACCGTGGAGCGCCACGAGTTCAGGAAGCAGAAGACGATGACGATCGTCAGCAGGCCGCCGAGCACGAGGGTGGTTTGGACGTCCCTCACGGAGTCGCGGATGAACACGGAGCTGTCCCGCACGATCTGGATCTCGGTCCCCGCCGGAAGCTCCGGT
This sequence comes from uncultured Acidobacteriota bacterium, assembly GCA_963727205.1. Classification (GTDB taxonomy): domain Bacteria; phylum Acidobacteriota; class Thermoanaerobaculia; order Thermoanaerobaculales; family Thermoanaerobaculaceae; genus RBG-13-68-16. Next base: position 55,113 of record CAVSFQ010000036.1, on the reverse strand, counting down.
CCGAGCTCGGCAACCGTCTTCTTCACCGCGTCCACGACCGCGACGGTGTTGGCCTTGGTCTGCTTGGTGATGTCGATCGCGACCGCCGGCTCGCCGTTGATCAGGGCGAGCGAGCGCTGTTCCTCGACGGTGTCGGCCACGGTCGCGACGTCGCCGAGGGTGATCGGCTGGCCGTCGCGGCGTGCGATCACCATCGCCGGGTACGCATCCACGTTGCCGGGCTTCCCCGACACCCGCAGCGGCATCTCGGTGCCGCCCCGGTTGAGGCGGCCGAGCGGCGTGTTGACGTTCTCCGAACGCAGGCCGGCCACGACCTCGTCCACGCCCATGCCGAGCGCGTCCAGCCGCGCGGGGTCGAGGTAAACGGCCACCTCGCGCTTGGACGCCCCGACGAGCTTGGCCTTGGCGACGCCCGGAACGCTCTCGAGGCGCCGTTTGATCTTGCGGTCGGCCAGGGTGGTCAGGTCGCGCGGGTTGAGCACCTTCGAGCGCACCGCGAGGGAAATGACCGGCATCGCGCCGAAGTCGAACTTCTGGATGACCGGCTCCTTCATCCCCTCGGGCAGCTCGCGGCGGATCGCGTTGATCTTGGCCCGCGCCTCCTGCGAGACGTCGTTGATCTTGACCTCGAGCTGGAACTCGACGATGACGCTCGAGAGGCCCTCGCGCGAGACCGACTGCACGTGCTTGACGCCGGAGATCGGGTTGACGGCCTCCTCGATGCGCTTGGTGACCTCGCGCTCGACGGTCTCGGGCGACGCGCCGGGGAACTCGGTCGTGATCGACAGCACCGGGATCTCCACGTCGGGCATCATGTCGATCGCGAGCCGGCGGAACGAGAACACGCCGAGCGTCACGAGCGCGAGGATCATCACGGTGGCGAGAACGGGCCGCTTGATCGAGAGGTTGGAGAGGAACATGGCCTACGCCCCCTGCGGCGCCGAGATCTGCACCCGGTCGCCGGGCCGCAGGTTGAAGCCGCCGCGGACGATGACCCTGTCGCCGGCGGCGAGGCCCTCGACCACCTCCACGTTGTCGGCCGTGGTCTCGCCGGTCTTGACGGTGCGGCGCTCGGCGGTGTCGCCGGTGACGACGAACACCTCGCCCGTGCCGCGCTCGACGTCCCACGACAGCAGCGCGGCGCGCGGGATCTGCAGCACGCCGGTGCGCTCCCCGGTCGCGATGCGGCCCTTGACGAACGTCCCGCCGCGCAGCTCACCGCCGTCGTTCGGGACCTCGACCATCAACCTGACCGTCCGGCTCGCGGCATCCGCCGCGGGGTTGATGTGCGCGACGCGGCCCGAGAAGACCTTCCCCGGATAGGCGTCGACGGTGAAGTCGAGTTTCTGCCCCACCTCGACCGCGGCGGAGCGGGCGGAGGGCACGCTCACCGTGAGGTCGAGCACGCGGTTGTCCACGATGCGGAACATCGGCTCGCCGCTGCCCATGTTCTCGACCCGGTCGCCGACGTTGACCGTCCGCAGCGCCACGGTCCCGGCCATCGGCGCCCGGATCATCGCCTTGGCGAGGCGGGTCTCGGCGGCCGCCAACTCCGCCGCCGCCGCCTGTGCCGCGGCAGCCGCCGCCTCGGACGCGGAGCGGGCGTCGTCGAGGTTCTGCTGCGTGACGAGGCCGTGTTCCTTGAGCTTCACCGCGCGCTCGAACTCGCGGTTGGCCCGCGTCGCGGCCACGTCGGCCTGCAGCGCCATCGCGGCCGCGGCGCGCCGCGCGGTGTCCGCGTCGCGCGTGTCGAGCCGCGCCAGCGGCGCGCCCTTATCCACGTGCACCCACTGCGTCACGTACACCTCGGCGACGACGGCCGTGAACTCCGACTTCACGTCGGCGACGTACTTCGGCTCGAGCGTCCCGACGACGTCGATCGTCTGGGTCAGGGTCGTGGGCGCGGCGCTCGCGACCTCCACCGCCACCGCCGGTTTGCCACCGAGCGCGTCCTTCCCCTCGCCGCTCTTCGAGCAGCCGGACACCGCCAGCGCCAGGATCAGGGTTGCGGTTGCCGCCTTGAGTATCGTTCTCATCGCGAAGACTCCTTTGCCGAGCCGGAAACAACGCCGTCGAACACCACCTGGATGAGACGGGCAAGGCGCGCGCGACCGAACTCCATCTCGGGGTGGCACAGGCTCATCCCACGCGCGACCTCGAACGGCCCGACGAGGGCCCACGCCACGTCCTCGGGATCGCCGGGGCGCAACTCTCCCGCGGCCATCCCCTCCCGCACCAGGCCGGCCAACGTCTCGATGAACCGCTGGTGGATCGTCTCGAAGTCGAAGAACGGCGCCCCCTGCGGGGGCCCGTAGTAGATGGCGTCGACCACACGCATCACGTCGAGGTGCTGGAGCACGAGTTCGAACATCCGGTCGAGAAAGCGCGTGATGCGGGCCCGCGAAGTCCCCGGCTCGCCCACCACCGCCGTCGCCATCGCCTCGAACTCGGCGACCGCTTCCCGCATCATCGCCAGGAAGATCCCTTCCTTGCTGCCGAAGTGGTAGTAGAGGACGGGCTTGGTCACCGCCGCGGCGGCGACGATCTCACGGACGGTGGTGGCCGAATACCCCTTGCGGGCGAAGAGGGCGATGGCGGCGGTCATCAGCCGGCCACGCGCGCTGTCCTCGTGGTGCACGGGGACGCTTCCACCTTGTTCCATTTCGACCTCCGTCCAGACATCCGCGTCGGTCTGATGACCGATGCTTACCTACCGGTAAGTATATCCCACTCGCGAAGGTTGTCAAGGGCTTACCGACCGGTAGGTCACCAACCGTCATGTCTACGACGGCTCGCTTCCTGGGTTTCACCACACCCGCACGACCTCGGCAAGCGCCGGGCGCGCGCGCCGGAGCGGTGCACTGCTCCGCTATACTCCAGCGGCATGAGCGAGGTCTGGATCACCGGCATCGGGCTCGTCACCGCCCTGGGGCCGGATCGGGAGACGACGTGGCAACGCCTGGTGGCGGGCGAGAGCGGCATCGGGGCGGTCACGCTGTTCGACACCGCGGGGTTCCGGACCCGGATTGCCGCCCAGGTGGACGACGCCCAGCTCGTCCTTCCGGCGATCGACCGGGCTGTCCTCCGTCACGCCAGCCGGGCGAGCCGTTTCGCGCTGGCGGCCGCGGCCGAGGCGCTGGCGGACGCCGGGCTCGCCACCGGCCCCGACGCGCCCCACCCGTGGGCCCTGGTGCTCGGCGGCGGCACCGCCGGCCTGTTCGAGGCCGAGGCGTTCGTGGCGCGGAGGCTGGCGGGCGGTTCGCGCGTCCGGGGCCTGACCGAGCTCGTGGACGTTCCCCAGGACGCCCCGTCCGACCGGCTCGGCCTCGCGTTCGGCCTCACCGGCCCGCGGATCACCGTGACGACCGCCTGCTCGTCCTCAACCATCGCGGTGGGGCTCGCCGGCGAGATGGTCGGCGCCGGCGAGACGCCGGTGGCGCTCGCCGGCGGCGCCGACGGCCTCTGCCGGCTGACCTACGCCGGGTTCAACTCGCTGCACGCCGTCGACCGGGAGCCGGCCAAGCCGTACGATGCGAGGCGGCGCGGGCTCTCGCTCGGGGAGGGCGCGGCGGTGCTCGTGGTCGAGGACGCCGCCCACGCGCGCGGCCGCGGCGCCCGCCCCTACGCGCGGGTGCTCGGCTACGGCGCCACCAACGACGCGTTTCACATGACTCAGCCGGAGCCCTCCGGCGCCGCCTGGGAGCGCACCCTGCGCGCCGCCCTTGCCGAGGCCGGCGTCGTTGCCGGCGACGTGGACTACGTCAACGGCCACGGCACCGCCACCGAGCAGAACGACCCGGCCGAGTGCGCCGCCTACGTGCGGGTCTTCGGGGGACGTCTCGAGAACGTGCCGGTGTCGTCGGTCAAGGGCGCCCTCGGCCACTGTCTCTGCGCCGCGGGGGGGATCGAGGCCGCCATCACCGCGCTCGCGATCGCCCGCGGCACGCTGCCGCCAACGGTGGGGTTTGCCGAGGCGGACCCGGCGTGCCCCATTGACCCGGTCGCCGGCGCCGGCCGGCCCGGGCGCGTCCGCGTCGCCGTGTCATCCTCGTTCGCGTTCGGCGGCAACTCGGCGGCGCTGGTGCTCGGGGGCGCCGCGTGAGCGCGGACCGCGTGTACGTCCGCGCGGCGGGGGCCGTGACGCCCGCTGGCACCGGGATCCAGGCGCTGCTGCGCGTCGTGGGCGATCCCGACTGGCGACCGGTCCTCGGCCTGGAACGTCCGGATGCGCCGCCGCTGCCGGTGGCCGTGTGCCGCGAGTTCACCACCAAGGACGTCGTGCCGCCGCTCCTGGCCCGCCGCCTCGATCGCCCGTCGCGCCTGCTGGCGGTGGCGGCCCGCGAGGCGCTCCGAGCCACGGGCGAGCCGCTGCCGTGGGCGCCCGAGCGGGTCGGGGTCACGGCCGGCACCTGGAACGCCGGGACCTCGGCGCTCGTCGAGGTCCTGAGGGCGGTGTTCCTCACCTGCCCGGACGAGGCGCCGCCCGCCCAGTTCCCCTCCACCGTCGCCAACGCGCCGGCGAGCCAGCTCGGGATCCTCGACAAGCTCGGCGGCCCCAACATCACCTTCGCCGAGAAGCAGGTCGGCGGCCTGCGGGCGGTCGCCGAGGCGGCTCGCATGCTCCTCTCCGGACGCGCCGACGCGGTGGCGGCGTGCGGCGTGGACGAGGGCGATTGGCTCAACGCCGAGGGGTACGCCCGCCTGCGGGCGCTGGCGGCGCCGGGCCGGGGGGGCATGGTGCTGGGCGAAGGCGCCGGCGTGCTCGTCCTCGCGCGCGATCGCGGGCCGGCGCCGCTCGCGGCGCTCGCCGGGTGGGGATCGGCCTCGGCGCCCGCCCCGCCCCACCGCTATCCCGCGGTCCCGGAGGCGCTGGCGGCGGCGTGCGCGCAGGCGCTCGCGCGCGCCGGCATGGCCGCATCCGAGGTCGACTTCGTCGTCAGCGTGGCCAACGGCATCCCGGCCCTTGCCGCCCTGGAACTGACCGCGATGGACGCCGTCTTCGGCGGCCACCGCCCGGCGGCCGTGGGGGTCGCCGACCGCCTCGGCGAAGGGGCCGCCGGCGGGGGGTTGCGGGCGGTCATCGCGGCGCTGACGGTCGCCGGCGCCGTGCTCCCGGCCTGGGGCTGCCCGCCCCACCTCGCGGCGGCCGGCTACCGCGCGGTCGCCCGTCGCCCGCGCGTGGCTCTCGTCGGCGGCCTGGCCGGCGGGGGTTCGGCGGTCGCCCTCGTGTTCACGGCCGCCTGAGCCGTGGCCCGACGGCGTCAGCCGCCCAGCCACTCCTGCAACTGCCGGGCGATCCGTCCCGCGTGAGTCCCCGGCCAGTAGAGCCAGCCGCACCGGGTGCAGGCCATGAAGCGGGGGGCGTGCGCCGCGACGTACGGCGGAACCCGGTCCCGCGCGGCCTCCCGCGCGACCTCCTCCAGCGTGCCGTTGCAGCGCGAGCAGCGGGTGAGGAACCGTACCGGCTCCGCCGCCAGCGGCAGGCGCTCCCGCAGCTCGCGGATCTGCGCCGCCACGCCGGCGCCGCGCAGGAGCACCACCCGGGGGCCGGCGAGGGCGGCAAGGCGGCGGTCGCAGGTGAGCAGCCAGCGCCCCTCGGCCCGCGCCTGGCCCGCCAGCGGCAGATCCGGCAGCGCAGGGTCGAACGACACGTCGAAGCCGGCGAACCGCAGCCAGCGGGCGAGGCGCCCGAGCATGGCGTCGCAGGCGAACCGCAGCTCCCCCACGCACCGATTCTAGTGTGCTAGCATGCCTTCGGATGCGGCCGACCACCCCACAACCTCGGAGGCGTGCATGACTTCGATGCAACAACTGCGCGACCAGATGGCGGATCAGGACCCAGAGTACCGTCGGCTCCTCGAGGAGCACCACAAGCGTGCGCAACGCCTGGAGGAGCTCGCCCGCAAAGGCTGGCTGACCACCGAGGAGGAGCAGGAGGAAAAGCGTCTCAAGAAGGAGAAGCTCCAACTCAAGGACCAGATGGAAGCCCGCGCCCGCAGCCACGGCGCGTAGAGCCCCGATGGTGCCGTTCGCTCCGGAAGGCTATCCCTTCGTGTTGGTCCCGGCCCTGGCCGGGATTGTTGCCTGGGTGTTCGGATACCACCCCCTGGCGTGGCTCTGCTGGATCGCGATGCTCGCGTGCGTGGCGTTCTTCCGCGACCCGGCCCGAAGTTCCAACGCCCCTCCCGACGTCGTCCTTGCCCCGGCCGACGGCAAGGTGCTCTCGGTCGGCGCGGCCCCCGCGGCGCTCGCCGGGCGCGGGTTGCCGCAGCAGGTCTCCATCTTCATGTCGCCCGCCAACGTCCACGTCAACCGGGCGCCCGTGAGCGGGACCGTGCGCGAGGTGCGCCACACCCCGGGCGCGAACTTCCCGGCGTTCCGCGACAAGGCCTCGGAGCTCAACGAGCACAGCTTCGTGCTGATCGAGGGCGACCTCGGGACCGTCGCCTACAAGCAGATCGCCGGTTCGCTCGCCCGCCGCGTGGTGTGCGACCTCGCCCCCGGCCAGCGCATCGAACGGGGCAGCCGGGTCGGGATCATCAAGTTCGGGTCGCGCGTGGACCTCTTCCTGCCGGCCGACGCGAGCGTCGAGGTCGCGCCCGGGCGCGTGACCCGTGCGGGCGTCACCCCAGTGGCGCGATTCGCGGCGGAAGACCGGCCATGAGGATCGGCCAGCCGCGCCGGCGCGCCGCCAGGCGCCCGGCCCGCGAGTCGTTGCGGCGCGGGATCTACGTCCTCCCCTCGCTGTTCACCGTGGGCAACATGCTGTGCGGCTTCGCGGCGGTGCTGTACGCCCTTCACGGCCAGCTCGAACGGGCGGGGTGGCTGATCATCCTCGCCGGCCTGCTCGACGGCCTCGACGGGCGGATCGCCCGCATGACCAATTCCACCTCGGAGTTCGGCAAGGAGTACGACTCCCTGGCGGATGTCGTCAGCTTCGGCGTCGCTCCGGCGATCCTCGCCTACCAGTGGGGGTTGTGGGGCGTCGGCCGCTGGGGCTGGGCGGCGGCGTTCATGTTCCTCGTCGCCGGCTCGGTGCGGCTCGCCCGCTTCAACGTCAAGGCGGGCCTCGGCGATCGCCGCTTCTTCACCGGCCTGCCGATCCCGGGCGGGGCGGGGGCTCTGACGATGATGGTCCTGGTGGCCCTCTACTTCGACCTCTCCGTGCCGCGAGCGCTCTCGGTCTTCGCGTCGGTGTTCGTGTTCCTCGTCTCCGTTCTGATGGTGTCCACGATCCCCTACCGCTCGTTCAAGGAGTACAACCTGCGCCAGCGCTGGCCGGCGACGGCGTTCTTCGTGATCGCCCTGGTCGTGGCCGTGATCGCCTTCACGCCACTGCCGGCCATGGCGCTCCTGCTCAGCGTCTACCTGGTGGCGGGCCCAGTCGAGTACGTCCTCCGCCGCCTCCGCCGCCGGCCCGCCGCTGCGGCGCAACCGCTCCAGCCGGCCGCCAAACCGGCCCCGCCCGCGCATGCTGACAATTCTTGACCCCACCTCGCTGCTCGGCCGCGAGGTCATCGAGAGGCTCGCGAGGGTGTCGCCGGGCGTTCGCCCGCGCCTGTTCCACACCGGCGCCGACCCCGAGCACCTGATCGCCGAGATGGCCGGCGAGCCCGCGTTGGTCGCCCCTCTGGCGGACCTGGACGAACTCGAGGGGAGCGCCATCGTCATCCTCACCGCGCCGCCCGCGACCGAGGCGACGTCGGAGCGTCTTCTCGCCTGGTTGCGCGCCCACCCGCGCGTGGCGCTGGTGGACTGCACCCAGCCGGGGATCGCGGGGTCCGCGGCCCGCTGCGTCGTCAACGCTGCGCCGCCGGCCCGGCCGTCGCCCCCGTGGTACCACCTTCCCGACCCCGCCCTGGCCGCTCCCGCCCGTCTGCTCGCGGCCCTCGCCCCGCTCGCACCCGAGGCGGCCCACCTCACCGTGCTGTGCCCGGCGGCGGGGTTCGGTGCCGACGCGCTCGACGAGCTGGCGGCCCAGGGGGCCGCGCGCCTGTCCGGACACCCCGAGGGCAAGGCCAGCCACCTTCCCGGCGTCCTGGCGTTCGATCTGTCCCCCGCGCCGGCCGCGCGCTCGAGTCTCCTCGAGACCCAACTCGCTGAGATCTTTCCCCGCCTGGAGGCCACGGCGAACGTCATCGACGCCGGCGTTTTCCACGGTCACCTGGCGACGGTGTTGGCGTCGTGCGCCAACGACTCCACTCTCGAGCGCGTCCGCGCGCTGGTCCGGTCCGCCCCCGGGATGCGCCTGCCGCGCCGCAACGAGGTCACGACCGTGACCGGCGCGGTCAAGCAGGGTGGGATCGTCTGCGGGGATCTCCGCGTCCGCGGTCGCTGGGTGAGCGCCTGGTTGTGCGCCGACGGGCTGCGGGTCGGCGGCGCCGAGGCCGTGGTCGACCTCGTGGGTTCCCTCACCGCTTCGTGAGCGCCACTCCCTCGAGCGGCCCCGTTACGGTGCCGCCGTCGCCGACCCGCATTCCCCAGCCGGTCTCTACCGCCCGCGGACGGGAGATGAACGTGACCAGGGCGCCGGCGACGCGGGATCGCGGCGGGATGAACGTGAGGTAGAACCGGAGCGCGGAGGCGCCGCGCGCCGCCGTCCGCCGCCAGGCCCCGTCGGCGCCGACGGCTCCGTACTCCATCCCGGAAAACTCCCCGAGCTGCGCGTCGCGCACCTCGGTGCCTGCAAACCGCAGTTCCACCCAGTTGCCGGTCGTCGCGAGCGCGCTGGTCTGGGCCGTGGGGTTTGCCAGCGCGACCCGCATCGTCGTGGGACCCGCCCACTCCACGACCACCCGCGGCAGCGGGTACGGGCTTCCCCCCTGCAAGTACTCGAGGAACGCCTCGCGGCTCATCCCGAGTGTCGGCTCGGGGGCCGGGAGGCCGACGGTGTCCCACCCCTCCAGCGCCGGCCGGGCCGGCCGCAGCAACAGGCCGAGGTCGCGGTGGTACCGGGCGGTATCGACGGCCTCCACGGTAATGGTGCTCCCCGCCGCAACCTCAACCCCGCCCCAGTCCACCGGCTTGCGCAACCGGAAGGTATCGCCTCGTTCCGCTGGCGTGAACACGGCCGTCTCCCCGCTCGTGAGCATCGCGAGCGAGGCGCCGGCGGGCCCGGGGGTCGGGCGGGCGAGCGGGGCGACCACGACCGCCGCCCTGTATGGCGTGTGGGTCGCGTCCAGTCGGTCGAGCGCCGCCAGGTCGTCCTGGAGCGTGGATGCCGGGAAGCCGAGCGCGCCCGGGTTGCCGAGGGCAACCGCGACCGGGCGGACGTGCGTCCACCCCCGCGGCGGGAGGTGCGCGGCGAGCTCCTGCGCCGATGCCGCCAGCTCCACCGTTTGCTCGAGGCGGGACGCGACGCCGGCTGCAAAGCGGGCGAGGCCGGGGAAGAACCGCCGGGAGGCGAAGAGCAGCCGCGGGGACCCGGGGATGCCGCGCTGCGCCGGCGCGTACTGCGATACGAACGCCTGCGGATCGCCGCTCGCCTTGTCCGCACCGTCGACCCAGACGAGGGCGGTCAGCGGCCAGCCGGCGAGCGCGCGCAGATCAGGAAGCGGCGCGAGGGTGAAGCGCGACGAATTGTTGCCCACCTCCACCCGCCCCACCGGCACGACCAACCCGTCGATCCCGGCCGCGCGCAGGGCCGTGAGCGTCGCGGCATCCGGAACCCCGGACAGCAACCAGACGCGGTGCGTCAGCACACGGGGCGGTTCCACCGCCGTTGCCGCGGCGGCGGCTGCGGCTGCGGCCAGTAGGGTGACGGCCAACGCCAGACGTCCTTTCACCATGCCCGTCATGCTAGCAGCCTGCCCCGAAAATACCGATCCCTCATCCCCTCCATCCGCTCCCGCGGGGGCCAGTTCTCTGTCTTCACTGCGTGAGGCTGTCTTGCTTGCCGGTCCCGCGGGTGGCCGGATGCGGGCCCGGGCGCCCCCGCGCCCGAGCCCGCATGCTCCTGTGCCCGCGACCGGACAGGCGAGCCGCGCCGGGGCCCCTCGCTGTTCTCCTCCCTCGCATGAGACGCTCGGTCGGAGCCATCGACACCCCGGCGCGGCTCGCCCGTCCGGGACCCGCGGGCGCAGGAGCCAATGGCCACCCGCGGCACCGGCGGAATGGACGACACCCCCGCCCACGAACCGGAGGTCCTGCAGGAGGACGAAAGGCCTGACGATGCCCAGAGTCAACAGCAGGATCTCCGACTAGCGGGGGGTGGGTGGTCAAAGACCGCCCAGCGGGCGAAGGCCGATTTTGCCGGAGCGTGCGGGTCCCGAGCGGCCAGAGCGGCGGGTGGAAACGCCGGCCCTGAGCGTAGCGAAGGGAACGGCGAGGCTCCGCACGCCGCTCTGGCCTGCTCGGTCGCACGCGCAGGCGCGTCCGAGGGCGGCGCTCGATGCGCCGCCCGAGCGACACGGCCGCAGCCCGCGGGGCAAAAGAAATGGCCTCACGCAGTGAAGAGAAAGACCTCCCCTGCGGGACCAGCACGCAGAGAGCTTCACAAAGTGGAAGAAACGCCAGAGCGGGGGGTGGCGGCGAGCCGGTAGGGGCTTTTCACGGCCCCGGCCGGGAAAAGAATGCGGACCTCGAGCCCGCCGCCGACGTTGCCCGCCTCGACGCTGCCGCCGGCCCTCACCGCCACCCGGTGGACCACTGCGAGGCCGAGCCCGCTGCCCTCGCTCGTCGTCGAGAAGTGGGGCTCGAACAGCCTTCCGAGCAACTCGTTCGCGACCCCCCCGCCGGTGTCGCGCACCGCCAACACGACCTGGCGGTCGAGACGCTGCACGCGCACCTCGATCTCTCCCTCGCGGCCGGTCAGCACACGGGCGCTGTTCTCGAGCAGGTGGCGCAAGGCGCGGCGGACCCACTGGGCGTCCGCCACGATCTCGGCGCGGTCGTCCCCGCTGAGGCGGATCGCCACGCGGCGCTGCCGCAACACCTCGTACTCGGCGACCACCTCGCCCGCGAGGGCCTTGAGCGCGATCGCCTGCGGCTCCCAGTGCTCGAGTGCGACGAGGTTCGAGAACCCCTGCGCCACCTCGCGCAGGTGCTCGACTCGCTCGAGGATCTGCGGCGCCGCGACCTGCGCCACCGCCGCCACCGCGGCTGGACCCTGAGCCAGCGCCGCTTTGAGCTCCTCCGCCCAGAGCCGGATCGGCGTCAGTGGGTTCTTGACCTCGTGCGCGGCGATGCGGGCCAGTTCCGCGAACGACGACAACCTCTCGGCTCGCGCGAGCTCCGAGAGGTCCTCCATCACGACGAGGACCCTGGCCACGCCACCCGGAAGCGGGAGCGCGGTCACCCGCCAGAGCGCCTCGGGCGACGCCGTGGGGTGGACGGTGCCCTCGGCGCGCTCCCCCGTCCCCGCCCGCACCGCCATGCGCGCGATTTCCGGCGCGAACGAAGCGGCGAGAGCGGCGATCGTCCTCGCCTCGCCCAGCAGTCTGACGGCAGCCGGGTTCGCGAGGCCGACGTTGCCGTCACCGTCAACGACCACGACCGCGGCCGAGAGCGTCTCCAGCACGGTCTCGAGGAAGTTCCGTCCGCGGCGCAGCTCCTCCTCCCGCCGCTGCACCTCATGCGCCATCGTCGAGAACGCGCGGCCGAGCGCCTCCACGTCCTCGTCGCCGCGGGTTTCGAGGCCGGCGACCGGCTCGCCGCGCTCGAGGCGGTGGGCGGCCGCGACCAGACGGCGGAGCGGCTTCCCCAGCCGCTGGCCGAGACGCTCCGCCATTCCGAGCGCGACGAGCATCGCGAGGATGCCCGTGATCACGAACCACTCCCCTGGGGAGGGGCTCCGGCCGAGCGCCTGCAGGCGCAGCCCCACCACCCCGACCACCACCGGCTCGCCGCCGGGCATCGGGGCGAACACACCCGTCTCGTCGCCCGAGCTCACCACCACCGGCTCCTCCCAGCCGCGGATCGAACGCACGTAAGCCTCGGGTGGAGGCATCCAGGGGATCTGGCCCAGCGCGGCAAGGTCCGGCCGGGTCGACGAGACGAGCTTGCCGGAGCGATAGACGGCCACGGCGCCGCCGAGTTCGCGGACGAGCCAGGAGTTCCCTTCCTGCCAGCGCTCCGTCGCGAGCAGTTGGCTCACCGCCCGGGCGAACTCCAGCCGCGCCTTGCCCTGCTGGCGGTCCCACTGCTGCGGCAGCAGTTGGCCCAGGAGCAGGACCGGCAGCACCGCCGCCGCCACCGACAGCACGCGCATGCGCCCGCCGAACGTCCTCCTCTGCGCCCACAAGGTGAGCCAGCGCCGGCGGCGTTCCCACAGGCTCAGCGGGAACAGCCCCCAGAGCGTGAGCGCGGCGATCATCAGGCCCGCCTCGGCCTCGGGGGGGCGCACCCAGGGAATGACCAGGACGGCGTCCCGGCGAGCGTGGAAGTACGCCTTGAACTCGCGCTCCCCGACCCCGACCCGCAGCCACCCCCGGCCGGCGGCCAGCGCGCGCCCGACGACGGACGGCGACAGCGGCCGGAACGTCGCGCCGCGGCTGGTCGGCGCGCCCGAGCGGTCGAACACGGCCACCGGCGCCGCGATCCCGGCCGCCCCGAGCCCGGCCAGGAGATCGTGCGGCGGCGGTGGGGCGAGGACTGCGACCTGCCACCCGCTGGCGAGCGCCCGGGACGCCAGTTCCCGCGGCCGTTCCTCGGTCCCGATCGTCGCGTCCCCCCAGCTTCCGGCCGGCTCGCCGCTCGGGTCGGTGAGGTCGAGCGACGCGCCCGGCAGGGCCTCCCGCAGCCCGACCCAGGTCGCGAGGCGGCCGAGCACGACGAGCCGCTCCCCGGGATCGAGCCGCACCATCCGCGCCAGCGCCCCTTCCGGGAGCGATGCCAGCAACGCCCGCGCCGGGGCCTGGACGTTCTCGAGGCGCGCCAGGGTCGCTTCGGTGGTCGCCACCAGGCCGGTCCGGCGCGCGGCGTCGCCGCTGCCCGCCGCCAAGCCGGCTGCCACCAGCGCGGGCAACAACAGGCCCCGCCCGCGAAGGCCGATCAGGACGACCGCCGCCGCTCCCACCCCGAGAAGCACCGGATCGGCTCTCGCCACGCCCGCCGCCAGCGGCAGCCAGCTTGCCAGGGCGAGCGGCCACGGCACGGTGCCGCGCCCCTTGGCGGCGTTGCGGAGCAGGACCGCGAAGGCGGCCACCAGCGCCCAGCGCATCGTCCCCGGCCACAGCAGGCTCTGCGGCAGTCCGACGATGTGGAGGCGGTCGAAGATGCCGGCAAGCGCCCAGGCGGTCACCCCGATCCCAGCCGCGACGAACGAGCGCCAGGCCCACCCATGGGGGAGCCGATTGACCGCCAGGGCGCACGCCGCGACCGCTCCGACCAGCCACCAGCCGATGGGGAGCCACCCCAGGAGCGGCACGATGACCACCGCCGCGGCCACGGCGGCGGTGACGGCCCACGCCGGCCCCCCGGCCACGAGCACGAGAGAAACGACCAGGACCGCGAGGCCGGGCGCGCTCCAGGGGACCGGCCGGACCGGCCGGACCTCGAACCCCATGGCGGGCGCCGGCCCGGGGGCCAAGCCCTTCCTCCACCCCTGGAAGTGAGCCGCCGCCACGGCCGCGCGACCGGCCCATACCCCGAGGACCTCCCTCGCCCCCTGTTGCGGAACCTCGACCCCGGCCAGCACGGCGCCGAGCGACCGGCCGCTCTCGAACACACTCTCCCGCCACCACAGCCAGATCGAGCCGACCCCCGGCTCGGCCGCCACCGCGCGTTCGCCGAGCGGCCGCAAATGGACCGGGAGGCGGGCGGACGGCCCCGCCCACGCGACCGGCAGCCCGTGCTCGTCCACGACCACGAGGACGTCCACCGGGAATGGCAGGGACCGCCACCCTTCGGCGGCGAGAGGGAACGGGGCTTCGGGCTCTGCCTCGCCCCCGCCGGGGTAGAGAAGGAGGTGGAGACGGGGGTCGCCGGCGATGGCGGCGAGGCGGCTCTGGAGTTCGGCCGAGCGGGCGTTGGCCAGGGCCGCGAACTCGGGAGCGCTCCGCCCGGCGGGGAGGAACGCATCGCACGCCAGCGCGGCCAGCGCCACGCCCGCGACCCACGGCGCGCGGCGCGGCAGACGGCGCCACGCGAACGCCAGAGCGACGGCGGCCACTGGTACGCGCCAGACCAGCGACCCCGCGCCCAGCCCAGGCCACGGCCCGGCAGCGAGCGCTGCGAGGAGCGCGGCAAGGGACCCCGTCAGCCTCAGCGGGAGGGTGTGCCGGGCAGCATCGGGATCTTGATCCCGGTTCGGCGTGCGCAGTCGATGGCCTCCTGGTACCCGGCGTCCGCGTGCCGCATCACTCCGGTGCCCGGATCGGTGGTGAGCACCCGTTCGAGGCGCCGCGCGGCCGCCGGCGTGCCGTCGGCCACCACCACCATCCCGGCGTGCTGCGAGTAGCCTATCCCGACGCCGCCGCCATGGTGGATGGAAACCCAGGTGGCGCCGGCCGCGGTGTTCAGGAGCGCGTTGAGCAGCGGCCAGTCGGCGATCGCGTCGGAGCCGTCACGCATCCCCTCGGTCTCGCGGTTGGGCGACGCCACCGACCCGGCGTCGAGGTGGTCGCGGCCGATCACGATCGGCGCCGAGATCTCGCCCCTGGCGACAAGCTCGTTGATGGCGAGGCCGAAGCGCGCGCGTTCGCCGTAGCCGAGCCAGCAGATCCGCGACGGCAGCCCCTGGAATTTCACCCTCTCCTCGGCCATCTTGATCCAGCGAACCAACCCCTCGTCGTCGGGGAACATCTCCAGGATCGCGCGGTCGGTGCGGAGGATGTCGTTCGGGTCGCCCGAGAGCGCCGCCCAACGGAACGGGCCCTTCCCCGCGCAGAACAGCGGCCTGATGTAGAGCGGGACGAAGCCGATCACGTCGAACGCGTCCGCGACGCCGGCCGTCAAGGCCTGGCCGCGCAGGTTGTTGCCGTAGTCGAACGTGACTGCGCCCCGCCGCTGCAGCTCCAGCATGGCGCGCATGTGCGCCGCCATCGTGCGGTACGCCTCGGCCTTGTAGCGCCCGGGGTCGCTCGCCCGCAGCGCCGCCGCCTCGGCCAGCGTCATCCCGTCCGGCACGTACCCGTTGAGCTCGTCGTGGGCGGACGTCTGGTCGGTGAGCACGTCGGGGACGATCCCGCGTTCGAGCAGGCGCGCGAGCAGGTCGGCGGCGTTGGCGACCACCCCGACCGAACGGGGCTCCCCCTTCGCCTTGAGCGCGAGGGCACGGTCGATGGCGGCGTCGAGGCCGCCGACTTTTTCGTCCAGGTACCCGGTGGCGAGACGCTTGTCGATGCGGGCCTCGTCGACCTCGGCCGCCAGGAACGCGGCCCGGTTCATGGTCGCCGCCAGGGGCTGGGCGCCGCCCATGCCGCCGAGGCCGGCCGTGACCACGAGGCGGCCCTGGAGGGAGCCTCCGAAATGCAAGCGCGCCGCCGCCGCGAAACACTCGTAGGTGCCCTGCAGGATCCCCTGCGTGCCGATGTAGATCCAGGAACCGGCGGTCATCTGGCCGAACATCGTCAAACCGAGCGCTTCCAGGCGGCGGAACTCGTCCGCCGTCGCCCAGTGCGGCACGAGGTTGGCGTTGGCGATCAGCACCCGCGGCGCGTCGGCGTGGGTGCGGAACACGCCCACCGGCTTGCCCGACTGCACCAGGAGCGTCTCGTCGTCCTCGAGTTCGCGCAGGCTGCGGACGATCGCCTCGAAGCACTCCCAGTTGCGGGCGGCCTTGCCGCTGCCCCCGTACACCACCAGGTCGTGCGGGCGCTCCCCGACCTCCGGGTCCAGGTTGTTCATCAGCATGCGCAACGCGGCTTCCTGCTGCCACCCCTTGCAGGTCAGCGTGCGGCCCCGCGGTGCGCGAACGGTGCGCGGCTCAGCCATCGCTCGGCCTCCCCTCGCCGGGGTCAGCCCCGGCCCGGTGACATCGTAGCGCGTCCCGAGCGCACCGTGGCGCCCCGCGCGGCAAGGCCGGAGGCGACCTCGAACGCTCCGGGCGCCGCCGCCAACGCGGCCGCGCGCACCGCCCCCCGCAGCTCGGGTGCGGCCCAGAACAGCACACTGCCGCCGCCACCGGCGCCGCACGCCTTGCCCGCGAGCGCGCCCGCCGCCGCGCCCGCCGCCAGCATCGCGTCGAGCGCCGCGTTGGTGACCGAGGGCGCGAGTTCCCTGCGCGCGCGCCACTCCGCGGCAACCGCCCGGCCGACCGCCGCCTCATCGCCGGCGAGCAGCGCCGCGCGGCATGCGGTCGCGGCCACCGCGATCTCGTCCAGCCTGCGGGCGACGCGGCGGTCGCCGTCGATGCGCGCGCGGTAGACCTCCCAGTTCACCATCCCGGAGGCGTGCGTGATCCCGGAATAGATCACGACGAGACGAGCGGCGAGCCAGCCCCGGTCCGTCCCGAGCCGCTCGACCCGTTCGCCCCCCGGGTCCAGGTGGAGAGCGAGGATGCCGCCCAGCAACGCCGGCAGGTAGTCCTGCACACCGGTGGGGACCCCCAGCACCCGGGATTCGAGGTCGCGCAGCAGCGCCACGGTTCTTGTCACACCGAGGCGCCGGCCGGCGAGCGCCAGGCAGCCGCGAGCGAGCGCGACGGCGAACGCCGAGGAAGCGCCCAGCCCCGACCCGAGCGGCGGCTGCTCGAGCACCTCGACGGCGAACCCGCCTCCGGGCGCGAGGTGGAAGCCGACCGCCGCCGCGAGCTCGCGCGCCGCGTCCTCCGGACCGAGGAGGCGCGGTGCGGACGCCGGCGCCGAGAAGGCGATCGACCCGGACGGCGCGCCGCCCGCGACGAGGCGGATGCGCACACCGCGTGTGAGCGCAGCGTTGACGGTGATCGAGCCGGGGTGCAGGCAGTACAGCGGCCAGAGGTCGAGCGTGCCGCCCGCGAGGTCCGCCCGCACCGGCGCAAACGCCTCGAGGGACACCGGCCCCGGCCCTGGGACGGGCGGGTGCGGCGCACTGCGCCTAGCCATGGAACGGCGCCGGCGACGCGGCTTGCAGCGCGGCGACGCGCCCCGCGGCGAGCGGCCCCGGCGCTTGCAACAGCGGAAGGACCTGCTGCGCCCAGGCGGCGAACCGGTGTTCCTCCGACCGCGGCAGCGGCGGCGCCGGGTCCCTGCCGATTGACAGCGGGTTCAGGTGCTTGCCGTTCTGGGTGATGCGATAGTCCAGGTGCGGCCCGGTCGCGAGGCCGGTGGCGCCGACGTAGCCGACCACCTGCCCCTGCTCGACGCGTACGCCCGGGTGGACCCCCGGCCCGAAGCGGGAGAGGTGCAGGTAGGCGGTGACGTAGCCGCCAGCGTGGCGGACCTCGACGGTGTTGCCGCCGCCGCCGCGCCGGCCGGTGAACGTCACCACGCCGTCGGCGGTGGCCATCACGGGGGTTCCGACCGGCGCGCCGTAGTCCACGCCCCAGTGCGGCAGTCTGACGCCCAGGATCGGGTGCATCCTGGCGAGCGAGAACCGCGAGGTCACGCGAGAGAATTTGAGCGGCGCGCGCAGGAACTGCTTGCGCAGCGGGCGGCCTCGCTCATCGTAGTAACTCGGCCGGTCGCCGGCGACGGCGTAGCGCACCGCGGTGAACCGTTTCCCCCGGTTGTCGTAGCTCGCGGCCATCACGGGCCCGTACCCAACGGTGCGCCCAGCGGAGCGGATCCGTTCCACCAGGATCGCGAAGCTGTCGCCGCTGCGGACTTCGCGGTGGAAGTCGATGTCCCACTGGAACAGGTCGGCCAGCGCCACCGCGAGCGTATCGCCCTCCCCGGCGGCGGCGATGGCGTCGAACAGACTTGACTGGACGGTCCCCCGCACGACGACGACCTCGCGCTCGACGGGCCGATCCTCGCGCCGGCCGACAAGCGTCGCACCCGAACGCTCGACCACGACCGTGGATCGCCAGTCGGGTGTGAGGCGCAGCGCATTGACGACACCGTGGACATCGAACACCGCTTCCGCGACAAGCCCGACCGGAAGCGCCCGCGGGTCGATCTGGCTTCGGACCGCGGCCAGCCACGGCAGCATCTCGGAAGGCGAAAGGCCGAGCCGTCCCACCAGGGCCGCAAGGGTCTCGCCGCTTCCCAGCACACCCTGCCGCACCACGATGGGCAGCGTCAGGGGAGGAACCACGAGGCGGGGCCGCGGCGCCACCGGGGTGATCGTCCCGACCGTCGCCGTGCTCCAGCGGGCGAGCGCCAGCACGAGGACGGCGAGACCTGCCAGGAAGCGGTCCGCGGACCTCACCTCCGCGCCATCTCCCGCACGATCGACCGAACCTCGGCCGGGGCCGGGCCGCACCGCGCGCGCACCTTGCCGTCCTTCTCGACCAGGAGCACGGCGGGCGCTCTCGTCACCTGGAAGCGGCGCACCAGCTCGCCGCGGCGGTCGAAGACGAACGGCAGCGTGCCCTTGACCGCCGGGAAGTCGCGGCCGACCTCGGATCGCCTCTCCTGGAACACGATGACCGCCCCCGGCCAGCCGTGCTGTTCGGCTGCGGCCTCGATCCCGGGGAGCAGCTTCGCGAACTCCTCGGCGTGGGGCAGCCAGGAGTTCCAGAACACCAGCACCACCGGGCCGCGCGACAGCATGTTCGGCAGCGAGAACGCCGCGCCGCCGGCGAGCCGCAGGTCATCGCCGCCGCCCACGACAGCGGCGGCCAGCAACAGCGGGACGGCCGCGAGCCTCATCCTGTCATGCTAGCAAATCCGACGGAACCTCGCGCCGGGCCGGACCACGGCCCGGCGAGGCGCGGCCGCCGGCTCAGTGCAGCCGCGTCGCGGCCGCGGGCTCGCCCCCGGCCGCAAATAGGTTCTCGAAGTCCAGGTTCTCCGAGCGCAACCGGTGCGGCCGCTGGTGCAAGTAGTTGTAGCGCACGCCGTAGGAGAGCAAGGCACCCTCCAGCAACCTGCGCCCGCGGTACAGACGCGACATCACGGTGCCGACGGGGATCGCCAGGATGTCGGCGATCTCCTTGTACGCGTACCCCTCGATGTCGGCGAGCAGGACGACCACCTTGTAGTTGTGCGGCAGGCCGATCAAGGCGCGCCGCACCTCGCCGTCGAGCGTGGCCTCCATCAACTCCTCTTCGGGGGTCCGGGTGGCGGTGGCGGTGGTCGGGAGGACCGCCGACTCGAACGTCTCCTCGAGCTCGGCAAAGTCCACCTGTGCCGGAAGTTGCTTGCGCCTCCGGTACTCGTTGATGAACGTGTTCTTCAGGATCTTGAACAACCACGCCTTCAGGTTGGTGCCGGGCGAGAACGACGCGTAGTGCCGGTACGCCTTCAGGTACGTCTCCTGCAGGAGGTCTTCGGCGTCCTCCGCGCTGCGGGCCAGGCGCAGCGCCGTCTTGAATAGCTGGTCGCGGTAGGGAAGCTCGGCGTTTTCGAAGTTCCAAAAACCCTGTTCGTTCATGCTCGCCTCCACTGGCCGCAATCCTAATTGAGTCGTAGTTGCAATGTCAATACCTCGCCAAAACATGGACGCTGTCTCAGCATATGGGCGGTGACGCCGCTTGCGTGGAGGATCGGGTGGAAGAGCCGGCCTCAAAGGCGGCGCGGCTTCCGCGGCGCAGCGGCGGCGACGGAGGACCGGCATCCGGGTACGAGCGACGACGAGGCGCGAAAACGGACACGGCCCGGCCCGCCGGAGCGGCGGGCCGGGCGATCTCGCTTCAAATCGGGCGCGGCCGGGCGGCCGCGGGGGTTACTTGCCGAGGATCATGAAGGCGATCACGAGCGCGTAGATCACCAGCGACTCGATGAACGCCACGCCGAGCAGCATGGTGATGCGCACCGGGCCGGCGGCGCCGGGGTTGCGCCCCATACTCGTGCACGCCGAGGCCACGGCCTTTCCCTGTCCGAACGCGCCGGCGAACGCCGCAACGCCGAGGACCAGGGCGGCCGCGATGAACTTCCACGCGTCGCGCATTCCGGATGCCCCGACCCCGCCCTCGTCGGCCGCGAGAACGGGAGCCGCAAGGCTCAGCAGAACCAGTCCAATCATCACCACCAGCATCTTCTTCCTCATCGCGTTTCCTCCTTCGCGGGTTTACCCTTTTCTAGTGTTCCTCGGCCACGGCTCCGGAAACGTAGACCGTGGTCAACATGACGAAGATGAACGTCTGGATGAGGGCCCCGAGGACCCCCAGGCCCATCATCGCGGGGACGAAAAACGGCAGGATCACGAGGAACATGCCCGTGGCCGTGTGTTCGCCGAAGATGTTGCCGAACAACCGCAGGGCGAGCGAGAGCACGCGCGCCAGATGCGAGATGATCTCGATCGGCACCATCAGCGGGAACAGCCACCACACCGGCCCGATGAACTGCTTCGCGTACTTGACCGGACCCAACCGGCGCAGCCCCACGACGTTGTAGAAGAGGAACGCGGTCAGCGAGAGGGCGAACGTCGTGCTCGTGTTCGCCGTCGGAGGCTGCAGGAAGAAGATCAACCCGAACGCGTTCGAGATGAAGATGAAGAAGGCGAGGGCCACGATGAACGGCACGAAATCCCGGCCGCGGCCGTGCCCGACGACGTCCTCCGAGAGGTTCGACAGGCCCGAGAGCAGCAGCTCGAGCGCCTGCTGCAGGCTCGACGGGCGCTCGAGCGAGTAGCTCCGCCGGGCGGCGAACACGAGCGCCGCCACGATGACGACGACGAGCAACGCCATGATCACGTGGTCGGGGAGCCAGACGCCTGCCTCGCCCTCGATCCCCATCGCCTTCTGCCAAGCCGGAGAGGGCACGCCCAGCAACAGCGCCAGCAGGGCGTTCACCGGGTGAAACAGGACCGAGAGTTCATGGTGCACCGGCGCCTACCCTCCCGGGACCGCGCCCGGCGGACCCCGCGCTCGCAACGCTGATGGTGGCCAGGAAGCACGCGACGCCCGCCGCCACGGCCCAAAGCTCGATACGTCTGCGCATCAGGTACCAACCGACGAACAACCCGCCCCACAACGCCCACCGCGCTGCCAGCAGCCCGACGACTCCCCGCGTCAGATGGGGTGTGCCCGGCTGAAGCATGCGGCCGAACAGCCCTCCCAGCAAAAACGCGTTGATGATACCGACGCCGGCGGTGACGGTCAAGGCGATCGCGTTCCACGGCCCGCCCAACCAGCCGGCGACCCCCGCCGCGGCGAGCGTGAGCGGGATCCCGGGCCGCAGGGCGCGACTCGCCAGCACCCTAGGCCCCCCCCTTGCCATTCTTCGCCGCCTCGTCCTCCTCGCGACCGATCCGAAGCGCGGTGCGGATGGCGTTGAGAAAACCCCCGGCGATCCCGAGCACCGTGAAGACGACCATCAGCCACGGAGCCGTCGAGAGGATGCCGTCGAGCCAACGCCCAAAGAAGAACCCGATCGCCATCGCGATCGGGAACGCGAGCCCGATCGACGTGGCATCCGCGATGCGCCGGATCGAGGCGGCCGATCGTCCGCGGCGCTCCTCGCTCATGGCAACCCCAGCACCCCCGCCGTGGCCCGCGCCGCCGCCAGGAACGGCGCCGGGAGCACGCCGATGAGGAGGACCGCGGCGCCGCACACCCAGATGACGCGCTCGGTCCACGGGGCGGCCACCAGTTCCGCGGGTTCGACCCCGTCGCCCTCGCGCAGGTACATCTGGAGCACGATGCGGAGGTAGTAGTAGAGCGAGACCGCCGACATCAGCACGGCGACCACCACCAGCCAGACGTACCCGGCGTTGACGGCGGCGGCGAACAGGTAGAGCTTGCCCATGAAACCCGCCGTCGGCGGGATGCCGCCGAGCGAGAGCATGAACAGGAGCATGCCGAACGCGGCGGCGGGATGTCTGCGCGCGAGGCCGGCGTAGTCGGCCACGGTCTCCCCCGCGTACCCCCGCGACTCGAGCATGATCACGAAACCGAACGCGCCCAGGTTGGTCACGGTGTACACGAGCATGTAGAAGAGCACGCTGTTGACGCCGGCCGGGCCGCCGGCGACCAAACCCACGAGGGCGTACCCCGCGTGGGCGATCGAGGAGTACGCCAGCATCCGCTTCACGTTGTCCTGGATCAGCGCGGCGACGTTCCCCCAGATCATCGTGAGCGCGGCGGACACCCCCACCAACCAGACCCACGAAGGAGCCAGGGGCGCGAGGCCGCCCAGGAAGACGCGCAGGAACATGGCGAACGCGGCGGCCTTGGGCCCCACCGACATGAACGCGGTGATCGGCGTGGGAGCGCCCTCGTAGACGTCCGGCGTCCAGACGTGGAACGGCACCGCCGCCACCTTGAACAAGAAACCGCAGGCCAGCAGCGCGACCCCCACGGTGGCCGTCGGCGCGGGCTTTGCACCCCCGAGCACGCGGGCGAGGGTCGCGAGGTCGAGCGTCCCGGTCGCGCCGTAGATCAGCGACAGCCCGTAGAGCAGGATCCCCGACGACAGCGCTCCGAGCACGAAGTACTTCGCGGCGGCCTCGTGCGACTTGACCTCGCGGCGGAAGTAACCGGCGAGGATGTACGTCGAGAGCGCCATCAGCTCGAGCCCGACGTAGATCACCGCGAGGTTGACGCCCGAGGCCATCGTCATCATGCCGACGGTGGCGAACATGACCAGGGCGAGGTACTCGCCGGGTCGGTAGTCGTTGCGCTTCAGGTAGTCGTGCGACAGCAGCACGACCAGCGCGGCGGTGAGCAGGAACAGTGCCTTGAAGAAGATGGCGAAGTGGTCGAGCGCGAACATTCCGGAGAAGAAGTGCGCGCCCGGGTCGGTGGCGCCGGCGGCGAGCCAGAGCGTCACCCCGGTGGCGGCGAGGGCAAGCACGGCCCCGGCGCTGAGGAAGCCGTGCCGGGGCTTGCCCGAAGCAAGCCCGGCCAGCAGGACCGCCATGGCCAGCGTGGCGAGCACCAGCTCGGGGAGCAGGGCGATGAGGTCCGGGCGCATGGTCTCAGTGCTCCTGGGGATGCGCGGTCGGCGCCGTGGGGAGCTCGAACGCCGGGCGGTTCAGGTAGCCGGGGTCCACGACCTCGACGACCCGCTTGATCGACGGCTCCAGGATCCTGAAGAACGGCTTGGGGTAGATCCCGATCCAGAAGCACAGCACGATGAGCGGGATGAGCGTCCACTGCTCGCGCAGGTTGACGTCCTTGAGCGCCTTGTTCTCCTCGTGCGTGATCTCGCCGAAGAACACTCGCTGGTAGAGCCAGAGCATGTACCCGGCGCCGAGCACCAGTGAGGTGGCGGCGATCACGGCCCACATCGTCGAACGGTTGAACACGCCCACCAGGATCGTGAACTCGCCGATGAAGCCGTTGAGCGTCGGCAGGCCGATCGAGGCCATGGTGATCACCATGAACATCATCGCGTACACGGGCATGACCTTGGCGAGGCCGCCGTAATCCGCGATCATGCGGGTGTGGCGGCGTTCGTACACGATCCCCACGAGCAAGAAGAGGCCGCCCGTCGAGAGACCGTGGTTGATCATCTGCAACACCGACCCGGTGAGCCCCTGGGGGTTCAACGCGAACATCCCCAGCATCACGAACCCGAGGTGCGAGACGGAGGAGTACGCGACCAGCTTCTTCATGTCCTTCTGCGCCATCGCCACGAGGGCGCCGTAGACGATGCCGATGATCGCGAGCGCCACGACCCACGGCACCGCCTTGCGCGTCGCGTCGGGGAGCAGCGGCAGCGAGAACCGGATGAAGCCGTACGTCCCCATCTTCAGCAGGACGCCCGCCAGGATCACCGAACCGGCGGTCGGCGCCTCGACGTGCGCGTCCGGCAGCCAGGTGTGGAATGGGAACATCGGCACCTTGATCGCGAAGCCGACGAAGAACGCGAGGAAGACCCAGAACTGCACGCCCGGCGGGATCTGGGTCGCGATCTTGAACAGGTCGGTGACGTCGAACGTCGGGGCGTGGCCCAGACCGGGGAGGCCGAGCGCCTTGAGTCCGGTCGAGTTGTAGAAGTACAACGCCAGGATGCCGACCAGCATCAGCACCGAGCCGAACAGCGTGTAGAGGAAGAACTTGATCGCGGCGTAAAGCTTGCGCGGGCCGCCCCAGATCCCGATCAGGAAGTACATCGGGACCAGCATCGCCTCCCAGAAGAGGTAGAACAGGATGAAGTCGAGGGAGATGAAGACGCCGAGCATGCCGGTCTGCAGGAGCAGCAGGAAGACGTAGTACTCCTTCTGCCGGTGGGAAATCGCGGTGAACGACGAGTACACGGCGATGAACCCGAGCAGCGTCGTGAGCAGGATTAAGAGCACGGAGATCCCGTCCACGCCGACGTGGTACCTGGCGCCGACCGCCGGGATCCAGTCGTGCACGTAGCTGAACTGGAACGCCGGACCGGCCGGGTCGTAGAGGAACCACAGCGGCAGCGAGAGCACGAAGTCGAGCCCCGCCACCACCGTGGCCACCGTCTTGATCGCCGCGCTCTGCTCCTTGCGCAGCACGAAGACGATCACCAGCGCCCCGAGCAGCGGCACGTAGCAGATGACGTTCAGCAGGTTGGTAGCAAAACCCATCGCATCCCCCTCAGCGGCCCAGCCACAGGGCCGCCGCCACCATCAACACGAACCCTACGGTCATGATCAGCGCGTAGCCCTGGACGACGCCCCACTGCACGCGCCGGAGCCCGCGGCTGGCCCACCCGTACCCCGCGGCCACCAGGTTGACCAGGCCGTCCACGACGTTGAGATCGAACAGCCCGGAGAAGAACGAGGTGCCCACCGTGAGGTGGCGCGCCCCGTTGACCGCGCCGTCGACGACGCGCGCGTCGAACTCCCACGACCCGCGGGCGAGCTTCATCGTCCCTGCGATCACGGTGGCGTCGTATATCTCGTCCACGTAGTACTTGTTGGCGACCGTCGCGACGAGGCCGGGGAACCGCTCGCCGAAGCGCCGCGGCCGCGCGAACGCCTCGGGCCCGAAGTACCACCTGGTCGCGAGCCAGATCCCGGAGAGCGCGACCCCGACCGAGAGCGCGATCAGCAGCCACTCGAGGCTCACGCCCACGTGGTGCCCTTCGATCTCGACCGGCGCCGCCACCGCGTGCAGCAGCCCCTCGAACCAGTTCAGCTTCGGCCCGAACATACCCATCCCGAGGAAACCGGCGGCGATCGATCCCGCCGCCAGGACCTGCAGCGGCACCGTCATGCTCTTCGGCGACTCGTGCAGGTGGTGCGCCTGTTCGTGGGTGCCGCGGAACTCGCCGTGGAACGTCATGTGCACGGCGCGGAACATGTAGAACGCGGTCATGAACGCGCCCGCGAGGCCGAGCGCCCACAGCAGGAGGTACACCGTTCCGAAGCCGTACAGGTCGCCGGACCCGGCCGCGAACACCTTCGCCAGGATCTCGTCCTTGGAGAAGAACCCCGCGAACGGCGGAATGCCGCATAGCGCCAGCGTCGCCACCAGGAACGTCCAGTACGTGGTCGGCATGTGCTTCTTGAGGCCGCCCATCGTGCGCATGTCCTGGTTCCCGGAGCAGGCGTGGATCACCGAGCCCGCGCCGAGGAAGAGGCAGGCCTTGAAGAACGCGTGGGTGAAGACGTGGAAGATCCCGGCGCTGAACGCCCCCGCCCCGGCGGCGAGGAACATGTAGCCGAGCTGGGAGACGGTCGAGTACGCCAGGACCTTCTTGATGTCGTTCTGCGCCAGGCCGATCGTGGCGGCGAACACGGCCGTCAGGCCGCCGACCAGTGCCACGACGAGCATCGCGGTCGGCGACAGCCGGAAGATGAAGTTGGTGCGGGCCACCATGTAGACGCCGGCGGTGACCATCGTCGCGGCGTGGATCAGCGCCGACACCGGGGTGGGACCGGCCATCGCGTCCGGGAGCCAGACGTACAGCGGCAGCTGCGCCGACTTGCCGATCGCCCCGACGAACAGCAGCAGCGCGATCGGGGTGGCCGCCGCCGCGAACCTCGCCGGATCGGCCTCGATCGCCCCCTGCAGCGCGGCGAAGTCGACGGTGCCGAATACCTTGACGGTCCAGAAGATGGCGAGCAGGAAACCGAAGTCGCCGATGCGGTTGACGATGAACGCCTTCTTCCCCGCCGACGCGCACCAGTCCTTCTCGAAGAAGAAGCCGATCAGCAGGTAGCTGCACAGGCCCACGCCCTCCCACCCCACGAACATGACGGCGAGGTTGGCGCCGAGCACCAGGGTGAGCATCGCGAACATGAACAGGTTCAGGTACGCGAAGTAACGGGCGTACGGCCGCTCACCCTCGCCGTGCATGTACCCCACAGAGTAGATGTGGATCAGGAACCCGACGAAGGTGACGAAGAACAGCATCACGGCGGAGAGCGCGTCGATCCGCAGGGCGAAATCGATCGAGAGGTTGGCGAGCAGGCCGCCGGTGGTGTGGCCGAAGCCGGCCGGAATCCAGGTGAACAACCGGTTGACGTGCACGGCAGCGGTGCCGACCGACGCGGCCCAGTCGATGATGGCGGCGAACGCAGCGACCATCGCGAGCCCGGAGCCGGTGAGCGCGACGGCGGCGGTGGTGCGGCGCGACCACCCCCTGCGGTTGCCGACCAGGCCGTTGACCGCGGCGCCGATCAGGGGGAGGAGCGGGATCAGCCAGAGCAAGTCTTTCATCGGCTATCCCTCCATCACGTTGACCTGGTCGAGGTTCACCGTCTGCTTGAGGCGGACGAGCGCGACGATGATGCCGAGGCCGATGGCGGCTTCCGCGGCCGCGATCGTGATCACGAACACGGCGAACACCTGTCCGGTGAGGTCCCCGAGTTGGCGGGAGAACGCGATGAAGTTGAGGTTGGCGGCGTTGAGGATCAGCTCGACGCACATCAGGACGGTGATGAAGTTCCGCCGCACCGCCATGCCGACGACGCCCAGCGCGAACAGCGCGAGCGAGAGCACGAGGACGTGCGTGGTTGAAATCATGCGGCTCCCCCCCTCCCCGTTTCCTTGCGGCCCATCACGATCGCACCGATCATCGCGACCAGCAGGACGATCGAGACCACCTCGAACGGCAGGAGGTAGTCCCGGTACAGGCTCCACCCGACCGCCTCGGTGTTGCCGAGCGGCACCCCGCCAACCAGTCGCAGCGCGGCGCTGTCCGCCGGCGGCGCGCTGGAGGCGGCCCAGATCCCGACGCCGACCAGCGCCGCGAGCAGAACGCCGAGGACGACCGCGGCCGGCACCAGGCGGCGCACGTACTGCGGCTCGTCCGGGATCTCGCGCGCCTTCACCAGCATGATCACGAACAGGAACAGCACCATGATCCCGCCGGCGTAGATCAGGACCTGGACGGCGGCCAGGAACTCGGCCTGCATCAGCACGAACACCCCGGCCACCGCGAGGAAGGTGCCGAGGAGCGAGAGCGCCGCGTGCACGGGGCTGCGGAACGCGATGACCCCGACGGCGCCGGCGAGGGCCACCGCCGCCAGGCCGTAGAAGACGATCTGGGCGAAGTGAACGAGGAACCAGGTCATGGCTTGGGTTCTCCCCGCCCCGCCGCCGACCCGCCGGTGGGGTCGTCCGGCATCTGTCCGTCCCGCGGCGACACCACCCCGGGGTACGGGCGCACGCCGTTCCAGTCCTGCAAGCGCTCCTTGGTGAAGTACAAGCGCTCGTTCCGCTCGTAGGCGGACGCCTCGTAGCTCTTGGTCGTCAACCAGATCGCAAGCGGCTTGGTGGGGCACGCCTCCTCGCAGAGGCCGCAGAACATGCAGCGCTTGACGTCGATGTCGTAGCGGTCGAGGACCTTCTTCTTGCGCTTCTTGCCGTCGACCT
Source organism: uncultured Acidobacteriota bacterium (assembly GCA_963727205.1). Lineage (GTDB taxonomy): Bacteria > Acidobacteriota > Thermoanaerobaculia > Thermoanaerobaculales > Thermoanaerobaculaceae > RBG-13-68-16. The sequence goes on along the minus strand of CAVSFQ010000036.1, from coordinate 27,404 downwards.
CGACCTCCTCGAAGTGGTCCTGGATGTGGATGATGTCGATCGGGCAGGCCTTGGCACAGGCGTGGCAGACGATGCAGCGCTCCTCGGAAAAGCCGAACATCCCGCGGAAGCGGTCCTTCGGGACCGGCTTCACCTCGGGGTACTGGATCGTCGCCTTCTTCTTGAAGAGGAAGCGCCCGGTGACGCCGAGCCCCTGGGCGAGCTCGAACGGCACGATCGATGCGACAAGACCCCAGAAACCCATCAACGGCCTCCGATCAGCAGCACGCCGAGCGCTACCGCCATCAGGTTGACCAGGCTCACCGGGATGAACACCTTCCAGCCGAGGTCCATGAGCTGGTCGAAGCGGTAGCGCGGGAACGTGCCGCGAAACCAGATGTAAACGAAGAGGAACGCCGCCATCTTGAGGACGAACCAGGCGACGGGAGGGATCCAGGCGAGCGCCGGCAACGCCCACACCGCCGCCAGCCAGTTCGGGAACGGCGGCAGCCAGCCGCCGAGGAAGAGCACCGTGGCGATCGATGAGATCACCACCATGTTGGCGTACTCGGCGAGGAAGTAGAAGGCGAACTTCATCCCCGAGTACTCGGTGTGAAAACCGGCCACCAGCTCCGATTCGGCCTCGGGGAGGTCGAACGGGTTGCGGTTCGTTTCGGCAACACCGCAGACGAAATAAATGAAGAACGCCACGAAGCCGGGAATGAAGTACCACACGCCGGCCTGCTTCTGCGCCTCGACGATCCTGACCAGCGACAGGCTGTTCGCCATCAGCAGCACGGTGACCACCGACAGGCCCATCGGCACCTCGTACGAGACGAGCTGCGCGGCGGAGCGGAGACCGCCCATCATCGAGAACTTGTTGTTGGAGGCCCAACCGCCGAGGATCACGCCGTAGACCCCGATCGACGAGACCCCGAGGATGAAGAGGATGCCGATGTTGACGTCGGTCAGGTACGGCGTCACCTCGAACCCGAAGAGCTTGAAGGCGGGCCCGAACGGGATCACCGAGAACACCACCAGCGCCGGCACGACCACCAGCACCGGGCCGAGGAAGTAGACGAGCTTCTCGGCGCGCGCCGGGACGATGTCTTCCTTCACCAGGAGCTTGAGCGCGTCCGCGATCGGCTGCAGCCAGCCGCGCGGGCCGACGCGGTTTGGCCCGATACGAATCTGCATGTACGCAAGGACCTTGCGCTCGAAGAAACTCATGTACGCCGCGAGCAGGATGACCGCCAGGAGGATCACGACGATCTTGATCAGCGGCACCAGGAGAAACGCTACCCAGGGGTTCGCCATGGCCGCTCCCTACCGGTCGATCTCGCCGAGGACGATGTCGAGCGTGCCGATCACCGCGATGAGGTCGGCGACCAATAGCCCGCGCACCATCTCGGGGAGAGCCTGCAAGTTGATGAAGCACGCCGGCCGCACGTGCAGGCGGTACGGGTGGGCGGCGCCGTCCGACACCACGTAGAAGCCGAGTTCCCCCTTGGGGCTCTCGACCGAGAAGTAGGCCTCGCCCTTGGGCGGCTTGATCACCTTCGGGACCTTGGCCATGACCGGACCGTCCGGCAGCTTGGCGAGACACTGTTGGAGGATCCGCACCGACTGCCGCATCTCCTCCATCCGCACCAGGTAGCGGTCGTAGGTGTCGCCGTTCGCCCCGACCGGGATCTCGAAGTCGTACTCGTCGTAGCGGTCGTAGGGGAACACCTTGCGGATGTCCCACTTCACGCCGGAGCCCCGCAGCGGCGGTCCGGTCAACCCCCACTCGATCGCGTTCCCGGCGGAGATCACGCCGACGCCGACCGTGCGCAGCTTCCAGATCCGGTTCGCCGTGAGCAGGCGCTCCCACTCGTCGACGCGCGCCGGGAACTGGTCCACGAAGGTGCGGCAGCGGTCCACCCAGCCGTCGGTGAGGTCGTACGGCTGGCCGCCGACCCGCATGCTGTTCAGGGTGAGGCGGGCGCCGCAGTACTCCTCGAAGAGATCGAGGACCTTTTCCCGCTCCTCGAAGGTGTAGAAGAACGGCGACTGCGCGCCGATGTCGAGCGCGTGCGTGCCGAGCCAGATGGTGTGCGATGCGATGCGCTGCAGCTCCGCCAGCATCACCCGGATGGCGGACGCGCGCGGCGGCACCGTCACCCCCATGATCTTCTCGACGACGCCGACCAGCGCCTGGTTGTTGGTGGCGGCCGCCGTGTAGTCGAGGCGGTCGGTGTGGGGGATCGTGCCGTTGTAGGTCTCGCGCTCGAAGATCTTCTCGGTGCCGCGGTGCAGGTAGCCGATCACCGGCTTGGCGTCAACGATGCGTTCGCCGTCGAGCCTGAGCAGCACGCGCAGCACGCCGTGCGTGGCGGGGTGCTGGGGGCCGAACGAGATCTCCATCTCCTCGCTGTCGGGGAAGGGCTTGAGAGTCTCGAGGTTGCTCATCACTCCCCCTCGCCGCCGGCGACCGGGCCGCCCCCGGGCGGGAAGACGTCCGGGTAGACCGCGGCGCCCGTGTCGATCCCCTCCAGGGGGAAGTCCTTGCGCAGCGGATGGCCGTTGAACCCCTCCCAGGTCAGGATGCGCTCGAGGTTCGGGTGGCCGGCGAAGTAGATGCCGAACATGTCGAACACCTCGCGCTCCATCCAGTCGGCGACCTTCCACACGCCGGTCACCGACGGCACCTCGGCGTCCACGCCCGCCTTCAGCTTCAGCCGGAGGCGAGCGGAATCGGCATGGCGGTGCATCCAGTAGACGACGTCGAAGCGCCCCTCGGGACGGTCCTGCCAGTCCACCGCCGTGAGATCCACGAGGAACGCGTAGCCGAGCTTGTCCTTGCACACGCGGCAGATCTCGACGATGCGCTCGCGGTCGACCGTGACCGTCACCTGGCCCGCGAACTCGACCGCTTCGATCACCGCGTCGGCGACCGCCGCGGCGAGCTCCATCACCTGGGCGTGTTCGCGGGCGTCCCGAGGAACCGGCAAGACCGGCTTCTCCTCCCAGGGTGGCTTGGGCGCCGCCGGGGGCTGGGGTGACGCCGGGGCCGCACCCGACGGATTGTCCTGTTCACTCACGGCTGCCTCCTTGGAAGCGAGTCGACAGCTGCCCGCATGACCAACCGCGAACCCATCCGGCGCATGTCGCTCAGACCGCCTTCTTGGCGATGGTCATGCGGTCGATCTTCTTCTGCAGCTGCATCAGCCCGTAGATGAGCGCCTCCGGGCGGGGCGGGCAGCCGGGCACGTAGACGTCCACCGGGATCAACCGGTCGACGCCCTGCGTGACCGCGTAGGTCTTGTACGGGCCGCCACAGGTCGCGCACGAACCCATGGCGAGCACCCACTTGGGCTCGGGCATCTGGTGGTAGAGGCGGGTGATGATCGGCGCCATCTTCTCGGTCACCGTGCCCGCGACGAGCATCAGGTCCGACTGGCGCGGCGTGCCGCGGAAGACCTCCATCCCGAAGCGGGAGAGGTCGAAGCGCGGGTCCATCGCGGCCATCATCTCGATCGCGCAGCAGGCGAGGCCGAACTGCATCGGCCACACCGAGCCGCGGCGCGCCCAGTTGATGACCGTATCGTACGTGCTGATCAGTACGTTGGACTCGAAGCGGTTCTCGATCACACCCATTGCAACGCTCCCCGCCTCCAGGCGTAGACGTACCCCACGACGAGGATGCCGAGGAAGACCAACATCTCCACGAAACCGAAGAGCGCGAGTTTGCGGAACATCACGGCCCACGGAAACAGGAACACGGTCTCCACGTCGAACACGACGAACAGCACGGCGATCAGGTAGTACCGCACGGAGAAGCGGTAATCGTGTGCCTCGCTCGTGATCGGGTTGCCGCATTCGTACGGTTCGAGCTTGATCGGGTCGTACCGCCCGGCGCGGACGAGCCAGGCGAAGACGAACGTGATCAAGGGGAACGCAATGGCAATGACGATGAAGAGCAGGACGGGTATATAGGCGTTCACTCCCCCTCCCCAGCGCGTCATGATAGCGTCATGTTTCACAAAGTCAATCAACGCAATGGATTTTGAGCGTCATTCTCCGTTTTCGGCGGGTGCGATGCGACCCCGCGGCAGCCGCGGCGGGCGGCTACCGCGACGGCAGCAAGCGGTTGAGCGACCCCGAGCGCAGCCCCTCGAGGTCGAGCGCCACGAACGCGAACCCGGCGGCGCGCACGCGCCGGACGATCTCATCCGCGAGACCGTCCGCGAGCACGCGCGCCATGGCTTCCTTCGGGAGTTCGATGCGCGCCGTGCTGCCGTGGTGGCGCACCCTCACCTCGCGGAATCCGAGCTCCGCGAGCGCGGTCTCGGCGCGGCCGATCTGCTCGAGCTTCTCGCGAGTGATCGGCTCCCCGTACGGCACGCGCGAGGAGAGGCACGGACTCGAGGGCTTGTCCCACACCGGGAGGCCGAGCGCCTTGAGCGCCTCCCGCACCGCGGCCTTGCCGATCCTGAGCTCGGCGAGCGGCGAGCGCACGGCGAGCTCTGCCACGGCACGCCTCCCGGGGCGGTAGTCGGCGCCGTCGTCGGCGTTGCTGCCGTCGAGCACGGCCGCAAAGCCGCGCGCCTGCGCCATCGCGGTCAGGCGGCGGAACAGCTCCCCCTTGCACAGGTAGCAGCGGTCGGGCGGGTTGGCGGCGTAGCCGGGGACGGCGAGCTCCGAGTAGGCGATCTCCTCGTGGGCGATGCCGATGCGCGCCGCGAGCGCCGCGGCCGCGTCCGCCTCGCGCGGCGGCAGGCTCTCCGAACGCGCCGTGACGGCGAGCGCCCGCTCACCGAGCGCCGCGCGCGCGGCCCACGCCACGAGCGCCGAGTCGGCGCCGCCCGAGTAGGCGACGAGTGCGCTGCCGAGCGGTTCGAGGTGGGCGACCAGCCGGTCGTGCGTTTCCATCCCGGCCAAGTGTAACCGCCGCCGCGCCCGCGTTCATCCCGCGACGAGGCGTAGCAGCCGCTCGCGCAGGAACGCCACGAGGCCCTTGCGCCCCCCGCCCCCGGCCGCCACCGCCTCCTGCGCCGCCAGGTCCTGCTGCCGCGCGGCCATCCGTTCCGCGAGCTCTTGGGCAAGCTCCCCGTGTTCGGCGAGCAGGGCCGCGAACGCGCGGCTGTCGACCTCGACGACCTTGAAGGCGCGGACGGCGCGCACGGTGGCGGCGCGGGGAGCCCCGGAGAGGAACGCCATCTCGCCGAACACCTCGCCGGCGCCGACGTGCGCGATCTCGGCGCCACCGCGCTCCACCGCCGCCTCGCCGCTGGCGATCACGTAGAGGGCGCGCGAATCCTCCCCCTCGCGCACGACCGTCTCCCCGGGCACGTACTCCTGCCAGTGCGAGCTCCCGGCCAGTGCCGCGATCGCCCCGCCGGGGAGGCCGGCGAACAGCGCGCAACGGGCGAGCGCGGCACGGGCCATCCCCAGGGGATCCGCCTCCGCCCTGCTGGCGGCGACCATGTGCACGCTGCGCTGCGGGAACGGGATCTCCATGCCGGCGCGCGCGAGGGCGGCGTAGGCGCTGGTGTAGAAGGCGTCCGCGAGGTCCGCCGCCCGCCACGGCTCGCGCGTCCAGAGCCGGCACTCGTAGGCGACGGCGCTGTCGGCGAACTCGCGCGCCAGGACCTGCGGGGCCGGGTGGGCCAGCACCCGCGGCAGGTCCGCGGCGACACGAGCGAGGACCTCCTTGACGGCGTGCGGCGGCGCCTCGTAGGCGACTCCGAGGCGCAGCGGCACCGCCACCGCCTGGTCCCCCTCCCCCAGCAGCCGGACGCGCGAACGCGCGACCTGCGAGTTCGGGATCAGCACCCGCTCGCCGAGGGTGGTGCGCAGCACGAGCGAACGCCAGCCCAGCTCCAGGACCTCGCCGACGACGCCGTCGATCTCGATCCAGCTGCCGGCCTGGAAGCGCTGCTCCCAGGTGAGCGCGAGCCCCGAAAGGAGCGTCCCGAGCGTCTCCTGGAGGGCGAAGCCGAGGACGACGGTGAGGACGGCGGCCGAGCCCAGGAGGGTCCCGACCTCGATCCCGAGCGACGCGCGCAGGATCGCCGCCGCCAACAGGAGGTAGAGGACGAGCGCGAACACGTCGCGCGCCAGGCGGGGCACCTGGATCTCGAAGCGGCGGATCAGCAGCCACTCGAAGACGAGTAGCAGCGCCAGCCGCAACAGGAGGTAGCCGAGGGCCAGCAGGACGAGGACCGCGGACCACTCCTCCCACTTCCCGCCCACGCCGGTCGAGCGAACCACCCACTGGGCGACCGCCGCCGCCGCAAGGAAAACCAGCCCGCCTGCCAGTCGGCGCACGAGGTTGGAGTGCACCACCCGGCCCAGAACGAGGGTGGCAAAGGCCGCCGCGCCCGCCATCAGGATCAACGTGTCGCTCATGCTCCGCCGATTGTACGGCCAACTCCCCCGCGACGGGGGGTCTTTTCGACCGGCAGGACGTACCATAGGGCCATGAGCGACGAGTCCAGGAGCGCCGAGTCGTTCGGCCCCAACGTCTGGCTGATCGACGAGATGTTCCGCGAGTTCAAGGAACATCCCGAGTCGGTGAGCGAGAGCTGGCGCGAGTTCTTCTCCGACTACCGCCCCGCCGTCGGTCGCGCCGCGCCGCCGCCCACGGCCCCCGCGGCGGCGGCGCCCGCCCAACCGGAAGCGGCGCCCGTCCCCACTGCGGCGCCGATCGTCGGTCCGGCTCGGCGCCTGGTCGAGAACATGCAGGCGAGCCTGACCGTTCCGACCGCCACCTCGGTGCGCACGATCCCGGTGCGCCTCCTCGAGGAGAACCGCTGGTTGATGAACCAGCACCTCGCCGAACTCAGCGGCGGCAAGGTGAGCTACACGCACCTGCTGGCGTGGGCGCTGGTTACGGCCCTCGACGAGATGCCGGGGATGCGCTCGATCTTCGTCGAGGTCGAGGGCGCGCCGCACCGGCTCACGGCCGGGCACGTGAACTTCGGCATCGCCGTCGACATCGAGCGCCGTGACGGCAGCCGCGGCCTCGTCGTGCCGAGCATCAAGCACGCGGAGGGCCTCGAGTTCGCGACGTTCTTCGCGGCCTACAACGAGCTCATCCGCCGCGCTCAGGGCGGCCAGCTCGCCCCCGAGGACTTCGCCGACACCACCGTCTCCCTCACCAACCCGGGGATGCTGGGCACGACGCAGTCGGTGCCCCGTCTGATGGCCGGCCAGAGCCTGATCGTCGCGGTCGGCGCCATCGGGTACCCGGCCGAGTACCAGCTCGCCGACCCCGCCGCGCTCGCCCGCCTCGGCGTGAGCAAGGTGTGTACGCTGACCTGCACCTACGACCACCGCGTCATCCAGGGCGCCCAGAGCGCCGACTTTCTCGGCCGCGTCGCCGGCCTGCTCGCCGGCGAGGGCCGTTTCTACGACCAGGTCTTCACCTCGCTTGCGGTGCCGCACGAGCCGGTGCGCCTCGCGCCGGACGCCAACCCGTACTTCTCCGACAACAGTGTGGACGCGCTGGTGCGCAAGCAGGCCGGCGTGCTCGGCCTCGTCAACATGTACCGGGTGCGCGGGCATCTCGTGGCGCACATCAACCCGCTCTCCACCGAGATCCCGACCCACGCCGAGCTCGAACTCGAGCGCCACGGCCTCACCCTGTGGGACCTCGACCGCGAGTTCTACAGCGGCGGCGTGGGCGGCCGCGAGCGCGCGGGCCTGCGCGAGATCGTCCGTATCTTGCGCGAGGCCTACTGCGGCACGCTCGGGGTCGAGTACATGTTCATCCAGGAGCCGGATCAGAAGGCCTGGATCCAGAAGCGGGTCGAGGGCGCCGATCCCGCCGCGTGGCTCGACGCGCCGGCGAAGCGCCGCGCTCTCGCGATGCTCAACGCCGCCGAGGCATTCGAGCGCTTCCTGCACACCAAGTACATCGGCCACAAGCGCTTCTCGCTCGAGGGGCTGGAGGCGCTCATCCCGATGCTGGACCGCGTGCTCGCCGGCGCGGTGCAGGCCGGCATTGCGGAGGTGGTGCTCGGGATGGCCCACCGCGGCCGCCTCAACGTGCTGGCCAACATCCTCGGCAAAAGTTACGAGAAGATCTTCCGCGAGTTCGAGGGGAACATCGACCCGCTCTCCCGCGAGGGGACGGGCGACGTCAAGTACCACCTGGGCGCCACCGGGACCTACACCGGCCCCGGCGGCGGCCAGCTGCGCATCACGATGGCGTCCAACCCAAGCCACCTCGAGGCCGTGGACCCCGTCGTCGAGGGGATGGCGCGCGCTCTCCAGGACGTCCGGGGCGACGCCGCCCACGAGCAGGTCCTCCCGGTGCTCGTCCACGGCGACGCCGCGTTCGCCGGCCAGGGCGTGGTGGCCGAGACGCTCAACATGAGCGCGCTGTCCGGCTACCGCACCGGGGGCACGGTGCACATCGTCGTCAACAACGGGATCGGGTTCACGACCTCTCCGGCCGACGCGCGCTCGTCGGTGTACGCGACCGACGTGGCCAAGATGGTCCAGGCGCCGGTCTTCCACGTCAACGGCGAGGACCCCGAAGCGTGCGTCCACGTCATGGACCTGGCGCTGGCGTTCCGGCGCGAGTTCGCCAAGGACGTCGTCGTGGACGTTGTCGGGTACCGCCGGTGGGGGCACAACGAGGGGGACGAACCCGCGTACACGCAGCCGATCATGTACGCCAAGATCCGCGACCGGCGGTCCGTGCGCAAGCTCTACACCGAGCGTCTGGTCAACCGCGGCGACCTCACCCTTGCCGAAGCAGAGGCGGCTCTCAAGGACTTCCAGGACCGCCTCGAGGCGGCGTTCGCCGCCACCCATGAGAGCGCCCCGCCCGCCCTCGGCCCGGCGGCGCCGGGGACGGCGGCCGCCGAGCCCCAGCCGCCGCCTCCGCCGGTGCCGCTCCCGACACTCCGAGACATCGCCGAGCGCGCCACCGCCGTCCCCGAAGGCTTCCACGTCCACCCCAAGCTCGCCCGCCTGCTCGAGCAGCGGCGCCGGATGCTCGACGAGGGGGGTGTGGACTGGGGGACCGCCGAGCTGTTGGCGTTCGGCTCGCTCCTGCGGGAGGGGTTTCCGGTCCGCCTCGCGGGTCAGGACTCCCGGCGCGGCACGTTCTCCCAGCGCCACGCGGTGCTCGTGGACCAGGACACCGGCGCGGAGTACACGCCGCTGCAGCACCTGGAAGCCGGCCAGGCGCCGTTCCTCGTCTACGACTCGCTGCTTTCCGAGTACGCGGCGCTCGGCTTCGAGTACGGCTACTCGGTGATGCGCCCCGACGCGCTCGTGCTCTGGGAGGCGCAGTTCGGCGATTTCGCCGACGGCGCCCAGATCATCATCGACTCATTCATCGCCGCCGCCGAGGAGAAGTGGGGGCAGCGCAGCAACCTCGTGCTCCTGCTCCCCCACGGCGCGGAGGGCCAGGGCCCGGAGCACTCGAGCGCGCGCCTCGAGCGCTTCCTGCAGCTCGCCGCCGGCGACCGCCTCCGGGTGGCGGCGCCGAGCACGGCGGCGCAGTACTACCACCTGCTGCGCGCCCAGGCGCACGCCGGCCGCGCGGCCCCGCTCGTCGTGATGACGCCGAAGAGCCTGTTGCGCGCCGACGCGGCAAAGAGCCACGCCGGCGATTTCGCCGGCGCGTTCGAGCCGGTGCTCGCCGACCCGGAGCCGCCCGAGGCTCCCGAGCGGGCGCTGCTGTGCAGCGGCAAGGTGGCGTTCGACCTGATGGCGCACCGCCGCGCGCAGGGAGGCGCCGCGGCCGTGATCCGGATCGAGCGCTTGTCGCCGTTCCCGGCCGAGGAGATCCGCACGGTGCTCGACACGCTCCCGGCGGTGCGCGAGCTGCGCTGGGTCCAGGAGGAGCCGGCCAACATGGGGGCGTGGGGGTTCGCCGCGCCGCGCCTCGCCGCGCTCGCGCCCGGCCTGCCGCTCGCCTACGTCGGCCGCCCCGAGAGCTCGAGTCCCGCCACCGGTTCCCACCGCGTCTTCCTGGCGGAGCAGGAGCGCGTCATCCAGGGCGCATTCGGGGCGTAGGGGGAGGACCGCGATGGACCGAGCCGACGGTTCCCGGGCGTACACCGTCATCTTCCTCGTGCTCGCGGCTCTCGGAATCGGGTACGTGTGCGTGCGGGTGCTGACGCCGTTCCTCGCCGCGATCGCCTGGGCCATCATCCTCGCCGTGGCGTTCCAGGGCCCGTGGGTCTACCTCGAGCGCCGGATGCCGGACCGCCGCGGCCTTGCGGCCGCCCTGCTGACGCTCGCGATCGCCCTCCTCGTCCTGCTGCCGGCGGGCATTTTCGCCGGCATCCTGGCGAGCCAGGCGATCGACGTCGCAAACCGCGTGTCGCATAAACTCTCGGACCTCCACGTCACGTCGTTCTCGGACGTCATCGCGCTTCCCAAGGTGGCCGACGCGCTCGACGGCATCCGCAGCCGCGCGGGGATCTCGAAACCCGACTTCGAGAAGCTGGCGGCGGGGTTCGTCGCCAAGGCTTCCACCGCCGCGGCACGGGTCAGCGGCAAGCTGATGCTGGGCGTGTTCGACGCGGTCCTCACCTTCGTGCTCGTCATCTTCCTGCTGTTCTTCCTCTTCAAGGACGGCCGCGTGATGGCCGCCGCGGCGTTCGACATACTGCCAACCGACCCCGACGGGCGCCGGCGCCTGAGCCGCTCGTTGCAGGCGATGCTCTCGGCGATCTTCCGCGGCTCGCTGCTGTGCGCCGTCGTCCAAGGGGCGTCCGGCGCTCTCGGCTGGTGGATCGCCGGCCTGCCGTCCCCCGCCCTTGCGGGCGTGGCGATGGGCGTGCTGTCGCTGCTGCCGGTGGGCGGGACGGCGATCGTGTGGCTTCCCGGCGCCCTCTACCTGTGGTCGGCCGACCGGCCGGGCGCGGCGACGTTCCTGTTCGCCTGGGGGTTGGTGGTGACCTCGTTCCTCGCCGACAACATTTTGCGACCGGTGCTGATCCGTCGCTCGGAGGAACTCTCCACCCTGGTAGTGTTCCTCGGCGTGTTCGGGGGCATCGCGGCGTTCGGCCTGCTCGGGATCTTCATCGGTCCGGTGGCGCTGGCACTCGCCGTGACGCTGGTCGGGGTGATCCGCCGGGCGGCGGGGCCGGAGGCTCCGGCCGCGGCGCGGTGAGCCGCGAGCGTTCGTCCGGGCGCAACCCCGGCCTTCTCCGCCGGGCCCGTCAGTCGAAGCTCAGGCGGTAGAGCGGGAACTGGGCCTCGCTGTCCGCGAGCCGGCACACGCCCCGACCGCGCAGCCGCAACCGCCGCTCGACCTCGAGCCTGCACTTCAGGCTGGTGCCGCGGTCCCCCTCCAACCGGCCGACGAACACCATCACGACGGGGCCGCCGGTTACCGGCGCATAGCCGCTCTGCGGCACGGTTCCAGGTACGGGTGTCAGTCCTCCCGCAGGGCGCTCCGCGTGCTCGACCTGGAAAATGCCTGCAAGCTCCTCGCCGGTCTGCGGGTTGGTGCCGCGAACCGTCGCCGATTCCTCTTTGACCGCGACCGTCACCGGAATCTCGGGACCGTCCGGGAGCTTCGTGAGGGTCCCCGCGCGCGTGACCACGCACCCGCCGAGGAGCAGGGGGAGGACGCTCGCCGCCAGTGCTGACCGCCACGCCGTCACGCCAACCTCCTCGCCGCGCTGCTCAGGCCACGATGCTAGCACTCCCAAGGGCCCGTTCACGCGCCCTGCCGGCACGCAGTCTTCCCGGCGCGCCGCTCACGACCGTCCGGGGGCCGCCGTCTGCACGGGAAATTCGGCGCGATAGGTTTTCTCCGCCTGCGTGCCGCTGTCGTGGCACGCGCCGCAACGGCCCAGGTTCGGCAACTTGAGCGTGGCGTCCTTGGCCTTCTCCACGTGGCACGGGATGCACATCTTGTGCATGGCGTCCTTGTACGACGGCGCCCACCTGGAATCGAAGACCTTCACGACCGGGTTGGTCGCCATCATGTCCTTGTCGTGGCACTCCGAGCACTTCTTCGTGGGCGCTAACCGGATCGGCTCGCCCTTGCCGTGGCACTGGGCGCACGAGGCGTTGCCGTGCAGTTCCGCCACGTGGGTCTCATGGTTGAAGATCGACGTGGGGAGGAACATGTTCTCGTGGCACACCACGCAGGGGGTCCCCACGTCCCCCTTCTGGTGCAGATGGTGGCAGAGGGCGCAGCTCTTGGAGCCGCCCGCCTCGTCCTGGTGCTTCTTGTGGTCGAAATAGACGTACCGCGGTCCGGGCCCGATCCGGAGGATGCTCGCGCCCACCGCCCTGACGGCGCGGGTGTTCACAACCGGCTCCGCCTTGGGAGCGGCGGTGAGGCCGAATGCGAGCGCCAGCACGAAGAGGAACGAGTACACCTTGGCGGCCTTGCGCCAACCCTCTCCCAACCACACCTGGGCGAACGGGGCGAACGCCGGCGGCGCCGCCTCGAGTGCCTTGCGCTCCGCTTCCACCTGCGCCAGACCGTGCGGGTCCACCGGGAACCGTTCCTGGATGAAGAAGAACACCAGCACGCACGCCGCCACGATGCCGAGGCTGATGGCGAACTCGGTCCAGGCCGGGAAATAGAAGCGGCGGGTGGCCCACACCTGGCTCAGGCCCGAGGCGTTGATGCGGTCGAGCACGAAGCCCAGCACCGAGCAGCAGGCAAGCGACCACATGCCGGTGAACGAGCGGCGGACCGCGGGAAGCGCCAGCAGGACCATGGGGATGACGGTGGACAGCAGCATCTCGGCGATGAAGAGGTTGGCGAGCCAACTGCCGTCGAACACCATGGCCAGCTTGCCCTGACGCAGCAGGTCCCCCATCTTCATGACGAAGTAAATGGCCAGGGCGATGCTCGCCAGGCGCGCCAGGCCGCCGAGCATCTCCATCTCGGGCTCTCGCTTGTACAGCCAGCTGGTGACCGTGGATTCCACCATCACCATGACGATCCCGAGGCAGATGGCGGAGACGAAGAAGAGCTCGGGCAGGAGGTGGCTGTACCACAGCGGATGGACCCGAAACGGCATGATGAGGAGCATGGTCCCCAAGGACGACTGGTGGAGCGTCGAGAGCATGATCCCGAGGATCATGATCGGCAGCGCCAGCTTGACGAAGAACCGGTACGTCCTCTGAAAAGGGGTGCGCTCGAGGATCGTCGGCGTCACTTCCAGGGCCAGCACCGTGAGGTAGAGCATGACGCACCACGCCACCTCGAAGAGCGCCGAATGGATGTTCCAGTAGACCGTGGCGTGCCAGATGTTCCAGGGCAGCCCGAGATCGAAAAGCAGACCCACGGCGACGGCGCCATACCCGATGAACGCCGTGAGGATGGCGGGACGCGCCGCGGCGTGGTAACGCTCGCGGTGGAAGATGTGCACCACCGCCGCCATGACGAAGCCGCCCGCGGCCAGCGCCACGCCGCCCATCACGTCGAAGCCGATCCAGAGGCCCCACGGCGTCGTGTCCGACAGGGCGGTGGAGACGCCAAGGCCGAGGGCAAAGCGCACGATCGCCACGGCCGCCGCCAACCCCGCGAGGATCCACATCAGGCCCTTGAACAGGAACAGGCGCCTATTGTCCATGGTTGTCCTCCCCCGCAGCGACGGCGGCGGCCTTCTCGTCCATGAGCTTGCGGCGCCGCTCGATGATCCAGTAGAGGGAACCCATGAGGACACCCATACCCACAAACTCGAACGGGACCAATTTCAACGCCCCCCAGGTGAGGGGCGGGAGGGGCTTGTCCGACAACTCGCGTCCGTCGCCCCAGGCGAGGAAGTCGAGCGAGATGTCCGAGACGTACAGGACCGAGGTGCCGCCCACCTGGTTTTCGCCCCAGATCTTCTGGACGTACTTCGACGGTTCGGCGCGCAGGCGCTTCCTGGCCTCGCCCAGCATCTCGTCCCTCGTGCCGAAGATCGTCGCTTGCGTGGGACACGCCGCCACGCACGCCGGCTTGTCGATCTTGCCCGACTTGAGCGACGGGTAGCAGAGGATGCACTTGCGCACAGAAGGGTTGGCCGAGTCCCACTCGTAATGGGGGACGCCGTACGGGCACCCCAGCATGCAGTAGCGGCAGCCGAGACAGATCTTCTTGTCGTAGATCACCGGCCCCTCGGGGGTCTTCTGCATCGCCCCCACCGGGCACACGGAGACGCAGGCGGGCTCCAGGCAGTGGCGGCACTGCTTGCGCACGAAGTGGTTGTCGGGCTTGCGGATGACCGTGGTCCACCGGTCCGCCGACAGGCCGTCGGGCGTTGACCCGGGCCTCGGCGGGGCGCCATCCGCGGGCAGGTCGTTGATCCTCTTGCAGGCGACGACGCACTGCTCGCAGCCGATGCACTTGGTCACGTCGGTCAGGATGCAGGGGTTTTCGATCATACCGGCTCACCCGCCTTCCCGAGGGCCGCGCGGACCTTGTCGCCGCCGCCCGGGACGAAGTGCCATCCCAGCTCCCAGACGATGCGCGTCGAGGCGAAGAGCAGCGCGTGGGCGAGTTTGCTGAACGGGATCAGGACCAGGATCAGCTCCGCGCTCAGGAGATGGCCGAGGTACGTCACGGTGAACGGCAGCGGGCTCTGCTCGGGGTGCGCCACGAAGTACCCGGTCAGGAACGCGGTGATGCAGAGGACGAGCAGTAGGTAGTCCTGCGGCCCGCTGAGAAAGCGCGCCGCCCGTTCGAACAGCCGGTAGAGAAGGAGCACACCGAGGCCGGCGAGCGCGGCCAGCGTGAGAACGTCCGCGGCGGACGCCGGCAGCGTCGGCCAGCCGATCCCGATGCCCTTTTCGATCAACGCCACGTGGCCGGCGAGAAAGAGCGGCACCAGCAGCATACCGGCGTGGAACACCGCCGAGGCGATCGTGAAGGGGATGCGGGTCCCCCGCAGAGCGTTCACCGGCACGATCCACCCGAGGCTCTTCTTGAACATCCATCGCCACGGGACCTTTTGATCTCCGGCCATCCTGTGCGCGCGGGCGAGTTCGCCGATGGCGAGCGCCCACTGCCGCAAGGCGCCCACGGCGAGCACGCTGAAGGCGAGGTAGAGGAACGGACCCCGCGCCAACGTCACCCAACTGTTCATGGCTTCCCCTCCCCGCCACCGAGAACGATCGCCTTGTAGAGGAGATCGTGCAGCCCGACCACCTGCACGTCTTTGAGGCCGTGGTCCTCGCAGAGCTCGCGCAGCTGCTTCTTGCAGTTCGCGCACGGCGCGACGACGTAGGTCGCCCCGGTGCGGAGGATCTGCTCGGCCTTGAGCTTGCCCGTGACGCCCGTGCGATACCGGCGGATCTCGTCCACCGACACGGTGCCGCCGCCCCCGCCGCAGCAGTAGTTCTTCTCGCCCTTCGGCTCCATGTCCACGTAGTTCTTGCAGAACGAGCGCAGGATCTCCCGCGGCTGGTCAACGATCCACCCGGTGCGGGCGATGTTGCAGGGATCGTGGTAGGTGACGCGCTCCGTGATCACGTTGGGGTCCAGCTTGAGCTTTCCCTGCCGCAGCATCTCGACGGTGACCTCCATGATGTTGACCACCGGCAGCGCGCCCTTGGCGCCGGCGAACGAGGGCACGAACACCTTGGCGCTGCGCGAGGCGTGGCCGCACTCCCCGATGAGGATCTTCCGGCCGTTCAGCCGGCGGGTCTCGTCGATTTCCTTGTTGACGATCCGCTCGGCGCACCAGTCGCTGTAGAAGAGGCCGTAGTTGATGCCGTCGTAGTACCCGGTGCCGATCGTCCAGCGGTCCGCCTCGCCCGCGGCGTGGAAGGTGAGGGCGATCCCCTTGAGGGTCTCCGCTTCCAGCAGGTAGTCGCTCACCGCCGGGAAGAACACGAACTCCCGGCCTTCCTTGTCCACCGGGAACTCGACGCGCACCCCCTTCTCGTCCTTGATGTCGTCGGCGAGGAAGTCGAGCGTGTCGAGGAGCGCCGCCACCGGGATCGCGGACGTGTTGCCGGTCTTCCCCTCAAGCTGCTCGCGCGTGGCCACCACCAGGGCCTTTGGCGCGATGTCCATCTCCGAGAGGATGTAGCGGGAGAGGTGCGTCACCAGCCCGTGGTCGATCCCCATCGGGCATTCGAACGAGCACCGCCGGCACCCGGTGCAGTGGTACACCGATTCGGCCAACTCGCTGATCTTCGCCTCCGTGAGGTACACGGCGCCGGTGACCTTGCTCTGGACCATGCCGCGGAACGTGAAGTGCCGGCGGTAGATCTCCAGGAGCAGGTTGGTCCGATAGCAGGGAACGTCGCGTGGGTCCTTCGTCGCGAGGTAGATCTGGCAGGCGCACGCGCAGTTCGCACACTTCGCTCCGACGCGGGCGTAGGTGTCGACCAGATGCCCGTAGTTCGTGTATTTGAGGACCGCCCCGAAGATCTCGAGAAAGCGCTTGACTCGATCCCCGGGGTACAGCCGCTCGAGGAAATAGCTGGTCCCCAGGAGCTTGTGAGGCAGCAACTTCGGCGCCTCGGGCGGCCGTGGTGCCCTGGCTTCCTGGCTCTGAGCCGCCGCCCCCGGGTTCACCGCCGTTTTCTCTGCCATGCCCCCCCCTCGTCGTCCCTCCGGCCGGTGCCGGGGTCACGTTCCAGTAACGGGACGTCCGAGCGTCCCAAAGCGCCTCCGGGCGCGGCCGGCAGCCGCACGTACCCGGCCATCCCCTTCTCGGTCCGCGCACTCCATGGACTTACGCCACGCTCCCCCGCCGCTCCATCCCGCGGCGTACCCCTGCGGGCGTCTCCGCGCAGCCCACCCCGGCGCCCTGGACTGCATGGACCATGCCACCCCTCTCGGCCGGCGCCCGCAGGGGATCGTCCGCGGTCTCGTTACGCCTCCGTGACGGGTGGCGAGCCCACGACTGCAGCCACTCTTCCCCGCCGATCGAGCCCCCCGTCGCCAAGCGCAACTCGTGGGCGCCGATGCCGTCCAGCCGTCAGACTCTTGTTACGGCCGAGTAACAAGGCCGCCACGAACCGCGGGCGCGCGTCTGGCTTGCCCTCATAAATGGCTATAAGAAAAAGCTTTGAAGCGCCGGCGACGGCACAGCGCCCGCTGGCACAGGGGTTGCACAGCCAATGGCCGCGTTGGGCTGCGGGGGAGCACGCGATCGCGGGTCGTCTGGTCTTGTGCCGCCGGGATTTCGGCGACCCACACTCGGGTGTTCCTAGCGATAGGCCCTGAACGAGTTTGATGGCGTTGTCCGGGTTGCGGTTAGAGATCCAGGCACCGAAAGGAGCTGCCATGAGTGAGGAGAGGAAGAAGAGAGAAACGCCGCTGTTGGACGAGCTCGAGAGCGGACCTTGGCCGAGCTTCGTCAAGGAGATCAAGAAGTCCGACACAGCCATGGCCGACGACCTCCTCGGCGTTCTCGAGCGCTCGTACGAGGAGAAGATCGGGCACTGGAAGCACGGCGGTCTGGTCGGCGTCATGGGGTACGGCGGCGGTGTGATCGGGCGCTATTCGGACGTGCCACAGGAGTTCCCGGCCGTGGCCGAGTTCCACACGATGCGCATCAATCAGCCGGCCGGCTGGTTCTACACCTCGAAGGCGCTCAGGACGATCACCGACATCTGGGAGCGCCACGGTTCCGGCCTCACCAACATGCACGGGTCGACCGGCGACATCGTCCTGCTCGGCTGCAAGACCCAGGAACTCGAGCCGGTCTTCGCCGAGCTGACCGCGGCCGGGTTCGATCTCGGCGGCTCGGGCTCCGACATGCGCACCCCGAGCTGCTGCGTCGGCCAGGCCCGCTGCGAGTGGGCGTGCTACGACACGATGGGCGCGTGTTACGACTTCACCCAGACATACCAGGACGAGCTGCACCGGCCGGCGTTCCCCTACAAGTACAAGCTCAAGTTCTCCGGCTGCCCCAACGACTGCGTGGCGTCGGTGGCACGCTCCGACATGTCCTTCATCGGCGTGTGGCGCGACGAGATCAAGGTCGACGCCGAGCAGGTCAAGGCGTACGCCGCCGGCGGCAAGCTCGACATCCAGAAGGACGTGTGCGACCGCTGTCCGACCGGCTGCATGAAGTGGGACGGCGCCACCCTCGCCATCGACAACGCCAACTGCGTGAAGTGCATGCATTGCATCAACGCAATGCCGAAGGCGCTCGCCCCAGGCGACGACCGCGGCGCGGCGATCCTCATCGGCGCCAAGGCGCCGATCGTCGGCGGCGCGTTGCTGGCCAGCGTGTTCGTGCCGTTCATCAAGATGGAGCCGCCCTACGAGGACATCAAGGAGTTGCTGTCGCGCATCTGGGACCTGTGGGCCGAGCACGGCAAGAACCGCGAGCGGGTGGGCGAGTTCATCCAGCGCGTCGGGCTCGGAAACTTCCTCGAGCAGATCGGCCTCGACCCCGTTCCCGAAATGATCACCGCGCCGCGCGCCAACCCCTACATCTTCTACCAGGACACCGTGGAAGAAGAGGCCTGAGCTTTAGAAAAGGAGATCATGCCCATGTCCGCCTCTCCCCGAAAAACCGATATCGGTCCGCCAAACTACGAGCAGTTCCTGCCCCCGGTCGTGAAGAAGAACTACGGCCAGTGGAAGTACCACGAGATCCTCAAGCCCGGCGTGATGGTCCACGTCGCGGCCTCGGGCGACAAGCTCTACACCGTCCGCGCCGCGTCCCCGCGCCTGCTCTCGATCGTCACGATCCGGATGTTCGCCGACCTCGCCGACCGCTTCACCGGCGGCTACCTGCGCTTCACGAGCCGCAACAACGTCGAGTTCCTCGTGAGCGACTCCGCCAACATCGACCCCTTGATCGAGGCGCTCCACAAGGAGGGGTTCCCGGTGGGCGGTATCGGCCCGTCGATCTCCAACTGCGTCCACACCCAGGGTTGGGTGCACTGTCACTCCGCCGCCTCGGACGCTTCGGGCGTCGTCAAGTCGGTGATGGACGACCTCTACCCCCACTTCGCGAACATGGATATGCCGGGCAAGCTGCGCATCGCGTTCGCCTGCTGCCTCAACATGTGCGGCGCGGTGCACTGCTCCGACATCGCCATCCTCGGCATCCACCGCAAGGCCCCGAAGATCAAGCACGGCGACGTGCCGAAGATGTGCGAGATCCCGAGCCTCGTCTCCTCCTGCCCGACCGGTGCGGTACGCCCGGCCACGGTGGACGGCATCCAGTCGGTCGAGATCATCGAGGAGCAGTGCATGTACTGCGGCAACTGCTTCACCGTCTGCCCGGCGATGAAGATCGCAAACGCAGAGAACGACGGCATCTCGATCTGGGTCGGCGGCAAGGTCTCCAACGCCCGCACCGAGCCCAAGTTCTCCAAGCTCGCGATCCCGTTCCTGCCCAACAACCCGCCCCGCTGGCCGGAGGTGGTGGAAGCTGTCCGCAACATCGTGAACGCCTATGCCGCAAACGCCCGCAAGTTCGAGCGCATGGGCGAGTGGATCGATCGCATCGGCTGGCCGAACTTCTTCCGGGTCACCGGCATCCCGTTCAGCAGGTACCACATCGACGATTTCAAGCACGCCGGCGAGACCTTCAGGCGCTCCATCCATATGCGGCAGATCTAGGAGGACCAAATGTCCGTCAGCGTTGATCAAGTTGCCGAGGCGATGTTCCAACTGGTGACAGAAACCCACGGCAAGAAGAGCCTCAAGGCCATGGACCTCACCAAGGCCATGATCGAGAAGTTCGGCGCGGCCGAGTGCGACAAGGAACTGTGCAAGCACGCGATCCGCCAACTGATGGACTCCGGCCGGTGCATCTATTCGTACCTCGGCGGGAGTTACATCACGCTGCCGCCGGACAAGGCCTGAAGCCACAGCGCACGACCCTCCGGGGCCTCTCCGGCCCCGGAGGCGATACTCGAAATGAGAGGACGACGATGGGCTTACTGAAGTCGGTGGCCAAGAAACCCCCGCTCCGCCTCGGGGGCAGCGGCGCCACCCAGGTGTCGAACCTGCGGCCGCAACAGGTCGAGAAGCTGGCGCCGTGCATCGGTCACTGCCCGAGCGGCAACGACATCCGCGGGTGGCTGACCACCATCGCGCTGCGGGAGAAGCTGGGCCTGAGCCTCGAGGAGGCCTACACCAAGGCGTGGCTTCTCGAAGCCGAGACGACGCCGTTCCCGGCCGTGATGGGGAGGGTGTGCCCGCACCCCTGCGAGTCGTACTGCAACCGCAAGGAAAAGGACGGCGCGGTGGCCATCAACTCGGTCGAGCGCGCCCTCGGCGACTGGGGGATCAGCCGGAACCTCGCACTCCCCACGCTCGACGCCGGCGGTCCGTTCGCCGAGCGCGTGGCCGTCATCGGCTCCGGCCCCGCGGGACTCTCCTGCGCCTACCAACTGGCGCGCCGCGGTTACCCGGTCGTGGTCTTCGAAAGCCTGCCCAAGGCCGGCGGCATGTTGCGCTACGGCATCCCCGAGTACCGCCTGCCGCGGACGGTCCTCGATGCCGAGATCGGGAAAATCGCCGACCTGGGCGTCGAGATCCGGTGCGGCACGACGATCGGCAAGGAGATCACCCTGGCGGAGCTGCACGAGCAGTTTCAGGCGGTGTTCGTCGCCATCGGCGCGCACCAGGGCAAGAAACTCGGCCTCCCCGGCGAGGAAGGCCCGGGCGTGTACACCGGCACCGAGTTTCTGAACAAGGCGAACTCCGACGGCAAGGTGGCCATCGGCGCGAAAGTGGTGGTGATCGGCGGCGGCGACACGGCGGTCGATGCCGCCCGCGTCTCGCTGCGCCTTTCGTCCGACTCCGCCTCGATGTCCCGGCGGATGGGCGCCGAGGTGACGATCCTGTACCGCCGTACCCGGGCGGAGATGCCGGCGATCGACCGCGAGATCGACGAGGCCCTCGAGGAGGGCGTCAAGATCGAGTACCTCGCCGCGCCGCTGCGCGTGCTGCGCAATGAGGACGGCTCGCTGCGCGCCATGGTCGTGCAGCGCATGCAGCTCGGCGAACCCGACGCCTCCGGACGGCGGCGGCCGGTGCCCGTCGAGGGCGACACCTACGAACTGCCGGTGGACACGATCCTCACCGCGGTGAGCCAGGAGCCGGACTGGGCCACGCTCGGCGAGATCGGCGTCAAGGGCTCGTGGATCTCGGCCGACGAGTGGGGCCGCACTGGAATCGATGGCGTCTGGTCGGGCGGCGACTCGCTCGGCCTCGGACTGGCGACGATCTCGATCGGTCAGGGGCGCAAGGCGGCCCAGGGCATCCACGCCGCGCTGCGGGGCCTGGAGCCCAAGGCGCCGCCCGCGCTGCCCGTCGTGGGCCCCGAGAGGATCAGGATGGACCAGTACGACGCCAAGCCTCGCGCCGAGCGCCCGGTCCTGGCGCCGGCGGAGCGCCTCGCCCGTCCGATGGACGAGGTGGACCTCGGGATCACCGCCGAACAGGCGCTGGCGGAGGTCACCCGCTGCTTCTCGTGCGGCAAGTGCTTCGGCTGCGAGAAGTGCTGGATGTACTGCCAGTCCAACTGCTTCACCAAGGTGTCGGACCCTGTCCTCGGGCACTTCTACAAGGTCAAGCTCGAGGTGTGCGACGGCTGCAGAAAGTGCGCTGACGAGTGTCCCTGCGGCTTCGTCGAAATGGTGTAGGCGAATGCAGACCTCGGCCGCGCAAACGACGCTGGCACGCCTGGTAGTGGCAGGGCTGGCCGGGGATACCGGCAAGACGCTGATATCCACCGGCCTCGTCCGCGCGCTGCGTCGGCGTGCGCTGCGCGTCGCGCCGTTCAAGAAGGGGCCGGACTACATCGACGCCGCCTGGTTGACCGCCGCGGCCGGGGCCGCGGCGCGCAACCTCGATACGTTTCTGATGCCGGCCTCGGCGATTTTGGCCACGCTCGCGCGCGCCGCCGACCGGGCCGACATCGCGGTCATCGAGGGGAACCGCGGCCTGTTCGACGGCATGGACGCCGAGGGCTCCCACTCCACGGCCCAGCTCGCCAGGTTGACCGGCACGCCGGTGGTGCTGGTCGTCAACGCCGCCAAGGTCACCCGCACCGTTGCGGCCCAGATCCTCGGCTGTCAGGTGATGGACCCAAAACTCAACGTCGCCGCGGTGATCATCAACCGCGTTGCCAGCCGCCGGCACGAGGCGGTGATCCGCGAGGCGATCGTGCAGACGACCGACGTGCCGGTGCTCGGGGCGGTACCGGCGCAGGAGACGCTGGAGCTGCCGAGCCGGCACCTGGGCCTGGTCCCGGTGGCCGAGCACCCCAGGTCCGAGGAGATGTTGGAACGCGCCGCCGATCTGGTGGCCGAAAGCGTGGACCTCGACGCGTTGCTCGCGGTGGCCGGCGAAGCACCCCGGATCGAGGCGCCGGCGGCGGCGCCGGCGTCAAGCCCCGCCGGACCCAAGGTGCGCATCGGCGTCGCCCGCGACGTCGCCTTCTCCTTCTACTACCCCGAAAACCTCGAGGAACTCGAGCGGGCGGGGGCCGAGCTGGTGTTCGTCTCCCCCCTCGCCGATGCCACGCTCCCCAACGTAGACGCGCTCTACCTCGGCGGCGGCTTCCCCGAGGTCCACGCCGCCCGGCTGGCCGCCAACCGGGGGTTCCGCGAGGCGCTCGGCCGCCGCATCGCCGCCGGCATGCCGGTGTGGGCCGAGTGCGGCGGGCTCATGTACCTCGCGCGCGAGCTCGTGGTCGGGGGCGTCGCTCATCCCATGGTGGGCGCGATCTCAGTCTCCATCGAGCAGACCGGCCGACCCCAGGGGCACGGCTACGTCGCCGCCCGTGTCGACACGCCCAACCCGTTCCTGGGTGATGGCAGCGCGGTCCGCGGCCACGAGTTCCACTACTCTCGCATCACCCAGGGTTCCGACACGGTGCCGACGGCCCTTGCGGTCACCCGTGGCGTCGGGATCGGCGGCGGCCGGGACGGCATTCAAGTCGCCAACACCCTCGCCTGCTACACCCACATCCACGCCGCGGGCGTGCCCGAGTGGGCGCCCGCGATGGTGCGGGCGGCCCACGGAGGCCAGCGGTGAGCGCCCGCGAGATGGTCATGGACGCCGTCCGCCAGGGGCGGCTCGACGATCTGCCGGCCCTGGCGGTCGCGGATCCGCGCGCGCTGCGCCACCTGCTCGCCCTCGCCTACCGCCCCGAGCCCGAGATCCAGGCGGCCGCGGGGCGAGCGATCGGCGCGGCCAGCCGGCACCACCCGGAACTCGTGCAGGAGATGGCGAGGCGGTTGCTCTGGGCGATGAACGACGAGTCCGGCACCCAGGCGCTCACCGCCCCCGACGTGTTGCGGGCGATCGCCGAGGAGAGCCCGGACCTGCTGCTGCCGCTGTTGCCGGAGTTGCTGCGCCTGACCGCCGACCCGGGGCTGCACGACGCCCTGGTGGGCGTGGCCCGTTTAGTTGCGGCCCGCAACCGGCGCGGCGCCGCCGCCAACGTGGCCACAGCGCTGAACGCGTGCGCGACAAGAGGAGGACGAACGTGAACCGCAGTGAAACCACCGCACCCGACCGGGTCGAACGTTGCCGGCGGCGGGTCCAGGACAAGCCGACATCGGCCACGGCCCATCTCAACTTCGGCGCCGCGCTGATGGAGATCAACCGCATCAGGGAGGCGGAGGAGGCGTTCCGCCGCGCCCTCGAGCTCCGCCCCGGCTACCCCGAGGCGCTCGTCAACCTGGGGGGCGTCCTGCTGGCGCGTTGGGACTTCCAGGGTTGCGTCGAGACCAACCGCAAGGCGGCCCAGGCCAAGCCGGAGCTGATGCTGGCCCACTACAACGAAGGCCTCGGTCACCTCTACCTCGGCGAAGGCGAAGCCATGGTGGCCTGCTTCCAGCGCGCCCTCGAACTGGAACCCGACAACCCGGCGTGCGAGTACTACGTCGCCGTCGGCCTGCTCGCCGCTGGCGCCGTTGCCGAGAGCAGGACGCACCTGGACGCGGCGGTCGCCGGCGGGTTCAGCCCGGTCCCGGAGTTCCTCAAGGCGTTGGAGAAGGCCGAGGGCCGGCCGCACCAGGCCCAGGAAGCCGCCGAACAACCACGAGTTTGAGCCCCGGCCACCGGCCGGGCAAAGGAGGAAACACATGTCAACGTTCACCCACGGTAACGTCTCCATCGAGGTCGATGAGGACGGCTTCATGCTCGAACCCGACCAGTGGAACGAGGACGTCGCCAAAGCCATTGCGACCACCGAAGGAGTCAGCGAGCTGTCCGAGGAACACTGGAAGCTCGTGCACTATCTGCGCAACTACTTCCTCCAGTTCGGGGTCGCGCCGATGATCCGCAAGCTCTGCAAGGAAACGGGGTTCGACCTGAAGAAGGTCTACGAGCTCTTCCCTTCCGGCCCCGCCAAGGGCGCCTGCAAGGTGGCGGGCCTCGCCAAGCCGACCGGCTGCGTCTAGGTCGGAAGCGGCGGCCGTCCCGGCCCGTGCGCGGGACGGCCGCACGATGTGGTGACGCTGCGCTCGAGGTCCAACCCCCGCAGCGAGGCGGTGACGGCAAAGCGGGAGAGGTCACGGTGAACGGACTTCTGAACGTGCTGCAGGAGAAGCGGAAGGCGCTCGAGGAGCGCTGGGCGGAGCTCGTCCTCGCCTCGTACCCCCAGCAGAGCGTGCCGTTCCTGCGACAGGAGCGGGACCGTTTTGCCAACCCGCTGGGCTCGACGATCCGGAACGAGATCACCGCCCTCGTCGAGGGCCTGCTCGCCGGTGCCGACGCGGACGTGCTCGCCACCCATCTCGACTCCATCATCCGGGTGCGGGCGGTGCAGGACTTCACCCCGGCCGAAGCGCTGCGCTTCGTGTTCCAGTTGAAGCAGGCGGTGGCCGAGATCGCCGGCGACGACGTCGCGGGCGTGCCGGCCGGCGAGTTCCTCGCACTCCACACGCGCATCGACGAGTTGGCCTTGCAGGCGTTCGGCATTTACGTCGGATGCCGCGAACGGGTGTTCCAAATCCGCGCCCGGGAAGCCACGGCCCGCACCTACTCGCTGCTCAAGCGGGCCGGCCTTCTGGTGGATGCGGACGAGGCGGGGGGCCCTCCGGCGTGCCCCCCCGCCGAAGGGAGGTCGTGAGGCATGCGGGTCGTCTGGTCGTTGCTGCTGGTCGGGGTGTTGGCGCTGATCGCGTTCTTCGGCGCGCAGGCTGGGGGCCAGGCGCTGTTCGGCATCGTGCTCCCCTACTTCGCGATGGCGGTCTTCCTCGTGGGGGTTGTGCTGCGCGTCGTCGGGTGGGCTCGTTCGACGGTGCCGTTCCGCATCCCCACCACGTGCGGGCAAGAGCGGTCGCTCCCGTGGATCAAGCCGGCGTCCCTCGACAACCCTTCCACGGGCCGCGGCGCCGCCGCACGCGTGCTCCTGGAAGTGTTCACGTTCCGTTCCCTGTTCCGCAACAACCGGAGCGAGTTGAGGGAAGGCGGCAGGTTCACGTTCTCCCCCGACAAGTGGTTGTGGGCGGCGGCCCTCGCCTTCCACTACTCGTTCCTCGTCGTCTTCCTGCGCCACTACCGCTTCTTCGCCGAACCGGTGCCGGCCGTGGTGGCGTGGATCCAGGGGCTGGACGGGTTCTTCCAGGTGGGGCTGCCGGTCGTCTACGTGAGCGACATCGTCCTCGTCGCAGCGCTCGGCTACCTGCTGTGGCGGCGACTGGCCGACGCTCGCCTGCGCTACATCTCGCTCGCCGCCGACTACTTCCCCCTGGCGCTGCTCCTGGGGGTCGCGCTCTCGGGCGTGCTCCTGCGATACTTCGCCAAGGCGGACATCGTCGCGGTCAAGGAGTTGGCCATCTCTCTGGTGAGCTTCCACCCGGCCGTGCCCAAGGGGATCGACCCGCTGGTCTTCGTCCACATCTTCCTCGTGAGCGTGCTGCTCACCTACTTCCCCTTCTCCAAGCTCGTGCACATGGCCGGGGTGTTCCTGTCCCCGACGCGGAACCTCGCCAACGACAACCGGATGCACCGCCACGTCAACCCGTGGAACCCGCCGATCGTCGGGCACACCTACGCCGAGTGGGAGCACGAGTTCCACGACAAGCTGAAAGCCTCGGGGATCCCTCTCGACGAGGAGTGAGAGATGCCGGATAAGAAACGCGACGAGCTCGTTCAGATCAACTACACGCCGCCCCGGCGGGACTGGATGGACCCTGCCATCGACTTCGACGCGCGCAAGGGCACCTGGTCGTACCCCGCGGCCGCCAAGAACCTGCGCTACCTGGGCCTTCCCAACCCGCGCGACTGGTCCCCCACCGACGCGGACTGGCAGCTTCCGGAGAACTGGCAGCAGATCATCCACGACGGCCTCGCGGAGAGGCTTACCAAGTTCCGCTCCCTGAAGCTGTTCCTCGACGTGTGCGTGCGCTGCGGCGCCTGCGCCGACAAGTGCCACTTCTATCTCGGCTCCGGAGACCCCAAGAACATGCCGGTGCTGCGCGCCGAGCTGCTGCGGTCCGTGTACCGGAACGACTTCACGACCGCCGGCAAGATCCTCGGCCGCGTCGCCGGCGCCCGCAAGCTCACCCCCGCGGTCCTCAAGGAGTGGTACTACTACTTCTACCAGTGCACCGAATGCCGGCGCTGTTCGGTGTTCTGCCCGTACGGGATCGACACCGCCGAGATCACGATGCTCGCCCGCGAGCTCCTCAACCTCGTCGGCCTGAACATCAACTGGGTGATCGAGCCGGTCGCCAACTGCGACCGCACCGGCAACCATCTCGGCATCCAGCCGCACACCTTCAAGGACAACATCGAGTTCCTGGTGGACGAACTCGAGGGGATAACCGGGATCCGCGTCGACCCCTCGATCGACCGCAAAGGCGCCGAGCTGCTGCTCGTGGTGCCGTCGGCGGACTATTTCGCCGAGCCCGGCATCTACACCTTCATGGGCTACCTGCTGCTGCTGCACTCGCTCGGTGTCGACTACACCCTCTCGGCCTACGCCTCAGAGGGCGGCAACTTCGGGCTGTTCACCTCGAACGAGATGATGAAGCGCCTCAACTACAAGATCTACCACGAGGCAAGACGGCTCGGCGTCAAGTGGATCCTCGGCGGGGAGTGCGGCCACATGTGGCGGGTCGCTGCACCAGTACATGGACACGATGAACGGGCCCGCCGACTTCCTCGAGGCACCGGTGAGCCCGATCACAGGCACCGCGTTCACCAACGCCGCGTCGACCAAGATGGTGCACATCTGCGAGTTCACCGCCGACCTCATCAAGCACGGCAAGCTCAAGCTCGATCCCAGCCGCAACGACCACCTCCGGGTGACGTTCCACGACTCGTGCAACCCCGCCCGCGCCATGGGCATCCTCGAGGAGCCCCGCTACATCCTCAATTCGGTCCTCAACAACTTCTTCGAGATGCCAGAGAACACGATCCGCGAGCAGACGTTCTGCTGCGGCGGCGGCGCCGGCCTCGGCAACGACGAGAACATGGAGATGCGCTTGCGCGGCGGGTTGCCGCGCGCCAACGCGGTCCGCTTCGTGCATGAGCGACACGGCGTCAACCGGCTCGCCTGCATCTGCGCCAT
>CAVSFQ010000035.1:0-61946 GCA_963727205.1 uncultured Acidobacteriota bacterium | reverse complement strand
GGCCCCAAAGCGCCACTGAGCGCCGACTCGCTCACGGCAGCAGGGTGAGGTTACGACGCGGCGGCGACCGCATCGGCAACGGCGGCCTCGAGGGTGCGGCGATCCTTGGCGGACACGTCGAGGAACTCGACGCCCACTTCGACGGCTCCGGCCTGAGCGACGGTTTCCCAGACCACCCGGCCCTGCGCCTTGATGACCCGGGAGGGGAGCGAGATCAGCAGCTCGACGGCGGTGCCGACGCCGAGCGGCTCGTGGTGGACGAACATGCAACCGCCGCTGCTCACGGTGCGCGTCTTGGCGAGCGCCTCCGAGGCCTCGTCGCCGATCCTCTTGACGAGCACGGCCTTCTGGGTGGGAACCCGAGGAAAACGTCGCTGTTCCCGTGGGTCTTCGGCCATCGGCTCACCCCCGCGCGTATTCACCCCGGCTGAATCTATCAGCGTGGCGGTCGCAGTTCAAGGCGGCAAGGCGAGAGGATGACGCGGCCGGCTTTCCGGCCGGGGCGGCGGTGGGACGCCTCAAAGCTTGTGCGCGGCTGGTACAATCAAGTGCTCCGGGCCGGCACGGCCTGGAGACGGACGGCCACCGATGACATCGCCCCCCGCTGAGAAGTTCCCCAAGGTCTTCTGGACCGCCAACGTCACCGAGCTTTTCGAGCGCGCCGCCTACTACTCGATGGCCAGCTTCGTGGTCATCTACCTCGGCCAGCTCGGGTTTGGAGACTACTGGCCGTCGTTCCTCAACTCCACGGTGCTGTGGGGCCTCGTCTACTTCCTCCCCATCCTCTCCGGCACGATCGCCGACCAGGTGGGGTTCCGGCGCTCGCTGCTCGCGGCGTTCGTCCTGCTCGCCTGCGGCTATTTCCTGATGGGCTACCCGGTGTGGTTCGGCGGCAGCAGCCTCGTCCCCACCATCGAGAAGGAGGTGACGGCCAGCTCCCGCGACGTGCTCGTCATCGTCGCCGCAATCCTGCTGATCGGCGTCGGCGGCTCGATCGTCAAGCCGTGCATCTCGGGCACGGTCCAGAAGACCTCCGGCGTCCGCGCCACCCTCGGTTTCGCCATCTTCTACATGGTGATCAACATCGGGTCGCTGTTCGGGCGCGGCACGGCGTTCGTCGTGCGCAGCGGCTCGAGCGTCACGACGATCCTGGCGGTGGTCGGGGTCTGCGCGTTGGGCGCGCTCGGTCTCGTCCTCCTCGTCCGGGCAACCACGAGCCCGGGGAAGGAGAAGGGGAGCGTCTGGGCGAGCACGGCGGGGTTCACCATGATCGTCGCTGCGGCCGCCGCAGTGGTGGCGTGGTTGTTCCGGATCGGGGCATCGACCCGCACCGCCGCCGACCCCGCCCAGCTCTCGTACATCTTCGCGGTGGCCACCGTGGCCGCAATCGGGGCGTTCTTCGTGGTCCTCTTCTTCTACCGCGACCACGAGACGAGTGCGCCCGCAGCCGTGCCGGCAAGGCCCCGGCGGTCGGTGGGCCGCATCCTGCTCGACATGGTCCTCGTGCTGCGGAGCGGGCGCTTCGCGCTGTTCCTCGCCGTCATGACGGGGTTCTTCTTCCTCTACAACCAGGTCTACAACGTGCTGCCGCTGTACGCGAAGCGGGTGGTCGAGACCAACCCCGCGATGGACCTCTACACCGCCGCCAACCCGCTGGTGATCGTCTGCTTCCAGCTCCTCGTCTCGAAGCTCTTCGGCAGGGTGCGCCCGATCCGCTCGATGGTCGTGGGCACGGTGATCATCGGCTTCGCCATGCTCATCAACCTGGCGCCGATCTTTCTCCCCGGAGGCCCGCGGGTGCCCGTGCTGAGCTGGCTCCCGGTCGCCTCGGTGTTCCTCATCCTCACCGTCGGCCTGATCGCGCTCGGCGAGCTCTTCACCTCGCCGCGGATGTACGAGTACATCGGCGCGCTCGCTCCCAAGGGGCAGGAAGGGCTCTTCCTCGGCTACGCCAACCTGCCGCTCGCCCTCGGGGCGATCCTCGGCGGCCCGGTGGGTGCGTTCATCTTCAACGGGATCATGGCCAAAGGCGCCACCAAGCGCCCCGACGGGCTGCTCGAGCTCGACCCCACGAACAACGCGCTCGGCTGGCTCATCCTGATGGCGATCGGGCTGGTTTCGGCCGCCTCGCTCTGGCTGTTCAACCGCTGGCTCGAGAAGCAGAAGGCGTAGAGGTCCGGCGCGGCGCGCGGCGGCCTCAGCGGCGCGCCGGAGCGCGGTATGCGGCGAGCGCCCCTGCGGCCGCCTCGCGGAACGCCCGCGAGACCCCGCCGGCGCCGAGCTTCACGCCGCCGAACACCCGCGAGACCAGGATCGCGCCCTCGATTTCGTCCCTGCGGAGAAGCTCGAGCAACACCCGCCCCGGGTGACCCACCTCGCCGTCGTCCTTGCAACGCTCGACCACGCCCCCGCCGGCGTCGCGGCAGCGCAGCGCCCAGCAGTGGTGGTTCGCCTTGCGGTGCTCGCTCTTCTTGCGCTTGACCATCGCGGCCACGTCGGCGTCGGACCCCGCCGGGAAGAACACCGCGTGGAAGCGAGAGCGCTCCACGGTCAACTTGAACTCGCTCTCGCGCTCGACCTTCATCCCGCCCCCGCCGCGGGCCATGGCGCCCGGCCCCGCCGCCGCCATCCTAGCGCCTCCGTTTCCGCGAGTCGTCATCCCCGCGAAAGCGGGTCGTCATCCCCGCGAAAGCGGGGATCCAGTCGGGGAGGCTCACGAGGGCCGTGGCCTGGATGCCCGCGTCCGCGGGCATGACGGATGTGGCGGAGGGCGCGTCTTCTGTCGTCCGTGTGCGCGCGGTACGATGGGGACAGCATGATCGAGATCGCACCCGGCCTCGCGATCCCCGACGCCGAGCTCGCCTTCGCCGCGTCGCGCAGCGGCGGCCCGGGCGGCCAGAACGTCAACAAGGTCGCGACCAAGGTGACGCTCACCTTCGACGTGTCGTCCTCGCCGAGTCTTACGGACGATCAGCGGAGCCGGATCCGGGCGCGTCTCGCGACCCGCATCAGCAAGGACGGCGTGCTCCAGGTGGTCTCCCAGCGCCACCGCACCCAGGGGGCCAACCGCGCGGCCGCGCTCGAGCGCTTCGTCGAGCTGCTCCGCGACGCGCTCGCCGAGGAGGCGCCGCGCGTTCCGACGCGCCCGAGCCGGGCGGCCAGACAGCGACGGGTGGCGGAGAAGGAGCTGCACGCCCGCACCAAGCAAACCCGCCGCCGCGTCACGGCGGAGGAGTAGGGCAGGCGCGGGGGTCGCTCGCGGGCCTCGCTACCAGCTGCCGGAGGAACCGCCGCCGCCGAAGCTGCCGCCTCCGCCGGAGAACCCGCCGCCGCTCCAGCCGCCTCCCGAACCCGAGCGCCCACTCGAAGCCGCGAACGCGACGAGGCCGGGGTGCGCCGCCATGAAGCTCTTGCCCGCGCCGGTCTTGCCGAGCAGCGTCTTGGCGATGGGGAAGCCGAGCACCCAGAATGGGATCGCGAGCGCGCCGGGGGCGCCCCAGAGGGCAGCCGGGAACGCGGCGTAGAACGGCATCAGGAAGACGTACAGGAACCAGCTCATGCACCCCTTCCCGAACAGCGCCACGGCCGAGAAGACCCCGATGACGATCACGAAGAGGAGAGTGACGATCAGCCGCACCCCGAGGGGCACCTCGGCGTTGCGGCGTGGCAGCAACGGGGACGATGCCGGAATGACGCTCTTCCCCTCGATCGTACCGGTGATGGCATTGACCCCGGCCGCGATCCCGCCGCCGAAGTCGCCGTTGCGGAACGCGGGGCGGACCACGTCGTCGAGGATGCGGCGGGACTGGGCGTCCGTGAGCTTGGCCTCGAGGCCGTAGCCGACCTCGATGCGCATCGTGCGGTCGTCCCTGGCGACGAGGAAGAGGACGCCGTCGTCCACACCCTTGCGGCCGAGCTTCCACGTCTGCGCGACCTTGATCGAGTAATCCTCGATCGGCTCGCCGTTCAGGGTGGGGACGGTGAGCACCGCGACCTGGCCTCCGGTCGCCTTCTCGAACGCGGCGAGCTGGCCCTCGATCTGTTCCCGCACGCTGGCCGGGATCATGGCGGCGGTGTCGTTGACGTGGCCGGAGAGGTACGGGACCTCGACCGCGGCGAGCGGCGCCGCCGCCAGCAGCGCCGCCACGAGCAGCGGCAGGACTCGACGGCGGCCCGCAGCCATCGCTACTCCTCCTGCATCCGCAGCTTGTCGGGGAGTTCGTCGGTGTCGTCGGCCCGGATCGCGACGCCGCGGCGCTCGAGCAGCTCGCCGCAGCGGGCGATGGCGGCGCCGAGCGCCTGACCCGGCTTGCCCGTGCGCATCCCCGCGACGATGCCGGCGACGACGGCGTCCCACTCGTGCTGCCCGACATGGGCGTTGATGCCGGCGTCGCCGAGCACCACGACCCGGCGCTCGTACAGGGAGAGGAAGATCAGGACCCCGGTGCGGTCCCGCGTCTTGAAGACCTCGTTCTCCAGGAACGCCTCGGCCGCCCGCTGGTGGACCCGGTGCTCGACGTGAGCGCGCCCGGCGAGCGCGAGCTTGAGCGGCCGCACCATGGCGGCCGCGGCGTAGCCGAGCGCGCCGCCGATCAGCGGCGGGAGGGCGATCCAGCCGAGCGCCGGGGATCCCCAGAAGTCGCCGAAGTAGCGGGCGGCCGCGGCCGCGACGACAGCCGCGAACGCGCCGAGGACCGCCCCCTTCCACGCCGCCGCCTCGTAGTGGTCGGAGTGGGCGACCACGCATGGGACGATCTCGCCCGACGTCCCCTTTTCCGCCTCGTGCACCGCCGCCTCGATCGCCTGCAGGTCGGCTGCGGTGAAGAACTTCTCGACGCGCATCGCCACACTCGCCCCCTTCATTGAGTCAACGAACTCGTGTCGCGGCTGGAGAATAGCACGGCACAGGCCGAGCCCGGCCGGCGCCGAACGGCGGGCGCGCCGGCTACTGGTAGAGGTGGCGCTTGATCTTCTCCGTCGCCGTCTTGGCGAACTCCCCTTCCATGAGGCGAAACGCGGTCAGGTGCGAGAACGCCGGAAGCTGGGCGTTGACCTCGGCGATCGTGGCGCGAAAGGTATCGCTCAGGCGCGCCTTGGTCTCCGCGTCCGGGCGCCCGAACAGCTTGAGCTCGTGGGAGAGGGCCTCGTAGTCGGGGAGGATGAGCGCGGTCAGGCCGCCCTCCGACTTGATCACGAGCGACTCGACGACCCACGGCGAGCGGTCGAGGACGTGCTCGATCTCCTCCGGGTAGATATTCTCGCCGGAGGGGCCGAGGATGAGGTTCTTCGAGCGTCCGCGCAAGTGCAGGTAGCCGTCGGGGTCGAGGGCGCCGAGGTCGCCGGTGCGCAGCCACCCGTCGGCGGTGAACAGCTCCGCCGTCGCGTCCGGGTTCTTGAAGTACCCGCGCGTCACCATCGGCCCGCGGACCTGGACCTCGCCGACCCCGGTGGCTGGGTCGGGGGCGGCGATGCGCAGCTCGATCCTCTCGACCGGGTAGCCGCAACTCCCAGCGCGGGTCTCGCCGAGACGGCAGCCGGCGATCAGCGGCGCGCACTCGGTCATGCCGTAGCCCACGAAATAGGGGAACTCCCCCTCGCGCATGAACTGCTCGACATCGGGGGACAGGGGCGCGCCGCCGAAGGCCATCTGGCGCAGAGAGCCGCCGAACGCGGCGAGGAGCTGCTTCACCGCCTTGCGGTGGACGGCGCGGCGAATGCCGGGAAGGCGGGTGAGCTGCCGCGTCACGAAGCGTCCCTCGATCTTGGGACGGACTTTCTTGCGGTAGATCTTCTCGATGATCAGCGGCACGGCGAACACAATCGTGGGCCTGACCGCGGCGAACGCCTTCTGCAGGACACTGGGGCTGGGCTTCTGCTGCAGGTAGTGGATCGACACGCCGCCGCACATCGGGCCGAGGAAGCCGCAGGTGCACTCGTAGGTGTGGGCGAGGGGGAGCAGCGAGAGGAAGCGGTCGCTCGGGGAGATCTCGACGTAGCGGACGGCGGCGACGACGTCGGCGAGGATGTTCCCCTGCGTCAACATCACGCCTTTCGAGTGCCCAGTGGTGCCGGAGGTATAGACGATGGCGGCGAGGTCGTCCGGGCGCGGGGTGTAGGTGGGGTGGGCGCCCGGCAGGCGGTGCTCGGTGAGGAACTGTCCGGCCCGCTCGCGCAGGATGTCCACTCGGGACTGGATCTTCTTGACGAGCTCGGGGAGGACCTGCAACTCGATGGCGTTGAAGTCCTCGAGCAGGAACATGTGCGCGAGCTTCGGAAAGGTGCCGCCGGCGACCTTCTCGAGCAGCGGCGAGGCGACGAACAGCACGCGCGCGTCCGACATGTTGAGGATGTTGTGGATGTTCGGGGCGGGGAACTCGGTGAGGATCGGGACCACGACCGCGCCGTACGTGACCACGGCGAGGTACACCAGCGCCCAATGGATCGAGTTCGCCCCGAGCAACGCGACCTTGTCGCCCTCCTTCACGCCCGCTCGGCGCAGGTTCTGGCGGATCGCGGCGATCCGGTCGCGCGCCTCCCCATAGGTGAGGGAGGACCCGCCGAGTTCGGCGAGGAACGGGTGCCCGGCGTGACGGTCGAGGCACATCTCGACGTACTCGGCCAGCGTGCGGGTGGCGGCGTAGAAGGGCGATGAAGCGTGTCGCTGTGGCGAGTTGGACACGTGTCGTTCCAGACTTTTATTGTATCAGCAGGCCCCGGCTTGACGCGGCAGAGCGTTCGTATGAGTCAACCCCCGATCGAGCCGGCGTGGCGCGTACGGTCCCGCGCCCTGCGGTGGGGTGGCCCAGCCGGATCCGGATTACCATGTCGGGGGGGGACGATGCGGATGATCGGTGCGATCGGAGTCGCGGTTCTGGCGCTCGCGGGCGCCGCGGCGGCGCAGCCGCCGGCGCAGGCCGTGGGCGCAGGCGTGCAGGTGGCGTTCGTGGAGCCCGACCCGCTGGCGCCGGCTGGCGCGTTCCCCTGCTACAGGCGGATCACCGACCCGGCCCGCGCCGCCTCGCTGGCGAGGTTCCTCGACAACGCGGCGGCGCGCTGGGCGCTCGACCTGTACGCGCGGGCGCGCTCGATCGAGGCCGCGCGGGGTGCCGCCGCCGTGCAGCCTGCCGAGTACACGATCGCGATCGTCCCCAACGGCGACAACAGCGCCGTCGGGTTCCGCCTGAGGAGCGAAACTGGAATCGAGAGCCACCCCCGGGCCGCCTACGTCCAGCTCGGCCCCGAGGCGTGGCGGTTCTCGACGACGTTTCTGCACGAGACCGGCCACGTGGCGCTCGCGATGCTGGCGGGAGGCCGGGGGATCCCCCGGCGCGAGATCGCAGCGATCCCACACACCCTCGCGGCGCTCACCGACCGCGGCACCGCATTCGACGAGGGGTTCGCGATCAGTCTGGAGACCCTGATCGCGCAGCTCTCAAGCGCGCCCGACGTGCGCCGGCAGTATCACCACGATCAGTTCCTCTTCGGGCCGGCGGCGAAGATGCGCGCCGAGTACTACTGGCCCTCCGCGGACCTGCTGACGTTCGCGCAGACGCACGCCCGTTACGCGGCGGTGCGCGACAACGCATTCGCGTTCGCGCCGGCGTTCAAGCAACCCGACTACCTGCGGGTGCAGATCGAGACGGCCCGCGACTTCGCGAGCCTGCACGACGCCGACCAACTCCTCGCCTCCGAGGGCTTCTACGCCAGCTTCTTCTTCTCCATCCTCGTGCGAGGCGAGCCCGCGCCGAGCGAGGACACCGTCCGTTTCCGCCAGAACACCGTGCTGGCGGCGCTCGCCGAGACGTTCGCGACGATGCCGTTCACCTCCGAGGAGCCGTTCCTGCTGCACTTCCTGACGACCTATAAGCGAGTGAGCCCCGCCGACTGGGGCGATGTCCTCGACGTCTTCCTCGACCTGTCGCACGGCGTCTTCATGGACGCGGACGCGGCTGCGCTCTGGCGCGGGCACTACCTGGCGGCGCTGACTCTCGACCTCGCCCATCTCGACCGCGAGCGGATCGACGCGGCTCGCGGCCGTTGGCGGGTAGCCGCGGCCGCCGACCCGAAGGTGCTGTACGCGCGCCTCGGCCCGCAGCTGCGGTGCGAGGTGGCAGGGCGGGAGGTGAGGCTCGTCGGCCTCGACAGCGTCCGGCCGCTCTCCCTCGACGTCAACACCGCCGAGGAGGGGGTGATCCGTCTCGTGCCCGGGATCACCGACGAGGAGGTGGCATCGTGGCGCGCGCAACGGGCCCTGGCGCCGTTCGCCAGCGCCGCGGACTTCCGGAAGCGCTCCGGTCTGTCAGCGAAGACGCTTTCGTCACTGAAGTTCTGAGGGAGCCGGCAACCTACTTGGCGAGCTTGCGCAGCAGGGTCTCGAAGCGCGCCTTGTCGCGGCCCTCGAACGAGGAGAACCGCACCCCCACGCCGCTGGCGCGCTCCCGCGTCTTCTGGGTCTGGCGCACCACGACGGCATAGCCGCGCACCGGTTCCGCGTCGCCCGGCATCGCCAGCTCGAACGCCATCTGGGTGCCGACCGGGTAGGGGTGGTCGGTCTTGATGAGCATGCCGTGGGTCGAGACGTCTTCCGTCTGGCACATGGTGTGGCTGGTCCCCCACGAGAGCTGGACCTTGAGGCGCGAGACGGTGCGCATCGGGAAGCGCGGCGGCACCTCGAGCAAGCGAGAGAGCTCATGGGCGAGGTTGTCGTCGAGCTCCTCGATGGGGAACGCGCGGTTGGCCCCCTTGCCGACGAGCGCAGCGGCGTCGGAAAGCGCGCCGGGCGACGCCAGGAGGATCACCGCCGATTGTCGGCAGGGGGAACCCTTCGCGCGCAAGGCGTCGAGGAACTGTGACACCGGCATGTCGGGCAGCGGGAAGGCGGCGACGATGGCGTCGAACGGGAGGAACGATGTCGACTCGAGCGCCCCCCCTCCCGCTTCCGAGAAATCGGAGAGGAAGCCTTTCTTCTTCAATATCTTGGAGATTTTGTCGAAGACCTTGGGTTCGACCCCGACGACCAGCGTGCTCCGCTGTACGGTGTCCATGGCAGCCCGCCTCCCGGTTCCCGCTGCGTCTCTCCACCCGCTTGAGCTCTCGTGTTCGGCGCCTTCCAAGTTTACTGCCTTCCGAGCGGCACTCCAAGCGGTGGGCCGATGGGACGCGCGCGGGCCGGCGCGGGGAGCTACAATCGCCCAATGCGCGCCGACGTTCGCCACGCGAAGGACGTAATCATCGTGGACTTCAGGGGTGACCTCGTGACCGAGGACGGCGAGGAGATACTGCGCGACGTGGTCTCCGAGCTGATCGCCGAGGGGTGGACGAAGATCCTCCTCAACCTCGCCCGGGTCAAGCGTCTCGACAGCGGCGGCGTGGGCGAACTGGTCGCGAGCTGGAAGCTCGCGCACGAGTTCGGCGCCGCGCTCAAGCTCCTGCGCCCCGGGGATCGGGTCAAGCACACCCTGCACCTCTCCCAGATCCTGCCGCTGCTCGAGGTCTTCGAGGACGAGGGAGCCGCGGTCGACTCGTTCGCCCCGGCCTAGTCCAAGGCGCCCGGTCCGGGGGAGCCCGCGCGGCGCTGGCCGGGCGTTCCCGATGCCGGCGGTCAAAACTCCAGCGGCGTCTCCAGGTGCTTGTGGCCGGCCAGCTCCTGCCGCTCCTTCAGGACCGACAACACCGCTGCCGCCACCGCCACGAAGATCATCGCCACGTAGACCTTGTCGAAGCTGAGCATCATGTCGTGATATCTGAGTTGCCTGGTGATCGGCTCGGTTTCCGCGGCCGCTTTGTCGAGCAGCTCGTGCAGCTCGCGGCTGTAGATGAACTGGGCGAACGCCACCCCGCACATCATGCCCAGGCTCCGCATCATGTTGAGGAGGCCTCCGGCCACGCTGAGATCGGCCTCCGGCGCGGCACACATGACCGAGCGGTTATTCGGCGGCGTGAAGAGGCCGAGACTGACGCCGAGAAGCGCGAGACGCCACACCACGTCGAAAACGCTGGAGTTCGAGTGCAGGGTGGTGAGGGTGTACAGGCTCACGGCGGCAAGAACCATGCCCCCGGTCGTGAAGATGCGCACGCCGAACTTATCCGACAGGTACCCGCTGAAGAGGGCTACGGCCGAGAGGGCCATGGGGACCGGCGTCAGCAGCGTGCCGGCCTTTTCGGGATCGAGCTTGAGCACCTTCTCGAGGTAGAACGGCAGCATGAACAGGGGCGCGAAGAGCGCCATGTACGAGAACATGCCGGAGATGTTCCCGATGGTGAAGTTGCGCTCCCGAAAGAGGCTCAGCTTGATGAACGGCTCGGCAACTCGCCGCTCGATGAGACAGAACGCGGCCACGGAGGCAGCCGCCAGGAAGAGAAGCAGGCCCGTGTGCTGGGAGATCCAGTTCTTGGCCGTCAACTGCGTCAGCACCAGCATGAGCGACGCGAGGGCGGCGGAAAAGGTGAGCCCGCCCGCCCAGTCGAGCGAGACGCGCGCCTTCCGCTCTGCGGGCGCGGGCAAGACCAACCAGGCCACCAGCGTCCCCACGATGCCGATCGGCACGTTCACGTAGAAGATGGCCTGGCATGACAGGTGCTTGACCAGCATGCCCCCCAGGTAGGGGCCGAGGGACATGGCGGCTGCTTGCACGGCGCCCTGGAA
This sequence comes from uncultured Acidobacteriota bacterium, assembly GCA_963727205.1. Taxonomy (GTDB): domain Bacteria; phylum Acidobacteriota; class Thermoanaerobaculia; order Thermoanaerobaculales; family Thermoanaerobaculaceae; genus RBG-13-68-16. Next base: position 51,301 of record CAVSFQ010000035.1, on the reverse strand, counting down.
CCCGATGGCGCGGCCGCGCTCCCGTTCCGGGAAGACCTGCGTGATCAGTGCCAGGCTGTTGGATTGGAGGAGCGCGGCGCCGATGGCCTGGACCACCCGCCACAGCACGAGGGACACGATGCCGGGCGCCGCGCCGCAGAAGAACGACCCCACGGTGAACACCACGAAGCCGAGGTTGTACAGAGGCTTTCGCCCGAACATGTCGGCCAGGCGGCCGAGGGCCGGGAGCGCCAGAGTGAGCGTGAGCAGGTAGGAGAGGGAAACCCACTCGACGACCCCCAGGCGCGAATGGTAGGTGACGGTGACAGCAGGCAGCGCGATGTTGACGATGCTGGCGTCGAGCGCGGACATGAAGGCGCCGATCAGCACCGCACCGAGCACGTGCCACCGGTAGCGGTCGCTGCCCGAGAAGATGGCGAGCGGTGTCTGGATCCTCCCCCTTGTCCCCATCCGGCCCCTCGCGGGTCCGAAGAACCGGATTTGCAACCCCTGTGCCACGCTCCTCTGGGTTTGGAGAGATAGTATAAGTCGTTAAAGAAAATCAACTTGAAAAAAAGTTTCGGTTGCCGCCGGCCTCGCAACTGGGACTCGGTTACGTGGAGGTAACAGAAACGGCGGCAGCCTTCGTGATCTCGTCAGCGGTCCAAGGCCTGCACGAGGTCGTCGAGGACCAGGCGTTCGACGCCGGGGACCCCCCGGGCGAGCTCTTCCACGGCCCCTCGTTGCTGGCTGTCCCTGACCTTGCCGAGCAGCTTCACGGTCCCGCGCCGCGCCTCGACGTCGAGGAGCAGCGCGCCCGTCTGGGGATGCACGATGAGGACGCCACGGACGCGGGTGGCAAGCGCCAGGTCCTCCATGGCCTCGGTGGACTCCGCGGTGGTGTGGAACGTCCGCTCGGCGGCCATGGCGGCTACGGTCGTGCAGGCGTCCTCGACCGTGGCGCGCTCCAGGTTGATGACCAGGTCGTAGAGGGCGGGGTCGCCGTAGTCCACGCCGTAGAGGAACCGGGTCCACTTGGCCCGGGCGTGGTCCACTTGCTCGACGTAGGCGCGGGCTTCCTCGCGCTCCAGGTGCAGGCTCTCCTGGACGGCAGCCAGCCGGTAGCTCATGGGCGCGATGATCCTCACGCGGACGACGTGGCTCACGCCTCTGAGCAGCAGGTGGCCCGCGTTGCCGACGTAGACCAGGTTGCCCTTGCGGGCCTCCTCCGTCAGGCAGGCCTGGAACAGCGTCATGTACCGCCGCTTCTCTTCGTTGTTGAAGTGGTCGCGGAACCCCGGCGGGTCGACGATGGCGTGTCGGAGCTTGTCCTCGGAGGCGCCGCAGGTGGCGGCGCTGGCGATGATGGTCTCGCGGTCGATGACCCGGTATCCCAGGCGTCCCGCCAGGCAATCGGCGAGCGCCTTGCCGCCGGAGTACGAACCTCGCGAGATGGTGATGACCGGCATGTTTCCCCCTCACCCCGACGTGCCTCGGCTAGGGCCTGAAGAGAAATCTACAGGCCTCCCGTCTCTCGGGCAAGGATCAGTCCCAGATGCCGAGTTCGGCCTTGACCTCGTCGGAGGCTTCCTTGCGCGGGTCCCACGGGGGGTTCCACACGAGCTCGACCTCGGACTCCTGCACGCCGGGCAGAGACGCGACGATCTGCTTGACCTGCTCGACGATCATCGGGCCCTCCGGGCAGAACGGCGTCGTGAGCGTCATGACGACCTTGACCTTCGCTCCACCCTCGGCGACGACGACGTCGCGGATCAGGCCGAGGTCCACGATGGAGATGAAGATCTCCGGGTCCACGACCGGTTTGAGCCCCTCGCGCACGGACTCGGGGGTCAGCTCGCTCATCGTGTAGCCTCCGGCAGTTCGGTGGTGCTGGTCGCCTCGATGCTCCCGCTGCGCCACGCCTTGAGGGCGTCGGTCAGCGTGACCCAGGGGAGCATCGCGCACTTGACGCGCACCGCGAACTTCTTCACGCCTTCGAGCGCCTCCAGATCGCCGAGATCGGCCCCGGCCGGGGCCGGCGCGCCGTGCATGACGGCGCGGAACGCCTCCGCCGTGGCCTCCGCCTCGGCGGCGGTGTGGCCCGGAACCATCTCGGCCATCATCGAGCCGGACGCGGTGCAGATGGCGCACCCGCGCCCCTGCACCTGGGCCCCCGTCACGCGGTCGCCGTCGAGGGCAAGGGAGATCACCACCTCGTCGCCGCACACCGGGTTGAAGCCGTGGGCGGTGGCGTCCACCCGCCCCAGCGGCGCGCGCCCGCGCGGGCGACGGTGGTGGTCCATCACCACCTCGCGGTAGAGGTCGTCGAGCGCCACGTCGGGACGGTCAACCAACCGAACCTCCCGCCAGCCCGAAGTACTTCCGCGCGGCGACCAGGCCGTCCACCAGAGCATCCACGTCGTCGCGGTCGTTGTAGATCCCGAACGACGCCCGCGCGGTGGCCGCGACGTCGAGCCGGCGCATCAGCGGCTGGGCGCAGTGGTGGCCGGCGCGGACCGCGATGCCGCGGGTGTCCAGCACCTGCGCCAGGTCGTGGGGGTGGATCTCGGGGTCCACGAACGACACCAGCCCGCCGCGCGCGTCCGCATCGAGAGGGCCGTGGATCTGCAGCCAGCCGAGCGAGCGCAGGCGCTCGAGCGCGTAGCCGACGAGCTCGCGCTCGTGGGCGCGAACGGCCGGCATCCCGACCTCGTCGAGGAGGTCGAGCGCGGCGGGGAACGCCGCGGCGTCCGCGATGTTGGGAGTGCCGGCCTCGAACTTGTGCGGGATGTCGTTCCAGGTGGCGGAATCCAGCCGGACCTCGCGGATCATCTCGCCCCCGCCGGCGACCGGTTCCATGCGTTCGAGAAGCTCCGGCTTCGCCACCAGGAAGCCGATCCCGGTCGGCCCGTACATCTTGTGGGCGGAGAACGCCAGGAAGTCGGCGCCGAGCGCCTTGAAGTCCACCGGCATGTGCGGGACCGACTGCGCGCCGTCCACGACCATCACGGCGCCGACCCGGTGCGCGGCCGCCGCAATCTCGGCGATCGGGTTGATCGTGCCGAGGACGTTGGACATCGCGGTCAGCGAGACGATCCGCGTGCGCGGCGACAGCAGCGATGCGAACGCCGCCATGTCGAGGCGGCCGTCGGCGGTGATCGGGACGTGGCGCAGCGTCACGCCGCGCTCGCGGGCGAGCATGATCCACGGCACCAGGTTGGAGTGGTGCTCCATCTCGGAGAGCAGCACCTCGTCGCCCTGGGCGAGCGTCGCCCCCCACGACCGGGCCACCAGGTTGATGGCCTCGGTGGCGTTGCGCACGATGACCACGCCGCGCTCGTCGGGGGCGTTGACGAAACCGGCGGTGCGCGCGCGGCAGCGCTCGTACAGGGCGGTGGCCTCCTCGGCGAGGGTGTGAACGCCGCGGTGGACGTTGGCGTTCGAGGTCGTGTAGTAGGAGGCGATTGCGGCCAGAACGGTGTCGGGCTTTTGCGTGGTGGCCGCGTTGTCGAGGTACACGAGGGGGTGACCGTGGACCTGGCGGCCGAGGATCGGGAATCGCGCCCGCAGGGCGCGGGGGTCGAAGGCCACAACCGGGGACGCGATGGTGGCCATGGCGCTCACTCCGTGTGCAGCCGGGCTGCCACCAGCGCCTGGATGCGCTCGCGCGTGGTCTGCGGTAGCCGGCCCAGCGTCTGGTCGAGGAACCCGTAAACGATCACGCGTGCCGCCTGCATCGGCGCGAGGCCTCGGCTTTCGAGGTAGAAAAGCTGCTCCGGGTCGATCGGCGAGACGGTGGCGCCGTGCGAGCAACGCACGTCGTCGGTGAGGATCTCGAGCTCGGGGATCGACTCGGCCCGGGCCTCGCCGGAGAGCAGCAGGTTGCGGTTCTCCTGGTACGCCTCGGAACCCGCCGCCCCGGGGGCGATTCGGATCACCCCGGTGTAGGCCGAACGCGCGGCGCCCGTGAGCGCGACCTTGAAGTCGAGGTTGGAGTGCGTTTTCCTGGCCTCATGGATGTGCTCGGTGTGGTGGTCGAAGCGCTGCGAGTCGCCGCCCATCGCGACGCCGAACGTCTCGACCTCGGCTCCCTCGCCCGCGAGGAACGCGCCGACGTCGGCCTTGAACGCGGTGCCGCCGAACGAAGCGAGCGACATCTGGAAGTGGGCGCCGGCACCCACCCTGGCGCGGGCGGAGAGGTGGCCGGTCACGCCGGCCTCCCAGCGCTGGACGAGACCGTAGCGGACGTCGGCATGGGCCCCGACCACGATTTCGGTGACGCCGATGACCTTGCCCGCGGCGCCGCCGCCCACGTGTCCTTCGATGATCTCGAACGAGCTGTCCTCGCCCGCGAGCACGAACACGCGCGGGAGGGACATGTCTCCGGCCACCATGCGGAGGCGGATCGGGTGTTCGAGGGAAACCCCGGCCGGCACTCGCACCAGCACGCCGCCGCGCCAGGCGGCGGTGTTGATCGCTTCCAGGAAACCGTGGCTGGCCGGCACGACGGTTCCCAGCAAGCCGCCGACCGCGGCGCGGTGGAGGTCCTCGACCACGACGCCGGCGTTACGGGCGTCGGCGCCGGTCTCGACGACGCGCAACGCGCCGCCGGCGAGCAGCGCGGCCACCGACAGCGACTCGTCGAGGCGCCACGTCGGAGCAACGTCGGCCGGCGCCTGCGCGGTCGGGTCGCCGTCGGGCAGGAAGCGCGCCGGGTTGGTGTAGCGCCAGAGGTGATTGGCGCGGCTGGGGAGCGCGAGCGGGGTGAGGCGCGCTTGTGCCTCGCGGCGGATGGCGAGGATGCCGGCATCCTCGCCCGCGGCCCGCGAGAGTGCTTCGATGTGCTCGAGCGCAAGGGTGGGGGCGACCTCGACGGCCGGGCGGCTAGCCAACGGAGCCCTCCATTTCCAGCTCGATGAGACGGTTGAGCTCCACCGCGTACTCCATCGGCAGCTCCTTGACGAACGGCTCGATGAAGCCGTTGACGATCATGAGGCGCGCCTGGTCGTCCCTGATCCCGCGCGAGCGCAGGTAGAAGAGCTGCTCGTCGCCGATCTTGGAGACGCGCGCCTCGTGCTCGACCCGTACCTGGTCCTCGTCGATCTCCATCGTCGGGTAGGTGTCGGTGCGGGCGGCGTCTCCGATCAGGAGCGCGTCGCATTGCACCGAGGTCTTGCAGCCGTGAGCGCCCTTGCGGATCTTGACCAGGCCGCGGTACGACGAGCGGCCGGTCCCCTTGGAGATCGACTTCGACGTGATCTTGGAGGTCGTGTTGGGCGCCAGGTGCGTCATTTTGGCGCCGGCGTCCTGGTGCTGCCCAGGGCCGGCGAACGCGATCGAGAGCACCTCGCCGTGCGCGCGCTCGCCCTTGAGGATCACCGCCGGGTATTTCATGGTGAGCCTGGAGCCGATGTTGCCGTCCACCCACTCGACCACTGCGTCCTCGTAAGCGACGGCGCGCTTGGTGACCATGTTGTAGATGTTGTTCGACCAGTTCTGGATCGTGGTGTAGCGGATGCGGGCGCCTTTCATCGCGATCAGCTCGACGACCGCCGAGTGCAGCGAGTGGGAGGAGTAGACGGGCGCGGTGCACCCCTCGATGTAGTGCACCTTGGCGCCCTCGTCGGCGATGATCAGGGTGCGCTCGAACTGGCCCATGCGCTCGGCGTTGATCCTGAAGTACGCCTGCAGCGGGATCGCCACCTCGGTGTTCTTCGGCACGTAGATGAACGAGCCCCCGGACCACACCGCGCTGTTGAGCGCCGAGAACTTGTTGTCGGCGGCGGGGATCACGCTGGCGAAGTACTTGCGCACGACCTCCTCGTGCTCTCGCAGCCCCGAGTCCATGTCGAGGAAGATCACGCCCTGTTTTGTCAGCTCCTCCTTGACCGAGTGGTACACGACCTCGGACTCGTACTGCGCCGACACGCCGGCGAGGAACTTGCGCTCCGCTTCCGGGATGCCGAGGCGGTCGAAGGTGCGCTTGACGTTCTCGGGGACCTCCTCCCAGCTCGTCTCCTGCTTCTCGGTGGCGCGCACGTAGTAGGTGATCTCGTCGAAGTCGATCTCCGACAGCATCGCGGTGTCGCCCCATGTGGGCATGGGTTTGGCCAGGAAGATGTCGAGCGCCTTGTGGCGGAACGCGCGCATCCAGTCGGGCTCCTTCTTGAGGAGGGAGATCGCCTCGACGACCTCGTGCGAGAGCCCCTTGGGCGTCCGCATGAAGTACTCCTCGGGGTCGTGGAACCCGTAGCGCTGGTTGTAGTCGCTCCCGATGTCGGCAACGGTCGGGGTCGAGGCCATCAGACACCCCCTGCGGCCGCGGCCGGCTCGAGCCAGTCGTAGCCGCGCTCCTCGAGCTCGAGGGCGAGCTCGGGTCCGCCGGTACGCACGATGCGCCCGTCCATGAAGACGTGCACGACGTGCGGGCGCACGTAGTTGAGCAGCCGCTGGTAGTGCGTCACCAGCACCATCCCGGTGTCGTTCGACGCGGTGGCGTTGATCCCCTTGGCGACCACCTTGAGGGCGTCGATGTCGAGGCCGGAGTCGGTTTCGTCGAGCAGGGCGAACTTCGGCTTCAGCATCAGCAGCTGGAGGATCTCGACCCGCTTCTTCTCGCCGCCCGAAAAACCGTCGTTGAGGTAGCGTCCCGCGAACGCGGGGTCCATCTCGAGGTCCGCCATGCGCTCCAGCAGCTCCTTGCGGAACTCACGCACCGGGACGTCGGCGCCGCGCACGGCCGAAACGGCGGCGCGCAGGAACGAGGCGACGGTCACCCCGGGCACCGCGACGGGATACTGGAACGCGAGGAACATCCCCCTGCGGGCCTTCTCGTCGGGCGGCATGGCGCCGACGTCCTCGCCGGCGAGCGTGACCGTGCCTTCCAAGGTGTACGCCGGATGCCCCATCAGGCCGTTCGCCAGGGTCGACTTGCCCGAGCCGTTGGGGCCCATGATCGCGTGGACCTCCCCCGGCTGCACCGTGAGGTCGACGCCTTTGACGACCTCTTTCTCGCCGATGTGGATCCGCACGCCGGCGCACGAAAAGACAGGCTTGGAATCGTGGTTCATTGCGTTCCTTTCTCCCTCGTCCCGCCGGCGCCCGTGCCCCTCCCGCGTCCCTGGGGGACGATGAGTGGCCAGCGCTCCTGCAGGTGTTTGTCGGTGAGGCGCTCGCCGGCCGTCAAGTCGGCGAGGGTCGTGTGCTCGAACATGCGTTTGAGCAGCGCGTCGAGGTGCGCCCAAACCGGGCGCAACGAGCAGTCGGTCAGGCGCGAGCAGTCGGAGGCGTCCGGGCTCCGGTGCTGGAGGCAAAACCCCGAGTCGAACAGCGGTTTGCCGAGGACCTCGAGGATCCGCGCCACCGTGATCTGTTCCGGCGGCGCCGCCAGGACGTACCCACCGTGGCGGCCGCGAGTGGCGGTCACGAGGCCGGCCTGGCGCAGGCGGATGAGCACCTTGGCCGCGAACGGCACCGCGATCCCCTCCGCCCCGGCCAACTCGGAGAGGGACACGGTGTGCCCCGGCCGCAGCGCGAGCTGCAGCATGCAGCGCATCCCGTACTCCTCGGTGGCGGTGATCTTCATGGTCCCCCTGGCAGCGTCCGGCCGCTCGCCGGCCCCCTCGAGCGCGCCAACGGACAAATCATGACCTAAATTTCCGAATTATTCAAGAGGCCGCCCCGCCTGCACATTCTGCAACTGCATCGCAAGTGCTGCGACGCGCCCGCGCGGCGTGCCGGTCGCCTGCGCCGCCGCCGGACGCGGCGCGTGGGGCCGCTGTCCGGGACGCCCCGTCCCGGTCCGGTGAGCGGCGTCACAAACATGGCGACAGAGTCGCGGTTTCTGAAATCGGACGGCGCGGCGCCCGTGTTTTCTTCGCCGAAGGGAGACAACTCATGAACGGGATGCTCTCGCGGTTTCGCCGTGCGTTGCTTGCTTCGGTTGCGGTGCTGCTGGCGGTGGCCCCTGCGACAAGCGCCTTCGGGGATGACGGCGGTAGCGGCGGGCGCCACGGCCGGCAGCTGTTCATCTACCAGATGCAGCCTTCGACGCTGGACGCGGCGGCCGCCACTGCCCTGGCCGGCAAGCTGGGGCTCACGCCGGTGGGCCAGGGGACCACGCCGGGGACGGCTCCGGCGACCGACGTGGGCCCCGTGGCGTTTGCGGATGCCGGCGGGCACGTGCGGATGCTCTTCGCGGACGGCGGCGTCAAGATCTTCCCCGACCTCACGCACCCGCCCAACCCCAACGGCCCCCCGGGGCGGGGGGGCGCGCTCCGGATGGCGTCGGAGTTCCTCAACGGCGCGGGTGGGATGCAAGGCGCGATGCAGGGCGTCAAACTGGGGGAGATCGTGACCCTCACCGAGCAGCCCGGGCAGGCAGCGCCCGCCGGGGCGGCCGGGTTGGCCGGTGGGACGAGCCAGGTCCCGGCGGTCCGGATCGGCCAGGCGGTGGACGTGCTGCGCACCGTCGAGTTCAGGCGCCAACTCGACGGTCTCGATGTGTTCGGTCCGACGTCGATCCTTTCGGTCGACGTCGGGGCCGGCGGTGTGACCGGAGGGGTCATCGACCTGCGGCCGGTCGCGCCCACCGGCACGCCGGTGCAGATCATCTCGCTCGGCGACGCGACCCAGCAGTTCATCCAGCAGTTCCCGTACTCCGTCAGAATTGGCGGCGACGATGACGGCGAGGGAAACGCGGGGACGGTTCAGTCCTCCTCCGTCACCGGCGGGGCCGCGGCAGCAGCTTTCGTGGGGCGGCTGGTCTCCACCCGCCTCATCTACTACGAGCAGGGCGGGCCGTACCTGCAACCGGCGTACCTGTTCTCGGTCGTGCTCACCGGCCCGCTGGGGACGCGGACTGGGCTCACGTGGCTGCTGCCCGCCGTGCTGAAGACGCCAGAGCCGATCCTCAACTTCCCGGTTCAGGAAGGGCCGCGGCCGCTCCTCCCGGAGACGAGCACGTTTCTTCCCACGCTGGCGTGTCAGGAGCCCACCACGATCCAGTACGGGCGCTACGTGCTGCGCGACGACGATTCCGGATGGCTGGTGGATGCCCAGGGGTTCGGCGCCAACATCGACGCCGCCAACGCCGCCCTCCGCTTCTGGGACCCGGTGCGGCCGACGGTGACGAACGCCCAGTTCTACTGGGACTACCCGTGGCTCTGGGAGCCCACCGGCAGCCCCGCGACGGACGACAGCCCGTCGTTCCCCGGGTCGGTCAACTTTGCCCTGATCGAAGGGCACGGAGCGCCCTGGCTCATCACCACCGAGAAGAACTGCTGCGACGTGATCGACCTCCCGAGGATCACCGGTTTCGGGGGCTACCACAACCCGGCCGAGCCCACCGACTACGTGGTCTGGCAGTCGTGCGACGTGATCCCCGCGCCGGGCGACCCGTACGGCGGGGACTTCCAGTCGCCCGCGTCGCCGTGGGACGTCTGGTTCACCATGTTCCAGGGGATGCGCGGGACGTACGGCTACCACACCACCATGAACATCTGGAACGGCGTCGCCAAGGCGTTCGGGGGCGACCTCGGCTGGGGAGCGGCCAACCTCTCTGCGTGGTTCACCGAGTGCAACAGCAACGTGTTCCACCACGGCGGCGGCTGGAACTACGGCAGCGCGGTGCTGATTTCAGGCCAGGAGGCGGACTCCCTCTACGACACCTGCCCGCTGCCCCCGCCGGGGTCGCTGACGATCTGGTGGCAGCACCCGTGACCTCGGGGTGTGGGCGTGCCGCGGCGGAATGCCGCCGCCCGGCGCAACGTTCCCCAGGTGTTGCGACGAAAGGAGGCTTCACATGTCGAGGAAATCGTTACTTACTGCGGTGATGCTGTCGATCCTCGCCTTGCCGGCCATCGCGGCCGCCGAGACGTGGAAGAACGTTCCGCTCATCGACCACAACTGCGTCAACAAGGTCAAGGCCGACCCGGACCAGCACGAGACGAGCTGCCTGATCAAGTGCGCCAAGAGCGGCTACGGCGTCCTGACCTCCGACGGCACCTGGGTGAAGTTCGACAAGAAGGGGAACGAGGAGGCGCTCGCGGCGCTCAAGGCGACCACGAAGACCTCCGGGATCCGCGTCACCGTCGAGGGCGAGCGTTCGGGCGACATGATCAAGGTTTCCTCCCTCGCCATCGACTAGAGGCGAGAGTCCTTTCGGTGTCAGCGGCCACGGACCTCCGTGGCCGCTTCTCTGTAAAGTGGGCGCGTTCAACCCGTGACCGCTCCAGGGATCGATCGCCGGGCCCGAGACGCCGTGCGCGGCGTCCGGGCTTTGCCTCGGCGCCGGCGTGGCGTACGCTGGGCCCAGACCGGGAGGGAAGCGATGCGCCAGTTGGCGGCGGCGGTGCGGCGGGACGGGGGGTTTGCGGCGAACCTGCGGCGGTGGCGCGAGGCCGTGGACCGGCTGCAGGCGGAGGAAGCGCGCCTGCGCGAGGGCGGCGGGGCGAAGGCGGCCGAGCGCCACACGGCGCAGGGCAAGATGCTGGTCCGCGACCGTCTGACCGCGCTCCTCGACCCCGGGGCGCCGTTCGTCGAGTTCGGCACCTGGGCGGGCTGGGGGATGTACGAGGAGTGGGGCGGCGCGCCCTCGGCGGGGTGCGTCACCGGCGTCGGAACGGTCTCGGGCCGCACCTGCGTGGTCGTCGCCAACGACGCGACGGTCAAGGCCGGCGCCTGGTTCCCGATCACCTGCAAGAAGATCCTGCGCGCCCAGGAGATCGCCCTCGAGAACCGGCTGCCGCTGGTCTACCTGGTGGACTCCTCGGGCGTCTTCCTCCCGCTCCAGGACGAGATCTTCCCCGACAAGGAGCACTTCGGCCGGGTGTTCTACAACAACGCTCGCCTCTCCGCCGAGGGGATCTACCAGATCGCCGCGATCATGGGGCCGTGCGTCGCCGGCGGGGCGTACCTGCCGATCATGTCCGACGAGTCGCTCATCGTCGAGGGCACCGGCTCGATCTTCCTCGCCGGCCCCCACCTCGTGAAGGCGGCGATCGGCGAGCAGATCGAAGCCGAGGCGCTGGGCGGGGCCGAGGTCCAGTCCGACATCTCGATGGTCGTGGACGACCGCTTCCCCGACGACGCGGCCTGCTTGGCGGCGGTGCGCGCCCGCGTCGGGCAGCTCGCTGCGCCGCGCCTCGCCCCGTTCGACCGCACCGAGCCGGCCGAGCCCGCGGTGGACCCGGGCGAGATCGCGGGCGTGATGCCGGCCGACCGGACGCGCCCGTACGAGACGTACGCGCTGCTCGCGCACCTGCTCGACGGCTCGGAGTTCGAGGAGTACAAGGCGACCTCGGGCCGCTCGCTGGTGTGCGGCACGGGGCGCATCGCCGGCTGGGCGGTGGGCGTCGTCGCCAACCAGCGCGCGGTCGTCGCCCGCCGCCGCGGCCTCGGTCCGCACGACAAGGAGATGCAGATCGGGGGCGTGATCTACGCCGACGGCGCCGACAAGGGCGCCCGCTTCGTCGAGCTGTGCAACCAGAAGGGGATCCCGCTGCTGTTCCTGCAGGACGTCACCGGCTTCATGGTCGGCTCGCGCGCCGAGCGCGAGGGGATCATCAAGGACGGCGCCAAGATGGTCAACGTGGTCGCCAACAGCACCGTGCCGAAGATCACGATTGTCGTCGGCAACTCGTACGGCGCCGGCAACTACGCGATGGCGGGGAAGGCGTACGGGCCGCGCTTCATCTTCGCCTGGCCGTCGGCCTCGATCGCGGTGATGGGCGGCGAGCAGGCGGCGCAGACGCTGCTCTCCATCCAGCTCAAGAACCGCGGCAGCGACGTCAGCGAGGAGGAGAAGCACACGCGGCTGGCCGAGACGAGGGCGCGCTACGAGGCCAGCGCCGACCCGCGCTACGCCGCGGCCCGGCTCTGGGTCGACGGTATCCTCGACCCGGCCCGCACCCGCGAGACGGTCGCCGCCTGCATCGCCGCGTGCGCCCACCAGGGCGAGATCCCCCGCGCCCGCTGGGGCGTGCTGCAGACGTAGGAAGAAAACAGCTCCAGCGGCAACCTGAGAGCAAGACTGGGGTGGGGCGAGGAGTCACGGGCGCCATGCAAGGGCGATGCGCCGTACCCGCCGCTGTCACTCTTGTGATGCTCGCCAGCTGGCTGCCGCTATGCTTGGTCGACTTGGGGCCCCTTACAATGTCCGGCTCAATAAGTTGGGGCGTGAGCAGTCGACTCGCCTTGGAAGTTGACCCCGCCGACGCTCGCGCCACTGATCGTCACCGGCCTATGAGCAGGAACGAAGTTGTAGCCACTCTTGCTCGGTGTGACCGTATAGGTACCGTTCGGCACTCCGGTGATGGTTTACGCGCCTGACGAGTTGGAGTAGGTTCCGTGCGTGCCGGTGGTCACATACGCCACCATGCCAAGGCCAGTGTTCATATCCGTGATGGTACCGGAGATGGAGAACGTCGCGCCCAGAGAGCAGCTCGGGAACTTGAACGACCCGATGCGGGTGTACCAGTTCGAACCACCTCCGCCCGTGTACTCCTGGGTGTACCAGAAGGTGCAGTCGTCCGTGGGGTCGACCTGCATGGCGCTGTAGTCGCCCCACCGGTTGTAGCCGGTGTTGATGACGCCGTTGCCGGCCACCAGTTGCTGCTCGCCCTGAGGCAAGGTGCCGAGTGGGTCGCCGACCAGACGGCCGGAGTAATAAACCGACGGGTACCTGCTGGCGCTGGAGCCGCTGTACCCCAGGGCGACGTCGCCGCTGTGGTCCATGGCGATGCTGCCCATCCAGCGGTACAGCCCGTCGGCTGGCGCCAGCGTGCCCTGCTGGTAAAGGGTCCAGTCGGCGGGACTGGTCCGGTGCATCTCATACCAGCGCACGCCGGCGACACCGCCGCCACCGTCCACCGTGTGGTTCGCGACCAGGTTCTCGTGATTACCGGTATTGCGCCATTGCAGACGGTACATCGTGTTGCCGCTGAAGGCGTCGACCGACTCACCAGGCGAGGGCATCGGCACGCACGCCCGAGTGCCCGGGCAGACGTCGTTGTAGGCCGCCACCGGAACGATGCTGTTCGGCTGCCCGCTGCACGCCGCGCCGAAGCACGCCGCGCCCGGGTTGGTCCAGTCATAGGTCAGGTTCCAGATCAAGAACGAGGGCTGCATCTGGCCCGTGGCCGTGCCGGCCGGGGCCACCTCGCCGAAGATCGCGGTGCCCGTCGGCGGTGCGATGGTGCCGTCAAAGTCCGCCGGCAGAACCGACCACCAGTTAGCCCCGGTCTGGTCGATGTGGATCATCGCCGCCGTAGGGTCGCCGGCGACCATCTTGGCGCGCTCAAGGGCAAGGATGCCGACGCTGTTCTCAGTGTTGAACTGGAACTGGTTGTAGGTCCCGAGGTACGCATCCGACCAGATGCCGTACTTCGGGTAGTCGGGGAAGACGCTCCCCGTGGTGTACTCGTACTGGTAGTACGTCCCAAGCGGGTCCGGGGATGTCGACACCGCGAAGCATTGATGATACGGAACGGCGTGGACGTCAAACTGGGCGACAAACCAACGGTCCGCGAGTTTGTCGTAGAGGACGATTGGATCGCCACTGTTCGATGACTGACACGTGCCACCGAAGCCGGCCCAGAAGCTGTTGCCGGCATGTGGTGAGCCAATCATCGCTCCGGTGGTCTTGTCAAAGATCGCCCACGCCAGGTTGACCCACTGAAAATAGACGTTGCTGGCCGGCGAGTTGCCACCAACCGCACCCTCGGTGTCGGGCGGCGTGAGCTCGAACCCGAACAAGGTCTGGTCGACCGTGCTCGGAATGCCGTCGAAGCTCGTGATCGGCGCCGGCATGTTGCTGAGGCCGAACTGGCGCTGCACCACGGTGTCCGTGACCGCCGGCCTCGTTGGGAACAGATGGAGTTCGTTCGGGCGCTCGCGGTTCCCCAAGCCGGCCGGCGGGACCACCGGCTTAAGGCTGCTCATCGGCGGGGAGATCCCAAACTTGACGGGATACAGCACAGTGGGCCGAAGAGGCAGGCCCGACGCGGCATCTGTGGCCACCGTGGACAGAACTACGAGTGCGACGGCGGCCATGAGGCACAAAGCGTTGCGCTACTTCATATCGCCCCTCCTCATCGGGCTACCAGCTCAACCCCTGCTACTGCTGCATGGTGACCCCGGTTGGGTCGTTGGTGATGTTGTCGATGACCGACGCAAAAACAAACACCCCCGAGCCCGACTGCACCGTGACCTTGGCGTACCCGCGGTCCATCGCCGTCTGCCGCGCCTTGTACCGGAACGGCTGCACCTCCTGCCACCACTGGCCCGCAGCCAACGACCCGGTGTAGTCGGTGAGCTTCGTCCCATCGCCGTCGAACAGCTCGACCAGCACCGTCGCCGTGCCCGATCCTACGTTCACCAACCCGATGTTGCAGCGGTAGGATGCATTCTCAGTCAACCCCGCCAGGTACGCGCTCTGCTGGGCCGAGAGGCCGTCGCTCGCCGCCAGTACCGGGTAGTCCATCCCTTGCGTGCCGTTGGCGTAGCAGCCCGCGGTGGACGACACCTGGTTGTAGGTGCGGCTCGTGACCTTCAACGGCTGGTCGGAAAGGACCTCGATCGTCCATGAGCCGCTCGCACCCAGCTGCCCGACAACGTCGGTGAGGATCGACTGCGCCCCCGGCGGGACGTACGTCGTGAATTCTAGTACGGGGTGGTAGCCGCCGAGGGAAAACCCGAGCACGACGTTGGCGGTCACCGTGCCGGTGTTGAGCAGGCCGAGATCGCTTCGCCACTGGCTATTGTTGAGCCCGCCGGTATGACTCGCGACGGGGACCCAGTAGGTGTACCTCGCGCCGTTCTCACTCTCGATCTTTGGCTGAGCTTCGAGAGCACCTGCCGCCCGGGCGGAGCCAGCTCCGATGACGAGGACCAACATAGCAAGACCAGACGTGGCAAGCTTGGTAGCGGTCATTTTGGTCTCCTCTCGGTCCCTTCCTTGCCGCTTTGCTCTTTTACTTTAGTACACGGCAACGGCCTCTGGCCTGACTGACAGTGATTGACATCACCTTACGTGACGTTACCTTTGTCGCGCGAGGTGACCTCTTGGTGAGGGCACCCCCTGCGCGGTGAGGCAGGCTTCGGCCGGGCTGCCACTCCGACATCGCCAGGTGACTTGGCGCCAAATCCTGCTGTTTGGATCGGGTCGGGACGGCCCCGATCGGTACCACGTCCACCGTGACTGACGGTGTTGGCAAAGAGGGGAACGGCGGCAAGGCGACCCCCCGCATGTCGCCTTCCAGGCGTGCCTCGACCGTAGGCGGCGTGAAGTGCTGGCTGCGGCCGGTAGCCGCCGCGTACGGGCGTTGGCGTGGTCGCTCACCGCGCTGCTGAAAACCATGCTGTGGGAAGCTGGCAACAGGTCTTGATCCCCTGCGTCGTTTGGGCGGGAACGCGCCGGTGGCTGGTTGGGTGGCGCAGATCTGTCGTTCAGCGCAAGCGGATCGTCACGTCGCCGACGCCGGCGTCGACGTGGACCGTGCTGGTTCCCGGTCCGTGACCGGAAAGGGTGTGGCCGATGAATCCATTGCTACGCCGCGGCCCGCCTGTGGGTGGACGGCATCCTCGACCCGGCCGACACCCGCGAGGTGGTGGCCGCCTGCATCGCCGCGTGCGCCCACCAGGGCGAGATCCCCCGCGCCCGCTGGGGCGTGCTGCAGACCTGAGGCGGCGTCAGCCGCGCCGCGCGCGCTCGGCGTCGGCGAGCCAGCCGCGCCGCAGTCCGTCCACAGGGATGCTCGAGGTGCAGGGCTTGATGTCGAGGATCGGGGTCCCGTCGAGCATGTCCACTCCCGCGACGTGGAGCCTAGCGCCCTCGCGCCGGAGCAGGCGCACGATCGTGAGCGCAATCGGGTTGGGGCGCCGCGGCGAGTGGGTGGCGAACACGCCGTGCGGGCGCGTGTCCGTCGGCGGGGTCACGCGCAGATCGTAGCCGTCCGCGCGGTCGAACACCCACACCACGTACAGGTGCGAGAAACCCTCGATATCGTCCAGGCCAGCCTCGAGCTCGGGCCGGACCTCGATGACGCCCTCGGCCGTGTGCGCCGCGCCGCGGCCGCGCGGGATCCGGCCCGTGTCGTGGAACGGGGTGTGGGCCGTGCCGATCGGCTTCATCGTGAACCGCGTCTTGGCCATCGCTCGCTCCTCGCCGGCCCGGGTATGGATAGGATTTCCTTCTCTCGGCTGGGCCGATGGTACCCGGGCCGGAGGACGTGTCAAGGTGCCCGGGAGGGCATGCGGCGGGCGGATAGGTGCCTCATCCACGCCCCGCCAGCGGCGGGACAGAGCCTGCCGCGAGCGGGCGCACGGCGCCCGCGTGGCGATGGCGATCTCGCGGTATCACGGGACTGCTTCGCCCCGCCGGCGGCGGGACTCGCAGTGACAGCCATTCCTTCACAACGGACGGCGAATCGACATGACGGGGTGGGTGTGCCGTCGCCTGTGAGCTGGTTGGGTGGGTGGGGAGGAGCTGTCGATTAGCGCAGGCGGATCGTGACGTCGCCGACGCCGGCGTCGGCGTGGACCGTGCCCTTTCCCGGCCCATGGCCCGAGAGGGTGTGGCCGATGAACCCGGTGCCCTCGGTGCGCCCCTCCGGGGTGCGCAGGGTCACGTCCCCGACGCCGCTGGCGGCCCTGATCTCCCCGACGGCACTGAACACGCCCTCGATCCGCACATCGCCGACGCCGACCTGCACCTTGACGTCGCCTGATGTGTCGAGGACGCTGACGTCCCCGACACCCAACTTCACCGTGGCGGCGAGCGCCGCAGGCACGCGGACGGTCCACCTCTCGGAAAGATGGGCGTCGCCCCGGTGGTCCGGCTTGAGCTGCAGCGTCAACTCGCCGCCCGCGAGGCGCGGCTCGATCTCGATCGCATCGGCCTCCTGCGGGGTCGCCCGGTCGCCGAAAAGGCCGCCCCCCTTGCGCGTCAGGTCAACGCTGACCACGACCTCGCTGCCGGCGGCGCCGAGGACCTCGACGTCGCCGATCCCCGCCTTGACGGTGATCGCCGTGAGCCCCGCGCCGGGGCAGGTGTAGCTGAGGCTCTTGAGCGTCTCGCCGGCCGCGGCGGCAGCGGCGAGCAGGGCCACGAGCGCAAGGGCAAGGCGTCGCATCGGCATGTCCCTCCGCTCTATTCAACGCCGCCGGGGCCGTCCGGGTTCTCCCCCGGGGCCGCCGGCTCGGATGGAGTTGCAAACGGGTTGTCCTTCTTCTCCGCTCCGATCGTCGTTTCGGGGCCGTGACCGGGGATCACGCGGGTCGCGTCGGGAAGGCGGTAGAGCACCTCGCGGATCGATCGGAGGAGCTGGGGGAGCGAACCTCCCCACAGGTCGGTGCGCCCGATCGAGCCGGCGAAGAGCACGTCGCCGACCACGGCGAGCGGCTCGGGAGTGTTCTGGCCGATGAGCACCACGTGCCCGGGCGAGTGGCCGGGGCAGTGGCGTACGAGCACGCGCTCACGGCCGAACGCGAGCGTCTCGCCGTCGTGCAGGAGGCCGTCGTGGGGGACGAGCCCGGGGGACGGCAAGCCGAACAGCCGCGACTGCCCGGCGAGGTTGCCGTACAGGGGGAGGTCGTCCTCGTGCAGCAGCACCCTGGCTTGGGGGAACGCGGCCTTGAGCGCGGCGACCCCCCAGGCGTGGTCGACGTGGGCGTGGGTGAGCACCAGCGCCGCCGGCCGCAGCCCGCGCTCGCGCACGGCGGCGATCACGGCCTCGGGCTCGAAGCCCGGATCAACCACCAACGCCTCCCCGGTCGCCGCGCAGCTCAGGAGCACGCAGCGCGCCGCGAATGGCCCCAGCTCGAGGCCGGCGACGATCATGCGCGCGCCTGCTCCAGTTCGGCCACGACGCCCACGAGCAGGGCCTGGAGGCGGCCGCGGGCCGCCTCCCCGACCTCGAGGACTTCCTGGTGGGTGAGGGGGCGATCGCTGATGCCGGCGGCCATGTTGGTGGCGAGGGAGAGCACGAGGACGCGCATGGCCAGGTGACGCGCCGCGATCACCTCCTGGACGGTGGACATCCCGACCACCGTGCCGCCCATGCGGCGGAACGCCTCGACCTCGGCGGGGGTCTCGTAGTTGGGGCCCAGGGTCGCCACGTAGACCCCTTCGTGCACCGCAAAGCCCGCAGTGCGCGCACACCTGGCGGCGGCGGCCCGCAGCCCGGGGTCGTAGGCGTCGGTGAGGTCGGGGAACATCGGGGCGCGCCACCGTCCCCACTCGCCGGCGAGCGGGCTGGTCCCCTGAACGTTGATGTGGTCGCGCACGACCACGAGGCTGCCCGCCGGCACCGCAGGGTCGATCGAGCCGCTGGCGTTCGTGGCGACGTAGACCGGCGCCCCGAGCAGCGCGGCGAGGCGCGGGATCGCCGCGACCTGCGGCGCGCTGTACCCCTGGTAGAGGTGGAAGCGCCCGTTGAACACGAGCAGCCCGCGCTCCCCCTGGCGCCAGACGGTGACGGTCGGCGTGTGCCCCGGCAGCTCGGGGACGGGGAACGGGAACACCCCGGCGTACGGGACCTCGGCGGCCTTCTCCCAGCCCGGCGCCGCCAGGGCGATCCCGGACCCCGCCACGAAGGCCGCGACGAGCTTCCCCGTCGGGTGGCGGTCGGCGAACGTGCGGGCGGCTGCCTCCAGGGCGCTGGGCGTGAAGGTGTCCATGGCCACAGAGGATAGCGCACCGGCGGCGGGCCGGTGCCGCCTGGTCAGTGGTGGCCGCTGTACATCTCGCCCGCCGCGACCCGCACCGGCAGCTCGTTGCCCGGCGGCGGCAGCGGGCAGGTGGCAAACGTCGTGAAGGCGCACGGCGGGTTGGTCGCCTCGTTGAAGTCCAGCACCACCGTTCGCCCTCCCCGCGTCGGCGCCTTTGCGTCGAGGAAGCGGCCCGCCCCGTACGTCTGGTGGCCGCTGGTCGCGTCGCGGAAGACGAAAAAGAAGGTGCGGTCCGCGGGCGAGGAGACGAACGGCTCGAGGGCGAGCGAACGCCCGCCGAGCGTGAAGCGCACGAGCCCGGGGGCGAGCATCGTCTGGCTCGGGCCCTGGTGGGTCGCGACCTTCACCTCGCGTGGCGCGGGGTAGGGCTCGAACGTCCCGGTGACGCGGTACGCCGGGTCCAGCGGGAAGTACGCGATTCCCTTGAACTGAGCGCGGGCGGGGCTGGCGGTGTCCTTGACCCGGACCCCGAGCGTGCCGGCGCGGTCGATCACGTAGAAGCGGTAGGTCGCGAGCGCCACCACGTCCGGGGTGCCGGTGCGGTCGGAGCGCAGCGGGCGCTCGCCCGCCGCCGCGCCGCCCACCGTGACCGCGGCGCCGGCGCCGGGCTCGAGGACGGCCGTGCCGTCCGGGCGGAGGTCGATGGCCCCGGCAACCGCCGGCACGCCGGCGCCCGGAAGCACGATCTCGTTGCCGGGGTCGGAGCCGAACCGGTTGGGCCCCGGGCGGAGCCAGACCAGGCCGGCGAGCGTGAGCCAGCCGTCCGGGCCGGTCAGCGCCGCCACCCTGGCGGCGCGCCACGCCTCGATCTCGGCCCGGTATGCGGGGTCGACGACCGTGGATTTGCGCGTGCAGGCGGCGGCGGCGACAACCGCCAGGAGTGAGAGGGTCGCGGTGGCGCGGGCAGGGAAGCGACGAGGTCCGTTCATCCCGCCTTTGTACCACCGCCCCGGCTCGACTGCTGCCGGCCGCCAGACCTTTACGGCGCGAGGAGCGCCTTGACCACCGGGTAGTCCGCGTCGCGGAGGGCTCCGGCGCGGATGCAGCGCACCTTGCCCCCCGGCGCCGCGATCACCTGCAGCGGGATCGCGCCGGTCGGCGCGCCCGCAAAACCCGCCAGCCAGCGCTCGAGGCCGCCGGGCGCGGCCAGGCGCACGGAGTTTCCTGGCGCGGTTTCGGGGTTGTCCTTGAGGAACTGCACGAGGTCTTGCTGGCGTTCGTCCACCGAGAGGAACCAGAGTTCGAACGGGCGGCCGTCCTTGACGAGCCGGTCGTGCCAGCGCAGCAGCAGCGGCATCTCCCGCCGGCACGGCCCGCACCAGGTGGCCCAGACGTTGACCCAGACCCAGCGGTCGGCGGGGAGCGCCGGCAGCGCCTCGCCGGCGCGGGCGGGCTCGACCCGAGGCAGCGCGAGTGCCGGTGCGTCGGCGCCGGTGTAGAAAACGTCGCACCAGCGCCGCGGGTCGGGGGCTTGGCCGCTGGCGGCGACGCTCTCGGAGCGGCTGAGCGCCGGCTTCTCCCCGCCGCCGCACGCGACGGTCAGGGCGGCGAGTGCCGCAACGGCAGCGAGCGCGCGCCTCACAGCCGGCAGTCGATCCATGCGATGAACGCCGAGCGGTTCAGGTGCGCGGTCGTGCACGCCTCGTCGGGCCGCGAGCGCTGCCACTGGCAGAACTCCTTGTCGAGCTGGGCGTACTCGGCGCCGAGCCAGAGCAGGCCGACCTCCTGGTCGAGGTCGGGGTCGGAGAACTTCGTCCTGATGTGGTCGAGGACGGCTTCGGCGCGCTTGCGCGAGAGCTCGCGGTTGTAGGAGAGCGCGCCCTCGGTGGAGGCGCGCGAGACGACGAGGAAGTACGAGGCGCCTCGCTGCGCCGCGAACGTCTTGTCGAGGAGGGCGATCGCCCCGCTGTCGAGCTCCGCGCTGTCCTGGTCGAACTGGATGATCGCCGCCCGGTCGGCGAGCGGCACGAACAGCGCGTTGAAGTCGTCGCCCGACATCGCCGCGACGCTGCGCGCCTGCACCGGCTGGCAGCCGCGCTGGGAGCCGCCTTTGATGAGTCCGCACGAAGTCAGCACGCGGCGGAGGATCTGCTTGAGCGCGCCGGTGCAGTACCCCTTGTCCGAGGCGCTCGCCACCGCGGTCGCCGGCCCGCCGGCACCCGACTGCAGGGCGGCGAGCCGGGAGGCGGCGCCGCGCACCCACACCGCGACCATGCCCGAGAGCAGCACGAGGACGACGAGGAAGAGCGCCAGATGGACCTTGTTCGGTTTCACGGCATCACCTCCCCGCCCCGCCGCCGGGTTGCGGGCGGTCCAGCAAGCGCGCGAGCACGAAGTCGAGGCCGAGGTCGGTGTCTTCCTCGCACACCTTCTGCCCGCGCACGAACAGCTGCGGCGTCTGCACCGGCAGCGCATTGGCGACCACCCAGCGCAGCGAGCGGTTGAGGCGGGCCTTCACGGCCGGCCTGCCGAGGCAGCCGCCGAGTTCGGGGAACCGCTGCCGGATGAGGTCGTACACGCGGTTGGTGTCCTTTCCGGCCTCCCGCAGCTCGTCCTGGTTCGCGAACGCCCATTCCAGCACGTCGCGCGCCTGGGGGCCGGCGCACAGCACCGCCTCGGAAACCGCGCACGAGCCCGGGTGGAGCGACTCGCTCACCATCCAGTTGCACTCCTTGTCGAGAGGGAACAGGACGATCTCGGGGTCGAGGCGCGCGCCCAGACCGCTCGCCGCCAGGCGCTCGGAGAACCCCTTGCACGCGGGGCAAAGGGGGTCGATCACCTCGATCGCCGGCACGCCGCCGGCAGGCCCGCCGAGCTTGACCCGGACGCCGTAACGGTCCTCCGGGTGGATCAGGTCGCCGCAGTTCGCCATCGCGGAGGTGTAGGCGGGCTTGAGCGCCAGGTAGAGCAGCACCGGTACGGCGACGAAGACGACGCCTTCGACGAAGGCGACGGCGTACGCCCCCCAGGGGACGCTGCGGCGCGGTGCCGTGCGGGCGGCGCCGCGGTGGGCCACGATCGCCGAGACGAAGACCCCGAGCGACGCCACGTAGATCCCGACGCACAGCTTGCACAGCGATCCGATGCGCAGGACCGCGATCGTGAAGTAGAGAGCGGAGACCAGGACCGGAAGCAGGGTCGCGGCGACGAGGAAGCGGGTCTCGTCCGGATCCCCGGTCACGCGCCTGACGAGGAGGTCCGCGGCGCGGAAGAGGAGGTAGGCGAAGACCGAGAGCGCCGCGAGGGAGATCGGGATGCCGCCCCAGGTCGAGGCGCGGAAGACGGCGGAGTAGGGACTCATCAGCACGGCGTGGCAGCCGCTGGTGCCGGTGGTGTCGGCCGCGCCGAGGCCGGGCACGAACGAGCAGGTGACCGAGTGGACCTGGCGGTCGAGAAAGGCGACGAAGTCCGCGGTGGAAACCGCCGCGAAGATCGCGCCGACAAGCGCGAACAACGCCAGCGCCACGACGGCGCCCGAACGAGGTTGGCTCATGGTTTCGGCCCTCCGGTCGCACGCATGATCAGGGGAGCAGGGCTCTTCACCCGTGCGTATGGTAACACCCGGGGCGGCCCGGCCAAAGGCCGACCGCGACGCCCGCAGCGGACCCGCAACCCCTCTCGTGACCGCCTGATCCGGCGAGGTTTGCGCGGCGGGCGGCGGCTCGCGCGCATGCTAAAATGCGCCGCTTTGGCGTGTCGACAGGCGCGCGTGGAGGTGACGTGGAACCGCTGGAGACGTTGCGAGCGTACCGGCGCGGGAAGCTCGAGGAGCTGCGGCGCCGCGGCGTCGACCCGTTCCCGCCCCGCTTCCCCGTGGACGGGCGCGTGAGCGAGGTGGTGGCGCGGTTCGCGGGGCACGACGCGGCGGCGCTCGAGGCGGCCCCGGCCCGCGTCCGCGTGGGCGGCCGCGTCACGGCGATCCGCACCCACGGCAAAGCTGCGTTCCTCGACCTCGCGGACGGCGACGCCCGCCTCCAGGCGTACCTCAAGCGCGACGTCATCGGCGACGCGGCGTTCGCGCTGCTCGAGACCCTCGACCTCGGCGACTTCTGGGGTGTGGAAGGAGCGCTGTTCCGCACCAGGACCGGGGAGCTGACCGTGCGCGCCGAGACCGTCACGGTGCTCGCAAAGGCGCTGCAGCCGTGGCCGGAGAAGTGGCACGGCCTCACCGACCGCGAGCTGCGTGCCCGCCAGCGCTACCTCGATCTCGCCACCAACCCCGGCTCGCGCAAAGTGTTCCTCGCCCGCGCCGCGACCGTGCGGGCGATCCGCTCGTTCCTCGACGCCCGCGGCTTCATCGAGGTCGAGACCCCGATGATGCAGCCGATCCCCGGCGGTGCGAGCGCACGGCCGTTCGTGACGCACCACAACACGCTCGACATGGACCTGTTCCTGCGCATCGCCCCGGAGCTGTACCTCAAGCGCCTGGTGGTCGGGGGCTTCGAGCGCGTCTACGAGATCAACCGCAACTTCCGCAACGAGGGGATCTCGACGCACCACAACCCCGAGTTCACGATGCTCGAGTTCTACTGGGCGTACGCCAACTACGAGGACCTCATGGCGCTCACCGAGGAGATGGTCGCCGGCATCGCCGAGCAGGTTGCCGGAACGGTCGCGCTGCCGTGGGGCGAGAAGACCATTTCGGTCGCACGACCGTGGAAGCGTCTGACGATGCGCGACGCCGTGTTGACGCACTCCGACCTCACCCCCGAGGACCTCGGGGAGCGCGCCCGCCTCGAGGCGGCGGCGCGCCGCTTCGAGATCGCCGACGTCGCCCGGCTTTCCTCCGGCAAGCTGCTCGCCGAGCTGTTCGAAGCCACCGCCGAAGCGAGCCTCCTGGATCCGACGTTCGTCACCGACTTCCCGGCTGATATCTCCCCACTGGCGAAGCGGAAGCCCGGCGCCCCCGACCTCACGGAGCGCTTCGAGCTCTACATGGCGGGGATGGAACTCGCCAACGCGTTCACCGAGCTGAACGACCCCGACGACCAGCGCGGGCGGTTCGAGGAGCAGGTGCGCCTGGGCGGCGGCGTCGTGGACGAGGACTACGTGCTGGCGCTCGAGCACGGCATGCCGCCGACCGCCGGCGAGGGGATCGGCATCGACCGCCTGGTCATGCTGCTCACCGACTCGCACTCGATCCGCGACGTGATCCTGTTCCCCCTGCTGCGCCCCAGAGAGGGCTGATGGCTGCAATTCACAGCTCACGGCCGGCAGCAGGCAGCAGGGCGCGGCGGCTGGCGCGCGGCCGGGTTGCGAGCTGGGAGCCGGCGGCCGTCGGTTGGTTGTCTGGATGGGGCGCGGCGTGAGCGTGCTGGGCTTCCTCGCGGGGCGATACCTCCTGGGGCTGGGCCGCCGGACCCACGTCGCTACGGTGAGCGCGATCTCGTTCGGCGCGATGGCCCTGGGGGCCGCCGCGCTGATCCTGACCCTGGCCCTCCTCGAGGGGTTCCAGGCCACGATCCGGGCGCAGCTCGCCGAAGCGGGCGTCTCCGCAGAGCTGCGGCCGCGCGTCGGGCGCGTGCTTCCCGGCGGCGACTGGATCGCGAGGTTGCGGGCGCGCCACCCCGAGCTCGAGGTGCGGGCGTCGAGTGGCGGCGCCGTGTGGTGTCTGGGTGGGGACGGCGCGGTCCCGGCCGAGTTGGAGGCCGTGGACACCATGTCCCGTGTGGAGGTCAACCGGGTGCTCGCGGCGCGGCTCGGGGTCGGCGCCGGCTCGGAGCTGACGATCGCGAGCCCGAAGCTGGTGTTGACGCCGCTCGGACCGATGCCGACGCGGCGCCGGGTCGTCATCGGCGCGGTGAGCCCGATGCGGCCGGACGACGACCGCGCGGTGGTGCTGGTGCCGACGCGCATCGGGGCCGCCCTGCTGGACCTGGGCGCTCCGAGGACCGTCGCCCTGCGCGCCAAGGACCCGGCGCAGGCGTGGCGGGTGGCATCGGTTGTGCAGGCCGAGATCCCCAAGGGGGTCGAGGTGGTGTCGTTCGCCGAATTGAACCGGCCGCTGCTGGCCGCGCTGACGCTGGAGCGGGTGATGATCGGCTTCGGTGTCGCGCTCGTCATGGCGGTCGCTGCCTTGAACCTACTGTGCAACCTGGCGCTCCTGGCGGCCGAGAAGCGCGCCGATGTGGCACTCCTCACCGCGATCGGCCTGCCCGCGTCGCGGGTGCGCCGGCTGTTCGTGCTGCTGGGACTCGGCGTCGGAGCGCTGGGCGGCGTGCTCGGCACCCTCCTCGGCGGGGCCGGCGCCTGGATCCTCGACCGCACCCGCGCCCTGCCGCTGCCGCGCGGCGTCTTCATCGTCTCGCACGTGCCGTTCCGCGTGACGCCCGGCGCGGTCGCGTTGGTCCTCGGCGTCTCGATCGCGGCGGCGCTGCTGGCGTCGCTGGCGCCGGCGCGGGCCGCCGCCCGCCGCGACGTGCTGGAGGGCCTGCGCTATGAGTGACGACCTGGTGGTCGCGCGCGGGGTGCGCAAAGGCTACGGCGCCGGCGAGCGGCGGGTGGAGGTGCTGCGCGGGCTCGACCTCGCGGTCGGGCGCGGCGAGATGCTCGCGGTCGTCGGACCCTCGGGCGTCGGCAAGAGCACGCTGCTGCACCTGATCGGGCTGCTCGACCGCCCCGACGCCGGGGAACTGCTGGTGTTCGGCAGCGACACTTCGCGCCTCTCGGTGGAGGAGCGGGCCCGCTGGCGCAACCGGCGCATCGGCTTCGTGTTCCAGTTCCACGCGTTGCTCCCCGAGTTCACGCTCGAGGAAAACGTGGCGATGCCGCTGCTCATCGCCGGGGAGCCGCGCCGCGCCGCGCTCGCGGCTGCGGCGGAGTTGATCGCCTCGGTGGGCCTCGAGCACCGGCGCGGCCACTTCCCCGACGAGCTGTCGGGGGGGAGCAGCAGCGGGGCGCGGTGGCGCGGGCGCTGGTCGCGGCGCCCGAGTTGCTGCTGGCCGACGAGCCGACCGGGAACCTCGACGCCGCGAACGCGGAAATCCTGTTCGGAGCCTTTGAAGAGCTGCATTTGAGCCGGGGCCTGACGAGTGTTATCGTGACCCACAACGAGGCCCTGGCCAGCCGCTGTGGACGCACGCTGCGGCTGTCCGGGGCCGATGTCGAGGTGGCATGCTCGAGAACCTGACCGAAAGGGCCCGGCGGACGCTGTTCTTTGCCCGCTACGAGGCGGCGCAGGCCGGTGCTTCGAGCATCGCGCCCGAGCACGTCCTGCTCGGCCTGCTGCGCGAGAGCGACGATGTCGTCGAGCAGCTCCTCGCCCGCTTTGCGGTCACCAGCGACGAGCTGCGCGCCGAGCTCGGCACCGCTCCCGCCGGCGCCGACGTTCAGGCACCCGGCGAGCTGCCGCTTGCCGACGACGCGCGCCGCGTCCTGCTGCTGGCGGCGCACGAGGCCGAGGTGCTTGGGCAGGCCGCGGTGGGGAACGAGCACCTCCTGCTCGCGGTCCTCCGCCTGGAGTCGAGCGCCGCCGCCCGGGCGCTCGCGGCGCACGGGCTTTCCCTGGCGGCGGCGCGCGATGAGCTTGCCGAGATCTGGCGCGAGCGCGAGGTCAAGAAGGGCAAGCGAGAGCTGACGGCGCTCGCGGAGTTCGGCCGCGACCTGACCGAGTTCGCCGCGACCGGAGGCTTCGACCCGCTGGTGGGGCGCGAGGAGGAAGTCGACCGCATCGTCCAGATCCTCCTGCGCCGCACGAAGAACAACCCCGTGCTGCTGGGCGAGCCGGGCGTGGGGAAGACCGCGATCGTCGAGGGTTTGGCGCAGCGCATCGCTTCGGGACGCGTCCCGGTGCAGCTGGCCGAGCGCCGCATCGTGGCCCTCGACCTGTCGCTGGTCGTGGCCGGGACCAAGTACCGCGGCCAGTTCGAAGAGCGTCTCAAGGCGATCCTCAAGGAACTCAAGGAGAACCCTGAGATCGTCGTGTTCATCGACGAGCTCCACGTGCTCATCGGCGCCGGTTCCGCCGAGGGTTCCCTGGACGCGGCCAACATCTTGAAGCCCGCGCTTTCGCGCGGCGAGGTGACCTGCATCGGCGCCACGACGCTCAAGGAGTACCGCAAGTACATCGAGAAGGACCGTTCGCTCTCGCGCCGCTTCCAACCCGTTGCGGTGCAGCCGCCGGACGACGCGGCGACGCTCGGCATCCTCGAAGGGGTGCGAGAGCGCTACGAGGAGTTCCACCACGTCCGCTACGCGGCCGAAGCGCTGCGCGCGGCGGTCGAGCAGTCGAGCCGCTACATCACGGACCGCTTCTTCCCCGACAAGGCGATCGACGTGCTCGACGAGGCCGGCGCGCGCGTGAAGCTGCGCGGCGCGGCTTCGACCGAGCAGCTCCGTTTGCGGCAGGGCGAGGCGAACCGGCTGGTGCGCGAGATGAAGCGCGCGATCTCCGGCAAGGACTTCGAGGGCGCGGTGAAGCTGCGCGAGAAGGAGCTCTGGCTGCGCGGCGAGATCAAACGGCTGTCCCAGAGCCAGGCGACGCAGGTCCCCGCGGCCGAGGTGGGGCGTTCCGACATCGAGGAGGTCATCTCGTCGTGGACCGGGATCCCGATCACCACGCTGCGCGAGGACGAGGTCGAGCGCCTCGCGCGCATGGAGGAGACCCTGCGCGAGCGCATCGTCGGCCAGCAGGAGGCGATCTCCGCGATCGCGCGGGCGATCAGGCGCTCACGCCTCGGCGTCGCACGCGGCTTGCGGCCGATCGGCTCGTTCCTGTTCCTCGGGCCCTCGGGTGTCGGCAAGACCGAGGCGGCCCGCCAGCTCGCGCGCTTCCTCTTCCACTCGGAGAAGGCGCTCGTACGCTTCGACATGTCCGAATACATGGAGAGGCACGCGGTCTCGAAGCTCATCGGGTCGCCTCCGGGGTACGTCGGGTTCGAGGAGGGAGGGCAGCTCACCGAGCGGGTGCGCCGGCAGCCCTACTCGGTGATCCTGCTCGACGAGATCGAGAAGTCGCACCCTGAGATCGCAAACCTGCTGCTGCAGATCCTGGAGGACGGTATCCTGACCGACGCGTACGGCGACCAGGTGGACTTCAAGAACGCTCTCATCATCATGACCTCCAACCTTGGGACCCGCGACCTGCTGGCGGGCGGGGCAAGCGCCGGCTTCACCGAGCGAGGCGGTTTGCCCTCGGAAGGGGAGATCCGGGAGACCGTGATGCGGGAACTGAAGCGCCGGTTCCCGCCGGAGTTCCTCAACCGCCTCGACGACATCGTCGTTTTCCACGCGCTGCGGCCGGCCGAACTCCGGCAGGTGGCGCAACTCCTGGTCGGCGACGTCGTCGCGCACCTGGCCGGGCGGGGGATCACGCTCGAAGTTCCGCCGGAGGCGGTGGAGTGGCTCGTCGGCCACGCCGGCGGCGACGCCGCGGCGGGCGCGCGGCCGTTGCGCCGTGCGGTGGCGCGCTACCTGGAGGACGCGGTTTCGGATTACCTGATCTCGCACCGGCACTCGGAGGGCGAGGTCCTTCTGGCTCGCGTCGAAGGGGAGCGCCTGGTGGTGGCGGCTCGGGAGGTCGTGTGCGAACAGTAGCGGCTGTGGTGATCGCTGTCGTGGCCTTTGCGGCCGGGGTTGCAAGGGCCGACGACGCGGCCAAGACTGCGGCCGCCGCCGCCACCGGCAGCGATGCGCCGAAGGCGGCCGCTCCCGCCGTCCCGCCGGAGTCCGCCAAGCCGATCGTGGCCGAGATCAAGGTGGTCGGCGGCTCCACCATCACGGCGGACACCGTCGAGTACTACCTCAACGTGTCCAAGGGCGACGTCTTCGACCCGCAGGCCATCGCCAAGAGCTTCAGGCGCTTCTGGGACTCCGGGCTGGTCGAGGACCTCAAGGTCGAGTACGAGGACATCGCCCCGGACAAGGTGCGGCTCATCGTCACGGTGCGCGAGCGCCCCATCGTGACCGAGTTCGCCTTCGTGGGCAACAAGAAGCTCTCGACCTCGACGCTGAGGGAGAAGCTGGACGCCGCCAACGTGACGCTGAAGCGCAACGTCCCGCTTCGGAGTTCGGAGCTGAAACGCATCAAGCAGGCGATCATCGACGTCTACGCCAAGGAAGGCTACGCCAGTGCGGTCGTGGAGCCGGTGGTGAGCGAGGACAGCCCCAACCAGCGCAAGGTGACGTTCCGGATCGACGAGGGGGCCAAGGTCAAGATCGGCCAGATCCGCTTCGAGGGGAACAAGGTCTTCTCCGCCCGCCGGCTGCGGATGGCGCTCAAGAAGACGAAGGAGAAGTCGATCATCCGCATGTTCAGCAAGAAGACGATCTGGAGCAAGGAAACCTGGGGCGAGGACTCGGAGAACCTCAAGAAGTTCTACATGAACCACGGCTACAAGGACATCGTCGTCGGCGAGCCGCAGGTGAACCTGATCGCGCGCAACCCCGGTGGGAAGACCCAGAAGGAGAAGAAGTTCCGGATGGTGGTGACGATCCCCGTCCAGGAGGGCAAGCAGTTCAAGATGGGCGACCTGTCGATCACGGGCGCGACGGTCTTCCCCGCGGACGCGCTGCGCAAGCTCTACGAGGTCAAGCCCGGCAAGACCTACAACTACTCCAAGGTCGAGGACGGCAACGAGGCCGTGCGCAACCTGTACCAGGCGCGCGGGTACATCTACTCGTACACGAACCAGGCGCTGGTGGAGCGCAAGGACAAGCCGGACACGGTAGACGTCGTGGTCAGCGTCTACGAGGGCGACCGCTTCCGTCTCGGTCGCCTCGAGTTCGCCGGCAACACCAAGACGCAGGACAAGGTGATGCGGCGGGAGATCCGTCTCTTCGAGGGCGACTGGATGGACATGTCGCTGTTCAAGAAGTCGATGTTCAAGGTCAACCAGCTCGGTTACTTCAAGCTGAAGGAAGATCCCCTCGATTTCAAGTTCGACGACAAGAACAAGCTCGTCAACGTGACGATCAAGGGGGAGGAGACGGGCCGTACCGACGTCCAGTTCGGCTTCGGCTACTCCGAACTCGAAGGGTTCTTCGGGCAGTTCATGTTCAACACCCGCAACTTCCTCGGCCGCGGCGAGATCATCGGGGTGGGGTTGCAGTCGGGTGCGACCGGCAGGAGCTACACGCTGTCGTTCTCGGAGCCCTACTTCCTCGACAAGCGGATGCTGGTCGGCGGCTCGATCTACAACCAGACCGTAGACTACTCCGCCCTCACCAACTCGTTGAGCGACTATATCCGCAAGGGCAAGGGCGGCACGCTGGTGTGGGGGCTGGGCGTCAGCGACTTCGGCCAGTTCTCCGTCACCTACGGCTACGAGGACGTGTACGCGAGTTACAGCGTCCTCCGCACGCTCGGCCCGGACAGTCCCATCACCTACCCGCACGGGCGTCCCCTCCCGACGCCGTACACGGGGATCCTGACCGGGGACACGTTCCACGAGATCTATTCGGGCATCACCTCGTCGCTGACGCCGGCGTACGGCTACGACTCGCGCGACGACCCGTTCGACCCGAGCCAGGGGATCTCCTACTACTTGCGGCTGCGCTACGCGGGCGGACCCCTCGGCGGGGATTTCGACTACCTCAAGCCGGAGTGGGGAGCGACGCTGTTCCACCCGCTGTCCAGGCGGACGATCTTCGCGGCGAACTTCGAGGGTGGCATCGAGAAGTCGTTGAACGGCGTGGCGATCCCCTTCTACGACCGCTATCGCCTGGGCGGGGAGCGCTCGCTGCGCGGGTTCGAGTGGTACTCCGTGCTGCCGCGCACGAAGACGGGCGCCTACTTCGTCGATGCCAACGGCGTCCAGCTCGGCGGCGACCGCTACCTGCAGCTCAACCTCGAGTACCAGATCAAAGTCGGCGGCCCTCTGAAGCTGATCTTCTTCTCGGACATCGGGAACACCTGGTACGAGACGCAGGGGTGGGACCTGGGCCTGTTGCGCTACTCGTACGGCGCCGAGCTGCGGATCTTCCTGCCCATCTTCCAGGCCCCGCTGCGGTTCATCTACGGCATCAACCCGCGTCCGTTCCCCGACGAGAAGAAGTCGAACTTCCAGTTCTCGATCGGAAGCACGTTCTGAGGCGCTTGCTGCTGATAAGATCTACCGATGGAAAGCTCGCAGCGGCCGACACCGGGGGGGGCGCTGCCCCCGCACCCGACCCTCGCCCAGTACTACGGGCACGACGCCGACCGGCCGCAGTTCGTCCGGCGCCTGTTCGATCTTGCGGCCCGTGACTACGACACGATCGAAGGCGGTATGGCGATGGGAACCGGGCGCCGGTACCGGCGGGAGGCGCTCCGCCGCGCCGGCCTCGTGGCCGGCATGCGGGTGCTCGACGTCGCGATCGGGACGGGTCTGGTGGCGCGGGAGGCGAGCCGGCTGACGGGCGATCCGCGCTCGGTCATCGGCCTCGACCCCAGCACCGGGATGCTGGCCGAGGCGCGCCGCCAGCTCGGCGTAACGGGCCTGCTCGGGGTCGGCGAGCAGCTGCCGGTCCGCGCCGCGAGCATCGACTTCGTCAGCATGGGGTACGCGTTGCGCCACCTCGCCGACCTCGGGGCCGCCTTCCGCGAGTTCTTCCGCGTGCTCAGGCCGGGCGGCGTCGTGTGCGTGCTCGAGCTCACCAGGCCGGCCAGCCGCGTGGGTTACGCGGCCCTGCGCTTCTACATGCGGCGGATCGTGCCGATCTTGACGAGGCTGCGCACCGGCAACGTCGAGGCGGAACTGCTGATGCGCTATTTCTGGGACACGGTCGAGTGCTGCGTACCCCCAGAGAGAATCCTCGCCGCTCTCGATGGCGCCGGGTTCGAGGAGGTCCGGCGCACGCTGGCGGTAGGGCTTTTCTCGGAGTACACGGGCCGCAAACCGGGGCCGTCCCAGGTTCCCTCCGGCCCGGAGCGCCCGCCGGAGTCCGACAACTTTTTCGCGCGCAGGATGATGCGCTAAGGCGTCGGGGCCGGCCGGGAGGGGGCACCGGCGTCACTGACTGTGCGTCGCTCGCCGCTCGCCTGCTTGATGAAACCGGCGAGCGTCAGCACGTCGGGGGTGCCGCTCTCGACGTCGGCGCCCGCGCGCTCGCGCACGTCCTCGACCGTGATCGCTTCGGGCGGCCGTGCCAGGCGCCACCCGGAGGCGCCGCCGAGGAGGATCGGCGGGGCCGCGGCGAGACGCGCGAGCAGGTCATCGCCCGCGTGCCCGAGCAGCCGGACCACCTCGTCGGTGGACAGGGTGCCGTTGCTGTGGACCGCGGCCAGGAGTTCCAATAGCCCTCGCAGGCCGTCGGTTCGCGGCGTCGGCGTGACGTGCCCGACGACCCACGACGCCTCCGCCCCGAGCAGGATCGCGAACCAGAGCAGGAAGAGCGACACCAGGAAGAACAGGAGCATGGCCAGAGAGCCGTAGACGACGTTGTTGAAGTTGCCGGCAAGGCCGAAGTAGGTCTGGAACGAGAGGTGCAGGACGGTCAGGGCGAGGGCGCCGACCCCCGCGCCGGCGGCCGCCGCGCGCCAGGACACGCGCGTGTGCGGCACCCAGCGGTAGAAAGCGGCGAGCGCCACCCCGGCGAGCAGCGCCGGGAGCGGCCGCATCAGGGGCGCCACCACCGGGTACCAGAAGCGCGAGGACAGCCAGTACAGGCCGGAGAACAGCGCCGCGAGCAACAGGGGTCCGGTCACGACCACGGTGGCGATCGAGACCAGGCGCACCTCCCAACGGCGGCGGCGGGGCAGGCCCCAGATCGCGTTGATGACCTCCTCGACCTGCCAGAACGCGTTGAACGTGATCAGGATCGAGATCGCCACCGCCGCCCACCCGAGGGCGGCAGTGCGCTCGGCGAAGGCGGCAAGGGTGGCCTGTACGTGGGCGGGCGAGAACGGCAGCACGGCGGCGATAGCGGTCACGACCTTGGCGGCGCGTTCCGGCTGCACGCGTCCCACCATGACGAGCGCGACGGTCATGACCGGCACGATCGAGAGCAGCGTGGTGTACGCGAGCGCCCCGGCCCGCAACATCAGCTGGTCCCGGTACTGCGCGCGGGCGAGCTCGGCGGCGAAGCGGGCAAGCCCCCGCAACCACCCGCTCAAAGCGTCACCGTCTCCTCGAGCGCGGGAAGGGCACAGCGCCAGCCGAACCGGCCTGCGAAGCGGTCCGCCAGCGCCTGGCTCGCCTCCGGCTCGCCGTGGGTCACGAAGACCTCTTTCGGCGCGGTGGCGGGCCCGCTTGCCCAGATCGTCAGCTCGTCGGCGTCGGCATGGGCGGAGAGGGAGGGAATGCTGCGGATCTGCGCCCGCACCGGGATCATCTCCCCGAAGATCTTGACCTCGCCCTCGCCCTCGAGGAGCCTCCGGCCGCGGGTCCCCTCGGCCTGGAACCCCGCGAACACGACGGTCGTGGCGGGGTCGGGGAGGCGGTGCTTGAGGTGGTGGAGAATGCGACCTCCGGTGGCCATCCCAGACGCCGAGATGATGATCGCCGGCCCCGAGAGCGAGTTGAGCCGCTTGGACTCGTCCACCCGGCCGACGATCTCGAAGTTGGGCGGCACCAGCGGGTCCACGCCCTCGCGCATGAGCGCGCGCATCTCGGTGTCGTGCTCGAGCGCGCAGGAGCGGTAGGCGACGGTCGCCTCCCGCGCCATCGGCGAGTCGAGGAAGATCGGCAGCGGCGCGATCGACTCGTCCTCGACGAGTTCGCGCAGGAAGTAGAGCAGCTCCTGGGTGCGGTCGATCGCGAACGCGGGGACGAGGATGACACCCTTGCGGTCGGCGGCCTCGTTGACCACCTCGGCGAGCTGGTCGCGGGGGTCGCCGGGGTCGTGAAGGCGGTTGCCGTAGGTGGACTCGACCACCAGGTAGGTCGAGCCCGGGTAGGGTTCCGGCTCCCTCAGGATGGGGACGCCGTAGCGGCCGACGTCGCCGGAGAAGTAGATCGTGATGTGGTCGCCACCCGCCACCTTGACCCGCAGCTCGACCGCCGCGGCGCCGAGAATGTGCCCCTGCCGGTGGTAGCGGAAATCGAGGCCGGGTTTGATGGTGACGGTCTGGCCAAACGGGACTGCGGTGAGCGTCCCCAGCGCCTCCTGTGCATCCCGCACGGTGAACAGCGGCAGCGCCGGCGCGTGCCTGGACGACCCGACCTTGTTGGCGAAACGCGCCTCCTCTTCCTGCAGGTGGGCGGCGTCGGGGAGCACCACCCGCAGCAGGCGCGTCGTCGGCGGGGTGGCGAGCGAAGGGCCTTGGAAACCTTCGTGGACGAGCCTGGGGAGGAACCCGGCGTGATCGATATGCGCGTGGGTGAGGATCACGGCGGCCAGCGAGGCCGGGGGCACCGGAAACGGTTCCCAGTTGCGCAGCCGCAACTCCTTCTTGCCCTGGAACAACCCGGCGTCGATCAGGATCCTGGTGCCGTGGGCCTCGACGAGGTAGCGCGAGCCGGTGACGGTTCCCGTGGCGCCGAGGAAGGTGAGAGTGACCATGGGGACTTCATACCATACCCGGTGCCGGCCGGCCGTTCAAGGCGGCGCTGCATGTCCTTCGGTCTGCATTTCTTGCGCCACCCAACCAGGGGGCGTAGAATCATTGCGATTGGGGATTACCGGGAGGTGCCCATGACCACTGTGAAGAGAACTCCAGGCGTCGAAGAGAAGATCGACCAACTCGAGGGTGCCGTGAACGACGTGCTCGAGGGTGCCAAGGAGTCGATTGCACAGGCCGAGGGCTCGATGGAGAAGGCCAAGGAGGCCCTCGGTGAGGGGTACGGGAAGCTGCGGTCCCGCTCCGCGGAGGCGTACGCCAAGGCCCGCGAATACCTTGCCGAGGCGCGCGCCGCGCTCGAGACCGCGCGCGAAAAGATGGGCGAGCTGTACGGGCGCTCGCGCGAGGTCGTCGAGGAGGCGTACGAGAAGGCCAAGGAGCAGCTCGACAAGCTCACCGCCGAGATCAAGAAGGGGTATGCCAAGGTCAAGGCGAAGGTGCAGGAGATCGACGTCAAGGAGGTCCGCGACGACGTCGTGGACTACGTCCGGCGCAACCCGGGCAAGTCGATCCTGATCGCCCTCGGGGTCGGGTTCGCAGTCGGCTACCTGGTGCGCCGTCGGGAGGCGTAGCGTATGGATGGCGAGAAACCGCGCGACGAGCAGGCCCCGGAGAGTCCCGAGGAGGAGCACGGGCTGTATGAGATCGAGGACGACGAGGAGGATGCCGGCGCACGCCGCCAGCGCCTCAACGCCGATTTCCTCCTCGACAAGGTCATCCCCGACGAGATCGACTGGCGCGACCTCGTCCGCCGCCACCCGGTGCTCACCGTTGCGGTTGCGGCCGGGCTCGGCTTCGCCATCGGCCGCTCCCGCGGCGCGGCGATCGTCGCGGGCGCGTCCGCGGCGGTTACGAGTGCGGTGATGCGCCAGCTCTCCGACGTGCTCGAGGGCGAGGTCTTCGAGTTCTAGGCGGTACCCGTCCCGCGGGCCATGCCCCGGTGTCCCGAGTGCGCGGTGGAGGGAGTTTCCCATGGCGGCTGGCCGCCGCCCCTGGCTGAAGGTCTACACTCCTATGGCAAGCAGCCCTGTCGTGCCCCCCGGGCTGCCGCCGGATGCCGGTAGCCGGAGCCTTTTCTTCACTGCGTGATGCTGTCTTGTCTTGCCCCGCGGGCTTTGGCCGGTTGCTCGGTCCTGTTGGTTCTTCTTCCACTGCGTGGCGTCTTTCTTGCCGGTCCCGCGGGTGGCCGGATGCGGGCACGGGCGCCCCCGCGCCCGAGCCCGCATGCTCCTGTGCCCGCGACCGGACAGGGCGGTCCGCGCCGGGGCCCCTCGCTGTTCTCCTCCCTCGCACAAGACGCTCGGTCGGAGCCATCGACACCCCGGCGCGGCTCGCCCGTCCGGGACCCGCGGGCGCAGGAGCGAATGGCCACCCGCGGCACCGGCGGATTGGACGACGCCCCCACCCATCAGGCGGAGATCCTGCTGTACGTCGACGCTCCTGGCCAAGCCGAAGGTAACCGGCAGCGCCTCCACCAGGCGCGGGGGTGGGTGGCAAAGACCGCCCAGCGGGCGGAAACCGATGGCGCCGGAGCGTGCGGGTCCCGAGCGGGCGTCCCGCGGTGGGGTGTCGCTGGTCGTGAGCACAGCGAAGGAAACAGCGAGGGGCCCCACCGCGGGACGCCCTGCTCGGTCGCACGCGCAGGCGGGTCGGAGGGCGGCGCTGGATGCGCCGCCCGAGCGACACGGCCGTAGCCCGCGGGCAAAAAAGAGGCCTCACGCAGTGAAAAGGAGCGAACCGCGCGGGGCGACCAAGGCCTGAAGGCCGCTTCACACGAGGGGCAAAGCGAGACGCCGGTTCAGGGCCGGGCGCGCAGCTCTTCGAGCGCGTGGCGTACCGGCTCGGGCACGAGCCCCGAAACGTCGCCCCCCAGATGCCAGATCTCCCGCACGATCCGCCCCGAGATGTAGGTGTACTCCTCGTTCGGGGTCAGGAATACGGTTTCCACCAGGTTCCACAGCCGGCGGTTCATGAGGGCGATCTGGAACTCGTACTCGAAGTCGGAGACCGCGCGCATGCCGCGCAGGATCACCCGCGACCGGCTCAGCCGCATGAAATCCACCAGCAGGCCGGAGAACGCCGTGACCTCGATCCCGGGCATCCCTGCGAGCGTTTCCGCGATCAGCTCGACGCGGCGCTCGGCCGGGAGCAGCGGGGTCTTGTCGGTGTTGCGGAGCACCCCGACGACGACGCGCGGGAAGATCGTGGCCGCTCGCCGCACGATGTCGAGGTGGCCGAGGTGGAACGGGTCGAAGCTGCCCGCGTAGACCGCGGTGACCGGCTGCTCGCTCAAGGTTTCTCCTCCACCGCCGCCGTGGCGCGGTTGTGGTGGTCGTCCACCGCGCGCACGGCGAGGACGTGGCTGCCGCGCTCGAGGGGGATCCGGAACGTCTCGTGCCTGCGGTCGAACAGGCCGTGTTCGGGCGCCAGCGCGTGCCAGCGGTCGGCGTCGCGGTTCCACTCGACGAGGGTGATCGGCGAGAGCGCGTCGTCGACGGTGGCGATCCAGGCGTCGCCGCTGCGGGCGATCGTGACGGTCGGCGGCGTGTTGTCCACGATCACCCAGCTCGAGAGCGCGCTGGCGGTCGCCGGCGCCTCGGGGTTGGCGGGCGCGTCGGTCGCGGTGAGGCGGAAGCGGTACATCCCGTCCGCGAGCGCCTCAGTGTCGATGCCGATCGCCGTCGCCTCCAGGTTGTCGCGGACCTTCCACCACGTGGGGTTGCCCGCTTGCTGCACCTCGACGGTAAAGCGCAACGGATCGCCGTTCGGGTCCCCGGCCTTCCACGACAGGCTCTGATAGCCGACGCGGTAGTACTTCTTGCCGAGACGGTCCGGCACGTCACGGGCCTCGTCGTCCAGCGTGGTGAAGATTCCCGACAGATCCGGGTGCTGGACCTCGACGATCCGGTCGGAGGGCGGCGGTCCCTTGAGGAAAACCGCGCCGGGTTCGTGGACGGTGATCTCGGTGATTTCGGGCGGGAGGTTGATCTGGCGGTACGCGACCACGACCCGGCCCACCCTCGCGGCCGGGCCAACCGGCTGGAGGTCCACCTCCCACTGCAGGTACCGCGCCGGCGGCGCGCTCGCCGGCGCCGCCGCGCACGGGGCCGGCGCGGACCACGCGCTCCAGGTGTCGTCGGGGATCGCGATGGTCCCGGAACGGAACCGCAGCGTGCACCCTCCCGTGGGGGGCAGCTCGCCGACGAGCGACGCGTCGCCCCACTCGGCGGGCTGACCGGCGTCCAGGGGGGGCGACGCGAGGGTGCCGTGGGGTTTGCCGGAGCGGTGCAGCAGCCGGACCGGTCCTTGCGTCAGCACCCAGTCGCCGCCCGCGGCGAGCCTGACCACCTGTGACGCGGACACGGTGTCGAGCTGGGCGGCGGAACCGTCGACCAGCTCCCACAGCTCGCCATCGAGCCCGGTGCCGATCACGAGGCCCATCGTGCCCCACGCCAGCGTGCCGGCGATCTGCTTGGTGAACCGGTGGGCCGTCATGGCGGCGCCCTCGGGCAGGATGCGGACGATCTCCGAGGTGGCGGACCCCTTCGTGGTGGCCGGCGTGGCGCTCGCGCTCTCGCTCACCGAAACCGTCACGCTGGCCTCGCCCGCTTCCTTGGCCGGCGCCTTGCCGAGCGTCGGATCCCCGGTGAGTGCCGCGGCGTAGGTCACCCCGCCCGGCGCCGGCGCCAGCGCGGCGATCTCCGTGAACCCGGAGTCGTACACGACGCCGGCGGCGCCATCTCCCGTCCAGCGCATCACCAGTCCCTTGCCCGAGGTGCCGACGAGCAGCAGGTCGCCGTTGACCGCGAGGCACCGCGCATGCCGGTCGGGGATCGTGGCGACGGTCTCGAGTCCCTTGGGGCCGAGTCGCATCAGCCGCCCGGGATTGCCCGCAGCGACGATGAGGGCGCCCTTGTACCAGGCAAGGTCCCATAGGTTGCCGTCGGGCAGCGCCGCCACCTGTTCGAGGGCCCTGCCGTTCGGAGCGCGCAGCAGCAGCGCCGGCACCGCGGTCGTCGCCCACAGGGTGCCGGACGGGTCGAGGAGCAGCGCCGTGACCTGGTCCGCCTTGACGTCGCCGACCAGCTCCTTCCTGCCGTCGCGGACACGGTAGACGCGGGCCGGGTGGCCGGTGCCGACGAACGCCGTCCCGT
The DNA here is from genome assembly GCA_963727205.1 of uncultured Acidobacteriota bacterium. Taxonomy (GTDB): domain Bacteria; phylum Acidobacteriota; class Thermoanaerobaculia; order Thermoanaerobaculales; family Thermoanaerobaculaceae; genus RBG-13-68-16. The sequence continues at coordinate 12,961 of CAVSFQ010000035.1, read as the reverse complement.
CGGGCGCCACGGCCAGCGCGAGGCCGAGCGGCTCGTCGAACGCGGCCACCTGCACGAGCGGCGGCAGCGGCCGCAGCGAGCCGTCGGGGAAGACCGCGACCCCGCGGCCGGTCGCGCCGGCGAGGGCGAACGGCGTGTCGAGCACGAAGTGACGGATCTGCGAGGCGTGGGCCGAGGCCAGCGCGACGAGGGAGAACACGGCGGCAACGGTACGTCTCATGGCACCTCCTGGCGCGGGCGCACGGTAAGGGGGACGCGGACGAGTCCCTCGAGCGGGAACGGCTCCTCCGTGCGCTGCGCGGCGAGCACCGCCGTCGCCAGGCGCGCGAGCGCGCGGGTCCCGAGACCGGCCGCGAGGGTGGCGGACCACGACGGCGGCAGACCGGGCTGCGAGACGCCCGGCATCGCCGTGCCGCGTTCCCGCGCCTCGAGCGCCGTCACCAGCGTCGCGCTGCTCTCGAGGCGGCGCACCTGGTCGATTTGGCCCGCGAAGTCCGCCGGAGCGACCCCCTCCGCCCGCAGCCGGTACCCGCTCCAGGACGCCCCGTCGGCCACCAGCAGGTCGAGCGGTCCCTCCGCCGCGCTCGCCGGCACCCGGATCACGACCCGCCGGTGCTCGACTGGCTTCTCGTACGGATCCAGGCGGACGTCCACGGCGAGTTCCTCCCCTGGGAAGACGACGGTGCGCTCCGGGATCGCTTCCACGATGTCGGCGCCGGTGGGCTGCTCCTCCCTGATCATGGCGAGGTCGACGGCGCTGACCGCGGGGTGCGGAAACGGCGAGTTGGCGAGGAAGCTCACCACCGCGCCGGCGAAGACGGACAGACGCGCCAGGGCGTCCGGCCCGCGCGCCGCCTGCCGCACCGTGACCTCGCGACCGTCGGAGGTGCGCACCGAAAGCGCGAGGCGCACCGACGACTCCCCGACCGCCGCCCCGCGCGCGGTCAGGCAGGCGTTGGCGAGGAAGGTGACGAGGAGCGGCTGCAGGATCGGCGTGTCGACGATCGAGAAGCGCCACGTCTTCATCCCCGTCGGGTCGTCCACCCGGACCCTGACCGCGGTCCCCTCGGGCGGCCGCCCGACGAGCGCCAAGATCCCGGCCTGGCGGTCGGCGACGAGCGTCCCGAACTGGCTCCCGACCGCAAACACCTTGAACGGGCTCTGGTACGAGCCCTGGATCGCCAGGACGCGCGCCCGGGCGACCGGGAACCGCACCGTGCCCAAGCCGTAGAGTGGGTGGCCGAACGCCCACATCCGGTCGCCATCGCGGGCGGTCACGGTGCCCGCCGCGGCGAGCGACGCGTCGCCCCACACGAGTTCGACCGCCACCATGTCGCCGGCCTCGGGCGGTCCGGTCGGACCCGCGACGGGCCCGGAGGGAACCGGTTGGACCTGGGTCCCCGCGAACAGCTCGCCGGCGAGGCCGGGCGGCACGGGCAGCCCCGCGACCGCGAGGAGCGGCCGGGTCAGCCCGCGCCGGTCGGGCAGCGCGGGCAGCACGCTGCGCAGCTCGACCCCCCCGCCCGCCACCGCGGCGAGTTGGGCCAGCGTTGGTGCGGCGGCGCGCACTGTTTCCCCGGCGAGCGGGATCGCGTGCATGTCGGCGAACGGCGTCACGCCGGCCAGCGGCTCCTGCGCCCACGTCCAGCCGAACGCGACGGCGCCCAACAGCTTGCCGTCCACGTACACCGGCGAACCGCTCATGCCGGCGACGACGCCGGTACCCGCCAGGCGGTCGTCGTTGATGCGCACGAGCACGGCACTGCGGTCGGGGCCCGCGGCGTCGAGCGTGCCCATCACCGTTACCGGGATTTCGCGGCGCTCGCCGCCCGTCCACTCGGTGACGCAGACGCCCTGCTGCCCGGGCCTGACGGCCGCTGGGTCGAGCCACGCGAGCGCGGACGAGAGCGCGAGAGGGAGCAGAAAAGGGACCATAGGGCCTTATGCGGACAACGCCAGGGCCGGCGCCAGGCGGCGGCCCGTGAGCGGGAGCAGGAGCGGGAGCTGGCCCAGCAGCTGGGCGAGCTCCTCCGGCAGGATTGCCTGAGCGGCGTCGGAGAGCGCTTGCGAGGGCTCGTGGTGGACCTCGATCATGAGGCCGTCGGCGCCGGCCGCGGCGGCGGCGCGCGCGAGCGGCACCACCTTGTGGCGCCTGCCGGTCCCGTGCGAGGGGTCGACGATGATCGGCAGGTGCGAGAGGCGCTGCACGGCCACGACCGCGGCGAGGTCGAGGGTGTTGCGGGTGTGGTCGGCGAACGTCCGGATCCCGCGCTCGCAGAGCACGACCTGGTAGTTGCCCTCCGCCAGCAGGTACTCGGCCGCCATCAGCAGCTCCTCCACGGTCGCCGCCATGCCGCGCTTGAGCAACACCGGCTTGCGCGTGCGCCCGACGGTGCGGAGCAGCGAGTAGTTCTGCATGTTGCGGGCGCCGATCTGGATCATGTCGCAGTACTCGGTGACCAGCTCGAGGGAGCGCTCGTCGAGCGCCTCGGAGACCACCGGCATCGCGACCTCGCGCCCGACGTCGCGCAGGGTCGCGAGTCCGGGCTCGCCCAGCCCCTGGAACGCGTACGGCGAGGTGCGCGGCTTGAACGCGCCGCCGCGCAGGATCTGCGCCCCCGCCGAGCGCACGGCGCGGGCGATCGTCAGCGTCTGCTCCGGGGTCTCGACCGAGCAGGGGCCCGCGAACACCGCAAAGTTGTCGCCGCCGACCGGAACGCCGCGGACGTCGACGACGCTGTTCTCGGGCTTGGCCTCACGGCTGACGAGCTTGTATGGGTGCGAGACCGGGATGACCTCGAGCACCCCGGGGAGGCTCTCGAACAGGGCCGGTTCCACCGCGCCCTGGTTGCCGGTGATGCCGATCGCCACCCGCTGCGCTCCCGGGATCGGGTGCGCCTTCAGCCCGAGCGAGACCACCCGCTCGATGACCAGCTCGACTTGGTGGGGGGTGGCCCCAACCGTCATGACAATCAGCATCGTCGCTCCCCCAAGACAGAGGCTATACTAGCCGAGGCAGGGAGGTTGTCAAAGTGAAGAGGGCCGTTCTCTTCGGTGTCATGGTTGTCATGTTCCTGATCGCGGCGCAGTCGGCGTGGGCCGTCTACGTGGTGATCCTGCGCAACGGCGCCCGCGTCGTCGCCAGGGACAAGTACCAGGTCAAGGGTCCGAACGCGCTGTTCGTGAGCAAGATCGGCACCTACACGTCGATCCCGCTCGCGCAGATCGACGTCGAGGCGACCGAACAGGTCAACAGCCAGGGCCTGGGCGACGCCCAGTTGCTGGCCTGGGTCGACGCCAAGAAGGTGGTGCCTACGCCGACGCCGACGCCTCCCGTCGCTGCCCTCGGCCACCTCCAGGAGGGGCTGGCGGCCAAGATCGGCGACGCGGCGCGCCCGACGCCGACCCCCGGCATCACGTTCCGCGACACCCACTTCCGCGATCCGCAGGTGGAGGAGGCGTTCCAGCAGGGGCTCGAGAGCTACCACCTGTATCTGTACCGCACCAGCCAGGGGACGCAGCCGGCGTACCTGTTCATCGAGATTTCGGTCAACGGACAGCCCGAGACGCTCAAGGCGTTGATGGCGGTGGCGGAGACGTACGAGGTGCTGGCGAAGAAGGCGCCCGAGCGCATGCCCGAGCGCGTCGAGGTGCAGATGCTCAACGAGTCGGGGAAGGAGGCCGGCGTGTTCCGGCTTTCGGCCGCCGACGCCGCGGAGCTGGCGACCGGCAAGGTCACCCCCGAGAACTTCTACGTGCAGCACGTGATCTTCTGACGCGGGGGTCGCGTGCGCTCCGCCACGGTCCACCTGCGCTTGCCGGTCCTGCGCGGCGGCGGGATTGCGTGCCTCCTCCTTGCGCTCGGTGGTTGTCACGCGCCGTTGCCCACCCCAGAGCTCAGGTACCGGCAGGAGCGCGAGCAGGCGGTGAAGGCCGCACTGCCCGCTGCCGCCGCCGCGGACTTCAAGGGCCTCCGGTTCTACCCGTTCAGCCCGGCGTACCGCTTCCAGGCGATGATCGAGCCGGTGGTCCCCCCCGAGCCGCTGACGATCGCCGCCAGCAACGGCGAGCAGCGCCCTGCCCACCGTGTCGGCCGGGTGCGGCTCCGCTTCCCGAACGGCGAGGCGGTCTTCTCGATCTACCAGCTCGACGACATGCGCGCCCAGTACCCGGACCATCTGTTCCTGCCGTTCCGGGACGCGGGGGCGGGGAAGCAGACGTACGGCGCGGGGCGCTACCTCGACGTCGAGCGGCTGCCGGGAGGGGTCGCGAGCCTCGACTTCAACCGCGCCTACAACCCCGACTGCGCGTACGGCATCACCGGCCGCTGCCCGATCACCCCGCCGGAGAACACGGTCAAGTTCGCGATCGAAGCCGGCGAGATGATGCCGCCCGGGCCTCACTGAGCCCGCCGCCGCCCCTGTCCGTGGCCCGTAACGCGGGCGCCCTCGCCCGCGCACCTCTATCTCTCGCCTTATCTTGCCTTCTCTCGGCGCCACCTGCGGCGTCTGCTATAAAGGTCTCTCATGCTCATCGCCACGCTGCTGCTCGCCGCCGCGCCGGTGCTCCCTCCCGTCATCGCCGACCCCCGCGGCGGGGCATCGTCGTGGGCGTTCGTGGGCATCGGTGTGGGCGTGCCGGCTGCGAGCGCCGGAGGGTACCTGCTCGAGCTGCCGCCGCCTCCAGCCGCGCCCGACCAGCGCTGGCTCGAGACGGCCGTGGCGCTCGCCGCGCGCGCGGTGCCGGTGGTCGGCGTGGGGAGCGCGCCGCCTCCGGCCGCGTTGCGATCGTACCTGGACGGCTTCTGCCTCGAGCCGCCGCCGGATGCGGCGGCGCTGCCGGACCTCGAGGGCCGCCTCGGCGGTCTTCCCCTGGTCGTCACGGCAGGCGATGCCGCGGCTGCGGTCGCGGCGCTTGCGGCCGGCGCCGCCGCGGTGCTGGTCGGGCGCCCCGACCCGTCTTGGGAGCACGAGCTGGCGGGACTGCTCCCCGAGCCGCAGCCGGCACGCGCCGGGGGGCGCGAGCTGCCGACCGCGATGCGGACCGGCGACCTCGCCACCGTGGTTGGCATCCCGGCCGGCTTTCCCGGCGGCGCGGTGACGCTCCCGGGCGCCTGGTACGGCGCCGCCACGGTCCTGGCAGGCGGCGCGACACCCCTCCCGCTGCAGCGCCACGGTGAGACGGTCGTCGCGGTGCTGCCGGCGCTGCCTGGGGGTGGGGTGCTGGTGGCGGCGCGCCCGGCGGACGCCGGACGCGCGTTCGAGAACGTCGACGTGAGCGGCGAGCGGATGCCGTCGGCGGCCGAGGTGCTGGCGCGCCACCAGCGCGCCGCGGCGCGGCAGGAGCAGCTGGCCCCCCGCTGGGAGGCCCAGCAGCGGCTCCTCGTCCGGGTGTGGGTGGCCGAGCTGTCGCGCAGCTTCGAGGTGACGCTCGCCGGGCCGGCGTTCTGGGAGCGCGGGGTCGGGCGCGATTGGGAGATCACCAAGGCCTGGGTGGACGGGGTGGCCTGGGACCCGGACCACCTGCCCGACCTGCCGCTGATCGAGCCGCAGCGCCCACAGGTCCCGCCGCTCGCACTGCGCCTGGAGCCGTCCTACCGCTACGAGCTGGCGGGGGTGGAGCGGCGCCAGGGCCGGCGCTGCTTCGCGCTCACCTTCGCCGACGCCCGTCCCGGCGGCGCGGTGCGGCGCGGCACCGCGTTCATCGATGCCGCCACGTTCGGGCTCGTCGAACTCGACGAGAGTGCCGAGAACCTTTCCGGCGAGGTGCGCAGCACGCGCGCCGTCACCGTCTACGCACCGATCGCAATGGCCGGGGACACGGTGTGGCTCCCCGAGAGGCTGTCCGCGGACGACCTCCTGTCGGCGTTCGGCGGCGCGGCGGCGGTGCACCGGGAACTCGTGCTGACCGACGTCACGCTCGACCCCGCCGGTTTCGCCGCGGCCCGCTCGGCCGCGTATGCCCGCGGCCACCGGATGCTGCGCGACACCGCGGCCGGCATCGTGCCGCTCGTCCCCGACGGCAGAGGCGGGCGGATCCCCGGCGGCACGAGCCGGGCCTCGCAGCGCTTCCTGATCGCGGGCGTGGCGTACGACCCCGGTCTCACCTATCCGGTGCCGTTCGGCGGCCTGCAGATCCAGGACTTCGATTTCCGCGGCAAGGGGGAGCAGTTCCGGCTCCTCGCGGCCGGGGTCGTCAACGACGCCGCCTGGTCCGCCCGGCGCGGCCGGGCGGAGATCTCGCTGCGGGCGTTCGTGCAGCTGCTGCCGTTCTCCAACACGCGCTACCGCAACGGGCGCGAGCAGAAGGGCGAGGCGCTCAAGGTGCTCCGGCAGAGCGCCGGCGCGGGGGTCGCGACCTCGGTGGGCCTCGTGCGCGTCCTCCTCGACCTCGGCGTCAACCGCTTGGACTTCTCCCGCGACGATACGACGGCCGCGAACTTCGTGCGCCCCTCCGACACCTTCGAGGGGGTGGCGCGGCTGGAGGGGGAGGCCTCGCTCGGGCAGACCACGGTGAGCATCACGGGCGAGGCCGGGTGGCGGCAGCGCTGGCGGGCGTGGGGGCTCGACGGAAGCGAGACGCCGCACCGGACCTGGCAGCGCGGCCGCCTCCTCGTGGTGTACGAGAAGGCGTTGTTCTTCCGCGCGAAGCTGCACCTCGACGCGGAAGCGTGGGCGGGGCACGACCTCGACCGGTTCTCCGCGCCGGCGCCGTCGCGCTTCGGCGGCGTCCACATCCGCGGCATCGCGTCGGACCGCGTGCTCCCCGAACGTCTCGGCGTGGTGCGGGCATCGCTATCGCTGCCGCTGTCGCCGACGGTGCGCGGCGAGGCGGGCGTCGACGCGGGCTGGGTGCGCGACATCGACGGCGTCTACCGCGCCCGCCCGCTCTCCGGCGCCGGGTTCGGGCTGACGGTGCCCGGGCCGTGGGGGACGCTGGTGCAGGGGAGCCTAGGCTTCCCGATCGCCACCCCCGGCCCCCGCCGCCCTACGTTGGAGCTGTTCATACTCCGTCCTCTCGCTCGCCACTAGTGCGCCGCCGATAGCGGACCGTCTGCGGCGTTGCCCTTCGGCGGCTCGCGTGCTCACGTAGCCTCCGGCTACGCTCCGCCGCGTCCGCCTCGGGCGCCTTGCATCCGGCCCACTCTCGGCGGCGCGGCTGCACGCCCCAAGCTGCGACGCCCTGCCTATCGTCGAGCGTCTCGTCTTCGAGGCAGTTTTGGAGGCCGCGCGGCCTGCGGCCGGCGCGACCGCATCGGACCCGGACCCCGGTCGTTCCGGCGTCGCACTTACAGGGTGACGAGGAGGATGCCGGCGACGGCCAGCGCGGACGCCAACAGCTTGCGGCGGGTGAACGGCTCGTGCAGGAAGACGGCGGCCAGGATCAGGACGTAGACGGTGCTCGACTGGTTGAGGATCGCGGCGATCCCGACCTTCGTGTACTTCATGCCGGCGATCCAGAAGATGAGCGCGAGGTAGGAGCCGAGCACGGCCGCCGGCAGCGACACCCGCCAGGTGCGCGACGGGCGGAAGACGCTCAGGTACTCCCGCCGCCGCGGCGAGAGCAGCGCGATCGGCCCCATGACCGCGAGGCAGCCGATCTGCCGCATCGCCGTGGCCCACAGCACCGGCGAGTGGTCGAGCACGGGTTTGGCGATGACGATGCCGAGCGCCAGCGCGACCATGGCGAGCACGCCCCACAGCACGCCCAGCGCGAGCTGGCGCGCGGGGACGCCGTGGGGCGGCTCGTGCCCGGACGCGGCGAGCACGCCGGTGACGACCAGCGCCATGCCGAGGAGCTGCAGCGCCGAGAGGCGCTCGCCCAGCAGCACGGTGGCGAAGAGCACGGTCAGCGGCGCGTACAGGCAGTCGATGATTGCCGAGATGCCCGCGCCGACGGCGTTCAGGCTCATGTGGAACAGGGTGTCCGAGGTGGCGATCGCGATGATCCCGCTCGCAAACAGGATCAGGACGTCCGCGAGCGACCCCGTCCCACCGCGCCTCGCCGGCCACCACCACCGTCGGCAGCAGGAGGGCGGTCGAGACCACCACGCGGAAGAGGTTCAGGGCGAACGGCGAGACCGTCTCTCCCGAGCGCTTCAGGAGGATGACGGCCACCGCCCAGACCACGGCGGTCAGCAGCGCGAAGAACTCACCCACGGATCTCCACCCGCTCACGGCTGCGCCAGAGTACCCGATGCGCGAGGCCGGCGGCTGCCGAACCCTCACGGGGTGGCGGCGGGGGTGCCCTCGTACATCCACGCGTGCTTCGCCCCGTACCCCGAGGCGTCGAGGCGGCGGCGCAGGGCGCGCGCCAGCTTCGGGTCCGTGATCGCGCGGAAGACGGCGGGGTTGAGCTTCACCGCCTGTTCGAGGCGGGCCATGCCGGCCTCCTCGTTCCCGGCCACGAGCAGCGCCATGCCGACGTCGAAGCGTATCTCGGGGCGGTCGGCGAGCGCGAGCGCGCGGCCGAAGCTCGCGAGCGCCGCGCGGGTCTCGCCCGCCTCGAACGCGACGTTGCCGAGGATCACGTCGGCCTCCCATGAGTACGGCCGCCAGAACGCCCGCGCCGGAGGTTGGCAAGCGCGGCGCGCGCCAGCTCGGTCTTGACCGGCGAGCGCGCCGGCGCCGCGCGCAGCGTGCCCACCAGCACCTTGGCCTGCTCGAACGCCATGCCGGCGCGGTACTGCTGCCACGCCACCGCGAGCACGGCCCCGGCGAGGAGCCCGACCGCCAGCAGCCGCGCCCGCTCCTGCCACCGCTGCGGTCGTGGGCGGGGGCGGCAGCGGCGGCAGCGCCAGCGCCGCCAGCACCGCCCACTGGGCGGCGTTCGCGGCGAGGTGGAGCGGGAACTCGGCGAGCACCACGACCAGCGCCGCGGCGGCGAGCGGCACGGGATCGAGGAGACCCGCGCCGCCCGCCCGGCCGCGCCGCAGCGCGAGGGCGGCGCCGGCGGCGGCGAGCGCGACGCCGACCAGGCCGGTCTCGGCGGCGTACTGCAGCAGGTCGTTGTGCGCCTCGCCGAAACCGGTCACCAGGCCGAGGACCCGGCCGCGGTCGGCGAGGGTGTCCGGGCTCTGGAATCGGAACGAGTTGGCCTCGAACAGGCCGAACCCGACGCCGGTCAGCGGCCGCGCGGCGAGCATCGAGCCGGCGGCGGCGAACGCCGCGGCGCGGCCGCTGCCGAGCCAGATCAGGCCGCCGCTTGGACCTCCGAGACCGCCGCGCGCACCCGCCCGGCGAGCGGCGTCAGAGGAAGACCAGCACCGCCGCCGCAGCACGCCGGCCACGACGGGGAGGCGCCAGCGCCTCGAGGTCGCGCGCCAGGCGATCACGAGCGCGCCGGCGGCGAGCGCCAGCGCACCGGTGATCGTGCGGGTGCCGAGCACGACGCCGGCGAGCAGAACCGCGGCCACGGTCCACGCCAGGCGCCGCCGGCGGGCCGCGATCGCCCGCTGGGCGGCGAGCAGCGCGGGCAGCACGAGGAACGTCGCCACGTCGGCGGGGTTGCCGAGCGTCCCGATCCAGGCGTAGCGCCCGGCCAGGGCGCCGAACAGGCGAAGGCCTCGGGCTGCCACGACGGCCGCAAGAAGAGGAGGACGAGCGCGGCCTCGACCGCCCCGGCCCAGACCACGAGGCGCACGAGCGAGCGGCGCCGGTCCTCCGAGAGCTGGCGGACCGCGCCCCACCCCAGCGCCGCGAGCGCCAGCGGGGACGAGGTTGGCGAGGGCGCGCGCCGGCTCGGGGCAGGCGAGGGCGCTGACGGCGCCGCCGGCGAGCACGCCGGCCCACGGCGCCCACCACCGGTCGCGCCACGCGCCCCCGCCCAGGTTGCCGACGACGAACACCGCGGCCAGCACCCCCCAGCACGCCAGCGCCAGCTCGCTCTTCGGCCCGCGGAACATGTCGAGCGCGCCGCTGTCGAACACGAGGGGCAGGGCGAGCACCAGCGCCACGGCGGCCAGGAAGACGAGGGCCGAGAGCAGGCGGGCGGTGGGGCGGCTCGGCGTGGGCGGGGCGCGCGCGGCGCACGGCTACTCCTCCAGGCGGACGGAGACGATGCGCGACACGCCGGGCTCCTCCATGGTGACGCCGTAGAGCACGTCGGCGTGCGCCATGGTGCGGCGGTTGTGGGTGATGAGCAGGAACTGGGTGCCGCCGCTCATCTCCCGCAGCAGGCCCGCGAGGCGCTCGACGTTGGCGTCGTCGAGCGGGGCGTCCACCTCGTCGAGGAGGCAGAACGGCGCCGGCCGGATGCGGAAGAGCGCGAGCAGCAGCGCGACCGCCGCCAGCGCCTTCTCGCCGCCCGAGAGCAGCAGCACCGACTGCGTGTGCTTGCCGGGCGGCCGCACGCGGATCTCGATGCCGCTCTCGAGCGGCGCGTCCGGATCGGAGAGCTCGGCCCTCGCCTCGCCGCCGCCGAACAGGCGCCGGAAGACGTCGTCGAACGCGACGTTGACCTCGGCGAGGGTGGCGAGGAAGCGTTCGGCGCAGGTGGCGTCGAGCTCCTTGACCGTCCCGCCGAGCGACTCCAGCGAGCGCTCGAGGTCCCGGCGCTGCTCCTTGAGGAACTCGTGCCGCTTCTCGAGCTCGTCGCGCTCGGCCACCGCCAGCTCGTTGACCGGCCCGAGCGCCTCGAGGTCGGCGGCGAGCGCCTGCTCGCGCGTCTCGAGCTCGGGCACGGCCTCGGGCGGCGGCGGCTCCGGAAGCTCGGCCTGGCCGGCCAGGGTGAGCGCGATCGCCTCCTCGAGCCGCTCGCGGGCGCCGGTGGCCTCGGCGAGCGCGAGGCGCGCCGCGTGCGCCGCGTCGCGGGCCGCGAGGTGCGCCGTCCGGCGCTGCTCCGCCTCGGCGGCGGCGGCATCGACCCGCGCCCGGACCGCCTCGACGTCGGCGGTGAACCGCTCGACCTCCCGGTGGGACGCGTTCCGCTGCGCCAGCAGCTCCTCGAGCTCGGCGCGCGCGCGGCCGCGGCGTTGCCGGCCGCCTCGGCGCGCTCGGCCTGTGCCCGCGCCTCCTCGCGGGCGGCCGCCTCGCGCCTCTGCAGCTCCTCCAGCTCGTTGCGGTGGCGCTCGAGGTCGCGCCGCGCCGCGGTGAGGCGCTCGCGCGCCACCGCCTCGGCCCCGCGGGCGCGCTCGGCCTCGGCGCTCGCAGCGGCCGGCCTCGCGGGCGCGGTCGGCGTCGCGGGCGAGGGCGTCCACCTCGGCCTCCATCTCGGAGGCGCGCCTGCCGAGCCGCTCCACCTCCTCGCGGGCCACGGCGAGCCGGCCGGCGAGCGCGGCGCTCTCCTCGTCGAGCGCGCGAGCTCGGCGGCGAGCGCTTCCAGCTCGCGCTCGAGGCGCTCGCGCTCCCGGTGGAGCGAGGTCGCGCGACGAAGCGGCCGCGAGCGCCTCGGCGGCCGCCTGGCGGCGGCGTCGCGCTCGGCAAGCTGCGGCCCGAGCTCGGCGAGCTCGCGCTGCACCTGCTCGAGGACGGCCGCCGTCTCGTCTCCCGGCGGCGGCCCCGGCCTCGGCGGCCGCGACCTCCCGTTCGCGCAGCCGCAGTTCGAGGACGCCGGGAGCGGCGGCGCGCGTCCCGGGAAGCTCGAGGAACGCGCCTCGCCGGCGGCCGCCGCCGGGAAGCAGGACGACGAGGTCGGGGTCTCGGGCGGCGAGCTCGCGGGCGTGCGCGAGGTCGCGCGCGACGCGGCGCGCGGCAGCGCTGCCGAGAGCCAACCGAGGTGCTCGGGCGCCGCACCGCCCTGCTCGAGCAGCGGCGACGGCCGGCCGGTCAGGGCGCGGTCGGCCACCACGACCGCGAGCTTGCCCTCGATCTGCGGCGCCTGGGCGACGAGCCGGCGGCGGTTTCCTCGTCGGCGCAGACGGGAGGTTCAGCAGCTCGCCGTACGCGCGGTCGAGGAGCTTGGCGGCCTCGGGCGCCGGCGCGAGGAAGTCCGCGACGGTTCCCAGGAGCTTCTCCGCCGGCAGCGCGCGGGCGAGGGCGGCCGGAAGCGCGCGCGCCTCGGCGAGGAGGCGCGCCAGGCCCTCGCGCTCGTGGCGCGCCTGCCAGCGCTCGTGGCCGGCGCGGTCGCGCGCGGCGGTCAGCTCGGACGGCGCGCGGCGAGCGCCTCCTGCCGGGCGCGCAGTCCTGGCGCTCGGTCTCGAGCGTGCGCGCGGCGGCGGCGGCGGAGCTCTCTTTGCCGGCGGCCTCCCTGCTCGCCGCTGGCGGCCTGGGCGAGGTGCGCCGAGAGCCGCTGGTGCTCCGCGCCGAGGCGCGTGCTCTGGTAGGCGTCCTGCTCGAGCTCGACCTCGAGCCGGTGCGAGCGGTTCTTCGCCTCGGAGGCTGCGGCGACGGCGGCGAGCAGGGTCCGGCGGGCCTCCTCGGCCAGGGCACCGGCGGCGCGAGCCGCCGCCTCGGTGGTCTCGGCCGCCGCCGCGGCGTCTTTCGCCTGGCGCTCGTGGCCGGCGAGGGTGCCCTCGGCGCCCGCGAGCGCCCCAGTGAGCGCAGACCCCTGCCGGGCGAGTGCCTGCGCGCCGGCGGCGAGGCGGTCGGCCTCGACGACGGCCGCCTCGCGCCGGGAGGCCGCCTCGGCGGTCTTGCGCCGGGCCGCCTCTTCTTCCGCCTCGCGCCGTTGCGACAGGGCGTCGCTCCTGGCTTCCTGGTCGCGAGCAACGGTGAGGTGCTCCTGCCCCCCGTCGAGGTCGCGGCGCAATGCGGCGAGGGCGGCGTCGGCGCTGGCGAGCGTGGCTGCGGCCTCGGCCTCGGCGAGGCCGGCCGCCGTCAGCGCCTGCTGGCTCACCTCGACCGCCGCGAGGAGCACCGCGCGCCGGCCGGCGAGCAGCGCGGCGCGCACTTCGGCGAGCGCGGTGCGCAGCTCGCGGTGCTTCTCGGCGCGCGGCGGGCCTGGCGGCGCGCCTGCTCGAGCGCGCGCCTGACCTCGGCCGCCACGTCGGCCAGGCGCAGGAGGTTGGCGCTGGTCTCGGCGA
>CAVSFQ010000034.1:0-37152 GCA_963727205.1 uncultured Acidobacteriota bacterium | reverse complement strand
CCGTCATCGTGGTCGCGGCCGGGTCGTCGACGCGGTTCGGCGGGGACAAGCTCGGCATGCCGGTGGCGGGGCGGCCGGTCCTCGAGCGCGCGGTAGGCGCCATGCGCGCGGCGTTGCCGGCGGCGCCGCTCGCTCTGGTCGTGCGCCCCGACCAACTGGAGGCCGCGCGGGTCCGCTGGCAGGCGCGCGGCGTCCTGGTTGTGGCCGGGGGCGCCCGGCGGCAGGACTCGGTGCGGAACGGGTTCGTTGCGCTCGACCCGGGCGACGACACGGTGGTGGTCGTGCACGACGGCGCCCGGCCGTTCGTTCCGCCCGGCGACGTGGCACGGGTCGTGGCGGCCGCGGCGGCCGGCGGCGCCGCGCTCCTGGTGGCGTCCCTGGTCGACACGGTCAAGCGGCTGCGGGTCGACGGCACGGTCGAAGCCACCGTGCCGCGCGACAGGCTGGCCCGGGCGCTGACGCCGCAGGCGTTCCGCGCCGGCGCGCTGCGCGCCGCGTGGGCGGCCGCCGGCGACGCGCACTGGACCGACGAGGCGGCGCTGGTCGAGGGCCAGGGAGGATCGGTGGCGGCCGTGCCGGGTGACCCCAGAAACGCGAAGGTGACGCACCCCGACGACCTGGACGTCGTTGCCGGCGCCTTCGGGCGGCGGACGCGCGTGGGACAGGGCGTCGACATCCACCCGTTCGCCCCGGGACGCGCGCTCTGGCTCTGCGGCCTGGAACTGGCGGGCGAGCCCGGTCTCGCCGGGCACTCCGACGCCGACGTCGCGCTGCACGCAGTCGCCGACGCCGTCCTCGGCGCCTGCGGCGCGGGCGACATCGGCGAGCACTTTCCGCCGACCGAGGAGCGCTGGCGCGACGCGCCCTCCGAGCTGTTCGTCCGGCGTGCCCTGACCCTCGCGGGCGAGCGCGGCTGGCGCGTGTCCTCCTGCGACCTGACGTTGCTCGCCGAGGTGCCGAAGATCGCGCCGCATCGCCCGGCGATGCGCGCGCGCCTCGCCGGGCTCCTCGGCCTGGGCGAGGACGAGGTCAACGTCAAAGCCACGACGTGCGAGGGGATGGGGTTCGTCGGCAGGAGGGAAGGCATCGTCGCCTTCGCTCTCGTCACGCTCGAGCCCTCGGCGCACCCGTCATGACGCCGCGGCACGGCGACCCGCAGACCCCGGACCCCGGACCCCGGACCCCGGTCTCTCGCGCGGAGTGGGTCGTCGGCTTCCACGCCGTGCTCGCCGCGGTCGAGCGTGAGCCCGCCCGCGTCGAGGTCGTCTGGGTGGCCGACGGCCTCGCCGGGGGCGGGCCAGGCAGCTCCTCGACGCCGCCCGCGCCGCCGGGGTGCGCTACGCCCGTGCGTCGCGGCGGAAGCTCGACGAGGTCGCCGAGGGCCTCGCCCACAACGGCGCCGCCGCCCGTCTCGCGCCGGCGCCGCTCGCCCAGGCGGAATCGCTGCTGGACGTGCCGGGACCGGCGTGCGTGGTGGGCCTGGACTCGCTCGAGGACGGGCACAACCTCGGTGCCGTTGTCCGCACCGCCGCGGCGTTCTCGCTCGGCGGCATCGTCGTCGCCGGGCCGCACCCCCCGCCGCTCGGAGGCGCCGCCGCCAAGGTGGCGGCCGGCACCCTCTCCCTCGTCCGAGTCGCGCACGTTGGGTCGCTCGGCGACTTCGCCCTGGCGGCCAAGGACGCCGGGTTCTGGGTTTGGGGCGCCGAGGCGGCCGGCACCCCGCTCGATCGCGTCGAACTGCCCGACCGCCTGCTGCTGTGCCTCGGGGCCGAGGCCGGGGGGCTGCGCGCCAAGACGCGCAAGGCCCTCGACGGTACGGTCGCAATCCCGATCGCGGCCGGGGTGGAGTCGCTCAACCTCGCGGTCGCGGCCGGCATCTTCGCCTGGGCGTGGCGGCGCCGGTTCCCGGCCGCGGCCGCCGACTGACGGCAACCCGTCGACTGTCGGCTGCGCGGGGGCTGGGGGAAGGCTGCCGACCGTCCCAGGGGGTCTTGCTTTTCCTTTCCGCCGTGGTATTATCTCCGTCCCCTCCGGGGTACGTGTGCGCCGGGGGGAGATCTTTGGCAAGAGGAGACAGACGGGTGCTCCTTCCCGCGCAGGCTGGCGTAGCTCAACTGGTAGAGCAGCGGATTTGTAATCCGCAGGTTACGGGTTCGAGTCCCATCGCCAGCTCCAGAGAGCTACGGCAGCCTGTGCGCGGCGCGAAGCGCCTTTTCGGCGAGTTCACGCGTGCGGGTGTGGCCGAGCGGTCAATGGCAGCAGACTGTAAATCTGCCGGGCAATGCCCTACGGTGGTTCAAATCCATCCGCCCGCACCACCTTTTCGTACCTGCGGGAGTAACTCAGGGGTAGAGTCACAGCCTTCCAAGCTGTTGGTCGCGGGTTCGAATCCCGTCTCCCGCTCCAATGCTTTGCAGGCGTTATCGTGGGCCCAGGTAGCTCAGGCGGTAGAGCACGTCCTTGGTAAGGACGGGGTCACCAGTTCAAATCTGGTCCTGGGCTCCACTGTCCGAACCGGTGTGGACGTGGAACGGCGTTGAACGAAGGGAACTGACAGGCCAGTCACCTCGCTGGCCAGGGCCGCCGAGGTGGCCCCGAACGGTGGATCAGGGGAAGAGGGAGGCAAAGGAACCATGGCCAAGCAGAAGTTTGATCGGACGAAGCCGCACGTGAACGTGGGGACGATTGGGCACGTGGACCACGGGAAGACGACGTTGACGGCGGCGATTACGAAGGTGCAGTCGTTGAAGGGTTTGGCGCAGTTCAAGGCGTACGACGAGGTGGCGAAGGCGTCGATTGCGCACGGTCGTCGGAACGAGATGAAGATTCTGACGATTGCGACGTCGCACGTGGAGTATGAGACGGCGAATCGTCACTACGCGCACGTGGATTGCCCGGGGCATGCCGACTACGTGAAGAACATGATCACGGGTGCGGCGCAGATGGACGGGGCGATTCTGGTGGTGTCGGCGGAGGACGGGCCGATGCCGCAGACGCGGGAGCACATCTTGCTGGCGCGGCAGGTTGGAGTGCCGTGCATCGTGGTGTTTTTGAACAAGGTGGACAAGGTTGAGGACCCGGAGCTGTTGGACCTGGTGGAGTTGGAAGTGCGGGAGTTGTTGAGCCAGTACGACTTTCCCGGGGACGAGGTGCCGGTGATTCGTGGGGCGGCGCTGAAGGCTGGGGCGGCGACGTCGGCGGACTCGCCGGAGGCGAAGTGCATTGTGGAGTTGATGGACGCGTTGGACAAGTACGTGCCGGAGCCGGTGCGTGCGATCGACAAGCCGTTTTTGATGCCGATCGAGGACGTGTTCACGATTTCGGGGCGAGGGACGGTGGTGACGGGGCGGGTGGAGCGCGGGGTGGTGAAGGTGGGGGAGGAGATGGAGATCGTGGGGTACAACCCGACGATCAAGCGGGTGGTGACGGGCGTGGAGATGTTCCGGAAGTTGCTGGACCAGGGGCAGGCCGGGGACAACATCGGGCTGCTCTTGCGGGGGACGGAGAAGAGCGACGTGGAGCGCGGGCAGGTGGTGGCGAAGCCCGGGACGATCACGCCGCACACGAAGTTCAAGGCCGAGGTGTACATCCTGACGAAGGAAGAGGGTGGTCGGCACACGCCGTTTTTCAAGGGGTACCGGCCGCAGTTTTACTTCCGGACGACGGATGTGACGGGGTCGGTGTACCTGCCGGCAGGGGTGGAGATGGTGATGCCGGGCGACAGAATATCGGTGGAGGTGGAGCTGATCACGCCGATCGCGATGGAGAAGGCGCTGCGGTTCGCGATCCGTGAGGGTGGCCGCACCGTCGGCGCCGGCACCATCACCGAAATCATCGAGTGAGGTGCGGCGATGCGCGACAACATTCAACTGGCGTGCGGCGAGTGCAAGCGGCGGAACTATACGTCGACCCGCAACAAGAAGAAGCAGACGGAGCGGCTCGAGGTCAAGAAGTACTGCAAGTTCTGCCGCCGGCACACGCTGCACAAGGAAGCAAAGTAGGTTGGGTCCGGTGCAGGCCAGTAGCTCAATTGGTAGAGTCCCGGTCTCCAAAACCGGTGGTTGGGGGTTCGAGTCCCTCCTGGCCTGCCAGGTACTCCCAGCGCCAGGGAGGCGCGCCCGATGAACTGGTGGCATAGGCTGCAAACGTTCCTCCGCGAGGTGGTCGTCGAGACGAAGAAGGTTACCTGGCCGGGGCGCGACGAGGTGGTGTCGACGACCGTGGTCGTGATCGCCGCGTCGTTCATCTTCGGAATTTTCCTGTATATCTGCGACCTGGCGTTTTCTCAGCTCGTGACTTTGGTTATCAAGTTCCTCTCGTAGACGGGGGAAGTGACGAATGCCGAAGCAGTGGTACATCATCCACACCTACTCGGGGTTCGAGGAGCGCGTCAAGAAGACGCTCGAGCAGCGCATCGACGCCCTCGGCATGCAGGATTTCTTCGGGGAGGTTCGGATCCCGACGGAGACGGTGGTGGAGATTCGCGCCGGCAAGCGTCGCGAGGTGCAGCGGAAGTTCTTCCCCGGCTACGTGCTGGTGCAGATCGACCTGACCGGCGAGAAGGGGGACGAGTCCTGGCACCTGGTGCGTAACACGCCCAAGGTGACCGGGTTCGTCGGTTCCGGCAAGAAGCCGACCCCGCTCACCGAGGAAGAGGTCAACCAGATCCTGCACCAGGTCACGGTGGCCAAGGAGAAGCCGCGGCCGAAGCACGTCTTCGAGAAGGGCGAACCGGTGAGGATCACGGACGGCCCCTTCTCCAACTTCACCGGGGTCGTGGAGGAGGTCAACCTGGACCGCTCCACGCTCAAGGTGATGGTGACGATCTTCGGGCGCTCGACCCCCGTCGAGCTCGAGTTCAGCCAGGTTCAGAAGACCGCGTGAGGTAGGCGATGGCAAAGAAGATCACTGGTTACGTGAAGCTGCAGATCCCGGCGGGTCAGGCGACCCCGGCGCCACCGGTCGGTCCGGCGCTGGGCCAGCACGGCCTGAACATCATGGACTTCTGCAAGGCCTTCAACGCGAAGACCCAGAAGCTCGCAGGAACCATCATCCCCGTGGTGATCACCGTGTACTCGGACCGCACGTACACGTTCATCACCAAGACGCCGCCCGCGTCGTTCCTTCTGCGGCAGGCGGCGGCGGTGGAGAAGGGTTCCGGCGAGCCAAACCGCAACAAGGTCGGGAAAGTCACACGGGCGCAAGTCGAGGCGATCGCCACGACCAAACTGCCCGACCTCAACACCACCTCGCTCGATGCGGCGATCCGGATCATCGAAGGTACGGCTCGCAGCATGGGCATCGAGGTTGTGGCGTAAGGGGGTGGGCATGGCTCATTCGAAGAAGTACCAAGAGGCCAAGGCGAAGGTGGAGCAGCGCCGCTATCAGCTCCGCGAAGCGGTGGAGCTGGTGCGCGACATGCACTACGTCAAGTTCGACGAGACGGTGGAGGTCGCCCTCCGTCTCGGCGTGGATCCACGGCACGCCGACCAGATGGTGCGCGGCACCGTCGTGCTGCCGCACGGCACCGGCAAGAGCAAGAAGGTGCTCGTGGTGGCGGCCGGAGACCAGGCCAAGGAAGCGCAGGACGCCGGCGCCGACTTCGTGATGGGGGAAGAGGCGATCGAGAAGATTCAGGGCGGGTGGCTGGAGTTCGACGCCATCGTGGCTGCGCCCGACATGATGCGCGGCCTTTCCCGGCTCGGGAAGATCCTGGGTCCCCGCGGCCTGATGCCCAACCCCAAGACGGGCACCGTCACGCCGGAGGTCGGCAAGGCGGTGCGCGAGATCAAGGCCGGCAAGGTCGAGTTCCGGGTCGACAAGACCGCCATCATCCACGCGCCGGTGGGCAAGACCTCGTTCAGCGCCGACGCGCTGGAGGAGAACGCCCGCTCGCTGATCACCGCGATCCTGCGGGCCAAGCCGACGAGTGCGAAGGGGAAGTACGTGCAGTCGGCGTTCATGAGCTCCACGATGGGCCCTGGTGTGGCGTTGGACATCGCGCCGCTGGAAGCGAAGTAGGGGGTTTGCCATGTTGACGCGGGCACAGAAGCAAGAGCAGATCGAGGCCCTCAAAGCCACGCTGGCGCCGGCGAGCGGGCTTTTCGTGATGGACTTCACGGGACTCACCGTCGGCGAGGTGACGGAGCTGCGACGCAAGGTGAAGGAGGCCAAAGGGAACTATCGGGTGGTCAAGAACACCCTGGCCAAGTTGTCCCTTGCCGATACCTCGCATCAATCGCTGCAGCAGCTCCTGTCGGGTCCTGCCGCCGTGGCGTACACGAGCCAGGACGCCGTGATCCTCGCCAAGGCCCTGGCCGATTTTGCCAAGGCCCACGACAAGCTTAAGTTTCGCGGCGGTCTGGTCGAGGGGCAGTTGCTGGACGCGGTGCAGGCCAAGCAGGTCTCGACGCTGCCCTCCAAGAAGGAGCTGGTGGCGAGGCTGCTGTTCCTGCTCCAGTCGCCGATGCGCAGGTTGGTCACGGTGCTCGCCGCCCCGGTCAAGGGCCTGGCGGTGAGCCTGCAGCAGATCGCGGAGAAAAAGGGAACGCCGGACGAAGGCGTGAGAGACCAGGCAAAGGAGAACTGACAATGGCGCAGACGCAAGAGTTTGTAGAGCAGATCAAGGCGATGACGGTGCTCGAGCTCAACGAGCTGGTCAAGGCCTTGGAGACCGAGTTCGGGGTTTCGGCGGCCGCGGCGGCGATGCCGATGGCGATGGCCGGAGGGCCTGCGGCAGCGGCCGAACCAGTCGAGGAACAGACCGAGTTCGACGTGATCCTCGAGGACGCCGGTGACAAGAAGATCAACGTCATCAAGGCCGTGCGCGAGGTGACGGCGCTCGGGCTCAAGGAAGCCAAGGACCTGGTCGAAGCCGCTCCGACCAAGGTGAAGGAAGGCGTCTCCAAGCAGGAGGCGGAGGATATCAAGAAGAAGTTCACGGAAGCGGGCGCCAAGGTCAAGGTTCAGTAGGCTGCCGCTGCTGGGGGCTGAGTCGACGGAAGCTGGTGCTGCAAACTGGTACGGCGCTGCGTGGGGAGTGTCCCCATCGTCGGCGCCGGGTCGCACCCGGGCGTGAAGCGAAGAAACCCGGGAAGGGGGGCATGTCGCCCCCCGTGCGGCGTTTCTCCGGTGTGCCGGAATGCCGCGCGCCGGGGAAGGTTCTCGCGCCGATGAGCGCGAGGGATTTCGCGGGCGGGCAACGATGCAAACCGTGAAGAAGGAGTTAGGCCCATGAGTCTGACCCAGATGGTCGAGACGGGCGAGCGGACGAATTTTTCCAAGATCCGCACCACGATCCCGCTGCCAAACCTGATTGCTGTTCAACGTTCGAGTTATGAGCAGTTCCTGCAGATGGATCTTCTCCCCGAGGAGCGCGAGCTCAAGGGCCTGCAGGCGGTGTTCTCGAGCGTGTTCCCGTTCTCGGACTTCCGGTCCTCGTGCGAGTTGCACTTCGTGCGCTTCGAACTCGGGACCTGGGAGTGCAAGTGCGGCCGCCTTTCGGGCCTGGAGCGGCTGCGGATCGCCTGCCAGCATTGCGGCGCCCGCATCAAGGCGGCCGAGCCGCACGAGAGCACGGTGGTTTGCCCGTCGTGCGGTCAGGCCACGGCGAACGCCGTGCCCCACTGCCCGACCTGCGGCAACCCCGTGGGGCTCCGTCTCACCTACAGCGAGACCGATTGCCGGGAGCGCGGACTGACCTACGCGGTCCCGCTCAAGGTGACGTTCAGGCTCGTGCTTTTCGACGAGGGCACGGGGCCGGACAGGCAGGTCCGGGACATCAAGGAGGAGGAGCTCTACTTCGGCGAGCTTCCCCTGATGACCGAGACCGGGACGTTCATCATCAACGGCACGGAGCGCGTCATCGTCTCGCAGTTGCACCGCTCGCCGGGCGTCTCCTTCACCCGCGAGACGCCGACCTCCCTGCTCGCCAAGGTGGTGCCCTACCGCGGCTCCTGGATCGAGTTCGAGTTCGACAAGAAGCAGATCCTCTACGTTCGCATCGACCGCAAGCGCCGTTTCCCGGGGACCGTGTTCCTGCGCGCGCTCGGCCTGGAGTCGAACGCGCAGCTGCTCGAGACCTTCTACCACCTGTTCCCGGCCAAGCTGAAGGACGACGTGGTGACCCTCACCATCGACCGCACCGTGGTCGAGGTCGACGAGGAGCGGACCATCGCGCAGGTGGGGCGCCGCACGGCGTCCCCCGAGCTGTTCGCCGGTCTCAAGCTCGACGCGGCGATGCGCAAAGGGCTCAAGGATAGCGACAAGGTCAAGCGCGACGTCAGGGCGGAAGAGCTCGTCGACGCCGTGCTCGGCGAGGACGTCGTCGACCCGTCGACCGGGGAGCTGGTGGCTGAAGCCGGGTCCACGGTCTCCCCGGAGCTCCTCGCCCGCGCCCAGGAGCTCGGCAAGAAGGAACTGAAGCTCGCGTTCCCGGGGTGGGACCTGGTGGGCGAGATCCTCACCAAGACCATCGAGAAGGACTCGATCCGCGCCAAGCTCGACGCCATCATGGAGGTCTACCGCCGGCTGCGCCCGGGCGACCCGCCGACGCAGGAGTCGGCCACCACGCTGTTCGACGGCCTGTTCTTCGACGAGCGCAAGTACGACCTCTCGGAGGTCGGCCGCTTCAAGTTCAACGTCAAGCTCGGCCTGAAGAAGAACCTCAAGCAGCGGGTGATGGACCAGGAAGACTTCATCGCGGTCGTGCGCTACCTGCTGAAGCTGTCGCGCGGCATCGGGCGCCTTGACGACATCGACTCGCTCGCCAACCGGCGCGTGCGCGCGGTCGGCGAGTTGCTCGAGAACCAGTTCCGCGTCGGCCTGGTCCGCATGGAGCGCGCCATCAAGGAGCGCATGACGATCCACCAGGACATCGAGAACGCGATGCCGCGGGACCTCATCAACGCCAAGCCGGTGATCGCGGCGGTGAAGGAGTTCTTCGGTTCCTCGCAGCTCTCGCAGTTCATGGACCAGACCAACCCGCTGGCCGAGGTCACCCACAAGCGCCGTCTCTCGGCGCTCGGCCCGGGCGGGTTGTCGCGCGAGCGCGCCGGCTTCGAGGTGCGCGACGTGCACGCCACGCACTACGGCCGGATCTGTCCGATCGAGACGCCGGAAGGCCCGAACATCGGCCTGATCTCGTCCCTCTCGTGCTACGCGCGCATCAACGACTTCGGTTTCATCGAATCGCCGTACAAGAAGGTCGAGAAGGGGCGCGTGCTCGAGCACGTGATGATCTCCGAGCGCGGCGACTCCTCGTTCGAGCTCCACCAGGTCGTGCAGCTCGAAGAGGTCGAATCCGCGAACAAGAAGCTGCAGGCCAAGGCGAAGCGGCCGGCCCGCTGGGTGCCGCACGCCTTCTACCTGTCGGCGTGGGACGAGGAGACGCTCAACATCGCGCAGGCCAACGCCGAGGTGGATGCCAAGGGCGCCCTGCAGTCCGAGAAGGTGATCGCCAGGTCGGCGGGCGAGTTCGTGCTCATCGACCGGGACAAGATCGACTACATCGACGTGTCGCCCAAGCAGGTCGTGTCGGTGGCCGCCGCGCTCATCCCGTTCCTCGAGCACGACGACGCCAACCGCGCCCTGATGGGGTCCAACATGCAGCGTCAGGCGGTCCCGCTGCTGCGCTCCGAGGCTCCGCTCGTCGGGACCGGCCTCGAGTCGGTCGTCGCCCGCGATTCCGGCTCCGTCATCGTCTGCCGCCGCTCCGGGGTCGTGGACACCGTGGACTCCCGGCGCATCATCGTGCGCGTCGAGGCCGAGGACCCCGAGACCGGGCGTCCCCGCGACTTCGGCGCCGACATCTACCAGCTCACCAAGTTCCGCCGCTCCAACCAGAACACGTGCGTGAACCAGAAGCCGATCGTCAGTCCCGGGCAGCGCGTCGTCAAGGGGCAGGTGCTCGCCGACGGCCCGAACACGGACAAGGGGCGAGCTCGCGCTCGGCCGCAACGTGCTGGTCGCGTTCATGCCGTGGCGCGGGTACAACTTCGAGGACGCGATCGTCGTCTCCGAGAAGCTCGTCAAGGAGGACTACTTCACCTCGGTCCACATCGAGGAACTCGAGATCGCCGCCCGCGACACGAAGCTCGGCCCCGAGGAAATCACCCGCGACATCCCGAACGTCGCGGAGAACGCCCTCAAGGACCTCGACGACGCCGGCATCGTGCGCGTCGGGGCCCACGTGCGCCCGGGCAGCATCCTGGTCGGCAAGGTCACCCCCAAGGGTGAGACCCAGCTGACGCCCGAGGAGAAGCTGCTGCGCGCGATCTTCGGCGAGAAGGCCGGCGACGTGCGCGACGCCTCGCTGAAGTGCCCGCCCGGCATTTCCGGCGTCGTGGTGGACGTCAAGATCTTCGCCCGCCGCGGCACCGAGAAGGACGTGCGCGCCCAGGCGATCGAGGAAGAGGAGATCGCTCGCATCCGCAAGAACTCCGAGGACGAGCGCAGGATCGTCCTCGAGGAGCGCAACAAGAAGCTCGCCGAGCTGCTCGACGGCGCCAAGGTGACGGCCGACGTCGTGTCGGCGCGCACCGGCGACCTGGTCGCCAAGAAGAACGCCAAGCTGGCCGCCGAGGTGGTGACGGAGCTGACGCGCGCCGAGATGCTGGCGTTGCCGCTCGCCGACGACACGGTGCGCGAGCGCGTCCGCATGCTTGCCAACCAGGCGGAGAGCCAGATCGAGGTCCTCGAGAAGCTCAACGACGAGAGGATCAAGCTCCTGACCGCGGGCGACGAGTTGCCCCCGGGCGTCATCAAGCAGGTCAAGGTCTACGTCGCCATGAAGCGCAAGCTCCAGGTCGGCGACAAGATGGCCGGGCGGCACGGCAACAAGGGCGTGATCTCGGTGGTGCTCCCGGACGAGGAGATGCCGTTCCTCCAGGACGGGACCGCGGTCGAGGTCGTGCTCAACCCGCTCGGCGTCCCGAGCCGCATGAACGTCGGCCAGATCCTGGAGACGCACCTCGGGTGGGCCGGCAAGGCGCTCGGCCTGCACTTCGCGACCCCGGTGTTCGACGGCGCGACCGAAGGGGAGATCCGCGAGATGCTGTCGCGGGCCGGGATCCCGGAGGACGGCAAGACCGTCCTGCGCGACGGCGTGACCGGCGTGCCGTTCGAGCAGAGGGTCACGGTCGGCTACATCTACATGCTGAAGCTGTCCCACCTCGTGGACGACAAGATCCACGCGCGTTCGATCGGCCCGTACTCCCTGATCACGCAGCAGCCCCTCGGCGGCAAGGCCCAGTTCGGCGGCCAGCGCCTTGGCGAGATGGAAGTCTGGGCGCTCGAGGCATACGGCGCCGCGTACACGCTGCAGGAGCTGTTGACCGTCAAGTCCGACGACGTCGAGGGACGCTCGCGGGTGTACGAGGCGATCGTCAAGGGCAAGGTCCCCGAGCAGCCGGGCCTGCCCGAGTCGTTCAATGTGCTCGTGCGGGAGCTCCAGAGCCTCGGGCTCGACGTGGAGCTCGTCAAGCACGAGGGAGAGTGAGGGGGCTGGAATGAGCAGCATGCCAAGCGAACCCCGCAGCGATTCCCGCGGCGAGAGCCGTCCATTTTTCACCAAGCCGAAGGCGATCAACGACTTCGACGCGATACGGGTCTCCCTGGCCTCGCCCGAGAAGATCCGCTCGTGGTCTCACGGCGAGGTCACGAAGCCCGAGACGATCAACTACCGCACCTTCAAGCCGGAGCGCGACGGCCTGTTCTGCGCCCGCATCTTCGGTCCCGTCACCGACTGGGAATGCCTTTGCGGCAAGTACAAGCGCATGAAGCACCGCGGCGTCGTGTGCGACAAGTGCGGCGTCGAGGTCACGCGCTCCAAGGTCCGGCGCGAGCGCATGGGCCACATCGAGCTCGCCGCCCCGGTGTCGCACGTCTGGTTCTTCAAGGGGTTGCCGAGCCGCATCGGCCAGCTACTCGACATCACGATGCGCGAGCTCGAGCGGGTGCTCTACTTCGAGGCGTACGTCGTCATCGATCCGGGCGACACCACGCTCGAGGAGAAGCAGGTCCTCTCCGAGGAGCAGTACCGCGAGGGCCGGCAGGAGTACGGCGAGGGCTTCGTGGCCAAGATGGGCGCCGAGGCGATCCAGGAGCTCCTCCGCCGCATCGACCTCGACGAGATGGCCGGCGAGCTGCGCCTGTTGATGCGGACCGAGCCCTCGGTGGTCAAGCGCCAGAAGGCGGCCAAGCGCCTCCGGGTGGTGGAGTCGTTCCGCAAGTCCGGCAACCGCCCCGAGTGGATGATCCTCGAGGTCATCCCGGTGATCCCCCCGGAGCTGCGGCCGCTCGTGCCGCTCGACGGCGGGCGGTTCGCGACCTCCGACCTCAACGACCTCTACCGCCGGGTGATCAACCGCAACAACCGGCTCAAGAAGCTCCTCGAGCTGCGGGCTCCAGAGGTCATCGTCCGCAACGAGAAGCGCATGCTCCAGGAGGCGGTGGACGCGCTCTTCGACAACGGCCGCCGCGGCCGCGTGATCAAGGGTTCCAACGGCCGCCCGCTCAAGTCGCTCTCCGATGCGCTCAAGGGCAAGCAGGGCCGGTTCCGCCAGAACCTGCTGGGCAAGCGCGTGGACTACTCCGGCCGCTCCGTGATCGTGGTCGGCCCCGAGCTCCAGCTCCACCAGTGCGGGCTCCCCAAGGAGATGGCGCTCGAGCTGTTCAAGCCGTTCATCTACCACGAGCTCGAGAAGAAGGGGCTGGTCACGACGATCAAGATGGCCCGCGAGCTGGTCGAGCAGCGCACCCCGGAGGTGTGGGACGCGCTCGAGACCGTGATCAAAGAGCACCCGGTGATGCTGAACCGCGCGCCGACGCTGCACCGCCTCGGCATCCAGGCGTTCGAGCCGGTCCTGGTCGAAGGCAAGGCGCTCCGCATCCACCCGCTCGTGTGCGCGGCCTACAACGCCGACTTCGACGGCGACCAGATGGCGGTCCACGTGCCGCTCTCCCCGATGGCGCAGCTCGAGGCCCGCGTCCTGATGCTCGCGTCCCGCAACATCCTGTCGCCGGCGTCCGGCAAGCCGCTCGCGGTGCCGTCGCAGGACATGGTGCTCGGCATCTACTACCTGACCTCCGAGCGCCCGCTCGGGAAGGGCCAGCGCCGCAAGGTGTTCGCGTCCGTCGACGAGGCGTTGCTCGCGCACGCCAACTACCTGCGCCAGACACGCTGCAGCCGATCGAGGTCGTCTACACCGGCAACCTGCTCGACATGACGGTCGAGGCCGACCAGCAGGACCTCCTGCACGCCGAACCGCAGAGGGTCGAGAACTTCCACCTGGAGACCACGGTCGGGCGCGCGATCCTCAACGCGGCGCTGCCGCCGGAGCTGCCGTTCGTCAACGGCCAGCTGAAGAAGGGCGGCCTGCAGAGCCTGGTTTCCTTCACCTACCTGCGGTTCGGGCACGAGGTGACGGTGCGCCTGCTCGACGCCCTGAAGAACCTCGGGTTCACCTGGGCGACGCTCGCCGGCATCTCGATCGGCGCCGGCGACATGATCGTTCCCAGTGCGAAGGAAGGGTTGATCAACAACGCGCTCAAGGAGGTCGAGGAGGTCGAGCGGCAGCGCTCCGGCGGCATCATCACCGCGGGCGAGCGCCTCAACAAGATCGTTGACATCTGGCACCGCGTCACCGAGAAGGTGTCCGACGAGATGTTCCGCGAGATGCGCCGCCGTGCGGACGCCTCGCGGCGAGCCCAACCCGATCTTCATCATGGCGGACTCCGGGGCCCGCGGCTCCAAGGAGCAGATCCGCCAGATCGCCGGGATGCGCGGCCTGATGTCGAAGCCCTCCGGCGAGATCATCCCGACCCCGATCACCGCCAACTTCCGCGAGGGGCTGTCGGTTTTGCAGTACTTCATCTCGACCCACGGCGCGCGCAAGGGGTTGGCCGACACGGCGCTCAAGACCGCGGACTCCGGCTACCTCACCCGCCGCCTCGTGGACGTGTCGCAGGACGTGATCATCACCGAGGAGGACTGCGGCACCGACCACGGCATCTACGTCACGGCCATCACCGAGGGAGGCGAGGTGCTCGAGAAGCTGCGCGACCGCCTCGTCGGCCGCGTGGTCGCCGAGGACCTCCTGGATCCCCTGGAAGGGACCGTGATCTGCGAGGCCAACACCGAGGTCACCGAGGAGCTTGCCGCGGCGATCGAGGACGCCGGGTACGAACGCGTCAAGATCCGGTCGTTGCTGACCTGCGAGACGCGCCGCGGCGCCTGCCGCAAGTGCTACGGGCGCATGCTCGCCACCGGGCGCCTGGCGGAGCTCGGCGAGGCGGTGGGCATCATCGCGGCGCAGTCGATCGGCGAGCCGGGCACCCAGCTCACGATGAGGACGTTCCACTACGGCGGCACGGCGACCCGCGCCACCGAGCAGTCGCGCCACCAGGCGAGCCGCTCGGGCACGGTCAAGCTGTTCGGGGTCCAAGCGGTGACGAACACCGAGGGCAAGACCGTCGTCGTGTCCCGCAACGCCAAGGTCGCGATCTCGGACGACCGCGGCCGCGAGCGCGAGCGCTACAACCTGGTGTACAGCTCCATCCTGGCGGTCGAGGAGGGACAGTTCGTCGAGCCCGGGGCGATCCTCGCCGAGTGGGACCCGTTCACGTCCGCGGTGCTCACCACCGTGGCCGGCAAGGTCGATTACGTGGACCTGGTCGAAGGCGAGAACGTGCGCGAGGAGATCGACAAGCTGACCGGCCACTCGCACAAGATCGTCATCGAGCCGATCGGCGCCGACCGGCGGATCCCGACGATCGTGGTCCGCTCCGACCGACAAGAAGACGCCGACCGAGCGCCGGTACCAGCTGGCGATCGGTTCGCACCTGATGGTCGGCGAGGGCGACACCGTCAACCCCGGCGACGTGCTCGCCAAGATCCCGCGCGAGACCACCAAGACCAAGGACATCACCGGCGGCCTGCCGCGCGTGGTCGAGCTCTTCGAGGCGCGGCGCCCGAAGGACGCGGCCGTGGTCAGCGAGATCTCCGGCGTCGTGCACGTCGGCGAGGCCACCCGCGGCACCCGGAAGGTGACCGTGGAAGGCAAGGAGGGGACGACCCGCGAGTACACGATCCCGAAGGTCGCCCACCTGATCGTGCAGGACGGCGAGTGGGTCGCGACCGGAGAGTCGCTCACCGACGGTCCGGTCGACCCGCACGACGTGCTGGCGGTGCTGGGCGAGGCCGAGCTGCAGCGCTACCTGGTGGACAAGATCCAGGAGGTCTACCGCACCCAGGGCGTCACCATCAACGACAAGCACATCGAGACCATCGTCCGCCAGATGTGCCGCTTCGTGAAGGTCACCGACCCGGGCGACACCGAGTTCCTGCTCGAGGAGCAGGTGCCGAGGTACCGCGTCGAGGAGGAGAACGAGCGCATCGAGAAGCTCGGCGGGCAGCCGGCGCGGTTCGCCCCCGTGCTCCTGGGCATCACCAAGGCGGCCCTGGCGACCGAGTCGTTCGTCTCGGCGGCCTCGTTCCAGGAGACGACGAGGGTCCTCACCGAGGCGGCGGTCTCGGGCCGGGTCGACGACCTGTACGGCCTCAAGGAGAACGTCATCGTCGGCAGGCTCATCCCGGCCGGTACGGGAGCCAAGCATTATCACTACTTTACGATTGATCCCGTGCCGCAGGACGAGATGCCGCAACCGGAGGAGCCTGCCGGGGAGACGCCCGCGGAGTACGATGAGCTCAACCAGCTGTTGCCCCCGCGCCCCGAGAGCAGTTGACAGTTCGGTGGCGCTTAACTAGAATCTTCGGACTTCACCGGCAAACCGCCGGTAGGTACGCAGCCGGGGCCAAGCACCGGAGCACGCTTGGCCCTTGCCGCCTGGAGTCGAGAGAGGAAACGATGCCGACGATCGCGCAGCTTGTCCGACACGGACGCCAACAACTCGAGGTCAAGACCAAGAGCCCGGCCCTCGCGGCGTGCCCGCAGAAGCGCGGCGTGTGCACCCGCGTGTACACGACCACCCCCAAGAAGCCGAACTCGGCGCTGCGGAAGGTCGCTCGCGTGCGGTTGACCAACGGCGTCGAGGTGACGACGTACATCCCCGGCGAGGGCCACAACCTGCAGGAGCACTCGGTGGTGCTGATCAGGGGCGGCCGCGTGAAGGACCTCCCGGGCGTGCGCTACCACGTGATCCGCGGCGTGGTGGACGCCCAGGGAGTGTCGGGCCGCAACAAGAGCCGCTCGAAGTACGGCACGAAGCGGCAGAAGCAACAGGGGAGGGCGTAGCCCATGCCGCGCCGTCGTTACGTCGCCAAGCGCGAGGTCCTTCCGGATCCCGTCTACAACTCGCAGCTCGTGACCCGCTTCATCAACTCGATCCTGCGCCAGGGCAAGAGGAGCACGGCCGAGAGCATCTTCTACGGGGCGCTCGACATCATCCAGTCGAAGACGCAGGACGACCCTTTGAAGGTCTTCAAGCGCGCGATGGACAACGTGAAGCCGCAGCTCGAGGTCAAGTCCCGCCGCGTCGGCGGCTCGACCTATCAGGTGCCGGTCGAGGTGCCCCCGGGCCGGCAGCTGTCGCTGTCGATCCGCTGGCTGATCGACTTCGCCAAGGCGCGCGGCGAGAAGTCGATGGTCGACAAGCTGGCGGGCGAGTTCATGGATGCCGCCAACAACCGCGGCGGCGCGATGAAGAAGAAGGACGACACGCACAGGATGGCGGAGGCCAACAAGGCCTTCAGCCACTACCGGTGGTAGGAGGCTGTTGACAGCTTTCGGCCGGTCGGCAGCGAGTGCCGCCGGCGCAGAGCAGAGAGAAGCGAGAAGCACTGAAAGGTTCTTTGAAAAAATGCCACGACTTGCACCCCTGGAGAAGACTCGGAATATCGGCATCATGGCCCACATCGATGCCGGTAAGACGACGACTACCGAGCGCATCCTTTATTACACGGGGGTGAACTACAAGATGGGTGAAGTCCATGACGGCACCGCCACCATGGACTGGATGGAGCAGGAGCAGGAGCGTGGCATCACGATCACGTCCGCCGCCACCACCTGCTTCTGGCGCGACCACCGCATCAACATCATCGACACGCCCGGCCACGTCGACTTCACCGCCGAGGTCGAGCGCAGCCTGCGCGTGCTCGACGGCGCCGTCGCCGTCTTCGACGCGGTCAGCGGCGTCGAGCCGCAGTCCGAGACCGTCTGGCGGCAGGCCGACCGCTACCGCGTGCCGCGCATCGCGTTCGTCAACAAGATGGACCGCGTCGGCGCCGACTTCTTCGGGACGATCGAGCAGATGAAGAAGAAGCTGCACGCGAACCCGGTCGCGGTGCAGATCCCGTACGGCGCCGAGGACGCCTTCAAGGGCGTCATCGACCTCATCGAGGGGTGCGCCTACGTCGTCCTCGACGACACCCTCGGGGCGGATTTCGAGCGCCGGGACGTCCCCGAGGAGCACCGGGAGCTGTTCGAGAAGTGGCGCGAGCAGATGCTCGAGGTCGCCGCCGAGTACGACGAGGGCCTCCTCGAGCGCTACCTCGCCGGCGAGACGTTGGAGCCGGCCGCCGTCCGGGCCAGCCTGCGCGCCCAGACGGTGGCGCACCGCATCGCCCCGGTCGTCTGCGGTTCGGCGTTCAAGAACAAGGGCGTCCAGCAGCTGCTGGACGCCGTCGTCGACTTCCTGCCGTCGCCGCTCGACGTGCCGCCGATCGAGGGTCACACGCCCGACGGCGAGCCCCAGTCGCGGCCTCCGGACGACGATGCCCCGTTCGCCGCGCTCGCGTTCAAGATCATGACCGACCCGTTCGTCGGACAGCTGACGTTCGTGCGGGTGTACTCGGGCCGGCTCTCGACCGGCGACCAGGTCCACAACGCCCGGACCGGCAACCACGAGCGCATCGGGCGCCTCCTCAAGATGCACGCCAACAAGCGCGAGGAGATCAAGGAGGTCTTCGCCGGGGACATCGTCGCCGTCGTCGGCCTGCGCAGCGTCGCCACCGGCGACACCATCTGCTCGCCCAAGGAGCCGATCGTGCTCGAGGCGATGCAGTTCCCGGAGCCCGTGATCGACGTCGCGATCGAGCCGAAGACCAAGGCCGACCAGGACAAGCTCGGCGTCGCCCTGGCCAAGCTGGCGCAGGAGGACCCGACGTTTCGGGTCCACACCGACTCCGACACCGGGCAGACGATCATCTCGGGGATGGGCGAGCTGCACCTCGAGATCATCGTCGACCGCCTGGTGCGCGAGTTCAAGGTGGAGGCGGCGGTCGGACGGCCGCAGGTCTCCTACCGCGAGACGATCAAGCAGGAGGCCAAGGGCGAAGGCCGTTTCGTGCGGCAGACCGGCGGCCACGGCCAGTACGGCCATGCCAAGATCCGGCTGACGCCCCTCACCGACGGCACCGAGTACGAGTTCTCCAACGACATCGTCGGCGGGTCGATCCCGCGCGAGTACGTCAAGCCGGTGGACCAGGGGATCCGCGAGGCGCTGCAGCACGGCGATTCTGGCCGGCTTCCCGATGATCGGCGTCGGCGTGTCCCTGTACGACGGCTCGTACCACGAGGTGGACTCCTCGGAGATGGCGTTCAAGGTCGCCGGCTCGATGGCGTTCAAAGACGCGGCGTCCAAGGCCCACCCGGTGCTGCTCGAGCCGCTGATGGACGTCGAGGCCGTCACCCCGGACGAGTACATGGGTGACGTGATCGGCGACTCTGAACTCGCGGCGGGGCAAGATCACGAGCCTGGAGCAGCGGGCCGGCTCGCGGGTCATCGCCGCGTTCGTTCCGCTGGCGGAGATGTTCGGCTACGCGACGCAGCTGCGTTCGATGACGCAGGGGCGTGCAACCTACACCATGCAGTTCGACCACTACGACGAGGTGCCCAGGAACATCGCGGAAGAGGTCATCTCCCGCGCGAAGGGGCTGGCGTAAAGGGGGCAGACATGGCCAAGCAGAAGTTTGATCGGACGAAGCCGCACGTGAACGTGGGGACGATTGGGCACGTGGACCACGGGAAGACGACGTTGACGGCGGCGATTACGAAGGTGCAGTCGTTGAAGGGTTTGGCGGAGTTCAAGGCGTACGACGAGGTGGCGAAGGCGTCGATTGCGCACGGTCGTCGGAACGAGATGAAGATTCTGACGATTGCGACGTCGCACGTGGAGTATCAGACGGGAATGCGTCACTACGCGCACGTGGATTGTCCCGGGCATGCCGACTACGTGAAGAACATGATCACGGGAGCGGCGCAGATGGACGGGGCGATTCTGGTGGTGTCGGCGGAGGACGGGCCGATGCCGCAGACGCGGGAGCACATCTTGCTGGCGCGGCAGGTTGGGGTGCCGTGCATCGTGGTGTTTTTGAACAAGGTGGACAAGGTTGAGGACCCGGAGCTTGTTGGACCTGGTGGAGTTGGAAGTGCGGGAGTTGTTGAGCCAGTACGACTTTCCCGGGGACGAGGTGCCGGTGATTCGTGGGGCGGCGCTGAAGGCGGGGGCGGCGACGTCGGCGGACTCGCCGGAGGCGAAGTGCATTGTGGAGTTGATGGACGCGTTGGACAAGTACGTGCCGGAGCCGGTGCGAGCGATCGACAAGCCGTTTTTGATGCCGATCGAGGACGTGTTCACGATTTCGGGGCGAGGGACGGTGGTGACGGGGCGGGTGGAGCGCGGGGTGGTGAAGGTGGGGGAGGAGATGGAGATCGTGGGGTACAACCCGACGATCAAGCGGGTGGTGACGGGCGTGGAGATGTTCCGGAAGTTGCTGGACCAGGGGCAGGCGGGGACAACATCGGGCTGCTGCTTGCGGGGGACGGAGAAGAGCGACGTGGAGCGCGGGCAGGTGGTGGCGAAGCCCGGGACGATCACGCCGCACACGAAGTTCAAGGCTGAGGTGTACATCCTGACGAAGGAAGAGGGTGGTCGGCACACGCCGTTTTTCAAGGGGTACCGGCCGCAGTTTTACTTCCGGACGACGGATGTGACGGGGTCGGTGTACCTGCCGGCAGGGGTTGAGATGGTGATGCCGGGCGACAGAATATCGGTGGAGGTGGAGCTGATCACGCCGATCGCGATGGAGAAGGCGCTGCGGTTCGCGATTCGTGAGGGTGGCCGCACCGTCGGCGCCGGCACCATCACCGAAATCATCGAGTAGGAGTGGCCATGGTCAAGGACAAGATCCGGATCCGGCTCAAGGCGTACGACTTCCGTCTCCTGGACCAGTCCACGGCGGAGATCGTGGACACGGCGAAGCGCACGGGGGCGAGCGTATCGGGGCCGATCCCGCTGCCGACGCAGATCCAGCGCTTCACCGTCCTGCGCTCGCCGCACGTGGACAAGAAGTCGCGTGAGCAGTTCGAGATCCGCACGCACAAGAGGCTTCTCGACATCCTCGATCCCACGCAACAGACGGTGGACGCGCTCATGAAGCTCGAGCTGCCCGCCGGCGTGGATGTCGAGATCAAGGCCTACGGCGGGAAGAAGTGAGGTCGGGCATGGTGCAAGGAATTCTCGCCAAGAAGATCGGCATGACCCAGGTGTTCGACGACTCCGGCGCCATGGTGCCGGTCACCGTCGTGCAGGCGGGGCCGTGCGTCGTGGTGCTGCGCCGGACCACCGCAACCGACGGGCACGAGGCGGCGCAAATCGGGCTCGTCGCGGGCAAGCCGCCCCGGCGGGTCAGCAAGCCCCTGGCTGGGCTCGTTCACCAAGGCCGGCGTGCCCCCGACTCGGATGCTGGCCGAGGTCCCCGTGGCCGACGGTTCCGAGGTGAAGCCCGGCGACACGGTGCTCTGCGACATCTTCGCCGTCGGGGAGGTGATCCGGGTGGTCGGCACCTCCAAGGGCAAGGGGTTCCAGGGCGCGATGAAGCGGCACCACTTCCGCGGCGGCGCCGCCAGCCACGGCTCCATGTTCCACCGGGCGCCGGGCGGCATCGGGCCGTCGGCCTATCCCTCGCGCGTGTTTCCGGGCACCAGGATGGCCGGCCGCATGGGCGTCGACAAGGTCACGCTGAAGCACGTGAAGGTGGTCAAGGTGGACCTCGAGCGCAACCTGCTCTTCCTCAAAGGTGCCGTTCCTGGCGGCCGCAACGCCTTGCTGCGGCTGGTGAAGGGTTAAGGGGGCGGACCATGAAGCTTGACGTGCGCAACTGGGACAACGAGGTGGTGGGGGAGGTCGAGCTCCCGCAGGAGGTCTTCTCGTACCCCTCCCGCCCCCATCTGGTCTACGAGGTGGTGAAGGCCTACCTGGCCGGCCTGCGCAGCGGCACCCATGCGACCAAGACCCGGAGCATGGTCTCCGGCGGCGGGAAGAAGCCCTGGAAGCAGAAGGGGACCGGGCGCTCGCGGCACGGCTCCACCCGCTCGCCGCTCTGGCGGCACGGCGGCACGACGTTCGGGCCGCAGCCCCGCTCGTACGCGGCGAAGGTCAACATCAAGGCGAAGAAGAACGCGCTCAAGTCGGTGCTCGCCGAGCGTCTGACCGGCGGACAGCTCCGCGTGCTCGAGTCTCTCGACGTCGACTCGCACCGCACCAAGGAGTTCGTGGCGCGCCTGGAGAAGCTCGGGCTGGCGGGGGAGAAGGTCCTGCTGATCGACAGCTACGACAACCTCAACCTGCTGCTGGCCACCCGCAACCGGCCCGAGTTGAACACCGCGGACGCCATGCACGTCCACGTCTACCAGGTGCTGCGGGCGAAACAGCTCGTCTTCTCGCGCCGCGCGCTGGTGCAGCTCTCGGAGGTGCTGTCGTCATGAAGGACCCACGCCAGATCGTTCTGCGCCCAATCGTGACGGAGAAGACCGCGGACCTGAAGGCGAGCACGAACACGGTGTGCTTCCAGGTCGCGCGAAACGCCAACAAGATCGAGGTCCGCAAGGCGGTCGAGACCCTGTTCGGGGTCAAGGTCGTCGAGGTGCGGGTGGTCAACGTGCGCGGCAAGCAGAAGCGGTTCGGCCGCTACACGGGCATGCGCCCGGACTGGCGCAAGGCCTACGTGCGCCTCGCCGCCGGCGAGAAGACCATCGAGTTCTTTGATCAGGTGTAGGGAGAAGGACCATGGCGCTCAAATCATTCAAGCCGACCTCTCCGGGCATCCGCTTCATGACTCGTCTGGACTTCGGCGAGATCACGAAGGACCGGCCGGAGAAGTCGCTCACCCGCGGGATCACGAAGAGCGGCGGCCGGAACAACGAGGGGCACGAGACGCTGCGCTTCCGCGGCGGCGGCCACAAGCGGCGCTACCGCGCCATCGACTTCCGCCGCGACAAGAGGGGCGTGCCCGCGCGCGTCGCCACCATCGAGTACGACCCCAACCGGTCGGCGCGCATCGCGCTGCTGGTCTACGCGGACGGCGAGAAGCGGTACATCCTGGCGCCCGACGGCGTCGGCGTGGGGACCACGCTCGTGGCCGCCGAGAAGGCCGAGATCGTCCCGGGCAACGCGTTGCCGCTCAAGAGCATCCCGCTCGGCGCCCTGGTCCACAACGTCGAGCTGAAGCCCGGTCACGGCGGACAGATGGTGCGTTCCGCGGGCGCCAGCGCCCAGGTGATGGCCAAGGAGGGCGCCTACGTGACGCTGCGCCTGCCTTCCGGAGAGATGCGGCTGGTGCTCGCCACGTGCTGGGCGACGGTCGGTCAGGTCGGGAACGTCGACCACTCCAACGTGTCGATCGGCAAGGCGGGCCGCACCCGCTGGCTCGGACGGCGCGGCCACGTGCGCGGCACGGCCATGAACCCGGTCGACCACCCGCACGGCGGCGGCGAGGGCAAGACCAAGGGCGGCCGGCACCCGGTCAGCCCCTGGGGCCAGCCGACCAAGGGCTACAAGACCCGCACGTGCAAGCGGACCACTCGCTTCATCGTGAAGCGGCGGAAGTAGGGGAGGTCGGGATGGCTCGTTCAATCCACAAGGGACCGTTCATCGATGGCCACCTGCTGAAGAAGGTGGAGCAGCTCAACGACTCGCGCGAGCGCAGGGTCATCAAGACCTGGTCGCGCCGGTCGACCATCATTCCCGAGATGGTGGGCCACACCATCGCCGTCCACAACGGCCAGAAGTTCGTCCCGGTCTTCGTCACGGAGAACATGGTCGGCCACAAGCTGGGCGAGTTCGCGCTCACCCGCACGTTCCGCGGCCACTCCGCGACGCGCAAGGAAAAGGGCGCCGCCCACTAGGGGGAAGCTATGCAAGCCGAAGCTCGACTGCGTTACTACAAGGGTTCTCCCCAGAAGGTGCGGCTGGTCGCCGACGTCGTGCGCGGCCAGGGTGTCGCGACGGGCGCTGGCCATGCTCAGGCTGACCCACAAGCGCTGCGCGCGCGACATCGAGAAGCTCGTCCGCTCCGCGGTGGCCAACCTCGAGCAGAAGTTGCCCGGGGTGGATGCCGGGAAGCTTGTCCTCACGAGCATCCAGGTCAACCAGGCCCCGTCCCTGAAGCGATTCCGTGCGGCCTCGATGGGGCGCGTTTTCCCCCGGCTGCACAAGTTCTGCCACGTGACCGTGCAGGTCGCGGAGCGCGAGAAGTAGGAGGCGATCGTGGGCCAGAAGACGCACCCGTACGGTTTCAGGCTTGGGTACAACAAGACGTGGCGGTCGCGTTGGTTCGCCGACGCCGACTACGCGAAGCTCCTGCACGAGGACCTCCGCTTGCGCAAGGCGCTCAAGAGCCGGCTGTCGCACGCCGGCGTTGCCGAGATCGACATCGAGCGCACGGCCAACAAGATCCGGGTCAACATCTTCTCCGCCCGGCCGGGGATCATCATCGGGCGCAAGGGCGCCGAGGTGGACAAGCTCGGGGCCGAGCTGCGCGCCGTCTACGGTCAGGACATCCACATCAACATCCAGGAGATCCAGAGGCCGGAGATCGAGGCCCAGCTGATCGCCGAATCGATCGCCAGCCAGCTCGTCCGGCGCATCACGTTCCGGCGCGCGATGCGGCGCTCGATGGAGAACGCCTTGCGTTTCGGCGCGCAAGGCGTCAAAATCCGCTGCTCGGGTCGCCTCAACGGGGCCGAGATCGCCCGCTCCGAGTGGTACCAGGAGGGGCGGCTCCCCCTCCACACCCTCAAGGCCGATATCGAGTACGGCTTTGCCGAAGCCTTCACCACCTACGGGGCGATCGGGGTCAAGGTGTGGATCTACAAGGGCGAGTTGCACCGGAGCAAGGCTCACCGGCGCGCGTTGTGAGGGATGAGGTGCTGCTATGTTGATGCCGAAGAAAGTCAAGTTTCGCAAGCAACAGCGCGGCCGCCGCAGGGGCCTTGCGACCCGGGGCGGTGAGCTGTCGTTCGGCGACTACGGTCTCCAGGCGCTCGAGCCCGGCTGGGTCACGGCGCGCCAGATCGAGGCGGCCCGTGTCGCGATGACGCGCCATGTGAAGCGCGGCGGCAAGATCTGGATCCGGGTCTTCCCGGACAAGCCGATCACCAAGAAGCCGGCGGAGACCCGCATGGGCAAGGGCAAGGGCGCGCCGGAGGAATGGGTGTGCGTCGTCAAGCCGGCGCGGATCCTCTACGAGATGGAGGGGGTGACGGAGGACGTGGCCCGTGAGGCGATGCGCCTGGCGGCTCACAAACTTCCGATCAAGACCCGCTTCGTGGCACGGGGGCAAGTGCGATGAAAGCGAAGGAACTGCGGGACAAGTCGATCGAGGAGCTGCGGAACTCCGAGACCGAGCTCAAGGAGCAGCTTTTCAAGCTGCGCTTCCAGAAGGCCACCGGTCAGATCGCAAACCCGGCCAAGATCCGTCTCGCGCGCAAGGACATCGCGCGCGTCGAGACGATCCTCGCCGAGCGCCTCAGGGAAGCGGAGTGAGCCATGGATAACGCGACCAGGACCAAAGGGATCACGAAGGTCGGCATCGTCGTGTCCGACGCTATGGACAAGACGGTGGTCATCAAGGTGGAGAGCCTCGTCATGCACAAGCTCTACCACCGCTTCGTGCAGCGCGCCAGGAAGTTCACGGCGCACGACGAGACCAACGTCTGCAAGGTCGGCGACAAGGTGCAGATCATGGAGTGCCGTCCGCTCTCCCGGAGCAAACGGTTCCGGGTCGTGCGCGTGATCGAGCGGGCTTCGTGAGGAGGCTGCCATGATCCAGATGCAAACGATGCTGACGGTGGCCGACAACTCGGGGGCCAAGAAGCTGCAGGCGATCCGCCAGCTCGGCGGCTCCAACGCCGGCCGGTACGCCCGGATCGGGGACGTGATCGTCTGCGCGGTCAAGGAAGCGGTCCCCGACTCGCAGGTGAAGAAGGGGACGGTCGTGCGGGCGGTGATCGTGCGGACCCGCAGCGGCCACCGGCGCAAGGACGGCTCCTACATACGGTTCGACGACAACGCGGCGGTGCTGATCAACGCCCAGAAGGAGCCGATCGGGACCCGCGTGTTCGGGCCGGTGGCGCGCGAATTGCGCGAGCGACGCTTCATGAAGATCGTCTCGCTCGCGCCGGAAGTGCTTTAGGAGGCGGCGATGGCGAATAGCTTCAAGGTCAAGAAGGGCGATCAGGTTCAGGTCATCGCCGGCAAGGACAGGGGCAAGAAGGGGAAGGTCATGCGGGTGGACCGCAAGGCGGCCCGGTTGGTGGTTGAGCACGTCAACATGCTCAAGCGCCACACCAAGGCGAACCCCGGCAAGGGCGTGGCAGGCGGGATCGTGGAGCGGGAGGCGCCGATCGCGGTGTCGAACGTGATGGTGATCTCGGCGGACACGAACCGCCCGACGCGAGTGGGCTACAAGGTTCTCGAGGATGGCCGCAAGGTCAGGCTCGCAAAGGTCGATGGCGCGATTCTCGACCAATAAGGAAGAGAGGGTGCGATGGCGCGCTTGAAAGAGAAGTACGAGAAGGAAGTGATCCCGAAACTCGAGAAGGAGTTCGCGATCTCCAACGCGATGGCGGTGCCGCGGATCACCCGGGTCGTCTGCAACCTCGGCCTGGGCGAGGCGCCGCGCAACAACAAGTTGATGGACCAGGCGGTGGACGAGCTGATGGCGATCACCGGCCAGCGGCCGACGGTCCGCAAGGCCCGCAGGTCGATCGCGCAGTTCAAGCTCCGGGCGGGGATGCAGATCGGCTGCGCGGTGACGCTGCGGCGGGACCGCATGTACGAGTTCCTGGACCGTCTGATCAACATCTCGCTGCCGCGTGTCCGCGACTTCCGCGGCTTGTCGCCGAAGGGCTTCGACGGACGCGGCAACTTCACGATGGGGATTCGCGACCATTCGATCTTTCCGGAGATCGATTACACCAAGGTCGAGACCCCCAAGGGAATGAACGTGACCGTGGTGACCACGGCCAGGACCGACGACCAGGCCCGGTTCCTCCTGCAGGAACTCGGCTTCCCGTTTGCGAAAGGTTAGGAGGGCGCTGTGGCTCGTACCTGTCTCATCGCCAAATCGCTGCGGCCGCCGAAGTTCCGCGTGCGGCACCGCAACCGTTGCAAGCTCTGCGGCCGCCCGCGCGCGTACATGCGCAAGTTCGAGCTTTGCCGGCTGTGCTTCCGCAAGCTTGCCCTGGAGGGATACCTCCCGGGCGTGACCAAGGCGAGCTGGTAGGGGGTGTGTGATGACGATGACCGATCCGATCGCCGACCTCCTCACCCGGATCCGCAACGCGGTGCTCGTAGGCAAGGACCGCTGCGACGCGCCGGCGTCCAAGGTCAAGCTCGAGCTTTCGAAGATCCTCCAGGAGGAGGGGTTCATCCGCACCTTCAAGGTGCTGGAGGAAGGCCCCCAGGGCACGCTGCGGCTCTACCTGCGCTACTCGCCGGACGGCGAGCCCGCGATCCACGGTCTGGAGCGCGTCTCCCGGCCCGGCCTGCGGGTGTACCGCGGCGTCGAGGAGCTGCCCGAGGTCCGGGGCGGCATGGGCGTCGCCGTGATCTCGACCTCCAAGGGGCTCATGACCGACGCCAAGGCGCGCGAGTCGCGCCTCGGCGGCGAAGTCATGTGCCGCATGTGGTAGGGAGGCTGCCATGTCTCGCATCGGAAAGAACCCCATCCCGATCCCGAAGGCGGTCCAGGTGACCGTCGCGGACGGGTTGGTGCAGGTCAAGGGGCCGAAGGGCGCGCTGCACCACCCGCTTCCCGCCGGGATCAACGTCGCCGTCGAGGGCGAACAGGTCGTGGTGACCCGGACGGGCGATCTGCCCTCCGTCAGGGCGCTGCACGGCCTCGTCCGCGCGCTCCTCGCCAACGCCGTCAGCGGCGTCACCTCGGGCTTCAAGCGCGAGCTCGACATCGTCGGCGTCGGCTACAAGGCGGAGCTCAAGAACCCTCGCGAGCTGCTGCTCTCGCTCGGCTTTTCGCACCAGGTGACCTACAAGGCGCCGGAGGGCGTGGCCATCAGCTACGACGCGAAGGCCAACCGGCTCACCATCGAAGGCATCGACAAGCAGAGGGTCGGCCAGGTCGCGGCCGAGATCCGCAGCGTGCGCCCCCCCGACGTGTACAAGGGCAAGGGCATCAAGTACTCCGACGAGGTCTTGAAGCTCAAGGCCGGGAAGACGGGAGCGTAACGCCATGGCGCAATTGAAGGACAGAAAGCAGCGGCGCCACCGCATTCACATGCGGATCCGCAAGGCAGTGGCCGGCACCGCCGAGCGCCCGAGGTTGGCGGTTTTCCGGTCGCTGGCGAACGTCTACGCGCAGCTCATCGACGACGCGAAAGGCGCGACCCTGGTCGCCGCCTCGACGGTGGAGAACGACCTTCGCAAGGCACTGAGCCACGGCGGCAACAAGGCGGCGGGCCGCGCCGTCGGCAAGGCGATCGCCGAGCGTGCGAAGGACAAGGGGATCACCTCGGTCGTGTTCGACCGAGCCGGCTTCCGGTACCACGGTGTGGTCAAGGAGCTGGCGGACGCGGCCCGCGAAGCGGGTCTGAAGTTCTAGGGGTAAAGCGATGAGCGAGCGGGATAGCCAATTTATCGATCACGTGGTGAACATCAACCGCGTCACCAAGGTCGTGAAGGGCGGCAAGAACTTCTCGTTCTCCGCCCTGGTGGTTGTCGGTGACGGGAACGGCAAGGTCGGCTTCGGCACGGGCAAGGCCCGCGAGGTGCCCCAGGCGATCCGCAAGGCGACCGAGGCGGCCCGGCGCGTGATGATCACCGTGCGCCGCAAGGGGACGACGATCCCACACGAGGTCATCGGGCACTTCGGCGCCGGCAGGGTGCTGCTCCGGCCGGCCTCGCCCGGCACCGGCGTGATCGCCGGCGGCGCCGTGCGCGCGATCGCGGAGGCCGCGGGGATTGCGGACGTCCTGACCAAGTCGCTCGGCACGACCAACCCGCACAACCTTGTGCGGGCGACGTTCGAGGCGCTCGAACAGCTCACCACAGCGGAAGAGGTGTCCCTGCTGCGGCGCGGCGTCGGCGAGACCGAGGTCGTCGAGGAAGCCGAGCTCGTGACCGGCCCGCTCCCGGAGGTCGAGGTATGACGGCCCGGCACAAGACGACGGCTGCGACGCTGCGCATCACACAGGTGCACAGCATCATCGGCAACCAGGAACGGGTGAAGAAGGTGGTCACCGACGGTCTCGGGCTCGGCCGCATCGGCCGCTCCGTCGTGCTGCCCGACAACCCCTACACCCGCGGGATGATCGCCAAGGCCGCGCACATCGTGGCCTTCGAGGAAGTGGCCGCGCACGCGCACGCCGCGAAGCCCGCGCCGGCGACGGTCGAGGTCCCGGAAGCGGTCGACAAGCTGGTCGACGCGGCGGTGGCGACCTCCGAGAAGGCGCCGCGCAAGAAGAAGGCCGTCGAGGCGGAGGCCGCCGACACGCCGGCCAAGGCCGCGGCGCGAGCCCCTCGCACGCGCACCGCGGCGAAGGACGAGGAGTAGGCCATGGAGCTCCACAACCTCTCACCAAAGGCAGGATCTACGAAGGACCGCAAGCGGGTCGGCCGCGGCCCCGGCTCGGGCAACGGCAAGACCGCCGGCAAGGGCCACAAGGGCCAGCTCTCGCGGTCGGGCCACAGCCACAAGCGCAACTTCGAGGGCGGCCAGATGCCGCTCGTCCGCCGGATGCCCAAGCGCGGGTTCACGAACATCTTCCGTAAGGAGTTCGTGATCGTCAACGTCGGCCAGCTCGAGCGGTTCCCGGCCGGCGCCGAGGTCACGCCGGACCTGCTGCTCGCCGAGGGCGTCATCTCGCGGCTGCGCGACGGCGTGAAGATCCTCGGTGAGGGCTCGCTGTCCCGCAAGCTCACCGTGCGGGCGCACAAGTTCTCCAAGAAGGCTCAGGAAACGATCCAGGCCGCCGGCGGCGCCTGCGAGGTGATCGGGCAATGATCGAAAGTCTGCGCAATATCTTCTCGATCCCCGACCTGCGCAAGCGGGTCATCTTCACCTTCCTGCTCCTCGCGGTCTACCGGCTGGGGGCGTTCATCCCGACGCCCGGCGTGGATCCGGTGGCGATCGCCGAGTTCACGAACCAGGCCAAGGGCACGCTCCTGGGCTTCCTGAACCTGTTCTCCGGCGGGGCGCTCGGCCGGATGACGATCTTCGCCCTCGGGATCATGCCCTACATCTCGGCCTCGATCATCCTGCAGTTGCTGACGGTGGTCTGGCCGTACCTGGAGAAGCTGTCCAAGGAAGGCGACCTGGGACGCAAGAAGATCACGCAGTGGACGAGGTACGGGACTGTCGTGATCTCGATCGTGCAGTCGCTCGGGATCTCGTTCTTCCTCGAGAAGACCTCCGCCCCGGGCGGGCTCGCGCTCGTGCCGCACCCGGGCTGGGGGTTCCGCTTCATGACCGTGCTGACGCTCACGACCGGGACGGCCTTCGTCATGTGGCTCGGCGAGCAGATCACCGAGCGCGGGGTCGGCAACGGGATCTCGCTCATCATCTTCGCCGGCATCGTCGTCGGCCTTCCGCGAGCCCTCATCAACACCTTCGAGGACCTGCGCACCGGCAGCATGTCGATCATCACGGCCCTGATCTTCATCGTGTTCGCGGTGATCGTGGTGGGGGCGATCGTCCTGATGGAGCGCGCCCAGCGCCGCATCCCGGTGCAGTACGCCAAGCGCGTCGTGGGCCGCAAGATGTACGGCGGGGCGAGCACGTACCTGCCGCTGCGCCTGAACACCGGCGGCGTGATCCCGGTGATCTTCGCCGCCTCGATCCTCTCGTTCCCGCAGACGATCGGCCAGATGGTGGACAACCCGATCATCAAGTCGGTCACGCGTGCTCTGCAGTGGGGGGAGCCGCTGTACAACCTGGTCTACTTCGTGTCGATCATCTTCTTCTGCTACTTCTACACCTCGATCATCTTCAACCCGCAGGACACCGCCGAGAACATGCAGAAATACGGCGGCTTCATCCCCGGTATCCGTCCCGGCCAGCGCACCGCCGATTTCATCGACATGACGCTCACCCGCATCACCCTGGTCGGCGCGATCTACCTGGCCCTTGTCGCGATCCTTCCCGAGATCCTGATCGCGGGGTTCAAGGTGGCGACGATCCCGTTCATCGGCGGCACCCTTGACGCGTTCTTGCCGCGGTGGTTTACCGAAGGCCTGGGGATCAAGTTCTACTTCGGCGGCACATCGCTGCTCATCGTGGTGGGTGTCGCGATGGACACCGTGCAGCAAATCGAGGCGCAGATGGTGATGCGCCATTACGACGGTTTCGTCAAGGGCCGCCGCTTGCGCGGCCGCAGGGGATGAACGCATGGTGACAAGAGCCCTCGACGTGGTGATGCTCGGCCCTCCCGGCGCCGGGAAGGGAACGCAGGCCAAGCGCGTTGCGGCGGCGTTCGAGCTGCTGCATATCTCGACCGGTGACCTGCTCCGCGAGGAGGTCGCCAAGGGCACCGCCCCCGGCGAGGAGGCCAAGGGGTACATGAACCGCGGCGAGCTGGTCCCGGACGAGGTGGTGGGCAAGATGCTCGCGAAGCGCCTCCACAGCCGGCGGGCCGCGCTTGGTTGCGTGTACGACGGCTATCCGAGAACCAGCGCGCAGGGGATCCTGCTGGACGGGCTGCTGGCCGAACTCGGCCGGCGCGTTGACGCGGTGCTCTACCTCAACGTCCCGGACTCGGACATCCTGGCGCGGATCACCGGCCGCCGGTCGTGCCCGTCGTGCGGCGCCGTCTACCACGTGAAGACGCAGCCGCCGAAGGTGGATGGTCTGTGCAACGCGTGCGGCGTCGCCCTCGTGCAGCGCGAGGACGACCGTGAGGAAGTGGTTCGCGAGCGCCTGCGCGTGTACCGCGACCACACCGCGCCGCTGCTCGACTACTACCGCGGGCGCAAGATCCTGCGGGAGGTTGACGGCGGACTGGGCCCGGACGAGGTGTTCAAGCGGGTCAGGGAAGCGCTGGAGACCGTGCGGGCATGATGATCCTGAAGACCCCCGAGGAGCTGGCGATCATGGACCGGGCGAATGCCCTGTTGCATGAGACGCTGCTTTTGGTGGCGGGCGCCGCCAATCCCGGGGTGTCGACGAAGGAGCTCGACCGGATCGCCGAGGAGCACATCCGCTCCCACGGGGGCAAGCCGGCGTTCAAGGGGTACCGCGGGTACCCGGCGACGCTGTGCACCTCGGCGAACGACGTGATCGTGCACGGCATCCCCTCGGCTTCGCAACTGCTCCGCGACGGCGACATCCTGGGAGTCGACTGCGGCGTGGTTCTCGACGGGTTCGTGGCGGACGCGGCGGTGACGGTGGCGATCGGCGAAGTCCCCGCCGAGGCCGCGCGCCTCATGCGGGTAACGAAGGAGTGCCTCGAGC
Organism: uncultured Acidobacteriota bacterium; assembly: GCA_963727205.1. GTDB lineage: Bacteria > Acidobacteriota > Thermoanaerobaculia > Thermoanaerobaculales > Thermoanaerobaculaceae > RBG-13-68-16. The sequence goes on along the minus strand of CAVSFQ010000034.1, from coordinate 5,446 downwards.
TGGCGGTGGATTTCGTCCGCCCCGGGCAGCGGCTCACCGACATCGGGGAGACGATCCAGGCGCACGCCGAGGGCGCCGGGTTCTCAGTGGTGCGCGAACTGGTCGGGCACGGGATCGGCCGGGCGATGCACGAGGACCCGCAGGTGTTCAACTACGGGCCCGGCGGCAGGGGACCGGAACTCAGGCCCGGCCTGGTCCTGGCGATCGAGCCGATGGTCAACGCGGGGAAGGCCGGCGTGTCCTTCGACGACGACGGCTGGACAGCGCGCACCGAAGACGGTAAGCTTTCCGCCCATTTCGAGTACTCGGTGGCCGTGACCGAGAACGGCCCCTGGGTTCTCGGTGTGGGCGGAAGGTAGGGAGAGGGTATGGCGAAAGAGGAGGCCATCGAGGTGATGGCCACCGTGGTGGAGGCCCTACCGAACGCTGTGTTTCGCGTGGAGTTGGAGAACGGTCATGAGGTTCTCGCGCACATCTCGGGCAAGATGCGGAAGCACTTCATCCGCATCCTGCCGGGCGACAAGGTCCTGGTGGAGCTGTCGCCGTACGACCTGACGCGGGGACGGATCGTGTATAGGTACAAGTGATGCGAATTCGCTGCGCGAATTCGCATCATCCTGAGCGGCGCCTCTGGCGCCACGAAGGATCCCGAGAAGCTTGGGGGGCGGTGAAGGAAGGCTTTGGAAGGGGTTAACGCGTATGAAGGTTCGTTCTTCGGTCCGAAAGATATGCAGCAAGTGCAAAATCGTGGTGCGCAAGGGGGTCGTGCGTGTGATCTGCGAGAACCCCAAGCACAAGCAGCGCCAGGGTTGATGAGGAGGTAGGCTGTGGCACGCATTGTGGGCGTCGATCTTCCCCAGAACAAGCACGTGGAGATCGGTCTGACGTACATCTACGGCGTTGGCCGCTCGTTGTCGCTGGCGGTGCTCGCCAAGGCCAAGGTCGATCCGATGGTTCGCGTCAAGGACCTCTCCGAAGACGAGGTGCGCCGCATCACCCGCGTCATCCAGGATGACGTGAAGGTGGAAGGTGATCTGCGCAAGGAAGTCGCGATGAACATCAAGCGGCTGATGGAAATCGGCAGCTATCGCGGCATCCGGCACCGGCGCGGTCTGCCGGTGCGCGGCCAGCGCACCCACACCAACTCGCGCACCCGCAAGGGCCCACGGCGCGGCACGGTGGCCAAGAAGAAGCGGGCCACGAAGACCTAGGGCAGAGGAAGGCACGTCATGGCAAAGGCGACCAAAGCTGCGAAAAAGGGCACCCGCCGGCGCGAGCGCAAGAGCGTGCCGCACGGCGTGGCCCACATTCAGGCTACGTTCAACAACACGATCGTGACGATCACCGATCCGACCGGCGGGGCCCTATGTTGGAGTTCGGCCGGGCGCATCGGCTACAAGGGTTCCCGCAAGGGGACGCCCTACGCGGCGCAGCTGGCGGCCCGCAACGCGGCCGAACAGGCCCAGGAGCACGGGGTGCGGACCGTGGACGTGGAGCTCAAGGGCCCGGGCGCCGGGCGGGAGTCCGCGATCAGGGCGCTCGCCGCGTCCGGTCTCGAGATCAAGAGCATCAAGGACGTGACGCCCATCCCGCACAACGGCTGCCGGCCGCCGAAGCGGCGTCGGGTGTAAGGGCAATAGGGAGGTACTAGTGGCACGATATCACGAGCCGGTCTGTCGGCTGTGCCGCCGCGAGGGGATGAAGCTGTTCCTCAAGGGGGAGCGGTGCTTCAAGGAAAAGTGCGCCGTCGAGCGGCGCTCCTACGCGCCGGGACAGCATGGGAAGCGTCGCAACAAGATGCAGCCGTACGGCCTGCAGCTGCGCGAGAAGCAGAAGGTGCGCCGCGTGTACGGCGTGCTGGAGGCGCAGTTCCGCCGCTACTTCGCCGAGGCCGCCCGGCAAAAGGGCGTCACCGGCGAGAACCTGTTGCGCTTGCTGGAGATGCGCCTCGACAACGTGGTCTACTCGCTGGGCTTCGCGTCGTCGCGCTCGCAGGCCCGCCAGCTCATCCGGCACGGTCACGTGCTGGTGAACGGGCGGCGGAGCGACATCCCGTCCTTCCAGGTGAAGCCGGGGATGGAGGTCGCGCTGAAGGACAAGCTGCGCGCCAACGCGTTCGTCAACGAGGCGCTCGACACGGCGCAAGGCCGCGGCGTGCCGCCATGGCTCGAGCTCGATGGCGAGAACTACAAGGGCAAGGTTCTGGCGCTGCCCACGCGCGAGGACATCCGCTTGCCGATCCAGGAGCAGCTGATCGTCGAGCTGTACTCGCGGTGAGGAGGTCGCAATGAGAGGATTGGAGCTGCATCGACCCCAGGCGGTCGTGATGGACGCCGAACGCAGCACGCCTACCTATGGGGTATTCACAGCGCAACCGTTCGAGCGCGGGTGGGGGGTGACCGTCGGCAACGCGCTGCGGCGCATCCTGCTCTCGTCGGTCGAGGGGAGCGCGATCACTGCCGTCCGGTTCGCCGGGGTGGACCACGAGTACGACTCGATCCCCGGCGTGATGGAAGACGTCACCGACTTGATCCTCAACCTGAAGCGTGTGCCCCTGCGGCTGGTGGGGCCCGAAACGCTCACGGCCACCATCGAGGTGAACGACCCCGGAGTGCTCCAGGCGCGCGCCATCAAGGGCGGGACGGAGCTGGAGATCGTCGACCCGGATGTCTACCTGGCGACGCTGGCGGAGGAAGGCGCGGTCGAGGCCGAGTTGGTGATCCGGCGCGGACGCGGGTACGTTCCCGCCGACGAGCAGGACGCCGAGAACCTCGGCGTCGGCTTCATCCACCTCGACGCGGCGTACTCGCCGGTGCGCAGGGCGAACTACCGCATCGAGCCCGCGCGCGTGGGCCAGGCCACGGACTACGAGAAGCTCGTGTTCGAGGTGTGGACCAACGGCGCCGTGACGCCGGCCGCGGCGGTCGTCGAAGCGGCCCGGTTGCTGGCCGACCACCTCCCGATCTTCTCGAACCTCGACCAGGGCCACGAAGCTGCGCCGGCGGCCAAGGACGAAGGCGTCCTCGACCGGACGATCGAGGTCCTGGAGCTCGGCGGGCGCGTCAACAACATGCTGCGCAACGCCGGGATCGAGACGGTCCGCGACCTGGTGAGCGCCGGCGAGGACGACCTTGACCGCATCTCCGGGTTCGGCAAGAAGGCGCTGACCGAGGTGCGGGAGAAGCTCGAGACGCTCGGCCTCGGCCTGGGCATGCGCTTCGACCTGCCGCAGTCGTAACGGAGGAGAGTCATGCGACACAACATGTCGAAGCGCAAGCTGGGGAGGACGTCGGAGCACCGGCGCGCGCTCTTCCGGAACCAGCTCAAGTCCCTCATCTCGCACGAGAGGATCATCACCACCTTGCCGAAGGCCAAGGAGTTGCGCCCGATCGCGGAGCGGGTCGTGACCCTCGGCCGCCAGGCCGAATCCGTCCACGCGCGGCGTCTCGCGGCCCGGTGGCTGACCGACCGTGACCTCGTGCACAGGCTGTTCGCCGAGATCGGCCCCCGTTTCGTGAACCGGCCCGGCGGGTACACCCGCATCGTGAAGCTGGGACCGCGCCGCGGCGACGGGGCGGAGCTCGCGATCCTCGAGTTCGTCGACTTCAAGCTCGGGGAAGGGAAAGCCAAGGCTGAGGGCGAGGCCAAGAAGGAACGCAAGAAGAAGGCGCCCGCGGCCGCGAGGGCCGAAGCGACGGGACCCGGCAAGTAGCAGCCGGCTAACGCAGGAACTTTATCGGCGCCCGGGGTCACCCGGGCGCCGTTTTTCATTCCCCGGGCCTGTACCGCGGTCAGACGAGCCCGCCCCACGCGCCGGCCGCAGCGATGGCCCGAGGGTCGGGTGCGCGATGGAGCGCCGTACCGGTCCCCCCACGAGCACCGCGCCGCGAGGCCCGACCGCGCGACGCGACGAGGTGGCCGGGGGGGGGCTTGACACCCCAGATCGAATCCTATATAACTATATGGCGATGGAGGTGCTATGCGTGGCCGTCTCCACTTAACTGTCGTCTTGCTCGTCGCCACCGCGCTCCCTGGCGCCGCTGCGGAGCGCCTCACCCTCAGGGAGGCGATGGCCCAGGCGCGCGAGCACGCCCAGGAGGCGACGGCCGCCGCCGACCGCGCGCAGGCGGCGGGAGCCCGCCTGAAGCAGGCGGAGGGCTTTCGGCTGCCGTCGCTGTCGCTGCAGGAAACCTGGATGCGCACCGACTCGCCGGCCGAGGTTTTCGCGTTGCAGCTGAACCAGCAACGGTTCTCGTTCGCGGCGTTCACCGCCGGCGACCCGAACCGGCCGGATTTCCTCACCACGGCGATCAGCCGCGTCGAGCTGTCCCTGCCCCTGTACACCGGAGGGGAGCTGTCCGGCCGGGTTTCGCAGGCCCGCCTGGCGTCCGCGGCGGCCGCCGACACCGCCGGCTGGGCCGGCGACCAGGCGGCGCTCGTCGCCGCCGAGGCATACGTGACGGTGGAGCAGGCCCGGGAGTACGTGGCCCTGCTGCAGCGGACCCGCGACACGGTGAAGGCGCACGTCGAGCTCGCGCGCGCCTACTCGGAGCAGGGGATGATCGTGCGCTCCGAGGTCCTGCGGGCGGAGGTCGAATTGGCGCGGCTGGACGACCTGGTGGAGGAGGCGCAGGGAAGGGAGCGGGTCGCCGAGGCCAACCTGGCGTTCCGCGTCGGCTCCGACCAGGCGATGGCCTGGGAGCTGGACCCCCTGCCGCAGCCGGCGCCGCTGGCGGAGGGCCTCGACGGCTGGCTCGCCTCGGCCGCATCGCGCAAGGACCTGGCGGCAGCCCAACGGGGGCTGCAGGCCGGCGAGCTCGAAGCGGCGGTGCGCCGGGCCGCGTTCCTGCCGCGTGTGGGTCTCGTGGGGCGGAGCGACTGGGTAGACGATACGCTGTTCGGCGGTCACGGCACCTCGACGTCGATCGTGGCGGTCGCGACGTTGAACGTCTTCTCCGGAGGTTCCGACCGCGCGGCGGTCGCGGCCGCCCGCTGGGAGGCCAAGGCCGGCAGCGAGGACGTCGCCCGGTTCGCGCAAGGGATCCAGCTCCAGGTCCGGCAGGCGTTCCAGGAGGCGGTCACCGCGCGCCAGCGGCAAGCCACGGCGGCGAAGGCGCTGGCCGCTGCCCGCGAGGCGGAGCGCATCACCGAGGAGCGGTTCAAGACCGGCGTCGTGAAGATGATCGACCTGCTCGACGCCACTACGGCGCGGCGCGAGGCGGAAACGCGGGAGCTGGTCGCCCGCGCCGACGCAACCGCGGCGGCGCTACGCCTCGCGGTGCAGGCGGGACGCCCGGCGGAGAGCGTGTTGCCGTGACGGCGCGGCGCAAAGCCGGCGCGAGCGGCGCGGTTGGGTATCGAGAGGTGAACGGCAATTGAACGGTCAGGTCGCACCGTTGCGGCGCGGCCAGGGGTCGTGGAGGATGCGATGAGGAACTGGCTGATC
>CAVSFQ010000033.1:0-40649 GCA_963727205.1 uncultured Acidobacteriota bacterium | reverse complement strand
CGACTCGATCATGAAACGCTGAGACGCGGGGATAAGGGGTAAGGGAGGACAGAAGAGGCGAGAAGAAGGCGCCCTGTCCTTCCTCTTGCCCTCTGCCCTCTACCCTTTCACTCTTGACTCTCCATGGGAGGCATGAACGCGGGGATGCCGGTGAGGTGCTCGCCGAGGATCAGCGTGTGCATGTCGTGGGTCCCCTCGTAGGTGTAGACGGACTCGATGTTCATCAGGTGCCGCATGACCGGGAACTCGTTCACGATGCCGTTGGCGCCGTGGATCTCGCGCGAGCGGCGGGCGCACTCGCGCGCCACCCAGCACGAGTTGCGCTTGGCCTGCGAGACCCGGACGAACGTGGCCTTCCCCTCGTCCTTGAGCCGGCCGAGGCGCCAGACCATGAGCTGCCCCTTGGTGATCTCGTTGGCCATCCAGACGAGGCGCTCCTGGATGATCTGGTGGGCGGCGATCGGGCGCCCGCCGAACTGCACCCGCGTCTTCGCGTAGTCGAGCGCCGCGTGGAAGGTGGCGAGCGCCGAGCCGAGCGCGCCCCAGGCGATGCCGTAGCGCGCCTGGGTCAGGCAGCCGAGCGGGCATTTGAGGCCGGCGGCGCCGGGCAGGCGGTTGGCTTCCGGCACGCGGCAGTCGGAGAGGACGAGCTGAGAGGTCACCGAGGCGCGCAGCGAGTACTTTCCCTTGTGGTCGACGGCGGCGAAGCCCGGCGCGCCGCGCTCGACGAGGAACCCGCGCACGACGCCGTCGTCGTCCTTGGCCCAGACCACCGCGACGTCCGCCAGTGACCCGTTGGTGATCCACGCTTTCTCGCCGGCGAGAAGCCACGAGTCGCCGTCGCGCCGGGCGCGGGTCCGCATCGCGCCGGGGTTGGAGCCGAAATCGGGTTCGGTGAGGCCGAAACAGCCGATCGCCTCGCCGCGCGCGAGGAGGGGGACCCAGCGGTCCTTCTGCGCCTGCGAGCCCCAGGCCATGATCGGGTGCATCACCAGCGCGGACTGCACCGAGACGAACGAGCGCAGCCCCGAGTCGCCGCGCTCCAACTCCTGCATCACCAGGCCGTAGGCGACGTTCGTGAGCCCCGGCAGCCCGTACTCCCTGAGGGTGGCGCCGAAGAGGTTGAGCCGGGCCATTTCGGGGACCAGCTCGCGGGGGAACCGGCCCTCCCACGCCCACGCCTCGATGTGCGGCATCACTCGCTCGCGCACCCAGTCGCGCACGGTGTCGCGCACCATCCGCTCCTCGTCGGTCAGAAGCTCGTCGATCGCGAACAGGTCCAGGCTCTCAGGCGCCATCGTTCGTCCCTTCCGTCGCGCTGCGAACACAACGTAGCACTCCAGGCCCCCGCGCGTCACCAGGCGGCGGGACCGCAACCGCGGTGGTACGATACCTTTGCAGGACGGCGGGCAGATCGGCGGCGGGAGGGCGGCATGAGTCCATACATGGGCGGGTCGGCACCGGCGATGGCCTCTCAAGTCGGCGACGGCTACACGCTGGTCAGCGCGGTTCAGCTCAAGCGCCTCACCGACCCAGAGCTCGACCTGCTCCACGCGGAGCTGGAGAAGATGCTCCGCGACATCCGCTCCGTCGTGGTCGACCTCGACGACATCCCGGCGATCCAGGCGCGCCAGCGCAGGATGACGCGCATCACCGGCGCGCTGCAGCAGATCCAGATGACGAAGTCGAAACGGAGGCGGAGCGCGTGAGCGAAGCGGCGTGGTGGCGCCACCTCCGAGGCGACCCCACCCGCTTCCTGCTCGACGATGACGAGCCGGGCGTGGTGTGGCGGGCGCTGACGACGCTGCTGGAGCGCCCGCCGGACAGCCCGGCGGTGGTGCGGGCTCGGCTCGCGGCGCGTGAGACGGGAACCGCCGCCGCCCTGCTGGCACAGCAGAACCCCTTCGGGTACTGGGGTTCGCCGGTCGCCTACGGCGCTCGCTGGGGCGGAACCGCGTGGCACGTGATCGCCCTGGCCGCGCTCGGCGCCGACCCCGAGGACCCGCGCGCCGAGCGCGCGGCGGAGAAGCTGCTCGATTCGCTGCAGCCGCGCGCCGGCGGCTTCTCGGCCGCCCGCGGCCGCCCGCCCTCGCCGTGCTTCACCGCGGAGGCGTGCGCAGCGCTCGCTCGGTTCGGCTTCGCCCACCACCCGCGGGTGCGGGAGGCGGTCGCGTGGCTCGCCGAGCGCAACGGCGGGACGGGGGGGTGGTCGTGCCCGGAGCTGCGCCACCTCGTCGCCGGCGCCTGCCCGGTTGCCTGCGTCGCGGCGCTGCGCTTCCTCGCCGAGTTGACGCCGGAGGAGCGCGCGCCGCTGGCCGGCATGGCGAAGCGCGCCGCGGGGGCGTTGATGGCGCCCGGCCTCTGGCTCGAGGGGAACGCGCCGCGCGGGTGGTGGGCGTTCGCGCATCCGAACCTGGGGCGGACGGACCTGCTCGACGCGCTCTTCGTCCTCGCCCGCAACGGCGCTCCGGCCGAACCGCCCGTCCTGCGGGCCTTGCTCGGCGTGCTCGCCCGGCAGGACGGCAGCGGCCGGTGGTCGCAGCAGCAGGCTGTGCCGTTCGGCGAGCCCGTCGGGGAGCCTTCGCGCTGGGTCACGCTGAAGGCGCTGGTGAGCGTGGCGGCGTACGGCGAGGCCCTCGCGGTGCATCGTGGAGGGGACGCATGCGGCGGGTGATCGTGACGGGAGCTTCGAGCGGGATCGGGATGGCCTGTGCGCGCGCGTTCCTTGCGGCCGGAGACGCGGTGGTGGCGCACGGTCGCAGCAACCGCGCCGCGATCGAGGAGCTGCGGCGCGAGTTCGGGCCCGAGCGCGTCGTGCCGGTCGCTGCCGACCTCGCGACCGAGGAGGGGTGCGTGCTGCTGGTGCGCGCGGCCGGGGCGTTCGACGTCCTCGTGCACTCGGCGGGGATCTGGAACGACGGCGCGATCCGCACCCTGACCGCCGAGAACCTCGAACGGATGTTCCGCACCAACACGTTCTCGGCGTACTTCCTCGCCCGAGAGGGCGCGAAGACGATCGAACACGGCAGCATGGTGTTCATCGGCTCCACCGCGGGGGAGCGGGGCGAGCCGGAGCACAGTCACTACGCCGGTTCCAAGGCCGCGCTCTGGGGCCTCGTGCAGTCGCTGGCGCAGGAGCTGGCCCCTGACGTCCGCGTCAACCTGGTCTCCCCGGGGTGGGTGAACACCCCGATGGCGAGGGACGCGCTCGCGGCTCCCGGCAAGCTGGACGCGATCGTCGGCGCGGTGCCACTGCGCCGGATCGCCGAGCCGGAGGACGTCGCGTCGGCGGTGCTGTTCCTCGCCGACGAGCGCCAGCGCCACCTCACGGGCCTCGACATTCCGGTCTCGGGCGGCGCGTTGCTGCCGCTGCCGCGCGGCTGAGCGCGCCGCCGCCGCCGGCGGGTTCCGGCGGTGCCGGGTCGCCATCGGCCGGGCGGCATACTGGCGCGGGGCGGAAATCTGCGTTAACGTTCCGGAAGAGAGTGGGGGAGTTGCCATGAGCGGCAAGGACGATTTCGGAGTGAACGAAAACACCCGTCCCGAGGAAGCGGTTCGCATCGCGATGGATCGGGAGCAAAAGGCGCGGGCGTTCTACCTCACGTGCGCCCGCATCGTCGGGGATCCCGGCGTCAAGAAGATGTTCGAGTTCCTGGCGCGCGAGGAAGGGAAGCACTTCGAACTGCTCGAGCGCGAGCACGACCGCTTCATCTCCGGGGAGAACTGACGGTGGCCGGGCGCGTCATCGTCTGCGGGGATCTGCCCGACCGGTACGAGGCGGAGCGGCTCCTTGCCGAGCGCCATCCCGGCTTGCACGTGGACAGCGTCGCGCAGGCGTGGGAGCTGGCGGAGCGCGCGCTCGGGGGCAGTTACGACGTTGCCCTGTTGCTCAAGGGGCCGATCGCGTCCCACGAGCGAAGGTTGGAAGCGATCGCGGGCCTCCGGCGCAACGGCTTCGCCGGTAAGGTCCTCGCGGCCGGCGCGTTCCTGACCGAGAAGCAGGACGCGGTGCGGGCCGGGGCCGACTACGCCTTCGACCCGGAGAAGCAGGCCATGGAGAAGGTCGTGGGCGCCGCCCTGATGCGGCCGGCGGTCGCCGCCGACCACCGGTACCTGAGGAGCCTCTTCGTCGGCGAGTGGGCCAACCCTGCGCCCTACGGCGACACCCTTCCCCCGGCAGCGCCCGACCTGCTGCTGGCCGCAACGTCGTGCCACCCGGACGCGGCGTTCTGGGGCGCCCTCGTGGGGCTGGTGCGGGCCAACGCAGAGATGCGCTGCGTCCTCGTCGAGGACGACGGCAGTGAAGAGGCGCGCATCGAGGCCCTGGCGACCGGCATCCAGCCCTACGTCGAGCTGGCCGGTGAGGGGATCGGGGGGGTGCTCGCTCTCGTCCGGCGCCTGCTGCGCGAGATCTGGCTCGGCCGCGTCACGAGGGCCTAGCGTTCGGCCGGCGGCGGAACCCGGCCGTAGCGCCGAGCTTGTTCCGTTTCGTCACATTCTCCTGCTAGAATCAGGCTACGGGAGGGTTCTTGCGGAGTACTCCCGTGTCGGGACGGGAGGGGAGAATGTTCGACATCGAGGGGTCGCTCGACCGGCAGATCCTCGCGGTGGCGCAAACGCGGCCGACGGTCGTCTTCGTCGAGCCGCTCGACCCGAGAGTACTGGAGGGGGCGTGCTACCTGGGGCGGTTCATCCGTCCGGTCTTCCTCGCCTCCGAAGCCGAAGTGCGCGAGGTCGCGGCGCGAGACCTCGGGCACGTTGACCCCACCAGGATCGAGTTCACCTTCTCCGAGAGCGTCTTCATCGAACCCGCGAAGGAGGAGAAGCTGCTTGCCAGGTTTGCGAGCCACTACCTCGAGGAGCGCCGCGAGGGAGGCCAGCTGCGGTCGGCGGCCGAGGCCCGGCGGGTGGCCTCGGACCCGGCGCAGTTCGGGATCCTCGCCGTGAGGTTGGGGCACGCCGACATGGTGGTCGGCGGGGCGACGCACGAGCCCAAGGATTTCTTCCGGCCGATGGTGCGGGCGTTGACGATCCGCTACATGCCGAGTGAGGCCGGGGTCTTCGTTCTCTCGGACGCGCACCCCGAAGCGATCTTTCCGCACAACATCGTGGTTTTCGGCGACGTCGGCGTGAACGCTACGATGACCCCCGAGGCGCTGGCGCACGTCGCCGTCGGAACCTGCGCGATCGCCCGCGACATCATCCCGGAGGACGTGCTGCCCGAGATCCACGGGGCGATCGTCTCCTACTCCCATCGCGGGTCCGACGAGGGACCGTCCGCCGATCTCGTGCGCCGCGCCGCCGAGCTGATCCCCGGGGTCCTGGCCGAGCGTGTACGGTACGGCTCCCGCTACGCCTCGATCAAGATCGCGGCCGAGGTGAAGATGAGCGTGGCGCTGTCGCAGCGGTCCGCGACGTATTACGGCGGACACGGGGGCGAGGACTGGGCCGGCGGAACCAACGTGATCGTCTGCCCCAACCTCGACATGGGGAACCTTCTCTACCACCTCTACGCGACCCGCTACCCCGACGCGAAGAAATTCACCGTCATGATCGGGCTCAAATCCCGTGGCGTCGACCTGGCGATGGACTGCACCCCCGAGGACGTACGTCTGAGTGTGAAGGCATCGGTGCTGCGCATGCACCGCTTCGGGGATTGGACGCAGACGCCGAAGGACACCTTCTTCCGGCGGCCTCGGGTGCTGGCGATCAACCCCGGCTCCACCTCGACGAAGATCAGCGTGTACGAGGGGGAGCAGGAGAGCTTCTCCGCCGAGCTCCAGCACACGTCCGGGGAGCTTGCGCCGTTCGAGGGGAGGCGCATCACCGAGCAGTTCGCGTTCCGCAAGGAGGTCATCGCGACGGCGCTCGCCAAGCGCGGCCTCACGATGGCCGATGTGGACGCGATCGCGGCCCGCGGCGGCTTGCTGCGTCCGATCGCGCACGGCACCTACCGGATCGGGCCGGCGATGATCGCCGACCTCAAGTCGGGCGCGTTCGGCGAGCACGCCTCCAACCTTGGAGCTCTGATCGCCAACGAGCTGGCGGCGGAGAGTGGGAAGTCGGCGTTCATCGTAGACCCCGTGGTCGTGGACGAGGCCCCAGAACGCGTCAAGATTACCGGCGTCAAAGCGATCCGCCGCAAGGTGATCAGCCACGCTCTCAACCAGATTGCCAGCGCGCGCCGGTACGCCGAGGAGAACGAGACGTTCTACGAGAAGGTCAACGTGATCGTCGCCCACATGGGCGGCGGCATCACCATCGGCGCGCACAAGCGCGGCCGCTACATCGACGTCAACAACGGTCTCGACGGCGAGGGACCGTTCACGCCGCAGCGGTCCGGATCGCTCCCGGTCGGCCAGCTCATCGAGCTCTGCTTCTCCGGGACGCTCACCGAGGCGGAGTTGAAGGCTCTCAACAAGGGAAGCGGCGGGTTGATGGATTTGCTCGGCACCGACGATCTGCGCGAGGTCGAGCGCCGGATCGCGGGTGGCGACTGCGATGCCGCGGCGGTGTTCGAGGCGATGGCGTACCAGATCGCCAAGAACATCGCGGCGCTCGTCCCGGCGTTCGACGGCGAGCCGGTAGACCGCATCCTGCTCACCGGCGGGATGGCTCGCTCGCAGGCGCTGGTCGACGCGATTACCGGGTTGGTCGCCGCGGTGGGCTGTGGGGTCACCGTGTATCCCGGCGAGAACGAGATGTTCGCCCTGGCCAAGGGGGCGCTGCGCGTGCTCAACCACAAGGAGGCGGCGCGCGAGTATCAGTCAGAGGGATAGAGGCAGGGCACAGAAAGAAGCGTGGTCAGTGGTCCGTGGTCCGTGGTCAGATACCTGCGTCGCGGCACAAGGTCGAGGGCACGCGGCAGCGCCGTCGATAGTGGTTGCGGCAGCAATTGAGGAGAGAGCATGGCACCGATCCGGACGCTCGAGCAGCTCGTTGAGAACGTGAAGGGCATCCCTGCGCGCCGACTCGTGGTGGCCGCCGGGCACGACGAGAACACGATCCAGGCGGCCGCGCGCGCCGCCAGGGAGAAGATTGCCAAGGTCACCCTGGTCGGGGACGCGGCCCGCATCGCGGCGCTGTGCGCCAGGTTCGAGCTCGATCCTGGTTTGCTGACCATCATCGACGAGCGCGACGAGTACCGGGCCGGCGTCAGGGCGCGGGACATGGTCCGGGACGGCGAGGCCGACGTCCTGATGAAGGGACTCATCGGCACCGATAAGTACATGCACCTGATCCTCGACAAGGAGAGAGGGTTGCTGCCGAAGGGCGCCGTGCTCACCCATGTCACGGTCCTCGACGTGCCGGCCTACCAGGCGACGCACGGCAAGCTGCTGCTCGTCTCCGACGTGGCGGTCATCCCGGCGCCCGACCTGGCCACGAAGGTCAAGATCGTGACCTGCGCCGTGGACGCCGCGCACTCTTTCGGGATCGAGATCCCCAGGGTGGCCCTGCTCGCCGCCAGCGAGAAGATCTCCGAGAAGATGCCCGCGACCATGGACGCCGCGATCATCGCCAAGATGGCGGAGCGTGGGCAGATCAAGGGCGCGATCGTGGACGGGCCGCTCGCGCTCGACGTGGCCCTCTCCCCCGAGGCGTGCGAGATCAAGGGGCTGCGCTCCGCCGTCGAGGGCGACGCGGACGTGCTCGTCTTCCCCAACATCGAGACCGGCAACGTGTTCTACAAGTCGGCCACGATCCTGGGCGGGGCGCGCCTGGCGGCGGTCGTCGTCGGGAGCTCGGCGCCGTGCGTGCTGACGAGCCGGGCCGATTCGGAGGAGTCGAAGTACTTCTCCATCGCCCTCGGCTGCCGCCTCGCCCGCTAAGGGCGCCGCCGATAGCGGACCGTCGATCCGGGCGGGGGGGCCCGCGGCCGCTCCACCCAACCGCCCGGCCGCTCTTACCCCCCGAGCCCCCCCGCGAGCCGCGGCGGAGACGCGTCTCGCGCGGCGTTGCCCTTTGTCAGCGGCTCGCGTGCTCACGTAGCCTCCGGCTACGCTCCGCCGCGTTCGCCTCGGGCGCCTTGCCAGGGGCCGGGCATCACACTTTGTTCGCGGTTCGGCAGCGCTGGTCCGGCGGCAGAGCGATATGGTTACCCACTGGTCAGGCCACCGGCGCCAAAGTGTGATCACCGGCCCCTACCACTCTCGGCGGCGCAGCTACACGCCCCAAGCTTGTGGATCCTGCCTATCGTCGAGCTTCTCGTCTTCGAGAGAGGCGCTCGAGGCTGCACTGCCTGCGACCGGCGTGGCCGGTCGGACCACGGACCACTGACCACGGACCACTGACCAGGCCCTTCTGTGCCCTGCGTCCTGCCTTTACGCCACAGTGGGGAGGAGGCGCGAGAGGGCGTGCACGACGGCGTCGACGTCGGACACGTCGTTGTACGCCTGGATCGAGACGCGGAGGTAGGAGCCGCCGTTCCAGGAGAAGGTCGGGATCTCGATCTTGAACTCGTCGAACAGGCGGCGCTGCAGGGCTTCGTGATCGCAGGGCGGCAGCGCGACGGTGGCCATCTGGCCGAACCATTCGCGGCCGGCGGGCGTTAGCGGCTCCAGCCCGGTGACAGCGTTGATCCGGTTGCGGGCGGCGGAGGCGAGGTCGTGGCAGGCCCGTTGCACCTCCGGCCAGTCGTGGTCGCGCATGAACTCGATCGCCGCCGGCACCGAGAGGTACGCCGCAACGTCGCGCGTGCCCTGCCACTCGTGCTCGTCCACGAACCGCGACGGGCCGGGGCGATCGCTGCGCCACCCCCAGCTCACGACGAGCGGTTCGAGCAGAGCCTGCGCCTCGGCCCGCGCGTACAGGAACGCCGAGCCCTTCGGCGCGTTCATCCACTTGTGACAGTTGCCGGCGTAGAAGTCGGCGCCGAGGGCACACAGGTCGAGCGGGACCTGGCCGGGCGCGTGGGCGCCGTCGATCACCGTGAGGATGCCGCGCTCGCGGGCGCGCCGGATGAGCTCCGCCACCGGCAGGGCGACGGCCGTCGTCGAGGTGACGTGGCTCAGGAAAAGGACCCTCGTGCGGTCGTTGACGCCCGACCACACGGCGTCGACGATCCCCTCCGCCGAAGCAATCGGGAGCGGCAGCGGGCGGCGCACGTAACGCGCGCCGCGCTTCTCGCAGATGAACGTCCAGGTCCGGTCGAGGGCGCCGTACTCGTGGTCGGTCGCGAGCACCTCGTCGCCAGGCTCGAGGCGGAGGGAGCGGGCGACGGCGTTGAGGCCGGTGGTGGCGTTGGGCACGAAGGCGAGGTCGTCGGGGTCGGCGCCGACGAAGGCGGCGAGGGACTCGCGGGCGGCGCGCATCAGGGCGGTGAAGCGCCGGCCGAGGAACTCGACGGGCTCGGCCTCCAGCTCGCGCTGCCACGCCTGGTAGCGCTCGAAGACCGGGCGCGGGCACGCCCCGAACGACCCGTGGTTCAGGTACACGACGCCCGGCCGCAGAAGGAACAGGTCCCGCATCGAGGTGTTCATTCGCCTCAGTACCCCATCGCGCAGCCGTCCTTGCGGGACTCGCTCGCGCCGAAGTAGACGCCGGTCGCAGGGTCGCGCCAGACCGCCTGGTAGCCGCCGAAGACGGTGCCGCTGGCCTCGATGAGCTTGTGGCCGCGCCGCAGCAGGGCCTGGCGCACGTCCTCGGGGACGCCGGACTCCAGACTCAGGGTTCCGCCGTTGGTCATCACCGTGCCGGTGGGCTCCGAGTCATCGGTGTGGTAGAAGCGCGGCGCGTCCCCGGCTTCCTGCAGGTTCATGCCGAAGTCCACGACGTTGACCACGATCTGGGCGTGGCCCTGCGGCTGCATGTCGCCGCCCATGACGCCGAACGCCATCTGCGGCTTCCCGTCCCTTCCGAGGAACGCAGGGATGATCGTGTGGAACGGCCGCTTGCCGGGGGCGAGGACGTTGGGGTGGCCTGCCTGGAGCGAGAACAAGGCGCCCCGGTCCTGCAGCCCGAAGCCGAGCTCGGGGACCACGTAGCCGGAGCCGAAGCCGGTGTAGTTGGACTGGATCAGCGCCACCATCATGCCGCGGTCGTCGGCGGTGACGAGGAACGTGGTGTCGCCGTGCCGGAGCGCCGGGTTGCCGGGCTCGACCGAGCGGGCCGCCCGCCGCAGGTCGATGCGCGCCGCCTGCTTCGCCGCGTACCCCTTGTCCAGAAGCGCCGCGAGCGGGGCGGGAAAGAACGCGGGGTCGGCATAGCAGCGCGCCCGGTCGGCGAACGCAAGCTTCTTGGCCTCGACCATGATCTGCCAGAAGTCGGGGTTGTCCCGGCCGAGGGCCTCAAGGTCGAAGCGCTCGAGGATGTTGAGCATCTCCAGCGCCGCCAGCCCCTGGCCGTTGGGCGGCAGCTCCCAGACGGTGACGCCGCGATACGTGGTGGAGATCGGCTCCTGCCACTCGCTGGTGTGGCGGGCGAAGTCCTCAATGGCGAAGAAGCCGCCGACTCTCTTCGAGTACGCCACGATCTTCTCGGCGATTCCGCCGCGGTAGTAGGCGTCGCGGCCTTCCGTCGCGAGGATCTCGAGAGTGCGGGCGAGGGCGGGGTTGGCGAACGGCTCGCCCTCGGCCGGCGCCTTGCCGCCCGCGAGGAAGACCTCGGCGAACCCGGGCGTGTCCTTGAACTGGGCGACGCTGCGCGCCCACGAGCCCGCGATCACCTGCGGCACCGGGACGCCCTCCTTCGCGTACGCGATCGTCGGGGCCAGGAGGTCCTTCATCGGCAGCCGGCCGAACCTTGCGTGCAGCTCGAACCAGGCGTCGGCGCAGCCCGGGACGGTCCACGAGTACGGCGAGTACGGCGGGATCGTGCCGTCGGTCTGCGCCGGGACCTTGCCGGGCGTGAGCGCCAGCGGGGCGCGCCCCGAGCCGTTGAGGCCGACCAGCTTGCCGGTGGCCGGGTCCCACACCATGGCGAAGAGGTCGCCGCCGAGACCGGCGGACACCGGCTCCAGGAAGCCGAGCGCGGCGTTGACCGCGATCGCGGCGTCCACGGCACCCCCGCCGCGCTTGAGCACGTCGACCCCGACCTGGACCGCGAGCGGATGCGCCGCGGCGACCATCCCGTGGCGGGCCACCGTGACCGAACGGGTCGCGAACCAGCGCCCCTCCGGCCGGTCGGTTCCGGCCGCGAAGGCTACGGCGACGAGTCCGATGACGAACAGAGAGAACACCACCGAGCCCACGACCTCCCTTGGGGCGCGCTACCGGCAACGGCCGGGTCACGCGCTGGCGTGGTGCACCCCCGCACCGGCCCGCCGAGTCCGCGGGCTAGGATAGCGCAGGCCGATGCTGAGCAAGAGCGCGCGCCGCGCCGTGTGGGCCTCTGCTGTCGCCGCGAGTGCCCTCGCGGCCGGTGTGGGATCGTTCGCCGCCGGCCGCGGCGTCGGGACGGCCATCGAGGGCGCCCGGCCCGGCGTCGCGCCGGAGTCGTCCTGGCGGCCGACGACGAGGAGATGGTGCGCACGCCCTGCGCCGCTTGCGCGCGGACGCGTCGGGGGTCCCGGTGGTCATCCGCACCGGCTACGACCCTGCTGGAGACGACGTCCCGGCGGCGGCGGGTCTTCTCATCAAGCCGTTCTCTCTCGCCGAGTTCCTGGCAAAGGCGTCCGAGAGGGCGGGAACGGGCGGCGCGGCCGCCACGGTGGTACCATAAACCAGTGAAGGTTTACACACGGACCGGCGATGACGGGTCGACTGGCTTGGGAGACGGTTCGAGGGTTTCGAAGGGCAGCCGGCGGGTCGGAGCGTACGGGGCCGTCGACGAGTTGAACGCCGTTGTTGGGGTCTTGCTGGCCGAGGCCCTGCCCTCGCCCGCCGCGGCCGAGTTGACACGCGTCCAGGCGCTCCTGTTCGAGGTGGGAGCGTTCCTGTCTGACCCCCGGGGGCGTTTCGTCCTCTCCGAGGATGTGCTTCGTCCGGGATGGCTCGAGCGCTGGATCGACGAGATGGAGGGTGATCTTCCCCCGCTGCGCAACTTCGTGCTCCCGTCCGGAGCACGCGCCGCGGCGCTTGCGCACCTGGCGCGCACGGCCTGCCGTCGGGCTGAGCGGGAGGTGGTGGTGCTGCGCGACGGGGGCGAAGAGATCGGCGCGGTGATCCCGCTGCTCAACCGCTTGTCCGACGCGCTCTTCGTGCTGGCGCGCTGGTTGAACCTCCGGGCCGGGGTGGCTGACGCGTTGTGGCAGGGTCGCGCCTGATCAAAGCCATGGCCGACACGGGAGCGTTTGGCACGATGCGCGGAGGCTCGAGGGCGGCATGACGACCATCACGCTTCCCGAGCGGGACCTCGAGATCCTCTCCGGCACCCTCGAGGAGAACTTCAAGTACCTGGCCGAGCGCCTGCGGGTGCGGGTTGCCGCCCGGGGCGATACGGTGTCGCTGGATGGCGAGCCGGAGGCGGTCGCCGTGGCGGGCAAGCTCGTCGAGGAGCTCGGCAAGCTCGTCGCAAGCGGGTACTCGGTTGGCAAGGAGGAGTTCCGGACGGCGCTGCGCGTGATCGAGGAGGACCCGGAGGCGGACCTGGTCCAGTTCTTCACCGACGCCTCGATCCCGGACTCGGTCAAGCGCCTTGTCGTCCCCCGCAACCTCAAGCAGCGGCTGTTCATCCAGGCGCTCATCAAGTTCGACATCGTGTTCGCGGTGGGGCCCGCCGGTACCGGCAAGACGTACCTGGCGGTGGCGATGGCGGCGGCGGCGCTCGCCGAGCACCGGGTCAAACGCATCGTGCTCACGAGGCCGGCCGTCGAGGCCGGCGAACGCCTCGGGTTCCTGCCCGGGGACCTCGTCGAGAAGGTGAACCCCTATCTGCGGCCGGTCTACGACGCGCTTTACGACATCCTCGGGTACGACCGCGTGGCGCGCCACATCGAGCGCGGCGTGATCGAGATCGCACCGCTGGCGTTCATGCGGGGGCGGACGCTCAACGACTCGTTCATGCTCCTCGACGAGGCCCAGAACACGACTCCGGAGCAGATGAAGATGTTCCTGACCAGGCTCGGGTTCCACTCCAAGGCGGCGATCACCGGGGACGTCACGCAAATCGACTTGCCTAACGAGCGGGGCTCCGGCCTGGTGCAGGCGCGCCAGATCCTCGGCAACCTCCCGGGGATCTGCTTCTTCGACTTCGCGAAGGAAGACGTCGTCCGCCACCGGCTCGTGGAGAAGGTGGTCGCGGCCTACGAGGCCTGGGACGAGGCGAAACGCGGGAACGGCTCATGAACGGCAAGGACGCCAAGGAAGCCCGCACCACCGCGGCGCGGATCGCCGTGCGGCGGGGCGAGTTCGTACAGCTTCGCCGGCGGCTGTTCGGCAAGACATGGGCGTGGTACGGGCTCTTCGTCGTCCTCGGGTCGCTGCTCGTCGTCCCCGGCCGCTCGACCAGGATCCCGCTCCTGAAGCCCGGGGAGATCGCGCCCTCCGATGTGGTCGTGGACCGCGACGTCGTCCTCCCGGATGCCGAATCCACCGAGGAAAAGCGGCGGCGCGCCAGCTTCGAGGTGCTGCCTGTCTACGTCTACGACCCGGCGATGGCCGGCGCGCTCGCGGACAAGCTTGACCGGGTGTTCCAGGAGGGCCGCAGGCAGCCTGGCGGCGACGACGTGGACCTCGCGCAACGCCTCGGTGAGGTGGGCTCGCTGGTGATCCAGCCGCGCGAGGCGGCGGTGCTGCGGGCCTCCCACTTCTCACAGGAGCTCCTGGGCGTGTTGCGCGAGGTGGTGCAGGGGTTGTACCGGCAAGGGGTGGTGAGCGACCGAACGGAGCTGCTGCACGCGGCCGACCGTGGGATCACGCTGCGCACCGCCGGCAAGAACGAGGAACGGGTCGAGCTCGACGTCTACCGGTTCGTGGACGGCGGCGCCGGCCTCGCCGACGTGGTCGAGCAGCGCCTCTCGACCGAACCCTCGGTCCCGCGCGTTTGGCGGGCGCCTCTCGCCGCGATGCTGGCGCGCGCGATGGCCCCCAACGTCGTGCTCGACAGGGGGCAGACCCTGGCCAGGCGGCTGAAGGCCGCCAGCTCCGTCGAGGAGGTGTCGGTCCGACTCCCCAGGGGCAAGATCCTGGTTCGCCGCGGCGACGAGGTGAACAGCCAGACCGCACGCCTGCTGGCGGCACTCGCGGAGCGCAACACGCCGACGCAGACGGTCCTGCCGCTGGGCGGCGCCGCGCTCCTGCTAGCCCTGGTCGGCGCCGCGTGGCTCTTCTACCTGCGCCGGCAGAGCCCCTCGGCCGAGGAGGCACGGGTCAGATTCGGCGCCCTGATCGCCCTCACGCTGGCGACGCTCGTGCTGGAGCGGTTCTTCGCTTTTCTCGCGCGTGGCGTCGCCGCGAGCCTGGTGCGGGACACCTTTGGGCACGTCGAGATCTACCTGCCGGCGCTGCCGCACGGCGCCGGCCCGATCATCGCGAGCCTGATGTTCGGTCTCCCGGTGGGCGTGCTGTTCGCCGTGGGCCAGAGCGTGCTCGTGGCGCTCATGCTGGGGGGCGACGCGGGGCTCGCCGTCTACGCTCTGATCGCCGGGATCGCCGCCAGCTTCGCATCGCAGCGCCTCAAGGAGCGCTACGTGCTGGCGCGGGTCGGCGCCGTGGTCGCCGGCGTGAATGCCGTCGCCGTGCTCGGGCTCGCTCTGTGGCACGGGAAGGTGGCGGACGGCTCGGTGCTCGCGGCGCAAATGGCGTCCGCGGCGCTCGGAGGCGTGGTCGCGGCGGCGCTGGCGAGCTTCCTGCTGCCGGTCCTCGAATCCGCCACCGGGACGATCACCGACATCCGCCTGCTCGAGCTCTCGAACCCGAACTTGCCGCTCCTCAAGAGGATGTCGCTCGAGGCCCCGGGAACGTTTCAGCACTCGCTGGCGATGGCGAACTTCGCCGAGGCGGCAGCCGAGGCGATCGGGGCCAACCCGCTGCTCGCCAGGGTGTGTTGCTACTATCACGACATCGGCAAGCTCGCCAAGCCCGAGTACTTCGTCGAGAACCAGCGCGGCGAGAACCCCCACGACAACCTGACCCCGTGGATGTCGGCGCTGGTGGTGTCGAACCACGTCAAGGCGGGCCTCGAGCTGGCGCGCCAGTACAAACTGCCCGAACCGATCCGGGACGCGATCACCACCCACCACGGCACCAAGCTGATCCGGTACTTCTACTCGCAGGCCAAGGCGAAGGAGGACCCCGACCACGGCGAGGTGCAGGAGACCGAGTTCCGCTACCCGGGCCCGCGCCCCCGCAGCAAGGAGATGGGCATCCTGATGCTCGCCGACGCGGTCGAGGCGGCGAGCCGCACGCTCTCCGAGGCCACCCCGGGCCGGATCCAGTCGATGATCGACCAGATGGTCAAGACCATCCTCGAAGACGGCCAGCTGGACGAGTGCGACCTGACGCTGAAGGACATCGAGAAGATCGGGGCCGCCTTCTTCTGGGTGCTCACCAACGCGTTCCACCACCGCATCGACTACCCCGGCTTCGACTTCAACCGGAAGCGCCGTGGCTAAGCCGCGGGTCACGTTCCGGTGGCAGCTTCGGCCCCGGGGACGCCAGACCCCGGCGCTGCGGCGGATTGCGGTCGCCGCGCTCGAGCGACTCGGCGCGGGGCCGGTCGAGGTCGGCGTCCTGGTGTGCGACGACGCGACGATTGGGACCCTCAACCGGCACTTCCGCGCCAAGGACGCGCCGACCGACGTGCTCTCGTTCCCGGCGGGTTTCGCGCAACCCGACGGCCCGACCTACCTCGGCGACATCGCGATCTCGCTCGAGACCGCACGGCGCCAGGCCGACCAGGCGGGGGTCGACCTCGATCGCGAGCTCCAGACCTTGCTGGTGCACGCTCTCGTCCACCTGTGCGGCTTCGATCACGAGACCGACGGCGGCGAGATGATCGCGCTCGAGACGCGACTGCGCCGGGAGTTGATCGGGTGAGCGCGTTGGCGCTGTGGTGGGCGAACCCGGTGACCGCGGTGCTGACCGCGCTCGCGCTGCTCGTCCTGTTGGTCCTCGCCGCGACCGGGATGCTGGCCGTGGTGCGGCTGGGCGCGATCCAACTCGGGGGCCTCCTCGTGCAGCGCGCACGGCTGCTCCCGGGCCTGCCGCGCCGGTCCGACGCGCAGGCGAGCGTGATCGTCTTCCTGCAAGCTGGTACGGGGCTCGTGCTGGTGTTGTTCTCGCTCGTCGCGGTGCGGGCGGGGCGCCTGGTCGGCGCTTCGCAGATTGTGCTGGTCGCGGTCCTCGCCGCGGGTTGGCTCGCGGCTGTCGGCATCGGCCTGCTGTTCGCGCGAGGAGCGCGCGTCGAGCGCGTGGCCGTGGCGACGCTCGTCGCCATCCGGCCCTGGACCGCGCTCCTGCGCGTGCTGGCGAGGTTCGAGGAGAGCCAGGATCAGGCCGGGGCGGACGACGAGGAGGAGGTCGACGAGCACGACGTGCAGGCGTTCATCGGCGCCGGCGAGGAAGCGGGGATCCTGGAGGAGGAGGACGCCGAGCTCGTTGCCTCGATCGTCGAGTTGTCCGACACGGTCGCGCGCGAGATCATGACCCCGCGCACCGACATGGTGGCGCTCCCCTCGGCCGCGGGCTTCGCGGAGGTCGAGCGCCTCTTCGCCGACTCGATGTTCACCCGGATCCCCGTGTACCGGGAGACCCTGGACCGGATCGAAGGGGTGGTGCACGTCAAGGACGTCCTCCGGGCGGTGGCGAACGGACAGGCGGGCGCCGCCGCCGACCTGCTGCGCCCGGTGCTCATCGTGCCGGAGACGAAGCCGCTGCGCGAGCTGCTGCGCGAGTTCCAGGCGGCGCGCCAGCAGATCGCCGTGGTCGTCGACGAGTACGGCGGCACCGCTGGCATCGTGACGCTCGAAGACATCCTCGAGGAGATCGTCGGGGAGATCCAGGACGAGCACCAGCGGGAAACGCCCGATGTGGCGGAGGAGGCGAGCGGCGTCTATCTCGTGGACGGCGCCGCCCACGTCGACGTGCTCGAGGACCTCTTCGGTGTGGAGGTGGGGGAGCTGGGATTCGACTCGGTGGCGGGGTTGGTGTTGGAGCAGCTCGGCCACCTGCCCCGCGCCGGGGAGAAGACGCTCTGGCGAGGCCTCGACATCGAGGTGGTCGACGTCGACCGGCGGCGGCTGCGCCGCGTCCGCGTCCGGCGCCAGGGGGAGGGCGCGGCATGAGACGCTCGGGCACGGTCGCGCTGCTCGGCCGGCCCAACGCCGGCAAGAGCACGCTCGTCAACGCGCTTCTCGGTGAGAAGGTGGCGATCGTCTCGGCCAAGCCGCAGACGACGCGGCATCGCATCACCGGCGTCCTCACCGAGGAGCGCGGGCAGGCCGTTCTCTTCGACCTGCCCGGAGTGCACCGGCCGCTGCACCGTCTCAACGTTCAGATGATGCACGCGCTGCGCGACACGCTGGCGGAAGTCGACCTGATCCTCGAGCTGTTCGACGCCAGCGCGGACCCCGGCGGCGGCGAGGAGTTCGTCGTCGGACTGCTGGACGGGGCCGAGGCCCCAGCCATCCTGCTGCCCAACAAGGTGGACCTGCCGGGCGTTTCGAGCCGCCTGGCGGAGCGCACCGCGTTCTATTCGGCCCGGCACGCCTATGCGGCCGTGGTGCCGATCTCGGCGCTCACTGGCGACGGGCTGGCGGAACTCCGGGACGCCGTGTTCGGGCTGCTTCCGGAGGGCGAGCCGTTGCTCGACCCCTCGCTCACGACGACCCAGAGCGAGCGCTTCTTCGTGACCGAACTCATCCGCGAGGCGGTGCTGGAGCGGGTGGAAAAGGAACTCCCATTCACCTCGACCGTGCACCTGCGCCAGTTCGAGGAGAAGGGGACCGGGCCGGATACGCTCCTCCGCATCTTCGCCGACATCGTGGTGGACCGCGACAGCCAGAAGGGGATCGTCGTCGGCAGGGCGGGTGCGATGATCAAGAAGATCGGCACCGCGGCCCGCGCCCGCATCGAGTCGTTGCTCGGGGTAAGGGTTTACCTCGACCTGCGGGTGAAGGCCCGGCCGGGGTGGCGCGAGGACCCCAGGTTCCTCTCCGAGTTGGAGCAGATGGAAGCCCCCTGGACACCGCCCGCCGACGGGGGCGACGAGGATTGAGCGTCACCGTCTACGTTGCCGACGGCTGCACCGACTGTGCGGACCTGCTGGCCGACCTCGCGAGAAGGCGGGTCGCCTTCGAGGTCGTCAACCTCACTCGGGACCCGGCCCGGCTCGTGGAGCTGGCCGCGCTCACCTGGGAGCGGCGGCTGCCGGTCACGGTCGACCACGAGCGTTGCTCGATCGGGTTCGCGGGCCGATCGAGTTCGTGGAGCGAGCTTGGACTCTCGCTCCCGCGCTCCGGCTGAGACGCTCGGCTATACTTGGCCCGCGACGGGAGGGCGTTGGTGGCGACAAGCGGGAGTCCATTGCATGCAAAGGTCAAGCAGCTGATCATCGACAGGCTGCAGCTCGACGGGGTCGCGCCCGGCGACATCGACGACGCGGCGCCGCTGTTCGGCGACGGCCTGGGTCTTGACTCGATCGATGCGCTCGAACTCGTGATCGGGATCGAGAAGGTCTTCGGCGTCCGCATCCAGGACGAGGAAGTCGGCGCCAAGGCCCTGGCTTCGGTGAACGCGCTCGTCGATTTCATGCGGAGCAAAGGTGTCGTCGAGGGGGCCTGAACCCCTTCCCCACCGCTTTCCGTTCCGGCTGGTCGAGCAGGCGGACGAAGGCGGGCCGGAGAGGGTCGCGATCGTGCTCGGAACCGCGAACGGCGCCGCCACCGGGGTCGAGGCGTGGCCGTCGACGCTCGTCGCCGAGGCGATGGCGCAGGCGATTCTAGTGGTGGCGCGCCCGGCCGGCCGCGGCACGCTGCGCCTCGTGGGACTCGACGGGGTCGCCGTCTTCCAGCCGTTGACGCCGGGCGACCGGCTCGAGGTCGAGGTCCGCGAGCTGGGGGCGTTCGGCGCCCTGCGGCGGTACCGGTGCCGCGGACTGCGCGGGGGAGGCCTCGCCGCGGTCGCGGACGTGACGGTATCGGGGTGACGGGGATGGACCAAGCGGGGGAGCCAGCCATGCGCGTCAACAGGTCGGAGGAGGGCGGGGTAGCGGTCGTCGAGGTGGAGGGGACGATCAAGCTCGGCGAGTCGGCGCAGCTGTTCGCCAAGGAGCTGCAGCAGGTGTTCGACAAGACGGCGGGCGGCGTCGTGATCGACTTCGCGCGCATCGACTACGTCGATTCCACCGGCATCGGCGAGCTGGTCGGCTACCTGCAACGCTTCACGCGCGCCAACCGGAGGGTTGCGCTGTTCCGCCCGCACCACCGCCTGGAAGCGCTGCTCAAGCTGACGCGCCTGGAGACGATCTTCCCGATCTTCTGGGAGCGCGAGGACGCGCTTCACTTCGTTCGCGGCGCCGGCGATTGACCGGGCACGCTGCGCCGGAGGCTGGCCTCTCGGCCCGCCTCGGTCGCCGCGGTGTTCGGGAAGGAACAGAAGGAACAGTCAGGTTGGATGGTGCGAAAGGGGGGATTTGAACCCCCATGAGGTTGCCCTCACAAGGTCCTGAGCCTTGCGCGTCTACCAGTTCCGCCACTTTCGCACGCGCCGCCGGGAGTGTACCGATGGTCTTGAAGAGTGTCAATGCGCGCTGCAGCCCTGGCGAGGGCGGGGAGGAACGCGATGCACCGTAGGCAGGTCGTCGCCGAGGTGAGGTCGGCGCGGGGCGACGGCATCACGGCGGCGCAGCTCGAGCGCCGCCTCGCGGCCGCGCTGGAGGAGGACATCGTTCACGCCGAGCTGGCGGCGCTGCTGGCCGAGGCCGAGGAGCGCGGCGAGGTCGTGCGCGCGAAGGGCCGCGTGATCGCGGTCGAGTACTCGGACTACTACGTCGGCGAGCTGCGGCTGACCTCGCGCGGGTTCGGGATCGTCCGGCAGGGCGAGCGCGACCTGCCCGACATCGTCGTCCCGGCCGACAAACTCTCCACGGCGATGGACGGCGACCAGGTCCTCGTCCACCGCGGCGCCCGCCGCAAGCGCGGGGCCCTCGTGCAGGATGCCCACGGCGAGGTCGTCCGCGTCCTGCGCCGTCGCCGCCCCACTCTGGTCGGCCGGTTCGTCCCCGATCCGCTCCATCCGTGGGTCGACCCCTACGCGCGCCGCGTGGGGGTGCACGTCGTCCTCGACCCCGTCCCGGCCGAGCTGCCGAGACCGGGCGAGTTCGTCGAGGTCGCGGTCGACGAGGTTACGGGCGAGGGCCCGGTCCGCGGCCGGCTGCTGCGCACGCTCGGCGTCGCGGGGGAGAGCGGCGTGGACGAGGACGTCGTGCTGGCGGAACTCGCCATCCCCGTGGAGTTCCCGCCGGAAGCCGAGCGCGCCGCCGCGGCACTCCCCGACGGTGTGCGCCCCGAGGACCTCGAGGGGAGGGCCGACCACCGCGACCATCCTGCGGTCACCATCGACGGGGAGACAGCACGGGACTTCGACGACGCGGTCACCGCGTTCCCGGCGCGGGACGATGCCATCGAGGTCTTCGTCCACATCGCCGACGTGTCCCACTACGTCCGGCCCGGCGATGGGCTCGACGCGGCGGCGCGCGAGCGCGGGACGAGCGTCTACCTGCCCGGTCGCTGCGTTCCGATGCTGCCGGA
Source organism: uncultured Acidobacteriota bacterium (assembly GCA_963727205.1). Lineage (GTDB taxonomy): Bacteria > Acidobacteriota > Thermoanaerobaculia > Thermoanaerobaculales > Thermoanaerobaculaceae > RBG-13-68-16. The sequence continues at coordinate 20,023 of CAVSFQ010000033.1, read as the reverse complement.
AAAGCTCTCCAACCACCTCTGTTCGCTCGTCGCCGACGAGGACCGCCTGGCGTTTTCCGTCCGGTTCCTCGTGACTGCAGAAGGGGCTGTAGAGGGCTACCGCGCCGAGCGCAGCGTGTTTCGCTCCCGCCGGCGCTGCACCTACACCGAGGTCTTCGGGTGGCTGGAGGGCGGGGGGTTCCCCGCCGACCTGCCGGCCGGTGTTCGGCGCTCGCTGGAATTTCTCGACCTCGCGGCCCAGCGCATCGGCCGGCGGCGCCGCGAGCGCGGCTCGATCGACTTCGACCTCCCCGAGCCGGAGATCCTGCTCGACCCCGACGGGTTCATGACCGGCGTGCAGGCCGCGCCGCGCAACCGCGCCCATCGCCTCATCGAGGAGCTGATGATCGCCGCGAACGAGTGCGTTGCCCGCATGCTGGTCTGGGGGCGCCAGCCGGGGCTCTTCCGCGTGCACGAGCGCCCCTCGGCGGGACGGCTGTCCGAGCTGCAGGCGGTGCTGGGGGAGTTCGGCGTGGCCCTCAAGGGCGACCTCGACGAGCTGCCGCCGCGCGAGCTCCAGCGCGTGCTCGACCTGATCGCGGGCAAGCCGGAGGAGCGCTTCCTGCAGGCGCTGGTGCTGCGCTCGCTGGCGCGCGCGGCGTATGCGCCGGCGTGCAAGGGCCACTACGCGCTCGCCACCGAGTTCTACCTGCACTTCACGTCGCCGATCCGGCGCTACCCGGACCTGGTCGTGCACCGCTTCCTCGGCCGGATGCTGGCGACGGGGATGCTCCAGGGGGCGGAGCGGGCGCTCGCCGAGGCCGACCTCGAAGACCTCGCGCAGCGCTGCTCGTTCACCGAGCGGCGCGCCGACGAGGCCGAGCGCGAGGTGGTCAAGTGGAAGCAGCTGGAGTTCATGCGGGCACACGTGGGCGAGGAGTTCTCGGGGCACGTGACCGGGGTCGTGGCGTTCGGGGTGTTCGTCCAGCTCGAGGAGGCGTTCGTCGAGGGCCTCGTCCACGTGGCCGACCTCAAGGACGACTACTACCGCTACGACGAGACCGGCCACCGGTTGGTGGGGCAGCGCTGGGGCCGGGTCCTGCGCCTCGGCGACGCGGTGCGCGTCCGGGTGAAGGGGATCAACGAGGAGTTCATGGAGGTCAACCTCGAGCCGATCCTGCCGCCGGTGAAACCCGCCGGGGAGCGGGCGCAAAGCCCCCGTGGGGCGCAGCGGCCGCGCGCCAAGGCGCCCGCGCCTCGCCGCGGCGGCGCGCGCCCGCGGCGGCGCCAGGCCCGGCGGCCTAGCTGATCGTGGCCGAGGGCAACACGTAGCGGTCGAGGGCGCTGCCGGGGCTGCGGCTCATCCACACCGATTCCGCGAGACACCGCGCGCCCGCCTCGAGGAGGTGCTCGACGCCGGCCTCGAACGGCGCGGGGACGAGCAGGTGAACGTCGGTGTCGGCCCCGGCGGCCGCCAGCTGGAGCGCCCAGCCGAGGCCTGCCAGAGCGGCCTCTGGTGTGGCCGCGGCCACCGGCCCGCACTGCCCCGGGCCACCGTACGCGTACGCGGCGATACGTTGGCCGTCCCGCACCTTGGCCAGCCGCAGGCGGCGCTCGACCAGCCAGTGCTCGTGGTCCATCGGACGCGAGACGCCGCGCACGAGGCGGTCGAGGCGCTCGAGGTCGGCGGATCCGGCGCGGCGCTTGACGGCGTCTTCCGTCAGCTCGCCTCCGGGAAGGAACAAGGCGAGCTCGCGGCCGACGACGCGCGCCGCGTCGGCCGGGAGCGCGAGGCGGTAGACTGAGAAGCGGGCGCGCAGCCCGAAGCGGAAGAAGAGTCCGTGCCACGGCGCCCCGCCGTGGACGAGGGCGGCGCACCCGCCGGCGCCCGACCGCTCGCCATACGCCATCGCCCGGCGGACCAACTGCTCCGCAACCTCGCCGCCCTGGTATTCCGGGAGCAACCACGGCTGAGCGATATTGAGCTGCCGCGAGCGCACGTAGCCGGGAGCAAAGCCGACGACCTCGTCGCCGACGCTGACGGTGAGGAAACCGTCGCCGTCGTGGAGCGCGAGGTGCCGGAGATCGAGAGCGAGGTCGCTCGGCGCCTGGCCGCGCGCGATGACCGGCGCGGTGTCCTGCCAGCCGGGAAGGGAGGCGCGCAGCTGCTCGGCCATCGCCACCAGCGGATCCATGCCGACGCGCGAGACCGGCTGCACCTTGACCTTCCCTGTCATCTCAAGACCTCCTGCCGGCGCCCGCGGGCGCTTCGCCCCCCGCGTACCGGGGCCTGAATTGTAGCAGCCGGGCTCGCTGCCCTCGCCAAACGAGCACTCCGGTGTGGCAGAATGCAAATTGGAACGGAGGGTCGCGATGATGCCTCACCACGCAACGGCGGGCAACTTCCTCGGGGTAGCCGACACGCTCTGGTTCGTGCTGCTCACGGTGGCGGCCGTGGGCGGAGTCGTGTGGTCCCTCTCGCGCAGGTACTCCCTGATGATGGCGGGAAGGAAAGGCGTGGTGCTGGACCGCTGGGGGGAGAGGATCCGAGGCGTGCTCGTCTACTTCCTCGGGCAGCGCCGCATGTTCCTCGAGCCGTTGCCGGGCGTCATGCACGCGCTGATCTTCTGGGGGTTCCTGGTCTTTACGGTGCGGTCGCTCTCGATGGTGGTCGAGGGCCTCACGCGGGGCTGGGAGTTGCCGTTCCTGCACACCTGGGTCGGCCACAGCTACCTCCTCACCAAGGACCTGTTCGCGGTCCTGGTGCTCGTGGGGGTCGCGATCGCAGCGTGGCGGCGCCTCGTGACGAAGCCTGCGCGGCTCGAGTACAGCCCGGACGCCTGGGTGATCCTGGGCCTGATCGCGGCTTTGATGGTGACCGACCTGCTGGCGGACGGCGCGCGGATCGCCGGAGGCTCGCCGGGGCCGTGGGCGTGGACTCCGGCCTCGGCCGCCGTGGGCGCCTGGCTCACGGGGGCCCCTTTGGCAGCGCTGCACAGGCTGTACGTATGGGCGTGGTGGCTGCACTTGGCGGCGCTCTACACGTTCGCGAACTACCTGCCGTACTCCAAGCACTTCCACGTCTACACCTCGCTGCCGAACGTGCTGCTCAGGCCGCTCGACGAACCGGGCCGGCTGGGCAAGATGGACCTCGAGAACATCGTCGAAGGCACGGCTCTTGGCGCCGCCAAGGTTACCGATCTGACATGGAAACAGCTCCTCGACCTCTACACCTGCACCGAGTGCGGCCGCTGCACGGTCGTCTGCCCGACGACGATCACCAAGAAACCGCTCATCCCGCGCGACCTCACGATCGCGCTCAGGGACCACCTCAAGGCGTCGTCCGGCGAGATCATCGGTGACCCGGGGCGTTCCCCCGGCACGCCCAGTCGTGAGCTGGCGGGCGACGTGATCGACCCCGAGATCGTGTGGGCGTGCACGACCTGCCGGTGGTGCGAGGAGGCGTGCCCGCTGTTCATCTCCTACGTCGACAAGATCGTGGAGATGCGGCGCCATCTCGTGCTCGAGAAGGCCGACTTCCCCGGCGAGGCCGAGCCCGCGTTCCGCGGCATGGAGGTCAACGGCAACCCCTGGCAGCTCCCGCCGGAGACGCGCGGCGACTGGGCCAAGGGGCTGGACGTGCCGCTCGCCTCCGAAGGAAACGAGTTCGAGTTCCTGTTCTGGGTCGGGTGCGCCGGGTCGTACGACGACGCCGGCAAGCGGACCTCGCAGGCGCTGGTCAAGCTGTTGCACGCCGCGGGCGTGAAATTCGCGATCCTGGGATCGGAAGAGCGGTGTACCGGCGATGCGGCGCGCCGGCTCGGCAACGAGTACCTCTTCCAGACGCTGGCGGCGGCCAACGTGGAGACGTTGAACGGGCGCGGGGTCAAGAAGATCGTCACCAACTGCCCGCACTGCTTCAATACCCTGGCGCACGAGTACACCGATTTCGGCGGACAGTACGAGGTCAAGCACGGCACGCAGCTGATCGCGGAGCTCGTGGCGAGCGGGCGCTTGACGCTGACGAGCGAGGTGCGCCGCGAGTTGACGTTCCACGACCCGTGCTACCTGGGGCGCACCAACCACGAGTACGAAGCCCCGCGCGCGATCCTGGGGGCGATCCCGGGGCTGACGCTCAGGGAGGCGCCGCTTTCCCGCGAGAAGGCGATGTGCTGCGGCGCCGGCGGCGGGAGGATGTGGCTCGAGGAAAAGCTCGGCACGCGGATCAACCAGACCCGGATGCACCAGCTGCAGGAGTCGGGCACCGCCGACGTCGCTGTGGCTTGCCCGTTCTGCGCCGTCATGGTGGGGAACGCGCAACAGGAGCTGGGGATGGAGGACGCGCGGACGGTGGACGTGATCACGCTCGCGGCGCAGGCGCTGGCGAAGGACAGCGCGCAGCCGGCAACCGACAGCTGACGGCCGAGGGGCGGGGCGAGGGCGCCTGGCGATGGGCGAACGCCGTGACCACCGAGGCAGGGTCGCCAGGGGCGGGGAGGCGCTTGCAGCTCTGTTCCTGAGGCTCAAGGGGTTCAAGATCGAGGCGCGGAACTGGCGCTGCCCGCTCGGCGAGATCGACATCGTCGCCTGGGAGCGCGACACGCTGGTGTTCGTCGAGGTCAAAACGCGGACCGGCGGCCGCGCAGGAACTCCGGAGGAGGCCGTCACCCCGGGGAAGCAGCGGCGCCTGGTGCGGCTCGCCGAGGCCTACCTGGCCCGCCGCAGCGAGCCGCCGCCGTGCCGGTTCGACGTCGTCGCGGTGTCCGGCAGCGCGTGGCGGCCCTCCGTCCGCCACCTGCGCGCCGCGTTCCGCGCCGACGGGCTCGGGTAGGAAAAGGGCCCGCGCATGCGGGCCCGGTGCTCACAGCCAGAGGGCGGAACGATCAGGGGCGTTCGAGCAGGTAGGCGAATCCCATCCCGCCGCCGATGCACATCGTGACGATGCCGCGCTTCACGTTGCGGCGCTTCATCTCGCCGAGGATCTTGCAGGTCAGCACGGCGCCGGTCGCCCCGAGCGGGTGGCCGGTCGCGATCGCGCCGCCGTTGACGTTCGTCTTCTCGGGGTCGAGGCCGAGCTCGCGGGTGCAGTAGATCGACTGGCTCGCGAACGCCTCGTTGATCTCGACGAGGTCGATGTCGGCAAGCGAGAGCCCGGTCTTCTTCAAGAGCTTCGGCACCGCTTTGGCCGGGCCGATCCCCATGACGTCGGGGGGAACCCCCGCCACAGCCCAGCTCTGCACGAAGGCCAGCGGGTCGAGGCCCATTTCGGCCGCCTTCTTGTCCGACATCACGACGACGGCGCCGGCGCCGTCGTTGATCTGCGAGGAGTTGCCGGCGGTGACGGTGCCGCGCGGGTCGAACGCCGGCTTGAGCTTGGCCAGCGCCGCGAGCGAGGTGTCGGCGCGCGGGCCTTCGTCGGTGTCGAAGACGAACTCGCGCCACGCCCCGTTGTCCATGGTGCGCACATTGAGGGGGACGATCTCGTCCTTGAACTTCCCGGCAGCGATCGCGGCCGCGGCGCGCTGGTGCGAGCGCAGCGCGAAGGCGTCCTGCTCCTCGCGGCCGATCCCGAACTGGCGGGCGACGACCTCGGCCGTCGTGCCCATCGAGGCGTAGGCGTTGGACATGGCATCGACGAGTGGCGGGTCGGCGATGATCTTGTTGCCGCCCATCGGCACCATCGACATCGACTCCACGCCGCCGGCGACGATCACGTCGGCGTTGCCGGAGCGGATGACGTCGGCGGCCCACGCGATCGACTGCGAGCCCGACGAGCAGAAGCGGTTCAACGTCGTGGCGGGGACCTCGACGGGAAAGCCGGCGAGCAGCGCGATCATGCGGGCGACGTTCATGCCCTGCTCAGCCTCGGGCATCGCGCAGCCGAGCATGACGTCGTCCACCATGGAAGCTTCAAGTCCGGGCGTGCGCTTGAGGAGAGCCTGCAGCACCGGCGCGGCGAACTCCTCCGGCCGGGTGTCCTTGAGGCTGCCCTTCTTGGCGCGGCCGATTGGGGTGCGGGCGTAGGAAACGATCACGGCTTTGGGCATGGTCACCTCCGACTGCGGTTTGAAGCCTGTGGGATGAGAGTCGGGAATTGGCGGCGCATCAGTTCCTCAAAGGCTTGTTGTTCATCAGCATGTACTGGATCCGTTCCAGCGTCTTGGGCTCGCCGAGCAGCGAGAGGAACGCCTCGCGTTCGAGGTCGAGGATCGCCTGCTCGGTCACGGGGTTGTTGATCGTGGTGTCGCCGCCGCATAGGATGTTGCCGACGTGCGTCGCGATCTTCTCGTCGTGCGACGAGATCCAGTGGGTGATCTTCATATTGTGGAGCAAGGTCTGGATGGTCGCCAGCCCGTCGCGGCCGGGAAGGTAGAACGTGCGCGGCAGCGGCGGTCGGTAGCCCTCCTCGGCCATGGCGATCGCCATGCGCTTCGCGGTCCACAGCTGCTGGTCGCGGTTCATCTCGACGTGGTCGAACGGCCGCAGGTACTTGAGCTCGCGGGCCTCCTCCGCCGATGTCCCGACCTTGGCCATGGCGATCGCCTCGAACGCCTTGCGCAGGAACGGCATGTTCGACAGGATCGGCTCCTCGAGGCTGTCGAGCACGCGCTCGAGCATGAAGACGTGGCCTCCGCCGGCGGGGACCAGCCCGACGCCGACCTCGATGAGGCCCATGTACGTCTCCGCCAGCGCGCAGACGCGGTCGCCGGCCATCGTGATCTCGGCGCCGCCGCCGAAGGTGAAGCCGAACGGGGCGGTGACCACCGGGACGCGCGCGTGCTGCAGCCCCAAGGTCATCGCCTGGAACTTCCGGACCATCGCGTCGATGGCCGTCCACTGCTGGCTCATCGCGCCCTCGAGGATCATCAGCAGGTTGGCGCCGGCGCAGAATTGCTCCCCCTGGTGGTGCACGACGATGCCGCGGAAGTCCTTCTCGGCGATCCCGATCGCCTGGTGGACCGCGTCCATGATGTCGTCGTCGATCGGGTTCAACTTGGGTTGCAGCGCCGAGTGGAACTCGACACAGACCACGCCGTCACCAAGGTCCACGACCGAGGCGCCGGGGTTCTCGAACACCGCCGGCGTGTGCCGCTTGATCTCGCGCAGGACGAGGAAGCTGGCGGGGCGCGGCACCACCCGGTAGGACTTGCTGCGCGGGTCGTAGAACTCGCGGCCGTCGAGGCCGTCGCGGTAGAAGCTGGCGGCGCCCGACTCCAGCATCGCGCCCACCCACGCCGCGGGCTCGACGCCCTCGGCCTTCATGCGCTTGACCGTCTCGGCGACGCCGAGGGTATCCCAGATCTCGAACGGGCCGAGGTCCCAGTTGAAGCCCCAGGTGAGGCCGTGGTCGATGTCAACGATCGTGTCGGAGATCTCGCCGAGGCGCCGGGAGGAGTACGCGAGGGCGTCGCGCGTCACCCGCCACGCGAAGGCGCCGGCGCGGTCGTCGGCGTTCACGAGCGTCTTGATGCGCGCCCCGGAGTCGTGGATCCCCTTGGTCTGCTTGAGCGACGGGGCGTCGAGCTTGGCCTTGGGGCGGTACTGGCCGGTCTGCCAGTCGAGGGTGAAGTCCACGTTCTCGCCCTTGGCGCCCTTCTCGCGCTTGAAGAAGCCGGCCTTCGTCTTGCGGCCGAGCTGCTTGTTCTCGACCATCTTGGTGACGAAGTCGGGCACCGCGAACGCCGGTTGGCACTCGTCGTCGGGGCACTCCTCGCGCAGGGTGCGCACTACGTGCACCATGGTGTCGAGGCCGACGAGGTCCACCGTGCCGAACGACGCGCTCTTCGGCCGCCCCATCGCGGGCCCGGTGATCGCGTCCACCTCGTCCACCTGGTAGCCCATCTCGACCATCGCGTGCACGGTGGCCATGAGGCCGTAGACGCCGATCCGGTTGGCAACGAAGTTCGGCGTGTCCTTGCCGAACACGATCCCCTTGCCGAGAAGGAACTGGCCGTAGTCGCTCATGAACGAGACGACCTCGGGATCGGTCTCCTCGCCCGCGATCACCTCGAGCAGGCGCATGTATCTGACCGGGTTGAAGAAGTGCGTCACCAGGAAGTTCTTGCGGAAATCGTCCGAGCGCCCCTCCACCATCTTCTTGATCGGCAGGCCCGAGGTGTTGGAGGAAACGATCGTGCCGGGGCGGCGGACCTTGTCCAAGCGCTCGAACACCTGCTTCTTGATGTCGAGCCGCTCGACCACCACCTCCACGATCCAGTCGCACTCGGCGAGTCTGTCCCAGTCGTCCTCGAAGTTGCCGGCCGAGACGAGAGGCAGGAAGCGCTTGGAGTAGAGGAGCGACGGCCTCGATGTCTTGATGTTCTCGATGCCGGCAAGCGCGAACTTGTTGCGGAATCGGCGGTCGCCGCGGGTGAGCCCGGCCTTCTCGTCCTCCGGCGTGAGCTGGGGCGGGACGATGTCGAGCAGCAGCACCGGCACGTTGGCGTTTGCGAGGTGTGCGGCGATTCCGGAGCCCATCACGCCTGCACCCAGCACCCCGACCTTGCGGATCTCCCTGCGCATGGATATCTCCTTTGCCCGTCCCGGCTGGCCAGCGGATGTGCATCCCCCCAAAACCGCCGTGACTGAACGCTCGTTCATTGTGCCTCGGATGCCGCCGGCTGACAAGTGGTCCCGCTCGGCCCGTCCCCGGCCGCCGGCGCCGCGGGCGTTGCCGGCCCCCCGAACGGTCAGAACAGGCCGACGCCCCAGAGGTCGTGGATGTGCACCATCCCGGCCACGCGGCCGTCGGGGCCGGCCACGATGAGCGACGTGATCCGCCGGGTCTCGAGCAGGCGCAGGGCGCCGGTCGCGAGCGTCCCGGGCGCGATCGTCACGCCCCCCGAGTGCATCACCTCGGCGGCGCGGTGGGCGAGAGGGTCGGGGTCGGCCTCCATCAGGCGCCGCAGGTCTCCGTCGGTGATCACCCCGAGCAGCCGGCCGTCGCCGTCCTGCACGGTCGTGATCCCGAGTCCCTTGCGCGACATCTCGTAGATCACGTCCTTCATCGGCGTGTCCGCGGCCACCCGCGGGACCGCCTCGCCGGCGTGCATGAGATCGCCCGCCGTGAGCAGCTTCCTGCCCAGCTTCCCGCCCGGATGGAGCTGCGCGAAGTCTTCCGGCTTGAACCCCTTGCGCACGGAGACGGCCATCGCGAGAGCGTCGCCCAGGGCGAGGGCCGCGGTCGTCGAGGCGGTCGGCGCCAGGTTGAGAGGGCACGCCTCGCGGTCGACACCCAGGTTGAGGTGGACGTCGGCGTGACCCGCGAGCGTGGAGGACGGGTTGGAGGTGATCGCGATCAGCCGGTTGTCGAGGCGCTTGAGGTACTCCATGAGCTGGACGAGCTCGCTGGTCTCGCCGGAGTTGGAGACCGCCACGACGACGTCGCCGCTGGCGACCATGCCGATGTCCCCGTGGATCGCCTCGGCGGGGTGCAGGAAGAGCGCCGGCGTGCCGGTCGAGGCCATCGTGGCCGCGAGCTTACGGCAGATGATCCCGGACTTGCCCATCCCGGTCCATACGACCCGCCCCTGGCAGCCGACGAGCAGCTCCACGGCTTGCAGGAAGGTGTGGTCGAGCCGGTCCCGGAGGCGCAGGATCGCCTCGGCCTCCGTCGTCAGCACCTCACGCGCCAGCTCGAGCGACATGCACCCTCCCTCGGACAGAGCTCTCGGCACCGGTATTCTAGCCTGTAGCTCAGCCGAAGGTGGCCGGGCCGCGGCGCGCCGAACCGGGAGTGGGCCCGGGCGGCGCCCACTCCGGCCGCCTGCCGCGCAACGTCGTGGACGAGTCCGCGCGCGCCGGCGAGCGAGACGGGCCGAGAGAGTGGAATGCCGCGCCTGCCGATTCGCTTCCCGATTTCAATGGGGCGGTTGATGCTCACGGCCGTGGCGTTGCTGGCGGCTTCGCAGGCGGGTGCGGCCGCGGGCCTGCGCGCCGTGCGGGTCGTGCTGCACGGTCCCCACGCGGGCGCCGGCGTGGCGACGGAGGTCCTGCTGCCGCCCGGGTGGACGCCGGGCGAACCGGCCCTGTTGATGGTCTTCCTGCACGACGGCTGGGGGAGCGAGACCTCGTTCAGGAGGCACGGCCTCGCCGACCTCGCAGCCGGGATGATGCTGGGCGGCGCGATCCCCGCGGTGGTCATCGCCAGCCCGCGCCACCGGGGAACGTTCATCGTGGACAGCCCGCGCGCCGCGATGGAGAGCTTCGTCGCGGACGACCTCGTCCCGGACCTGGAACGTCTCTTCCCGGGCGCCGGCGGCAGCCGGGCGCGGCGCTCGGTGTGGGGGATCTCGATGGGCGGTTACGGGGCGCTCAAGATGGCACTGCGCTACCCCGGGGTGTTCGGCCGCGTGGCCGCGCTGGCGCCTTGGGTGCAGCGCCTGGCCTGGGGCAGCTACGAGAAGCACCGCACCTGGTGGAGCAGACGTCTGCTCGAGCCCGTCTTCGGCGGGAGCCGCGCGGAGAGCCGCTTCGAGGCCAACGACCTCTTCTGCATCGCCGCGGCCGCCGACCCTGGTCTGGCGCCGCCGTTGCTCGTCAGGACCGGGTCGGACGACAAGTGGGAGCCGGGGGCCCTGGAGCTAGTCGCGGCGATGAGGGCGCGCGGGATCGCGGTGGATGCGGACTCGATCCCCGGCGCCCGCCACCGCTGGTCGGACTGGCGGCGCGCAACGCCGGCGGTCCTCGAGTTCCTGACGCGGGCACAACGCTCCGGAGCGTGGGTATCATGGCCGGGCGTCGCGGCGGCGGACGGGAGCCGGGGGGGCAACCGGCGAACGCGGCCGTGACGGGGAGGAGCGGCAGGATGGCCGAGAGCACGGGTTCCGCGGGTGCCGACCTTTCCGCGCTGAGGATCGACGATCGCGCCCGCACTCCGAAGGGCGGCGGGAAGGGGTGGCTGCTGGTCGCTCTGGCGGCGATCGCGCTGGCGCTGGCGACAGCGGCGGCGCTCGCGCTGTTTGGCCGGGCCGCGGTCGTGGAGACCGCCATCGCGAGGCCCGCCGGCCCCGGCGGCGCGGTCGCGTTGCTGAACGCCAGCGGGTACATCACTCCGCGCCGGCGCGCCACCGTGGCCGCCAAGATCACGGCGCGGGTCGTGGATGTCTACGTCGACGAGGGGATGGTCGTCACCGAGGGGGAAGTCCTGGCCCGCCTGGACGACTCGGACGCGCAACGGCGGCTGCTGGCGGCGCGGACCGCCCGGGACGCCACCGCGGCTGCGGTGCCCAACCTCGAGGTCAACCTGGCCAACGCGGAGCGCGAGCTCAATCGCCAGGAGGACATGCAAAGGGACGAAATCTCGTCGGTGGAGGCGCTCGACAACGCCCGCACCGCGGCTGAGAGCCTGCGCGCGCAGATCAACGCCGCCCGGGAGCAGGTGAAGGCCGCCGAAGCCCAGGTCGGCGTCGCGCAACAGGACGTCGACAACTGCACGGTGCGCGCACCGTTCGGCGGCGTCATCGTCTCCAAGGACGCGCAACGCGGCGAGATGGTGTCGCCGGTCTCGGCCGGGGGCGGTTTCACCCGCACGGGGATCGCGACGATCGTGGACATGGCCTCCCTCGAGATCGAGGTCGACGTGAACGAGTCCTACATCGCCCGGGTCGTGCCGGGACAGCGGGTGGACGCCGTGCTCGACGCCTATCCGGAGTGGCACATCCCGGCGAAGGTGCGAACCGTCATCCCGACGGCCGACAGGCAGAAGGCCACCGTGAAGGTCCGCATCTCGCTCGACAAGCTCGATCCCAGGATCCTGCCGGACATGGGGGTGAAGGTGTCGTTCCTCGCCGACGAGGCCGCCGGCGCAAAGGCCGCCTTCGGCGTGCTGGTCCCGGGCGTCGCAGTGCATCAGGCGGACGGCAAGCAGGTCGTGTTCCTGGTCCGCGACGGCGTGCTGGAGCGGCGCGCGGTGAGCGTCGGCGCGGCGGCAGGCTCCGACGTCGAGGTGACGGCTGGCGTTGCCGCCGGCGACGTGATCGTGGTGAGTTCCCCCGCGGGATTGCGCGACGGGCAGAAGGTGAAGGTGAAGTAGGCCGAGAGTGCGGGGTCGGGCCTCGGCGCCGGGAGACGGAGGTCGGCATGGTCAGAGTGGACGGCAAGGGGAACGGTAGCGGCCTCATCCGCGTGCGGACCCTGGACAAGAAGTACCGGCGCGGCAGCGAGGAGATCCACGTCTTGCAGGGTCTCAACCTGGACGTCGAGAAGGGCGAGTTCGTCGCCTTCATGGGGCCTTCCGGCTCGGGCAAGACCACCCTGCTGAACCTGCTCGGCGGCCTCGACCTGCCGACGTCGGGGAGCATCACGGTGGCCGGCGACGAGATCACCCACATGGCGGCGGCCAAACTCACCGCGTGGCGGGCCCGCCACGTCGGCTTCATCTTTCAGATGTACAACCTGATCCCGGTGCTGACGGCGTTCGGCAACGTCGAGTTGCCGCTGCTGCTCACCAGGCTCTCGAAGGCGGAGCGCCGGAAGCACGTCGAGGCCGCCCTCGGTGTGGTCGGCCTCATGGACCGCATGGACCACTACCCGCGCCAGCTCTCCGGCGGCCAGGAGCAGCGCGTCGCGATCGCGCGGGCGATCGTCGCGGATCCGACCTTTCTGCTCGCCGACGAGCCGACCGGCGACCTCGACCGCAGGAGCGCGGACGAGATCATGGACCTTCTTGGCCGTCTCGTGCGCGAGCACGGGAAGACCGTCCTGATGGTGACGCACGACCCGCGCGCCGCCGAGCGCGCCCAGGCGGTGCTCCACCTCGACAAGGGCGCCCTCGTCGAGAGTTCGGCGGTTGCCGGAGGTGAGGCGTGAAGTTCGCCCGGCTGGTATGGGCCAACCTGATGCGGAAGAAGCTCCGCACGGCGCTGACCGTCGGTTCGTTCGCGGTGGCCCTGTTCCTGTTCGGGTTGCTGGTGGCGATCCGTGGTGCGTTCAACCAGGGCGTCGAGGTGGCCGGTGCCGATCGCCTGGTCGTCATCAACAAGGTGTCGATCACCCAGGCGCTTCCTTTCGCGTACCGCGACAAGCTCCTGGGCGTGCCCGGCGTGAAAGCCGTGACGTACTCCTCGTGGTTCGGCGGCGTGTACCAGGACGAGAAGAACTTCTTCCCGCAGTTCGCCATCGACCCGCAGACGTGGCGTGCAATGTACCCCGAGTTCAAGGTGCCGGACGACGAATGGGACGCGTTCGTCAAGGATCGCCAGGGGTGCATCGCCGGGGCCACCATCGCGAAGCGCTTCGGGTGGAAGATCGGCGACCGGATTCCGATCAAGGGGACCTACCTCCCTGGGGTCTGGGAGTTCGACTTGCGGGGGATCTACACCGGCACGAGGCCAGACGACGACCTGACGCAGTTCTGGTTTCAGCGCGCCTACCTGGAGGAGAACGGACCGCAGTGGTACAAGGGGAGCGTCGGCTGGTACGTGCTGCGGATCGCCAACCCGGATGACGCCGCAAAGGTCGTGGCTGCGGTCGACGAGCGCTTCGCCAACTCACCCTGGGAGACCAAGACCGAGACCGAGAGGGCGTTTGCGATCTCATTCGCGAAGCAGATGGGGAACATCGAGTTACTCGTTCTCACGATCGGCGGTGTCGTGTTCTTCACCCTGCTGTTGATAACCGGGAACACGATGGCCATCGCGGTACGGGAGCGGGTCGGGGAATTGGCGGTGCTCAAGACGGTCGGGTTCGGCGATGGCCTCGTGCTCCGGCTGGTGCTCGCAGAATCGCTGCTCGTCGCCCTCATCGGCGGCGCGCTGGGCATCGCGGCGGCGAAGGCCGGTTCGCCGGCCCTGTCCGGGGTCCTCCCCGGGATGGTCGTGTACCTTCCGACCGGCAGCCTCGCCGTCGGTCTCACGCTCGCGCTCCTCATCGGGCTCCTCGCCGGCGCCTTGCCGGCGGTCTCGGCGATGCGGCTCAACGTCGTGACGGCGTTGCGGAGGGTGTGACGATGGCTATCCCTCTCGTCTACAACGTGCGCAGCGTGGGCCAGCGTTGGAACTCCGCCATCGTGGCGGTGCTCGGCATCGCCGGGACCGTCGGGGTGTTCGTCGCGATGCTCTCGATGGCGCACGGGTTCAAGGCCACTTTGGTCGCGTCGGGGTCTCCCTCGAACGCGATCGTCATGCGGGCCGGAGCGACCACCGAGCTCTACAGTGCCGTCACCCTCGACCAGGTGAAGATCATCGCGGAGGCTCCTGGGGTGGCGAGGGACGCCGCCGGTCCCCTGGTCAGTCCCGAGGTCGTCGCCGTGGCCAACTTTCCCCTCAAGCAGACGGGAACGGACGCCAACGTCCAGGTGCGCGGCGTTTCCCCGCGCGTGCTCGAGGTGCGGAAGAACGTGCGGATGGTGCGGGGACGCCTGTTCCGAGCCGGCCTCGCAGAGCTCGTCGTCGGGCGCAACGTGGCGGAGACCTACGCCGGCCTCGATCTCGGCGACACGGTCAGGTTCGGGGGGGGCACCTGGAAGGTGGTCGGCGTGTTCGACGCGGGCGGGAGCGCCTTCGACTCGGAGCTGTGGTGCGACGCGGTCATCCTCAACCAGGTCTACCAGCGCCCCGAAAACATCTTTCAGTCGGTGACGGTGCACCTGACGTCGCCGAAGGATTTGACCGGCTTCAAGGATGCCCTGACCGCCGACCCGAGGCTGTCCGTCCAGGTCGAGAACGAGCGCGAGTACTACGAAAAGAACTCGCGCGCGCTGACGAGGATGATCACCATCCTCGGCTCGCTCGTCGCGCTGGTCATGGGGATCGGGGCCGTCTTCGGCGCGCTCAACACGATGTACTCGGCGGTGGCGGAGCGCTCGCGCGAGATCGCGACCCTCCGCGCCCTCGGGTTCGGGCGCGCGGCGGTGGTGCTCTCGATCCTGTTCGAGGCCCTTTTCATCGCGTTCGTGGGCGGCGCGCTCGGATGTCTCGCAGTGCTCCCCGTCAACGGGCTCACGACCGGCACGATGAACTGGCAGACGTTCTCGCACCTGGCGTTCGCCTTCCGGATCACGCCGGCGCTGCTCGCCGAGGGGATGCTTTTTGCCCTCCTCATGGGCCTCGTCGGAGGCGTGCCCCCGGCGGTCCGCGCCGCACGCCGTCCGATCGCGGTGGCGCTGCGCGAGCTGTAGGCGCCGCCAGGCGCGCCCTCAGAACCGCCTCCCGAACCCGATCCAGACGTTGGGGCCGGTGAAGTCGGTGTCGGCGGTCACCCGCGCCGCGGGCGCGAGCGCCCCGCTGGCGGGGACGGTGTGCGTCATCCTCGCCCAGACGTAGGCGGCGCCGACCTCGACGTACCACGGGCTCGTGCCCGAAAGCGGGATGTCGGCCCCGAGGCCGGCGGAGAACGTCGGGAACCACCCGTCGTTGTCGACGAGCAGGCCCTGGTCGACGTAGTCGTTGGTGAGGGAGAGCGTCGTCCTGTCCTTCTCGTAGCCGAAGCCGCCGCCGCCGTACAGGAACGGGATGACCCGCGTGCACGACGGGCACGGCAGGTAGTGGGCGACGATGTAGAGGTCCGCGTAGGTGCTGTACCGCTGCTCGAACGCCAGCCGGGCCGGACCGGCCTCGGTCGGGACCGCGGCGTGCCCCTTGATCGACCCCTGGCTGTAGTCCACCTGGAGGCCGAGCTTCCAGCTGGGCGAGAGCT
Organism: uncultured Acidobacteriota bacterium; assembly: GCA_963727205.1. Taxonomy (GTDB): domain Bacteria; phylum Acidobacteriota; class Thermoanaerobaculia; order Thermoanaerobaculales; family Thermoanaerobaculaceae; genus RBG-13-68-16. The sequence goes on along the minus strand of CAVSFQ010000033.1, from coordinate 4,408 downwards.
TCCTGAACAGCTGCGCGCCCAAGCTGAGGTTCGCGACGTCGCTCCAGTCGTCGAAGCGCGTCCCGAACATCCCGTTGATCTGCTGGATCTGGGCGTTGGTGACGCTCTGCTTCGGCCAGGCGTCCTGCAGGTACACCGTGAAATAGAACACTTTCGCGTCATCGGCGGCGCGCGCGGGAACGGCGGCGGCCGCGGCGGCGCCGAGGAGGAGCGCCAAGACGCAGCGTTGGGGGGCAGCGACGTGTTTCGCCACGCGGGGACGGACGGCCACGATCCACCTCCATGTTGAGATTCACCAGATGGTCACTCGCCACATAGTACGGCCGGGCCGGGCGCGAGGCAAACGGCTTGGGGGGGCGCGCCGTATGCGCGGTTGCCGGGTTCGGGCCGGGCTGGTAGCATGGCGCGGGCTGTGTTGCAGCCCGCTTATGGCCCATGAAACGTTGCTGATCCTCGACTTCGGCTCCCAGTACACCCAGCTCATCGCGCGCAGGGTGCGCGAGTTGGGCGTTTTCAGCGAGATCCGGCGCGGTGACGCGCCGGCCCGAGACATCAGAGCGCTCGCCCCTATCGGGATCGTGCTCTCGGGCGGCCCCGCCTCGATCTACGAGGAGGGCGCCATCCGCCCCGACCCGGGCGTGTTCGCGCTCGGCGTGCCGGTGCTCGGGCTGTGCTACGGGCAGCAGGCGATGGCGCACCTGCTCGGGGGTCAGGTCGAGCCGGCGGGCAGCAGGGAGTACGGCGCCGCCGAGTTGGACGCGGACCTGGCGTGCCCGCTGTTCGCCGGCACCAGGGCGACGCAGCGGGTGTGGATGTCGCACGGCGACCGGGTCACGCGGCTGCCCGCCGGCTTTACCGCCGTCGGCAGGACGGACAACGCGCCGGCGGCGGCGATGGCCGACGAGGCGCGGCGTTTCTACGGGATCCAGTTCCACCCCGAGGTCAACCACACCGAACTCGGCCGCCGCATCCTCCAGAACTTCGTCGACATCTGCGGCGCCCGCCGCGACTGGACGCCGGCGGAGATCCGCCGCGACTCCGTGGCCCGGATCCGCGAGCAGGTCGCCGAGGGCCGGATCATCGTCGCGCTATCCGGGGGCGTCGACTCCTCCGTCACTGCCCTGCTGTGCCGCGAGGCGGTGGGGGAGCGGACCGCGCCGATCTTCGTCGATACCGGCCTCCTGCGCCTGGGCGAGGGCGACAAGGTGCAGTCGCGGTTCGCTGCCTTCGGGCTCGCGGTCGACCGGGTCAACGCCGCCGAACGGTTCTTCAACACCCTCGCAGGGGTCGAGGACCCGGAGGAGAAGCGGCGCCGGATCGGGCACGATTTCATCGCGGTGTTCGAGGAGGAGGCGAAGCGCTTCCCGGACGCGAGGTTCCTGGCCCAGGGCACGCTCTATCCGGACGTGATCGAGTCCACCTCGGTGCGTGGGCCGTCGGCAACGATCAAGACGCACCACAACGTCGGCGGGCTACCGGAGCGGCTCGGCCTGTCGCTGGTGGAACCGCTGCGCGACCTGTTCAAGGACGAGGTCCGGCGGCTGGGCGAGGCGCTCGGGCTTCCCGAGGAGTTCGTCTGGCGGCACCCGTTCCCGGGCCCCGGCCTCGGCGTGCGCGTCCTGGGCGAGGTCACGCCCGAGCGCGTGTCGCTGCTGCAGCGGGCGGACGCGATCTTCATGGACGAGATCCGCGCCGCCGGGCTCTACCGCGAGATCGCCCAGGCGCTCACCGTGCTCCTGCCGGTGCGCAGCGTCGGCGTGATGGGCGACCAGCGCACCTACGAGAACGTCGCCGCGCTGCGCGCCGTGACCACTGAGGATTTCATGACCGCCGACTGGTACCGCTTTCCGCCCGAGGTGCTCGACCGGGTGGCGCGGCGGATCGTCAACGAGGTGCGGGGGATCAACCGGGTGGTGTACGACGTCACATCCAAGCCCCCCGGCACGATCGAGTGGGAGTGATGAAGAACGACGTGGCCGGTGGCCGGTGGCCGGTGGCCGGGCCCGCGGGTGGTGCGAACGCGGGGTTCGGACTACTGACCGCCGACAACTGACCACTGTCTTCAAGGCCGCCGGTTCAGCCTTACCCGGCGGAGCAGCTCGGTACGCCATGCCGAGCCCCGGCGTTTTGGAGACGCCGGCACCTACAGGAGGTGGATATGGCGAAGCGTAAGGTCCTGATCATGGGAGCCGCAGGACGGGACTTCCACAACTTCAACTGCCTCTTCCGGGACAACCCGGAAGTGGAAGTGGTGGCGTTCACAGCCACCCAGATCCCCGACATCGAGGGTCGGGTGTACCCGCCGTCCCTGGCGGGCAAGCTGTACCCGAAGGGGATTCCGATCTTCCCGGAAAGCGATCTCGAGAAGCTGGTCAAGGAGAACGCGATCGACGACGTCTGGTTCTCCTACTCCGACGTTCCGCACCAGTACGTGATGGACAAGGGCAGCCACGTCATCGCGTGGGGCGCGAACTTCGGCGTCTGTTCGGTGCAGCGCACGATGATCGTTTCGACCAAGCCCGTGATCGCGATCTGCGCCGTGCGCACCGGCGTCGGCAAGTCGCAGACCACCCGCTACGTGTCGCGCATCCTCAAGGCGATGGGGAAGAAAGTGGTCGCGATCCGCCACCCGATGCCGTACGGCGACCTCGCGAAGCAGGCGTGCCAGCGCTTCGAGACGTACGCCGACCTCGACACGCACGAGTGCACGATCGAGGAGCGCGAGGAGTACGAGCCGCACATCGACAACGGCTTCATCGTCTACGCCGGCGTGGACTACGAGATGATCTTGCGCGAGGCGGAGAAAGAGGCGGACGTGATCCTCTGGGACGGCGGCAACAACGACACCCCGTTCTACAAGCCCGACCTCCTGGTCACGCTCGTGGACCCGCACCGTCCCGGCCATGAGCTGACGTACTACCCGGGGGAGTCCAACTTCCTGATGGCCGACCTCTTGATCATCAACAAGGTGCAGACGGCCGACCCGGTCAAGGTCGAAGAGGTGCTGGAGAATTGCAGGAAGTACAACCCGAAGGCGCGCACCATCAAGTGCGCCTCGAAGATCACCGTGGACAAGCCGGAACTGATCAAAGGCAAGCGCGCGCTCGTGGTCGAGGACGGCCCGACGCTGACCCACGGCGGCATGACCTACGGGGCCGGGTGGTTCGCGGCCAAGAGCGCGGGCGCCTCAGAGATCGTGGACGCCAAGCCCTACGCCGTCGGGACGATCGCCGCGACCTACAAGAAGTACCCGAACTCCGGGGCGATCCTGCCGGCGATGGGCTACTCCGACCAGCAGATCGCCGACCTCGAGGCGACGATCAACGCCACCCCGTGCGACGTCGTGGTCGAGGGCACACCGATCGACCTGACGCGCGTCCTCAAGACCAACAAGCCGATCGCCGAGGTGACGTACGAACTCGAGGAGATCGAGCCCGGCGTCATCGAGGAGTTGGTCCGCAAGGTGGTGAAGTAGCGGCCGCCCGCTGGGCGGCCGGCCTCTCGGTCCGTCCAGCGTCGGTCAACGGTTTCAGTTTGAACGTGCCGTAGGAGCGGGGGCGGAGGTTCTCTCCGCCCTTTCGCTTTGGATCGCCGGGAGGTTGGGTCGAAGGCCGCGGCATCAGCGCTAAGGGCCCGCCTCGCCCGCCGCCGTTCCTAGTGGCCGGCCGCGTCGTCACCACCTCGCGCGGCTTCGTGAGAGGTGTGGCGTGACACCGGCCCGGAGTTACTGATACGGTGGAGCATGGCTGAGACTCCGCCGACCGTCACGATCCGCCCGGCGCGGGAGGAAGACCGGGCCGCCATCCTTTTCGCGGTTACGAGGCTTGCGGAGTTCGGGCCGCCGCCCTGGCGCACGGCGGCGGAGTTGGTCGCGGGCGAGACTCGGGCGGTGCAGGGATACTTCGCAGCGCCGCCACCCGGCACGACGGTGCTCGTCGCGGCGACCAAGGGTGGGGAGCCGCTCGGCTTCGTCTTCCTGGAACGGGCACGTGATTACTTCACGGAAGAGGAGCATGGCCATGTCGGAATCATCGCGGTAGCGGCGCACGCGGAGGGGCGCGGCGTCGCGGGGGCCCTCATGCGGGCGGGCGAGCGCTGGGCGCGCGATGCGGGCTACCGCAAGCTGACGTTGACGGTTTTCGATGGCAACCTGAGGGCGCGCGCCGTCTACGAGCACCTCGGGTATCGGCCGGAGACGGTCCGCTACGTGAAGCTCCTTGAGGGGGCCTAGGACGCCAGAGCGGCCGTGGCCGCGGTCGGCCGCGCGTCGGGCGAGGAGGCAGCACATGAAGGATGGCACGGTCATCGCGGCGTTCCTGGCGGCCGCACTGGCTGGGAACAGCGTGGGCGCCCAAGCGCTCGTCGAGTGGCAGGAACTCGTGATACCGGGTGTCTGCAGCTTGCGGGT
>CAVSFQ010000032.1:0-12006 GCA_963727205.1 uncultured Acidobacteriota bacterium | reverse complement strand
CGTGTACCTTCACCGCGTGCCCCGCATCCGCCTCCTGCCGGACGCCCTCATCAACCTGATCGCCGCCGGCGAGGTCGTCGAGCGGCCGGCCTCGGTCGTGAAGGAGCTGGTCGAGAACGCCCTCGACGCCGGCGCCCGCGCCATCGCGGTCCGCCTCGAAGCCGGCGGACGCCAGCTGATCGCCGTCGAGGACGACGGCTGCGGCATGGACTCCGACGACGCCCTCCTCGCCCTCGAGCGCCACGCCACCTCGAAGATCGCCACCCCTGACGGACCTCGCGGCGATCGCCACGCTGGGGTTCCGCGGCGAGGCCCTGCCCTCGATCGCGGCCGCGTCCCACCTTCTCCTCGAAACCGCGACCGCCGACGGCCTCGGCACGCGGGTCGAGGTCGAGTTCGGCCGCATCCTCGACGGCGGGCCCGTGCGCCCGCCCGCGCGGCACCGCCGTGACCGTGCGCGACCTCTTCGCCCGGCTGCCGGCGCGCTTGAAGTTCCTGCGCTCCGAGGCGACCGAGCTGCGGCACGCGGTCGCGGCCGTCGCAGGCCTCGCGTTCACGATGCCCGCGGTCGGCTTCACCCTCGAGCACGGCCGGCGCACGCTCCTCCGCCTCCCCCCGGCCGGCAGCCTCGAACAGCGCCTGCCCGACCTCGCCGGCGCCCTCCGCGCCCGCCAGGCCCGACCGGTGCGGCACGGCGCAGGCTCCGTGAGGGTGACGGGGTTCCTGCTGCCGCCCGGCGGCGGGCGCGAGATCGTGCTCGCGGTCAACGGCCGCGTCGTGCGCGACCGCGCGCTCGCCGGCGCCGTCAACCGCGCCCTCCGGGGCCCGTCCGGGGCGGCCGAGGCCGACGCGTACCTCGCCATCGAGCTGCCCGCCGCCGACGTCGACGTCAACGTGCACCCCGCCAAGACGGAGGTGCGGTTCGCCGACCCCGGCCGCGTCATCGGCGCGGTCACGCAGGCGCTGGCCGCCGCCCGCCTGACGTTGCACGGTCCGGTGGACATGCGCCGCGTCGTGACCGTGCCCGACCGCCGCGCCGACCGGCCGCTCGCTTCCGCTCGAGCAGGCGGCGTATCCGAGCGGCGGAACGGGCCAGCGGGCCGCGGGTGCAGGAGGTCGCGCCCGGGCCGCCGGCGGCGACCCGATGGGGCCGCTACATCGGCCAGTACCGCGACACCTACCTGCTGCTGAGGACGGCGACGCGCTCGTGCTCATCGACCAGCACGTCGCGCACGAGCGGGTCCTCTTCGAGCGCCTGCTCGACCTGCGGTCGCGGCCGTCGTCCAGGGGCTGCTGCTCCCGGAGATCGTCGAGCTCACCCCCGCGCTTGCGGCGCTGGCGGCGGAGGCCGGCCCGGAACTCGAAGCGCTGGGCCTCGAGCTGGAGGCCGCCTCGGGGGCGAGCGTCCGCGTCCTCGGCGTTCCTGCCCCGCTGCCGGCGGCCCGGGCCTCCGACCTTGTGCGACGCCTGCTCGCCGACCTCGCGGACGCCGCCGCGCCGGGCGGAGGGGTCCGGGAGCGCGCCGCAGCTTCGCTCGCGTGTCAGGCCGCGATCAAGAAGAACCGCCCCCTCGCCACGCCGAGGCCGAGCGCCTGCTCGCCGACCTCGCCGGCGTCCCCGACCCGCACCGCTGCCCGCACGGCCGCCCGATCGTGCTGCGGGTGCCGCACGACGAGATCGAGCGCCGCATCGGGCGCCGTTGAGCGCCGTGCAGGAGGATGCGCGCCACAGCCGGGGGCCCGGCGCGCGCGGCTCGGCGCTCGAGGCGTAGGTCGAAGGGTCGGACACGCCGGCCTCCATGAAGCCGGCCCGGCGCAGGCGGCAGGCGTCGCACCGGCCGCAGTGCCGAACGCCTCGGGCGGGTCGTAGCACGAGAGCGTCGCCGCGTAGTCCACGCCCAGCCCAGCGCCCAGCCGGACGATCCCTGCCTTGGAGAGGTGCAGCAGCGGCGCGTGCACGGCGAAGCGCGCGCCCTCGACCCCCGCCTTCGTTCCGAGCCCCGCCACCCCGGCGAACGCGCGCAGGAACTCGGGCCGGCAGTCGGGGTACCCGGAGTAGTCCTGCACGTTCGCGCCGATCACGAGGTCGGGGGCGCCCAGGACCTCGGCAAGCCCGGTCAGCAGCGCCAGGAACACCGTGTTGCGCGCCGGCACGTAGGTCACCGGCACATCGCCGCCGATCTCCGCGCGGTCCTTGGGCACCTCGATCTCGGAGGTGAGCGCCGACCCCCCGATCGCCCGCAGGTCCACCGCCACCACCCTGTGGTCCGCGATCCCGAGCGCCGGCGCACCCGGCGCGCCGCCTCGACTCGTGCCGGTGGCGCTGCCCGTAGTCCACCGAGAGAGCAGCCACCTCGAACCCCGCGGCCTTCGCCCACGCCGCCGCGGTGGCCGAGTCCAAGCCGCCCGAGAGCAGCACCACGGCCCTCTTCATCATGCGTCCCCGGCGAGGCGGCGGGCGCGATCGGCGAGCGCAGACACTCGCCCACGCGACTTCGCCACTCCCGCAGCCCGAACCCCGCCCTCGCTCCGCGCAGCATCGCGGCCAGCGCGGGGTCGCGCCGGGCCGCACCTTTGACGTGGGCGACAACCTCCCCCCGCGCGCCGAGCGCGTTACACAGGAGCACCTGGTCGCACCCCGCGCCGACGCCGCGGCCGCCCGCTCCGGAATGCCGCCGTACGCCGAAAGCGCCCCCATCTCGAGGTCGTCCGCAATGACCGGGGCGGTCACCGCCGCAAGCGGCCACCACGGTTCGCGACAGCGAGGCGGGGCACGCGCCGTCGCCGAGCGCGGGCGCGAGTGCGTGCGCCACCATCACCGCTCGGCCCGGCGTCGCAGCGAGTGGAACACCTCCGCGTCCGCCGCCGCGGAGTCATCCAGAGAGGCAGCTCCCGGTGCGAGTCCACGGCGCCGCTTCCGAGCCCGGGGTAGTGCTTGAGGCACCCCGACACCCCGAAGCTCTCCAGCCCCTGCAGGTACGCGGCGGCCGCGCCCTGCACCTCAGCAGGAGTGCCTCCCAGGCAGCGCTCCTCCGAGCCCAGCCACCCCTCGGGGCGCGCCACGTCCACCACCGGCGCGAAGTCCACCCCGATGCCGAAGTGAGCGCAGGCAGCGCCCGCAGCGGCGCCAAGGGCCCGCACCGCCGCGGTACCCGCCCGCGCGGCCTCCGCGGACGGCGGCAGCGGCCCGTGAGGGCGGGGAGGCGGTTGACCCGTCCGCCCTCGAGGTCCACCGCCACGTATGGCCGGGACGGGAGCGCGACGAGTTCGTGCAAGAGCGCGGTGAGTTGCTCTCGGCCGGCGACGTTCCTGGCAAACAACACCATGCCTCCGGGGCGCAGCTCCTCGAGGTGCGGCGTTCCCCGGCGTCGAGCGCCGAACCCGCCACGCCGCAGACGAGAACGCGCTCACCGCTCCGCCTCCCGCTTGAGCTGGGCCAGCAGGTTGAGCGCCTCGATCGGCGTCAGCTGGTCGACCTCGGCGCTCCGCAGCCGGCCGAGCACCGCGCTCTCCGCCGGCGGGAACAGCTCGAGCTGGACGTGCCGGGGCCCGGGGCCGCCGCCTCGAGCACCTTGAGCTCCTGCCGCTCGAGCTGGCGGAGCACCTCGCGCGCCCGGCGGCACACCGCCTCCGGCACGCCCGCGAGCTTCGCGACGTGGATCCCGTACGAGCGGTCCGACGGCCCGGCCACCACGCGGTGCAGGAAGAGCACGTTGCCCTGCCACTCCTTCACCGCCACCGACGCGTTCACCACGCGGCCGAGGCGGTCGGCCAGGTCGGTGAGCTCGTGGTAGTGGGTCGCGAACAGCACGAGCGGGCCGCGCCCGTCCCCCGCGCCCCGTGCAGCGCCTCGACCACGGCCCACGCCAGCGACAGCCCGTCGAACGTCGCGGTCCCGCGTCCGACCTCGTCGAGGATCACCAGGGAGTTGGGCGGTGGCGTGGCGGAGGATGCCCGCGACCTCGGTCATCTCGACCATGAACGTGGACTCGCCGCGCGCCAGGTCGTCCGCGGCGCCGACGCGGGTGAACACCCGGTCGATCTCGCCGATCTCGGCCTCCTCGGCGGCGACGAACGACCCGCTCGCGCCATGACCACCGCCAGCGCGACCTGGCGCAGGTAGGTGGACTTGCCGCCCATGTTCGGTCCGGTCAGCAGCACGATCTGCCGGCGCTCGCCGTCGAGCTCCACGTCGTTGGGGACGAACGCGGAGCGGGCGACCGCTCCCCACCACGGGATGGCGGGAGCCGACCAGGCGCATGCGCGGGCCCTCCACCAGGCGCGGGCGGCGGTAGTCCGCGTGGCGCGCGCGCTCGGCGAACGACGCCAGCACGTCCACCGCGGCGAGCGCCCGGGCGGTCGCGGCGAGACGGCCGGCGCGCGCGGCGCAGCGCTCGAGGAGCGCCGCGAACAGCTCCCGCTCCCGCTCGCCGGCGCGCGCCTCGGCGCTCGTGATGCGGCGCTCCAGTCCCTCGAGCTCGGCGGTCACGAAGCGCTCCGCACCGGCGAGCGTCTGGCGGCGCACCCAGTCGGGCGGCACGCGGTCGCGGTTGTTGCTCGAAACCTCGAACGCGTAGCCGAACACCCGGTTGTAGCGGATGCGCAGGTTGCCGATCCCGCTGCGGGCCCGCTCGCGCGCCTCCAGCTCGCCGAGGACCTCCTTGGCCCCGTGGGCGAGGCTCCGGCTCTCGTCGAGGTCGGGGTCGGCGCCGGACCGAACGGTGCCGGGTCCGAACAGCGCCGGCGGCTCCTCGGCGAGCGTGACCGCGAGGTCCTCCCGCAGGTCTTCGAGCGGGTCGGTGGCCCCGCCGAGCGCCGCCAGGAGCTGGCTCGGCGAGGCGGCAAGCTCGGCCCGAATGTCGGGCAGCACCGCCAGCGCCGCGCGCAGCGCCGCGAGCTCGCCGGGCCGCGCCTGGGACAGACCGAGCCGCGAGGCCATCCGCTCGAGGTCGCCGACCTGCCCGGCGAGCTCGCGCACCACCGCGAGCCGCGCCGGCTCCTCGACGAGCGCCGCCACCGCGTCGTGCCGCGCCGCGGCCGCGACGGTGTTCGCGAGCGGCCGCACGAGCCAGTCGCGCAACAGGCGCGATCCCATCGCGGTGACGGTCGCGTCCAGCACCCCGGCGAGGCTCGCGCGGCGGTCCCCGGAGGCGTCGCGCAGGATTTCGAGGTTCCTGACCGCGGCAGCGTCGAGCACCACATCGCTGCCCGCCCTGCGGCGCTCGAAGCCGCGCAGATGGCGGGGCACCCCCCCTGCGTCGTGCGCACGTACTCGAGGAGCGCGCCGGCCGCGCCGACAAGCGGCTCGCCCGGCGCGAGGTCGAACGCCCGAAGCGAGCCGACGCCGAGGGCGAGACGGAGGAGCCCCTCGCCGCGCCCCGGGTCGAACCACGACGGCGGCCGCGCGCTCACCAGCGGGCCGCCTGCGGCTGCAAAGCCGTCGGTTGGCGAGCCCTCGGGGATGAGAAGCTCCCGGGGACGCAACTGGGCCAGCAGCTCCTCCGCCTCCCGGCGCGAGGCGCACGCCGCCCCGCCGAACTCGCCGGATGCGGCCTCCAGGAACGCCAGCGCCACTCCGGCGCCGGCCTCGCGCACCGCCGCGATCCACCGCCGCTCGCCGTCCCCGAGCAGTTCGGGCTCGGTCACCGTGCCGGGCGTGAGGACTCGGATCACCTCGCGGCGCACGAGCCCGCCCGCCTTGGCCGGGTCCTCGACCTGCTCCGCGATCGCCACCTTGAGGCCGGCGTCGAGCAGCTTTCCGACGTAGCTCGCGACCGCGTGGTGCGGGATCCCGCACATCGGCGACGTGACCTCGCCGTTGTGACGGCGCTTGGTCAGGACGATGCCCAGGATCGGAGAGGCCTTCTCAGCATCCTCGAAGAACAGCTCGTAGAAGTCACCGAGCCGGTACAGCAGCACGGCGTCCTCGACCTGTGCCTTGAGCTCGAGATACTGCTGCAGCATCGGTGTCTGTTTCATGCCTCGAGGATTGTAGCGTGCCGCGCGGCGCCCTTGACGCGCCGCGCGCGGCAGGCAAGACTGTGGCCGTGAAGACCGTTCTGGCGATCGCCGCGTGCGGCCCGCGCCTCGAGCTGGCGCTGGGTTCGGCCGCCGGCGTCGCCGGGCTCGTCGCACTTGCCGGTCAGACGCCGCGGTCGGAGTTGGTGATGGCCGCGGTGGACCTCCTTCTGCGCGGCGCCGGCATCGGCCGCGATGCGCTCGAGGGCGTCGTCGCCTCGCGCGGGCCCGGGTCGTTCACCGGCGTCCGGGTGGCGCTCGCCACCGCACAGGGCCTCGCGGCCGCTCTCGCCATCCCCGCCCACGGGTTCTCGTCGCTGCTCGCGCAGGCAGCCAGGGCGGACGTTCCCGAGTGCCTGGCCGTGCAGCCTGCCCGCCGGGGTTTCGCGTACGCCCAGGAGTTCGCCCGCGCCGGCGGCCGCCTGACGGCGGCCCAGGAGCCGCGGACCGTGACCGTCGAGTCGCTCGCCGGCTCGGGCGTGCCCGTGGTCGCACCGGCAGGGTTCGCGCTGCCGCCGGCGACGCCGTCGGCCGCCGCGCTCCGCTCGACCGCCGAGGCACTCCTCATCCTGCTGGCCGCGGAGCCGCACACCGATCCGGCAACGCTCGCCCCGACCTACCTCGAACCACCCCCGGCAACGCCACCCACCGGAACCCAGCCGCCATGGCCGCCCTCCCCCAAGGCTTCCTGATCCGCACCGCCCGGATCGAGGACGTCCCCGTCGTGGCGGCCCTCGAAGCGGAGGTCTTCCCGGATCCCTGGCCGTCGCACCTCTACATCCAGGAGGTCGGCCAGCCGTTGCGGTTCCAGCGCGTGGTCCACACCGAGAGCGGGTTCCTCGCCGGCTACCTCTTCGCCTGCTGGCAGCTCGACGAGCTGCACGTGCTCAAGGTGGCCACTCACCCGATCCATGAAGGCAAGGGGATCGCCACCATGCTCCTGGCCGAAGCCCGGCAAGAGGCGGAGCAGGCCAACGCGCGCGCGCTGGTGCTCGAGGTGCGCCCGTCCAACCGCAGGGCGTTCAGGCTCTATCGCAACCTCGGCTACGAGGTCCTCGCCCGGCGGCCGCGCTACTACACCGACGGCGAGGACGCGCTCCTGATGTGCCTGGCGGTCACGCTTCCATCCAGGGTCTGAGCCGGACAGGCGCGAACACGCGCCGATGCCCCGGCTATACTGACTGCCGGAGCGAAACGTGGCCAAGCGGCTCGGGGAGATTCTCATCGAACGGGGGGCGATCTCACCGGAAGGTCTGCGCAGCGGGCTGGAAGCGTGCCGGCGTCACGGCGGACGGCTCGGGACCTGGCTCGTCCGCCTCGGCCTCCTCAACGAAGGGAAGCTCCTCGATGCCCTCACCCGCCAGACGGGCTGCCCGCCGGCGACGACGATGCAGCTCACCACGGCCCCGTCGGAGATCCGGGGCCTCATCCCCCCGGCGTTTGCCAGGCGCAACCTCGCCGTGCCGTTCGCCCGTCAGGGGCGTTCCCTCGACGTCGCGATGGCGAACCCCAACGACCTTCTGCTCGTTGACGAGATCTCGAGGGTGACCGGCCTGGTGCCCCGCCCGCACGTGGCCACCGAGGCCACGATCACGGCGGCCCTCGCCCTCTCGAAGCCGGCCGCCCAGGTCCCCGCTCCTGCGCCGCCGCCCGGGCCGCCCCGCGCGACCGGCCGGGAGTGGCGCCAGTTCTGGAGGCTCGAATCGGCGACCCCGGAGCTGATGCGGGCTCTCGACGCGCCGGAGCTCCCGGCATCGAAGTCGCTGGCGGCGACGTTCCCGCAATTGAACCCGATCGCGACAGCGGAGGGAGCGGCGCCCCCCACCGACGCGGTGGGACTCGCAGACGCGCTCGCCAACGCATCCGACCGCGACCAGGCCGCCGACCTCGTTCTCGATCATCTTGCCGCCGGCGCTTTCCGCGTCGCGCTCTTCTCGGTGCACCAGGGCAAGGTGATGGGATGGCGGGCGCGCGGCGCCGCCATCGTGGCGGAGGACTTCCACACCCTGATCCTGCCGCTGGACCGTCCGTCCATCTTCCTCAACCTCACCAAGGGGGTCGAGATCCACGCCGGGCCGCTCGGCGGCGGCGAGGGTAACGGCTTGCTGCTCGATGCGCTGGGGGACCCCACCCCGACCGAGGCGGTGGTCGTCCCGGTGCGGGTGCGGGGCAAGGTGGTCGCTTTCCTTTGGATGGACCAGGGCGCGGACGGCGTGACCGGCATCTCGATCCCGCTGGTCCAGGAGGTGGCTCGGCTCGCCGGGCTCGCCATCGAAATCCTGGTCTTGCGACAGAAGGTCAGGGCCGGCGCCCGCTTGACAGAGACCGTGCCCTCGGACTAGGTTGGCGCGGCTGAAGGTGGAGGGTTGCATGATCAAGGCCGACCTGGTGCGAAAAGTCATGGGTGCCGTGGATCTCTCGCAAGCGAAGGCGAACGAGGCCGTCAACGCGGTGTTCGACGCCATGCGCGACGCGCTCACCGGCGGTGAGCGTATCGAGCTGCGCGGCTTCGGAGTCTTCCTCGTCAAGAACCGCAAGCGTGGGATCGGACGCAACCCCAAGACCGGCGTCGAGGTCGCCATCCCTCCGGGCAAGACGATCCGCTTCAAGCCCGGCAAAGCGCTCCGGGTGATCGACTAGGTGCCGGACCCCGGTCTGGAAGTCGAGATCATCGGCCCCGACGGTGTCCCCGTCGGGGTCGTTCGGCGTCCCCCCCCGCCGCCGCAGCGCGTGTGGCTGCACGTCGTCCTGTTCCTCGCGACGCTCGCCTCTACGACACTTGTGGGAGGGATCGCGTTCGCCGATCTCCCGGCCGGCTTCAAACCGCGGACGTTCTGGCAGCTCCTGTCTCATCCCGCCGTCATCGCGGCCGGGTTCGAGTTCTCGGTCCCGCTGCTCGTCATCCTGCTCACCCACGAGATGGGCCACTACGTCGCCTGCCGCTACCACCGCCTCGACGCCACGCTGCCGTTCTTCCTGCCGGTGCCGTTCGGCATCGGAACGCTCGGGGCGTTCATCCGCATTCGCTCGCCCCTGATGACCAAGCGCGAGCTGTTCGACGTCGGCGCCTCCGGCCCGCTCGCCGGCTTCGCCGTCGCCCTGCCGGTGCTCTACGCCGGTATCGCGCTCTCGACCCCGGTCGCAGCGGCGCCCACCAGCGGCGCGATGATCTTCGGCGAGCCGCTCGCGTTCAAGGCGCTCGCCTGGCTCGTCCACCCCGGCGTGCCCCCCGGCGGCGACCTCCTCCTCCACCCGGTGGGGTTCGCGGCGTGGTTCGGCCTGCTCGTCACGGCCCTCAACCTGCTCCCGTTCGGGCAGCTCGACGGAGGGCACGTTGCGTACGCCATGTTCGGATCCTGGCAACGGCGGGTGGCGTGGCCGCTGCTGGCGCTTCTCGTGGTCCTCGGGTTCTGGTGGCCGGGATGGTGGCTCTGGGCGTTCTTCGCGCTGGTGTTGGTGCGCGTTCGACACCCCTGGATCCCGGACGAGCACGGGACGCTCGACGCCCGCCGCCGTGTGCTCGGCTGGGTCTGCCTCGCCATCTTCATCCTCTGTTTCACGCCGGAGCCGATCAAGCTGATCCGGTGAGGGCGGCCCGGGCCCCGGGCGCGTTCCCCGGCTGGCGAGAGATCAGCGCGGGCCTTTGGCGTCCCTGGGGCGCGCGGCGGCACTGCTCTCCGCTCCGACGACGCGCGCGATCCTGACCCGCGCCACCGAGGCCCCGAGTAGGCGGCCATCCCCTCCCATCCCGACGCTCCGCGGCGTGTGCGCGTCCGGAAGCCGGAACGTCAAGCGGTTGTGCGGACGCATGAGACCGGCCGGCACCGCGACCTGGTATTGCCGGAGCGACGTCCCGTCGCCCTCAAAGCTCCCCACCGGCGTGCCGTTGATCTCGACCAGGATCCGCTGCGGTTGGAAGCTCGACATCGTCAGCTTCACGACGGCCGCACCGACCGGATCCATGCCGAAATGAAGCGACGCTTCCGGGGCGCAGGTCCAGCGGAAGCGCGTGTCGGGGCCCGACCACCCTTCGTCGAGGAACCGGTCGGAGCTCCGGCTCGTCATGTCGATGTCGAGCGCGACGGCGAGGACCGTCGGCTCGAACACCAGACGTCGGGCCTTCGCAACGTTCACGTCGCGGCGCCAGGCCGCGGGCTTGGGGAAGAACTCCATCCGGCCAACCGCCGGGAACGAGGAGGCGGCAACCGGCTCGCCCAACGCCCTGTGAAAGGTGAGCACGGTCTCCGGCGGGAGCAGGTCGGGGTAGATCACGATGCCGCAGAAGTCGCCGAGCCGAAAGAACCTTTCCAGAAACCGCCACTCGTTCGGAAGGAAGTTCCTCTCCTGCCGCCGTGCGCCCCCGGCGCCCGGCGGGCCGGCCAGGAACATGCTCGGCCAGCCGGCGCGCAAGAGCGGCTCGATCTGCCTCGGATGCGAGCGGCCGTAGTACTGCGAGACGATTTTCTTGCCGTGGAGCTGGCGCAGCCCGAAAAGCCCTGCCTGGACGTTGTAGAACGGGCACAGCTCTCCGGTGCCGATGCCGTTGCCGGCGGCGACGCAGAACGGCCACTCCATCACGGCTTCGCCGGGAGCGGTCGCGATTGCGCTCATCATGTTCTTAAATGAGCGGTCGGGTACGAAGTTCCCGAGCGGCCTGATGAGGACGAGGGAGTAGGCGGTGACGCCCTCCAGCGCGAGCACGCCGCCCAGCGCGATGATCGCGACCTTGTCCGACGCTCGCCTCCAGAGACCGGTCGGGACCGCCAGGCTGACGAGCGCGAGGATCGTCGGGTAGATCAGGGCGAAGCGGCCGGTGACGCGGTCGAACTGGAACCAGGGCAGCACGTGCTGAAGGGGCACGACGCGCGGGTGGTAGACGAGGAAGAGGCCGAGCAGCGCGAGCAGGGGCAGCGTCGCGCCGCGCTCCCCCTTCTTCGCCGTGACGAGGCCGAGACCGGCGGCCAGGACGAAGAAGATCCCCGGACTGCCCGAGAACTGGCCCTCCGGGCTGTCGCCCAGCCGGAACGGCATCATCGGGTTGAAACCGGGAAAGATCGGGATCAGCAGGCGGATGGGGTTCGACCACCAGACGTGGTCGGGGATCTTGGAGAAGTCGTAGCGCCTGGCGGTCAGGGCCACCTCGAGGACGAGAGGGACCAGCACCCACGCCGCGACGGCGGCGGTCAGGGCGATCGAGGCGTTCTGGACCCGGTGCTCCGCCCAGGACGCCGCCAGCGCCCGCCGCCAGCCGGCGATCCGACTCGCCGTGAACGGCCACCGCGCCTCGCTCCTGCGCCAGACCACCGCAACGACGAATACCGCGGTGACGAGGAGCGAGGTCAGCGCCATCCCCGCGACGTACCCGAGGTCCAGCCCGAGGCAGAGGACGACGAGCGCCGCGCGCACCAGCAACAGGCGCGCGGAGAGCTGGCGTCGGAGCCACACCCGCCGGGCGATGATGGCATCGGCGACGACGTTGAGGACCGTCCAGTGGATGAGGGCGAGGCTGGCGTGGAACGGCCAGCGCCAGATCGCCGCGTACGACCCGAAGCCGACCACGAACGAGAGGTACGCCGCGCGCAGCGGACCCCACTCGCGCCGCGCCAGCAGGTAGCTTCCGACCACGGTGATCGCGACGGACAACAGGAAGTAGACCTGGAGCCACGGTCCGTTGCCGAAGAGTCGGTCAAGCACCGTCCAGAGCAGGTCCTGCTCGAACGCCCAGGAGAGAAATACGTGAGTGTTGCCGTAGGGGTAGAGCATCTGATCGTTGGTCAGGCCGAGGTGCGGGACCGGCCAGAGGTGCAGGTTGTGGGCCACGTAGTAGCCGAGGTAGCCCGCGATGTTGCGATCGCCGGAACCGAGGATCGGGTTGTGGAAGTCCTGGATCAACACCGTCGCGAATAGCCACAGACAGCCCGCCACGAAGACGAGGTAAACGACCTCCCAGCGGCCGAGCCCGCCGCCCCCGACCCGCGAGGCGCCGCGA
>CAVSFQ010000031.1:0-98774 GCA_963727205.1 uncultured Acidobacteriota bacterium | reverse complement strand
TCCGCGCCGCGCTGGCCACTTAGACGTCTGCTGCGGGCGCCGCCGGTTCTGACCACGGACCACGGACCACGTATTCCCTTCGCCCTGTGCCTTCCGGCCGAGCCGGCCGGGATCACGGGGTGAAGTGGAGGCCCCCGGAGACGGCGAACCGCGGCTCGATCTGGAACCCGTTGACGTTCTCGTAGACGGGGACCTGCACGAAGGCGTACGCCTCGGCGCGCCTGGCCACCCTCACCGTCACCCCAGGGCCCAGATAAACGAGCGTCGCGCCGCTGTTCTCGACGTCCGCGTTCGCGCCCGACTCTCGCTTCTCCGCGCGGACGTTGAGCTGGATCTGCGGCACCACAGCGGGGTTGGCGGCGTAGCGGACGCCCAGGTTCACGTTGATGCCAGTCCCGGGCTTGAACCGCTCACGAGAGTTCAACGGCTGCTGCAGCAGCGCCTGGGCGAAGTAGTCCCAGCTCCGGGCGATCGTGCCGTAGTGATAGACGCCGAGGAGGAGATCGGTGGTGCCGGTCCCCGGCTGCAGCCCGCGGTCCACGCGAGTGCCCGCCTGCGGGCCCTCGGTGAAGTCCTCGTGGAAACCGCCCGTTGCGAGCTTGAGGCCGAGCTGAACGCCGGTGGTGTGTTCGGGGGAGAATCCCTGGAACCGGCCCAGCACGCGGATGTCGCCGAGGCCACGGGCGTGCGACGTCGAGGTTCCGGTGTCGCCGGGTGCGACGGTCGCGTGGTAGCGGTCGTAGTAAGGGACCTGAACGTCGATCCCCCATTCGGCGCTCGGGCTGTAGTCGAGGACGAGGGAGGTGTTCCGGTTGAGCGTCCGTTGCTGGAGCTCGCGCTCGGTCGGGAGGGGGATGGCGCCTCGGTCGACGGCTCCCCGGCCGCTCATCAGCCGGTCCTGGTCGAAGTAGTCGAAGCGGAGATCGAGGTGGAAACCGGGGCCCGCGGCGTACCCCTGGCTCGCCCAGTCCGAGCTCAGCGTGCAACCGCAACTCGAGCAGCCGTGCGCGCACCTGGGCCAGGCGACGGTCACGACCGCGAGTACGACCGCGGCGGCCGCGGGGGCGAGGCGGCAGCGAGACGCCCCCGGCCTCCCGCCCCTCACCTGCCCGAGCCCTTTCTGTGCATGTAGGAGAAGAGCTTCTCGTAAAGGTCCATGGCGTGCTTCACCGCCTTCTTCGCGGCCTCGGGCCCGAGGAAGTCCTGAACGAGGACCTCCTTGTTCTCGAGCTTCTTGTAGTCCTCGAAGAAGCGGCGCACCTCCGCCATCCGGTGGACCGGCAGCTCGCCGATATCCGTGTAGTTGCGGTACTCGGGGTCGTCGAGGTGGATCGAGATGATCTTCTCGTCGTTCTCCCCCTGGTCGAGCATCGTCATCATGCCGATCGGGCGCACGCGCAGGATCGAGAGGGGAACCACCGGCTCCTGCATCAACACCAGCACGTCGAGCGGGTCATGGTCGTCACCGAGCGTCTGTGGGATGAAGCCGTAGCTGGCCGGATAGATCACGGACGAGTACAAGATCCGGTCCACGCGCAGCAGGCCGGTTTCCTTGTCGAGCTCGTACTTGACCTTGCTCCGCTTGGGGATCTCGATGACGGCTTGAAACTCCGCCGGCGCATCGACTCCGATGTGCACGTCGTGCCACGGGTGGCTCATATCGCTCCTCTCCGGCGCCCGCCTCTCGCGGCCCGTCCAGCCGGCAGGTCGATAACCATCCCGAGCGCCCGGCTCTTCCCTTCCGCCGCGGCCGGTGACGGCGGGGACGCCTGCGGCATGCGAGCGCAGACCGCGCCGGGGGTTGACAGGGTTCGCATCTCTGCGATAGCGTCTCGGTCATGCGGTACCTTGGCGTTCCTCGTCATCGCGAGTGCTGGCGCTGGCCTGTGAGGCGGTAGGCGGGGCGTGCCGTCCCCGCTTGGCCGCCGGGCGCAAGCGGGGAGACAAGGTGGAAACGGACCACAACCTCCCCGCTCCCGGCGGGGAGGTTCGAGTTCATGGAGATCGTTGCCACCTTCGTTCCGAGCGTCCGCGGCGACCCCGCCGAGGAGCTGCGGTTTCCCCCGGCGGGCGCCACCATGGTGGAGTTGCGCGCCGACCTCCTCGGCACCGGCGCCGACCTCGGCGGGTTGATCGGCGCCGGCGGGCTCCCGGCGATCGTTACGCTGCGCTCGCGCGCCGAGGGCGGCGAGGGGCCGGACGACCCGGCCCTGCGGCGCGGTTTCTTCGAACGCGTCGCGGCGTTGCCGGCCGCGCTCGTGGATCTCGAGGCCGGCCGCGACGGCGACCTCGTGGGCGCCGTCGTCCCGCGCGAACGGGTGATCCTCTCGGCGCACGTCGGCGCCGGGACGCCTTCCGACCTCGAGGAGCGCGCCGCGGCGATGCTCGCGGCAGGGACGCGGTTCGTCAAGATCGTCCCGGAGGCGCGGAGCCTGGCGGACGTCGAAGCAGTGCTGCGCCTGGCGCACGCGCTCGACCGCGGCCGGCGGGGCGACCGTAGAGCGGTGCTGTTCGCGTCCGGCGAGGCCGGTCGGCCGACGCGCCTGCTCGGTCCGCTGCTCGGGGCGCCGCTCGCCTACACCGCGTGGGCGCCGGGACGGTGCGCGGCGCCGGGCCAGTACCTCCCCGAGGAGATGGCTGGGCTGATCGGGCACCTGGCGGGCCGGCCGCGCCGGCTCTTCGCGGTGCTCGGCAAGCCGGTGGCCGGGTCGCTCTCGCCGCGCGTCCACGCGGCCGCCTACCGCGCGCTCGGGTTGCCCAACGCGTTCGTGCCGCTCGAGGTTGGGGCGGCCTCGGAGCTGGACGGCTTGCTCGTCCCGGCGGGGGCGTCGTGGCTGGACGCGCTCGGACTGCCGGCCGGCGGCTTCGCCGTGACGATGCCGTGGAAGGGGGAGGCCGCGCGCCGCTGCACGCTGCTGGCGCCGCGGGCCGAACGCGCCGGCGCCGCGAACACGGTGCTGCCGCGCCCGGGGAAGGTGCTCGGCGACTGCACCGACATGGACGGGATCACGCGCGTGCTCGCCGAGGAAGGTGCGGACCTCGCCGGCGCCAGCGCCCTCGTGCTCGGGGCGGGTGGCGCGGCGCGCGCCGCGGCGGTGGCGCTGCAGCTCGCGGGCGCCGAGGTGGCGATTGCCGCGCGTGCCGGCGAGCGTGCGGTCGCAGCGGCCCGCGGCCTGGGCCTGTCCGTCGTCGAGATCGCGGCGAGCGAGCGGGTCGACGTCGTGGTCAACGCCACCCCCGCTGGAGCCGACGGCGAGCCCTCGGCGTGGCTGGAGGCGCTGCGCCTCCCCGCGGGAGGCGTGCTCGTGGACCTCCCATACGGCCCCGGACCGACGTTCCTCGAGCAACTCGCCGCGCGCCGCGGCTGGCGCTACGTCGCCGGCCGCGAGGTGCTGCTCTTCCAGGCGGTGTCCCAGTTCGCGGCGATGACCGGTGCGGCGCCGCCGGTGCGGGCGATGGCCGCGGCGCTCGGTCTCGGGGAGGGGGAGGCGTGAGCCGGGCCCGAGGATCGGTGTCCGCGCGCGGCGCGCGGGTTCGCCCCGGTGGAAAGCTCCGCCGCCTTGCGGGAGAATGGGACGGACCCGCCGGGAGTCCGGCTTGCGGCGTTCACGAAGGGCGGCGCGGCCTGTGCGCCCCGACGCACATGGGGAGGGGACGATGAAGATCTGGCATAGCGGCGAGGCGAAAGGCGAGCGCTACCTGCAGCAGCTGGAGACGCGGTACGCCCGGTTGTACCCGTCCCAACTCGAAGACAAGGCGCGCCGGGCGGTGGCGGCCGTGGCCAAACAGGGCGACAAGGCTCTGGTGGCGTACGTGCGCCGGCTGGACCTCAAGGGGCGCCCGGCGGAGGGGTTCCGTCTCCGCGGCACGGTTGCCGGCGGCGAGGACGTCGGGGAGGAGTTCGTCAACGCCGTCGAGCTTGCGCTCGCCAACCTCAAGGCGTTTCACGAGCCGCAGGCCGTGAAGAGCTTCACGCCGGAGGGAGACAACGACGCCCTCGGGATCCGGGTGCGGCCGATCGAGTCGGTCGGGGTGTATGTGGCGGACGGCTCGGCGGCGTGCTTGTCCTCGCTCATGGCGGCGGTGGTCGCGGCACGCATCGCGGGGGTGTCGCGGATCGCGATCGCGGCGCCCCCCCGTACGTTCCTGGCCTCGCCGCAACTGCGTTACCTGCTCGATCGCCTCGACCTCCGCGAGATCTACCTGATGGGCGGCGCGCACGCCGTGGCGGCGCTCGCCTACGGCACCGACTCGGTCGCGCCGGTGGACAAGATCGTCGGTGCCGGCGGGTGCCTCGTGGCGGCGGCGAAGCGCGCGGTGAGCGGCGTGGTGGGCATCGACGCGGCAGCGGATCCCTCCGAAGTGGTGATCGTCGCCGACGCCCGCGCGGAGGCGGAGATCGCCGCCGCCGACCTGCTCGCCGCGGCCGGCCAGGGCGAAGGCGCGCTCGCGGTTCTGGTGACGCCGTCGAAGAGCCTGGCGGCCAAGGTGGAGCGGCGCGTCTCCGCACGGGTGCGGACGTTGCCGAAGAAGAGCCCGGCGCGGGCGGCGCTCAAGGACTGGGGCGCCGTCGTGCTGGTGCCCGACCTCGATGCCGCGGCGGACGTGGTCAACCGCATCGCGCCGCAGTGCGTCGAGCTGCTCCTCGCCGAGCCGCTGCGCGTGCAGGACCTCATCGAGCGGGCGGGAATGGTGGTCGTGGGGCCGTGGTCGCCGCCGGCGCTCGCAAGTCTCGCGTTGGGCGCCAGCTCGATGCTGCCGGCCGCCGGGGCCGCGCGTTTCGCCTCGCCGCTCGGGGTGTGGGACTTCGTGCGCCGCACCGCCGTGGCGCGGGTCGCAGCCCACCGCTACCCGGCGTTGGCGCAGGCGGCGGCGGCGCTGGCGCCGCACGAGGGGTTGCAGGGCGAATCGCTGCACGCCGGAAGCCGGGGAAAGATGTGAGCGTCCCGAAGCGGGACGGCGGACTCCTCCCCGCAGGGGACGGCCGGTGACTCGTCCGTCGCGCGAGCGCTTCGCGCAGCTCGCGAGGAACCACCGGCTCGTCCAGGTCGTGCGCGAGCTGACCGCCGACACGGTCACGCCGACCGGGATGTTGCTTCGCCTGGCCCGCGCCGGACGCCACCCGTTCCTGCTCGAAAGCGTCGAGGGTGGCGAGCGCGTCGCGCGCTGGTCGTTCGCCGGCGCCAACCCGGCGCGGATCGTCGCGGTGCGCGGCGGCAAGGCGTTCGTGGACGGCGTCGAATCGGCGGCGCCGCCGCTCGAGGCCCTGCGGGACGCGGTGGCGGCCCGCGGCCGCGCGCCGGTGGAGGACCTGCCGCCGTTCGCGGGCGGCGCGGTCGGTTGGCTCGGCTACGACGCGGTGCGCCTGATCGAGCGGATCCCGGCGCACCTCCCCGATCCGCTCGGCCTGCCCGACGCGTGGTTCGGCGTCTACCCGACGGTCGCGGCGCTGGACCGCGCCCGGCAGCGCCTGCTCCTGATCGCGACGGTCACGGTGGAGGACGGCGCCGATGCCGCGTACGGCCGCGCCGTCGCCGCGCTCGACCATCTGGAGGGCGTGCTGGCGGCCCCGCTCGACGAGGCGCGGCCGGCGCCGCTCCCGGTGGCGGACGCGTCCCTTCAGCCCGACCTCTGGTGGCAAGTCGCCCCCGACGACGACCGCTTCCTCGCGGCGGTGGCCCTCGCGCGGGAGGAGATCCGCGCCGGCCAGTGCTTTCAGATCGTGCTCTCGCGCCGGTGGTCGCGGCCGAGCCCGGCCTCGCCGATCGCGCTCTACCGGGCGCTGCGTCTGGCCAACCCGTCGCCGTACATGTTCTACCTGGACGCGGGCGAGGCCCAGATCCTGGGCTCTTCCCCGGAAACGCTCGCGCGGCTGCGCGGCGTCCAGGCGGGGACCTGCCCGATCGCAGGCACGCGGCGGCGCGGGCGCACGGCCGCCGAGGACGCGCGGTTGGCCGCGGAGCTGCTGGCGGACGAGAAGGAGCGGGCCGAGCACCTGATGCTCGTCGACCTCGGCCGCAACGACATCGGCAAGATCGCGCGCGCCGGGACCGTGAACGTGACGCGCTTCATGGAGGTCGAGCGCTACTCGCAGGTCATGCACCTGACGAGCGAGGTCACGGGCGAGCTGGAGGCGGGGCGCTCGGCGCTCGACGTGCTGCTCGCGTGCTTCCCGGCCGGGACGCTGACCGGAGCCCCCAAGGTGCGGGCCATGGAGCTGATCGAGCAGCTTGAGGTGGTTCGCCGGGGAGTGTACGGGGGCGCCGTCGGGTACTTCGACTTCGGCGGCGACATGGACGCCTGCATCGCGATCCGCACGGCGGTGGCGGCCCGCGGCGCCGTCCACGTGCAGGCGGGCGCCGGGATCGTCTTCGACTCGCTGCCCGAGAGCGAGCTCGCCGAGTGCGCCAACAAGGCGCGGGCGCTCGCCCTGGCCGTGCTGCTGGCGGAAGGGATGCAGTCGTGATCGTGCTCGTCGACAACTACGACTCGTTCACCTACAACCTCGTCCAGTACCTGCGCGAGCTGGCGGCCGGGGAGGCGGTGCGCGTGATCCGCAACGACGCGGCGACCGTGGCCGAGATCCTGGCGCTCGCGCCCCGCGCGATCGTGCTCTCCCCCGGGCCCGGCGTGCCCGAGGCCGCGGGGGTGTGCGTCGAGCTGACGCGGGCCGCGGCAGAGGTGCCGCTGCTCGGGGTTTGCCTCGGGCACCAGGCGCTCGCGGTCGCCTGCGGCGGGCGGGTGGTGCGCGCGCCGGAGCCCCGGCACGGCAAGACCTCGCCGGTGCACCACAACGGCTTGGGGTTGTTTGCCGGCCTCGCGGAGCCGTTCGAGGCGACGCGCTACCACTCGCTCGTCGCCGAGCGAGCGTCGCTCCCCCCGACCTCGAGGTCGTGGCGTGGACCGACGACGGCCTGGTGATGGGGCTCGCGCACCGCGGCCGGCCGCACTTCGGCGTGCAGTTCCACCCCGAGGCGTACCTGACCCGGGGCGGCAAGCGCCTGCTCGCCAATTTCCTCGGCCTTGCCGGGCTGAAGGCGGAGGTGGCGGCGTGATCCGCGACGTGCTCGAGCCGTTGCTGGCGGGGGAGGATCTGCCCGTCGAGACCACCGAAGCGTGCTTCACGGCGCTGATGGCAGGCGAGTGGTCGGAGCCGGAGCAGGCCGCGTTCCTGATCGCGCTGCGGGCCAAGGGCGAGACCCCCGGCGAGGTGGCCGCGGCGGCGCGAGTCCTGCGCTCGTTCGCGGTCGCTGTTCCCAGCGGCCGCGCGCCGCTCATCGACACCTGCGGAACGGGTGGCGACGGCGCCCACACGCTCAACATCTCGACCGGCGCGGCGCTGGTGGCCGCCGCCTGCGGCGTCGCGGTGGCCAAGCACGGGAACCGCTCGGTGTCGTCGAGGTGCGGCTCCGCCGACGTGATCGAGGCGCTCGGGGTGCCGCTCGATCTCGAGCCCGAGCAGCTCGGGGCGCTTCTCGACGAGGTGGGGTTCGCGTTTCTGTTCGCGCCGCGGCTGCACCCGGCGATGCGCGCCGTGATGCCGGTGCGCCGCGCTCTCGGCGTGCGCACGGTGTTCAACCTCCTGGGGCCGCTCGCGAACCCCGCCGGGGTGCGGCGCCAGGTGGTGGGCGTCTACAGCCGCGGAGTGATGGAGTTGGTGGCCGGCGCGCTCGCCGAGCTGGGGGCCGAGCGCGCCTGGGTCGTGCACGGCGACGACGGCCTCGACGAGCTGTCGGTGTGCGCCCCGACGCTGGTGATCGAGGTGCGCGACGGCCGCATCATGGGCGAGACGGTGGTGGACCCGGGAGTGCTCGGCATCCGCCGCGCCAGCCGCGCCGAGCTGGCCGGCGGCGACGCGCAGGAGAACGCCGCCAGGCTGCGGGCGATCCTCGCGGGCGAGGAGCGCTCGGCCGCCGCGGACGCGGTCGCGCTCAACGCCGCGGCCGCGCTGGTGGTGGCTGGGGTGGCTCCGGGTCTCGCGGCGGGACTCGAGCAGAGCCGGTCGAGCCTCGCGGCTGGGGCGCCCGCCCGGACGCTCGACGCGGTGATCCGCGCCGCCAAGAGGGGCGCGTCATGAGCGCACCCGAGCCCGACATCCTGGTGCGGATCACGGACGCCGTCCGCGATCGCCTGGCAAAAGAGCCGCCGCCGGCCGGCCTCGAGGCGCGGGCGCGCGAGGCGGCGGGCGCCCGCCGGCGCGAGGGGCGGCGCAGCCTGCTCTCGGCGCTCGAGGCCCCGGGCGTGCGGGTGATCGCGGAGTGCAAGCGACGCTCACCCTCCAAGGGGTGGCTGCGGCAGCCGTTCGAGCCCGTCGAGCTGGCGCGCGCCTACGAGGCCGGCGGCGCCGCCGCGGTTTCGGTGGTCACCGAGCCGCAGTTCTTCGCCGGGCAGCCGGGGTGGGTGGCGGCCGTACGGAGCGCGACCGCGCTCCCCGTGCTGCAGAAGGACTTCCTGCTCGCCCCTCGCCAGCTTTTCGACGCCGTGCTCCTGGGCGCCGACGCCGTGCTGCTCATCGCCCGCGCGCTCCCCGGGCCGTACCTCGGCGAGATGCTGGGACTGGCCGGGGAGCTCGGCCTCGAGGCGTTGGTGGAGGTGCACGACGCCCGCGACCTCGAGCGGGTGCTGGCGCTGCCGGCGCCGGTCGTCGGCGTCAACGCCCGCGACCTCGAAACCTTCCGTGTCGACCTCGAGGTCGCGGCGACGCTCGCTCGCCGGGTCCCCGTCGGGCGCGTGGCCGTCATGGAGAGCGGGATCGCCGGGCCGGACGACGTGCGGGGCCTGGCGGCGGGCGGCTTCCGGCGCTTCCTCATCGGCGAGCACCTGCTGCGCTCGGCCGATCCGCGGGCGGCGCTGGCGGAGCTGGTGGCGTGCGCGTGAGCGTCAAGATCTGCGGCCTCACCAACCCCGCCGACGCCCGTGCCGCGGTGGCGGCCGGGGCGGAGTTCGTCGGGTTCGTCTTCGACCCGGCGTCGTGGCGGTTCGTCGGGCCGTCGCCGGCGTGGGTCCGGGGCGTGGCGGGCG
The DNA here is from genome assembly GCA_963727205.1 of uncultured Acidobacteriota bacterium. Classification (GTDB taxonomy): domain Bacteria; phylum Acidobacteriota; class Thermoanaerobaculia; order Thermoanaerobaculales; family Thermoanaerobaculaceae; genus RBG-13-68-16. The sequence goes on along the minus strand of CAVSFQ010000031.1, from coordinate 89,753 downwards.
CGGCCAGGGTCGGCGTCTTCCGCAACCTCGGCGTCGAGGCCGTCGCGCGAGCCCGGGAGGACGCCGGCCTCGACCTCGTGCAGCTCCACGGCGACGAGCCGCCGGAGGCGTGCGCGGCGCTCGGAGGGATGGCGCGGGTCATCAAGGCGGTCGCCGTCTCCGGCGCCGTGGACTGGGCCGGGGTGGCGCGCTACGCGCGGGTCGCCCGGATCCTGTTCGACACCGCCTCCGCCTCGGGCGGCGGTAGCGGCCGGACGTTCGACTGGGGCGTGCTGGCCGGCGCACCGGCGGACCTCGCATTCTGGCTGGCAGGCGGCCTCGACCCGGAGAACGTCGCCGCGGCGGTGGAACGGGTCCGCCCGGCGGGGGTCGATGTCGCGAGCGGCGTCGAGGCCGCGGTCGGGCGAAAGGACGCCGCGAGGATGCGGGCGTTCGTGGCGGCCGTGCGCAGGGCCGGGAGCGATCCGAGGAACGGCCGTCCCGCCGGCGAAGGTGGTACGGTGCGCCGCGCGGGGCACGGGGGGGACGATGAAGCCGGTACCTGACAGCCGTGGATACTTCGGGCCGTACGGCGGGCGCTTCGTGCCCGAGACGCTGATGGCGCCTCTCGCCGAGCTGACGGCCGCCTGGCAGGAAGCGCGGCGCGACCGCGCCTTCCGGCGCGAGCTCGCCGGCCTGCTCGCGACGTATTGCGGCCGCCCCACGCCAATCTCGCGCGCGGCGCGGCTCACTCAGCACCTCGGGGGGGCGCAGGTCTTCCTCAAGCGCGAGGACCTCTGCCACACCGGCGCCCACAAGATCAACAACGCCGTCGGCCAGTGCCTGCTGGCGCGGCGGATGGGGAAAGTGCGCGTGATCGCCGAAACCGGCGCCGGCCAGCACGGCGTCGCGGTCGCCACCGCCGCCGCCCTGTTCGGGCTGCGGTGCCGGGTCTACATGGGGACCGAGGACGAGCGCCGCCAGGCGCTCAACGTCTATCGGATGAAGCTGCTCGGCGCCGAGGTCGTCGGCGTGGACGCGGGCGCGCGCACGCTCAAGGATGCGATCAACGAGTCGCTGCGGGACTGGGTCACCAACGTCGCGACCACGCACTACGTCCTCGGCTCGGTGCTCGGGCCGCACCCGTACCCGGTGATGGTGCGCGAGTTCCAGTCCGTGATCGGGAGCGAGGCGCTGTTGCAGATCCGCTCGCAGCACCGCTCGCTCCCGAACCTGGTGGTGGCGTGCGTCGGCGGAGGCTCGAACGCCGCCGGCATCTTCTCGGCGTTCGTCCCGCACCGGCAGGTCGAGCTGGTCGGGGTGGAGGCCGGCGGCCGCGGCACGCGCCTCGGCGAGCACGCGGCGCGCTTCGCCGGCGGCTCCCCCGGCGTCCTGCACGGGACGCGCAGCTACCTCCTCCAGGACCAGGACGGCCAGGTCGTCCCGACGCACTCGGTGTCGGCCGGTCTCGACTACCCGGCGGTCGGTCCCGAGCACGCCTTCTGGCACGACTCCCGCCGCGTCTCGTACGTGCGGGTCGATGACCGCGAGGCGCTGGACGCGTTCCACCTGCTCTCGGAGCTCGAGGGGATCGTGCCCGCGCTCGAGACCGCCCACGCCGTCGCCTACGTGGCGCGCGTCGCCCCGCGCATGGGCGGCGGTCAGGCGGTCCTCGTCAACCTCTCGGGCCGCGGCGACAAGGACGTCGTCGAAGTCGCGAGACTCGAGGGGGTGAAGCTATGAGCGGCCGGATCGAGAAGGCGTTCCTCCGGGCGCGCAAGGCACGGCGGGCCGCGTTCATACCCTACATCACCGCGGGCGATCCCGCGCCGGCCCGGACGGTCGTCCTGGCGCGCGCCCTCGAACGCGCCGGCGCCGACATCCTCGAGCTTGGCGTGCCGTTCACCGACCCGATCGCCGACGGCCCCACCAACCAGCGCGCCGCGGAGCGGGCGCTCGCGCAGGGCACCTCGCTCACCGGCGTGCTCGGTCTCGTGCGCGAGCTGCGCTTCTCGAGCGAGTTGCCGGTCGTGCTGTTCTCGTACTTCAACCCGGTGCACGCCTACGGGCTTGCCCGGTTCGCGGTCGATGCCGCGGCGGCCGGCGTGGATGGCGTGCTGTTCACCGACGTCCCGGTGGAGGAAGCTGGCCCCGCGCACGAGGCGCTGCGGCGGGTGGGGGTCGAGCTCGTGCTGCTGCTGGCGCCGACCTCGACGCGCGAGCGCGTCAAGGCGGTGCGGAAGCTCGCCGGGAGCTTCGTCTACTTCGTCGCTCGCGCCGGCGTCACCGGGGCCCGCGCCACGCTCGAGGAGGGCCTCGAGGAGCAGGTGCGGCTGGTCCGTAAGCTGGCGAAGAGCCGGGTGGCGGTCGGGTTCGGCGTCTCGACCCCCGAGCAGGTCGCCCGGATCGCGCGCTTCGCCGACGGCGTCGTCGTCGGGTCCGTCCTCGTGGATCGCATCGGCGAACTGGGGGACGTCCCGGAGCTGCCGGGCGAGATCGAGGCGCTCGCGCGGTCCTTCGCCGTCGCCACTCGGCGAAGGTAGGCCAGGGCGCCGAAGAGGCGTGGTCCGTGGTCAGTGGTCCGTGGTCCGTGAAAGAACGATCGCGGCGCGTCATCTCACGTCGGACGATCGTTTCTCCGTTGTCATCCCAGCGAACGCGGGAATCCAGGCCGTGGCCCGCGTGCGTCCGTGACTGGGTTCCTGCGTGCGCGGGAAAGCCGGCGCTGTTCTGCCCTCACGTCCCTTTCGGACCACGGACCACTGACCACTGACCACGCCTTGCTGTGCCTGCCTTGCAGGCGGGGGCGCCGGGTGCGACACTCGCGGCATGCCGCGTCGCGCCCTCGCCGCTCTCCTCGTCGTCGGACAGATCACGCTGATGCTCTCGGGCTGCATGTCGGTGCAGGCCACCGGCACCCGTCCGCTCCAGGGCCCCGGGGGCGGCGTCTCGGTGCAGGTGTTCGCCGACGACAGCGCGCGCCGCGCCGGGCGCCCAGGTCCCGACGGGATCCTGGGCGAGGTCGACCGCCGGTCGGGCCGCGGCTGGGTGCCCGTGTTCCGCTCGCTGAACCCGGCGTGGACGGTCGCCGGGCTGCCTCCGGGCGAGTACCGCGTGCGGTTCCCGGCGCGCCTGGACGAGTCCGGCAACGTGGTGAGGCTGTCGGACAAGAGCACCACGGTCGCGGTCAGGGAAGGCGCCGTCACCGACGTCCGCGCCGTGCTGGACCACGTCTCCACCGGGCTCGTCGTGCTCGGCGTGGTGACGGTCGTCGCGATCGCGGTGATCCTCACGAAGGACAGCCACGACCACGGCCTCCCGCTCCCGCCGCCGCCGCCACCCGAGCTGCTCAACGCCGTCTTCTACGTGTCGATCAACCTTGCGGCCAGCTCCGGCTGGGAGGCGGCCGAACGCTCGCTGCCGCCGGCCGTGACGTCGCACTTCCCGGCGGCGGGCGCGGTCGTCGCGGCGCGCCGGCCGCGCCTGGTCTTCTCGCTGTCGGAGCCGCTGCGCCCCACCTCGCTGAAAGCGGACGGCGTCACCGTGCTCGGGGAGGCGAGCGGCCTCGTCCCCGGCCAGGTGAGCTATGACGCCGAAAACTGGTGGGTGGTGTGGCAACCGGCCGTCGACCTCGCGCCCGGGGATACGTTCCACGTCACGCTCGCCGAGGACGCGGTCGAGGACCCGGCCGGCCACGAGCTGACCGCGCCGGTCACCTTCACCTTCAGGACGGCGCGGTGATCGTGGAACGGGACGGGGTGGCGTTGTTCGCCGTCGCCGAGGGCGAAGGCGAACCGGTCGTGCTCCTCCACGGCCACACCTTGGACCTGCGGGTGTGGGACGAGATCGTCCCGGCGCTGGTCGCGGGGGGGCTGCGGACGATCCGCTACGACCAGCGCGGCCACGGCCGCAGCGCCTCGCCGCCGTCGGGGTACCGCTGGGGCGACCACGCCGCCGACCTCGCCGAGGTGATCGCCCGCGTGGCCGGCGGGCCGGCCCACTTGGTCGGGCTCTCGAAAGGCGGCGGGATCGCGCTCGAGCTGGCGGTGCGCCGGCCCGAGCTGGTGCGGACGCTGGCGCTGATCGGCCCTCTGGTGCCGGACGCCCCGCTCTCGGACGAGCTGCTCGCGTCGTTCAAGGCGCTCGCGAAGGCGATCCGCTCGGCTGGTCCGGCTGCGGTGATGGGTGAGCTCTGGCTGTCGCACCCCCTGATCGCGAGCGCCGCCGCGCTGCCGGGGGCCCGCGGCCGCCTCGAGGCGATGCTGCGGGCGTTCCCGGCGGGCGAGTACCTGGCGACCGTGCGCGACGCCCCGGACCGGGAGTGGAAGCTCACGGACCGGCTCGGCGAGATCGAGGCGCCGACCCTGGTCGTGCGCGGGGCGCGCGAGGTCCAAGACTTTGTCTCAAGTGCGGGGCTTCTTGCGACGGGCATTCCTGGGGCGCGGCTCGTCATTGTGCCGGAAAGCGGCCACCTCGTGCCGCTGGAACAGTCGGCGGCCGTCGTCGCTGCGCTGAGGGAATTTCTCGCAATCGAGTCTCATCTCTAAGACTATACAATACTGAACATAGCTGCGCTTGTCTCGGCTTGATTTTGTTGCTAGAGTCGCTCGGGCGTGGAACCGGCGCCGCCGCATCCTTGAGATGCGGTTGGAAACTGAGACATTTGAGCAACGGCGTTGCCTGATGATGTGCCGGCCACCCGCCGGCTTGGGAGTTCGAGCATGTGGCGGTCTTTCACATGTGGTGAGGACGAAGGAAGTGAAGTTAGTGAAGTTGAGGAGAACGTGGAAGGAGGTGGGCCGGAGGATCTCGAACACTCGAAGGAAGCGCGAAGGGAAACGATTGGATGTCGAGTGCTGAGGATCGCAGTTCCGAAGCGTGCCGCAAATCGCATACCTAAGGAGGACGTGCAAATGAAGTTCACCAGATTCGTGCTCGTGGCCGCAATGCTGTTCGCCGTTGCGCTGCCCGCGCTCGCGCAGAACCCGACCGGGACGCTGACCGGGCGCGCCAACGACGGGAAAGACCCGCTCCCGGGCGTGACCGTCACCGTGACCTCGCCGAACCTGCAGGGCGCGCGTACCGCCGTGACCGAAGTGACCGGCGCGTACCTCTTCCCCTTCCTGCCCGCCGGCGACTACCACGTCAGGTTCGAGCTGATGGGGTTCCAGACGCTCGACACGACCATCAAGATCAACGCCGCGCAGACCTCGACGCTGAACGCGTCGATGCCGACCGCGAAGGTTGCCGAGGAGGTCACCGTCACCGGGACCTACGACAACATCTCGTCGGGGCAGCAGGTCGCGACGACCTATGACCAGAGCTTGATCAACACCCTGCCGATCGCCCGCGGCATCACCAGCGCCGCCATCCTGACCCCGGGCGTGGCGACCACCGGACCCTCCGGCTACCTCTCGATCTCGGGCGCCATGTCGTACGAGAACCTGTACATGGTCAACGGCGTCGTGATCCAGGACAACGTCCGCAACACCCCGAACGCCCTCTACATCGAGGACGCGATCCAGGAAACGACGACCCAGACGGCGGCGATCTCGGCCGAGTACGGCCGTTTCGCCGGCGGCATCGTCAACACCCTGACGAAGTCGGGCGGCAACGAGTTCCACGCGACCTTCCGCGACTCGCTCTCCAGCGACAAGTGGTCGGCCAAGACCCCGAAGACCGCGAGCCGCAACGACAAGATCAACTCGGTCTACGAGGCGACGTTCGGCGGCTTTCTCCTGAAGGACAAGCTGTGGTTCTTCGTCGCCGGCCGCGACCGCAAGCTCACCACCAACGGGCAGACGTACGCGACCAACATCCCGTTCACGAGCGTTGACGACCAGAAACGGTACGAAGGCAAGCTCACTTTCTCGGTCACGCCGAACCACCGCCTGATCGCCTCCTACATGAAGGTGACCACGGACCAGCTCAACAACGTGTTCGGCACCATCCTCGACCTCGCGAGCCTCGACAAGTCCCGCCAGTTGCCGCAGGACCTGTTCGCGGCCAACTACACCGGCATCATCACGAACAACTTCTTCATTGAGGGGCAGTACTCCAAGCGCCACTTCACGTTCGTGGGCTCGGGCGGCGACGCCCGCGACTACGTCAACGGCACCGTCGTGCGCGACAACGTGAACTACTGGTACTCGAACGCCCCGACGTTCTGCGGCGTCTGCGACCCCGAGAAGCGCGACAACGAGGACTGGCTGGTCAAGGGTTCCTGGTTCGTGACCTCCGACGCGCTCGGCTCGCACGACATCGTGGTCGGCTACGACTCGTTCAACGACATGCGCTTCTCGAACAACTACCAGTCGGGCTCGAACTACGTATACTGGCCGACCTCGTACCTCACCACCACGGGCGGCGCGATCGTCCTCGACCCGGTCGCTGCAGCAGCCGATCCCGGTCGTCTACGGCGACGGCAGCTCCGACTTCACCTACTGGGCCGTGCTGGACCAGTCCAAGGGCACCAACTTCCGCACCAACTCGACCTTCATCAACGACAAGTGGCGCCTCAACAACAACTGGTCGTTCAACCTCGGCGTGCGCTACGACAAGAACGACGGCGAGGACGCCTCGCACAACACGGTCGCCAAGGACAGCCGCATCAGCCCGCGCCTCGGCGTCAGCTACGACATCAACGGCGACGGCAACTGGGTCATCAACGCCTCGCACGGCAACTACGTGACCGCCATCGCGGGCTCGGTCGCCTCCCAGGGCGCCGGCTCGCCGTCGTCGTTCGGCTACCTCTACGAGGGGCCGGACATCAACACCGACTGCAACCCGGGCAACCCGGGCGCCTGCCTCAACGAGCACGAGGTGCTGCAGCAGGTGTTCGCGTGGCTGTACGCCAACGGCACGAACGCGATCGGCGGCCCGGTCGGCCGGAGCGTCGCCTACGGCGCGATCGCGGGCCTGTCGCAGATCGTGGGTAAGAACCTCAAGTCCCCCTACGCGCAGGAGAGCACGATCGGCTTCACCAAGCGCCTCGGCAACCGCGGCCTGTTCCGCATGGACTACGTCCACCGCGAGTACAAGGATCTCTACTCCACCCGCGTGGACATGAGCACCGGACAGGTCACCGACTCGCTCGGCAACGTCAGCGACCTCAAGATCATCGGCAACGACAACGTGCTTTCGAAGAAGTACGACGGCGTCAACCTGCAGGCCAGCTACCGCCTGAACGACGCCTGGCAGCTCGCCGGCAACTACACCTGGTCGCACAGCTACGGCAACTACGAGGGCGAGACCGCCGGCTCCGGCCCGATCGCCAACACCTCGAACCCCTACTATTACCCGGAGTACTCGCAACAGTCCTGGACCAACCCGACCGGGAACCTCTCCAACGACCAGCGCCATCGCGGCCGCGTGTGGGCGGTGTGGGATCTCATCAACACCCGCCACAACGCCTTGAGCGCCAGCCTCATGCAGAGCTACTGGTCGGGCACGCCGTACTCGGCGGCCGGCAGCATCTACTCCTACCCGTACGTCACCAACCCCGGCTACGCGCAGCGTCCGACGACCGTGACCTACTACTTCTCCAAGCGCGGCGCCTACGTCACCGACAGCGTCACCAGCACCGACCTCTCGGTCAACTACTCGTTCAAGCTGCCGGCGCTCGGCACCGAGCTCGAGTTCTACGTCATCCCGCAGATCACCAACATCTTCAACGAGCAGGCCGTGACCGGCCCGGACGCGACCGTGTACACCCGCTATAGCGGCTCGAGCTGGTTGCTCTTCAACCCGTTCACCACGGCGCCCAAGGAGTGCCCGCAGGGCACCGCCGCCGCGGACTGCAAGGCGATGGGCGCGAACTGGCAGAAGGGCCCCAACTTCGGGAAGCCGCTTTCGGCCAGCAGCTACCAGGCGCCGCGCACGATCACACTGTCGTTCGGCGTCCGCTTCTAGCCTCAGTCGTACTCGAACCACGCCACATTCGGCGCCCCGGTGGTCTCCACCGGGGCGCTTTTCTGTGCGCTTGCTCCGCCCCGTGCGACGCGCTGTCGAGCCGCCGGTGACGCGCGGTCATCGCAATGAGTCCCGCCGCCCACAGTCAATGTCAGCGGACCCACCATCGCCGGTCATTGCGAGGAGGCCCGAGCGGAGCGAGGGGCGACGAAGCAATCCCGTTCCTATCAGCGCGACCGGCCGGGCTTGTCAACTTCGGGATTGCCGCGGTTCCCTCGCTGTGCTCGGGAACCTCGCAATGACCCATGACTCCGGGCACGCTTGACGCTCGGCTGGCGTTGCGATAGATTACCCGTCCCGGTCTAGCGTCTAGCCGGGCTTGTGTTCTTTGGCAGTGAATTCGGGGACGAGGGCGGGCCAAAAGAGCCCCGCGGAGCGCGTGCTCCGGGGGACGCCCGCCGGCAGCCCGCGGAGCAGGCGCGTAGCTCAGCTTGGTTAGAGCGCTACCTTGACACGGTAGAGGTCAGCGGTTCGAGTCCGCTCGCGCCTACCATTTGAGCGCAGGCTCCGCATGCGAGAACAGGCGCGTAGCTCAGTTGGTAGAGCGCATCCCTCACACGGATGAGGTCTGCGGTTCGAGCCCGCACGCGCCTACCACGCCTTTGCGTGGCTCGCCGCTGCCGTCCCCGGTCGGAGGACGGCTTTTTTGTTGCCCGCCCTCCGGATTCTTGGCGCGGCCGTCGGCCGCGCTGAGGCGGGCGGGCGAGGGCGCCCGCCCCACGAGTTGCACGCGATGAGATGGGTGGAGAGGGCGATGAGCACCGAGACGATCACACTGACCTTGCCGGACGGGAGCGCCAAGGAGTTCCCCGCGGACGCGACGCCTCTCGAGGTGGCGCGGACGATCGGGGAGCGCCTGGCCAAGGCCGCCGTGGCGGGGCAGCTCGACGGGGCGATCGTGGACCTGCGGGCGCCGATCGGACGCTCGGGAGCGTTCCGCGTGCTCACGCCGAAGGACCCGGAGGCGGGGGTCGTGATCCGGCACTCCGCCGAGCACGTGCTCGCGGATGCGGTCGAGCGCGTGTTCCCGGGCACGATCATCGACGCCGGGCGCCAGGACCACTCCGAGAAGTTCCAGTACGACTTCCGCATCGACCACGCCTTCACCCAGGGGGACCTCGAGAGGATCGAGGCCGAGATGGCCCGCATCGTCAAGGAGGGCCGGCCGTTCGAGCGCCGGGTCGTGGGCCGGCCGCAGGCCGCGGAGATCTTCAAGAGCCGGAAGGAAGAGATCAAGCTCGTCCGCCTGGCGGACATCCCCGAGGGCGACGAGATCACGCTGTTCCAACACGGCGAGTTCGTGGACCTGTGCCGCGGGCCGCACGTGCAGCGCACCGACCAGATCGGCGCGTTCAAGCTGATCGAGACCTCCGGCGCCTACTTCAAGGGCGACGAGCGCAACGAGATGCTGCAGCGCATCTACGGCACCGCGTTCGCGACGAAGGAGGAGCTCGACGCCTACTTCGCCCAGATCGAGGAGGCGCGCCGCCGCGACCACCGGCGACTGGGCAAGGAGCTCGACCTGTTCTCGTTCTCGCCGCTCGCCCCCGCCTCGCCGTTCTTCCACCCGAAGGGCGCCGCGGTGTACAACGAGCTGCTCGCGTTCATGCGCGGCCTGTACGTGAAGTACGGCTACCAGGAGGTCATCACCCCGCAGCTCTTCGACGCCGAGCTGTGGAAGACCTCGGGCCACTACTTCCACTACAAGGAGAACATGTTCTTCGCCGAGGTGGACGAACGCGAGTACGGCCTCAAGCCGATGAACTGCCCGTCGCACTGCGTCCTGTTCGGCGTCCACGCGCACTCCTATCGCGAGCTGCCGCTGCGCATCGCGGACTTCGGCCGGCTGCACAGGTACGAGCGTTCCGGCGTGGTCCAGGGGCTCACCCGGGTGCGCTCGTTCTGCCAGGACGACGCCCACATCTTCTGCATGCCGTCGCAGATCGGCTCCGAGGTGGACAGCCTGTTCGACATGATGTTCGAGGTGTACGGGACGTTCGGCTTCAACAACCCGGGGATCTACCTGTCGACCAGACCGGAGAAGGCGATGGGCGACGACGCCCTGTGGACGAGCGCCGAGACGCAGCTCGAGGACTGCCTCAAGCGTCGCGGCGTGCCGTTCACGATCAACCCCGGCGACGGCGCCTTCTACGGCCCGAAGATCGACTTCGTGGTGCACGACGCAATCGGCCGCGAGTGGCAGCTCGGCACGATCCAGCTCGACTGGAACCTGCCCGAGCGCTTCCAGCTCGCCTACGTCGGCGAGGACGGCGCCGAACAACGCCCGGTGATGCTGCACCGCGCGGTGCTCGGCTCGATCGAGCGCTTCTTCGGAGTCATGCTCGAGCACTTCGCCGGCGACCTGCCGCTCTGGCTGGCGCCCGAGCAGGCGCGCGTCCTGCCGGTGTCCGACAAGTTCATCGACGCGGCGCGGGCGGTGAAGGCGGGCCTGGCCGCGGCCGGGCTGCGGGCCGAGGTGGACGAGCGCTCGGAGAAGCTCGGCGCCAAGATCCGCGACGGCGAGCTGGCGAAGGTGCCGGTGTTGCTGATCGTCGGCGCCCGCGAGGCCGAATCGGGCGGCGCTTCGGTCCGGGTGCGCCACCGCGGCGACCTCGGCTCGAAGCCCGTGGACGAAATCGTGGCCACGATGACCACGACGGTGAAGCAGCGCGACTTGAACCCATGGCCGGAAGAAGCAAAGGAAGAGAGAAGAGGGAAGACGGAAGAGGGAAGGCGATGACGAAGACCGGTCGTTCCTCTCCCGTCTCCCTTCTCCCCTCTCCCATGTTCGGAAGATTTCGGAGCCACTAGGAGGACATCATGCCGAAGATCAAAACGTTGCGCGCGGCGGCGAAGCGGTTCAAGAAGACCGGAACCGGAAAGATCACACGCCACCACGCATTCCACAGTCACATTCTGGGCAAGAAGACGTCGAAGCGGAAGCGCCATCTGCAGAAGGACGCGGTCCTCACGCACGCCGACGCCAAGGTCGTGGAGCGCATGCTCCCGTACGCGAAGTAGGAGGCCGACATGCGCGTGAAGCGTGGACACAACCGGGTTGCCAGGCGCAAGAAGATCCTCAAGCTCGCCAAGGGCTACTACCTCACCAAGCACAACGCCTACCGCATGGCGAAGCTGCAGGTCGAGCGTTCGCTGCAGTTCGCCTACCGCGACCGCCGGCAGCGCAAGCGCTCGATGCGGTCGCTGTGGATCGTGCGGATCAACGCGGCGGCGCGGCAGTTCGAGATTTCGTACTCGCAGTTGATCGCCGGGCTGAAGGCGGCGGGGTGCGAACTCGACCGCAAGGCGCTCGCCGACCTCGCGGTGCGCGACATCGAAGGCTTCGGCGAACTCACCAAGACCGCCAAGAAGAGCCTGGGGGAAAAGCCGGCCGCCTGATGGCGACCGACCCCCTCGAACGGGCGCGGGAGGAGTTCCTCGCCGCGCTGGCCGGGGCGGGCCGCGATGCGGCCCGCATCGAGGCGGTTCGCGTCCGCTTCGCCGGGCGCCGCTCGGGCCTGTTGCGCGACCTCGAGGAGGCGCTCAAGGCCCTGCCGCGCGAGGCCAAGCCCGCGTACGGCAAGGCGCTCAACGAGCTGAAGAAGCTCGTCGAGGAGCGCCTGGCGACGGCGCAGGCGGAGGCGGAGGCGGCGAGCCACTCGCAGCAGGCGCTCGACGTGACCCTGCCCGGGCGCCGGCCCAGGATCGGCGCGCTGCACCCGGTGACGCTGGTGCGGCGGGAGATCGAGGAGATCTTTCTCCGCATGGGGTACTCCGTCGCCGACGGCCCGGAGGCCGAGGACGACTGGCACAACTTCGAGGCGCTCAACTTCCCTCCGGACCACCCCGCGCGCGACAGCCAGGACACCTTCTTCCTCGCCGGCGGCCGCGTGCTGCGCACGCACACCTCGCCGGTGCAGATCCGCACGATGGAGACGACGCCGCCGCCGATCCGGGTGGTCATCCCGGGGCGCGTCTACCGCTGCGACTCCGACCTGCGGCACTCGCCGATGTTCCACCAGGTCGAGGGCTTGGTGGTTGACGAGGGGATCACGTTCGCCAACCTCAAGGCCACCCTCGAGGCGTTCGTGCACGTCCTCTTCGACCCGCTTCTTTCGGTGCGGTTCCGCCCGTCGTTCTTCCCGTTCACCGAGCCCTCCGCCGAGGTGGACATCACCTGCGTCCTCTGCCTCGGCAAGGGGTGCCCGATGTGCTCGGGGAGCGGCTGGATCGAAATCCTCGGCGCGGGGATGGTGGACCCGCGCGTGCTGCGAGCCTGCAAGCTCGACCCGGAGCGCTACAGCGGCTTCGCGTTCGGCTGCGGCCTCGACCGCGTCGCGCTCCTCAAGTACCGCCTCCCCGACCTGCGCCTTCTGTTCTCCGGCGACGAGCGCCTCTTGCGCCAGTTCGAGGGGGTGGCGCGATGAGGTTCAGTCTGGCCTGGATCCGCGACCACCTCGACGGCGATACCCCTGCGGACGAGCTTGCCGCCAAGCTCACCTCGGCGGGGATGAACGTCGAGCTCCGCGAGCAGGACGGCGACGACGAAATCTGGGACGTGGACGTCACCGCCAACCGCCCCGACGCGATGAACCACCGCGGGCTCGCTCGCGAGGGCGCGGCGGCCGGGTGCGGGACGTTGAGGTCGCTCGAGACCACCGTCGTCGAGGGCTCAGTCAGGGTCGGCGGCCTCGCGAAGGTCACCGTCGAGGACGCTGCAGGGTGCCCGCGGTACTGCGCCCGCGCCGTGCGCGGCGTCACGGTCGCCCCGTCGCCGGCGTGGCTCGCCGAGCGCTTGGAACGCTGCGGCGTTCGCCCGGTCAACAACGTCGTGGACGCCACCAACTACGTGCTGCTCGACGTCGGCCAGCCGCTGCACGCGTTCGACCTCGCGCTTCTCTCCGGGCACGAGATCCGGGTGCGGCGCGCCCGCTCCGGCGAGGGGATCACGACCCTCGACGGCGTCGAGCGCGCGCTGACCTCGGACGACCTCGTGATCGCCGACGCCTCCCGCGCCGTCGGGATCGCCGGCGTGATGGGCGGCGCCAACAGCGAGATCGGCAGCGCCACGGCCGACGTCCTGATCGAGTCCGCGACGTTCGACCCGCGCCGGGTGCGCGCCACCGCCCGCCGCCTCGGCCTCAAGACGGAGGCGTCGCACCGCTTCGAGCGCGGCACCGACCGCGCGATGGCCCGCACCGCGGTCGACCTCGCGGCCGAACTGATCGCGCGTCTGGCTGGCGGCGAGGTGGCGGCCGGCGTCCTCGACTCCGACCCCGGGGTGCCGGCGCCGCGCGAGATCGCGTTCTCGCTTGCGCGCCTTTCCGCCTTTGTTGGGTGCGCGATCCCAAGCGAGCTCGCCGTGAGGGTTCTCGCTGCCCTCGCCCTGGAGCCGCGAGTCGCGGGCGACATCGTGACCTGCACGGTGCCGCCGTGGCGGATGGACCTCGAGCTGGCGGAGGACGTGTACGAGGAGGTGCTGCGCCACTTCGGATACGAGAACGTGCCGTCGGTGCTGCCCCGGGCGGCCGTCAAGCCGGGCCGGCGCCTGGGTTCCTGGCCGCTCACCGAGCGCGCCCGCGACGCCCTGGCCGGCGTGGGGGCGGCGGAGGCGTTCACCTACGCGTTCGTCTCGGCGGAGGTCGAGGCGGCCGCGGCGGGATCGCCCCTCGCCCAGCGCGGCGGCGCCGTGGCCGTCGCCAACCCGCTTTCGGCGCGGATGGCCGTGATGCGGCGCTCGCTTCTCGCCGGCTTGGCCGAGGCCGCCGGCGGGAACCTCCGCCGCGGCGCCGAGAGCGTGCTGCTCGGCGAGGTGGGCCGCGTGTTCTTCGACCGTGACGGTGCCGTCGCCGAGGAGGAGCGCCTGGCGCTCGCCCTGGCCGGCAACGTCGGCGCTTGGGATGCGGTGCGGGCGGCCGATTTCCTCGACCTCAAAGGCGCCGTCGAGGCCGTCCTCTCGGAGCTGGGCGTCGCGGCCACCAATTGGCGGACTGCCTCCGCCGCGGTCCTCGCTCCCGGCGAGGGCGCTGAAGTCGTGCAGGACGGCCGCGTGATCGGGGTCGCCGGCCGCTTCGCGGATGCCGCCGCGGCGTTCGACCTGCCGGCGCCCGTGTGGGTCGCCGAGATCGACCTCGCGGCCGTGGCCGCCGCGCACGTGCCGGCGTTCGAGCCGCTGCCGCGCTTCCCCGCGGTCGCGGCGGACCTCACCGTGCGCCACAAGCTTTCACTGCACTACGCCGAGCTGGTGGCCGCCGTTACGGCCGCCGGCCCGGGTTGGCTGGAGTCGGTCTCGCCTGTCGTGCGCTACCGCGGCGATGGGGTCGCGCCGGACGAGGTCAAGACCACCGTGCGTCTGACCTACCGGCACCCCGAGCGGTCGCTCACGCAGGACGAGGTCAACACCGCGCACTTCGCACTCATGGACAGGCTCGGCCGCGAGCTGGCGGTGAGCTTTTCGTAGGGAGGCCGCATGGACGTCTTTGCCGCTCTTGAAGAACGCGTCGAGAAGCTGATCGTGGCCCACAAGGAGCTGCAGGCGCGCGTCACCGACCTCGAAGACGAGAACCGCCGGCTCCGGGACGGCGGGGAGGCGAGCGAGGAGCTTTCCGGGCGCGTCGCCGAGCTCGAAACCGAGCGCGCGGAGGTCCGCGCCCGCCTGGAGAGGCTGCTCAAGTCCGTCTCCGAAATCGACCTGTAGCGCCCGCGCCACGAGTCCCGTGTCGCGCCCGATGCTCGCATCGGCCGGCGCGCCTCGTCCCGTTCTGATGTAGGGGCGGGGCTTGCCCCCGCCCGCTGTCGTCATGATGCCGTCAGTCGCCGACCCGCGGGCGGCCGCGAGGGCCGGCCCCACGCAGGCCATCGACGTTCGTCCGCCCGGAAGCCCCGCAACGCCTCGAGAGCGCGGCGGAGAAGACGCGGTAGAGTGTGACGATGACGGCAGCGCAGTTCGCCGGAACCCCGATCGCCCCCCGTGGCCTGGGCAACGAGAGCGCTCGATGTGCGGGATAGCGGGGGTCTGCCGTCCTGACGGCCCCGAGCCGGCCGGACCCGGCCTCGCCGAAGCGCTGCGCGCGCTGCGCCACCGCGGTCCGGACGGGGAGGGGACGTTCGCGGCGCCGGGGATCGCCCTGGGGATGCGGCGCCTCGCGATCATCGACCTGGTGACCGGCGCCCAGCCGGTGTTCAACGAGGACCGTTCCGTGGTCGCGGTGTTCAACGGCGAGATCTACAACTACGTGGAGCTGCGGGAGGCGCTGCGGCGGCGCGGCCACGTGTTCGCGACGGCAAGTGACACGGAGGTGCTGGTCCACCTCTACGAGGACGAGGGCGAGGCGCTCTGCTCCCGCCTCCGCGGGATGTTCGCGTTCGCCATCTGGGACGGGCGCACGCGGTCGCTGCTGCTGGCGCGCGACCGCTTCGGCAAGAAGCCGCTCTACATCACCCAGGTGTCCGGCGGCGGGCTCGCGTTCGCCTCGGAGTTGAAAGGGTTGTTGCCGCTGATGCGCGCGGCCGGCTCGACGCCCCGCGTGCGGGAGCAGGGGATCTACGACTACCTGTCGCTCGGGGCTGTCCCGCAGCCCGACACGGTCTACGAGGGCGTCAGCGCCGTCGGTCCCGGGTGCTGGTTGCGCTTCGAGGGGGAGGAGAACCGGGAGCAGGCGTACTGGCGGCCCGAGCTGGAGCCGAAGGCCGCCATTTCGTACGCAGACGCCAAGGAAGAGCTGCGCCGCGCTCTCGGGGAAGCAGTCCGGCTCCGGTTGAGGAGCGACGTCCCCGTTGGGGTGTTCCTCTCCGGCGGGGTGGACTCCTCGGTCGTGGCGTACGAGGCGGCCCGGCATCTCGGCGGGCAGCTGCGGACGTTCACCGTGTCGGTCGCGGACGAGGAGCTGGACGAGGCGCCGGTCGCCCGGCGCACCGCCGCGGCGCTCGGCGTCGAGAACGTCGTCCTGCCGCTGCACGTCGCCCCTCGCGACGAGGTGCTGGCGGTCGCGCGCCACTTCGACCAGCCGTTCGCGGACGCCTCGGCGATCCCCAGCCTGGCGGTCGCCCGGCTGGCCCACGAGCACGTCAAGGTGGTCCTGAACGGGGACGGCGGCGACGAGGTGTGCGGCGGGTATCGGCGGTACCTCGCGGCGCGGACGCTGGGGAGGATCGGCTCGGTCCCCGGAGCGCGGGCCGCGCTCCGAGCGGCCTTCTCGCGCCTCGCGGGGGGCCGGCGCCGGTCGCCGGCGGGCCTGCTGCGACGCTTCGGCCGCGGGCTCTCGCTCCAGCCGGGAGCGCGCTATCTCGTGTGGACGAAGGACCTGCTGCTCGACGAGGACAAACAACGGGTCTGGCGCGCGCGGCCGCAACGGGCGACCGAAGTCTGGGTCGCGGACAGGCTCGACGGCAACCTTGCCGCCGTGGACACGCAGGTCGCGGGCGACATCGGCATCGAGCTGTGCTCGAGCCTGCTCGTGAAGATGGACATGGCGACGATGGCGGCGTCTCTGGAGGGCCGCTCGCCGTTCCTGGACCACGAGGTCGCCCAGTTCGCGCTGCGGCTGCCGGTCGCGTTCCGGGTGCGGGGCTCCCGGCTGAAGGCGGTGCTGCGCGACGCCTACCGTGACCGGCTGCCGCGGGAAGTGATCGAGGGGAGGAAGCGGGGGTTCGAGGTGCCGCTCGCCGCCTGGCTCGACGGCGACCTGCGCGACCTCGTCCACGACGCGCTCCTCGCCCCGGACGCCCGGGCCGCGGAGTACGTCGATCCGGCGTTCGTGCGGGCCGTGGTCGCAGGCAGGACGATGCAGGAGCGCAACCGCGCCGGCGTGGTCTACGCGCTGCTCATGCTCGAGCTCTGGCTGCGCGAGTCGCGGTGTTGAACGTGTGGGGCCGGCGCGCCGCGCGAGCGGGCGCATCGCGCCCGCGTGGCGGTGGCGGAAGCGATCCCGTGCGTACCGTTTGAACCGGCCGAACCTTCCGACCTCGAGATTGCCACGGTTCCCTCGCTGCGCTCGGGAACCTCGCAATGACCGCACTCCGGGGTTCCCGAAGCAACGACCGCGCGCCGGGCGGCCGCGCCTCACACGCCCGTAGCGGCCGCCCGCTGGGCGGCCGGCCTCTCCATTCGTACGTGCGGGGAGGGCGCGCCGCGCCGGCGGTTTCGTGCACTTCCCCTGTGTTTCATCGGGCAGGCCCTTTCTGGTACGCTGTCGCTCGCCTCGACGGCCGGTGCGACCGGCGGGGCGGCGTGATCCGCTCGTATCAGCGGCTTTCTCGCCGGCGTCGCAATGGCGCTGATGCTGCTGCCGCCGCGGAGGCGCTCACAACCGCACACTGCCTGCTTCGGAGAGTGACCGATGACCGACACCAAAACCCCAGTTCCCCTCTTTGACCTCAAACGGCAGTGGCTCGAGGTGAACGACGACGTTCACGCCGCGGTCGAACGCGTGTTCGCGACGCAACAGTTCATCCTCGGCCCCGAGGTGGCGGCGCTCGAGAGCGAGTGCGCCGCGTACCTCGGCGTGAAGCGCGCGGTGGCCGTGTCCTCGGGCACCGACGCGTTGCTGGCGGCGTTGATGGCGCTCGGCATCGGTGCGGGGGACGAGGTGGTCACATCGCCGTTCACGTTCTTCGCGACCGCCGGCGTGATCCACCGCCTCGGCGCGCGCCCGGTGTTCGCCGACATCGACCCGCGCGACTTCAACCTCGACCCCGGCAAGCTGGCCGCTGCGGTCACGCCGCGCACCAAGGCCATCATCCCGGTGCACTTGTACGGGCAGGCGGCGGACATGGCCGCCATCGAGGCGGCGGCGCCCGGCATCCCGCTCGTCGAGGACTGCTGCCAGGCGATCGGTACGGCGTACAACGGTGTCATGGTCGGCGGGATCGGCACGTTCGGCTGCTTCTCGTTCTTCCCGACCAAGAACCTGGGGGCGTTCGGCGACGCCGGTCTGGTGACGACCAACGACGAGGCGGCGGGCGAGAGGCTCCTGGACATGCGGATGCACGGGATGCGGCCGAAGTACGTGCACCGATTCGTCGGCGGGAACTTCCGTATGGACGCGCTGCAAGCCGCGATCCTGCGCGTCAAGCTGCCTCGCCTCCCCGGCTGGATCGCGAAACGGCAAGCCGGCGCCGCGCACTACCGCGAGTTGTTCCACGCGGCGGGTCTCGACGGCACCGTGCGGATCCCCGAGGAGCTGCCCGGACGCGGCCACACCTACCACCAGTACGTGGTGCGGGCGCCCAGGCGCGACCAGCTCCGCGAGCACATGGCGAAGCAGGGCGTCGGGGCGGAGGTGTACTACCCGATCTCGCTCCACGAGCAGAAGTGCTTCGTGGATCTCGGCTATCGCACGGGCGACTTCCCCGAGTCCGAGCGGGCCGAAGCCGAGGTGCTGGCGCTGCCGATCTTCCCGGAGTTGCGGGCGGACGAGCGCGAGCGGGTGGTCGCGTCGATCGCGCAGTTCTACGGGTAGGCCGCGGTTCCGGGGGGTCGCGCCGCACATGATCCCTCCCGCAGCGCAAGGCGTCCCAACGGTGTCGGTCATTGCGAGGAGGACGAGCGGAGCGAGGCGAAGCCTGCCCCGAGCGGGCGCGTAGCGCCAGAGCCTGCCGCGAGCGGGCGCACCGCGCCCGCGTGGCGGTGGGGGAAGCAATCTCGTTCCGGCCGTTCGGACCGGCCGAATCTGTCGGCCTCGAGATTGCCGCGGTTTCCTCGCTGCGCTCGGGAACCTCGCAATGACAACCGCGCCTACGGCGACGGCCGCGCACTGGCGGAGTGGAGGTTGTTGACACATTCAGCGATCCCGCGCACCATCGCGAGCAAGGATGAGTCTCTTCCTTCCCCGCACGCCGCGCCTGCGCCTGGTGCTCGCCCTGGCTGACGGCGCCTGGCTGGCCGTGGCCGGCTGGCTTGCCCATGTGGTCAGGTTTTCGGCCGGCGGCGAGCGAGTTGCGAAGCTGCACGAGCTGTTGAGCCATCCCGCGCTGCTGGCGACCGGCTTCGTGGCGATGTGGGCCACGGCCGTCGCCGCGGAACTCTATGAGCCGGTCGTGCTGCGGCGCCGACGCGAGGTGGCGGCGAGGGTCGTGATCGTCGCCGCGGTGTGGGGGACGGCGCTCAGCCTGGCGACCTATCTGGTGCCGAGCTGGCGATTCGGCCGCGGGCTGCTGCTGATCACGACCGCGTCATGGGCGGCCGGAGCGGCCGCGGCGCGCAGCGCGGTCGCGCTCTGGATGCGCCGCCGCCCGCGCCCTCGCGCGCTCGTGGTCGGGGAGACGGGTGCGGTGGCCGAGGTGTGCCGCAAGCTGCGCGAGCATCCGGCGGCGCCGTGGGAACCCGTGGACGGCTCCGGCCTCGCGGCGGCTGCCGTGGCTGAGGAAGCGCACCGGGACCGTGTCGAGCTGGTGGTGCTCGCGGGGAGCACCGCCGGCGCCGACGGGCTCGCCTCGGACCTCACGGTGCTGCAGTTCTCAGGGGTGCCGGTGGTGGTGGCGTCGGAACTGTGGGCGTGGCTGGACGGGCGCCTGCCCGTGGACGAGCTGTCGCCGGCCGCGTTCCTGCACCAGCCGGGGTTCTCGGTGATGCACTGGGAGCTGTTCAACCGCGTCACCCGCGTGGTCGACGTCGCGGTCGGCGTTGCGCTCCTTCTCGTCTGCCTGCCCGTGCTGCTGCTGGCGATGCTGGCCGTGCTCGCGTTCGACGGGCGGCCCGTGTTCTTCCTCCAGACAAGGGTGGGTCAGTTCGGCCGCCGCTTCCGGGTGATCAAGCTGCGCACGATGCGGCCGGACGCCGAGGAGAACGGCCCCGCATTCGCGGTCGCCGACGACCCCAGGGCGACCCGGTTGGGACGCATCTTACGGCGGCTCCGGATCGACGAGCTGCCGCAGCTCGTCAACGTGATCCGGGGCGAGATGTCGCTGGTTGGGCCGCGACCCGAGCGCCCGGAGTTCGTGGCCGAGCTGGCCCGGACCGTGCCCTACTACACGTTCAGGCTCGCGGTCCCGCCGGGGCTGACCGGCTGGGCGCAGGTCAACATGCCATCGGCGGTCAGCTCCGACGAGCACCGGCGCAAGCTCGAGTACGATCTCTACTTCATCCGCGAGCGGTCGTTCGGAATCTACGTGTTGACCTTGCTCCGCACCGCGAGCGTCGCGCTGGTCGGGGCCCGGCGGTGACGCGGACCACCGGCAAGCTGGCGCGCAACGTGGCGTGGCTGGGCGCCGGCGAGGTGGTGCTCAAGGGTGCGCTGTTCGGCGCGGGCGTGTTGGTGGCGCGTGGGCTCGGGCCGGCGGGGATGGGCGCGTTCACGGTGGCCTACGGCGCCGCGATGGTGCTCATGCTGGTGCTCACGGCCGGCCAGGCGGAGGTGTTGATCCGGGAGACGGCCCGCTGCCCGGAGGCGGTCCGCGCGCTCGGCCGGCTCTCGCGCGCGTGGCAGCGCCGCGTGGCGGTCGTGGCCGTGCCGGTCGCGATCGCCGGCGCCGCGCTCGTGCCCGACCCGGGGTTGCGTTGGACGCTGCTGGCGTTCGTCCCGTACGCCTGGCTGCGCAGCGGCCTCGTCAGCGTGGGCGCGTCGTTCAAGGGGCTTGACCGGATGGAGGTGGAGGTCGGCGGGCGCAGCGTCGAACTCGGCGTCGCGCTCCTGCTCCTCGGGGCCATGGCGGCGCTCGCGGCCCCGGTGTGGACGACGGGGCTGGCGTTCGCGGTCGGGGCCGCAGGCGGCCTCGCGGTGATGCACCGTCAGCAACGCACGCTGCCGGACGTAGCCACCCCTCCCATCACGCGCTCGTTCCTCGCGCGCGAGGGGGCGGTCTTCCTCCTGCTCAGCCTGGGCCTGCAGGCGGCGCTGCGCCTGGACACGTTCATGCTGGCGGGGTTCGGGGTGGCCAGGGAGGAGATCGGACGGTACGGCGTGGCCGCCGCGCCGGTGTGGGGGTTGTTGGGGGTCGCCCAGCTCTTCGCGGTCGCGACCTATCCGACGGTTGCAAAGGCCGCCGCCGCCGGCCGGCTCCGCCTCCGACACATCGCCGCCATCGTCGCGGGCGGCGCCGCGGCCGGCGCGCTCGCGGCCGGGGCGCTTTCGGCCGCCAAGGTCCCTCTCGTTCGGCTGGTCTTCGGCCCCGCGTACCTCGCGTCGGTGCCGTTGATGGGGGTGCTGGCCTGGGTGCTGCCGGCCGCGTACGTCACGATGGGGCTCGGTGTGCTCGTCGCGGCGTGCGGGAGGCAGCGCTGGTCGTTGGCGAGCCAGGCGGTCCTGCTGGCGGGGAGCGCGGCCGCGAACCTGGCCGTCATCCCGCGCTGGGGGACGATGGGGTGTGCCGTGGTCGCGGTGACGGTGTGGACGTTCGGCCTCGCGGCCAGCGTCACGGTGGCGACGCTCGCCGTGCGCCGCCCGCGGCGGATCGAGGCGACGGCCCCGGCCGGCGCGGAGCTCGAATGAGCGGGCCGGGCGCCACGCAGGCGCGGGTCGGCGTCGTGATCGTCCATTTCGGCGGCCCGGCGCCGACCGAGGCGTGCCTGGCGGCGCTGGAGCGGGACCGCTCGCGCGCCGCCCGGCGGGTCGTGGTGGTGGACAACGGCGGCGCGCTCGGGTCCGGGGCGTGGCGCGACGCCGAGGTCGTGCCCCTTGGGGGCAACCCCGGTTTCGGTGCGGGGGTCAACGCCGGCGTCGCGACGCTCGGGGACCGACCCCTTGACGCGATCGTCGTGCTCAACAACGACATCGAGGTGGCGGACGGGTACCTCGACGCAGCGGTCGAGGCGGTGGGCCGTCCTGGCGTCGGGCTGGCGGCCGGACCGCTCTACCTCGACCGGCCCGGCGGGGCGCTCTGGTACGCGGGCGGCAGCGTGAACTGGCTGACCGGCACGGTGCGCCAGGCGACGTCGGCCGGTGCGGCCGGGCGGGCGCGGACGGTCGGATTCGTGCCCGGCGCCGCATTCGCGGTGGCCGCCGAAGCGTGGCGGCGGGCCGGCGGTTTCGATGCGAGCTACTTCCTCTACAACGAGGACGTGGACCTCTGCCTGCGCCTGCGCCGCCTGGGCTGGCAGCTGTTCTTCGCCCCGGAGATGGTGGCGGTGCACAGGCTGGGCGCCGTGACCGGCTCGGCGGCGCGCTCGCCGTTCTACCTCGAGCACATGGCGGCGACGCGCTTGCGTCCGTTCCGGCCGCTCGCGTACCGGCTGTATCTGGCGGCCGTGCACTCGGGCTACGCGATCCTGCGGTCGCTCTGGTACCGCGGTGCCGTGCGCGGCGCAGCCGGCCGCGCCGCGGCGACCGCGATCCTGCGCGGCCACCGGAATGCGCTCCGGAAGCTCAAGACCGGCCCTCGGACTGGTTGAAGCGCGTCCGCCTTCGGCGCCCCATTCCGGTCCTATGTCGGGGTGGGGCTCGTCCCCGCCCGGCGCGGTCCATGCGTTGCCGCCACCGGCCCGCGGGCGGCCGCAAGGGCCGCCCCTGCGCCGGAAAGCAGCGGCCGCGAGGTCGGTCCGAGAGACCGAGTCCGCGTAACCACTTGACAACCCCGGGCGCAGGTCCTAGAGTGTTAGCAGTCTCGTATGGCGAGTGCCAGTCCGCACCCCGACGAGAAAACGTAAACATAAGAAAGAGGGAGGGTTAAGCATATGAACGTTCGTCCACTCCATGATCGGGTTCTCCTCCGCCGCCTGGAAGAGAAAGAGGTGGTGAAGGGCGGGATCATCATCCCCGACACCGCCAAGGAAAAGCCGCAAGAAGCCGAAGTGATCGCGGTCGGCCCCGGCAAGCTCGACGACAACGGCAAGCGGATGCCGATCGACGTCAAGAAGGGCGACCGGGTCCTGGTCGGCAAGTATTCGGGCTCGGACATCAAGATCGACGACCAGGAATACCTGATCGCGCGCGAGGACGAGATCCTCGGCGTGCTGGAAAAGTAAGGGAGGCTCGAGATGGCAAAGCAGATTGTCTACGCAGAGGACGCCCGTCAGGCGATCCTGCGCGGTGTCAACAAGTTGGCCGACGCGGTCAAGGTGACGCTCGGCCCCAAGGGCCGTAACGTCGTGGTGGAGAAGAAGTTCGGCTCGCCCGTGATCACCAAGGACGGCGTCACCGTCGCCAAGGAGATCGACCTCAAGGACAAGCTCGAGAACATGGGCGCCCAGATGGTGCGCGAGGTCGCCTCCAAGACCTCCGACGTGGCCGGCGACGGCACCACGACCGCCACGGTGCTCGCCCAGGCAATCATCCGCGAGGGGACGAAGAACGTCACCGCGGGCGCCAACCCGATGGAACTCAAGCGCGGCATCGACATCGCCGTCAAGACGGCGGTCGAGGCGATCACCAAGCTCGCCAAGCCGGTCGAGGGCAAGGCGATCGCCCACGTCGGCACGATCTCGGCCAACGCGGACGAGGAGATCGGCCACATCATCGCCGAGGCGATGGACAAGGTCGGCAAGGACGGCGTGATCACGGTCGAGGAGTCGAAGACCATGGACACGCAGCTCGAGATCGTCGAGGGGATGCAGTTCGACCGCGGCTACCTTTCGCCGTACTTCGTGACCGACGCCGAGCGCATGGAAGCCGTGTACGAGAACGCCAAGGTCCTGCTCTTCGAGAAGAAGATCTCCTCGATGAAGGACCTGCTTCCGATCCTGGAGCAGGTGGCCAAGCAGGGCAAGCCGTTCCTGATCGTGGCCGAGGACGTCGACGGCGAGGCGCTGGCGACCCTGGTCGTCAACAAGCTGCGCGGCACGCTGCAGGTGATCGCGGTGAAGGCCCCGGGCTTCGGCGACCGCCGCAAGGCCATGCTCGAGGACATCGCGATCCTGACCGGCGGCAAGCTGATCTCCGACGACCTCGGCATCAAGCTCGAGAACGTCAAGTGGGAAGACCTCGGCACCGCGAAGAAGGTGACCGTGGACAAGGACGACACCACGATCGTGGTGGACGACGAGGACCCCAAGAAGCGCGAGGCGATCGCGGGTCGCGTGAAGCAGATCCGCAAGCAGGTCGAGGACACCACCTCGGACTACGACCGCGAGAAGCTGCAGGAGCGGTTGGCCAAACTCGTCGGCGGCGTGGCGCAGATCAAGATCGGCGCCGCCACCGAGACCGAGATGAAGGAGAAGAAGGCCCGCGTCGAGGACGCGCTGCACGCGACCAAGGCGGCCGTGGAAGAGGGGATCGTCCCCGGCGGCGGCGTGGCGCTGTTGCGCGCCCAGGAAGAGGTCGAGAAGCTGCTCAAGGAGCACAAGGGCGACGTGCGCACGGGGATCCAGATCGTGGTGCGGGCGCTCGAGGAGCCGACGCGGCAGATCATCCACAACGCCGGCCTCGACGAGGCGGCGGTGATCGTGCGCGACATCCGCAAGAAGGGCGGCACCATTGGGTACAACGCCCAGACGATGGTGATGGAGGACCTGGTCGCGGCCGGCGTCATCGACCCCGCCAAGGTCACCAAGAACGCCCTCCTCAACGCGGCTTCGATCGCCGGGCTGATGCTCACCACCGAGGCGCTGGTGGCGGAGATCCCCGAGGAGAAGCCGGCAGGCCCGGCGATGCCTGGCGGCGGCGGCATGGGGGACATGTACTAGAGAACCGTGGTCCGTGGTCCGTGGACCGTGGGCCGAAGAAGCACCGAAGAAGCGGGATACAGCGAGGGCGGGGAGCGATCCCCGCCCTTTGCTTTTTGAAGACGGGGCGCAGGGGCCAAGACGGCAGCGCAGCTAGAAGATCAGGTGCAGGCCGAGGAACGGCAGGAGCAGGATGCCGGAGAAGACGACCAGCCCGACGAGGAAGAGCAACTGGCCGATGATTGCCAGGACGGCATCCTCCTCGAGCAGCCCGACGGCCGTCGTCGCGATCGCCAGCGCGGGGAGCGTGTTGGTGAACATGATCGGCAGCGGCAGCGCGAGTTCGGCGCCCGAGATCGCGATGACGATCCCGGCGATCGAGTGCGCCCAGCGGTGGCGGTGGAACCAGAGCCCGCGCGGCTTGATGAAGCGTTCGACCTTCCTGATGAGCCGTTGGCCGCCGCCGCCGATGCGGATCACGAGGGCCGAGCGCAGCTCGTGGTCGAGCCAACGCTTCGGCAGCCAGAGCGGCCGCCCGAGCGCCATCGCGACGCCGAGCAGCACGATGGCGATCCCGAACGGCGTGGAGACCCCCGGCAGCGGGATCGGTTGCAGGAACGGCAGGATGACGATGAACGCGAGCAGCGCGTTCCCCCGGCCGCTGAGGTGCTCGACCAGCACTCGCACCGGAAGCGTTTCGCCGGTGGCGAGGCGCAGCACCTCGTCCAGCTCCTCCGACAGCCGGCAGCATTGCCCCGCCGACGGTAAAGCGCCCGGCTGCTCGGGCGCCGCGATCGGCACATCCTGCGTTTGCACAGCCGTCACTATAGATGACCCTTGCTTGATCAGGAGCTACGACCGGGCGATGGCTGCATTGCCACGGAGGAAGGTCTCGTCCCAGAGCTGCACGCCGAGGACCGCCATGAGGACGGCGCCGAGCTTGCGCCGTCCCTCCCGCTGCTCGCGAAGGAGCTCGTGGACGGCGCGTGGCTCGAAGTACCCCTTGTCACGGAGGCGCCGCTCGGAGAGCAGATCCTCGGCAAAAACCGGGAGCGGGGCGGACATCCAGGCTTCATGCGGAGCTCCCATGCCCACCTTGCGGCGGCGGCGGATCTCCTCCGGCAGCACGCCGCGCAGGGCTTCCCGTAAGATGAATTTTTCCACCGGGCCCTGCGTCTTGAGGCCGGGAGGGATCCGGGCGACGAGCTCCACGAGTTCGTGGTCCAGGA
Source organism: uncultured Acidobacteriota bacterium (assembly GCA_963727205.1). Taxonomy (GTDB): domain Bacteria; phylum Acidobacteriota; class Thermoanaerobaculia; order Thermoanaerobaculales; family Thermoanaerobaculaceae; genus RBG-13-68-16. The sequence goes on along the minus strand of CAVSFQ010000031.1, from coordinate 64,040 downwards.
ACGGCACCCGCGCCTCCACGCCGTAGGCCATTGCGCCGCGGTCCAGGGAGTGGTTGACCATGTCGGGCAAGCGGAGATCGAAATCCCACTGACGTAGCCGATCGAACCATTGTTTCGACCGCACCCCCTCGGGCAGGCCCATCCTTTCCCCGATCTCCGGCGCGTCGGCCAGGCGGCTCCGGAGGCCGGGGGAGAACAGACGGTGCCGCTCCTCGGCGTGCATCGGACCTACCAGCCGGGCGTAGCGCTCGGCCGTCAGGCCTCGCGGAGCGAGGAGCAGCCTCGAGACCATCGGTCGGCCGGCCGGGACCAGAGGAGCGAGAAGCGCGCGACGCACGACCAGCGGGAGCAGCGACACACGGCGAGAGATCCTCTCCATGCGGAAGTGGGCATAGCCCCCGAAGATCTCGTCGGACCCCTCTCCGGTGAGGACGACCTTGACGTTGCGCGCCGCCGCCCGCGCGAGGATCATCCGCGGTATTTCGACGCCCCACGCGGTCGGCTCCTCCATGTGCCAGATGGCCTTGGGTAACAGATTGAAGGAATCTGTTTCGCACCACACGCGCTGGTTCGGCGTCTCGTAGCCGGTATAGGTGTTCAGCGTGGGGGACCGCCGCGTCTCGTCGATGCTCGGGTCATCGAAACCGAGGGTGAAGGTCGGCAGGGTCCGGCCGAGGTGCCGCATCGAGAGGCTGGTGACTGCGCTCGAGTCCACGCCCGGACTGAGCCACGCACCTACCGGTACGTCGCTGCGGAGATGGATTCGGACAGTCTCCTCCAGTTTGGCGCGCAGCGCCTCCGCCAACTCGCCGCCCGTCATGCGGGAGCGCCCCACGTCCTCCGGCATGGCCCAGTACCTGCGGAGGGAGAGCGCACCGTCCTCGTAGAGCGCCACATGGGAAGGAGGGATCTTCTTGATGTTCGAGAACAGCGTGTGCGGCCCGGCCACGAACCCGAACCTGAACAGATCGTCGATCGCCCTGGGGTCGGCCTCGCCACCGGCGACTCCGGCGGCAAGGATCGCTTTTGCTTCGGAGGCGAACCAGAGGCCGTCGGGGCGCACCGCATAGACCAGCGGTTTGATCCCGAAGCGATCTCTCGCCAGCATGAGCCGCCGGCGGCGCGCGTCCCAAATCGCGAACGAGAACATCCCGCGCAGCCTCGCCAGACACTCGACGCCGGCGTCCTCGTAGAGGTGGACGATCACCTCGACGTCGGAACGCGAGTGGAAGCGATGTCCGGCGCGCTGCAGTTGAGCGCGGAGTTCCGGGGCGTTGTAGATCTCCCCATTGCACACCAGCGTGATCGCGCCGTCCTCGTTCGTGATCGGCTGGTCCCCGGTTTCGAGGTCGATGATGGAGAGGCGCCGGATTCCGAGGGCCGCGCCGGCGAGGCGAGCGCTACCGCGCCCGTCGGGACCCCGGTGGACGATAGGCGCCAGCATCCGTTCGATCGTCGCGTCGCCGCCGACGCGCAGCGGATCGGAGAAAGCAACGCCACAGATCCCACACATGTCTGGCTGACCTCCGCTTCTCGCGGCGCCAATGTAGCGCGTCCCGCGAGGCGGCGCTCCTGGCGGCGGCTGGAAGGAGGGGCGCCGTGCCCGGCGCCCGGGCGGTGATGCCTCAGCCCTTGGGGGGAACGAAGAGGCCGGCCACGTAGCTCCAGCGGAAGTCCAGGTCCCAGAGGGTGGTTCTCCGCCAGCGTCCCGGCCATGCGGCGAGCACCAAGGTGACGGTCGCGGCGAGGACGGGCCGGACGATGAGCTTGAAGGCAAGACTCGGGTGGCGGCTGGAAACCCACCGGGCCGTAGCCGCGGCGGCGCGCGGGCGCCAGCGGAAGTCGCGCGGACCGTCGAAGCAATGGTCGTGCCATGCGCGCGCCGCCGAAGCGTACCGGAGCGGACGCCGGCGCCGGGCCTGGCGGTAGGCCCACTCCCCGTCTTCGAGCGCCGAAAACGGCAACGCGGCGTCGAACGGCTCGTCGAGCATCCACGCCCTGGGGACGACCAGGTGGGCGCCCCAGCAGGCGTCCCACGGGATCGGTGCGTCCGGGTGCAGGCGGGCGTAGTTGAACTGGTGCCCCCTGGGCGCGAGCCAGGCCATGTAGGGGGTGACGTCGTGGTCCGGGTCCCAGTCGACCTTGCCGAGGACGACACAGGGGCCAAAACGCTCCTGGAAGTCGGCATGGGCGAGCAGGCACGACGGGTCCGGGCGCGTGTCGTCGTTGAGGAACAGGACGAGGTCCCCCGCGGCCGCGCTCGCGCCGAGGTTCTTGGCGGGGCCGATCCCCGAGCGGCGCTGCGCCAGGACCCGGGTCGGGAAGGGGTAGGGGCGGGATGCGATCTCCCTCGAGGCCGGGTCGTCGCCGTCCAGCACGACGATGACCTCGAAAGGCGGCGTGCCTGCGTCAAGCCGACCGTACGCGGCCAAAGACGCCGCGAGCTTGTCCGGCCGCCCGATCGTGGCGATCACGACGGTGATCTTCACTCCCGATCGCTCGTCGTCCGGCTGGCACGGAGCGCTCACATTTCCCATCGCACCACTCTAATCTAACGCGGACAACCCGCAATCCGCCGAAGCGAATTTCCGTGACCGTCGCGGGCCGGGTCGTGAGGCTCCGGCGAGGAACCGCGGAACCAGAGCCGGCGCTGTCAACCTCGGTGATGGGGAGGTGGCAGACGGCCGGGCCGGCCCGGCCGTCGCCGGTCACGCGATGTACTTGCCGCGCGGGGTGTAGGTTGTGTGCAGGAGCCGGTGCGCGGTGTGGCCGTTGGGGCCGTCGGGCAAGAACTCGTTGTAGAGCCGGATGACGGCCGGGTTCTCGTGCGATTTGCGGACCTCGTAGGCGGCGTCCTCGGAGTAGATGGCGCGGGCGCGGGCCGCACGGATCTCGGGACTGGTCGGGATCGGCATGCCGCCGCCGCCCAGGCACCCGCCCGGGCACGCCATGAACTCGATGAAGTGGCACTCGGAGAGCTTGCCGCCCGCCTTGATGTCCTCGAGGACCCGCTTGGCGTTGGCGGTGCCGTGGCAGACCGCGACCTTGAGGGTCGCGCCCGCGAGCCACTCCCAGCTGTCGAACGGCAGCTGGGCGTTCATCCTGAGGATGTCGGGGACGGTCCCGAGCTGCGGGATCCTGATCTCGGCGTACTTGATGCCTTCGAAGCCGCGGACCGGGAGGATGTCGGCGTGGTCGTAGAGGTTCTCGACCTTGAGGCCCGACACCAGCTCGAGGACGGTGCGCAGCGCCGCCTCCATCACGCCGCCGGTGGCGCCGAAGATCACGCCGGAGCCGGTGGCGGTGCCGAACGGCTCGTCGAAGCCGCTCTTCGGCATCTTGGGCAGCTCGATGCCGGCCTCCTTGAACATCTGCGCCAGCTCGCGGGTGACCAGGCCGTAATCCACGTCCTTGTGGCCGGAGGCGGCCATCTCCGGGCGGTTGCACTCGAACTTCTTGGCCGAGCACGGCATCAGCGCCACGGTCACGATATCGGCCGGGTCGATGTTGTTGAGCTTTGCGTAATAGGTCTTGATCACCGCCCCGAACATCTGCTGCGGGCTCTTGGCGGACGAGAGGTGGGGCAGCATCTCCGGGTAGAAGTGCTCGATGTACTTCACCCAACCCGGCGAGCAGGAAGTGAACTGCGGCAGCGCGACCGGCTGCTTTTCGACGAGCGCCTGGTAGAGCCGGAGGATGAGCTCCGTCCCTTCCTCGATGATCGTGAGGTCGGCGGTGAAGTTGGTGTCGAACACCCTGTCGAAGCCGATCGCCCGCAGCGCCGAGTTCATCTCGAAGGTGAGGGGGGTGCCCGGGGGCAGGCCGAAACACTCGCCGATGGCGGCGCGCGGCGCCGGCGCGGTCTGGATCACCACGTGTTTGCCGGGGTCGCTGATGTCGCGCCAGACGTCGTCGGTGGGGTCGGCGGCCCCCAGGGCCCCGGTCGGGCAGCGGTTGATGCACTGGCCGCAGTTGATGCAGATGACCTCGGCGAGCGGCTTGTTCATGAAGGTCGAAACCGTGGTCCTGTCGCCGCGGTGGACGGTCTCCAGAACGCCGACCTCCTGCAGGTCGATGCAGGTGCGCACGCAGCGGCGGCAGAGGATGCATTTGTTCATGTCGCGCATGACCGAGTACGAGGAGCTGTCGAGTTCGTGCATCGGGGCGGTGGGGTGGCCGAAGCGAAAGAAGTCCACGCCGCACTCGGCGGCGAGGGCTTGCAGCTCGCAGTTGCCGTTGCGGAAGCAGGCGTAGCACTCGCCGTAGTGCTTGGAGAGCAGCAGGTCGAGGATGCGCCGGCGCGACTGCCGCACCTTGCGCGTGTGGGTGTGGATGGCGATCGGCGCCGTGATCGGGTAGGCGCAAGAGGCCTGCAGTGTGCGCTGGCCCTCCACCTCGACCACGCAGATCCGGCACACCCCGGCGACGCAGAGGTCCTCGTGGTGGCAGAGCGTCGGGATCTTGACGCCGATCTGCTTGGCGGCCTCGAGGATCGTGGTCCCGATCGGCACCGTCACCTCCTGGCCGTCGATCACGACCTCGACCAGCGCGCCCATCGCCCGCTGGTCGGCCGGCACCTTCACGAGGTGGCCGCGCTGGCTGACCGGCGCGCGGGGGGACTCAACGTGGGTCTTCTCTCGATCCGACATGCTGGACTCCATTCCCTCACCGCGTCGGGCCGTGCGTGCGGCCCATGATCTCGCCCCGGAAGTTCTCGACGATCGATAGGAACGCGTTCGGGCTCGACTGGCCGAGCCCGCATTTCGACGCCAGCTGCATGACCTCTCCAAGCTTGGTCAGCTCCGCCAGGTAGGCGGCCGAGCACCGGCCGTCCTCCAGCATTTCGACGCCCTCCAGGAGCCTGGCGTTGCCCTCCCGGCACGGGGTGCACTGGCCGCACGACTCTTCGACGAAGAACTCCATGAAATTCTTGGCGACGTGCAGCATGTCGCGTTGCGGGCCGAACACGATGACCGAGCCGCCGGTCGAGATCCCCTCGTAGCAGATCGTGTCGGCGAACGCCGAGGCCGGGACGCAGCGGCCGGAGGCCCCGCCGACCTGCACGGCCTTCGCGTCTTCGCCGCCGACCTCGCGCAGCAGCTCGGAGACCGGAAGGCCCATCGGGAACTCGTACACGCCCGGCCGGGCGCAGTCGCCGGAGACCGAGAACAGCTTCGGGCCGGTTGACGTCTCGGTGCCGATCGCGGCGAACCATGAAGCGCCCTTGGCCATGATCGCGGTCACGCAGGCGAACGTCTCGACGTTGTTCACGATCGTCGGGTAGCCCAGGTAGCCCGTGTCGACGGGGAACGGCGGCCGGTTGCGCGGCTCGCCGCGGTGCCCCTCGAGCGACTCGATGAGCGCCGTCTCCTCGCCGCACACGTAGGCGCCGGACCCCATGCGGATCTCGATGTCGAAGGCGAACTCCGTCCCCAGGACTCGCTCGCCGAGCTGGCCGGCGGCACGCCGCCTGGCCAGCGCCTCGTCGAGCGGCTCGCGCAGGTAGGCGTACTCGCCGCGCAGGTAGACGATCCCCTTGGCGGCTCCGATCGCGATGCCGCCGATCGTCATGCCCGCGAACACCAGGTCCGGCACCTCGAAAAGGATCACGCGGTCCTTGAACGTCCCGGGCTCGCCCTCGTCGGCGTTGCAGACAACGTACTTGGTGTCGCCATTGGCCGCCGCCGCAAGGCTCCACTTGACGCCGGTAGGGAAGCCGGCGCCGCCGCGTCCTCTGAGCTTGGCGGCGGTGAGTTCGGCGATGATCTCGGCGCGGCTCCTGGCGAGCGCAGACGCGAGCCCGGCATCCGGGTCGATCGTCTTGAAGGTCACGAGGCCTTTGTGATTCGCGCTCATACGCGAGCCTCCTCGTGGTGGCCGTCATGCACGGCCAGCGGTCCGAAGCTCTTGCGGCACAGTTGCAGGATGTCGTGGACCTTTTCGGGAGTCACGGAGGTGAACACCTGATCGTTGACGAGCAGGGCCGGCCCCTGGTCGCACATGCCGGTGCAGCTCGCCCATTCGAGCGAGAACTTGCCGTCCCTCGTGGTCTGCCCGAACGTGATCCCGAGGTCGCTCTCCAGCTGGCTGGCCACGCGGTCCTTGCCGGCCATGTCGCACGAGACCGTGCGGCACAGGCGGATCACGAACTTGCCGTGGTATCCCTCGTTGAGGAAGGCGTAGAAGGTCACGACGCTGTAGACCTCCACCGGGTGGATGTCGAGATGATCGGCGACCACCTGCATCGCGAACTCGGAGATCTGGTGGTACTTCGCCTGGATCTCCTGCAGGACCGGGATGAGCGAGGAGCGCCGCGCGCCAAAGCGTGCGACCCAGGCGGCGACGTCCTCCCTGAGACGCTGTCGATCGGTTACCAGCATGGCGTCACCTCGCCCTCGTCGCGAGCAGCTCGTCGACCTCGCACGCCGGGGTCGCGGGGTCGATCGGCTTCTCCTGAAAATCGTCCACAATCGGTACCTTTGGCATCACCCGCTCCTTTCACCGCCAGCGGCGCTGTGGGGCCGGCGACCGCGTCCGGCCGTTCGGGGCCGTGGACGCACCGCGGGCACCACATGCGCCATGTGAATACTATCACGAGAAGTCAACAGGCGAAACGCTTACGCCGGGGGTGTCCTGAACCTTCCCTTCACTGCTTCACTGCGTGAGGCCTCTTTCTTGCCGGTCCCGCGGGTGGCCGGATGCGGGCCCGGGCGCCCCCGCGCCCGAACCCGCATGCTCCTGCGCCCGCGACCGGACAGGGCGATCCGCGCCGGGGCCCCTCGCTGTTCTCCTCCCTCGCATGAGGCGCTCGGTCGGAGCCATCGACACCCCGGCGCGGCTCGCCCGTCCGGGGCCCGCGGGCGCAGGAGCCAATGGCCACCCGCGGCACCGGCGGATCCACGACACCCCCGCCCCCAGTGCCGGAGTGCCTGCTGGAGGACGAAAGGCCTGACATCGCCCACAGGCAACAGCAGGGTTTCCGCGGAGTGAGGGGGAGGTGGCCAGACCCGCCCAGCGGGCGGAGGCCGATGGCGCCGCAGCCCGCGGGGCAAAACAGAATAGCCTCACGCAGTGAAGTAGAAGTTCAACGCCGCACGTGGGACCGGCAAGCAAGAGGCTCCACGCAGTGGAAGAAGAAGTGCGTCAGGTCCGGCGGCGGGGCCCGGGGCCGGCGCCGACCGTCCGGCCCATCCCCTCGATGGCGCGGCTGACGCCGGGACCGCCCTCGGCCGCAGTCTCGCGCAGGCACGCCTTGCCGGGGTAGAGCTCGTACAGGGTGCGGTACCTCATCGGCGTCAAGTTGGGCATGACGACGTTGGCGCCGCGGGCGAGACCGATCTCGCGGCCGCCTGCGGGATTGACGGTCGCGAGGGCCGTGGTGGAGGGGATGTTGGCGTCGGGGCAGACGAGGCGGGCGAGAGCGACGACCTTGCAGGTCATCAGCTCGGTGTTGGGCACCTGCTCGCCCGCCGGCGCATGCGGGAGTTCGCCGCGCCCGAGAGGGGTGGCGGGGTGGGGGATGAACGGGCCGACGCCGATCATGTCGAGGTCCAGCGCGGCGAACAGGAGGAGGTCGGCCGCGAGGCTCGCGAACGTTTGCCCCGGGATGCCGATCATGACGCCGCTGCCGACCTCGTAGCCGAGGTCGGCGAGACGCTCGAGGATGGCGAAGCGATCCGACGGACGCCCGGCGAGCGGCGGGTGGATGCGGTCGTACAGCGCCGGGTCCGAGGTCTCGAAGCGCAGGAGGTAGCGATCGGCCCCCGCCGCGCGCCAGGCCGCCAGGTCGTCCTGCGGACGCTCGCCGAGGGAGAGCGTGACGGCAAGGCGGCGCTCGCCCTTGATCCGCCGAACGACGTCCGCGAGCCAGTCGCGCCCGATGCCGTAGTCTTCGCCGGCCTGCAGCACGACGGTGCCGTACCCAAGCGCCGCGGCTTGCCCTGCGCAGGCGATGATCTCGCCGGCGGTCATCCGGTAGCGGACCAGGTCGCGATTGGCCACCGAGATCCCGCAGTAGGCGCAGTGCCGGGCGCAGTGGTTCGAGATCTCGACGAGGCCGCGCAGGTGTACCGCATCGCCAACGCGCTCGCGGCGGACGGCGTCGGCCCGCTCCCAGAGCACCTCCAGGGCGGCCGGGTCGTCTTCGCGGAGCCACCGGAGGATCTCGGCGCGGGTCATCCGGCGGCCACGCCATGGTAGGCGGCGAGGGCGGCCGGGAACGGGCCGAGCGCGCGCTCGAAGATGCCGAGCGAGTAGGCGATGGCCAGGCCGTAGTTCGTGATCGGCACCCCGGCGTTGCGGCAGCGCACGATGCGGGAGAGCATCTCGCGGCGGTTCCCCATGCAGTTGCCGCAGTGCACGACGAGGGCGTATGGCGAGAGGTCATCCGGGAAGTCGCGGCCCTGTACGGTGGCGAACTCGAGTGCGCAGCCGGTGTACTGGGTGAGCCAGCGCGGGATCTTGACGCGGCCGATGTCCTCGCCGATCGGGTGGTGGGTGCACCCCTCGGCGATCAAGACCGTGTCGCCGTCTTTGAGACGCTCGATCGCGCGGGTCCCGCGCGCCATCTCGGCGAGGTCGCCCTGGAACCGCGCGAACAGGATCGAGAACGAGGTCAGCATCACGCCGGGGGGAGTGTCGGCGGCGGCCTTGAGGAACGCCTGCGAGTCGGTGACGACGAGTTTGGGCGGCCGGTTGAGGCCTTCCAGCGCGGCTTTCAGCTCACGTTCCTTGACGACCAGGCAGAACGAGCCGGCGTCGAGGAGGTCCCGGATCGTTTGCACCTGAGGGAGGATCAAGCGCCCCTTGGGGGCCTCCTTGTCGATGGGGACCACGAGGACGACCAGCTCGCCCGGGCCGACGAGGTCGCCGGCGATGCGGCGGGCGTCGAGGTAGTCGGCCGGCGCCGCGGCGACCAGCGCGCGTCGCAGGTCGCCGACTCCGGCCCCGGCAACCGCCGCGGTCCGCACGCACGCCACCTTTTCGGCCGCGAGGCGCGCGAGGAGCGGCCCCTCCGGCGCGCCGAGGTCGCTCTTGTTGAATACCACGACGACCGGCACCGCGCGGGCGCGCAGCTCGGCGAGCAGCGACTCCTCGAACTCACCCCACGCGCCGGCCTCCGCCACCAGCACGCCGAGGTCGGTGCGGTCGAGCGCCTGGCGCGTCTTCGCGATGCGTTTCTCGCCGAGCGCCCCGGCGTCGTCCACCCCCGCGGTGTCGATGAACAGCACCGGCCCGAGCGGGAGCAGCTCCATCGGCTTCTCGACCGGGTCGGTGGTGGTGCCCGGGGTCGCCGACACGATCGCCACGTCCTGCCGGGTGACGGCGTTCAACAGGCTCGACTTGCCGACGTTGCGGCGGCCGAACAGCCCGATGTGCAGGCGCGCGTTGCGCGGCGCCGTCTGGCTCATCTCGCACCGCCCAGCTCCGTCGGGCAGCGGCGGCTCGCACGCTCACGCCTCATGCCTCACGCCTGTCTCTAACAGTACACATCCCGCGTGCCGTCCTTCACCAGGCGGACCATCTTCTCGGCCTTAGCCCGGAGGCCGGGCTCCAGCTCGGCGAGCGCGTGTGCGATGCACGCTTCTCCGACCTGTCGGGTCTCCTGCGATTCGTAGTCCTCCAGGTACTCCTGGAAGGTGGCGAGGGCGTTGGGGCCGCAGTGCTCCTTGATCTCGCCCGGCTTCGCGAGGTCCATGAAGTCGCGTCCGGTGCGCCCGAGCCGGTAGCAGGCGGTGCAGAACGACGGCACATAGCCGAGCGACGCCACGTCGCGGATCACCTCGTCGAGCGGGCGGTGGTCGCCGAGGCAGAACTGCGCCGCATCGATCTTCTCGTCCTCCGAGTACCCGCCGGGGTTGGTGCGGCTGCCGGCGGAGATCTGCGACACCCCGAGGGCGAACGTCTCCCGGCGGATCTCGGCCGTCTCCCTGGTGGACATGATGATCCCGGTGTACGGCACCGCCAGACGAAGGATCGCCACGATCTTGCGGAAGTCGATGTCGGAGACCGGGTGCGGCGGGTGGCTCGCGATGTCGGACCCGGTCGCCGGCTCCATGCGCGGCACCGAGATCGTGTGCGGCCCGACGCCGAACCGGCGCTCGAGGTGGCGGATGTGCTGCACGAGCGCGAGGACCTCGAAGCGCCAGTCGAACAGGCCGAACAGCACGCCGATCCCGACGTCGTCGATCCCCGCCGCCATCGCCCGGTCGGGGGCGTTGACGCGCCAGTCGAAGTCGCGCTTCGTGCCGGCGAGGTGGACCTTGGCGTACGTCTCGCGGTGGTAGGTCTCCTGGAAGACCTGGTAGGTGCCGATCTGTCTCGCCTTCAGGAGCCTGAACTCGTCGAGCGAGAGCGGCGCGATGTTGACGTTGACGCGCCGGATCTGGCCCGGCCCCGAGGCGGTGCGGTAGACGGTGTCGATCGCGCTGAGGACGTACTCGAACCCTTCGCGCGGGTAAGCCTCGCCGGCGACGAGGAGGATGCGCTTGTGGCCCTGCTCGACGAGGTGCCTGACCTCGAGGGCGATCTCGTCCTGGGTGAGCGCCCGCCGAGCGAGCGCGCGGTTCGCGGCACGAAACGCGCAGTAGACGCACTCGTTGGCGCAGAGGTTGGAGATGTAGAGCGGCGCGAACAGTACGAGGCGGTTGCCATAGACGGTCTCCTTGACCCTCCTGGCGGTCTGGAAGATCTCGCCCAGAAGGTCCGGGTCGGAGACCCCCATCAGGACGGCCAGATCGCCATCGGGCAGGCCCTCCAGTTCGAGTGCCCTCGCCAGGATCTCGCGCACCTGGACCGCGTCGTGGCGGCGCCCTGATTCCAGTGTCGCGGCGATCGGACCTTCGTCGATCCTCACGTCCTCTGCGGCGATGCTCATGCCCACTCCTTGCGTTCTCGCCCGGCCGCTGTTGCGCGCCGAGGCTACTTCGCCTCGAAGAACCTGTCGCCCGGCACCCCGCACACCTCGCACGCTGCGGGCGGCTCCTCGCCGACCACGGTGTTGCCGCACACCGGGCAGATCCAGATGCGGTCGCCCTTGAGGTCCCGGCCTTCCTTGAACGCTGCCAGCCCACCGGCGTAGAGCGCGTGGTGGACCTTCTCGACCGCAAGGGCGTTCCTGAAGGACGCCACTGCAGCCTTGTTCCCCTCGGTCTCGGCCTCGGCCAGGAACGCGGGGTACATCTCGTTGGCTTCGTACCCCTCGCCCGCGATCGCGGTCTCGAGGTTTGCCTCGGTGGACTTGACGCCGCCCATCACCCGGAAGTGCGCCAGGGCGTGGACGGTCTCGGCCTCCGCCGCCGCCCGGAACAGCTTGGCGATCTGCTTGAAGCCGTCCGCCTCCGCCTTCCGGGCGAACGCGAGGTAGGTGCGGTTGGCCTGGCTCTCGCCGGCGAACGCCGCCTTGAGGTTGTCGATTGTCGCCATCGTCGGTCCCCCCGCCGCTCCCTTCAGGGAACGACCTTGTGCATCATATCACAAGCGGCCGGCCGCGGAGCCCGGCCTCCGCTTGTGAAAGCCAATGCCGAGCATTTGACGATATCGTGAAACGGCGCACAAGATTCATTCGGTTTTCCACAGCTGGACGGACCTTCGATGAGACCGACAATGGCGATGGGCCCGAGCTGGTTTACTCAACTGAGACGCATATACGCATATGGCTGCGGTTGATGATTCACTCGTTTGACAGCCCTGATACATAGAGCTACTTTTTACCCCAGCATCTCCTGTGCAGCAGGGCAACGTGGGACTCGTGAGGGGGGACTCATGGCAAGTTCGAGACGGAACGATGCAGACGGCGTGTTTTCGGAGCGTCATGGGTTGGACCGGCGTGACTTCATCCGCGTCTGCACCATGGCCGCGGTGGCCGTCGGCCTACCGGCGTCGGTCGGCGTCAAGTGGGCCGAGGCGGCGGCCAAGGGGCTCAAGCCGTCGGTCATCTGGCTGCACTTCCAGGAGTGCACCGGATGCACCGAGTCGCTGCTGCGCACGTCGCACCCGGCGCTCGCGCAGCTGATCCTCGACCTCGTGTCGCTGGATTACTGCGAGACGCTGTTCGCGGCGGCCGGCTACCAGGCGGAGGACGCGCTCAAGAGCGCCATGGCCGCGAACGCGGGCAAGTACATCTGCGTCGTCGAGGGCGCGATCCCCACCAAGGACAACGGGATCTACTGCAAGATCGGCGGCAAGACCGCGATCGACATGTTGAACGAGGTCGCGGACAAGGCCGGCGCGATCATCGCGATCGGCTCGTGCGCTTCGTTCGGCGGCATCCCGGCCGCGGACCCGAACCCCACCGGCGCGACCGGCGCGCCGATGATCCTCGCCGGCAAGACCGTGGTGACGATCCCCGGCTGCCCGGCGAACCCGTACAACTTCCTCGGCACCGCGCTGCAGTTCGTGACGTTCGGCACGTTGCCGGCGCTCGACGAAAAGGGTCGGCCGCGCTTCGCGTACGGACGCGTGATCCACGAGGACTGCCCGCGGCGGCCGCACTTCGACGCGGGCCGGTTCGTGCAGCAGTTCGGCGACCAGGGTCATCGCGACGGGTGGTGCCTGTACAAGATGGGGTGCAAGGGCCCGGTGACGCACGCCAACTGCTCGCTGCAACCGTTCTGCGAGGTCCCCGGCGCCTGGCCGATCGGCATCGGCCACCCGTGCGTCGGCTGTACCGAGCAAGCGGTCGCGTTCCGCATCCCGCTGCACACCACGGTCGAGATCGAACACCCGACGCCTCCCGACGGCTACCCGCCGATCAAGGCGCACCAGGGTGCGGTCAGCCCGGTCGCGGCCGGGCTCGCGGGGCTGGTCGGCGGCGCGCTCGTGGGCGGCGGATGGGTGGCGGCCAAGAAGGCGGACGGGGGCGGCGAAAAGGCGGGCACCAAGCCGGACAAGGGGGCGTGACATGGCGATCGACCGACGCTCCCTGATCAAGTCGCTTGCCGTCGGCGGCACGGCCGTCGCCGCCGGCGTTGCTCCAGTCAGTGCCGCCGTGCGGAAGACCGCACCGCCCGGAGCGATGGGGATGCTCTACGACGCGACCCTGTGCATCGGGTGCAAGACCTGCGTGGTGGCGTGCAAGCAGGCGAACGACATGCCCGCCGAGAGCGCCGCCAACGGCGGGCTCTGGGATGCCCCGACCGATCTCGACAGCAAGACGAAGAACATCATCAAGCTCTACCACGACGGTGAGCAGGAGTCGTTCGTCAAGCAGCAGTGCATGCATTGCGTCGATCCCGGCTGCGTCTCGGCGTGCATGCTGCACTCGCTGCACAAGGACGAGGTGACCGGGGTCGTGATGTACGACCCGGCGTACTGCGTGGGCTGCCGCTACTGCATGATGGCGTGCCCGTTCAACGTGCCGAAGTTCGAGTTCGAAAAGGCCGCGCCCAAGATCGTCAAGTGCGAGCTGTGCCGGCAGCGGATCAAGGATGCCGCGGTCATGGGCCCGGGAGGTTTCACCCGCTACCCCAACGGCCAGGGCCCCGCGTGCTGCGAGGTGTGCCCGCGCGAGGCCGTGATCTACGGCAAGCGGGACGAGATCCTCGCCGAGGCGAAACGCAGGATCGCCGCGTGGCCCGGGAAGTACCACAAGGACCGGGTGTACGGAGAGTTCGACGGCGGCGGGACGCAGGTGCTGTACCTCGCGCACGTGCCGTTCGACAGGATCGGGTTTCCCGACCTCGGAACGGAGCCCGTGCCGGAGACCGCCTACGCGGTGCAGGAAGGGATCTACTACAAGGTCCCGTTCCTCGCCCCCGTCGGCCTCTTCGCCGTGCTCGGGGCGGTGATCTACCGCAACCGCCGTGCCGATTCGGTCGGCGCCGCCGAGAAGGAGGGAAAGCGATGAGCAGCCATGCCCCGGCCCACGTTGCCGTGGGCGGCCGGCTGATGACCCGGCCGTTCATCGTGCTGCTCGCGATCGCCGGTGTCGGAGCCGTGATGGCGGCGGTCCGTTTTCTCTACGGCATCGGCGCCGTCTCCAACCTTTCCAACGGGTATCCGTGGGGCGTCTGGATCGCGATCGACGTCGTCGTCGGCACGGCGATCGGCTGCGGCGGGTACGCGGTCGGGATCCTCGTGTACATCCTCAACCGCGGGGAATACCACCCTCTGGTGCGGCCGGCCGTGCTGACGAGCCTGCTCGGCTACGGACTCGCGGTGATCGCCGTGATCATCGACCTCGGGCGCTTCTGGAGCCTGTGGAAGGTTCCACTCTACGTCTGGCGCTGGTCCCACTCCCCGCAGCTCGAGGTCGCGCTCTGCGTCGCCGCCTACACGCTGGTGCTGATGATCGAGCTCTCGCCGGCGCTGTTCGAGAAGCTCCGCGCCGGCACCTCGACCCGCCTGCGCCGTCTGGCCCAGAGGGGCCTCACGTTCGTGGAGAAGAACTTCGTCTGGATCCTCGCCCTCGGGTTGCTGCTGCCGACGATGCACCAGTCGTCGCTCGGGACGATGATGCTCCTGCCCGGACCCAGGATGCACCCGCTCTGGCTGACGCCCTGGCTGCCCCTGCTCTTCGTCGTGAACGCCATCCTGATGGGGTTTGCGGTCGTGGTGCTGGAGGCGACGTTCTCCGCCGCGGCGTTCGGCCGGCCCCGCGAGACTGCGATGCTGGCGTCGCTCTCCCGGATCGTAGGGTGGATCGCCGTGGGTTGGTCGGTGTTCCGGGTCGGCGAGGCGGCTGTCGCCGGCAAGCTGGGATACCTCAACAGCGGCTACGGGCTCGCATTCATGGCGGAGGTGCTCCTGCCGCTCGCGGCCGCCGCGATCCTGCTTTCGGAGCGGCGGCGCCAGGCGATGTGGCAGGTGCGGGGCGCCATCCTGCTGTTCCTCGGCGCCGCGCTGCACCGGGTCGACACCTATCTGGTGGCGTTCCGGCCCGGATCGGCGTTCTCCTACTTTCCAGCCGTTCCGGAGCTGCTGATCACTTTCGGCATCATCGCGGCCGAGGTTGCGATCTACATCGCGGTGGTCAAGACGTTCCCGATTCTCGAGGGCCCCGCGCCCGCGAAGAAGACCTTCTAAGGGGGAGACATGAGCACGCGAATCACGGTGGATCCGATCACCCGCATCGAAGGGCACCTCCGGATCGACGTCGAGGTCGACGGCGGCCGGGTGAAGAACTCCTGGTCCTCGGGGCAGATGTTCCGCGGCATCGAGACGATCCTCCAGGGCCGCGACCCGCGCGACGCCTGGGTCTTCACCCAGCGCCTGTGCGGCGTGTGCACGACCGTCCACGCCATCGCCTCGGTGCGGGCCGTCGAGAACGCGCTCAAGATCGAGATCCCGATCAACGCGCAGTACATCCGCAACGTGATCGTGGCCGCCCACGCGCTGCACGACCACATGGTGCACTTCTACCACCTGTCGGCGCTGGACTGGGTGGACGTGACGTCCGCGCTCAAGGCGGACCCGGCGAAGGCCGCCGCGCTGGGGGAGAGCCTGTCGCCGTGGCCGCACAACTCGAAGCGCGAGATGGAGGCGGTCAAGGACAAGCTCGCGAGCTTCGTCGCCGGCGGCCAGCTCGGGATCTTCACCAACGGTTACTGGGGACACCCGGCGATGAAGCTGCCGCCGGAGGTCAACCTGCTGGCGGTGGCTCATTACCTGCAAGCCCTCGAGTACCAGTTCAAGGCCAACAAGGTGGTCGCGATCCTCGGCAGCAAGACCCCCAACATCCAGAACCTCGCCGTGGGCGGCGTGGCGAATGCCATCAACCTCGACAACCAGGCCACGCTGAACATGGAGAAGCTGTTCATGATGCAGGACCTGCTCGGGGAGGTGGCGGCGTTCGTGCAGCAGGTCTACCTGCCGGACGTGGCCGCGATCGGGGCGATGTACCCGGAGTGGCTCGGGTACGGCAGCGGGGTCACCAACTACCTGTCGGTGCCCGACCTGCCGCTCGACACCAAGGGCACTCAGTTCGACCTGCCGGGCGGCACGATCGTCGACGGAAACCTCGCGACCCTCAAGCAGATCACGAGCTTCCAGGACCCCTATTTCAAGGACAACGTGAGCGAGAGCATCGCCCACGCCTGGTACGACGGCGAATGGGACAAGCACCCTTGGGAGGAAGAAACCGTCCCGCACTACACCGAGTTCGACGGCGACAAGAAGTACTCGTGGGTCAAGGCGCCGCGCTTCGAGGGCCGTCCGATGCAGGTGGGCCCGCTGGCCCAGGTGCTCGTCGGCTACGCCACCGGCCACCCGATCATCAAGAAGTACGCCGACCAGGTCCTGGGCACGGCGTCGGCGATCGCCAAGGTCAAGCTGGGGCCGAACGTGCTCCACTCCACGCTCGGGCGGCACGCGGCGCGCGCGGTGCGGGCGGCGACGCTGTCGGAGCTGGCGCTCAAGCACCTGCAGCTCCTCACGGAGAACATCGGCAAGGGTGACGTCGCGATCTTCACGCCCTGGACCTATCCGGCGGGGGAGCAGCGCGGCTTCGGGTTCCACGAGGCGCCGCGCGGCGCGCTGTCGCACTGGGTCGTGATCAAGGACGGCAAGATCGCCAACTACCAGGCCGTGGTCCCGTCCACCTGGAACGCGGGGCCGCGCGACGAGAAGGGCCAAAAGGGGCCGTACGAGGCCTCGCTGGTGGGCAACCCGATCGCCGACACCCAGAAGCCGCTGGAGGTCCTGCGTACCGTTCACTCCTTCGATCCGTGTCTGGCGTGCGCGATCCACACGCTCGACGTCGAGGGCAACGAGCTCTCGAAGGTCAGGACCCTGACTTAGGCACGGAGGCCAGGGTCGAGGAGGAACGCCCACTCGGGGCAGGGGTCGGACCGGGGCGGGGGCATGGCTCCCGCCCCTGGAATGTGCGCACGCGATGCTGCGAGGAGCGATGAGCGACGAGGGCGGCGCCGAAAAGGGGATCGAGGGCCGGCGGCGGCTGGCCGTGATCGGGCTGGGCAACGTCCTGATGGGGGACGACGCCTTTGGTCCTACCGTCGTGGGCGCCCTCGACGCGCAGTACGAGTTCCCGCCGGAGGTGGCGGTGCTCGACCTCGGCACGCCCGGCCTCGACCTCACGCCGTACCTGCTGGGGCTCGCCGCGGCGGTCATCGTGGACACGGTGAGCGCGTCGGGCGCGGCCGGGACGATCGTCCTGTACCGCCGCGACGAGATCCTCAAGACCCCTCCCCAGCCGCGTCTGTCGCCGCACGACCCGGGCCTCAAGGAGGCTCTCCTGACCGTTGCCTTCGCCGGCGACGGGCCGAGGGAGGTGTTGCTGGTCGGGGTGGTTCCAGGCAAGGTGACGACCGGCATCGGCCTCACGGCGGCGGTGCGCGCCGCCGTGCCGGGCGCCGTCGCGGAGGTGGTGCGCGAGCTTGGCCGCCTCGGGGCCCCGGCCTGTTCGCGGCCGTCGCAGTTGCCGCCGGACCTCTGGTGGGAGCGACCGTGAGCGCCCGCGACGGCGCCGGGCGCGCGGGGCGGGCGGGGGAGCGGCGATGAGGATCGAACCCGTCCTGGCCGGCCGGGCGGAACGGTGGCTGGTCGTGCTGATCGCCCTGCACACGTACGCGATCGGGGTCGCCCTGTTGGCGGTGCCGGCGTGGGCGCTCCGGTTCGGCGGTTGGGAGACGGTCCCGCCGCTCTTCTTCCCGCGTCAGGCGGGGGTGTTCCACCTGGTGTTGGGTACCGGTTACCTGCTGGAGTACGCGCGCCAGCGGGGTGTCGTCCTGCTGCTGACGGCCAAGGGGCTCGCGACCATCTTCCTGGGCGCGGCGGCGTTGTTGGGGGGCGCTCCGTGGTTCGTGGGCTTCGCCGGGGCCGCGGACGGGCTGATGGGCCTCGCGGTGCTGATGACGCGCCGGATGGTCCGCTCGGCCGAGGCGTCCCGTCCGGAACCGATGCGGTCCTAGGCCGGGGCGGCCGCCGGAATCGTGACGCCGTCGAGAGGGGCGTCGCGGCGCCGGCCGGGACGGCCGGGATGCTATTCTTACTCGAAGACGAAGGGAAATCCGCGATGACCGGCGGTTGTCTCAAGAGCCTCCAGGTGGCCTTCACATGCCCCGGCCGGCGCTGATCGTCACCGGCGCATCCGGTTTCGTTGGGCGGCACCTGCTTGAGGAGCTCAAGGACGAGTATCGCATCTTCGCGATCGCCCGCCGCTCCCAGCGCGAGTGCGGCGCGCCGGTCCACCCCAACATCGCATGGATGCAGGTGGACATCGGCGACCTCGACGGTCTCGCGCGGACGTTCCGCGAGATCGCCTCGGCCGGCGGCGCCAGGGTCCTCCTCCACTTGGCGGCGTACTACGACTACGCGGGCGAGCACCGGCCGGAGTACCGGCGGACGAACGTCGAGGGGACGAAGAACGTCCTCGAGCTGGCAAGAAGCCTGGACCTCGAGCGCTTCGTGTTCGCGAGCTCGGTGGCGGCGTGCGAATTTCCGCGGCGCGAGGGCCCGATCACCGAGGCGACACCGCCCGACGGCCGGCACATCTACGCCTGGAGCAAGCGGGAGGGCGAACGGCTGGTGCGTGAGCAGCGCGACTCGGTCCCGACCTGCATCGTGCGTTTCGGAGCGGTCTACAGCGACTGGTGCGAGTACCCCCCGCTCTACGTGTTTCTGAACACATGGCTCGGCCGTTCGTGGCGGTCGCGGATCCTGGCGGGCTCGGGGGAGAGCGCGATCCCCTACATTCACATCCGCGATGTCGTCACGTTCATCAGGCACCTGCTCGTCCGGCGCGATCGCCTGCGGCCGGGAGAGATCCTGATCGCCTCGACGACGGGTTGCACCTCGCACCTCCGGCTGTTCGAGCTCGCGACCCGTTCGTACTCCGGGTCGGCGAAACGCGCGATCGGGTGTCCCGCCCCCCTCTGCGGCCTCGGCATGGTGTTGATGACCGCCCTGGGACGGATCCGGGGACCGATGCCGTTCGAGCGGCTCTGGATGTACCACTACATCGACCGACAAATGGAGGTGGACAATTCGCACAGTTGCGCCCGCCTCGAATGGTCGCCGAGCGCCAGGTACCAGATGGAGAGGAGGCTTCCCTTTCTGATCGAGCGCTTCAAGAGCGAGTCGGTCGAATGGCACGCCCGGAACGCGGCGGTGATGAGGAAGGAGATCGTCCGCCCCGATCTCGCCATTCTCAAGGCGCTCGTCACCGAGGAGAACCAGTTCCTCGATGCCCTCGCCCAACGGGTCGGCGAGGAAGCGGCGCAGGGCCGCCTGCCCTCGTACGCCGCGATGGATACCTCCAAGCTGGTCTGGCTGGCGCGGCTGTGGCACCGGCTGCTGGTGACTTCGGTCCAAACCAGCAACAGGATGCTGCTGGTGAACTACCTCGAGGTCACGGGCGTCAGCCGGTTCAAGGCCGGCTTCTCGGTGGACGAGGTCTGCCTGTTCCTACGGGTGATGAACGACGTGATCGTCGAGGCGCTGCGGCGCCGTACCGACCTCAGGCGGTTCGAGCACGAGCTGTTCGACCGGGTCACCGTGCCGATCGAACTGGCGATGGAGGAGGTGCGGGGTCAGTACGAGCGGCTGGAGGAGCGCGGTGCGACGATGTCCGGTGACGGCGTCAAGGAACCCGGGGAGGACGGCACGACGGCCCGCGAGTCGATCGAGAGCACGATTTGGAGCTGCCTCGTGCAGAGGAGATGAGGCGTTGACCGGAGAGTCTCCTTCGGTCGGAGCCTGTCCGTGACCAGGCTCGCCTTCAGGACCAGGCTGCTCCTGGGGTTCATCCTGGTGATCGGGATCGTGGCGTCCGTCAGCACTTGGACCGGATTCTCCTTCATCTCCAGGACGGTCGTGAAGGAAGCGATGCTGAGGGTCGAGATGGACCTCGGCGCCGCCTGGTCCGCCTACGAGACCGAACGGACGCGAATGCAGGTCGTCGTGAGCATGGTGTCCCAGAGCGAGTCTCTGAGGTCGGCGTTGCGCGGCCAGCTCTCGAGCGCCGGGATCTCGAACGAGCTCGACGCGTTCCGCCGGAAGTACGAGGTCGACTTCCTCGCCCTCGTGGGGGAGGACGGTCGCGTGATCGCGCGGTCCCGGCCGCCGTTCGCGGCGGGGGACAAGGTGGAGGCAAACGCGGTCATCGGCTCCGCCCTCGCAGGGACGGCCGCCAGCGGCACGATCCTCATGTCGCGGGCCGAGTTGCTCCGCGAGGGTGAAAGGCTCGCGGAGAGGGCCCGCATCCCGATCGTCAACACGGCACGCGCGACCCCCACGGACAGGACCGTCGAGGACCGGGGGATGGTCATCGAGGCGGCGATCCCGGTGCTGGACGCCCACGAGCGCGTGCTGGGCGTCGTCTACGGCGGCGTCCTGCTCAACCGGAAGTCCGCCCTCGTCGACCGCATCCGCAATGCCGCGTTCGGCGACAGGACCTACCTGGGCAAGCCGGTGGGCACCGTGACGATCTTCCTCGGGGACGTGCGCATCGCCACCAACGTGATGCTCGACACGGGAACGCGCGCCCTGGGGACGAGGATCTCGGAGGAGGTCTACGACAAGGTCCTCCGTCGCGGCGAGCGTTTCGCCGACCGTGCGTTCGTCGTGAACGACTGGTACCTCTCCGCGTACGACCCGATCAGGGACCCGACGGGCGCCATCATCGGCATCATCTACGTCGGGTTGCTGGAGAAGCAGTACCTCGGGTACAAGTCGGGCCTCGCCCTGGAATATCTCGGGATCACGTTCCTGTCGCTGGCGCTCGCCGCGGGGATCGCGATGTACCTCTCGAGCGGTTTCCGCAGGCCGATCATGCACCTGGTGCGCGCCACGCGCGAGCTCTCCGGAGGCAACCTCGGGGCGAGGGTGAAGGTGGTCCACGCCAGCCAGGAGGTGACGGAGCTGGGGCAGGCGTTCAACTCGATGGCGGCGGCCCTCGAGGTCCGCAGCAACGAGCTGCACGAGGCCTCCCTCGCCCTGCAGAAGGCCTACCTTCAGGCGGAGGAAAGGAACCGGGCCTACCTCGAGATGCTCGGCTTCGTCACGCACGAGCTGAAGTCGCCGCTGGCCTCGATCGTGTTCGCTATCGGGTCCCTCCGCGACCATATCCTCGGCTCCCTGAATACGAAGCAGGAGGCGCTCCTCAAGGCGGCCTCGATCAGCGCCGATTACCTCCGCGACACGATTGCGAACTACCTCAATCTCAGCCGGATCGAAGAGGGGGAGCTGAAGCTGCACCTCGCCGAGGTCCGCTTCTGCCCCGGCATGATCGAACCCCTGATCGACCGGCTCTCCGATCTGGCGACCGACCGGGGCATGCGCATCGTCTGCGACGTGCCGGCCAGTCTCAAGGGCGTGTGCGACCCTGGCCTCATCGCCTCGGTCTTCCAGAACCTCCTGTCGAACGCCATCAAGTACGGCCGCGAAGGGGGCGAAATCCTCGTCGCTGCGCATCCGGCCGATGACGGGCGGTCGCTGCGTTTCAGCGTCTGGAACGAGGGCGACGGCTTCGAGCGGGGCGCCGGCGAGAAGCTCTTCCAGAAGTTCTCACGGCTGACTTCCGGAGGCGACGACACGAAATCGGGCACCGGCCTGGGGCTGTTCGTGTCGCAGCGGATCATCGAAAAGCACGGCGGTCATATCTGGGCCGAGTCCGATCCAGGGTGGTGGGCGGAATTCATCTTCACCCTCCCCGTTGCGCCGGCGCCGGCGGAGGAGAACGCCGGCGGCGCCGGGCCGGGATAGGGACCGCGCGGTCAGGAGGCGCCCGGCGCCCGCGTCTTTGCCAGCATGGCCTCGATCCTCGCGAGGATCTCGGCGGGCTTGACCGGCTTCTCGATGAAGTCGTCGACGGGGAGGAGCGCCGTCCCGACCCGGTCGGAGAAGTTGAGGTGGGTCTTGCTGGTCACGCTCGTCAGCATGATGATGGGGACCTTCGCGTACTTGGCGAACCGAGAGTCCGGGCCGCCGGCCCGCAGCTCGCTCACGACCCGGAAGCCCGCTACGAAGTCTTCCATGATCACGTCCAGGATGATGAGGTCGGGCTCCACTTCGGGGATCTTCTCGAGGGCCTCGGCGGCGGAATGGGCCGAAAAGAACTCGTAGCCCTTGGCCGTGCAGACGAGCTTGAAGACGCTCACCAGGTTGACGTCGTCGTCGATCATCATCAGCCTGCGGCCCGATCCCATCGCGCTCTCCCAGTGATGAACGATACTACCAGACCCGCGTCGCTACCGTCCCCCTCCGTCCTGGTCGAAGACATCCTCGACCTCGTCGATGCCGAACTGGACCGCCGCGGTGATGTAGTCGTCGAGTTCGGCGAGGCTCACGGGCGCAGGTTCCGCCGACAGTGTCTTGATGCAGGCCTCGTTGAGGAGGCGGAGCGCGAAGCACACCTCGTCCGCGGTGAAACCCTGCGCCCGGCGGCGCTCGGCGAGGTCGCGGCAATGCGAGCGAAACAGCGCCTTTTCGCGCGTGCGGACGGAATTCATGAGGCTGTGCAGCAGCAGCCGGTTGTACCAGTCGTGCTCGTGCCTCGGGATCTGCTCGTACTTCGGATACCTCCGGCGCCGATCCGGCATGAGGAGCTGATCGGTCATCGCGCCCCAGATCTCCGCCTCGTGGGCCTCGAGCAGGCGATGGATCTGGAGGTTCGGGTGGATGCTCACGGACTTCATCGCCGCCAGGTTGACGCAGCTCCAGTTCGCCGGCTGCGTCTTGCGGTTCTCGAGCAGGAACGGCAGGCGGCGGAGGATCTCGAGGCGCGGGCGGGGCGCCCACGCGAGGCGGCCGCGGGTGCGGGCAGCATCCACCCGCATCGCGAGGTCGATGTACTTCGCCATCCAGGGCCGCTCGAACGGCCGCTCGCCGAGGGCGCGTCCGAGCAGGTCGAGCGCCCGCATGCCTGGTCCGCACAGCGCCCTGGGCAGGCAGATCGGGCGGGAGGCCTGCCCGAAGCCGGTCATCCGGGCCGCCGTGAAGAGTTCGCGGTGTGAGACGGCGCGGTCGGGGCTGATGACGAAAACCTCCCGCTCGCGTGGGAGGTCGGGTTGCGCGAGCAGGACCTGGAGGGCGCGCACCGCGTCGCGCACGTGCAGGTACGGGATCGCCGAGACGCCGCGCCCGCCGAGGACCCTCGCGTTCCACCGCCGCGACAACCAGGTCTCGAGGAACACGTAGAGGGGAGCGTACTCGCACCAGTCCGAGAAGAGCGCCGCGAAGCGGACGGTGCAGGTGGGGAAGAACGCGGAGTATTCCCGGACCATCTCCTCGCCGATGCGCTTGGTGCGCGCGTAGATGTGATCGCCGTCGGGGACGCTCGTCTCGTCGAGAGCGCGGCCGGGCGGAGGGAACCGGCACGCCGCAACCGAACTCGCGAAGATGAGGCGGCGGAGCTTGAGGCCCTTGGCGAGCTCGAGGACGTTGCGCAGCCCCTCGACGTTGGTTCGCCAGTACTCGGGGTCCTCGTCCCCGGTGAAATCGTAGTGGGCGGCCAGATGCAGCAGCACATCGGCGCCGCCGCTCGCCGCGACCCCCTCGAACACGCGCGCGAGCGGTTCGCGTTCGCCGATGTCGACCTGCGACCAGGCGATGTTGGCATGCACCGGCGCGCCGCAGTCGCGCTGTGAACGGCGCCCGAGGCCGACGATCCGATAGCGCTCCTTGATCTTCTCCAGGAGGTGGCGGCCGACGAAGCCGGAGGCGCCCGTAACGAAGATGCGGGGGAGAGACATTGCTGGCGATATTGTAGCGAAGAAACCCCTCGCCGGGGTGGTCGCGCGGCGGTTGACAACCGGTGCGGACCTGGACTACAAGGGCCAATCGTGGTCGTGTGCCGTGAGGTGACGGCGTCGCAGCCGGCGCCGGACATGGGGTGGAAAGGACAGATGGAACCTCCAAGTCGGGAAAGCGACTTCTACACTCGGGCTCGCCGGCCGGCGAGCGCTGCGGCACCGCGCATCTGATTCCCGTCCGCGGCGCGTCTCCGGCCTTGGGTCCCTGCGGGGAAACGGAGATGCGCATGCTTCGCCGCCTTACAACGAGACGTGCAGCTGGGCCGAGGGTTCCGGCTGGCGACGACGCCCGCTCCACAGGGGTGTGTCGTGAGCGCTGAGGGCAGCGGTCCATGTACTGGGTCTCGAAGAGCTTTCACGTCCTGAACCGGTTCAAGCGCCGGCTCCTGATCTTCGGGGCGGTGCTCGGCCCCGGGATCATCACGATGGTGGCCGACAACGACGCCGGCGGGATCTCCACATACGCCGTGACCGGTTCCAAGTACGGCTTCTCGCTGCTTTGGATCATTTTCATCCTCGTCCCGATGGCGTATTACATCCAGGAGATGACCGTTCGCCTCGGCGCCGTGACGAAGCGCGGGCACGCCGAAGCGATCTTCGAGGGGTTCGGCCCGTTCTGGGGATGGTTCTCGCTCGTCGATCTCGCCATCGTCAACCTGCTGACGCTGGTCACGGAGTACATCGGGATGATCGCCGCGATGAGCCTGTTCGGCGTCCCGCCGGTGGTCACCTTTCTGTCGGTGACCGCCATCCTCGTGGCCGTCTCGATGACCGGAACGTACTGGACGTTCGAGCGGCTGACGCTCTTTTTCTGCGCCTTCAACCTCGTTTACATCCCGGCAGCGTTCTGGGCCATGAAGACCACGACCAGTCCAGGCTGGGGCAAGGTGTTCGAAGGGCTCCTCCTCCCGACGTTGCCCGGAGGGATGTCTGGCGGGCTGCTGTTCATCATTCTGGCGAACATCGGGACGACGATCACGCCGTGGCAGATCTTCTTCCAGCAGAGCTCCGTCGTCGACAAGGGACTCGACGTCCACGACGTCAAGTTCGGCAAGATCGACACGTTCGCCGGCTCGCTCATCACCGGCATCGTGGCCGCGTTCATCATCGTCACGACGGGCGCGGCGTTCTACTACCACCACCCTCCCATCGTCATCGAGGACGCCAAGCAGACCGCCGAGGCGATCGTGCCGCTCCTCGGCGGGTACGGCGCCCTGGCGAGGAAGCTCTTCGCGATCGGCCTCTTCGACGCGGGTTTTTTGGGCGCGCTCTGCATTTCCCTCTCCACCTCGTGGGCGGTGGGCGAGGTGTTCGGCTGGGCGCACTCGCTCAACAAGAGCGTGAAGGAAGCGCCCTGGTTCTACGTCGTCCACGTGGCGATGCTGCTCGGCGCCGGCGCGATCGTGCTGATCCCCGGGGCGCCGCTGATCGCGATCACGATGTTCGTGCAGGTCGCGGCCGTGACGCTGCTCCCCTCGGCCCTGGTCTTCCTCATCCTGATCCTCAACGATCCGGCGTTCGTCGGAGAGTACGTCAACACGCGCTGGCAGAACATCGCGAACTGGAGCATCGTTCTCTTCGTGACGTTGATGTCCACCCTGTTCGCGGTCAGCACGTTGTTCCCCGGCTTGTTCGGGGCGGGCAAGTAGGAGGGAAATATGGCAGCGCCGACCGTCCAGCCGCCGAGAGTCCCGGACCTGCCGCAGGGAATTGGGAACTTCCGCTTTTTCTTCTTCTCCCAGCTGCTCAAGCGGCCGGTGTGCGCCGGGAAGATCAAGGACCGGATCGGGAGACTCACCGACCTGGTCTTCGCCCTGAAAGAGCCCTACCCCGAGGCGGTCGGCATCTTCCTCGAGTTCGGATGGGGCAAACCGACGCAGTTCATCCCCTGGGAGCGGGTCGTCAAGGTCGAGGACGACGCGGTCTTCGTCCGACCGCCCGAGACCGGCGGGGTCTACCCGCCGTTCGTGGACCAGCCGGGTTGGATGCTGGTGGACGCGCACCTCATGGGCCGGACGATCCTCGACATGGATGGCCGCCGCACCGAGGTGGTCAACGATGTCCACCTGCTCGAGGCCAAGGGCCACCTCCTCCTCGTGCACGTGGACACCTCGATGAACGGGATCCTGCGCCGGTGGGGCCTCGGCAAGCTGAAGTGGGTCAAGGACGAGCTCATCTCGTGGAAATACGTCCAGCCGTTGTCGGTGGAGGACGCCGTCGCGACCGACAAGGTGTCGCTCTCCGTGACCCGCCGGCAGATGCTCGACCTGCCGAGCGAGGACCTCGCCGACGCGCTCGAGGAGTTGGAGGGCGAGGAGCAGGAGGCGCTTTTCTCCGCCCTGGACTCCGAGAAGGCCGCCGAAACGCTGCTCGAGGCCGAGCCGCGCGCCCAACGCCAGCTGATCGCCGACCTCCGCAAGGAGCGGGCGCGACTGATCCTCTCGGAGATGAGCGTCCCGCAACTCGCCAAGCTCTTTTCGGTCCTGCCGCACGACGATGCAACCGAGCTGATGGAGGTGCTGTCCCCCGAGGATGCCTCCCGGATCAGGGCGATCCTCTCGGAGCGGGAGGCGACGGCCGGGGCGTTGATGTCGCCCGAGTTCGTGGCCGTTTCGCCGGACACCAGGGTCGGGCCGCTCCTCGACCGGATCCGGAAGTCGGGATCGGAGCCGGAGGCGATCTCGTACGTGTACGTGGTCAATCAGGAAGGACGCACCCTCACGGGGGTCGTCGACTTGCGCGAGCTGGTGCTCGCGGCGGACGACACGCCGGTGTCGTCGATCATGACGTCGCCGGTCGTCTCGGTCGAGGAGAGCGACCTGCAGGACGACATCGCCGCCGTCTTCGCCAAGTACCACTACCGGATGATCCCGATCGTCGATGCCCAGGATCGCATCCTCGGCGTGATCCGCTCCAACGAGATCATGGCGGGCGCCGCGTCCCGGAAGGAGTAGGTGAGCCTCATGCCCCGTGTCCAGATGACGCCGACGGCCAAGGCGGCCCTGTTCTTCCTGCGGATCTACCTGATCGCGTTGCTCGGCTTGCTGGTGGTCAGGTTCCTGAGGATCTTCTGACCCTCCTCGGCGCCCAGCGGGTTTGCTAAGCTCGCGCAGCGTGCCGAGGGCGAACGACGGAGAGCGGACCCGCGGTGCGAGTTGGAGGGGCGATGGCTCGGACGCGCACGTCGAACCTGGCGGCTGGGGTGATCCTGGTGGTGGTCGGCGGTGTCCTGCTCGTGACCCGCTTCGCGTTGATGAACACGGCCCCGGCCTGGCTGCTCGGGCTCGGCGTCGGCCTGGCGCTCATCGCGATCGTGAGCTCATCGTACCGGGCGCTGGTCGGGGGGATGATCCTGCTGGGCCTGGGCGCCGGGATTGTGCTGGGCGACCGCGGCGTGGCGGGCATGTCGTCCGGCGCCTGGATCGAACTCGGCCTCGGCGCGGGCTTCATCGGGATCTGGGTGCTCGCGCTCGTCCTCACGCTGAACCGCCACTGGTGGCCGCTGCTGCCCGGGGTCATCCTGCTCGCCCTCGGCGGCGCGCGGTTCCTGCGGCACATCGCCGTGATCCCTCCGCAGGTGATGATCGCCGTGCGCACCTGGTGGCCCGCGGCGCTCGTCGTGGCGGGCGTGTGGGTGCTCGTCCGCGCCCTCCGCAAATGACCCCCTGGGAACAGTGAAGGAAGTAGGGGAGAAGGGAAAAGGGAGAGGGAAGAGGAAAGACAAGCGAAGCGAAGCCAAGCGCCGGAGTCGACTTGTCTTTCCTCCCCCTTCTTCCGTTTCCCCTCTTACTTTCCCCGATCAGCGGCCGAGGAGGATGACGTCGCCCGGCCGGATCGTTTCGTCGGCGAGGTTGTTGCGCCTCTGCAGCTCCCCGGTCGAGGTGCCGAACCGCCGCGCGATCCTGTACAAGGTGTCGCCGCGCCTGACGACGTATCGCTTCGTCGGCGAGTGGGCCGTCGCCTTGCGCGACGGGGCCGATGCCACGGTGTGGCGCTCGTAAGCGGCAACCGGCCCGCGAGGGACGATCAGCGTCTGGCCGATGCGCAGGGCGCGCGGGTTCCTGATGCCGTTCGCCGCCAGGATCGCGTCCACGCTCGAGCCGTACTTGCGCGCGATCGCCCCCGGGGTGTCGCCCCTCTTGATCACGTGGAGGAAGCGGCGCACCCGTTCCGAGGGGGGGATCGCGGCGATGACCTCGGCGATGTTCGACTGGAGGCCGCAGGGGACGGCGAGCTGGTAGGTCCCGCTTGCCGGTGTGAGGCGCTGCTTGAGCGCCGGGTTCAAGTCGGCGAGGTTCCCGGCGTCGAGGCCGGCGCGCTGCGCCAGCACGTCGAGATCGAGAGCGCCGCGAACCGTAACCCGGTCCAGGCACGGCGGGTGCTCCTCGATCGGGGGCAGGCCGTAGGCGGCCGGGTTCTTCGTCACGACCACCACCGCCCACAACGCCGGGACGTAGTTGCGCGTCTCGCGCCGCAGGTAGCGGCGCAACGTCCAGAAGTCCGTGTCGCCCTTGCTCCGGCGCAGCGCCCGCTGGATGTTGCCGGCGCCGCAGTTGTACGCCGCCAGCGCCAGCTCCCATGAACCGAACATGTTGTGCAGGTCGCCGAGGTGGCGGACGGCCGCCTGCGTCGCAAGGAATGGGTCGTTACGCTCGTCGACGAGGCTGTCGGCGCGGAGGTCGTACAGCCGCGCCGTCCCCGCCATGAACTGCCACAACCCCTGCGCCTTGGCGCGGGAGCAGGCGTGCGGGTTGAACGCGCTCTCGACCAGTGGCAGCCAGGCGAGGTCCTGCGGCATGTTCGCCTTCTTGAGCTCGGCGCGGATGTACGGCAGGTAGATCGAGGCCCGCTCGAGGGCGGCGATGAGCTTTTCACGGTAGCGACCGGTGTAGAAGTCGATCAGCGAGGTGACCTCCGGGTTGACGACCACCGGGAGGTCGTACTGGGCCTGACGCGCCCTCTTCTGCACTTCGCTGACATGCGCCTCGGCCACGGGTTCGGGCTCGGGCGGCGAGTCGTCGGCGGCGTTGTCGTCGTCGCCGTCCATCTCGTCGGCGAGCGAGGCAAGCTCAGCCACGACGTCGTCGCGGTACGCGGGGCAGTCGTTTGGCCGTACGGCGAGTTCGGGGGTGCGGTCGAGGAGCTGGAAGACCGCGGCCTCGCAGTCCTGGAACTCGGTGGAGTCGCCCCTGGCGGCCGCGTCCTGGGCCGACGCGAGCAACGCCTCGACCTGGTCATGGGCGTCCGGCTGCGCCGCCGGCGCAGGATCGGAATTGGCCGCCGTGGCGGGAGGCTTGACCGGGTGGATGCCGTCGTGGGCGGGCGGTGCCGTGCGGCATCCGGCAACGGCTGCGAGCACGACGAGGAACGCCCCGGAGGTGAACGCTCTTCGGCTCATTCGCCCTGCAGGTTCACGAGGAGCGTCAAGGCCAGATGACGGATCTGGCCACCGGGCTTGAGTTCGACCTCGAGAGGCGACATGTCCCTCACGACCCGGCCGTCGCCGTCCACGAGCTGGATGTTGACCAGGCAGCGGTGAGCCTCGCCGAGGGCGCTGCCGACCTGTTCGTCGATGCGCCGCTTGACCTCCTGCCGGGAGTTGAGCGAACCCTGGAGCAGGGCGTCGAGATCGAACGCCGGAGCGCTCTGCCGCGCCGGCCTCGGCTCCGGCCGGTACGTGCTCGACTTGCGCAGCGTCTCGAGCTCGGCAAGGATATCGAGCGATGACGAGACCTTGACGTGGCGCATCTCGGCCTCCACCGCCTCGGGTTCCGCCTCGGGCGTCGTGGCGAACTCGACCCCCGCTTCCTCGGTCTCCTCCGCCTCCTCGGCGGCCGGGAACTCGGCTGTGGTGTCGTCCGGACTTGCCGTTGCAGCTTCGGCCTTCGGCGTCTCATCCCCGGTGGGCTGCACGACGTCCTCAATCACGGCCGCCGCCGGCTGGACATCCGCCGCCTCGGCCGCCCGCAGCTCCGGGCGGCGCGCCTCATCCGCCTCAGGTCCACTTGCCGCCGGGGCAGAGGCAAGCGTCCCGAGACCCTCGGCCGCCGCCGCCGCGAGCGCCGCAGGGCTGAACGCCACCTGATGCCGCGACGGGGCGCCGGGGGGGGCGGGCGCAGCCGAGGCCGCCAGGGGAGCGCCCATCCCGTCGTGCGCGGTCATCCGGCGCCGCAGCGACCGCAAGGTGAGTTTGGTGATCGCCTTCAGGGTCTCGAAGACGCCGGTGCCGTCGGTCGCCACCGACTCGAAGTAATCCCATCGGCCGTCCGGGTTGAGCCGGCTGTTGAGCTCGTCGAGGGTGAGGACGTTCTTGAGGTCGCGCTTGTTGTACTGGAGGACGATGGGGAGGGTGTCGATCGCCAGGCCCAGCTCGAGAAGGTTCTCCGTCAGGTTCTGGAGGCTCTCGAGGTTGGCGTCGCCCATCGGTCGTTGCGAGTCGGCGACGAACACCATCCCGTCGACACCCTTGAGCACGAGCTTTCGGGTGGTGTTGTAGAAGACTTGGCCGGGGACCGTGTAGAGCTGGAGGCGGGTGCGAAAGCCACCGACCTTTCCGACCTCGATCGGCAGGAGGTCGAAGAAGAGGGTCCGGTCGGTTTCGGTCTCGAGCGAAACCATCTCCCCGCGGGAGCCGGACGCGGTCTTGGCATAGATGAACGAGAGGTTCGTAGTCTTCCCGCACAGACCGGGACCGTAGTACACGATCTTGGCCGCCATCTGCATCGTGGCCCAGTTGAAGAAGACCATTGCTGCACGCCCCCAGACTACGTCAACGGCTGGAACCTACCACACAGGGCGTGGCCGGTCAACGCGAGTTCGAGGTCACGGATGCGCATTTCGTTGAGAAGGCCCTCGTTGGCGAGCGCCGCGACGGCGAGCCGTGCGACGGCGCGATACGCGGTCCGGGCCCCGTCGGGGATCGCCGCGAGGTGGGCCAACACCGCCGCGTCATCCCCCCGTGCCAGCGGACCCGTCAGGTTCTCCATGCCGCGCGCCGAAAGGGCAGCCTCCATGGCGCTGGCGACGAGAGGGCGCAGCGCCGCCGCGGCGCCGCGCCGCGAGAACCCCACGCCGGTCAGGAGGTCCCTCGCGGTCACAACGAGTACGTGGGTCAGGTTGGCGGCAAGCGCGGCGGCGGCGTGATAGGTGGGTTTGGCGGCCGCCGCGAGGCGCACCGGCCGCATCCCCAGCGCAACGGCGAGGCGGCGCGCCTCGCGTACTGCAACGGCGCTCCCTTCGACGGCCGCGACGGCGCCCGCCAGGCGGACGAGCGGCCCGACCGCCGTGGGGAAGCTCACCATCGGGTGGAGCGACCCGGTCGCCGGTCCGGAACGCGCGATGGCCGCGAGAGCGTCGGCCGCGAGCAGGCCGGAGGTGTGGAGCACGACGGTCGTGGCCGGGTGCAGGCGCGGCGCGAGCCGCTCGGCGCACGCCGGGATCGCCGAGTCGGGCACCGCGACGAGCACACCGTGGACGGGCGGCAGCGCGTCACCGGCGCCGAACGCACGGACGCCGGGCAACGCCCGCCTCACTCGCGCCCTGCCGCGCGGCGAGCGCGTCTCTACTCCGGCCACCCCGAGACCCGACGCATCGATCGCCCGGGCCAACTGCACGCCGCAGCGGCCCGCACCCACGAGAAACCATTGAGAGAGCATATGATCATGGTACAGTATGGCAACCCGCGGAAGGATTTCGCGCGGGCGGAAACAGGCCGATGAAGGACATCATGACCGAGCGCGAGCGGGAGATTCTGTGCGAGGTGGTGGAGTTGTACCTCGCCGACGGCGAACCCGTGGCTTCAGCCGCCCTGGCGCGGGTCTCGCGGACCGGCCTCTCCTCCGCGTCGCTGCGGAACGTGATGTCCGACCTCGAGGAGCAAGGATTCCTCCTGCAGCCGCACACCTCGGCGGGGAGGATCCCCTCGGACCGGGGTTTTCGCATGTACATCGACAGGCTCCTCCGGCGCGTCGCGCTCCCCCATCGCGACGAGCGCCGCCTGCGGGCGATGCTTCTGCCCTCCGGCCCGCTCGAGGAGGTGCTGGCGCAGGCCAGCCGCGTGCTCGCCGACGTCACCACCGAGGTCGGCATGGCGCTGGCGCCGCCCTCGCAGCAGGCCACGGTGCAGTCGATCCACTTCGTCCGCGTGGCGCTGCAGCGGGTTCTCACCGTAGTGGTGACGGCGGGAGGGCTCGTCGACTCCAGGCTGCTCACGGTCGATCGCGACTTCCTGCCGCCCGAGCTGGAGCGGATCTCCAACTACTGCACCGAAACGTTCGAGGGGCTTTCGCTCCAAGAAATCCGGAACCGGCTGCTCGCGCTCGTGGTCCAGGAGCGGGCGCAGGCGGACGAACTGCTGGCCGCTGTCGTCGCTCTCACCCAGCGCGCCGTCGAGACTCAGGCCGCGCCTGCCGGCGAGGTCTTTGTCGAGGGCGCGGGACGCCTGCTGGAGCGCGCCGGGCCGGGTCAGCTCGAGGCCGTGCGGAGGCTGCTCGGCGCCCTCGCCGACAAGGCGACCCTGCTGACGCTCCTCAACGAATTCCTCGAGGCCTCCGGGCCTCTGGTGCTGCTCGGTTCGGAGTTCACGCTGGTGGGCGGGGGCGACCTTGGGCTGATCGTGTCTTCGTTCCAGCGCAGCAGCGGGGAGCAGGGGTTGATCGGGGTGGTCGGCCTCAAGCGCATGGACTACCACAGGATCATTCCGATCGTGGACTATATTGGTCAATATCTCACTGGGTCCGGTAGCGAGCCGGGAGGAGTTGGATGAGCAACGAGGAACGGCGCCAAGCGCCGGAGGACGAAACCGAGACGGGCATCGAGCCCGTGGGAGGCGCCGGGCAACAGACCGAAGAGCCGCCTCCGCCCGACAAGGACGCGCTCCAGGAGGAGTTGACCAACCTGCAGCAGGAGATCGCGCGGTTCCGCGAGCTCTACCTGCGCAAGCTCGCGGACTTCGACAACTACCGCAAGCGGCAGGAGCGCGAGATGGGCGAGTTCCGGCGATACGCGAACGGCGAGTTGCTCCGCGATTGCCTGCCGGTACTCGACAACCTCGAGCGCGCGCTCGCGGTTCCGGGGGGCGTGGCCGGCGGCCTGCGCGAGGGCGTCGAGCTGGTGCTGCGGCAGTTCAAGGACGTGCTGGGCCGCAACGGGCTCGCCGAGGTCGATCCGACGGGCCAGCCGTTCGACCCGACGCTGCACGAGGCGATCTCACGCAACGAGGACTCTCGAGTCCAGGAGCCGACTGTCGTCCAGGTGTTGCAGAAGGGCTACCGTCTGGGTGAGCGGTTGATCCGTCCCGCGCTGGTGATCGTCGCCGTGCCCGCCGGCTCGGTGCGGCAGGCCGACGCGGGGCAGAGTTCCGAGGGGACCAATGAGCAAGATCATCGGAGTTGACCTCGGCACGACGAACTCGTGCGTCGCGGTCGTCGAGGGCGCCCGTCCGGTCGTCATCCCGAACCGGGAGGGCGCGCGGACCACGCCGTCGGTCGTCGGCCGCGCGGCGGACGGGGAACTCCTCGTCGGGCAGATCGCTCGCAGACAGGCTTTGACCAACCCGCGCAACACCGTGTACGCGGTGAAGCGCCTGATCGGGCGCAAGTACAACACGCCCGAGGTGCAGCGGGCGCGCACCATCGTGCCGTACTCGATCGTCGAGGCCCCCAACGGGGACGCGTACGTCCAGGTCGGCGACAAGATGCACTCGCCGCAGGAGATCTCCTCGTTCATCCTGCGCGAGATCAAGGATTTCTGCGAGACCTCGCTGGGCGAAGAGGTGACGCAGGCGATCATCACGGTGCCGGCCTACTTCGACGACTCGCAGCGCCAGGCGACCAAGGACGCGGGGACGCTGGCCGGCCTCGAGGTGCTGCGCATCATCAACGAGCCTACGGCCTCGTCGCTCGCCTACGGGTTCGGGCGCGGCGGCAGCGAGACGATCGCGGTGTTCGACCTCGGTGGAGGAACGTTCGACATCTCGATCCTCGAGATTGGCGAAGGGCTGTACGAGGTGAAGTCCACCGCGGGCGACACGTTTCTGGGCGGCGAGGACTTCGACGCCCGCATCATCGAGTTCCTGCTCGACCAGTTCTTCAAGGAGACGAGGGTCGACCTGCGGGGCGACTGCATGGCGATGCAGCGCCTCAAGGAGGCCTCCGAAGCTGCGAAGTGCGAGCTCTCCACCGCCCAGATCGCGAACATCTCGCTGCCGTTCATCGCCACCGACGGGACGCAGGCGCTACACCTCAACTGCGCGCTGACCCGCGAGCAGCTCGAGGGCCTGGTGGGCGACCTGGTGCGCTCGACGCTCGACCCGTGCCGCAACGCCCTCGAGGCCGCGGGGCTGAAACCCGAGCAGGTGCAGCAGATCATCCTCACCGGCGGCCAGACGCGCATGCCGCTGGTCGCGCGCACCGTCGCCGAGTTTTTCGCCAGGACCCCCTCGCGCGAGATCAACCCCGACGAGGTCGTCGCGGTCGGCGCGGCGATCCAGGGCGGGATCGTGCTCGGGGAGATCAAGGACCTGGTGCTGCTCGACGTCACCCCGCTCTCGCTCGGCATCGAGACGCGCGGTGGCCTGTTCACCAAGCTGATCGAGCGCAACTCCACCATCCCGACGCGCAAATCGCAGATCTTCACGACGGTCACCGACAACCAGCACTCGGTGGAAATCGCCGTGCTGCAGGGCGAGCGCGAGCTTGCCGCCGAGAACAAGGCGCTGGGCAGGTTCGAGCTCGTCGGAATCCCGCCCTCGCCGCGCGGCGTTCCCCAGATCGAGGTGACGTTCGCGATCGACTCCAACGGCATCGTGCAGGTGACCGCGCGCGACCTCGCCACGGGGCGCGAGCAGTCGATCCAGGTGAACCCGGCTGGGGGCTTGAGCAAGGAGGAGATCGACCGCATGATCGCGGAGGCCGACAGGATGCGCAAGGACGACGTGCGGCGCCGCGAGATCCGCCTGCTGCGCAACCGGCTGGAAGGCCTCCTGTACACGAACGAGCGGGTGTTCAAGGAGTTCGGTTCTCTCCTCGAAGCCCAGATCGTCGAGAAGGTGAAGGGGGCGCTGGAGCACGGCCGGCGGGTGCTGGATTCCGAGGACTCCGCGGTCCTCCACGAGGCCATCGATGCGGTGCAGGCTGCAGCCCGCCACCTGACCGAGGTCATGTTGACCGACCCCTCGCGCTTCCTCTCCGGGATGGGCGGTACCCCCCTCGACGGCGGCGGAAACTCGTGAGCGCACGCGACTACTACGAGGCGCTCGGGGTCGGCCACAGCGCGTCCCGCGAGGAGATCAAGGCCGCCTACCGCAAGCTGGCGGTGAAGTACCACCCCGACCGCAACCCGGGCGACGTGCAGGCCGAGGAGCGCTTCAAGGAGGCCGCGGAAGCGTACGCGGTGCTCTCCGACTCCGACAAGCGCGCCCGCTACGACCGCTTCGGCCAGGCCGGCCTCGGGGAGCAGCCGTTCTCAGGGTTCGACTCGTCGGTCTTCGGCGACTTCGCGGACATCCTCGGCAACATCTTCGGCTTCGAGGGGCTCTTCGGCGGTCGGCGCCGCGGCGGCCCGGAGCGGGGCTCCGACCTGCGGACCTCGATCGCGATCTCGTTCGCCGAGATGGCGGCCGGGGTCGAGCGGCTGCTCACGGTTCCCCGCGAGGAGAGCTGCGAGGCGTGCGCCGGCAGCGGCCTCGCGCCCGGCGCGAAGGCCGAAACCTGCCGGAGCTGCGGCGGTCGCGGCCAGGTGCGTGTCAGCCAGGGGTTCTTCACCATGGTCCGGCCGTGCCCCGACTGCGGCGGCGCCGGGCGGAAGGTCTCGAACCCGTGCCAGGAGTGCCGCGGCGCCGGCCGGGTGGAGCGCCGGCGCCAGCTCAAGGTCACGGTCCCGGCCGGGATCGAGGACGGCACGCGCCTGCGGATGGTCGGCGAGGGCGAGGCGGGGGTGCACGGCGGGCCGGCCGGCGATCTCTACGTCGTCGTGCGGGTCGAACCCCACGAGCTGTTCGTGCGCGCCGGGGCCGACCTCCACCTCGAGCAGGAGATTTCGGCGTTTCGGGCGGCCCTGGGCGCGGAGCTCGAGGTGCCGACGCTGGGCGGCGCCGAGAAGCTCAAGGTGCCGGCCGGGGCGCAGCCCGGGGACACCGTGGTTCTGCGCGGCAAGGGCCTGCCGCGGGTGCAGCGTTCGGGGAAGGGGGACCTTGTGGTCCACCTCCAGGTCACGGTGCCGCGCAAGCTCACGGCGAAGCAACGCGAGCTCATCCAGGCGGTCGTGGCCGAGGAGGGCGATCGCCCGGGCGTCTTCCGCAGGGTGCGCGACCTGATCGAGGGCAGTGGTTGAGCGCGAGCTACCTGACCGTCACCTGCCGCCTGCCCGCCGGAGCTGAGAACGAACTCTCGAGCGCCCTCGAACGCTGGCCGGTGCTGGGGTGTCAGGTCGAAAACGCGGGCGCCGACATCGCCGTGACCGTGTTCATCGAGGAGGACGAGGCGGGCGCGCTCGCCTCCGTCTGCGCAGGGCTTGCGGCGTTGGGAGGCCGGGAGATCGGCGCCGGCCGCTTCGCGGATCAGGACTGGCTCGCCGAATACCGGCGCCACGCGGTCCCGCGCTCGATCGGAACCCTGTTCTGGCTGGACCCGCACCCGGAGGTCCCGACCCCCCCGCCCGCGGGGCGAGTGCACCTCGTCGTGGAGCCCCGCCAGGCGTTCGGCAGCGGGTCGCACGAGTCCACGCAGCTCGTCCTCCTGATGATGGAGGAGCTGTCGCTCGCCGGGCGCCGCGTCCTCGATGTCGGGACCGGCTCAGGGATCCTCGCGCTTGCCGCCCGCGCTCTCGGCGCCGCCGAGGTGGTGGGGTTCGACATCGACTTCGAGGCGGTGTGCATCGCCCACCAGACCGTTGCCGTGCAACCGCAGCGGTTGCCGGTCGCGTTGTTCGCCGGTTCGACTTCGGCGCTTGCGCCGCGGCCGGCGTTCGACGTCATCCTCGCCAACCTCATCCCGGTCGAGGCGCAGCCGCTGCTCGCCGACCTGCGCTCTCTGCTGGCGCCGGACGGGGTGCTGGTGCTCTCCGGGCTGATGGCCGACCAGCTCGCGGCGAGCGAGGAGGAGCTGGCGCGCTGCGGCTTCGCGGTCGAGCGCACTCGGGAGCTCGAGGAGTGGGCCGGGCTGGTGTGTACGGCCGGGGCCCGGGGCTCGGGGTCCGGGGCTCGCACCGACGAATCCACCTCACCTGAAGTGCAATGAGCGTGACGAGGCTCGTGCTGCCAGGTGCGTTGCTCGCCGTGGGCGAGGTCCCTATACCGGCCGAGGCGGCGCACCACGCCCGGGTGGCGCGGGTCGCGCCCGGGGACCCGGTCGAAGTGCTCGACCTCGCCGGCGCCGTCGGGATCGGCACCCTGGCGCGGTGGGACGGCAAGGCGTGCGTGGTCGAGGTCGTCAATGTCGGGCGCGGGCGCGGCGAGCCCCCCGCCCCGCTCGTCCTCGGCCTCGCCGCGCTGCACACGCAGGCGTTCGACTGGGCGGTGGAGAAGGCGACGGAGCTGGGCGCGACGGCGCTGGTCCCGGTGCTGGCCGCGCGCGTCCAGGGGGGGCGGCACGCCGCCCGTGTCGAGCGCTGGCAGCGTCTCGCGGACGCGGCGGTCGCCCAGTGCGGCCGCAGCCGGCCTCCGGCGGTGGCCGAGCCGCAGCCCCTCGCTGACTTTCTCGCCAGCGCCCGCGGCGTCGGGCTCGTCGCCGAGCCCGGGGCGCCGATACCCGCCGCGTTCGACGCTGAAACGGCCGGCCTGACGGTGCTCGTCGGCCCCGAGGGCGGCTTCACCGACGAGGAGTTGGCGGCCATTCGGGCGGCCGGGTTCCTCGGGTTGCCTCTCGGTCCGCGAGTCTTGCGAGCCGAGACGGCGGCGGTGGCGGCGTTGACGCTCGCCCAATCGCTGGCCGGCTGGCTCCGCTAACTGGCGACGCCGATAGCGGACCACAATCCTGGCGGGGGGCCGGCGGCCCCTACCAACGGCGGCGGGGCTACCCGCCCTTCACTCTGACCGTGCCCCTGAGGTCTCTGTTCTTGCGGACCACGGACCACATTTCACGGTCGTTCGGGCGGTGCGGGTGGTACTACCGGTAGGCTTCCTTGCGGTGAGCGACGCGGACGACGGAGATCAGCAGTTGCGCGCCGTCGAAAGCATAGACGACGCGATAGTTGCCCACACGAAGCCGGCGGAGCCCCTTCCATTCGGCGGTCAG
This sequence comes from uncultured Acidobacteriota bacterium, assembly GCA_963727205.1. GTDB lineage: Bacteria > Acidobacteriota > Thermoanaerobaculia > Thermoanaerobaculales > Thermoanaerobaculaceae > RBG-13-68-16. The sequence goes on along the minus strand of CAVSFQ010000031.1, from coordinate 26,101 downwards.
CAGCTGGCCCTTGAGCGGCGTGTCGATCAAACCCTCGACGGCGCGCACGATTCGCTGCTGGACGTCTCTGGGGAGCGCCTCGAGTTCCCGGTAGGCCCGGCGTTCCCACCTAATCGAGACCGAGGGCACGCTTGACCTCGCCGTGACCCAGCCACCTCGCCTTGGGGTCGCGGATACGGGCGAGCGCGATCTCGAGGTCCTCGCGGTCGGAGAGGTACAACTCGAGCGCCTCAACGATAAACGAGGATTTCGAGCGCTTGCCGGCCTTGGCAACCCGCTCGAGCTTCTCCGCCAGCTCATCTGGCAGTCTTACGCTCTGCGCGACCATGTCACCCTCCGGTGCTAGTGTACGTCATGTATGACAAGTGTGCAACGCTTCCGTCGCCGACCTGTCGCCGACCGGCGCCGCCGACTCTGGCCACGGGCCACCGGCCACGTCGTTTCAGTTCCCGAACCCCGAACCCCGGTTTCTCCTGCGGCGGCACGCGGATCAACCGGTGCGCAGCACGAGGAGGCGGGGCTCGGTCATCTCCTCGACGGCGAAGCGCGGGCCCTCGCGGCCGACGCCGGATTCCTTGACGCCGCCGTACGGCATCGGGTCGGAGCGCCAGGAGGGCATGTCGCCCTGGATCACCGCACCGACCTCGAGCGCGGCGAATGCCCGCTGGATCTTCTCGACGTCGCGCGTGAAGACGCCGGCCTGCAGGCCGAAGCGCGAGTCGTTGGCGATCGCGAGCGCCTCGTCGAAATCGTGATAGGTGCGCAGCGCGGCAACGGGAGCGAACGCCTCGTCGGACCACACGGCGGCGCCGGCCGGAACCCGGTCGAGCAGGACCGGGGCCACCATCGAGCGCTCGCGCCGCCACGGCGTGAGGCAGCGGGCGCCACGGGACTCGGCGTCCCGGACCCAGCCCTCGATGCGATCGCCATCGCCGGGGGTGATCATCGGACCGCAGAGGTTTTCGGGGCGCGCCGGGTCGCCGGCCGGGAACGCGGCCGTGGCCGCCGCCAGGGCCTCGCGGAACCCGGGCGCGATGGCCTCGTGGACGAGCACGCGCTGCACCGAGATGCACGACTGGCCGGCGTAGGCATACGCTCCGCCCGCGATCCGCCGCGCGACGGCCTCGAGGTCGCCGGCGTCGGGTTCAACGATCACCGCCGCGTTGCCGCCCAGCTCGAGCGCGACCCTGCGGTCCCAGAGCTTCCGCTTGAGGCCCCAGCCGACGGCCGCCGACCCGGTGAAGGTCACCAGGCGCACCCGCGGGTCGTCGAGCAGCGCCGCGGCCTGAGCCCCGCCGCACGGCACCACGTTGACCCCCCCGGCCGGCACGCCGGCCTCGTGGAGGATCCCGCCGAGCAGCAGCGCCGTGGACGGCGTTTGCGACGCCGGCTTGAGGACGATCGGGCAACCGGCCGCGACCGCGGGGCCGAGCTTGTGCGCCACCAGGTTGAGGGGGAAGTTGAACGGCGTGATCCCGACCACGACGCCGACCGGGAACCGGCGCAGCAGCGCGGTGCGCCCCGCGCCGGACGCGAAGCCCCCGAGGTCGATCAGCTCGCCGTGCGGGGTTCGGGCGACCCGGGCCGAGTCGGCGAACGTTTCGGCGCAGCGTTCCGCCTCGACGCGGGCGAGGGCGAGCGGCTTCCCCGCCTCCTCAACCATCGTGGCCGCCAGCTCCTCGCGCCGGCGCGCGACCTCGCCCGCCGCCCTTTCCAGGATCGTCGCGCGCTCGTGCGGCGCGAGCGCCGCCATCGCCGGCCGCGCCGTTGCGGCGGCGTCGAGCGCGGCCGCAAGGTGGGCGTTGCCGGCCCGCGCGACGCGGGCGACCTCGCGTCCGTCATATGGCGAACGCACGGTGAGAACGCCGTCCCCCTGCTGCCAGGCGCCCGCGACAAACACCCCGAGTTCTCTCATGGCGGCCTCCGGACGTTGCCATCCTACCGCGGGGCGTGGGGTCGAAGCACGGCCCAAAAATGAAAGAGGGGCCGCCTCCCCCCCAGTCAGCGGCCCCAATCCTGCGAACGCAGGATGGAGGTTGCCCTCCATCCGGTGCAACAAGGTTCCCGCCCCGGCTCTTCCCCCCTGGGCGGGGCCAGCTAGAACTTGACCTGGAGCGTGAGCTGCACGCGCTTCTCGTCGGGGATGTTGGGGTCGGTGTGCTTCTTCACCTGGTAGTCGAGCAGGCACACGTTCGGACCGCTGAAGGCGTAGGAGACGCCGACGATGGACATCTTCGTCACGTCGTCCACCCCGCTCACGACACCGTCGGGGTTGGGGTCGAAGCGATCGTAGCGGCCGATGACGCCCCACCTGGCGCCCTCGCCGAGACGGACGTTCGCGAACAGGGAGTAGCCCTTCTGATTGCGCGCCGAACCGTCGGCGTTGAGGGCCGTGCCTCCCTGATTGCCCTTGCCGGAGAAGTACTCGGCCTGGCCCGTGAAGAGGGCGGTCTCGTACGACAGCATGCCGTCGAACACGGTCCAATCTGGCAGGCTCTGGCCGGAGACGCTGGCCACGTTGCCCTTGCCGTTGACGCCGAAGACCGTGAACTGCAGGCCCGGCACCGCGTCGGGGAACGGGCGGAGCGAGATGCGCGCCTCCAGGGCCTTGTTCTGATTCTTCTCCGCCGCGTGGTAGCCGTTGCCGTTGTAGACGCCGAACTGCCAGGAGCCGTAACGGCCCGCGTAGGCGCCATCCACGTTCTTGCGGTACTCCTCGGACATCAGGCCGCCGAAGTTCGACCCCACCAGGATGCCGTCGTCGGCGCTGTTGAGGATGCCGTTGCGCTCCAGGAACATCTCGTCCTGCATGCGGTAGCGGTTCACGGCCTCGTCCCAATCGAGCCACGGGATGACCACCTGGCCGAAGTTGACGTAGGGCTGGGAGAATAAGTCGTTGCCCTGCCAGTGGAAGCTCCCGTACAGGTACTTGATCCTGGGCTGGTAGTCGCCGGTAGCGTTCTGGTAGACGTCGGTGGTGATGCGGCCGGTGAACCAGGGGGTGATGTCGTCGGTCACGTCGAGGTAGCCGCGCTTGAGGACGAACTTGTTGTACGAGGTCGTCTGGCCGGGCGTGCCGGCGTACGCCGTCCCGTTCTGATAGGAGATGTAGAAGGTGCCGCCCACGTGCAGGCCCTTGAGCGCCGACGGCGCGGCCGGCTTGGGCGCCGGCGTCGGCCGGTCGTACCCCGGCAGGTTGTTCTTGAAGAGGAACAGGTCGATGGCGGTCGCGTTGTCGCCGACCAGGGTTTCGCCGTCCGGACCGCGCCCGGGCAGCGTGATCGCGCCCTTGTTCATCTCACCCGTGGCCTGGAACGACTTGTAGTTCTCGTAGGTGTTGAAGACGTAGATGCGGCCGTCCTTGCGGATCTCCTGGTAGTAGAGGCCGGTGACCTGGGCTGTCGCGGCCCCGGCGAGCAGCAGGGCGGCGAGGAAGCCCGCGGCTGCGCGCCAGAGGGTGGTGCTCCGGGTCTTCTTGACAACGTGGGCTGGCATCGTCATCTCTCCTCCTCGGGGGAAACCCCGTCGCGGCTTTGTAGGGGGCCGCTGTGACGTCGGCGCGGGGGCGGCGTGAAGGCGCGGTGAACACCCGATGCGCCGCCGGCGGCCGGGAACGCCTAAGCCGCAGTGGGGGGCTGCGGCCCGGGGCAGGCCCCCGGCCGCAGCGCCGCGGGCTGGGGCGGCGGTCGCAGGCGGGTGAGGGCGATGCCGGAGAGGACGGCGGCCGCCCCGACGAACTGGCCGGGGGTCCAGCGCTCGCCGAGCGTGAGCCACGCGAACGCGGCCGCGACCACCGGGGTGAAGTTCTGGTAAACGGCGGTGCGGGCGCCGCCGAGCGCGGCGAGGCCCGCGTTCCAGAGCACGTAGCTGATCCCGAGCGCGAAGACCCCGGAGAACGCGGCGCCGAACCAGCCGCGCGCGCCGACCGCTCCCCAGTCCTGGGCCAGGAGCGAGGGGACCGCCACCGCCACGAGCACCGGCGTGCCCGAGAGGAACGTCACGAAGGTCGCGGTGAGGGCGGGGACGCGGGCCATCACGGCGCTGGCCAGGACGGTGTAGGCGGACCAGGCGACGCCGGCCGCCAGGATGAGCAGGTCCCCCGTCAGGTTGCCCGACGCCAACCCGCCCTCCCGCCCGGAGGCGAGCAGGAGCGTGAGGCCGGCGACGGCGAGCCCGACGCCGGCCCAGGCGGGGGCCGGCAGGCGGTCGCGGCCCAGGGCCGTGCCGAGCACCGCGACCATCACGGGGCAGGACGCCATGATGAGCGACGCGTTCGCAGCGGTCGTGCGCGCGATCCCGAGAATGAAGATCATCTGGTAGATGGTGTTGCCGAGCACGCCGAGGAGCGCCAGCCGCACCAGGTCCGGGCGGGAGATGCGGGGAGTGGGGCCGCGGCCGCGCACGAGGAGGGCGAGCGTGAGCGTCGCGAGCGAGAAGCGGATCGCGTTGAAGACCAGAGGCTGGAGTTCGGCGAGGGCGGCCTTGATCACCGCGTAGTTGACGCCCCAGACGAGGATGGTGAGGACGAGCCCGATGTCCACGCGGGTGAGGCCGTTGCGGCCGGCCGGCAGACCCACCGCCTCAGGCCCCGGCCCGGCGCGGCACGCGCGCCAGGAACGCACGCACAGGAGGCGCGATCGCGCCGGGGTCGGAGTAGGCGGCGGATTCGACGCCGGCCAGCCCGAGCATGAGCCGGGAGACGACGGCGTCGCGGCGGTGGAGGAGAAGCACGGGGACGCCGTGCTGGAGGGCGGTCGCCACCTCGACGCCGACGCCGTGCGAGGGGGTGGAGACCTCGGCAACCAGGGCGTCGCAGCCCGTCACCCACGCCAGGTCCCGTTGCGCGACCTCGGCGTCTGTGGCCTCGCCCTCGGCCTCGCGGCCGCGGGGGTCGGCGACGTGGCGGGTCGGGACCTCGTGGCCCTCCCCCTCGATGGATGCGAGCAGGGCCCGGATCGCTCCGAGGTCGCGGGCGGCGTTGGTCATCGCTGCGGCCAGGTACACGCGCATGCGGCGGAGTGTACAACGCGCTGCTAGACTCTCGGCGTGGCGCAGCGCCCCATTCTCATCGCGATCGACGGCCCGGCGGGCGCCGGCAAGTCCGCGACGGCACGCGAGGTGGCGGTGCGGCTCGGGTTGCCGTACCTGGACACCGGCGCCATGTACCGAGCCGTCGCGCTGCTGGCGGCCCGAGCCGGACTCGGCCCGGAACTGGACGCCGCCGGACGGGAGGCGGTGGTCGAGTTGGCCCGCCGCCTCGAGGTGAGGTTCCTGGGGGATCCCCGCAACCAGCGGGTCGCGGTGGGAGGGGAGGACGTGACCGGGGAGCTGCGCGCCCCGGAGGTCTCCCGCATGGCTTCCGTCGTCTCCGCGATCCCCGAGGTCCGGCGCGAGATGGTGCGGCGCCAGCGCGAGCTGGCGGCGCGCGCTGGCGGAGTCGTCGAGGGCCGCGACATCGGCACCGTGGTGTTCCCCGACGCCACCCTCAAGGTCTTCCTGACCGCCGCCCCCGATGTGCGCGCGCAGCGGCGGTTCGAGGAGCTTACCGGGCGCGGCGTCGCGGCGCGATGGGAGAGCGTTGCCGCCGAGCAGCGGGAGCGCGACCTGCGCGACTCGACGCGGCCGGACTCGCCCTTGAAGCCGGCGGACGGGGCGGTGATCGTGGACAGCAGCCGGCTTTCGTTGGCGGAGGTGGTGGACGCCGTCGTCGCCCTGCTGCCCCCAACCCCTTGACACCTCAAGCGTGTGGCTCGTATAGTTTGCCGTTTGTAAAACAAGCAGTTAGATGTCCCGCCCGGGGCATCTCGAGGAGGCCAAGTGGTTGACAGCCCGGACAACAATCAGCACAACACCCCTGCCGGAAAGGAGGAGAACAAGAGCCCCGTCACCCGCAACCAGATGCGCGAGCTCGTCGAGGAATCCTTCCAGCATCTGCGCGAGGGCGATGTCGTGCGCGGCACCATCGTCGCGTTCAACGACAACGACGTCGTCGTGGACATCGGGTTCAAGTCCGAGGGGATCATCCCCCGCTCCGAGTTCACCGACCGAGACGGCAAACTGACGGTCAAAGCCGGGGACGAAGTGGACGTCCTGGTCGAGCGCTTCGACGAGATGCTCGGTGAGATCAGGCTCTCCCGCGAGCGCGCGGCGAAGATGCGGGTGTGGGAGGTGCTGGAGACGGCGTACCGCGACAGCTCTCCGGTGCGCGGCAAGGTGGTCGAGCGGGTCAAGGGCGGCCTTGCGGTCGACATCGGCGTGCGCGCGTTCCTCCCCGGCTCCCTCGTGGACCTGCGGCCGACGCGGCGCCTCGAGGACTATGTCGGCGAGGAGGTCGAGGCCAAGATCATCAACTTCGACCGCCGCCGCGCCAACGTCGTGCTCTCGCGCAAGGTCATGCTCGAGGCGCAGATCTCGACCCTCAAGGACGAGACGCTGACGCACCTCGAGGAGGGCACGATCGTCACCGGCACGGTCAAGAACATCACCGACTACGGCGTGTTCATCGACCTGGGCGGCATCGACGGCCTCCTCCACGTGACCGATATCTCCTGGGGCCGCGTGGGCCATCCCAGCGAGTACTTCAAGGTCGGCGACGAGGTCAAGGTCGTGGTGCTGCGCATCGACAAGGACAAGGAGCGCGTCTCCCTCGGCTACCGGCAACGGTTCGAGGATCCCTGGACGCACGTCGAGGGCCGCTATCCGGTCGGCAAGAAGGTCACGGGCAAGGTCACGAACGTCGTGGACTACGGCGCGTTCGTCGAACTGGAGGAGGGGGTCGAGGGCCTCATCCACGTTTCCGAGATGTCGTGGACCAAAAAGGTCAAGAACCCCAAGAGCCTTCTCCACTCGGGCCAAGAGGTCGAGGTCGTCATCACCGAGGTGGACATCGACAAGCGCAGGCTGTCGCTGTCGCTGCGCCAGGCGGAGCCCAACCCGTGGGAGGAGTTCGCCACGCGGGTCCGCGTCGGGAGCAAGGTCAAGGGCGTGGTGCGCAACCTCACGGAATTCGGCGCGTTCGTCGAGCTGGAGCCAGGCGTGGACGGCCTCGTCCACGTGTCGGACATGGCCTGGACCCGCCGCCTGACGCACCCCTCCGAGGTGGTGCAAAAGGGGCAGGAGATCGAGGCGATGATCATCGCCATGGACATCCCCAACCAGCGCATCTCGCTTTCCATCAAGGAGTTGATGCCGAACGAGTGGGACGAGTTCGCGACCGCCCACCAGGTCGGGGACGAGGTCGAAGGATTCGTCACCAACGTGACGGACTTCGGCCTGTTCGTCGAGCTTGCCCCTGGGGTCGAAGGCCTGTGCCACATCTCCGAGGTGGAGCGCCGCGGCACCCAGCCGCTCGTCGGGACGTTCGAACGTGGGCAACGCGTCCGCACGCGCCTGATCCGGATCGACTGGAACGAGAAACGGATCGGCCTCTCGCTGCGCGGCATCCCGCAGCCCGAGGCGGGCGAGAAGGCTCCGGTGGTCGAGCAGGAGGCGGAGGAGATCGCCCTCGAGCAAGTGCCTGAGCAGGTGGACCAGGCGGAAGCCCAAACGGCCGGATCCGCCGCACCGGCCGAGGAGGCGCCCGCCGCGGGCGAGGCCGCACCCGAAGCACCCGACACAGAGGAGCCGCACGAGAGCTGAGCGCCGTCGCCCCGCAAGCGGAGGAGGATTCGAGAATGACAAAGGCCGACATTATCAAGGTACTCGCGGATCAAGTTGGGTTGACGCGCCGGGAGGCGGCGGAGGTGCTCGGCGTGGTGCTCAACGGCGTCGTCGAAGCGATCCGCGACGGCGAGAAGGTCGAGCTCCGGGGCTTCGGTTCGTTCCGGACCCGCAAGCGCCAGGCGCGCGCCGGGCGCAACCCACGCACCGGCGCCCAGGTCCATGTCCCGCCCAAGGTCGTGCCGTACTTCAAGCCCGGCAAGCAGCTCCGCGAGATCCTCGGCGGTAAGTGAGGGGCGGTTGCAACACCTCTTCGCCCCGTGGCGGTTTGCCTACGTGTCCCACACCGACCCGACCGAAGCGTGCGTTCTGTGCGAAGCCGCCCACGGCGGCGTCGAGACGCTGACTCTCGCCGCGGATGGGCGGGCGTTCGCGCTGCTGAACCGGTACCCGTACACCTCCGGGCACACCATGGTGGCGCCGCTCGCGCACGTCAGCGGGTTCTCCGAGCTCGACGCGGCCACGCTCGCGGATCTCATGCGGCTCGCCCAGCGCGTCGTGCGGGCGATCGAGGCGACGTACCACCCGCACGGCTTCAACATCGGGTTCAACCTGGGGGAGGTCGCGGGCGCCGGGATCGCCGACCACCTGCACCTCCACGTCGTGCCGCGCTGGCGCGGGGACACCAGCTTCATCACCGTCAACGCCGACGTCCGGGTCGTTCCCGAGGATCTCGGCGAGACCTGCGCCAAGCTGCGGCGGGCGCTCGGGACCCCCGATGCCTGAGCGGCGCGACGGCGGCGCGGCGGCTTTCCCGCTCCCGGTGCTCATGGTCCTCGCCTGGCTCGTGCCCGGCCTCGGGCACATGCTGGTGGGGCGCCGGTCGCGCGCCGTCGTGTTCTTCGCCGTGGTCGTGATCGCGTTCCTCCTCGGGATCACGCTCGACGGCGAGCTGATCCTGCCGCACGCCGGCGATCCGCTCTCCTATCTCGCGGCGATCGCGAGCGTCGGAAACGGCGTGCTCTTCTTCGTTGCTCGCGCCGTCGGCCTGGGACAGGGTGTCGTGACATCGCCCGCGTACGAGTTCGGCAACACCTTCCTGCTCACCGCCGGGATGATGAACCTGCTGCTCGTCCTCGACGTCCATGACATCGGCACCGGCAAGAAGGACTGGTGATGGTCGACCACCTCACCTTGATGGTGCTGGACGCGTTCCTGATCGCCGTGTTCTTCTCCTTCCTGTGGAAGCGCGAGAAGCGGGAGCGCATTGTGTACTTTTGGAAGGTGTTCGGGGCGCTGGTGCTCGGGGCGATCGTGCTCGGGTGGCTGATGTACCCGTTCCCGCGCAGCTGAGGCAAGGCCTGACGGGTGCGCGATGCACGCCCCGCGAATCCTCTCCCTGGTCACGACCGTGGTCCTCTCCGCCGCCTACCTTGACCTCGGCACCCGGCCGCAGAACCCCGAGTTGGTCAGGGATCTCCCCGACAAGCTCCTCCACGCCGGTTCGTACTGCGTGCTCGCGGTCTCGGCCGGCGCCGCCGCGGCGGAGATGGGGCTGGCGCCCGCGCCGCTGATCGGTTGGGGGTACGCGGTCAGCCACGGTGCGCTGCTCGAAGTGCTGCAGCGCTACACGCCGTCGCGCACCGCCGAGGTCGGCGACGTGCTGGCGGACGCCGCCGGGGCGGCGCTCGGCGCCGCGCTCCTGCTGGCGTGGAGACAACTCCGGTGAGGACCCTCATCGTGGCCGGCGAGGCCAGCGGCGACCTCCACGCCGCCAACCTGCTCCGCGCGCTGCAGCGGGAGGAGGCCGGGATCGAGGCGTTCGGCGTCGGCGGCGAACGGTTGCGCGAGGCGGGCCTCGAGTGCGTCGCCCGCAGCGAGGAGCTCTCGGTGATGGGGCTGGCCGAGGTCGTGCGGGAGCTGCCGCGCCTGCTGGCCCTTGCCCGCCGCGTGCGCGGCGCGGCGCTGGTGCGCCGCCCGGATGTGGCGGTCCTGGTGGACTCGCCCGACTTCAATCTGCCGCTCGCCCGCCGCCTGAGGCGCGCCGGCGTCCCGGTGGTGGTCTACGTCTCGCCGCAGCTCTGGGCGTGGCGTTCCGGCCGGGTGCGGCGCATCCGTCGCGACGTGCGGCGGGTGCTGTGCATCCTCCCGTTCGAGGTGGAGTTCTACGCTTCCCATGGAGTCGCGGCCGAGTACGTCGGCCATCCCCTGGTGGACGAGCTGGCGCCGGTGATGGCGGCGATGCCGCCGCGAGTGCCGGGGACGCTGGCCCTGATGCCTGGGTCGCGGTGGCACGAGGTCGAGGCGCTGCTGCCGACGATGCTTGCGACCGCCGCCGGCCTCCTCCCCGAGGTCAAGGACCTGCGCGTCCGCCTGATCGCGGCGCCGGGCCTCGATCGCGGGAGGCTTGCCGCACACCTGGCCGGCGCCCCGGTGCGGGTCGAGGTCGTCGCCGAGGATCGCCACCGCGCCCTCGCCAGCTGTGTCGCGGCGATCGTGGCCTCGGGCACGGCTACGCTGGAGTGCGCGCTGCTCGACGTTCCGATGGTCGTCGGCTACCGCCTGCACATGCTCTCCTACGCCCTTGCCAAGCGTCTCGTGCGGGTGCCGCACGTGGGGCTGGTCAACCTGGTGGCGGGGAAGCGCATCGTAGCGGAAGCCGTGCAGCGCGATTTCAACGAGGGACAGCTGCTGGCGGAGACGAAACGCCTGTTCGGCGAGGCCGGCGACGTGCAACGCAAGGCGCTCGCCGGGGTGCGGGCGGCCCTCGGGGATCCTGGCGCGAGCGAGCGCGCGGCGAGGGCCGTTCTCGCGGTGGCAAGGGAGGCGGCATGAGCGCGTTGCGCCGGATCCTGAAGATGCTGCGGCCCCACTCCGCCTGGGTGGTCGCGGCGGCGTTCGCGATGGCCGGCGTCGCGCTCGCGACCGTGTTCATGGTGTTCCTGATCGGACCGATCTTCGACACGGTCCTCGGTGCGCAGGTGCCGATCCCGGGGCTGGCCGCCGCGTCCGGGGCGGCGTCCGGTGCTCACGGGCATGCCGCGGTCGAGCAGCTCGGTTTCGCCAAGGACCTCAAGGCGTGGTTCGAGGGCGCGAAGGAATCGTTGCGGCGGTTCCTGCCCAGCGACGCCATCGCAATTCTGCTGCTCGGGTTCCTCTCGGTGCTGGCCAAGAACGTCTTCACCTATTTCGGCCACTACGCGATCTACCACGCCGGACTCGCGACGGTCAAAGACCTGCGCGACCGCCTGATGGATCGGCTGCTCGCCCAGTCGGCCGTCTACCACCAGAAGCAGCCGAGCGCTGTCCTGATGTCGCGGATCACCAACGACATCGAGCGCATCACCGAGGTGATCTCCGACCGCCTCTCCGACCTCGTCCAGGACTCGTTCACGGTGGTCGGGATGGTGGCGCTGGTGCTCTCGCTCAACTTCCGACTCGCGGCCGCGGTCCTCATCGGCGCTCCGGTGTTCCTCTGGCCGATCGCGACCTTCGCGCGCAAGCTCCGGCACCGTTCGCACCAGAGCCAGGAGCGCCTCGGCGAGATGAACTCGGTCGTAGACGAAGTGCTCAAGGGCTACCGGGTCGTGCAGGCGTTCGGCATGGAGGCGTTCGAGGCCGCCCGCTTCCGCGAGACGACGCGCCGCCACTTCAGGGCCAGCCTCAAGGCGCGCAAGGTGCTGGCGCTCAACGCGCCGGTGATCGAGGTGATCGGCGCGGCGGGGATCATGGGGCTGCTCCTGTACGCGCATCGGCTCATCAGTTCGGGGACGATGACGACCGGGGCGTTCGCCTCGTTCCTCCTCGGGTTGTACTCCCTGTACACGCCGATCAAGCGCCTCACCAAGGTCAACATGGCCCTCCAGGGGGCGGTAGCGGCCGGGGAGCGGGTGTTCTCGGTCATCGACGAGCCGGTCGAGATCACCGACCGGCCCGGCGCGCTCGCGCTCACCGGCGTGCGCGAGGCGATCACCTTCGAGCGCGTATCCTTCGCCTACGAGCCGGACAAACCCGTCCTGCGAGGTCTCGACCTCGTGATCCCGGCGGGAAGGGCGCTGGCCCTCGTCGGCGCCTCGGGCGCGGGGAAGTCGACGGTGGCGCAACTGCTGCCGCGCTTCTGGGATGTGCAGGGCGGGCGCATCGCGATCGACGGGGCCGACATCCGCGACCTGACGCTCGCGTCGCTGCGCGGCAGCATCGGCCTCGTGACCCAGGAAACCGTGCTGTTCAACACCACGGTGGCCGCCAACATCGCGTATGGGCAGAGAACGGTGGACCCCGAGCGGCTGCGGGCGTGTGCGCGCGCGGCATTCGCCGAGGAGTTCATCCTGGAGTTCCCCGACGGCTTCGACACGGTGATCGGCGAGGCCGGCGCCCGCCTCTCGGGAGGGCAACGCCAGCGCATCGCGGTGGCACGGGCGCTGTACAAGGACCCGCCGATCCTCGTGCTCGACGAGGCCACCTCGGCGCTCGACGCCCACGCCGAGGGGATCGTGCAACGCGCGATCGAGAACCTGATGAAGGGCCGCACCGCGCTCATCATCGCCCACCGGCTCGCCACGGTGCGCAACGCCGACATGATCGCGGTGGTGGAGGAGGGGCGCGTCGTCGAGCAGGGAACGCATGCCGAGCTGCTGGCCAGAGGCGGGGGGTATGCGCGCCTTGCGAACATGCAAGGCATCACGGAGTAGCGCCGCCGATAGCGGACCGTCTGCTGCGTTGCGCCGCGCCGGCTCGCATCCTCAGCGTACCCTCCGGGTACGCCTCCGGTGCGACCGGCTTGCGCGCCTTGCATCCGGCCCACTCTCGGCGGCGCGGCTACACGCCGCAAGCTTGGAGGCCCTGCCTGTCGGCGGGAACGACGACTTCGAGGGTGGCGCTCGGGGCCGCGCGGCCTGCGGCCGGCGCGGCCGGCTCGGACCACGACCCACGATCCACGATCCACGACCCACGATCCACGTTCCACGAATTCGCTGCGGATCTGCCAGAATCGTCGCAGCGCGGGTGACGGGCGGCCGCGATCGGCGGATCCCGTGGCGAGGGGGCTCGAATGTCGGAATGCAGGTATTTTCACATCGAGGCGGGCAAGGGGATGCGGCGGGTCGGATCGCTCGAGGAGGCGCTCGCAGCGCGCGGCAACGGCGGCTACATCTGGGCGGACATGTTCGACCCGGCGCGGCCGGAGCTCGACGCGGTGGCCGGCCGGCTCGGTATCCACCCGCTGGCGGTGGAGGACTGTTTCGATTCGAACCAGGTGCCCAAGGTCGAGGACTACCCCGGCCACACCTTCATCCTGTTCAACCGGTACTCGTACAAAGACCGCGAGCTGACCGTCGGGGAGTTGGATCTCTTCCTCGGGAAGGACTTCCTCGTGAGCGTCAGCGGCATCGGGGGAGGCGAGCGCCTGACGTTCGAGAAGATCGAGGCGATCGCCGCCCGCGCCATCGAGACGGTGGAACGGGGGCCGGATTTCCTGCTCCACGTCATCATCGATGTCATGGTCGACGGCAAGGTGGAGGCGATCGAGCCGCTCGAGGACGATATCGAGGCGGCCGAGGAGGGGATCCTCCGGGATGTCACGGGCTTCAGGCTCGACAGCCTCGTCCAGCTGCGCCGCGCCCTGTTATCCCTGCGCAAGAGCCTGTTCCACGAGCGCGAGATCCTGGTCAAGATCTGCCGCAGGGACTCGCCGTTCGTCTCGGAGCAGGCGATCTACCATTTCCGCGACATCTACGACCACTTGGCGAAGTTCTTCGAGTTCACGGAGATGAATCGGGACCTCCTGGCCAACCTCACGGAGATATACCTTTCGCTCATCAACAACCGGATGGCCCGGGTCGCCAACCGCACGAACAAGAGCGTCCGCCGGCTCACCCTGATCACCACGATCTTCATGCCGCTGTCGCTTCTAGCCGGGATCGGCGGGATGTCGGAGTGGAGCATGATGACCGGGCCGGGCAACTGGCGGTTCGCGTACCCCGCCTTCGGGGTGGCGATGGTCCTGATCGGGACCGTCAGCTACGTCCTCCTCAAACGGGTGGAGCGGCGCGAGGGCAACCACAAGGACCGCTCATAGCGCTCGCCAGCGAAGACCGTGGATCGTGGGTCGTGGCTCGTGGATCGAAGAAGCGCGGCCCATGGTCCGAGCCGGCTGCGCCGGCCGCAGGCCGCGCAGCCTCCACCTGTCGTCGTTCCCGCGCAAGCGGGAACCCAGCCACCGCCTCACAAAGGCCGCCTGGATCCCCGCGTTCGCGGGGATGACAGCTGAGAAATCGAACGCCCCGCCGACAGGCAAGGCGCCGCAGCTTGGGGCGTGTAGCCGCGCCGCCGAGAGTGGGCCAGATGCTAGGAGGCCGAGGCGGTCGGACCGGAGCGTAGCCGGAGGCTACGTGAGGATCCGAACCGCCGAAGGCCGACAACGCAGATGGTCCGCTATCGGCGACGCCAGGAAGCGATGAGCGTGCTGACCCGCGGGCGTTACCCAGCTTCGAGGCGGAACTCCATCACGTCGAACCAGCTCCCATGCCCCGCAATCGCGTCGATCTCGGCCTGGACGATCAGGAGGTGCGCCTGCTCGATCTCGAGGAAGCGCGCGAACAGCCCGCGGTACTCCGCGGGGAGGGTGTCGACAAGCTGGCCGTAGAAGCCGCTCGTTTGCCGTTCGAGATCGAGCGCGATCTTGAGCAACTCCATCTCGCCCTTCACGGCGATGGTGCGCTCCGGGTCGCGCGCCACCTTGGCCCTGGCCGCCTGCACCCAGTCCACCTTGGGCAGCACGGTGGGAAGCTCGGGCGTGGACACCTTTCCGGTCGAGAGCCACTCCGCGAGGCGGCTCTCCAGGTAGGCGACGTGGCCCAACTCCTCCTTGGCGAGGGTCGCGAAGACCTTCTTCCCCCGCGGGTCGAGGATCTCCCCGGCGCCCTTGGCATAGTGGTCGTGCACCTTGTGCTCGTAGTCGATCGCAGTGGTGAGGGCTTCCTTGAGTTCCATACCATGTCTCCCCGCCGGGCCACACCGCCATCCCCAGGCCGCGGGTAAGGATACCCGATCCTCCGGCCGCCGGCACGGTCCGGGCGCCCGGACGCACCGCGGCGCCGTGGAGTTCACGGCGCCGGGTGTGAAGGAGGAGAAAGGAGGAAGCAGCTTCACCCCTTAGTACGCGCTTCGGCAGCGGTTTGTTTAGGGCAGGTCGGCCGAACCAACATACGGATGTAAGTCATTACTGGTCAGTTGATAACTATGGCGGAGCCGGCCTGGAACGGTGATGCCGAGCCGGCTCGAGGTGAACCCATCCCTGACGCAGAAGGGTCGTCGCTGGAGTCCGTTGGACGCCCATGGGTCGGATCCGTGGAAGGGGCGTGCTATGGTCTACGGCCATGCCGGAACTGCCCGAGGTCGAGGCCGTGCGCCGCTCGCTCGAGCCCCACCTCGTGGGCCGGCGGGTGGTGGCGGTCGAGGCGCGGCCGGTGCGGCTGCGGGAGGGGATCGAGCCGGCCGACTGGCGGGCGCGGATCGAGGGGACACGCTTCACGGCCCTGGAACGCCGCGGCAAGTATCTGATCGCGCACGGGGAACGGGCCGCAGCGCTGTTCCACCTCGGGATGTCCGGCCGGCTCGTGCTGGCCAGGCCCCGGGAGCCGTTCGCCCCCCACACCCACCTCGCCCTCCGGCTGGAAGGGGGGCTGGAGGTCCGTTTCGTCGACCCGCGGCGCTTCGGCGTGGCGGTGGTGCTGGAACCCGGGGCGCTCGCCGCGCACCCGTCCCTCGCGCGGCTCGGGCCGGACCCCTTGCTCGGCGATGTCGAAGGGGCGCTCACCGCGGCCGCGCGCTCGCGCTCGCCGATCCGCTCGGTGCTGCTCGACCAGCGCGTGCTCGCGGGTCTCGGCAACATCTACGCCAACGAGGCGCTGGCGCTGGCGCGGATCTCGCCGCTGCGTCGCGCCGACAAGGTGGCGCCGCGCCGGCTGGCGGCACTCGCCGAGGCCGTCCGGCAGGTGCTGACCGCGGCGCTGGATGCCGGCGGCACGACGCTGCGGGACGGCGGCTTCGTCAACGCGGCGGGGGACGGCGGCTACTTCGCGGTCTCACTCGCCGTGTACGGGCGGGAAGGCCAGCCGTGCGCGGGGTGCGGGGGCGCGATCGTGCGCCGCGTCCTCGCCGGACGGTCCGCGTTCTACTGCCCGCGCTGCCAGCGTTGACGGCCGGCCGGCCGGAACCGGCTGGAAACGAAGGAGGCCGCCTCGCGGCGGCCTCCGGGTCTGAATCGGTGGAAACGGATCTAGCGACGGCCCTCGCGGCGCGGGCCGCGGTCGCGGCCGCCGGGGCGGTCGCTGTGCGGGCGGCGGCGCTCGCCCTCGCCCTCGCCGGACTCGGGGGTGTACCCCTCGGGCGGCGGGATCAGGGCGCGGTGGGAGAGCTTGATGCGGTCGCTGCCGTCGATGCCGATGATCTTGACCTTGATCTTGTCGCCCAGCTTGATCACGTCCGTGACCTCGCGGGTCCGCTCCCAGGCCAGCTCCGAGACGTGCAGCAGGCCGTCGCGGTTGGGCAGGATCTCGACGAACGCGCCGTAAGGCTCGATGCGCTTGACGGTGCCCTCGAAGATCTCGCCGATCTGCGGCAGCCGGGTGAGGCCCTCGATGATCTGCAC
Source organism: uncultured Acidobacteriota bacterium (assembly GCA_963727205.1). GTDB lineage: Bacteria > Acidobacteriota > Thermoanaerobaculia > Thermoanaerobaculales > Thermoanaerobaculaceae > RBG-13-68-16. The sequence goes on along the minus strand of CAVSFQ010000031.1, from coordinate 9,792 downwards.
CGCGCGGTTCGCGGCCGCCTCGTCGGCGGTGGCGATCTCGACCCGACCGTCGTCCTCGATGTTGATCCGCGCTCCGGTCTCGTCCTGGATCGCCCGGATCGTCTTGCCGCCGGGTCCGATGACGTCGCGGATGTTGTCGGGGTTGATCGTGATCGTGATGATGCGCGGCGCGTAGCTGGAGATGTCCGGCCGCGGCTGGGCGATCGTGGCCTCCATGATGTCGAGGAGGTGGAGGCGGCCGCGGTGGGCCTGTTCGAGCGCGCGTTCCATGACCTCGCGCGGCAGCCCGCCGATCTTGATGTCCATCTGGAGCGCGTTGATCCCCTCGCGCGTCCCGGCGACCTTGAAGTCCATGTCGCCGTAGTGGTCTTCCTGTCCCGCGATGTCGGTGAGGACCGCGTGGCGGGTGCCGTCGGACACCAGGCCCATCGCCACGCCGGCCACCGGCGCCGCGATCGGCACGCCGGCGTCCATGAGCGAGAGCGTGCCGCCGCACACGGTGGCCATCGACGAGGAGCCGTTGGACTCCAGGATGTCCGAGACCACCCGCAGCGTGTAGGGGAACGCGTTCTTGTCGGGCATGACGGGACCGAGGGCGCGGCGGGCCAGGTTGCCGTGCCCGATCTCGCGCCGGCCGGGGCCGCGCATGAACTTGACCTCGCCGACCGAGAACGGCGGGAAGTTGTAGTGCAGGAGGAAGCGCTGCTGACTCTCGCCCTCGAGCGCCTCGATCACCTGCACGTCGTCGGAGGTGCCGAGCGTGCAGGTCACGAGCGCCTGGGTCTCGCCCCTGGTGAACAGGGCGGAGCCGTGCGTCCGGGGCAGCATGCCGACCTCGCACGTGACCTTGCGGACCTCGTCGAACGCCCTGCCGTCGAGGCGCTCGCCCTTGGCGAGGATCGCGCTGCGGAACTGCTCCTTGACCATGTCGTGGAAGATGGCCTTGACCCAGGGCCCCTTCTCGGGCCTCTCGGTCTCGGGGACGGAAGCGACGGCGTCGTCCTCCACCTTATCGACGGCATCGACCTGCTCGAACTTGCCGCGCACGCGCAGCGCAACGTCGAGCGGACCGGCGAAGCGCTGCCGGACCCCGGCTGCGAACTCCTCCGGCCACGGAGCGACCGGGGGCGTCCATGCGGGCTTGGGCTTGCCGACCTGGTCCCTGAGGCGACGCTGAGCGGCGATGATTCTCTTGATCTCGCTGTGGGCGAGATCGATGGCGTCGAGGATCTGCGCCTCCGACACGCCGCGCGCTCCGGCCTCCACCATCACGACCGCGTTCTCGGTGCCGGCGACGACGATCTCGAGCGCCGCGTCCGCGCGCTGCTGGTGCGTCGGGTTGACGACGAGCCGGCCCTCGACCAGCCCCACCCGGACCGCGCCTACCGGCGTGTCGAACGGGCACCCCGAAACCATGAGCGCCGCCGACGCGCCGTTGATCGCCAGCACGTCGGGGTCGTTGATGCCGTCCGCCGAAAGCACGAACCCGATGATCTGGGTCTCGTGGGTGTAGCCCTTCGGGAAAAGCGGCCGGAACGGCCGGTCGATCAACCGCGAGGTCAGGATCTCCTTCTCGGTGGGGCGACCCTCGCGCTTGAAGAAGCCGCCGGGGATGCGGCCGCCGGCGTACGTGCTCTCGCGATAATCCACGGTGAGCGGGAGGAAGTCCACGCCTTCCCTGGTGTCCTTGCGGAAGCACGCCGTGACCAGCACGAACGTCTCGCCGAAACGCACCAAGCAGGCCCCATCGGCCTGCTTGGCGACCTTCCCGACTTCGAGTTCCAGTGCTCTGCCTTCGATTTCAACTCTCTCAGTGACGACCATGGTGCTCCTTTGGCTGTGCGGCGGATCGGCCCTAGCGGCGCAGACCCAACCGCTCGATCAGCGCCCGGTACCTGGCGACATCCTTCCGCCGGAGGTACTCCAGCAGGCGTCGCCTCTGTCCCACGAGCATCAGAAGGCCGCGGCGGGAGTGATGATCCTTGGCGTGAACCTTGAAATGCTCGGTGAGGTACTCGATGCGCTTTGTGATGAGAGCAACCTGCACCTCGGGCGAGCCGCTGTCGAGGTCGTGACGGCGGAAGTCCGAGATGATCTGCTCCTTGCTCGATACGTATTCGCGTTCGCTCATCGTCCGCTCCACATCTCCACGTCAAGCCCCCGGTGGCGAGGAGGCTTGTCACTATATCACGTCTTTGCCGGGGCCTCAACGTCCGCAAGCACCATGCGCGGGGCCACGTTGACCGTGCGGGCGCGGGCGAGGAACGCAAGGGTGACGCCCACCCCCACGAGGTCCCCGGACCGGTCGCGCACCGCCACCGGCGAGCCGGGGACGTAGTTGCCATCCGCTTCGCGCACGGCCACTTCCTGGCCGTGCATGAAGTGGTCCATCGCGGTTGGGTTGAGGGTCACCTCCGGAAACGGCAGGATGGCGGAGGCGAGGGAGACGAACGCCCCGGCCTGGACCTCCTGCGGACGGTTGGCGAGCGTCTCCGCGCTCACCGCATCCTCGACGAGCCACGGCCCGATGCGGACGCGCCGCAGGGAGGCGAGATGGCCGCCGCAACCGAGCGTCGCGCCGATGTCGTGCGCGAGGGAGCGCAGGTAGGTGCCGGAGGAGCACGTCACCGCAAAGCCGACGCGGTCCGGCCCCACGACCGTCAGCGCCATGCTCTGGACCGTCACCCGCTTGGGCTGCAGCGGAACCTCTTCCCCGGCGCGCGCCAACTCGTAGAACTTCCGCCCGCCGGTCTTCTTGGCGGAGTAGGGGGGCGGAAGCTGCTCGAACTCGCCCGAAAAGCGCGCCGCAAGGCCGGCGATCACGGTTTCAGAGAGCTCGGGCACGGGCCTCGCCTCGGCGAGCGGCTCGCCCTCGCCGTCGTAGGTTGTCGTGCCCCACCCGAGGCGGATCTCCCCGTGGTAGGTCTTCTCCCAGGCGAGGAGGTACTGCTGCAGCCGCGTGGCCTTGCCGATGCACAGGAGCAACAGGCCGGTGGCCGCCGGGTCGAGGGTGCCCGTGTGACCGATGCGGCGCTCCTTGAGCGCCCGGCGCGCCGCCTGCACGACGTCGTGGGAGGTCGGCCCGGCCGGCTTGTCCACGAGGAGGAACCCGCTACGGGAGAAGCTCATGAGGACTCCACGACAGGGAGGGCGGCGGCGAGCAGCGCGCGCCTTGCCTCGGCGAGGCTGCCCTCGATGGTGCAGCCGGCCGCGTTGCGGTGGCCGCCGCCGCCGAACGTCCGGGCCACCGATTGGACATCGACGTCGCCGCGCGAGCGGAGCGAGACGCGTACGGCGCCGTCGGACAGGGCCTTGAGGAAGACGGCGACGCGCACGCCGTCGATGCCGCGCGGGATGTTGACGAGGTTCTCCGTGTCTTCCGGGCGGGCGCCCGCCCGCGCCAGCATCGCGCCGTCGCAGGCGATGACCGCCAGCCGCCCGCCGGCCAGCAGCTCGAGCGTGGACAGCACTTCGGCGGTCAGGCGCACGACTCGGGCCGGGGTGTGTTCCCAGAGCGCCTCGGCGATCTTGTCCGGCTTCGCACCGGCAGCTACCAGCCTGGCGGCAGCCTCGAACGCCCTGGGCGTGGCGTTCGAATAGCGGAAGTCGCCGGTGTCGGTGACGAGTGCCGCATACAGGTTGGTCGCCATGCTCGCCGTCACCGCGACGCCGGCCTTCTCGGCCATCGCCAGCACCATCTCGCCGACCGCGGGGGCGTCCTCGTCCACGACGTTGACCTCGCCGTAGAGGGCGTTCTCGAGGTGGTGGTCGATGTTGAGCAGCGGCATCCGGTCGAGGCCCGGCGAGCCCGGGCCGGTCGAGGTCGGGGCACTCGAGCAGGACCCCGAGGTCGAAATCGCGCTCGAAGCCGGCGGGCAGTTCGTTCTGGACCCGGATCGTCTCGAGGCCGGGGAGGAACGCGAGCGACGCCGGGTGCGGGTCGCGGTTCACGATCGTGGCCGCGACGCCCAGCGCCCGTGCGACCTCGGCGAGACCGAGTTCGGAGCCCAGCGCGTCGCCGTCGGGCGCGCTGTGCGAGGTGACCAGCACCCGCTTGGCACGCTTCAGCCGCGCGAGCGCGGCGCCGGGATCGCGAGTCGCCTCACTCATCGCCGTCCTCCCGGCGTCGCCCTCGCCCTCGTCAGCCGCCGTGTTTTGATCTTCCCGAGCCCCGAGCCCCGACCCCCGAACCCCGGCCCCCGCCTCCTGGTCGCCGGCCTCGTCATCGTCCGTCTTCGGCCTGGTGGCGGCGATCTCGTCGAGCACGCGGGCGATGCGGTCGGCGCGCTCGAAACCCAGGTCGCGCTTGAACTCGAGGTCCGGCGGGTTGTGCATCCGCAGCCGCTTCGCGCTCTCGTGGCGGAGGAAGCCGCGCGCCTGGACGAGGCCGTCGCCGGCCTGGCGCACCCGCTCGTCGTCGCCGAAGACCGAGAAGAAGGCGCGGGCGAGCTTCAGGTCGCCGGAGAGCTCGACCGCGGAGATCACGACGCCGGACAGGCGCGGGTCCTTGATCTGGGTGAGCAGGAGCTCCGAGAGCACCTCCCGCATCGCATGCGCCAGCCGTTCGCGGCGCACGAGGGCGTCACGCACGATTCACCTCCTACCGCACCTGGACGACTTCGACTCGCTCGTCGAGCACGACACCCGGGAAACTCTCGTTGACCAGGTCGAGGGCGCGCGCGACGGTGCCGCGCGCCGCCTCGGCGTCGGTCGCGAGCGCGCTGATCGCCAGCCCCGCGCGCTGGTGCAGCTCCTGGTGGTCGCTCTCGACGACCAGCACCGCCAGGCGGTGCCGCATCCGCTCGACGAGCGACCGCACGTCCTGGCGCTTGTCCTTGAGCGACCGCGCCCCGGGCAGGTGCAGCTCCACCTGGGCGACGGCGACGAACAGCGGCGACTTCCCGCTCATCCCCGGGTCTCCATCGGACCCCGGACCCCGGAACCCAGACACCAGCCTCGCATCACGCCTCGCGCGCCACTTCCACGGTGCGGTAGGCCTCGATGACGTCGCCCAGCTTGATGTCGTGGTACTTCTCGAGACCGATGCCGCACTCGAAGCCGTTCTTGACCTCGGAGGCGTCGTCCTTGAACCGCTTGAGCGAGGAGAGGTTGCCCTCCCAGATCAGGACGTTGTCGCGCAACAGGCGGGCCTTGGCGGTGCGCAGGATCGTTCCCTCGAGCACCATGCAGCCGGCGATGGTTCCCACCTTGGAGACCTTGAACACCTCGCGGACCTCGGCCCGGCCGAGCTCCTCCTCCTTGAACGTCGGCTTGAGCATCCCGAGCATCGCCTTCTGCAGCTCGTCGGTGAGGTGGTAGATGACCGAGTAGAGGCGAACGTCCACCTTCTCGCGCTCCGCCAGCTCCTTGGCCGAGCGCTCGGGACGCACGTTGAAGCCGATGACGATCGCCTGGGACGCGGATGCGAGCAGGATGTCGTTGGCGGTGATCGCGCCGGCCGAGGCGTGGATGATGTTGATCGCGACCTCGTCGGTGGAGAGCTTGGCGAGGGTGTCGCGCAGCACCTCGACCGACCCCTGCATGTCGGCCTTGAGCACGAGGTTGAGCGCCTTGACCTCGTCGGCCTTGATCTTGTCCATCAGGCCTTCGAGGGTGACCTTGCGGTTGCTGGCCATCTGATCCTCGCGCTGCTTGGCCTGACGGTGGCCGGCGACGTCGCGCGCCCGCGACTCGTCCTCGACCACCTGGAACGTGTCGCCGGCCTCGGGGATGTCCTCGAGGCCCATGATCTCGACCGCCTCGGACGGCCTGGCCACGCGCACCGGCTTGCGGGCCGTGTCCAGCATCGCGCGCACGCGGCCGTAGGTCGAGCCGGCGAAGAAGCTGTCGCCCTGGGCCAGCGTGCCCTGCTGCACGAGAACGGTTGCCACGACGCCGCGTCCGCGCTCCTTGCGGGCCTCGAGCACTGTGCCGCGGGCCGGCCCCTCGCGCACGGCCTTGATGTCGGCCATCTCGGCGACGAGGAGGATCACCTCGAGGAGTTCGTCGATCCCCTGGGCCTTGGTGGCCGAGACCTGCACCACCGGCGTCTCGCCGCCCCATCCCTCGAGGAGTACCTCGTGCTGGGCGAGTTCCTGCTTGACGCGCTCCGGGTTGGCGTTGGCCTTGTCGATCTTGTTGATCGCCACGATCAGAGGCACGTGGGCGGCGCGGGCGTGGTTGATCGCCTCGACCGTCTGCGGCATGACGCCGTCGTCGGCCGCCACCACCAGCACGACGATGTCGGTGACCTTGGCGCCGCGGGCGCGCATCTGCGTGAACGCCGCGTGGCCCGGGGTGTCGATGAACACGATCGGCTTGTCCTTGTGGACGATGCGCGACGCGCCGATGTGCTGCGTGATGCCGCCGGCCTCGCCGGCCGCCACGCGCGTCGAGCGGATGGCGTCGAGCAGCGAGGTCTTGCCGTGGTCCACGTGGCCCATCACCGTCACCACGGGGGGACGGAACTCCGGCTTGACATCCGAGTCGGCGGCTTCCTCCTGCTGGAGGTCGATCTCCTCCTCGAAGCTCACGACCATGGCCTCGATGCCCAGCTCCTCGCAGATCTGCTCCGCGAGCTCCTGGGGCAGGGCCTGGTTGGCGGTGACCAGGATCTTCTTGAAGATCAGGTACGCCATGAGGTCCTTGACCAGGACGTTGAGCTTCTCGGCCAGCTCGCGGACCGTGACCGCCTCCGAGAGGTAGACCGGTCCCTCGGGCTTGAGGCCGTCGCGGAACGACACCGTGACGACCCGTGCCTCCGCCGGGGCCTCCCCGCGTTCGCGCCGGGGCCGGTGCATCGGCCTCCCGCGTCCACCCGCCGAAACCGGGGGCCGCGGCGCAGCCGTCCCTTCGGCCGCGGCCCGGACCTTGGACTCCTCGAACTTGGCCAGCAGGTCGCGGATCTCGTCGGCGTCCGCGGCCGCCTTGGCCTTGCGGGAGGATTTCCCGCGGCCCGGGGCGGCGGCCTTCTCGGCCGGCTTGGCGGCCGCGGCCTGCTTGGCCGCCATGATGCGCTGCCGCACCTCGTCGTCCGAGAGCTCGCGGAGTTGGGACTCGAGGGGCGCCTTGGCGCCCTTCTTGGCCGGCCTGGCGGTCTCGCGCACCGTCGCGGCCTTGGGTTTGGCGGCATGGGCGGCCGGCGCCGGAGCCGGTGTGGCCTCGATGGGCGTCACGGCGGGGACCGGCTCGGCCGGTTCGGTCTTGGCCGCCTTGGCGGCCTTCGCCGTCCGCGCCGGCTTCACCGGCGTGGCGGGCGTCTCCTCGGGGGGCGGCGCGACCGGCTCCGGGGCCGGTTCGGCGATCGCCTCGGCCTCGACCGGAGCCGCTGCGGCCGTGGTGTCGACGGCCGGCTCGGTCTCCTCGGCGGCGGCGTCAGGCTCGTCCGCCGCCCTGGCGGCGTGTTTGGCCGACGCCGGCACCGCCAGCGCGGCGAGGTTCGGGACCTCGTCGGGGAGTTCCTCGTCAAGGCCGACCCCTCGGCGTCCCGGCCGTCTGCGCTTCAAGCGGTCGACGGGCGGCGCCGGCGCCTTGCGCTGCTCCTCCGCGCTCGCGGCCGCCTGACGCACGATCACCTCGCGCGGGCGCCGGACGAGCGTCTGTCCGGTGATGATGTCGCGCACCGTCGACAGGTCGAGGGTGTTCTCCGCAGTGGTGACGTCCACGCCGATGGAGCGCAGCTTGAAGATCAACTCCTCGACCGAAACGCCCATCTGCTGGGCCAAATCGCCGACACGGAACACCTGCGGCATGCTCTACTCCTCGGGGCCCGCGGGGGCTTGCGCCGCGAGCGCCGTCTTCGCCGCTGCGATCAGTTTGGCAGCGGAATGAGGCCCGATTCCTGGGATTTCCATCAGCTTCTCGGGGTCGGCGGCGGCGAGCGCGCCGGCATGGGAGAACCCGTGCTCCAGCAGCCGCTCGCGCATCTTGTCGCTGATCCCGGACAGCTCCTCGAGCGGCAGATGGGTGTCGTAGTCGATCGCGGCGGACGGCTCGGCTTCCGCTGCGACGTCGTCCGCAACCCCCTCGACCTGGCGAAGCATGGCCGCCAGGGCCGCCGCAACCTCGTCCTTGACGGCTTCCTCGCTCTTGATCTCGATGCGGCACCCGAGCAGGCGGGAGGCCAGGCGCACGTTCTGGCCGCGCTTGCCGATCGCGAGGGAGAGCTGCTCGTCGGACACGATCACGTCGAGCACCGTCTCGTTCCGTTCGTGCACCAGGGGCGCGCCGTGCTCGTCCTGGGCGGGTTTCCCGTCGGTGTCGGTGATCGGGATCCTCGTCGACTGTTCGCGCAGCGCCACGCGGTTGATCTTCGCGGGGGCCAGCGCGCTCTGGGCAAACGTCACGATGTCCTGGTTGTACGGGATGATGTCGACCTTCTCTCCCTTGAGCTCGCGCATGATCGCCTGCACGCGCGACCCCTTCATGCCGACGCAGGCGCCGACCGGGTCCACGTCGCGGTCGCGGGACGCGACGGCGACCTTGGCGCGCTCGCCGGGCTCGCGGACGCACCCCTTGACGATGACGGTGCCGTCGTAGATCTCCGGCACCTCCATCTCGAGCAGCTTGATCAGCAGTTGGGGCGCGGTGCGGGAGAGGACGACCTGCGGCTTGTTGGCGTCCTTGGTGACGTCCACGATCACGGCCCGGATCCGGTCGCCCTGGCTGTAGCGCTCGTGCCGCACCTGGTGCTGGCGGGTGACCACGCCCTCGGTGCGTCCGAGCTCGATCACGATGTCGCCGCGCTCGAAGCGCTTGACGATCCCGTTGACGAGCTCGCCCTGCTTCCCGATGTACTCGTTGTAGATGTTGTCGCGCTCGGCCTCGCGCACGCGCTGGAAGAGCATCTGGCGGGCGGCCTGCGCGGCGATGCGGCCGAGGGACGCCGTGTCCAGCTCGCCGAGGACGATCTCGCCGCCGACCTCGACGCCGGGTTCGATCTCGCGCGCCTCTTCGAGCAGCATCTCCGAGGTCGGGTCGGTGACCTCCTCCGCGGTGGCCACCACGGTCCGCACCCGGAAAGACGACATCTCGCCCGTCTCCAGATCGATGTGGGTGCGGACGCCGCGCTCGCGGTAGTGCTTTCTCGCCGCTTGCGAGATTGCATCCTCGAGCGCCGCGACCAGCCGCTCCGGTTCGATCTCCCGCTCGTGGGAGACCTGGCGGATCAGGTTGCCGAGTTCCATCTTCATCGCCTACATCCTTCCCCGGGACTTCGCTCGCTTGAGGCTCTCGTCGAGGTCCGGGGCGAGACGGGTCTCGAAGACCTGGCCCTCGGGCAGCTCGCGGATGGCCCCGGCGCGGTCGCGCACGCGGATCGCGCCGTCGGTGCGCCCCTCCAGGAACCCGTCGACGACCCGGGGCGCGGGCCACGTCGGGCACATCCGCACCCGCACCGCGCATCCCTCGAATCGAGCGAAATCCTTTTCGTTATAAAGTTTGCGGTCAATTCCAGGCGACGATACCTCGAGGGTGAACGCAGCCGGAAACGGGTCGTGCGCATCGAGGAGCACGCTCGCCTGGCGGGAGACCGACTCGCAGTCCGCGAGCGTCACGCCGCCCTCCGTGCGGTCGAGGAGCAGGCGGACGACGGGCTTGCGGGCCGTGCCGGCCACCTCGACGGCCAACAGCTCGACCCCCTCGCTCGCGGCGAGGCGGCCCAGCCGTGCCAGGAGATCATCGGAAAGACGCGTCATCATCCCCTTCGCTCCCGAAAAAAAAGTGGGACCGGAGTCCCACTTTCTCTTCGAAAGCAGCAACCGACCTCTTATACACCCCTTTTTTGTGCATTTC
>CAVSFQ010000030.1:0-37523 GCA_963727205.1 uncultured Acidobacteriota bacterium | reverse complement strand
CAGGAGCTCCGAGAGCACCTCCCGCATCGCATTCTTCAGCCGTTCGCGGCGCACGAGGGCGTCACGCACGATTCACCTCCTACCGCACCTGGACGACTTCGACTCGCTCGTCGAGCACGACACCAGGGAAACTCTCGTTCACCAGGTCGAGGGCGCGCGCGACGGTGCCGCGCGCCGCCTCGGCGTCGGTCGCGAGCGCGCTGATCGCCAGCCCCGCGCGCTGGTGCAACTCCTGATGGTCGCTCTCGACGACCAGCACCGCCAGGCGGTGCCGCATCCGCTCGACGAGCGACCGCACGTCCTGGCGCTTGTCCTTGAGCGACCGCGCCCCGGGCAGGTGCAGCTCCACCTGGGCGACGGCGACGAACAGCGGCGACTTCCCGCTCATCCCCGGGTCTCCATCGGACCCCGGACCCCGGAACCCAGACACCAGCCTCGCATCACGCCTCGCGCGCCACTTCCACGGTGCGGTACGCCTCGATGATGTCGCCCTGCTTGATGTCGTGGTACTTCTCGAGGCCGATGCCGCACTCGAAGCCGTTCTTGACCTCGGAGGCGTCGTCCTTGAACCGTTTGAGCGAGGAGAGGTTGCCCTCCCAGATCAGGACGTTGTCGCGCAACAGGCGGGCCTTGGCGGTCCGCAGGATCGTTCCCTCGAGCACCATGCAGCCGGCGATGGTTCCCACCTTGGAGACCTTGAACACCTCGCGGACCTCGGCCCGGCCGAGTTCCTCCTCCTTGAACGTCGGCTTGAGCATCCCGAGCATCGCCTTCTGCAGCTCGTCGGTGAGGTTGTAGATGACCGAGTAGAGGCGGACGTCCACCTTCTCGCGCTCCGCCAGCTCCTTGGCCGAACGCTCCGGACGCACGTTGAAGCCGATGACGATCGCCTGGGACGCGGACGCGAGCAGGATGTCGTTGGCGGTGATCGCGCCGGCCGAGGCGTGGATGATGTTGATCGCGACCTCGTCGGTTGAGAGCTTGGCGAGGGTGTCGCGCAGCACCTCGACCGACCCCTGCATGTCGGCCTTGAGCACGAGGTTGAGCGCCTTGACCTCGTCGGCCTTGATCTTGTCCATCAGGCCTTCGAGGGTGACCTTGCGGTTGCTGGCCATCTGATCCTCGCGCTGCTTGGCCTGGCGGTGGCCGGCGACGTCGCGCGCCCGCGACTCGTCCTCGACCACCTGGAACGTGTCGCCGGCCTCGGGAATGTCCTCGAGGCCCATGATCTCGACCGCCTCTGACGGCCTGGCCACGCGCACCGGCTTGCGGGCCGTGTCCAGCATCGCGCGCACGCGGCCGTAGGTCGAGCCGGCGAAGAAGCTGTCGCCCTGGGCCAGCGTGCCCTGCTGCACGAGAACGGTTGCCACGACGCCGCGTCCGCGCTCCTTGCGGGCCTCGAGCACTGTGCCGCGGGCCGGCCCCTCGCGCACGGCCTTGATGTCGGTCATCTCGGCGACGAGGAGGATCACCTCGAGGAGTTCGTCGATCCCCTGGGCCTTGGTGGCCGAGACCTGCACCACCGGCGTCTCACCGCCCCATCCCTCGAGGAGTACCTCGTGCTGGGCCAGTTCCTGCTTGACGCGCTCCGGGTTGGCGTTGGCCTTGTCGATCTTGTTGATCGCCACGATCAGAGGCACGTGGGCAGCGCGGGCGTGGTTGATCGCCTCGACCGTCTGCGGCATGACGCCGTCGTCGGCCGCCACCACCAGCACCACGATATCGGTGACCTTGGCGCCGCGGGCGCGCATCTGCGTGAACGCCGCGTGGCCCGGGGTGTCGATGAACACGATCGGCTTGTCCTTGTGGACGATGCGCGACGCGCCGATGTGCTGCGTGATGCCGCCGGCCTCGCCGGCCGCCACGCGCGTCGAGCGGATGGAGTCGAGCAGCGAGGTCTTGCCGTGGTCCACGTGGCCCATCACCGTCACCACGGGGGGGCGGGCTCCGGCTTGACATCCGAGTCGGCGGCTTCCTCCTGCTGGAGGTCGATCTCCTCCTCGAAGCTCACGACCATGGCCTCGATGCCCAGCTCCTCGCAGATCTGCTCCGCGAGCTCCTGGGGCAGGGCCTGGTTGGCGGTGACCAGGATCTTCTTGAAGATCAGGTACGCCATGAGGTCCTTGACCAGGACGTTGAGCTTCTCGGCCAGTTCCCGGACCGTGACCGCCTCCGAGAGGTAGACCGGTCCCTCGGGCTTGAGGCCGTCGCGGAACGACACCGTGACGACCCGTGCCTCCGCCGGGGCCTCCCCGCGTTCGCGCCGGGGCCGGTGCATCGGCCTCCCGCGTCCACCCGCCGAAACCGGGGGCCGCGGCGCAGCCGTCCCTTCGGCCGCGGCCCGGACCTTGGACTCCTCGAACTTGGCCAGCAGGTCGCGGATCTCGTCGGCGTCCGCGGCCGCCTTGGCCTTGCGGGAGGATTTCCCGCGGCCCGGGGCGGCGGCCTTCTCGGCCGGCTTGGCGGCCGCGGCCTGCTTGGCCGCCATGATGCGCTGCCGCACCTCGTCGTCCGAGAGCTCACGGAGTTGGGACTCGAGGGGCGCCTTGGCGCCCTTCTTGGCCGGCCTGGCGGTCTCGCGCACCGTCGCGGCCTTGGGTTTGGCGGCATGGGCGGCCGGCGCCGGAGCCGGTGTGGCCTCGATGGGCGTCACGGCGGGGGCCGGCTCGGCCGGTTCGGTCTTGGCCGCCTTAACGGCCTTCGCCGTCCGCGCCGGCTTCACCGGCGTGGCGGGCGTCTCCTCGGGCGGCGGCGCGACCGGCTCCGGGGCCGGTTCGGCGATCGCCTCGGCCTCGACCGGGGCCGCTGCGGCCGTGGTGTCGACGGCCGGCTCGGTCTCCTCGGCGGCGGCGCTCAGGCTCGTCCGCCGCCCTGGCGGCGTGTTTGGCCGACGCCGGCACCGCCAGCGCGGCGAGGTTCGGGACCTCGTCGGGGAGTTCCTCGTCGAGGCCGACCCCCCGGCGTCCCGGTCGTCTGCGCTTCAAGCGATCGACGGGCGGCGCCGGCGCCTTGCGCTGCTCCTCCGCGCTCGCGGCCGCCTGACGCACGATCACCTCGCGCGGGCGCCGGACGAGCGTCTGTCCGGTGATGATGTCGCGCACCGTCGACAGGTCGAGGGTGTTCTCCGCAGTGGTGACGTCCACGCCGATGGAGCGCAGCTTGAAGATCAACTCCTCGACCGAAACGCCCATCTGCTGGGCCAAATCGCCGACACGGAACACCTGCGGCATGCTCTACTCCTCGGGGCCCGCGGGGGCTTGCGCCGCGAGCGCCGTCTTCGCCGCTGCGATCAGTTTGGCAGCGGAATGAGGCCCGATTCCTGGGATTTCCATCAGCTTCTCGGGGTCGGCGGCGGCGAGCGCGCCGGCATGGGAGAACCCGTGCTCCAGCAGCCGCTCGCGCATCTTGTCGCTGATCCCGGACAGCTCCTCGAGCGGCAGATGGGTGTCGTAGTCGATCGCGGCGGACGGCTCGGCTTCCGCTGCGACGTCGTCCGCAACCCCCTCGACCTGGCGAAGCATGGCCGCCAGGGCCGCCGCAACCTCGTCCTTGACGGCTTCCTCGCTCTTGATCTCGATGCGGCACCCGAGCAGGCGGGAGGCCAGGCGCACGTTCTGGCCGCGCTTGCCGATCGCGAGGGAGAGCTGCTCGTCGGACACGATCACGTCGAGCACCGTCTCGTTCCGTTCGTGCACCAGGGGCTCGCCGTGCTCGTCCTGGGCGGGTTTCCCGTCGGTGTCGGTGATCGGGATCCTCGTCGACTGTTCGCGCAGCGCCACGCGGTTGATCTTCGCGGGGGCCAGCGCGCTCTGGGCAAACGTCACGATGTCCTGGTTGTACGGGATGATGTCGACCTTCTCTCCCTTGAGCTCGCGCATGATCGCCTGCACGCGCGACCCCTTCATGCCGACGCAGGCGCCGACCGGGTCCACGTCGCGGTCGCGGGACGCGACGGCGACCTTGGCGCGCTCGCCGGGCTCGCGGACGCACCCCTTGACGATGACGGTGCCGTCGTAGATCTCCGGCACCTCCATCTCGAGCAGCTTGATCAGCAGTTGGGGCGCGGTGCGGGAGAGGACGACCTGCGGCTTGTTGGCGTCCTTGGTGACGTCCACGATCACGGCCCGGATCCGGTCGCCCTGGCTGTAGCGCTCGTGCCGCACCTGGTGCTGGCGGGTGACCACGCCCTCGGTGCGTCCGAGCTCGATCACGATGTCGCCGCGCTCGAAGCGCTTGACGATCCCGTTGACGAGCTCGCCCTGCTTCCCGATGTACTCGTTGTAGATGTTGTCGCGCTCGGCCTCGCGCACGCGCTGGAAGAGCATCTGGCGGGCGGCCTGCGCGGCGATGCGGCCGAGGGACGCCGTGTCCAGCTCGCCGAGGACGATCTCGCCGCCGACCTCGACGCCGGGTTCGATCTCGCGCGCCTCTTCGAGCAGCATCTCCGAGGTCGGGTCGGTGACCTCCTCCGCGGTGGCCACCACGGTCCGCACCCGGAACGACGACATCTCGCCCGTCTCCAGATCGATGTGGGTGCGGACGCCGCGCTCGCGGTAGTGCTTTCTCGCCGCCTGCGAGATTGCATCCTCAAGCGCCGCGACCAGCCGCTCCGGTTCGATCTCCCGCTCGTGGGAGACCTGGCGGATCAGGTTGCCGAGTTCCATCTTCATCGCCTACATCCTTCCCCGGGACTTCGCTCGCTTGAGGCTCTCGTCGAGGTCCGGGGCGAGACGGGTCTCGAAGACCTGGCCCTCGGGCAGCTCGCGGATGGCCCCGGCGCGGTCGCGCACGCGGATCGCGCCGTCGGTGCGCCCCTCCAGGAACCCGTCGACGACCCGGGGCGCGGGCCACGTCGGGCACATCCGCACCCGCACCGCGCATCCCTCGAATCGAGCGAAATCCTTTTCGTTATAAAGTTTGCGGTCAATTCCAGGCGACGATACCTCGAGGGTGAACGCAGCCGGAAACGGGTCGTGCGCGTCGAGGAGCACGCTCGCCTGGCGGGAGACCGACTCGCAGTCCGCGAGCGTCACGCCGCCCTCCGTGCGGTCGAGGAGCAGGCGGACGACGGGCTTGCGGGCCGTGCCGGCCACCTCGACGGCCAACAGCTCGACCCCCTCGCTCGCGGCGAGGCGGCCCAGCCGTGCCAGGAGATCATCGGAAAGACGCGTCATCATCCCCTTCGCTCCCGAAAAAAAAGTGGGACCGGAGTCCCACTTTCTCTTCGAAAGCAGCAACCGACCTCTTATACACCCCTTTTTTGAGCATTTCAAGCGCAGGGACGCCATGGCGCGGGCCCGGCGGGGGTCGCCTGAACCGTGGCGGTGGGGCGCGCTCCGAGGGCGCCGATCGCGGGAGGGTTCGCCGTCCGGCGGCGTTTGTGATTGCCTGGGATTGGGTGGTACTGTAATCGCCGTGTCAGGAATGTTGGTGGCAACCGGGAACCCCGACAGAGGGGAATCGCGATGAGGAAGCCCAAGATCACGGTGATCGGTGCCGGAAACGTCGGCGCCACCACGGCCCAACGGCTGGCCGAAGGGCATCTGGGTGACATCATCCTCGTCGACGTCGTCGACGGGGTGCCGCAGGGAAAGGCGCTCGACCTCTACCAGGCGGCGCCGGTCGTGCATCACGACGGCCTGCTCGTCGGCACGAACGACTACGACGCCACCGAGGGTTCCGACATCATCGTCATGACCGCCGGTCTGGCGCGCAAGCCCGGCATGAGCCGCGACGACCTGCAGGATGCGAACGCCAAGGTCGTCGCCGAGTGCATTTCGCGCGCGGTGCGCAAGTCGCGCGACTCGATCATCATTATGGTGACGAACCCGCTCGACGTGATGTGCGAGGTCGCTCGCCGAGTGTCCGGGTTCCCCCGCGAGCGCGTGATCGGGATGGCCGGCATCCTCGACACCGCGCGGATGCGCGCGTTCATCGCGATGGAACTCGGCGTCTCGACCGAGAGCGTGTTCGCGCTCGTGCTCGGCGGCCACGGCGACAGCATGGTGCCGATGCCGCGCTACACCACGGTGAGCGGCGTGCCGCTGCCGGAGCTGTTGCCGAAGGAACACATCGACGCGATCGTGCAGCGCACCGCCCAGGGCGGCGGCGAGATCGTCAAGCTCCTGAAGACCGGGTCGGCGTACTACGCGCCGGCCGCCGGCGTGTACGAGATGGTGGATTCCATCGTCAGGGACCGCAAGAAGATCCTGCCCTGCGCCGTGTACCTGCAGGGGGAGTTTGGCCTGAAGGACGTGTACGTCGGCGTCCCGGCCAAGCTCGGCGCCAAGGGCATGGAGGGCGTGTTCGAGTTGAAGCTTACCGCCGAGGAAGAGGCGCTGTTGCACAAGAGCGCCGGCGACGTGGCAGCGCAGTCGGCCAAGTTGCCGGCCGACCTCGGCACGGCATGAAGCGCAGGGTCCAATCGACCGTCAGGACCGGGGATGGGACGGATCTGGTGTCCGCTCCCCGCCTCGCACCCGTGGCAGGCAAGGGCGGACAGCCCAGGAAGGGAGAGAGATCATGTTGAAGAAGATCGGTCTGATCGGCGGTGGTTTCATCGGTGGAGTGCTCGCCCAGGAGATCGCGCAGCGTGGACTGGCGCGCGAGGTGGGGTTGACGGACCCGGCCCCGATGCCCAACCCGGCTGATCCGCCGGAGCGGCAGGAGGTCGTCAAGAAGCAGTCGGTCTCGATCGGTAAGACCCTCGACATCGCCGAGGGGCTGCCGACCATCCGCCACGACATCAAGCTCGTCGCGTCCAAGGACTACTCGGCGCTGGCCGGGGCGGAGCTGGTCATCAACACCGCCGGCGTGCCGCGCAAGGCGCGTCCCGACGGCACCTTCCCCAGCCGGGAAGAGCTGCTCGCCATCAACCTCAAGGTCACCCTCGAGGTGGCCAAGGGGATCAAGCAGTACTGCCCCGACGCGATGATCATCTCGATCGCCAACCCGCTCGACGCCATCGTCTTCACCCTCGACAAGCGTCTGGCCCCCCCGAAGAACAGGCTGTTCGGCATGGCGGGCGTGCTCGACTCCGGGCGTTACTGCTACTTCGTGGCCGAGGCGGCAAAAGTGTCGGTGGAGAACGTCAACGCGCTGGTGCTCGGCGGCCACGGCGACGACATGGTGCCGGTGCGCAGCTCCTGCCAGATCGCCGGCATCCCGGTCGGCAAGTTCCTCGACGCGGACACCCTGGCCAAGATCGAGGCGCGCACCCGCAAGGCCGGCGGCGAGGTCGTCGGGCTGCTCGGCTTCGGCTCGGCGTTCGTGTCGCCCGCATGGGCGGCGCTCGAGATGGCCGAGGCGGTGATCTTCGACAAGCGCAAGATCATCCCCGTGTGCGCCAAGCTCGACGGCGAGTACGGCGTCAAGGGGCTGTTCGTCGGCGTGCCCTGCATCGTCGGCAGGAACGGCATCGAGAAGATCATCGAGCTCGACCTCACCGACGAGGAGAAGGCGGCGTTCACCAAGTCGGTCGCCGGCGTCGGCAAGACCTGCAAGGAGGCCGAGGAGATGCTGAAGACGATGTAAGGACCGTGGTCAGTGGTCCGTGGACCGTGGTCCGAAGAGACCGTGGTTCGTGGATCGTGGTTCGAAGAAGCCGGGGTCCGGGATCCGGGGTCCGGGGAAGCAGAGAACGACGGGAGGGCGGGGCTCGGCTCCGCCCTTCTTCTTGACCGTCGCTGCCCCCACGGTCGGCCGAGGCGTACAATCCCCAGCCGTCAGGAGGTGGTCATGAACCGTTCTGTCACCCTCACCCTCGCTGGCGTCGCCGCGGCCGTCGCCATGCCGCTGGCGGCGCAGCAGGTCCACGGAACCAACCCGGCGGACATGGACGCGAGCGCCAAGGCGTGCGTGGACTTCTTCCAGTATGCCGACGGCGGCTGGATCAAGGCGCACCCGATCCCGCCGGAGTACCCGCGCTGGGGCACGTTCAACGTGCTCGCCGAGGAGAACCGCGACAAGCTGCACGGCATCCTCGAGGCCCTGGCCGCGCGCAAGGACCTCGTCCCCGGCTCCGACGACCGCAAGCTCTCAGATTTCTGGGGCGCGTGCATGGACGAAAAGGCGATCGAAGCCGCCGGCGCCAAGCCGATCGAGCCGGAGCTCGCGCGCATCGCCGCGATCAAGACGCCGGCCGAGCTCCAGGCCGAGGTGGCCCGCCTGCAGAGCAGCGGCGTGCGGGTGCTCTTCGGCTTCGGCTCGGAGCAGGACCGCAAGAACAGCGACGAGGTGATCGCGTCGCTGCGTCAGGGCGGTCTCGGCCTGCCCGACCGCGACTATTACCTCAACGACGACGCCCGCTCCAAGCAGATCCGCGAGAAGTACGCCGACCACGTGGCGCGCATGCTCGAGCTGCTGGGGGACGGCGCGGCTCAGGCCAAGGCCGAGGCCGCGGCGGTGCTGGCGCTCGAGACCGACCTCGCCAAGATCTCGATGACGCGGGTCGAGCAGCGCAACCCCGACAACACCTACCACCGCATCCCCACCGCCGAACTCGCCAAGCTCGCGCCCGACTTCGACTGGCCGGCGTACTTCCGCGCCCAGGAGACGCCCGCGATCGCCAGCCTCAACGTGGCGCAGCCGGAGTTCGTCCGCGGGGTCGGCGCGCTCCTGGCCAAGGTTCCGCTCGAGCAGTGGAAGACCTACCTGCGCTGGCACCTCGTCAGCTGGGCGGCGCCGCAACTCTCCTCGCCGTTCGTCAACGAGGAGTTCGACTTCCGCGGGAAGGTGCTGCAGGGTACCGAGAAGATCGAGGAGCGGTGGAAGCGTTGCGTCGGCGCCACCGACCGGCAGCTCGGCTTCGCGCTCGGACGGCTTTACGTCGAGAAGTACTTCCCGCCCGAGGCCAAGAAGCAGGCCGACGAGCTGGTCCACAACCTGATCGCGGCGCTGCGCGCCGACATCGCCACGCTCGACTGGATGAGTCCCGCGACGAAGAAAGCCGCCATCGCCAAGCTCGACGCCCTCACGCCGAAGATCGGCTACCCGGACAAGTGGCGCGACTACTCGAAGTACCAGGTGACGGCGGATTCGTTCGCGGGGAACGTCCAGCGCGGTGACAGGTACGAGTTCCACCGCGTGATCGACAAGATCGGCCAGCCGGTCGACCGCAGCGAGTGGGGGATGACCCCGCCAACCGTCAACGCCTACTACAGCCCGTCGCGCAACGAGATCGTCTTCCCCGCCGGGATCCTGCAGCCGCCGTTCTTCGATCCCAAGGCCGATCCCGCGGTGAACTACGGCGCGATCGGCGCGGTGATCGGCCACGAGATGACGCACGGGTTCGACGACCAGGGGCGCAAGTTCGACGCCAAGGGGAACCTCAAGGAGTGGTGGACGCCGCAGGACGCGAAGAACTACGAGGAGCGCGCCGCGTGCGTCGAGAAGCAGTTCGCGGCCTACGAGGTGCAGCCCGGCCTGCACGAGAACGGCAAGCTCGTCCTCGGCGAGAGCATCGCCGACCTAGGCGGCCTCACCATCGCCCACATGGCGTACGAGCGGAGCCTGGACGGGGCGAAGCCGCCGGTGATCGGCGGTCTCACCGCGGACCAGCGCTTCTTCCTCGCCTTCGCCCGCGTCTGGTCGGGGGCGGCGCGGCCGCAGTACGAGCAGATGCAGGTCCGGGTGGACCCCCACCCGGCGGCGCAGTTCCGGGCGATCGGCGCGCCGTCGAACATGCCGGCGTTCGCCGCGGCGTTCGGCTGCAAGCCGGGCGACCCGATGGTCCGCGCCGAGCAGTGCCGGATCTGGTGAGGTTTCGGTCGTCTTGTCGATGCAACGCCACTCCGGCCCGCCAACGGCGGGTCGGAGTGGCGTTCGACCAACAAACGGCAGGCGGCCTACCGGCTGCGATCCACGCCGATTCGCGGGCAGCGGGCGGCGAGCGGGCAGCGCGAGCACCACGGTGAGACCGGCTGGCAGATCTGCTGCCCGAACGTCACCAGCAGGTCGTTGATCTCGATCCAGCAGCGCTGCGGCAGCACCTCTTCGAGGGCGTACTCGGTCTGCTCCGGCGTGCGCGTTACCACCAGGCCGAGGCGGTTGGAGATCCGGTGCACGTGGGTGTCGACGCAGATCGCCGGCAACCCGAAGCCGAGGCCGAGGACGAGGTTTGCGGTCTTGCGGCCAACGCCGGGTAGGGCGAGCAGCTCGTCGCGGTCGGCCGGTACGCGGCCTTCGTGCTCGGCCACGATGCGCCGCGCGATCTCGCGGATCTGTCTCGCCTTGGTGTTGTAGAAGCCGGCGGGGAAGATCAGCTCGGCGATCCGCGCCTCTTCGAGCGACGCGACTGCGTGCGGGGTTGCGGCGACCGCGAACAGGCGCGCGCTCGCCGCGGCGGTCACGGCATCCTTCGTGCGCAGCGAGATCACGCACGCCACGAGCAGCCGGAACGGATCCCGCTTCCTCTCGACCTGGGCGAGCGTCGTCGGCCGCACCCCGGCGCGCACCCGCTCGAGCCGCGAGACGAGCCACCGCGCGCCGATCCCCGATCGCGGGACTCTACCCGTCACGACTGTCCTCGTGCAGAGGAGGATGGGGCTGCAGAGCGTTCGGGCCGCGACACCATCACGAGGACGAGCATCCCAAGCGCAGCGCCGGCGAGCCCGGGCTCGAGGCCGGCCGGCAGGCGGGAGCGGACGAACTCGAGCGCGATGTCGGTCGCGGCGCCCGCAAGCATGGCGAACGCTGCGCCGCGAGGCCCGGCGCCCTTCCAGACGAGTCCGACGGTGAATACCGGCAAAAGCGCGGCGGTGAAGAACCCCCAGCCCGTGATCCCGAGCAGCGCCACGGTCCGCCCGCTGGCCGCACCCAGACCTGCGGCCGCGACCGCCACGGCGACGGTCGTCACCCGGGCGGCCGTCAGGCCGCGCACCGGCTTGCCCAGCGCGGCGGGCAAGTCGCGGGTGACGGCGGCCGCCGCGAGGTTGAGGAACGAGGCGGCGGTGGACATCAGCGCCGCCAGCACGGCGACGCCGGCGACCAGTTCCGCCCACGGCCCCAGCAGCGCCATCGTCCGCGGAGCGAGGTCGTCGGGCCGTGCGAGCGTGATCGCGCCCCGCGCCGTGAGCGCCGAGCCGGCGAGACCGACGGCCAGCCAGACCGAGAGCGTGACCGCGAGCGCGAGCGTGAGCACGCCGGGGAGCTTGCGCAGCTGCTCGTGCGAGCGCAGGAAGAAGAACTTCTGGATGTAGTGCGGCTGGGCGCACGTCCCCAGGCAGAACAGCAGGTACCACGCCATGGCGCGCGGCGCGGGGACGGCCCCGAAGCTGCCGAGCAGGGACGGACTGGCGTGCCTCAAGGTCGCGACCGCCGCGGCGGGCCCGCCCGCCGCAACGAGCGCCGCGCCCGCGAGCACCAGCGCGAGGCCGGCCATCGTCGCGCCCTGCACGGCGTCGGCGAGGAGGCCCGAGCGCATGCCTCCAACCGCGGTGTACGCGGTGGTGGCGAGCAGCGCGACGCCCGCGGCCAGCGCCCCCGGCACCCTGAGGAAGTTCTCGCCGAGCACCGCCGCGGCCCGAGCCTGCACCGCCAGGTTGGCGACGCAGCCGATCACGATGAGCGCGCCGCAGATCCCCTGCGCGGCGCGCCCGAACCTCGCGCCGATCAGCTCCTGCGGGGTCAGGATGCCGTGGCGGCGGGCGCCCTCCACGGCGGGTTCGCCGACGGCCCAGCACTGCAGCGCGCCGGTGAGGGGCGCGGAGAAGGTGATCCACAGCGAGCCGACTCCCACCACCGCGAACAAACCCGGTCCGCCGACGAACGTGAACGCGGAGACGGCCGCCGCCGTCCCCGCCACCCCGACCAGCCAGGCGCCCGCGCTGCCTCCCGCGGCGAAGTAGTCGGTGGCCGTCCGGGTGCGCCGGGCACCCCACCACGCAACGGCGCCCGCGAGGACGACGATCAGGGCGAGAACGGTCACGAGCCGCCCTCCTGGTCGAACGTCCGCGCGTAGAGAAGGGGGATAAGCGGGAGCGGGAGCAGGTACACCACGAGCAGCACCCAGGCGAAGCCCCACGTGGCGTGAGCCCGCAGGAGGAACGCTCCGCCGAGGCCGACGGCGAGCCACACCGCGATCGCCGCGACGGCGGCGCGCAAGCGGGCGGAAGGTCGACGGGCAAGCGCGAGCGCGCACCCGCAAACGGCGGCGGCGACCGTCACACCCGCGAGCGCCCACGGGCCCGTCGCCACCGCCAGCGGATACGCCAGCGCGAGCGCCGCCGCGACGATTGGAGTCAGCGCTCGGTGGCGTGACGGCTCGTGCATTCTGCGCAGTCTATCGCGCGCGGCCACCGCCGCGACCTCCGGGGTCGTCCCCCTCGCGAAGTCTGGAATGCGCTTCGGTAACGGCAACCTTTCTCACCGAACCTCGACCTCGAACCTCGAACCTCGAACCTCGAACCTCGAACCTCGAACCTCGAACCTCGAACCTCGAACCTCGAACCTCGAACCTCGAACCTCGAACCTCGAACCTCGAACCTCGAACCTCGAACCTCGAACCTCGAACCTCGAACCTCGAACCTCGAACCCCGAACCCCGAACCCCGCTTACAATGTCTTCGCATGACGGCGAACCTCACGCCCCAGTACCGGGTCGCAGAGTCGAAGTTCAAGGCCGCTCGCTCCCCGGATGAGCGGCGGGCGGCGCTCGAGGAGATGCTGGCGATCATCCCCAAGCACAAGGGGACCGAGAAGATGCAGGCCGACCTCAAGCGCCGCCTGGCGCGCCTGCGCCAGGAGGAGGAGGTCCGCACCGCGAAGCACGGGCACTCGTTCAAGGTCGAGCCCGAAGGAGCGGCCCAGATCGTGCTGCTCGGGCCGCCCAACTGCGGCAAGTCGTCGCTCCTGGCCGCGCTCACCCACGCCGAGCCCGCGGTCGCCGACTACCCGTTCACGACCACGCGCCCGCAGCCGGGGATGCTGGGGTTCGAGGACGTTCACATCCAGCTCGTGGACCTCCCGCCGATCGCCGCCGAGCACATGGACCCGTGGCTGCCCGGCCTCGTGCGCGGCGCCGATGCGGCGCTGCTCCTCGTCGACCCGACGTCGGCCGACCTGCCCGAGGACGTGGAGGTCGTGCGCGAGAGGCTGGCCGCGGCCAGAGTTCCGCTCGTGGGCGAGCTTCCCGAGGACTCCGACCCGCGCGACACGCCTTTGGCCACGGTCCTGGTCGTCACCAAGGCCGACCGCGCCCGCGAGGGGGACCTTGCGGTGCTCGGGGAGCTGTACGGGTCCGAGTACCCGATGGCGCAGACCTCGATCGCGACTCGGGCCGGCCTCGACGCGCTCAAGGTCCTGATCTGGCGGCGGCTGCAGCTGGTGCGCGTGTACTCCAAGCCGCCCGGCAAACCGGCGGACAGGTCGGAGCCGTTCGTGTTGCCCCAGGGGTGCACGGTGGCGGACTTCGCGGAGCGTGTCCACCGCGAGGTCGCGGAGAAGCTGCAGTTCGCCCGCGTCTGGGGCGGCAAGCTCGAGGGCCAGCGCGTCGCCCGCGACTTCGAGCTGCGCGACCGCGACGTGGTCGAGCTGCACGTGTAGAGAGACAGGGAAGAGGGAAGACGGCAGAAGGTAGGGGAAAGACAAGAACCGCCTTCCTTCTCCGTCCTCCCTGCCTCTCCCACTCGTGAGAAGATGCCAGATTGGAGGCGCCAATGAGCGATGACCCTGTGATTGCGGCAAAGCACCCGTTCGTTCTCGAGGTCGAGCCGGGGACCTACTACTGGTGCCGCTGTGGGCGCTCGGCCGGACAGCCGTTCTGCGACGGCTCGCACAAGAGCACGAGCTTTCACCCCGGTGCGGGTGGAGATCGCCGAGAAGCAGACGGTCGCCTTCTGCGGCTGCAAGCACGCCGGCACCCCGCCGCGCTGCGACGGCACCCACAAGACCCTCCCGTGATCGAAGGCCCGCGGACGGACGGTGCGGCCGCATGCTGATCGCGCCCGATGACCCGAGGCTGGTCTGGCTGCTCGTGCGGACCAAGCCGAAGCAGGAGGGCGCCGTGATGCAGGCGCTCACGGCCAGGGGCGTTCCCGCCTATTGCCCGAGAGTGTTGGAGCCGCGGCCGCACGTGCGGGCGCCGCACGGCCCGGTCCCGCTCTTCCCCGCCTACGTCTTCGCCCGGTGCGTCGTCGCCGAGCGGTATGCGCTGGTCCACTACTGCCCCGGGGCGGCCGGGGTGGTGCGTTTCGGCGAGGCGCTGGCCGCGGTCGAGGACGATTTCCTGGCCGCGCTGCGCGAACGGGAGGGGGAGCGCGGCTACCTGGTGATGGGCGATGCGCGGAGGGCGCCGTCGCCGGGGGCCAGGGCGCGGGTCGTGAGCGGCCCGCTCCGCGGGTTCGAGGGGATCGTCACCCGGTACCTGCCGGCGAAGGACCGAGTGCGTCTGCTGCTCGCCATGGTGGGCGGATCCCGCCATGTCGAGGTCGACGCGCGGCACATCCGCTCCGGCTGAATGGCGTGCCACCGTTCCGGTTGCCCGATGGCAGCCAAGGCGGCCGTGCTAGTCTCTCGAAGCGTCACCCGCCGGACGGCCGGCAAGCGGAGTTTGTCGATGGAGCAGATCGCCAGGAACGCAGGCATCTACGTGGCGGGCCACGCCGGCCTGGTCGGCTCGGCGGTCGCCCGGCGCCTGCAGGCGGGCGGGTTCACGAACGTCCTCACCGCCGCTCGTGCCGAGCTCGAACTGCGCGACCAGACGGCGGTCGACCGGTGGTTTAGCACCCACCGGCCCGAGTACGTCTTCCTCGTCGCCGGCACCGTCGGCGGCATCCTCGCCAACTCCACCCGGCCGGCCGAGTTCATCTACGACAACATGATGATCCACGCCACGGTGGTGCACGCGGCGTACCGGGAGGGGGTCAGGAAGCTCCTCTACCTCGGCAGCTCCTGCATCTACCCGCGGGAGTGCCCGCAACCGATGCGGGAGGAGTACCTCATGAGCGGGCCGCTCGAGCCCACCAACGAGCCGTACGCCGTCGCCAAGATCGCCGGCATCAAGCTGTGTCAGGCGTACCGCCGGCAGTACGGGTGCGACTTCATCTCGGCGATGCCGACCAACCTGTACGGCCCTGGGGACAACTTCGACCTGTCGAGCTCGCACGTGCTACCGGCGCTGATCCGCAAGTTCCACGACGCCAAGGCTGAGGGGCGCAAGGACGTGG
The DNA here is from genome assembly GCA_963727205.1 of uncultured Acidobacteriota bacterium. GTDB lineage: Bacteria > Acidobacteriota > Thermoanaerobaculia > Thermoanaerobaculales > Thermoanaerobaculaceae > RBG-13-68-16. The sequence continues at coordinate 22,360 of CAVSFQ010000030.1, read as the reverse complement.
TGATCTGGGGCACTGGCTCGCCGCGGCGGGAGTTCCTGCACGTGGACGACCTCGCCGACGCCTGCCTGTACCTCATGGAGCGTTACGACGGGGACATCCACCTCAACGTCGGGACCGGGGAGGACCTCTCGATCCGCGAACTGGCCCAGATGGTCGCCGCGGTCGTGTACCCGGAGGCCCGTCTGGTTTTCGACGCGTCCAAGCCCGACGGCACCCCGCGCAAGCTGCTCGACGTGTCGCGCCTCCACGCGCTCGGCTGGCGGCACCGCATCGAGCTGCGGGCCGGAATCGAGGCGACGTACCGGTGGTTCTTAGACCACCACGCCCGCCTCAGAGGAGTTTGACGAAGTCAATGAAGAGTTTGAAGTAAAGAGTGAAATGAACTGTGGGGTGTTGTTGACGTGTCCGTGACCTTTATCGCTTTTGACTTTTCACTCTTAACTCTTCAATCTTAACTTCTGTAACCAAGGAGCTCCGATGAACTGGCCTCGCAAGAACGGGAAGCGCGCGCTCGTCACCGGCATCACCGGGCAGGACGGTTCCTACCTGGCCGAGCTGCTGCTCGGCAAGGGGTACGAGGTGTGGGGGATGGTGCGGCGCAGCTCGTCGTTCAACACCGCCCGCATCGACCACATCTACCAGGACCCGCACGAGGCCGACGTGCGCCTGCACCTCGTCTACGGCGACCTCAACGACGCGTCGTCGCTGAACAAGCTGCTGAAGGTCGTGCGCCCGGACGAGATCTACAACCTCGGCGCGCAGTCGCACGTCAAAGTCTCGTTCGACGTGCCGGAATACACCGCCGAGGTCACGGGCGTCGGCGCGGTGCGCCTGCTCGAGGCGATGCGCGAGCTCGGGCTCGACGCCCGCTTCTACCAGGCGTCGTCGTCCGAGCTGTTCGGCAAAGCGCAGGAGGTCCCACAGACGGAGACCACGCCGTTCTACCCGCGCAGCCCCTACGCCGCGGCCAAGGCGTATGCCTTCTTCATCACCCGCAACTATCGCGAAGCGTATGGGATCTTCGCCGTCAACGGGATCCTTTTCAACCACGAGTCGCCGCGGCGCGGTGAGACGTTCGTCACCCGCAAGATCACCCGCGCGGTCGCGCGCATCAAGCACGGCCTGCAGGACAAGCTCTTCCTCGGCAACCTCGACGCCGAGCGCGACTGGGGCTTCGCCGGCGACTTCGTCGAGGCGATGTGGCTGATGCTGCAAGCCGAAGCGGCGGACGACTACGTCGTCGCGACCGGGGAGACGCACTCGGTGCGGGAGTTCTGCCAGCTCGCGTTCGCCCGCGCCGGCATGCCGGTCACCTGGCGCGGCGACGGACAGGCGGAGCAGGGCGTCGGCGAGGACGGTCGCGTGCTGGTCGAGGTGGACCGCCGCTACTTCCGGCCCACTGAGGTCGAGCACCTGCTGGGCGACCCGACCAAGGCCAGGACGGAACTCGGGTGGACGACGCAGACGGGTTTCGAAGGCCTCGTCACGATGATGGTCGAGGCCGACCTCGCCGAGGTCGACCGCGAGGTCCGCTGCGGCGCACCGCGCCCATGAGGCGGGTCTCCGTCGTCTTCGGCACCCGCCCCGAGGCGATCAAGCTGGCGCCGGTCGTGCTGGCGTTGCGTGCGGACCCGCGCTTTGTCTGCGATGTCTGCGTCACCGCCCAGCACCGCCAGATGCTCGATCAGGTGCTGGAGGCGTTTGCAATCGCCCCGGACGCCGACCTCGACCTGATGGTGCCGGAGCAGACGCTGGCGGGGCTCACCGGCCACGCCGTCGAAGCGATCGACCGGCACCTGGCGGAGGCGAGGCCCGACCTCGTCCTCGTCCAGGGCGACACCACGACGACGTTCTGCGCGGCGCTCGCCTCGTTCTACCGCCACGTTCCCGTCGGCCATGTGGAGGCCGGGCTGCGCACCGGCAACCTCGAATCGCCGTGGCCGGAAGAGGCCAATCGGGTCCTGACGACCCGGCTCGCGCGGCTGCACTTCGCGCCCACCGCGGGCAACCGCGACAACCTGCTGCGGGAAGGGGTCCCAGACGGCCGCATCGTCGTCACCGGCAACACCGTGATCGACGCGCTCTTCCTCGCGCTCGACATCGTCAGGAGGACCAGGCCGGCGATCCCCGGTTTGCCGGACGGCATCGTCGGCGACGCGCAGCCGCTGGTCCTCGTCACGGGCCACCGCAGAGAGAACTTCGGCCCGGGTTTCGAGGCGATCTGCGGGGCCATCGCCGACCTGGCCGACCGGTTCCCCGCCACGGCGTTCGTCTATCCCGTCCACCTCAACCCCAACGTGCGCCGCCCGGTGGATGCGATCCTGCGCTCCGCCGGCGCCGGCAACGTTCACCTCATCGAACCGCTCGGGTACCTGCCGTTCGTCGCCATGATGGGCCGCGCCACCGTGATCCTCTCGGACTCGGGCGGCGTCCAGGAGGAGGCGCCGAGCCTGGGCAAGCCGGTGCTCGTGATGCGCGACACGACGGAGCGCCCGGAGGCGGTGACGGCGGGCACGGTCAAGCTCGTGGGGACCGACCGGCGCGCGATCGTCGAGGAGACGAGCCGCTTGCTCACCGACCGGGCGGCGTACGACGCCATGGCCCGCGCCATCAACCCGTACGGCGACGGCCGGGCGACCGGCCGCATCGTCGCCGCTTGCGCCGGCTTCCTCGGTCTCCCCTGACCGCCCCCCGCGCCCCCGCGTCGCAGAGTCCTTTTCTCGACACGAATCGAGCATTGCGAATCTCGATTGGCGGGTCCGATCCCGCGCGTTCCACTCAACCGGGGCTTGCATGGACGCGCGTCGTGGCTATACTGCGGGCGGCTTTCTGATCCGAGCCTTGACGTCGGCCCGCGACGGACCTTCAAGCATAGGAGCCTCGAATGCACGGTTGGGTGGCCTTCTACCGGACGACAGTGGGTAAGAAGATCGTCATGGCGGTGACGGGCATCATGATGTTTCTCTGGCTCGTCGGACACATGGTGGGGAACCTCCAGATCTTCTTCGGACCCGAGAAGATCAACGCCTACGCCCACTTCCTTCACAACGGCGGCGAGGAGATCCTGCTCGGGGTGCGCGCGGTCATGATCGTCGCCATCCTGCTGCACATCCTCGCGGCGGTGCAGGTGACGCTCGCGGACTGGAAGGCGCGGCCGGTGGGTTACGTGGTCAAGAAGAACATCGAGACCTCGTACGCCGCGCGCACCATGATCTTCAGCGGCCCGCTTATCCTCCTCTACCTGATCTACCACCTGCTCATGTTCACGTACCTGAAGGTGGGGCCGGGCCGCAGCGCGACGAACGTCTACGCCAACGTCGTGCAGGGCTTCCAGGTGCCGCTGATCGCGGGCGTTTACATCGTCGCCATGCTCGTGCTGGCGTACCACCTCTGGCACGGCGCGTGGAGCATGCTGCAGACGCTCGGCGCCAACCACCCGAAGTACAACCGCCTGCGGAAGCTCGTGGCCACGGGGCTGTCGGTGATCATCGCCGTCGGCTTCGTCTCCGTGCCCATCGCGGTCCTGCTGGGCGTCATCCGCTAGGGAGAGGGCACCATGACACTCGACGCCAAGATCCCATCGGGTCCCATCGAGAAGAAGTGGGACAAGCACCGCTTCGACATGAAGCTGGTGAACCCGTCCAACAAGCGCAAGTACCGGGTCATCGTCGTGGGGACTGGCCTCGCCGGCGGCGCCGCAGCGGCCAGCCTGGGCCAGCTCGGGTACGAAGTCGAGGCGTTCTGCTACCAGGACAGCGCCCGGCGGGCCCACAGCATCGCGGCCCAGGGCGGCATCAACGCGGCCAAGAACTACCAGAACGACGGCGACAGCGTCTACCGCCTCTTCTACGACACGGTGAAGGGCGGCGACTTCCGCTCCCGCGAGGCCAACGTGTACCGTCTGGCCGAGGTCAGCAACGCCATCATCGACCAGTGCGTGGCGCTGGGCGTGCCGTTCGCCCGTGAGTACAGCGGCTACCTCGCCAACCGCTCGTTCGGCGGCGCGCAGGTGTCCCGCACCTTCTACGCGCGCGGCCAGACCGGGCAGCAGCTCCTCCTGGGCGCGTACGCGGCGCTCAGCCGCGAGGTGGCGCTGGGCTCGGTGAAGATGCACCCGCGCCACGAGATGCTGGAGCTGGTCGTCGTCGACGGCCACGCCAAGGGCATCGTCGTGCGCGACATGGTGACGGGGAAGGTCAGCTCGCACGCCGCGGACGCGGTGCTCCTCGCCACGGGCGGCTACGGCAACGTCTTCTACCTGTCCACCAACGCCAAGGGGTGCAACACCACGGCGATCTGGCGGGCCCACCGGAAGGGCGCCTACTTCGCCAACCCCTGCTACACGCAGATCCACCCCACGTGCATCCCCGTCGCGGGCGAGCACCAGAGCAAGCTCACCCTCATGAGCGAGTCGCTGCGCAACGACGGCCGCGTGTGGGTGCCGAAGAAGGGCGGAGACGCGCGCAAGCCGTGGGAGATCCCCGAGGGCGATCGGGACTACTACCTCGAGCGCAAGTACCCGAGCTACGGCAACCTCGCGCCGCGCGACATCTCCTCGCGCGCCGCCAAGCAGGTGTGCGACGAGGGCCGCGGCGTCGGCCCCGGCGGGCGCGGCGTCTACCTCGACTTCAGCGACGCGATCAACCGCCTCGGCAAGGGCGTCATCGAGGCCCGCTACGGCAACCTCTTCGAGATGTACGAACGCATCACCGGCGAGGATCCCTGGAAGTGGCCGATGCGCATCTACCCCGCCATGCACTACACCATGGGCGGGCTCTGGGTCGACTACAACCTCATGAGCAACCTGCCAGGTCTCCACGTGCTGGGCGAGGCCAACTTCTCCGACCACGGCGCCAACCGCCTGGGCGCCAGCGCCCTCATGCAGGGGCTGGCGGACGGCTACTTCGTCATCCCCTACACCGTCGCCGACTACCTCACGAGGGTAAAGCCGGGCACCAGGCCGAGCGTGGACCACCCCGCGTTCAAGGACGCGGAGGGCGAGGTGGCGGGCCGCGTGAAGAAGTTGCTCGGCATCGGCGGCCGCAAGACCGTGGACGAGTTCCACAAGGAGCTGGGCGCGGTCATGTGGGAGTACGTCGGGATGGGGCGTAACGAGGCCGGCCTCAAAACGGCCCTCCAGAAGATCCCCGAGATCCGCGAACGGTTCTGGAAAGAGGTCCTGGTGCCCGGTTCCGGCGCCGACTTCAACCAGGAGTTGGAGAAGGCCGGCCGCGTTGCGGACTTCCTCGAGATGGGCGAGTTGCTGGCGTACGACGCGCTCATGCGCGACGAGTCGTGCGGCGCCCACTTCCGCGAGGAGCACCAGACGCCGGACGGCGAGGCGTTGCGCAACGACGAGCAGTACGCGTACGTGGCCGCGTGGGAGTTCAAGGGCGAGGGCAAGGCCCCCGAGCTGCACAAGGAGTCGCTCGAATTCGAGAACGTGCACCTGGCACAGCGGAGCTACAAATGAAGCTGACGTTGAAGATCTGGCGGCAGGAAAATCAGGCGGACAAGGGGCGGCTGGTGGCCTACGCGATGGACGACGTGGCCGGGGACATGTCGTTCCTCGAGCTGCTCGACATCTTGAACCAGCGCCTCATCAAGCAGGGCGAACGGCCGGTGGCGTTCGACCACGACTGCCGCGAAGGCATCTGCGGCTCGTGCGGGTTCATGATTTCGGGGATCGCCCACGGCCCGCAGAAGCTCACCACCACCTGCCAGCTCTTCATGCGGCAGTTCAAGGACGGCGACACGATCGTGGCCGAGCCGTTCCGCTCCCGGGCTTTCCCCGTGATCAAGGACCTGGTGGTTGACCGCAGCGCCCTCGACAAGATCGTGCAGGCGGGCGGCTTCATCTCGGCCCGCACCGGCTCCGGCCCGGACGCCAACGCCATCCCCATCCCCAAGGAGAAGGCGGACAAGGCGATGGACGCGGCCGCGTGCATCGGCTGCGGCGCCTGCGTGGCGGCGTGCCCCAACGGCTCGGCGATGCTCTTCACCGCGGCCAAGATCAGCCACCTCGGCCTGCTCCCGCAGGGCCAGACCGAGCGCCACCAGCGCGCGCTGCGCATGGTGGAGAAGATGGAAGAGCTGGGCTTCGGCGCCTGCTCCAACCACGGCGAGTGCGAGGCCGTCTGCCCCAAGGGCATCACCCTCGAGTTCATCGCCCGCTTGAACCGCGACTACCTCAAGGCCAGCATCGTCGCCACCACGGAGTCCGTGAGGAACGTGTAGCGGCCGCCCGCTGGGCGGCCGGCTTCTAGCCGTCAAGCAGGTGCAATACGTCGGCGGGGTTCTTGAACGGCGCGACGAGGTAGACGCCGGCCGCCCGCCGCGGCGCCTCGGCGAGCATCGCGAGCGCGCGCTCGGTCCCGACCTTCATCGCGTCGGGGCCTGCCGCATCGAGGCGCGCCAGCAGCTCCTCCGGCACCAGGATCCCGGGCACCTCGTTGTGCAAGCGCAGCGCGAGCCTGAACGACGGCAGCGGCCACACCGCGACGAGGGCGGGGAGCGGGAGCGCGCCGCCGCAGCGGTCGAGCAGGCGCTCCCACGGCTCCCACGAGAAGAACACCTGGCTCATCGCGAAGTGCGCCCCGGCGTCGGCCTTGCGGCGGAGGCGCTCGACCTCGTGGTCGAGGTCGTCGGCGGCGGGGTTGACCGCGACCCCGAGGCAGTACGCGGGCGGCTCGCCGATCGGATTGCCGGCGCAGTCGAACCCCTCCGCCATGCGGGAGACCGATCGGACGAGCTCGAAGATGTCGACGTGGTTGACGTCGTGCACGCCCGGGTAGTCGCCGAGCTGGGAGGGATCGCCCGAGATCGCGAGCAGGTTCCGGATCCCCGCGTGCCAGGCGCCGAGGAGCTGCGCCTGCAGGCCCATCAAGCTCGCGTCGCGGGGAGTGATGTGCGGGACCGTCTCGAGCCCGGTCGCGCGCTGGATCTCGGCCCCCAGCCACAGCGACTCCATGCGCAAGCGCGCGAGCGGGTTGGAGTTGATATCGAAGGCATCCACCCGGCCGGAGGCCGCGAGCGCCCGCGTCGCCTCGATGATCCGCTCCGAGTTCGTCCCGCGCGGGGGGTCGAGTTGCACGACCCGCACGAAGCGCCCCTCGGCGAGCTTGGCCGCCAGGCTCGACGCCGGGCGCGGGTGGAGCAGGGGCGCGGGCACACGCCGCTCCTCGACGGCGACGGGGGCGCGGCGCGCGTGGACGGGGCTCATCCCTCGGACGGCATCGGCCATCGCGCGGATGTGCTCGGGACCGGTGCCGCAGCACCCGCCGACGAGGCCGGCCCCCAGCTCGGCGGCGCGCCGGGCGAACCCGGCCAGGTAGCTGGGCGTGGCCGGGGGGAAGAAGATGCGGCCGTCGCGGCGCACCAGCGATCCGGCGTTGGGCATCACGGCGAGCGGCCTGGGCGCGCCTGCAAGGTACTCGACCACGTCGAGCGTCCCCTGCGGCCCCGGCGCGCAGTTGACGCCGGCGGCGAGCACGTCGCAGGCGAGCAGCTCGCGCACCTGGGCGGCCAGCTCGGGGTGGCTTTCGGGGAGCCTCTCGAACGGGAACGTGAGCATTGCGACGAGCGGGAGGTCGGTGGCGCCGCGCACCGCCTCGATCGCAAGGAGCAACTCGTCGAGGCGGAAGAACGTCTCGAGGATCAGCAGGTCCGCGCCGCGCCCGGCGAGGATCGCCGCCTGCTCGGCGTGGGCGCCGGCGATCGCCGAGCGGCCCGCGCGGTCGTCGAGGTCGATCACCCCGGCGAGCGGGCCGATCGACCCGGCGATCAGGCAGTCCACCCCGGCGATCTCGCGCGCCTCGCGGGCCAGTTTGACGCCCGCGGAGTTGAGCGCCTCGACCCGGTCGCCGGCTTGCAGCCGCTCGAGACGCGGGCGCGACGCCGCGAACGTGGCGGTCTCGATCAGCTCGGCGCCGGCCGCGAGGTACGCGAGGTGGATATCGAGCACTTGCCGGGGGTATTCGAGCGGCGCGAGGTCGAGGTGCGCGCCCGCCGGCACTCTGGTCAGCAGCTCCGACCCCATTGCCCCGTCCGCCACCACGACGTGGTCGGCGAACCGGCGGACGGTGCGCGCGTGATCCATGCCGGCATTGTATAGGCTGGTCTTCCCTGGCGGCATTCCGCTCGCGCGGGTGGTGGTCTCTTTCTTCACTGCGTGAGGCCATCTTTTGCCTCGCGGGCTACGGCCGTGTCGCTCAGGCTCATGTGCGTCTTCTTCCACTGCGTGGCGTCTTTCTTGCCGGTCCCGCGGGTGGCCGGATGCGGGCCCGGGCGCCCCCGCGCCCGAGCCCGCATGCTCCTGCGCCCGCGACCGGACAGGGCGATCCGCGCCGGGGCCCCTCGCTGTTCTCCTCCCTCGCATGAGACGCTCGGTCGGAGCCATCGACACCCCGGCGCGGCTCGCCCGTCCGGGGCCCGCGGGCGCAGGAGCAAGATGGCCACCCGCGGCACCGGCGGATCGACGACACCCCCACCCACCAATCGGAGGTCCTGCTGGAGGACGATAGGCATGACAAAGCCCAGAGCCAACTGCACGATCTCCGCCTGGCGGGGGTGGGTGGGCGAAGACCGCCCAGCGGGCGGAGGCCGATGGCGCCGGAGCGTGCGGGTCCCGAGCGGCCAGAACGGCGGGTGGAAACGCCGGCCCCGACCGAGCGCTTCATGCGAGGGAGGGGAACGGTGAGGGTCCGCCCGGCGGTCTGGCCTGCTCGGTCGCACGCGGAGGCAGGTCGGAGGGCGGCGCTCGATGCGCGGCCCGAGCGACTCGGCCGCAGCCCGCGGGGCAAAAGAGAAAGCGTCACGCAGTGAAGAGAAGGGCCGAACTGCCCGCGTCCGACCTCCGCGGGAGCGATGACTAGACGGTTTCCCGGCCCGGTTCCATCCCGACGGTGAACGTGCCGTTGGCCTCGCGCCGCGAGAGACAGCGGAAGGCAACCAGCGTGGTCGTGCGTTCGACCCCCGGGAGGGAGGCGAGTTCGCCGGTCACGAGCTCCTCGAGGCGTTCGTTGCGGGAGGTGCGCAGCACCGCGACCATGTCGTAGGCGCCGGCCACCGAGTACAGCTCGTGTACGCCTTCGCGCTCCATGAGCGCCTCCGCGACCGTGTGCAACTGGCCGGGCTTGACGTTGATCAGGACGACCGCCTCGAGCATGGCCACCTCCCCGGGGGCCAGGTTAGCAGCCGCGCCGGCCGCGGAGAAGCTTGGCATGACCGCCGCTTCGTGCCACCATGCGCGGCGATGAAACTCCCGGTCGTGGCGCCGAAAGGCCGTCTGGGCGTGGCGTTCGACTACGCCCAGATCGTAGCTGGTTCGCTGCTCGTCGCCGCGGGCACCAACCTCTTCTTCGTGCCCAACAACGTCGTCTCCGGCGGCGTGACCGGTCTCTCGATCATCGCGCACCACGTGTTCAAGACCCCGGTCGGGATGGTCGTGCTGCTCCTCAACCTCCCGCTGCTGTGGCTGGGGTGGCGGTTTACCGGAGGCATGAGGTTCTTCGTCCGCACGGCCGTCTCGGTGCTGATCATGTCGGTGGCCATCGACCTCTCCGCGCCGCTGCTCGTGGCGCCGACGCACGACCGGCTCCTCGTCATCTGTTACGGCGGGCTCGTGGACGGCCTCGGCATGGGCCTGGTGTTTCGCGGGCGCGGAACGACCGGGGGCACGGACGTGCTCGCCCGGCTCGCGCACCGCTACCTGGGTGTCGGGATCGGCCAGGCGCTCCTCGCGATGAACGTGGCGATCTTCGCCGGCGCCGCGTTCGTATTCGGCGCCGAGGCCGTGATGGTCGCCCTCGCGCTGGCGTTCGTGTCGGCAAAGGTGCTCGACGTGGTGCAGACCGGGTTCTCCGCGGCCCGGGCCGCGTTGATCATCAGCGAGCACTGCGACGCCGTGCGCGAGGCGGTGCTCGGCCAGCTCGGACGCGGCGTCACGGTGCTCAAGGGGCAGGGCGGCTACACGGGCGACGACCGCCCGGTGCTCTACGTCGTCGTGGCGCCGTACGAGGTGGGCCGGCTCAAGCGCCTGGTGGCGCAGGTGGACCGCTCGGCGTTCGTCGCGATCACCCCCGCCCAGGAGGTGCTGGGCGAGGGCTTCGCCCCACACGCCGACGAATCCCCGTAACGGGGGCGCTGGACCTGGCCGGGGCCGCCGGCGCCGGTCACAGCCGTTCGGAGGCGCTTCCCTCGGTTGCCGCCTCGATGCCGGCCGCCACCTCGGGGATGATCCCGCGCTCGCGGTAGATCGGCTGGACGAGCCGCCGCAGCACCGGGAGGCGCCAGGCGAACATGGCCGCGCCGGCGATGCAGACCACCCCTCCGAGCATCACCGTGCGCGGTGCTCCGAGGCGGTGCGCCAGGGCCCCGGCGAGCAGGCTGCCGAACGGCATCATCCCCATGAAAGCCATTCCGTAAAAGCTCATCACCCGCCCCCGCCACTCGTCGCCCGCGATGGTCTGCAGGATCGTGTTCGAGGTCGCGAGGTGGGTGATCATCGCGAGGCCCACGCCCGCCTGGAGGAGCAGCGACAGGGGGAGCGACCGCGAATAGGAGAAGCCGATCAGAGCGGCGCCGAACCCGGCGCACGCGATCGGGATCCAGCGCCCGAGCCCGCGCACGCTGCGCCGCGACGCCAGCATGACCGCTCCGGCGAGGGCGCCCACCCCGGAGGCGCCGGAGAGGAAGCCCAGGGTGCTGGCGCCGCCGTGCAGGAGTTGGACGGCGAATATCGGCATCAGCGTCGAGTAGGGCATGGCGGCCACGCTGACCAACGCGAGGAGCAGCAGGATCTCGCGGGTCGGGGCGAACCCGAAGGTGTAGGCGAAGCCCTCGCGCAGCTCGGGCCAGATCCGCCGGCTGCGGCCGTGCGGCCCGCGCGGCGCGATCCTCATCGCCAGCAGCGCCGCGATCACGGCGAGGTAGCTGGCGGCGTTGATCAGGAAGCACACGCCCTCGCCCGCGGCCGCGATCAGAAGCCCGGCGACGGCGGGGCCGACCAGCCGCGCGCCGTTGACCATCGACGAGTTGAGCGCGATCGCGTTCGGGAGGTCCTCGCGGTCCTCGATCATATCGACCAGGAACGCCTGCCGTGCTGGCATGTCGAAGGCGTTGACCACCCCGAGGAAGAGGGAGAGCGCGACGATCTGCCAGACCGCGACCGCGTGAGCAAGGACGAGCACGCCGATCACGAGCGCCTGGGCCATCGCGAGCGCCTGCGTCGCGACGAGCAGGCGGTAGCGGTTGATGCGGTCGGCGACGACACCGCCGACCGGCGAGAGGACGAACATTCCGATCTGGGACGAGAACCCCACGACGCCCAGCAGGAACGCCGAGCGCGTCAAGGTGTACACCAGCCACGACAGCGCGATCTGCTGGATCCAGGTGCCGATCAGCGAGACCCCCTGGCCGGCGACGAAGAGCTTGTAGTTGCGGGAGCGGAGGGCGCGCAGCATGACCGACGCGCCGGCGCGTCTGCCGCCGGCAGGCCGGAACGAAGTTGGCGCCCGGTCTTCGCTCGTCATCCGCTTCCCACCGGCGATGTCGGCAAACTACCGCGCCCGCAGCAGCAGGACAGGCACATTGACATCGTGCTGTACGCGGTTGGCAGTCGTTCCGAAGAACAGGTCGCCGAGAAGGCGATGCCCATGGGTGCTCATGGCCACCAGGTCGCAACCCTCCTCGTTGACCCAACGGACGATCTCGGTCACCGGATCGCCGTAGGCCAGTTTGGTTTCGGTCTCGATGCCCGATGACGCGAACTCCGCCTGGACCTTCCCAAGATAGGCCGTGTCCTCCTCAACCTCGCGACTGACCGCGTCTTTCCCATACCAACGCGCGGCCCAGCCGTCGGCGACGTGCAGCAGGACAACGTGGCTGTCCATGAGCCTTGCGAGTGGTTTCATGTGGTCGAGGATGGCCCGGTCGGTCGGTGTTGCATCCAACGTGATCAGGATGTTCTTGTACATTCTCGCCTCCGGATCGCCACCGCAAAGCCACCCGAGCATCTACCCGCCCGTGATGACATGCCACGCCGTCCTGATCGAATCCGGCAGGCCATAGATGTCGAGGGCCGTGATAAGGAGCGCGCTCCCCCAGCCGGCTGCCGTGAGGAACGCTCCGATTTTCCAGTTTCCCATGCGCTTACGCGAACTCGCGAACTGCAGGAGCGGAAACATCGCGAACGGGAGTTGGAGGGCCAGCACGACCTGGCTGAGGGTGAGCAGGTCGGTCACGCTGCTGTCGCCTCGGACGCCGATGATGATCACCGCCGGGGCGATCGCGACGGTCCGGGTAATGACTCGCCTCACCCATGGCCGGATGCGCCAGTGCATGAACCCCTCCATCACCACCTGGCCAGCCAGCGTGCCCGTGATTGTGCTGCTTTGCCCGCTGGCCAGGAGGCCAACGGCAAAGAGCGTGCTTGCGGCCGCTGTGCCGAGCAGTGGGGCGAGCGTGAGGTAGGCGATGCGGATCCAATCGCTGTCCGGGCTGAACGTCACGACGCCGCCTCCCGGAACGGGCACGCTGGTCTTGCCGTAGAACACCATCGCTGCGAGCACGACGATGGCGGCGTTGACCAGAAAGGCGACTGAGAGCGCGAGCGTCGAGTCGATGGTGTTGAACCGGATGGCCATCCGGATCGACGGTTCGTCTCGCTGGAAACTCCGCGACTGGACCAGCGCCGAGTGAAGGTAGAGGTTGTGGGGCATGACCGTCGCGCCGATCATGCCGATCGCGACGTACAGCATGCCGGCCTGACGGAAGCTCGGCAACAACATCGCGTGGCCCATCTCGAGGAAGTTCGGCCTGGTCTGAGGAAGGACAAAGATCTCGATGATGTAGCACAGGCCGATCGTGGCGACGAGAATTAGGACCACGGCCTCAATGGTTCGCATGCCGAACTGTTGCAGCATCAGGAGCAGCAAGACGTCGAATCCGGTGATGACCACGGCCCAGATCAACGGGATGTGAAACATGAGGTTGAGGGCGACGGCGCTGCCAAGGACTTCCGCCAGGTCGCAGGCGCCGATGGCCGTCTCGGTCATGAGCCAGTTCGGCCAGCGCGTCCATGTCGGATACCAGTCGCGGCAACACTGGGCCAGATCCTTCCCTGTCGCGACGCCGAGCCGAGCCGAGATCACCTGAAGGAAAATCGCCATGAGGCTCGCGAGGGCGACCACCCAGAGGAGACCGTACTTGAATTGGGCCCCCCCCTGGAGGTCCGTCCCCCAGTTCCCCGGGTCCATGTAGCCCACGCTCACGAGCAGCGCCGGGCCCACGAACGCTCGCCACTGCCTGGTGAACCCAGCCGAATAAGGAGGGACCGCAACCGTGCCGTGAAGCCCCTCGAGGGAAACGTGGCTCCCCTCGTCTGGGGGTTGTTCGGTGCCACTCGAGCCTTTGCGCCTCATCGCGGTCGTCGCCCCTTCCTGGTCGGCACTCACCGCGGGCGCGGCGGCGATGCGCCTGGGAACGGTTTCGTTTCCGTGATCATGGACCAAGCTTCACCGGGCCGAGCGCGGGTGTCAAGCCGGGTCCACCCGGACGGCCCGGCGCCGCACGGCGCATCGCTTCGCAGGCCGTATCATAACGATAGGAGGTGCGCCATTCGCCTGCCGAGAGTGCTCGATGCCGTGGAGGTGCGGGTGCTCGGGTGCCTGCTCGAGAAGCAGCAGGCCACCCCCGAGTACTACCCGCTGACCCTGAACGCCCTGGCCGCGGCGTGCAACCAGAAGAGCAACCGCGACCCGGTCATGGACCTGGCAGATGCGGATGCGCGGGGGGCGCTCGAGCGCCTGAGGGCTGAGGTGCTGGTTTGGCCGGTCGAGGGAACCAGGGCCGAGCGTTGGGAGCACAACCTGGACCGGAGTTGGGAGCTGGACGCGGCCTCAAAGGCGCTGGTGACGGTGCTGCTGCTGCGCGGTCCGCAGACCCCGGGGGAGCTGCGCTCGCGGTGCGACCGGCTGCACCCGTTCGGGTCGGTCGGGGATGTGGAGGCGGCGCTCAGCCGTCTCGCCGCGGGTCCCGAACCGCTGGTGACGGAGCTGGGCCGCGGCCCGGGGCAGAAGGAGAGCCGTTGGGCGCATCTCGTCGCGGGCCCGCCGTCCGGCCGCTCCGAGCCGGCACCCTCGCCGCGAACCTCCGGCGCCGCGGGCCTGGTGGAGAGGGTCGCCGCCCTCGAGGAGCGGATCGCCGACCTCGCCGGCGAGCTGACCCGCCTCGCGGCGAAGCTCGGGGACAAGGGTTAGCGCCCGCCCTGCGGGACCGGTCCCGGCGCCCCAAGGCCATCGTTTCACTGCGTGAGACCTCTTTTTTTGCCCCGCGGGCTGCGGTCGGGCCGCGCGGACTTGCTGATCCTTCTTCCACTGCGTGGAGGCCTCTTTCTTGCCGGTCCCGCGGGTGGCCGGATGCGGGCCCGGGCGCCCCCGCGCCCGAGCCCGCATGCTCCTGCGCCCGCGACCGGACAGGGCGATCCGCGCCGGGGCCCCTCGCTGTTCTCCTCCCTCGCATGAGACGCTCGGTCGGAGCCATCGACACCCCGGCGCGGCTCGCCCGTCCGGGACGCGCGGGCGCAGGAGCGAATGGCCACCCGCGGCACCGGCGGATCAACGACACCCCCCGCCCCCAGGTCGGGGGTCTTACTGCAGGCCGAGCGTTATGCCAACACCAGGCGATACCGGCAAAACCTCCGCTTGGTGGGGGGGTGGGTGGCCAAGACCGCCCAGCGGGCGGAGGCCGATTGGGCCGGAGCGTGCGGGTCCCGAGCGGCCAGAGCGGCGGGGGGAAACGCTGACCCTGAGCGGAGCGAAGGGGACAGCGAGGCTCCGCCCGCCGATCTGGCCAGCTCGGTCGCACGCGTAGGCGGGTCGGAGGGCGGCGCTCGATGCGCCGCCCGAGCGACTCGGCCGCAGCCCGCGGGGCAAAAGAAGAGGCCTCACGCAGTGAAGAGAGAGCCCGGGACACCCGTGGTCGTCAGCGGCCCGCAGGGCAAGAAGGCGAAGCCCATCCGGGTTTGACGCGGTGGCGGCCTGTTGCTATGCTTCACGGTCCCCGGAAGGGGAAGCGTGTGCTCCGGATCGACTTGACCCATGCCGACACCGAGCCGCTGGAGTTCGACGAGCGGCCGGTCGTACCACCCGCTGCGGGCGGGGTGGACGTGGTGTCGGTTGCGCCGGTGGAACTCTCCGGCCGGGTCGAACGGGCCGGGCGGGGGTTCCTGCTCGAGGGCCGGGCGGCCGGGAGCGCCAGGCTGAGGTGCGGCCGATGCTTGGCCGAGTTCGAGTTCGCGTTCGCGGAGCCGGTGGAGTTGCACCTGCTGCCGGTGACGGCGGCGCCGCAGG
Source organism: uncultured Acidobacteriota bacterium (assembly GCA_963727205.1). Taxonomy (GTDB): domain Bacteria; phylum Acidobacteriota; class Thermoanaerobaculia; order Thermoanaerobaculales; family Thermoanaerobaculaceae; genus RBG-13-68-16. Next base: position 7,010 of record CAVSFQ010000030.1, on the reverse strand, counting down.
ATGACGAGACGCGGCTGGGTCGCAACGACCTCGAAGTGCGCTACTTCGAGGAGCCGTTCGTGGACCTCGCCGAGCTGGCGGCCGAGCAGTTCGCGCTCGCCGTGCCGATGAAACCACTGTGCGCCGAGGACTGCCGCGGGATCTGCCCGCGCTGCGGCGCGAACCTCAACCTGGGGGCGTGCTCGTGCCCCCCACAGAGCAACGATGATCGGTTCACGCCGCTGGCTGGCTGGCGGCCGAACGAGTAGACGCGGGAGGTCGTTCCGATGCCCAACCCAAAGAGTCGTCATTCCAAGGCGCGCCGCGACAAGCGGCGGGCGCATGATCACCTGGCCGAGCCGGCCCAGTCGGTATGCCCGAACTGCTTCCAGCCGAAGCAGCCTCACCGTGTGTGCCAGCACTGCGGCATGTACGAGGGTCGTCAGGTCCTGCATGTCGAGGAGCTCGCCTGACCCAGGCCGAGGTATGACCAAGGCGGTTTCGGGTGCGGTAGCCCTGGACGCGATGGGGGGGGATCACGCCCCGGCGGCAACGGTGGCGGGCGCGGTCGAGGCGGTGCGACAGTTCGGGGTGCGGGTCCTCCTGGTGGGGCGCGAGGCCGTGCTGCGCCGGCAGCTGGCGCAAGCAGGCGGCGTCCCGAGCGGCCTGGAGATCGTGGACGCGCCCGACGTCGTGGCGATGGACGATCCGCCCACCGCGCCCGTCCGCGGCAAGCGCGGCTCCTCGATGGCGGAAGCGGCCCGGCTCGTCCGCGACGGCGAGGCGTGCGCGTTCGTGACCGCCGGGAACTCCGGCGCGGCGATGGTTGCCGCGAAGCTGATCATCGGGATGATCCCGGGAGTGGAGCGCCCGGCGCTCGCGACCCCCGTGCCCGGACTTGTGCGCGAGACGCTGGTCCTCGACGTCGGCGCGAACGTCGACTGCAAGCCCCAGAACCTGGAGCAGTTCGCCGTCATGGGCCACTTCTACTCGCAGGCGGTGCTGGGGGTGTCGAACCCCCGCGTCGGCCTGCTCTCGATCGGCGAGGAGGAGGGCAAGGGCGACCGCGTGACGATCGAGGCGTACCGCCTGCTCGCCGATGCCGGGTTGAACTTCGTCGGCAACGTCGAGGGGCGCGACATCTACAACGGCACCGTTGATGTCGTCGTCTGCGACGGCTTCGTGGGCAACGTCGTGCTCAAGGCCTCCGAGGGGTTGGGCGAAATGATCTACGCCTTGCTGCGCAGCGAGGCGAAGCGCTCGGCGAAGTCGGCGATCGGCATGCTGCTGGCGAAAGGCGTGCTCACGGCCCTCAAGCGCAAGGCGGACTACGCCGAGTACGGAGGGGCGCCGCTGCTCGGGGTGCGCGGGGCGTGCCTGGTGGGCCACGGGCGCTCGAGCGCGAAGGCGATCAGGAACGCCATCCGCCTCGCCCACAGCTATGCCGCGCGCGGGGTCGTCGGCCACATCGAAGCCAAGATCGGCGAGCTTCGCGCCCGCAACGCATCGGAGGGGGTCCAACGTGCATGACCAACACGCGCTGACCGCGCGCATCGCAGGTTTGGGTACTTGCCTGCCCGAGAAAATATTGACCAACAAGGACTTCGAGAGGATGGTGGACACCTCGGACGAGTGGATCGTCTCGCGCACCGGCATCCGGGAGCGCCACGTGGTGAGCGAGGGCGAGAGCGTCGCCACGATCGCCGTCGAGGCGGGCAAGCGCGCGATGGCGGACGCCGGTGTCGAACCCGAGCGAATCGAGCTGCTCGTGCTCGCCACGGCCACCGTGGAGCAGCCGATCCCGGCGACCTCTGCGATCATTCAGCCGGCGCTCGGGATCAAGAACGCGACGTGCTTCGACATCGCGGCCGCGTGCTCGGGGTTCCTGTACGCGATGCACGTCGCGCGCCAGTTCATCATCACGGGCGAGGTGAAGACGGCGATGGTCATCGGCGCCGAGACGCTCTCCCGTTACACCGACTACACCGACCGCGCGACCTGCATCCTGTTCGGCGACGGCGCCGGCGCGGCCGTGCTCCAGGCCGCTCCCGCCGGGGAGGGGATCCTGCGCTCCGCGCTGCACACCGACGGCACGTACGCAGACTTCATCCAGATGCCGGGCGGCGGCAGCAAGTACCCTCCCAACGTCAAGGAGCACATCGACGCCCGGCTGCCGTTCATCAAGATGCGCGGCAACGAGACGTTCAAGGTGGCGGTCCGCTCGATCACGGAGGTGTGCCAGGAAGTGCTCGCCGGCGCCGGCGTGACCGCCGACAAGGTGAGCCTGTTCGTCCCGCACCAGGCCAACCTGCGCATCATCGCCGCGGTCGGGGAGCGGCTGGGGCTCCCGCCCGAGAGGACCTACCTGAACCTGGAGCACGTCGGCAACACCTCATCGGCCTCGATCCCGCTGGCGATGCGCGAGGCGATCGACCGCGGCGTGCTCAAGCGCGGCGACCTCGTGCTGCTGGCGGCGTTCGGCGGCGGGCTCACCTGGGCCGCGACCCTGCTGAAGTGGTGAGCCGGCACGATGGGTAAGACGGCCTTTGTCTTTCCCGGTCAAGGTAGTCAATTCGCGGGAATGGGGAGCCATCTCGCGGCGGCGTACCCCGAGGCGCGGGCCGTGTTCGAGCGCGCCGACGCCGCGCTCGGCGAACCCCTTTCCAAGCTCTGCTTCGAGGGTCCCGACGAGCAGCTCCGGCTCACCGCCAACACCCAGCCGGCGATCCTGACCGCCTCGCTGGCCGCGTTTGCGGTCCTGGCGGCGCGCGGTTCGAAGTTCGACGGCGTCGCCGGGCACTCCCTCGGCGAGTACAGCGCGGTCGGCGTCGCGGGAGGGCTCGGGATCGAGGATCTTGTGCGCGCCGTGCGGCGGCGCGGCCAGCTCATGCAGGAGGCGGTGCCGGTCGGCGTCGGTGCGATGTCGGCCGTGCTGGGGCCCGGCCGCGACCTGGTCGAGACGTGCTGCCGGGAGGCGAGCGGCGGCGGCGAGACCGTCGTGGCGGCCAACTTCAACGCCCCGGAGCAGACCGTGGTCGCCGGCCACGCCGGCGCGGTCGCGCGCGCCGGGGCGCTCCTCGCCGCGCGCGGCGCCAAGCGCGTGGTGTCGCTGCCGGTCTCGGCGCCGTTCCACTCGCCGCTGATGGCGGCTGCGCGCGAAGGCCTCGTGCCGGTGCTGGCGGCGCTCCCCTTCGCAGGGCTCTCGGTGCCGCTCTACAACAACGTCGATGCGGCGCCGGTGACGGACCCCGGCGCGGTGCGAGACGGGCTCATCCGGCAGGTGGACGCGCCGGTGCGCTGGGTCGAGCTGGTCGAGCGCATGGTCGCCGACGGGTTCGACACGTTCGTCGAGGTCGGGCCGGGGAGCGTGCTCTCGGGCCTCATCCGCCGGATCGCCCGCCAGGCTGTTACCATCCAGGCTGGTACCGCCGAGCAGATCGAGGCGTACCTCGGCGGAGAGTCAAAATTCAAGAGTTGAGACGGAAGACGGAAGAGGGAAGACGGAAGACGGAAAACGGGCGTTGTCTTTCCTCTCCCTCCTACCTTTTCCCTTCTACCTTAAACTATCAACGATGAGCCGTTTGGGAGGGAACGATGGCTGGGACCTTGCAGGGAAAGGTGGCACTGGTGACGGGGGCGGCAACCGGGATCGGCGCCGCGTGCGCGCGGGCGCTCGCCCGCGAGGGCGCCGTGGTCGCGTGCACGTCGCTGCCGACCGACCCGACGCAATCCGTGGTGGATCAGATCCTGGCGGCCGGAGGCAAGGCGATCGTCAAGCCGCTCAACGTCACCGACCCCGAGTGGTGTCAGCGCGTGGTCGAGGAGGTCTCGGCCGAACTCGGCGGGTTGCATGTCCTGCTCAACAACGCCGGCATCACCGACGACGGCCTGTTCATGCGCATGAAGCCGGAGTCGTGGCGCAAGGTACTCTCCGTCAACCTCGACGGCGCCTTCAACGTGACCCAACCGGCCGTCAAGGTCATGGTCAAGCAGCGCGAGGGGCGGATCATCAGCATCTCCTCGGTCGTCGGCCTGATGGGCAACCCCGGCCAGGCCAACTACTCGGCGTCCAAGGCGGGGATCATCGGACTCACGAAGTCGCTGGCGCGCGAGCTCGGCAGCCGCAACATCACCGCCAACGCCATCGCGCCCGGGTACATCCAGACTCCGATGACCGACAAGCTCAACGAGGAGCAGAAGAAAGCGCTGATGGCGAACCTGGCCATCCCGCGCCTCGGCACCCCGGAGGACATCGCGGCGGTCGTGCTGTTCCTCGCGGGGCCCGCCGGGTCGTACATCACCGGCGAGGTGATCAACGTCTCCGGCGGACTTTACATGTAGCCTGCAGCGACGCGCGAAGGGGGATCCGATGGCTGGGACGTTGCGCAGCATGACCGGGTTCGGGCAGGCCGGCGGGGAGCTTTCGCCGCGCCTGCGCGCCGAGGTACGGCTCACCTCGGTCAACTCACGTTTCCTGGAGGTCGCCCTGCGCACGCACCCGCGGGTCGAGACCGCGGAGCTGGAGGCGGCCGTTCGCCCTGTGCTGGCGGCGGGTCTGGCCCGCGGGCGCGTGCAGGTCACCGTCGACCTCGCCCTCCTGGCCCGCGCTTCCGCCGGCCTCGTGCTGCACTGGGAGGTCGCCGAGTTGCTGCTCGCGGCCCTGGCGCAGCGCCCCGCCGGGATCGAGCTCGCGCCGCTCGAGCTGCGCGACCTGCTGGCGCTGCCGGGGTTCGCCGAGGGGGGCGGGGAGCTGGGTCTGACTCCTGAGGAACAACAGGCGCTCCTCGCGCTCGTCGGACAGGCGCGCGACGGCCTGGTGGCGGTGCGGGAGCGCGAGGCGGCCGCGCTGCTGCCGCAGGTCGCCGGGGAGATCGCGCTGCTGACCTCGTTCCGCGGCTGGCTCGCGGAAGTCAACGACCAGGTGCGGACCAGCCTGATGGCGCGCCTCTCGGACCGGCTGGCGTCGCTGCTGGACGGCACCGAGGTCAGCCAGGACCGCCTGTTGCAGGAAGCGGCGGTCGCCGCGGAGCGCGCCGACGTCGCCGAGGAGGTGCAGCGCCTCGCGGCGCACCTCGATCACTTCGAGCGCCTGCTGGCGCAGGGCGGGCCGGTGGGCAAGAAGATCGACTTCCTCCTCCAGGAGTTGCTCCGCGAGGTCAACACCGCGGCTCGAAGTGCCGGAGGCGGGGATGGGGGAGCGCGTCGTCGAGGCCAAGGCCGCGCTCGAGAAGCTCCGCGAGCAGTGCGCGAACCTGGAGTAGCGACCGTGGTCCGGGGTCCGGGGTCCGGGGTCCGAGAACCGCAAGACGGCTGGACGGCGCGGCGGTACCTCTGGCTTCTGTTGGCGTTCGTGCTGGCGCACGCGGTGCTGGCGATGATCGTGCCGGTCTCGGGCGACGAGGCGTACTACTGGGACTGCTCCCGCCACCCCGACTGGGCGACGTACGACCAGCCCCCCCTGATGATGCTCGCGCCGATCCCGTTCCGGGCGGTGTTCGGCGAGACCGCCCTTGGCGTCCGGGGCCCGGCGATCGCGGCGGCGTTCCTGATCGGCGCGTTCCTGCTGCCGCTCGCACGGCGCCTGGGAGGCGGCCCGCGCGAAGCGGCGTGGACGTACCTCCTCTTGCACGCCACGCCGCTGTTCTTCTTCGGCTCGTTCTACGCCTCGACCGACATCGGGATGATGGCGGGCTACCTCGGCGCATCGTGGGCCGCCGTGGCAATCGCCCAGGGGGAGAGGCGCGCGTGGTGGGGGTTTGGCGTGGCGGTCGCACTCGGCTTCCTCGCCAAGTTCCCCGCGGTGCTGGTCCTGCCGGTCCTGATCCCGGTCCTGGCCGGCCGCGAGGCCAGGGCGCACCTGCGCACGCCGGTGCCGTACCTCGCCGGCGCCCTGTCGGCGGCGCTCACGGCGCCGGTCTGGATCTGGGGCGCCGAGCACGACTGGGTGAACCTCACCTTTCAGCTCCAGCAGCGACACGACCGCGGCCCGCTGACCGCCGTCTACCTGCTCGAGTTCGTCGCGTTCGTGGCGTTGCTGACGTCGCCGCCGCTGTTCGTCGCGATGGCGGGGGCGTGGTGGCGCGCATGGCGGCGGCGCGACCCCGCCTGGAACGCCGTGCTCGTCGGGGCGGCGTCCCCGTTCGTGTTCTTCGGGTACGTCTCCTTGCGCGAGGACATTTCGCCGCACTGGGCTGGCCCCGGGGTCGTTCTCGCCGCCCTCGTGCTCGCGTTCGCATCGCCGCGCCCGCGCCGGCTGGTGCGGTGGGGCGCCGCGTTCGGCGTCGCCGTTTCGCTGGCGGCGGTGGCGCTCGTGCTCTTCGCCACGACCGCCCTCGACGTGCACTGGCCGCTCGTGGGCCGGTTGCGCGGCGCGGTCGCCGACAAATTGGCCGCCGCCGTCGCCAACCAGGAGATCATGACCGAGATCGAGCGGCGGCTGCAGCCGGGGGAGATGATGGCCTCCGAGAGCTACACCGATGTCCACCTCTACGCGTTCCTGTCGAAGGGCCGGATCTGGACGCGGCTCGCCAGGGTGCACGGTGACGTCCACGGCCTTGTGTCGCTCTTCTGGTACCCGCCGAGGCGCTGCGCGGCCGGGGCTTTCTCTTCGTCACCGAGCGCACCGGCCTCGAGCGCCGCTGGCGGCCGTGTTCGCCTCCGTCCAGGGAACCGCCGTTCGTCGTCGAGCACGACGGCCGTCCGGTGCGGACGATCTATTTCCTGCGCTGCCGCGCCTGCTGCGCCCGGAGGGCGTCTTCACCCGACTGCCGGCGCTCCAGCCCGCCGCTGGAGTCCCGGAGGCCTCGCCGATGGGAGGCTTACGCCGCCGTGCGGTCGAGCGCCCAGGTCTTTCCCCAGGTGCTCGTGGGGTGTCGGTCAGCTCGGTTGGACGGCACCGCGGGGCGGCCGCATCGGGGTCGGTGCCGGTCTGGGTGGCTCGATGACCCCCACGATCTGCCGGCGGCCGATCGCGCAAACGCAGCGTCGACCCGGCCGCGCGTGTGCATCTTGTCGCCGACCCTGGGAAGGGG
>CAVSFQ010000029.1:0-9093 GCA_963727205.1 uncultured Acidobacteriota bacterium | reverse complement strand
CCGTGCCGGCGGCGCCGGCCGCGGCGGCGGGGTGTCAACCCGAGCCGGCCGCGCTCGTCCGTTACCTGGTGGGGGGCGGTACGATGAACCGGGAGGGGCAGACGATGGCAGGCCAGGTGAGGCGCAAGGCAACGGGCGCGGCGGTGCTGCTGCTCGCAGCGGTGGCGGTGGCCGCGTGTACGACGGTTGGCGTTTCGTCCACCCGCTACCTCGGTGTCCCGCAGTTCGCGCCGACGACCCGGACTCGGTGGAGATCCTGCGGCATGAGCCGCGGCGTGACGTGGTCCGGCTCGGCGAGGTGTTCCTCGAACCCTCGGGGCGCCCCTCCGTGGCCATGATGGAGCAAGCGCTCCGCGTCGAGGCAGCCAAACTCGGCGCCAACGCCGCGGTGCTGGTATACGACAAGTTCAGGCGGGTCGGGACCGTGGTGCAGGGGCCGTGGTGGTCGCGCAGCGCCTACCCGGTGTACGGCCGCAGGATTGTGGCGGTCGCCATCCGCTACAAGTGAGTCGCCCATCGCGGCTGGTTGCCGCCGCCAGCGATCGAGACCGCCATTTCCGTGGTTGTAGCCGCATCCTTGTAGGCGCGGGCTTCAGCCCGCGGGGCGGGCGGGTGGCGGAAAGAACGACCGCAGGCTGAAGCCTGCGCCTACAAAGACGGGATCGGGTGGGGGACGTGTCCAGCACTGCAGCTGGAGGGCTTTGCTTCACCCGAGAGGCGGATGGACGACCCCTTCCCCTAGCGGCGGCGCCGCACCATCGGAAATGATGGATCGGTATCTTCAGAGCCGCCTGGTCGCTGCCGAGGCGGCGGGTCACTCCTTGAGCAAGGAGCCGGCGAGGCGCACGGTGTAGTTGCGGCCGTTCGCGTCGGCGCGGTAGACCTCGTAGCGGCAGTCGCCGCCGCCGGCCGTGATCCGCAGGAACGTGCTCGGCGCGCCGGAGTCCCCCTTCCCGCGGGCGTGGCCGCAGTCGAGCTGCCACACGCCGCCGATCCTCTTGGCGGAGGCGTCATGAGTGTGGCCGCAGAGGTACGCGGTGACCTTCCGTTCCCGCAACAGCGTCCAGAAGCGGTCGCGGTCGACCGTGTGCCGGTTGAGCGAGGTCTTCTCGTGGCGCATCCGCCCGGTCGTCATGTCGGGCAGCGGGTAGGCCGGTTCGTGGCCGACCACGAACACGTACGGCTTGGTGGTGGCGGCGAGGTCCGCGGCCAGCCAGGCGTACGTCGCCGCGCCCACGTCGCCGTCGCTGCCGGTGTCGGAGACGCCGTCGTAGTACTCGTTGATGACCGCGACGTGCACGGGGCCGATTTCGAAGGCGTACATCGTCTCCACCGCGCCCGTCGGGCCCTTGCGGACGACGTGGAGGAGGGAGGTCCCGCCGGTGTTGAGCCCGCGCAGGTACGCCATGTACTCCTTGCCGCCGGTGTCGTGGTTGCCGACCGCGGGGTAGAACGGGAAGCCGGCGCCGAACACGGTCCGGATGACCTCGGCGACCGGCTCCGGCGGCTCGAGGTCGCCAGGGATCACGAGGAACGCCGCCGGTCCGGTCGCGCGCATCGCCTCGGCGGCGCCGAGGAAGTAATCGGGCCCCGAGTACTTGCTCCCGGCGTACTGGCGCATGTCGGCGGCGACGAGGAACGACAGTGGTTCGGTCGGCGGCGGAGCGGCGCCCAGCGAAACCGCGGCGATCGCCTGGGCTGCGAGCGTCGCGAGGAGCCATCGGAACGCGTGCCTTGGCATCGGTGAACCTCCAAGGCAGACATCCTACCAGCGCACCAGGTATCCTGCGGCGGCGGAAGATCGAGACGAGGAACGGGTGCGTTCCGGGGGAGGCCGTGGAGACGGGCGAGACGTTGACGCTGCGCCGGATCGCGCGGTTCTGGGCGCCGCTCGCGGCCACCTGGCTGATGATGTCGGTCGAGGGGCCTTTTTTGGCCGCGGTGATCGCGCGACTGGGCGAGGCCACGTTCAACCTCGCCGCGTTCGGGGTGGCGTTCTCGTTCGCCATGCTCATGGAGTCGCCGATCATCATGATGATGAGCGCCGCCGTGGCGGTGGTCGGCGACCGGCACTCGTTCCTCCTGCTGCGGCGCTTCGCGTACGCCCTCAACGCCGCGATCACGCTGGTGATGGTCGTGCTGCTGCTGCCGCCGGTGTTCCGCTTCGTGGCCGAGGGGTTGATCGGCCTCCCGCACGAGGTCGCGCAGCTCACACACGTCGCGACCGCGATCCTGCTGCCGTGGCCGGCGGCGATCGGCTACCGGCGCCTCTTCCAGGGGGTCCTGATCAGGAGCCACCTGACCAGGCGGGTGGCCTACGGCACCGTCGTGCGCGTCCTCACCATGGCGCTTGTCGGCCTCGGCCTGTACCTGTTCACCGCGCTGCCGGGGGCGTTCGTCGGCGCCGCCGCGCTTTCGGCCGGAGTGACCGCCGAGGCGGTCGCGAGCCGGTTCATGGCCCGAGGCGCCGTCCGCATGCTGCTGCGCGCCGACGCCCCGAGCCTGCCCGGTCCGCCGCTGACCACCCGGGCGATCGCGCGCTTCTACGCTCCGCTGGCCCTCACCTCGATCCTGACGCTCGGCGTCAACCCGATGGTGACCTTCATGCTCGGCCGCAGCCGGGCGCCCCTCGACTCGCTCGCGGTGTGGCCGGTGGTGACCGCCCTGGTGTTCGCCTTCCGCAGCCCCGGTTTTGCCTATCAGGAGGTCGGGATCGCGTTGCTTGGCGACGACCGCCGCCACGTCGGCGCACTCGGCCGGTTCGCCGGGATCCTCGGGGTGGCCACGGCCGGAGGGCTCGCCGTCGTGGCGTTCTCGCCGCTCGCGCGGGTCTGGTTCGGTACGGTTTCGGGGCTGCCGCCCGAGTTGGTGCGGTTCGGCCTCGTGCCGTTGCGCATCCTCTGCCTGATGCCGGCGCTCGAGGTGCTGCTCTCGTTCCAGCGCGCGCTGCTCGTCCACGCCCGCAGGACCGCGCTGATCACCTGGGCCACCGCGGTCGAGGTCACGGGGATCGTCGCGGTCATGGCGCTCGGGGTCGGAGCGTTCGACCTGGCCGGAGCGGTGGCCGGCGCCGCCGGCGTGCTCGCCGGTCGCGTCGCGGCCAACGCCTTCCTGGCGCGACCAACGACGTTCCGCCGCGGCGGCGATTCCGCCTAAACCGGCTCCGGGCGCGCCTTGAGGCGGAGCGAGAGTTCGAGGCGCGCCCCGGCGCGCGCGGCGACGCCGAACGTGCCATCGTAGCTCGCGAACACGAGGCGCCGGTCGGAGGCGGCGAGGGGCCGGATCTCGGGGTCGAGATGATCGGCGAGGTGGCGGAACGCGGTGGCCGCCTCGGCCTCGCTCGGGTACACGACCACGACGAGCGTCCGGTCCCCTGCGGCGCCGCCCGTGTACCGGGCCGCGGCCGCGGTGAGCGTGCCGCCGAGGCTCAGGATGTCGCCCTCGCCGAGCGTCGCGATCTCCTGCAGGCCGACGCTGCCGCGGATCAGGCGCAGCGATCCGGGGACGATCCCCTCGCGAGGCAGCACGTCGAACGCCCGCACGTGGCCCCCGGGCGGGAAGCGTCCGGCGATCGCCCGGGCGAACTCGACCAGGGAGGGCGCCACCGCCGGCGTCCCGGGAGGGTTGTTGACGATGACGAAGAAGCGGCCGCGCATGAAAAGCAACTGGTAGCGGCCGGCGGTGTGGCGCTCGGCGAAAGCGGGCGACGGGGTCTCGGCGCCGCACTTGTCGAGGTAGATCGCGAGCGCGGCTTCCACGTCGCGCATCCGGTAGCACTCGACCACGACCTCGTCCCCGGCGCGCGTGTAACGCTGCACGGTGGCCTCCTCGAAACCGAGTTCGAGGAAGATCTCGGCGCCGCCGTCGATGTGGTTGTACAGAGAATCGGCGGGGAAAACCTTCGCCTGGCCGTCCCTCGTCCAACCGCCGGCGAAGCCGGACGGCGGCAGCAGGCCGTCGTCGCCCGCCGCGGCGACGGACGCGGCGACGAGGAGGGCGAGGACGGCCGGGACGATGGCTCTCACGCCCGCACCAGCGTGATCTTCTCCGGCGTCGCGACCCCGAGGCCGAGCTTCTCGCCGTAGAAGAGGTACTCGGTGTACTTCGGGTGCTCGTTGACCGCGATCCCCATCGCCTTGCGCTTGGCGACGAGTTCGCGGTGGCAGACCATGTCGAGGGCGAACGGGTCGGTTGCGAGGTAGAGCGCGTGGTTCGGATAGACGAACTTCTCGTTCTTGTCCGGACCGCCGTCGTACTGGCCGCGCAGCCCGTCGGTGATGTTCAGCACGAGCTTGTCGCGCACCCACGGCGCCGCCAGGACCTCGGTGTTGACGCGGAAGAACAGGGGCGCGTGCAGGCGGCCGGTGTTGCAGATCGACCCGAACCCGAGGTTCTTCGTCGCCATCGAGATGCCGTTCCCGGTGTTCTTGTAGGCGGCGAGGTTCACGATCTTGGTGAGCTTCCGGGTCACGAGCTTGCCGAAGTACGAGTACTCGCCGGCGAAGACGTGCTGGTTGAGGTAGAACTCATCGTCCTTGTAGCCGCGCACGCCCTTGCCCAGGACCCCCTTGGCGAAGTAGTACGCCTCGGTGTCGAAGTTGGCGGCCGAGACGTGGCGCCCGCCGGCGTCGCGCCAGGCGCTGCCCTGCTCGTCCATGGTCTGCAGCCCCTCGACGCGCACGCCGGGGAAGCGGGCGGCCGTGAACCCCCCGTCCTTGAGCATGAAGTCGAAGCGGTCCCAGATCACGATGTTGCCCTTGGGCAGGCCGCCGTCGACGAGCCAACCGATCACGGCGTCGACGAGCTCCGGCTTGGTGCAGATGAGCGGCGCCCCGACCGGGTTCACCTTGAGGCCGACGACGTCGTCGGAGGTGAAGAGCCGGGCGAAGCTCTTCTTCATGCTGACACCCGTGAGTTTGCGGACGCCGCGCTCGAGCATGGCGCGGACCACCTTCGCGTCGACGGCGTCGCCGGCCAACGACCGGGGGTCCGTCACCTTGACCACCCGCCCCGGGAACGGACCGGGGAGCGAGTGCGCCGTCCGCGGCACCTTCATGAAATCGAGGATGTTCGTCTCGACCTCGGCGGGCTTCTCCTGCTGCTCGCCGAACGCCGGCACGCCGAGGACGAGGCCGGAGGCGACCGCGGAGACGCCTCCGACGGCCCTGACGAACTCCCGCCGGCTCATGTCGGAAGAGCTGGACATCGACCTGTACACCCGGCTCATCGCCGCCTCCCCTCACCCCCGGACCGCACCGTGGCGGCCGCACGACGCTCCGGTCCTTGGCCGCGTCGGCTCCGGGCGCACCAGACCTGGTACGTCGTGCGGCGGCCGGGGTTTCCTGCGCCGGTCACGGCTCGCGCCGGCGCTGACGGACCACCTCGTACAGCGCGACGGCCACGGCGGTGGATACGTTGAGCGAGCGCATCTTGGTGTCCGCCATCGGGATGCAGACCATCCGGCCGGCGTGGCGCGCGCGCACGTCGTCGGGGAGGCCGCCGCTCTCGCGCCCGAACACCAGCACCACCTGCGGCGGGAACGACACGTCCCACAGCTCTCGCGGCGCCTCCGCCGAGAAGAAGAACGGCTCGCCGAGCCCAGGGAGCGCGGCTTCGAACGCCGGCAGGTCGTCCCAGACCACCGGGTCGACCCTCGGCCAGTAGTCCACGCCCGCCCGGCGCACCTCGCGCTCGTCGAGGGAGAACCCGAGCGGGCGCACGAGGTGGAGCTGCGCGCCGGCCGCCAGGCAGGTGCGGCCCGCGTTGCCGGTGTTCCAGGCGATCTCGGGCGTGACGAGCGCCACGTGGATGCTGGGGCCCGGCGTCGTGCCGGCGCCGGCGGGGTCGGGTCCAACGGTCCGTGTCATATTCGCTCACGGCCAGCTTACCAGCCGGGCGGCCCCTGCCGGGTTGCGCCGGCCCGATTCCGGTCCCAGATTGGAGGAGAGACCCGAGGATGTGGTCGATGCCGACGTTTGTCCTGATGACCCGCCTGCGCCCCGAGAGCGTGCACGACGCCCGCGGCCGGCGCGAAACCGGCAAGGGGTGGCTCAAGAAAGTCCAGGTGCTGTGCCCACAGGTGAAGTGGCTGGCGCACTACGCGATCCTCGGCCCCTACGACTTCATGGACCTCTACGAAGCCCCCGACGTCGAGACCGCGCAGAAGGTCTCCCTCATCTCGCGCAGCGAGGGAGCGGTCAGCGCCGAGAGCTGGCAGGCGCTGCCGTACGAGCGCTTCCTGCAGCTGCTCGAGGAGGTCCAGCCGTAAGCGGCGCTCACCGGTCGAGGTGCGCCCGCACCCGGGCGAGCAGGCGCCGCACCCCCTCGGAGAACGCGGCCGGTTCCGGCAGGAGGCTGAGCACGAGCGTGCCGGCGCTGGGGAAGTCGAAGAAGTAGCCGGGGTGGACCGCGACGCCGTCCTTCTCCAGCAGCTCGAGCGCCAGCTCTTCCTCGCCGACCACGGCTGGGACCCGCACCGCGGCGCTCCAACCGCCGCCGGGGAGCAACACGCTCACCTCGGGAGCGGCGGCCGCCGCCCGTTGCAGCTCGGCGAGGTTGGCGCGGCAGCGCTCCAGGATCGCGGCGCGCACCGGCGTCCCCTCGCGGAGCAGAACCGGGAGCGCGAGCTGCACCGGCGTGCCCACCGAGAGGAAGGTGTCGGCGATGAACTCGAGGCGCGAGAGCGCCGCCTCGACCAGCAGCTGGGGCCCGCCGGTCGCGATCCAGGCGAGCTTGAGCTGCGGCAGGCCGACGCTCTTGGAGAGGCCGCCGAGGGCGAACGTGAGCGCCGGCTCCGCGCCGGCGAAGCTCCGCCCGCTGCCATCCCCCCCGGCGAGCGGGTAGTCGAGGAAGACCTCGTCCGCGATCACCGCCCAGCCGCGGGCGGCGGCCAGGCGCTCGAGCGCCGCCGCGTCGCCGGGGTGCACGAACGAGCCGGTCGGGTTGTTGGGGTGGACGACGACGACGGCGCGCACCGCCGTCGGGGCGGCGTCGAGGGCGTCGAGGTCGGGGCGCCAGCCGAGCTCGGGGTTGAGGTGGTACGGCAGCGCCTCCACGCCCTCCACCCGGGCGAGGTGTTCGAACAGCGGGTACGACGGCGAGGGGACGAGCACGGCGTCGCCCGGCTCGGCGAGGAGCTTGAAGAGGAACGCGTACGCCTCGCTGGTCGAGGCGGTGAGCACGAGGCGCTCCGGGGCCACCTCGACGCCGAACCGCCGGTACTCCGCGGCGGCCGCGCGGCGCGCCGGCTCCAGGCCGCGGGGGTCCGGCCGGTACGCCAGGCCGGCGGCATCGGCGAGGGTGTCGAGCAGACCGTCCGGGTAGGGGATGCCGCACGCCGTGGGGTTCGAGACCGTGAGGTCGAACGGGGGCGCCGCCGCCGCCCCGCGGCGGCGATGCGGTTGGGGGCGAGGTCTGGCGGGACGCGGCGGGAGAACACGGTGGCTCCGGTCGGATTCTCGCACGCCCCGGCGGCCGGCGCACGCCCGGCCCGGTGTAAAATCCGTCCGGCACGAGGGGGAAACCATGAAAGAGCTGCTTGGCGCGAAGACCCAGGAGTACCAGGCGAAGGCCCGCGAAGTCACGGAGAAGTACGTGCGGCCGGTGGCCGCCGAGCTCGACCGCACCGGCGAGTACCCGTGGAGCGTGATCGCGGCGCTGAAGGAGTACGACCTGATGGGGATCTGGGTCCCCAAGGAGTACGGCGGGCACGGCGCCGGCGTGCTCGACATGTGCGTCGTGGTGGAGCAGCTCTCGCGCGGGTGCGGCGGCGTGGGCGTCGCCTATGCGGTCAACGCCCTCGGCAGCTTCCCGATCGTTCTCGGCGGGACCGAGGAGCAGAAGCGCCGCTACCTGCCCGCCATCACGACGGGCGAGAAGCTGATCGCGTTCGGGCTGTCGGAGAAGGCGTCGGGCTCCGACGCGGGCTCGCTGCGCGCCCGTGCGGTCAAGGACGGCGACGGCTACGTCATCGACGGCGACAAGAAGTGGACCACCAACGCCAACGCCGCCACGATCTACACCGTGTACGCCTCCACCAACCCGGACCGCGGCACGCGCGGCGCCTCGGCGTTCATCGTGGAGAAGGACACGCCCGGCTTCGAGATCGGCAAGCGCGAGCAACTCATGGGGATCCGCTGCGTGCCGGTGCACGAGCTGCACTTCGAGAACTGCCGCGTCCCCGAGGGCGCGCTGCTCGGCGGCAAGGAGGGGCGGGCTTCGCCAACGCGATGATGACGCTCGACCGCGCCCGCCCCGGGGTCGCCGCGCAGGCCGTCGGCCTCGCCCAGGGCGCCCTCGAGTGGGCGATCCGCTACACCTCGGAGCGCCAACAGTTCGGGCAGAGCGTGATGTCGTTCCAGGCGGTCCAGTTCATGCTCGCCGACATGGCGATCCAGATCGAGGCGGCGCGCCAGCTCGTCTACACCGCGGCCCGCGCCATCGACGCCGGGCTGCCCAACGTCTCCCGCCTCGCGGCGATGAGCAAGGTCTTTGCGACCGACACCGCGATGCGGGTCACGACCGACGCCGTGCAGCTGTTCGGCGGCTACGGGTACTGCCAGGACTACCCGATCGAGAAGTACATGCGCGACGCCAAGATCACCCAGATCTACGAGGGGACGAACCAGATCCAGCGGGTGGTGATCGGGAGGTCGCTGACGCGGGAGGCGGGGGCGATGGCGGGGCACCTGAACGTCAACGTCGAGCACTTCCCCAAGCCCTGAGGGCGCCGCCGACGGGCGCCGCCGATAGCGGACCGTCTGCGTCGTTGCGCTCGCCGGCTCGAATCCTCATGTAGCCTCCGGCTACACTCCGGTTGGCCGGCTCGCGCGCCTAGCATCCGGCCCACTCTCGGCGACGCGGCTGCACGCCCCAAGCTGCGACGTCCTGCGGTGGGCGTGGTTGGCTCTAATGTGGGGCGCGACCGCCGGGCGCGCTTCTTCGTCTTCGAGGGGAGCGCCAGAGGCGGCGCGGCCTGCGGCCGGTGCGGCAGCATCGGACCAACTAACCACGTTTTTCCGGTGCCCGGTGCCCGGCAAGCCCCCGACAGAAAAGGGGGAAAGGAGCGCGGAGCGGGATTCGCTCCCGCGGAGC
>CAVSFQ010000028.1:0-33471 GCA_963727205.1 uncultured Acidobacteriota bacterium | reverse complement strand
CACCTCGGGGCCGGTACCGCACAGCGCGGCGATCAACCGTTTGGGCTCCGGGAGCCGGATCTGGGCACTTGCGGCGAGCGGGCCGCCGGAACGCAAGAACGCCGACAGGAGGTACGCCGCCACCCGTTCCTCGACGGTGTGGAGCGCGAGCCCCTCGACCAGGTCTGCGAGGCGCCGCAGCCACACCGACATCGAGGCGAGCAGCGCGAGCGCCACGTCGGGCCGGCGGCGGAGCAGGTCGAGCAGGGCGGGACGCGGCACGACGCCGAGTTCCCCGGCCTCGATCACCACCCCGGTGGCGGGGAAGACGCCGGGGCCGAACACGGCGGCCTCCGCGAACGAGGCGGGGGCGCGGACCAGGTGGAGCACCTGCTCGCGGCCGTCGGGACCGCTGCGGACCAGCTTCACCCGCCCCGAGAGCAGCAACGGCAGGAACTCCGCCGGATCCCCCTCGGAGAACAGCAACTCGCCGCCGCGCACCCGGCGCACCCCGCACAGGCGCGCCACGTCCTCGAGCAGCGCAGGCGGCAGCGCCGCGAACAGCGGGATCCGCCGCAGCCCCGCCGGGAGGTCGGTCGTCACGGGCTTCATTGTGCCAGATCGGGCGCTTGACGCCCGCCCTCCGACCTCTGACAATGGCACCCGCGATCCCTTAGGGGGGTGGAATGCGCGCTGCCGACGAAACTCCAGCAGTTTCCCGCCGGACTGCCTTGAACTGGCTGCTCGGGACGTCGCTAGGCGCCACCCTCGTGGCCGCCCTGTACCCGGTCTTCCGGTTCGTGATCCCGCCCCGGGTCGCCGAGGCACCCGTCAACCGCGTGCTCGCCGGCAAGCTCTCCGAGTTGCCGGACAATTCGGGGAAGATCTTCCGCTTCGGGTCGAAGCCGGGGATCCTCGTCCGGACGCCGACCGGCGAGGTCCGCGCGTTCTCGGCGGTGTGCACCCACCTGAACTGCACCGTGCAGTACCGCCCCGACCTCCAGCACATCTGGTGCGCCTGCCACAACGGCCAGTACGACCTCCAGGGGAAGAACATCGCCGGGCCCCCGCCGCGGCCGTTGGAGGCGTACAAGGTGGACATCGCCGGGGACGACGTGTACGTCACCAAGGGAGCGTGAGCGATGCGCGCGCTCGACAAGCTCTGGCAAGCCCTCGACGAACGCCTCGAGCTCGACCCGATCGTCGAGTTCGTGGTGCACAAGGTGGTGCCGCGCCACCGTCACTCCTGGGCCTACTACTTCGGCGGGCTCACGATGTTCTTCTTCTTCATCCAGATCGCGACCGGGATCCTGCTGCTGCTCTACTACCGCCCGACCGCCGAGGCGGCGTTCGAGAGCGTCCAGTTCATCGTGACGCGGGTCCAGTTCGGCTGGCTCGTGCGCTCCGTCCATTCGTGGTCGGCGAACCTCATGATCCTGTCCGCGTTCGCCCACATGTTCTCGGTCTACTTCATGGGCTCGTACGCCAAGCCGCGGGAGTTGACGTGGTGGAGCGGGTTCGCGCTGCTCGGCCTCGCCATGGGGTTCGGGTTCTCCGGCTACCTGCTCCCCTGGAACCAGCTGTCGTTCTTCGCCACCCAGGTGGGCACCGACATGGTGAGCAAGGTCCCGTTCGCCGGGGCTTGGCTGCTCAAGTTCCTGCGCGGGGGCAACGAGGTGACCGGCGCCACCCTCACGCGCTTCTTCGGCTTCCACGTCGCGGTGCTGCCGATGCTCACCGCTCTCCTGCTCGCCGGCCACCTCGCGTTCATCCAGCGCCAGGGGATGCACGTCCCGGCATCGCTCGAAGAGGAGGCGAAGAAGCGCAAACCGATCCGTTTCGTGCCTAACTTCATGCTGCGAGAGGGCGTCGTGTGGCTCCTCGGCCTCGCGGCGCTCGCCGCGCTCGCCGCGTTCTTCCCGTGGGAGCTCGGCATCAAGGCCGACCCGTTCTCGAGCGCGCCGGCCGGCATCAAACCCGAGTGGTACTTCCTGTTCATGTTCGAGACGCTCAAGCTCCTCCCGGCGCACTTGCTCGGGATCGAGGGCGAGCTTCTCGGGCTCGGCGCGTTCGCGCTCGGGGGCCTGGTCTGGTTCCTCGTGCCCGTCCTCGACCGCGGCAGTCGGGTCGGCCGCCGCGACCGCGCGTTCCTCGTCCTCGGCTGGCTCGTCCTCGCCTACATCGTCGGCTTCACGTTCGCATCGTTCGCGGGGGTGTTCAAATGACACGCCAGCTCGCCAATGCCACCCTTGCGATCCTGCTCGCGGCCGGCGCGCGCGCCGCCGTGCCGCCGGCCGCCGCCGGCACACCCGGCAAGCACGCCGATGACTCGTGCATCGGCTGTCACGCCAAGCTCGACGACCAGCGCCTGCGCAAGCCGGCCGAGCTCGCGAAAGCCGACATCCACTATGTGCAGGGGGTCTCGTGCGCCGGCTGCCACGGCGGCGACCCGACGTCGGGCGACCCCACGGTCGCGATGGACCCGCGCAAGGGGTTCGTCGGCACGTTCGCGCCGCGGGCGATCCCCGAGATGTGCGGGTCCTGCCACTCGAACGCCGCATACATGCTGCGCTACGCGCCCAACATCCCGACCGACCAGCTCTCGCAGTACCGCACTTCCAAACACGGCCTGGCGCTCGCCAAGGGCGCCACCGACGTCGCCGTCTGCTCCTCGTGCCACGGCGCCCACGGCGTGCGGCCGCCGTCCGACGCGCGTTCGCCCGTCTACCCGACGCGGGTCGTGGAGACGTGCGCGCGGTGTCACGCCGACGTCGCGCTCATGAACCGGTACGGCATCAAGGGCAACGAGGTCGAGGAGTACAAGAAATCCGTTCACTACGCGGCACTGATGCAAAAGAACGATCTTTCCGCGCCGACCTGCAAGTCGTGCCACGGGGCACACGGCGCCACCCCCCCGGGGGTCGACTCGGTGGCCAACGTTTGCGGCACATGTCACGTCTCCCAGCTCGAGCGCTTCGACCAGTCGCCGCACAGGGACGCGTTCGCCGCCATGGAGCAACCCGCCTGCGAGGCATGCCACAGCAACCACGCGATCGGGCACCCGCAGGACTCCTGGATCGGCATCGCCGACAAGCAGGTGTGCGGCGCCTGCCACAGCGCGGGCGACGCCGGCGCGGTCGCGGCGGCCACGATCTCCGGCGCCCTCTCCGGGGCCGCGGCGTCCGAAGCCGCCGTCCGTGCCCGCGTCGGGCGGGTCAAGCGCGCGGGGATGCTGATGGACGCGGCCGACATCAAGCTCGAGGACGCGCACCAGTCGTACGTCATGGCCGAGGTGGAGATCCACACCGTCACCGTCGCCCGGGTGGAGAAGCAGACGCGGGCGGTGCTCGCGGACACGTCGGCCGCCGATAAGGAGGCCGCCGCCGCCGAGAAGGAGATCCGCTTCCGCCGCACCGGCCTGTTCGTCTCGCTCGTCGTCATCGCCGTCGCGATGATCACCCTGATCTTCAAGATCAGGAGCATGGAGCGGTAGGCAGCGCCCGGCCGGCCTCACCTGGCGGCATGGGATGCCGCGAGCGGCGCGGGGAGCGGGGCGGTTTCGCTCGCGGCCAGGCCGCCCACGTGTGTGTACAGCGGCGAGTCGATCTCCGGCAGGCGGCGCGCGTACTCCGCGCCGCTCACCGCGCCGTGCCAGTGCCCGGTGAGGCAAAACGCCGCCGTGACGCCGAGGTACACGCTCACGGCCAGGACGACGGCGAGCGCCGGGCGCAGCCGCCAGCGCCCCGGCTCGACGCGCGGCGGGCGCACGGCGAGACACCCCTTGACCGGGCACGCCGCGACGCAATCCTGGCACGACGTGCACTCGACCGAGGCGACGCGCGTCATGGCGTGCACGCGCAGGCGCGCTGGGCACACCTTCGTGCACTTGCCGCAGTCGGTGCAGGTCGCCGGGTCGCGGGTCACTTTGAACGGGGCGAGCCGGCCGATCATGCCGAGCAGCGCGCCATACGGGCACAGGTAGCGGCACCACAGGTCGCGCACGAACACGGAACCGACCGCCAGCACTCCCAGGACCGCCACCGTGACGCGCGAGGGGTGCGCGAAGAAGAGCAGCATCTTGGTGTCCGCCACCCGGTTGTACGGGCTGTCGAGGAAGGCGCGCACCCCGGGGATGTCGAGCGCGACCCAGGTCACCCAGAGGAACAGGGCCAGCAGGATGTACTTCAGCGACCGCAGGGGGACGTCGAGCCAGCGCGGCGGCTCCCAGGTGCGGCCGAGAAGCCTCGCGCCCAGCCGACCGAGCGCCTCCGACCCCGTGCCGACCGGACAGATGTGGGAGCAGAACGACTTCGCCACCAGCGCGCTCATCGCCAGCACGCCCACCAGGATCGCGAGGCCGGCCGGGTGGACCGGATGCACCCCTTCCCCGGCGAGCCAGAGGCGCAACGACATCAGCGCCGAGATCGGCAGGAAGCCCTCGACCCCCGGCGGGCGCGTTGCGTCCGGCGTCCGCCCGGCGGTCTGGGGGAGCGCCCAGAGCGCGAACTGGACGCCGATCACCACCACCAGCAGCAGCCACGCCACCTGGCTCAGGCGGCGGGCTCGGATCACCCCGGAGGTCTTGCGTCGGCGCATCATCGCTCCCACCGGCGAACCTAGGCCGCCCGCCCGCGGCGCGCCTTGACCGGGGTCAAGACCTGACGGTGCCGTGACGCCCGGCTGCGGCGGCAGCGGCCTCGGCCCGGCCGCGGGCGACCGTGACGATGGCGCCGCCCGCCAGGATCACCGGCATCGCCGCGGCGATCGGGAACCAGCCACCCGCCGGGGCGAAGGAGCCCTTCTTTCCGCGGGTTCTTGAGCCAGCGCGCCACCTGGAAGCGGAGTCGTTCCGCCCCGCTTCACCCTGCGCCCTGTCTCTCTCGGACCCCGACCCCGGGCCCCGGACCCCGCTTCCCTGCGCTCCGTGCCCTTGGCCTTACAGCTTGCCGGCGATGGCCCTGGCCATGTCGAGCGTCGAGGCGGCGCCGCCCATGTCGTAGGTGCGGACTTCCCCCTCCGCGATGACGGCGGCCACAGCCTGCTCGATCCCGGCGGCCATCGCCGTCTCGCCCAGCCACTCCAGCATCATCTTGGCGGCGAGCACGGTGGCGATCGGGTTGACCTTGTACTGGCCCGCGTACTTCGGGGCGGAGCCGTGCGTCGGCTCGAACACCGCCAGCTTCTCGCCGATGTTGCCGGAGCAGCCGAAGCCGAGGCCGCCCACCATCTGGGCGCAGAGGTCGGAGATGATGTCGCCGAACAGGTTGGTCGCGACCAGCACGCCGTACTTCTCGGGGTCCTTGAGCAGCCACATGCAGATCGCGTCCACGTTGGCGTCGTCCATCGCGACGGTGGGGAACTCCTTCGCGACCTCCTTGGCGGTCTCGAGGAACAAGCCTTCGGTGGCGCGCACCACGTTGGCCTTGTGGATCACCGTGACCTTCGGGTAGCCGCACTTCTTCGCGTACTCGAACGCGGCCCGGATGATGCGCTCGGAGCCCTTCCTCGTGTTGATCTTGCAGGTGATGGCGTAGTCGTCGGGCGCGAGCGCGGCGAAGTGGGCGAACGGCTTCGACGCCCGCGCGAGGACGTCGCGGAGGCTGTCGGGCACCGGCGAGAACTCGACCCCGGAGTAGAGACCTTCGGTGTTCTCGCGGAACATCACGAGGTCGATCGTCTCCTTGAAGTTGAGCGGGTTGCCGGCGTACGCCTTGCACGGCCGCAGGCAGGTGTACAGGTCGAACATCTGGCGCATGCGTACGATCGGCGAGCGGTAGACGAGACCGGTTCCCTTCAACCCGGGCGCCAACTCGGCCTCGGCCGCCTTCACCGGCTTCGAGGTGATGGCGCCGAACAGCGCGGCGTCCACCCGGGACAGCAGGTCCACGGTGCGCTGCGGGAACGCGTCGCCCTCGGAACACCAGAACTCCCAGCCGATATCCCCGTGGATGTACTCGGCGTCGAGCGCGACGGCGTCGAGCACCAGGCGCGCCGCCTCCATGACGTCGTTGCCGATGCCGTCTCCGGGCAACCAAGCGATGCGGTACGTGGCCATCGTCGAACCTCCTCCAGGGTCGTCGTGGAAGCGGCGGCCGCCGGGTGGGGCGCCGGCTCGCTCCCCGACCCTCGTCACCGACTCTTCGGCAGCTCTCTCGGGGCGGCCCCGTCGTACGCGGCCGCACCCTGGTCGATCCGGCGCATCGGCTTCTCGCGCTGGCGCTCCTCGAGCACCTGCGCCATCCACCCCGCGGTCCGCGCCAGGATGAAGAAGCCGTTGGCGAGGTCGGGGTGGAAGCCGAGGTCGGCGAGCAGCGCGGCGATGGCGCCGTCGACGTTGAGCGGCAGCGCCTTGCCGGCCGCCGCGAGCTCATGCACGATCGCCTCGGCGACCGCGACGTGCGGCCCCGCCGCGGCCGCCTCGCCGGCGAGCTGCAGGAGACGGCGGGAACGAGGGTCGTCGCTGTGGACGCGGTGCCCGAACCCCGGCAACCGCCGGCCGGCTGTCTTCTCCTCGGCGATCAGGACGCGCGCCGCCGCCGCCGCGCTCTCCCCCGCCTGCACCTTCTCCGCCCCGCGCGCGAGCACGTGCATGCAGTCTTCGACCGCGCCCCCGTGGTGCTTGTTGACGGCCAGCGCTCCCGACGCGATGCAGGCGTTGAGAGGCGCGCCGGTGGTCGCGGCGTTGCGCACCGCCAGCGTCGAGGGCGGCGTCACGCCGTGGTCGATCGACGCCACCAACATCGCCTCCATGAGCCGTCCGACCGCGGCGCCCGGCAGCTCGCCGCGCAGCACCAGGTAGACCGCCTCCCCGAACGAGACGCGGCCCATGAGCTCGTCGAGACGGTAGCCCCGCACCCGGATCTCGTTCGGCCGGATCGAGGTGACCGCCGTCGCCCACGTGGTCTCAGCCATGCTCATCCCTCCAGGACCCTCGCCACCGCCTCCGGCAGCTCGTCGAAGGCGTCCACGACCGTCGCCCCGGCCTCCAGCAACGCCGCGACCTTCCCCGCGTGCGTGCCGCGCCCGCCCTCGACGATCGCGCCGGCGTGCGAGAAGCGCACGCCCTGGGTGGCGGCGCGGCCGCCGATGAACGCCACCACCGGCTTCGTGACTTCGCCGCTCGCCATCATTTCGGCGACGCGCTCCTCCTGCGAGCCCCCGATCTCGCCGAAGATGGCGACGCAACGGGTGTCCGGATCGGCCTGGAAGAGGCGCACGACCGCCGGCAGCGGCAGGCCCACGATGCCGTCGCCGCCGACGTGCACCAGGGTGGAGAGCCCGATCCCGGAACGACTCAGGTAATAGCCGGTCGAGGAGGTCATCCCGCCGGACCGCGACGCGACGCCCACCCCTCCCGGAGTGAACCAGGAGCGGGCGGACTCGGCGCGGCCGCCGATCATGCCCAGCACCCCGCGGCCGACCGACAGTACACCCAGGGTGTTGGGGCCGAGGAAATCGACGCCGGCGCGCTCGGCCGCGCGCGCGATCTCGAGGACGTCCCACACCGGCACCCGATCGCCGACCAGTACGGTGAGGGCGATGCCGGCCGCGATCGACTCCAACGCCGCGTCCTTGACCAGGGGCGCCGGCACGAAGACCACGCTCGCGTCGATCCCGCCACTCGCCTCGATCGCCTCGAGCACCGTGTCGTAGACCGGCGTCCCGTCGACGCTCTCGCCACCGCGCCCAGGCGTGCAACCGGCGACGACCTTGGTGCCGTACTCCCGCATCAACCGGGCGCGCGCGCGGCCCTCCCTCCCGGTGATCCCCTGCACCAGGACGCGCGTGCGTTCGTCCACCAGGATCGCCATCGCTTACTCCAGTCCCCGCGCCCGGCGGTATTCGTCGAGCCCCGCGATCTCGAGCGCGACATGCCCGCCCCCCGAGCCCAACGCCGCGCAGTCCACTTCACACGCGAGGCACTCGGTGCAGCGCCCCCGCGCGGCGTCCTCGCGCGTCACCTTGAGGACCGGGACCCCCTCCTCGGAGAGCGCGAGGATCTGCGGCACGCACGCCGCGACGCACGCTTTGCTCCCGCAGCGAGCGCACACCGCGTGGTCGTAGGTGATCTCGCCGGTGGGGGTCGCGAAGGTGTACGGGCGCTCGGCGGGACCGGAGCCGCGGCGCGGGACCTGCGGCGGCGGCGTGAACGCCGCGACGAGCACGTTCAGCCGGGCGGCGCACGCGTCGACCGGCGTGTCCTTGCCGTAGCACTCCACCGGTACCCCGAGCGCCTTGGTGTAACCGGTGAGGATCTCGATCGCTTTCTCCTCGCCGTTGCCGCCCAGGCGCACGACCGCGGGCACCGCCAGCGGCTCTTCGAGGAAGGCCTTGACGAGCCCGCGCGCCGAATGGAACTGCTCCTGCGACGCGACTCCGGAGCCGGTGCCGAAGTAGCCGTCGATGCCCGGCTGCGACAGCAGGATGCGCGCCGCGCGGTAGACCTTGGAGGCCGGAGGGTTCCCCGACGTGTCGCAGAAGTTGGCGACGGCGAAGCCGTGGCGGGCGAGCGCGTCCATCCCCATCATCGAACCGCCGCCGCCGGCGCCGTGAAACGCGACCACCCGCTCGCCGCGCTCGATCGCGTCGCGCATCTGGAGGAAGTAGAACGTCCCGCGGTAGTCGTCCTTCTCGACTTCCCAAGCGATGCGCTCGAGCGGCGTGGGCGGATGCCCGAGTTCGCGCGCGACGTCGATCCCGAGTTCCGGGTGGCGGAACACCGCGGCGTCGTCCACCGTGATCCTGCAGTCGAGGGCGACGGCGCGCCCGTCGCCGGTGAAAACCAGGGGGTTGACCTCGGCGGCGCGCGCCTCCACGGCTCGCGCCACTGCCACCAAGCGCACGCACGCCTCGGCGAGGCGGCGCTGCTCCTCCCCGTGCACCCCCACCCGCCGCCACAGCTCGCGGGCGGCGTGTTGCGGCAGGCCCTCGACGGCGTCGAGCGGGAGTTCGGCGACGGACTCCGGGTGCTCGCGTGCGATGTCCTCGATCCCGGAACCGCCCCGGGCGGACACCAGCAGCACCGGACGCCGGCGGCGGTCATCGAGGATGATCCCGGCGTAGCGCTCGGTCTCGACCGTCACGCGCTCCTCGACCAACACCTCGGTCACCGCGAACCCGCCGGCGCGCGCCGCGAGGATCGCCGCGGCCGCGTCGCCGGCCGCCACGGCGGAGTCCGCGAACCGAACGAGGCCCTGGGCTTTACGGCTGGTGGTCCAGGCCTGGGCCTTCACGACAATGCCGGCGCCGAGGCGGGCGGCCGCAGCGGCGGTCTCGGCCGCGGTGCGGGCGAGTTCGCCGCGGGGGACCGCGATGCCCGCACCCCGCAACAGCTGTTTTCCCTGGAATTCGGTAAGGCGCGCCACGGGAGGTCTCCGCCCCTGCAAGGGCCGAGGCACGCTACGCGAAGCTCCCGGTAGGTGTCAAGGCCGCGTCGCAGCGAGAAGAGCTTATCGGGCTACGCTCCCGGCGAGTCCAAGGTATGATTGGTCGGATGCCGGGAGGAAACCATGGTGCGCGTGTCCTCGGATCCGGGCTCCTGCTACTTCTACTACCCGCGGCTGGTCTGTGTCGTCGGTGTCCGCGACGACGCTAAAGGAACCACCAACTTCGCCCCGGTTTCCTGGACGACGCCGCTTTCCTCGGACCCGCCGCTGTTCGGGATCTGCCTGTCCCCGGCCACGTACACGCACCAGCTCGTCCTCAAAACCGGCGAATTCACGATCAACTTCCTCACCGAAGAGCACGCCGGGCTCGCCAGCGCGCTCGGGACGCTCTCCGGACGCGAGACCGACAAGGCCAAGACGCTTGCGCTCGAGCTCGAGCCGGGTGAAGCCATCGCGACACCGAGCCTGGCGATCGCCTACGTGGCCGCGGAGTGCCTGCTGGTCGAGCGCCACCACCTCGGCGACCAGACGCTCATCGTCGGCGAGGTCCAGCGCCTGCACGTCGCCGAAGGCGCGTTCGACGCGGACGGTGTGCTCCGCGTCGAGGCGACGAGCCCTCTGCTCTATCTCGGCAGCAGCCGCTACGCCACAACCACGAAGACCTCGGTCCGGCCCGCGAACCCCGGCGCGGCCCGCTGAACGCGCTCGCGGCACCGGGGTGCCCGTGACCTTCATTTCCGGCGCCGCGCGGCGCCAGGGTATGATGACGCCCGCTTGGTGGGGTTGCAGCGCGGCGCCGGCGTGCGGACCGGGGTGGTGACATGAGCGACGTGGTGGTGATCGGGGTGGCCGGCGGCACCGGCTCGGGCAAGACCACGGTGGCGGAAGCGATCGTCGCGCGAATCGGCGCCGACAGGATCGCGTACCTCCAGCACGACAGCTACTACCGCGACCTTACCGGCGTTGACCGCGCGACGCTCGTCCACCACAACTTCGATCACCCCGACGCACTCGAGACCGAGCTGCTCGCCGAGCACGTCCGCATGCTCAAGGAGCACCGGCCGGTGGCGGTGCCGATCTACGACTTCACCCGCCACGTGCGCACGGGCGAGACCCGCATGGTGGCGCCGCGCGGCGTGGTGCTGGTCGAAGGGATCCTGATCTTCACCGAGCCGGCGCTCCGCAAGCTATTCGACGTCAAGATCTTCGTCGATACCGACGCGGACTTGCGCTTCATCCGCAGGTTGCGCCGGGACCTCATCGAGCGCGGGCGCACGGTGGAGATGGTGATCACCCAGTACCTGGAGACCGTCCGCCCGATGCACCTCGAGTTCGTCGAGGCCTCCAAGCGCTGGGCCGATCTGATCATCCCGGAAGGCGGCTTCAACTCGGTCGCCCTCGACGTCGTCTGCTCCCGGGTCGAAGCCCTCCTCCAGCCCGAACCCGCATAACGCCGCCGGATCCGGCTCATCGGTTTGAGCAGCGGAAAACCTGCCGCCAAACCGCATGGCGACCGGTTGGTTTGCCGCCCTCTCCCCTTGCCTGCCCCTCAGGTGGCGTGGTCTGTCTTCTTCACTGCGTGAGGCCTCTTCTTTTGCCCCGCGGGCTGCGGCCGAGCAGGCCAGATCGCCGGGCGGAGCCTCGCCGTTCGTGCGGAACCTCGTCAGGACTCTCGGCCTGCAGCAGGACCTCCAATTGGCGGGTGGGGGCGTCGTCAATCCGCCGGTGCCGCGGGTGGCCATCGTGCTCCTGCGCCCGCGGGCCCCGGACGGGCGATCCGCGCCGGGGTGTCGATGGCCCTGAGCGAAGCGAAGGGAACAGCGAGGGGCCCCGGCGCGGATCGCCCTGTCCGGTCGCGGGCGCAGGAGCATGCGGGCTCGGGCGCGGGGGCGCCCGGGCCCGCATCCGGCCACCCGCGGGACCGGCAAACAAAGCAGCCTCCACGCAGTGGCGCTCGTGCCGTTATTGCGGACGTTGAATGACGATCAGGTCAGTTGAGTTGGTTCGGGCCGGCTGCGGTCGGTGACGGCGGTCACTCCCGCGGCCGGCGGCGGCGCTGGCGGAGCTCCTCTTCCTTGAACATGTACCGGATCGCGTGCTTGTAGATCATCAGGTTGGGTCCCTCGGTCCGGTTGAGCTTGATGCAGTTGCGGTCGTACCACTCCACCCAGCCGTGCAGCTCGGTGCCGTCGTCCAGCATCACGACCATCGCCGTCTTGTTCTGCATCTGCTTGATGAAGTAGTAGTTCTCGGCGTTGGTCTGGTCCGGAGGCGCCTGTTTGCGGTGGACCATGCCCCGCATCGGCGTACGATCACCCACTTCCGAAATGGATGGCCGAATGAGCCGACGGCTGGTCAGGGCCTCGTCCCCCGTGCGCTCGCTTTCCTTCATTTCATCCCCGTCGTTCTGACTGATTCGCAGTATACCACCCCGCAAGACCGCTGGAAAGGGTACGGATCGACGGCGCGGAAAGTTTAGGAGGCCGGTCCCGTCCGCCGGCCCGGCCCGGCGTCGCCCGCCTCGTGGGCGAGGCAACACATCAGGCGCCCGCACATCCCCGAGATCCGGCTGGGGTTGAGCGACAGCCGCTGCGCCTTCGCCATCCGGATCGTCACCGAATTGAAACGGGCCATGAACGTCGTGCAGCACAGCGTGCGCCCGCACGGCCCCCAGCCGCCGCTCGACTTGGCCTGGTCGCGGACGCCGATCTGCCGCAGCTCGACGCGCCGCCGGGTGCGCCGGCCGAGGTCGCGCAGCAGCTCCCGGAAGTCCACCCGCTCCTCGGCGGCGAAGGTGATCACCAGGGTGTCGCGGTCGAGCGGCACGAGCGCGGCCACCGGGCGCATCGGCAGCTTCAGCTCGCGCGCCCGCTCGCGGCAGAAGCGGAGCGCGTCGCGCGCCACCAGCGCGAGTTCCTCGCCGCGCGCGATCTCCGCCGGTGCGGCCTTGCGGACGATGCTCCCCGCGATCCGCTCGCCGCACGGGCGCAACACCGGGATCTCGTGCGCGACGAAGCGGCCCACCCTCTCGCCGTCGGCGCTCGCGATGACGTACCGCGCGCCGAGCTCCAGCTCGACGCCGTCCTTGAACGTGCACGCCTGACCCGGGAGGTCGGGCGAAAAGGTGATGCGAACGAATTCCGGCCGCGGACGGACGTCGCCGCAGCACTCCGAGCAGCTCATCGTTGACTCCCTCCGCCGGCCAGTTCCGCGTCGGCCGCGGCGACCGCGGCCGCCTGGTCGGCCCTGGCCCGCCGCACGCGGGCCTCGAGCTCCGGGTCGGACAGCGCCAGGATCTCGGCGGCCAGCACCGCGGCGTTGCGGGCGCCCGCCTTCCCCACCGCCACGGTGGCGACCGGGACGCCGCCCGGCATCTGGACGGTGGCCAGCAGCGCGTCGAGCCCGCCCGCAACGCCACCGGGCAGCGGCACGCCGATCACCGGCCGCACCGTGACACCCGCGGTAACCCCCGCCAGGTGGGCCGCCATGCCGGCGCCGCAGATGAAAACCCGCACCCCGTCCGCCTCGCCCCGACTCACGAGCTCGAGCGTCCGGGCAAGGGAGCGGTGGGCCGACGCCACGTGGGCGCGCCAGCGCACGCCGAGGCGGTCGAGTTCGGCCCCGGCTTCGCGCAGCACGTCCCAGTCGTTCTTGGACCCCAGCAGGATCATCACCGGTTCGGTCACGCGAGCCCCCTGCCGATGTCGCGGCGATAGTGCACCCCTTCGAACCGCACCTTGGCGGCCGCCTCGTAGGCGGCGGCCACGGCCTCGGAGACCGTCGCGCCGCGGCCGACGACCGAGAGCACCCGGCCTCCGGTAGTGACCAGCCGCCCGTCTTGCAGCGCCGTGCCGCCGTTGAACACCAGCACGCCCGGTTGCGCCAACGCATCGCTTAGCCCGCTGATCGGGTCGCCGCGGCGGGACGGCCCCGGATACCCGGCCGCCGCCAGCACCACGCACGCCGCGGCCTCGCGCTTCCACGCCGCCCTCTGCGAGCCGAGCTCCCCCACCGCCGCGGCCCGCAGCAGTTGCGCCAGGTCGTCCTCGAGCCGGGGGATCACGGCCTGCGTCTCGGGGTCGCCCAGCCGGCAGTTGAACTCGAGCAACTGCGGGCCACCCGCCGTCACCATCACGCCCGCGTACAGCACGCCCCGGTAGGGCCGGCCCTCCGCGGCCATCCCGGTCACGGTGGGATAGACGATCTCGCGCAGGATCGCGGTCGCGAGGGCGGGTTCGAGGGGGACCGGGGAGACCGCGCCCATGCCGCCCGTGTTCGGACCCTGGTCGCCGTCACCGACACGCTTGTAGTCGCGCGCCGAGGCGAGCGGCAGCACGCTCGCGCCGTCGGCGAGCACCATGAAGGAAACCTCCTCGCCCTCCAGGCACTCCTCGACGAGGACGCGCTCGCCGGCGGCGCCGAACGCGCGCTCCTCGAAGCAGCGGACCATGGCGGCCTCGACTTCGTCCCGGTTGCGGCACACCTGGACGCCCTTGCCGGCCGCCAGCCCGTTGGCCTTGAACACGACGGGGATGCCGATCTCCTTCACCGCCGCCGCCGCTTGGCCGCGGTCGGAAGCGGTGCGCGCGCGCGGCGTCGGGATCCCCTGCCGCAGGCAGAACTCCTTGGTGAACACCTTGCTGCCCTCGAGTTCCGCCGCAACCCGCGACGGGCCGACGAGCAGCAGGCTGCGGCGGGCAAACTCGTCGGCGATGCCGAGGACGAGCGGCAGCTCCGGCCCGACGATCGTGAGGTCGACCTTGAGCGAGGACGCGAACTCCGCCAGCTCGACCGTGGCGTCCGCCGCGATCGGGACGCAGGTGGCGATGCCGGCCATCCCCGGGTTCCCAGGGGCGGCGTAGACCTCGTCGATCCCGGAGGCCTGGGACAGCTTCCACGCGAGCGCGTGCTCGCGGGCGCCGCCGCCGACGACCAGCGCCCTCAACGACGGCTCCCGGGCACGAGCGAAGCCTGCAGCAGCGACAGGCAGGCGGTTTCGACCACGTCGCGCGCCGAGCAGCCGCGGGAGAGGTCGTTCGCCGGGCGGGCGAGGCCCTGCAGCAGCGGACCGACCGCTCTCGCGCCGCCCAGGCGCTCGGTGAGCTTGTAGCCGATGTTCCCGGCGTTGAGGTCCGGGAAGACGAGCACGTTGGCGCGGCCGGCGACGCGCGAGCCCGGGGCCTTGCGGGCCCCGACCGACGCCAGCAGCGCCGCGTCGACCTGCAGCTCGAAGTCGAACTCGAACTCCACCCCGCGGGCCGCGAGCGCGGCCCCGGCGGCGCGCACCTTGTCCACAAGCGGGTGCTCGGCAGAACCCTTGGTCGAAAACGACAGCAGCGCCACGCGCGGCTCGCCGCCCACGATCGCCCGGAAGGTGCCGGCGGCACCCACGGCGACGTCGGCGAGCTGCTCCGCATCAGGGTCGGGGAGCACCGCGCAGTCGGCGAACACCATCAGACCGTCCGTCCCCCAGCGCGCGTCCGGGTGCACCATCACGAACGCCGAGGAAACCGTCCTGATCCCCGGGGCGGCGCCGATCGCGTGCAACGCCGCGCGCACCGT
Organism: uncultured Acidobacteriota bacterium; assembly: GCA_963727205.1. GTDB lineage: Bacteria > Acidobacteriota > Thermoanaerobaculia > Thermoanaerobaculales > Thermoanaerobaculaceae > RBG-13-68-16. The sequence continues at coordinate 18,544 of CAVSFQ010000028.1, read as the reverse complement.
GTCCGCCGTCGTGCGGACCGCGCCGCCGACCGAGGCGTCGCACTCGCCGGCCGCCACCAGCAGGGAGGCGAAGTAGAGAGGGTCCGCGAGCGCCGCGTCGGTCTGCTCCCGCGTCCACCCCTTGGGCGCCCGCCGGGCGTGCAGGCGGTCGAACAGCGCCTGCCGCCTCGGGTCGGTCGCGGGGTCGGTGACCGTCGCTCCCTGGGCGCGCAGTTGCTCATGCCCGGCCCCCTGCGCCGCCGCCGGACACAGAACCGTGACCCGCGCGATGCGCTCGCGGCACAACTCGCCAGCGGCCTCGACGATGCGGGGATCATCCCCCTCGACCAGCACGACGTGCCCGCCCACGGCGCGGGCGCGCCCCGGCAGTTCCTCGAGAAAGCCCATGCCGACCTCCGCGGCCATTGTAACCGTCTTTCACGAGGCCTCGCGCGCCTGCGCTTTCACCCGCGACGCCGGGACATCGGCCCCAGCCTGCAGCTGGCCGTTTGGGCGTCGTGTAGTGGCGGTGCATGGACGCGTCGCCCCTTTGGCCGTAATCCCCGTGACCACGTAGGCATATTCGACTCCATCTCAGTTTTGGTGAGAGGTATTGAGATATTTCATGACAAATATTTCACTTTTACAAACCCTTGACAAGTCGTGTGAATCACTTTAACTTGACGTTCGTCACCGTAGCGGTCAGGCGGCAATTCGCTTCGCCGCACACGGAAGGGGGACGAGGCTCATGATGCTACTTCATCTCGGCATGGCGCTGCTGGCGGCCAACAACGTGGTTGTGCCGTCGCACATCACCGGCAACGTGACACGGCGGGTGCACACGCCGGCGACTGCGGCGGTCTACACCTCGGCGCAGGCCGAGCACTACCTGACCGCGCAACAGATCGCCTACATCCGGCCCGGCCTGAACATCGCCGTCGGGAGTGTGACGATCGGCGCGGACAACAAGCCGATCGTGGACGTCACCTTCACCGACGACGGCGGCCAACCCCTCGACCGCGCCGGGGTCCTGACCCCGGGGCCGCTCTCGATGTCGTTTATCCTCGCCTGGTACGACTCGGCGGGGCGCTACTACACCGACTACTACACGTCGACGGCGTCGAGCACGGTCACGCACCTCACGGTGCAGCAGGCGGCGACCGCCTCCGGCACCTGGGAGGACCTCGGCGTCGGCCACGGCCGCTTCCACTTCACCAAGGCGTTGCCGACCGGGTACGACGTGACCAAGACGCACACGCTCGGCATCTACGCCACCCGCATCATCGACCTCACCGACCCGATCGTCATCAGCAAGACGTACGTGGCCAACGTCGAGTACGACTTCCGCCCCGACGGCCAGGCGGTCACCAACACCTGGAACAAGATGACCGACGCGACGTGCAACCAGTGCCACGACCCGCTCTCGGCGCACGGCTCGACCGGCCGCCAGGACATCAAGCTCTGCGTCCTCTGCCACAACCCCCAGACGATCGACCCCGACACCGGCAACAGCGTGGACGCCAAGGTGCTGTTCCACAAGCTCCACATGGGGAGCAGCCTGCCGTCGGTCAAGGCCGGACACCCCTACCAGATCATCGGCCACGGCGGCTCGGTCGCGGACTTCTCGACCATCGTCTTCCCGCAGGACATCCGCAACTGCACCACCTGCCACCAGCCCAGCTCGCCGCAGGGGTTCGTCTGGTACAGCTACCCGTCGATGGCGGCGTGCGGCTCCTGCCACGACACCATCGACTGGGCCACCGGCGCCAACCACAAGGGCGGCCCGCAGGCCGACGACTCGGCGTGCGCCTCCTGCCACCAGCCGCAGGGCGTGAACGAGTTCGACGCCGGGATCGTCACCGCGCACGTCATCCCGACCGAGTCGGCCCAGCTCAAGGGGCTCAACATCCAGGTCTTCAACGTGACCAACGCGGCGCCGGGCACCAAGCCGGTCGTCACGTTCGCGGTGACCAACAACGACGGGTCGTTCGTCGACCCCTCCACGCTCGGCAGCTTCACCTTCTACCTCGGTGGCCCAACCACCGAGTACACCAGCTACCTGACCGAGCGCGTCGGCAAGAACGCCGTCTCGAGCAGCACCTCCTCGACGTACACGTTCCAGAACGCGATCCCGGCGACTGCCACCGGCACCTGGACGCTTTCGGCCGACTTCTACCGCACGGTCACGCTCAACCCGGCGCCCGAGACCGCGAGCGAAGCGACGGTGCGCGAAGCGGGGCAGAACCCGATCTACAACGTCGCCATCACCGACGCCCAGCCGATGGCGCGCCGCACCGTGGTCGACCTCGCCAAGTGCAACGTCTGCCACAACCAGCTCGCCCTCCACGGCGGCCAGCGCTTCAAGGTCGAGGAGTGCGTGATCTGCCACAACCCCAACGACAACGACGGCGTCTACCGGCCCGCGTCCCAGGCGCCCAACGAGACGATCCACTTCAAGTACATGATCCACCGCATCCACACCGGCGAGAACATGACGCTCCCCTACACGATCTACGGCTACGGCGGCAGCATCAACAACTTCAACGACGTGCTCTTCCCCGGCGACCGGCGCGACTGCCTGAAGTGCCACGCGACCGTGCCGGCCGGCCAGCAGCAGACGTTCGAGGTCCCGCTGCCCGACGGCGTACTGCCCACTCCGACCCTGCGCAACCCGTACATCCAGCTGATGCAGCCCACCGCCGCGGCGTGCCTGTCCTGCCACGACGCGAAGGATGCGGCGGCGCACGCGGTCACGATGACCGCGACGTTCGGCGAGGCGTGCGAGGTCTGCCACGGGACCGACGCCGACTATGCCGTTGCCAAGGTTCACGCTCGCTAGCGAGAGGTCATGCTGCGGGCCGCCGGTTAATTAGCCGGCGGCCCGCAGCGCAGCACGAAAGGTGGACGGGATGAGCACCTGGTTTCGTGTAATTTGCGCCGTGAGCGTGCCCTCGCTGCTGGCCGGCGCCGCCCTGGCGGCCGCGGCCCCGGCGAAGGGCCCCGACGATGCGTTCGCGCCGTGCAGCACCTGCCATGAGGAGATCACCACGCCGTTCGCCTCGAACCCCCACGTCCGCGAAGCCGCCACGGGCAAGGCCGTGTGCGAGGGGTGCCACGGCGACGCCACCAAGCACGCGGAGGAGGGTGACAAGTCGCTGATCAAGGTGCCGGCGGGCGCCGCGGGCGCCAAAATCTGTCTCGGCTGCCACCAGAAGTCACCGGAGTTCGACCACGCGGCCAAGGGCTTCCACGCGTCGGCGTCGGTCAACTGCACCGACTGCCACTCGGTCCACCACAGCGCGGCCACCGCGCCGGCGTTGCTGCGGACGACCCCGGCGACGCAGCTGTGCGAGAGCTGCCACCCGGCCCAGAAGAACCTCTTCGGCAAGCCGTACGCCCACCACCTCGGGCGCGGCGGCATGGAGTGCATCTCCTGCCACAACCCGCACGGCGGCCGCGGCGAACGGAGCCTCAAGACCACGTCCGCGGGCGAGCTCCCCTGCCTGTCCTGCCACACCGAGAAGCAGGGCCCGTTCGTCTTCTCGCACGTGTCCGGGTTCGAGGGCAACTGCCTCACCTGCCACGAGCCCCACGGCTCCAACAACCCCAAGATGCTCATCCGCGCCCGCGTGGACCAGCTCTGCCTCGAGTGCCACACGACGCTTCCGGCGGGGACGCTCGGGGCGCAGCCGCCGTCGTTCCACGACCTCCGCAGCCCGCGCTACCAGAACTGCACCGTCTGCCACGTCGCGGTCCACGGATCCAACAGCTCCCCGATGCTTCTGAAATAGGAGACGAGCGATGGCCAAGCGTTTCGCGTACTTCGTGGGTCTGCTCGTGGTCGCGTCCTGGGGCGCCACCGCACGCGCGCAATCGACCCAGTTCTCCCTCGACCTCGGCCACCAGTGGACGGACGTGAGCGGCAACAACGACGTCTACCGGAGCCAGGTCAACGAGGGCCAGGGGTTGCTGCTGCGCTCGTTCTCCCTGACCACCGTGGACAACTCCGACGGCTCAAAGCTCTTCGACCACCTGCGCATCGACGCGGCTGGGATCGGCGCCGACCCGCAGGCGAGCTTCCGCCTTTCCGCGGGCCTCGCGCACGTGTACGACCTGCGCTTCTCGTACCGGCACTCCGAGTTCTACAACGCCCTGCCCGCCTACGCCAACCCGCTCTTCGCGACGGGGCTGCTCCCGGGCGAGCATACGATCAACCGCGCGCTCGACACGGTCAACCTCGACGTGACCGTGCTCCCCGGCAGCGCCGTGACGCCGCTGTTCGGCTACGAGTGGGTGCGCTATTCGGGTTCGGGGCGCTCCACCGCGGCTGTCGGCCAGAACGAGTTCCAGCTCCTCTCCAACCTCGGCGAGACGACCCAGGAGGTACACGGCGGGATCGGCTTTTCCGTCGGCGGCTTCTCCGGCCGGATCCTCCAGGGGTGGAGGTACTTCAACTCCACGCAGACCGACCGACTCCTCCCCGGCGCCGGAGCCGGCAACTACCCCCAGCCCGTGCTCGGCCAGCCGGTTACGCTCGCGAGCTACCTGGACCGCACCCACACCACCGGCACGACGCCCGTCACCACCGGCTACCTGACCGGCCACCTGGCGGACGGCGTCCGCCTCGTGGCCTCGTTCAGTCGCGCGAACTTCTCGACCGACACCAGCGATGACGAGGCCGCGTGGGGCACCCTGGCGTCGTTCAAGCTCTCCCGCTTCTACTCCGGCCTGTTGGAGTCGACCCAGACAAGGGCACGGAGCCTCGACTGGCAGGGCAACGCCCGCATCGAGGCGGAGATCGTCGACGGTCTCGACTTCACCGTCGGCTACACCAAGCGGCACCGCGACCTCGACGGGCTCGCGACGATCGCCGACCTGTACGCCAACACGGTCAACTTCAGCGGCGCCGATCCCAAGAATGTCTCCACGCTGATCAACGCTCAGGACGCCATCGAGCGCGACGAGAACGTCGTCGAGGCTCGCATCTCGTCGAGCAACCTGGGGCCGCTCAACCTGTGGGCCGGGTGGGCCAGGGCCGACCAGAACCTGGACGTCTCGCCCGCGGCCGCCGAGATCGTCGTGCCGGGCGGGCAGGGCGGCCGGTTCGACCGCGTGGTCAAGCGCACCTCGGCCGGCGCGACGCTCGCGCTGGCAGATGTGAAGTTCGCGGTGGACTGGAAGAAGGACGACGCCGACAACGCCGTCCTCCGCACCGACTACCTGAACCTCGAGCGCTGGCGGGGCCGCGCCAGTTGGCGCGCGGGCAGCTTCCTCCAGCTCGTCGGCACCGCCGAGCGCATCAAGGCGGAGAACCCGACGCCGGGGATCGACCAGGCCTCCACCACCAAGCACTGGGAGGGAAACGTCGTCCTCACCCCGGTCACCGCGCTCTCCGTCAGTCTCGGCTACGGGGTGTACAAGGTGGACAGCGCGATCACGATCCGGGTCCCCCAGGACTTCAGCCTCGAGCCGTCGCTCTACACGGAGGACGGCACCTCCAAGGACGCCTCGCTGACCTACAAGGTCGGGCGCTTCGGCTTCGACGCGGGGTACTCGCAGTTCGAGAACAACGGCGACCTCGCCCTCAAGCTCGACCGCACCACGGTCGGTTGCGACTTCGACCTCACCCCGACGCTCGCTGCGTCGCTGCGCTTCGACAAGCACCTGTACCGCGAGGTCGCGCTGCCGGTCGACAACTTCGACGCCAAGATCTACGGCGTCTTCCTGCGCTGGCACAACTAGACCGCCGGCCAATCGTTCCGCCTTGCCCTTGGGCTCCCGGCATCGGGAGCCCAAGTTGATTTCAGGACCCGAGTGCGGGGCGGTGCGCCGCTTCATCCACTTCGTGGAGGCTTTCTTGCCGGTCCCGCGGGTGGCCGGCTGCGGGCCCGGGCGCCCCCGCGCCCGAGCCCGCATGCTCCTGCGCCCGCGACCGGACAGGGCGATCCGCGCCGGGGCCCCTCGCTGTTCTCCTCTCTCGCATGAGACGCTCGGTCGGAGCGATCGACACCCCGGCGCGGCTCGCCCGTCCGGGGCCCGCGGGCGCAGGAGCAGGATGGCCCGTCGCTCCGGCCAGCTCGATCGCACGCGCAGGCGGGTCGGAGGGCGGCGCTCGATGCGCCGCCAGAGCGACACGGCCGTAGCCTGCGGGCAAAAAGAAGAGGCCTCACGCAGTGAAGAGAGAAACTGCACCACTCGCCGGAACGGCAAGAGAGAGGACCCCGCGCATTGGCGATCATCACCTTCGCGGCCGATGGGCAACGACCTTCAGGCCCCTTGACAAGTAATACGATATAAATAATCATTATTGTTGTGAATGAGACCGAAGCCTACCGGCTGGAGGCGCTCGTGGAGCTGGCCCGGGCGTGGCCGCAGTCGTTGACGGCCGCCGAGATCGCCCGCCGCCGCAACGTCCCCGCCAAGTTCCTTGCCCGCCTGCTCGGCGAGCTGGCGCGGGAGGAGTTGGTGGTGACGGCCAGGGGCGCCCGCGGCGGGGTCCGTCTCGCCACCGCACCCGGCGACGTGGCCCTGGCCCGACTGCTGCGAACTCAGCCGCAACCGGAAGCCGGGGGACCGGCGCCGCGCTGGCTTGCCGAGCGCGCCGCCGACGCGCAGGTTCGTGCCCTTGCCGGGCTCAGCCTCGCGACGCTGCTGCGCGTCGAGGACGAGGCGAACGCCACCGCCGACTTCGCCATCTAGAAATGGGGGGACCATGAGAATCGCGTCGGACATCACCAAGCTCATCGGCAACACGCCGCTGGTGCGGCTCAACCGCGTCACCTCGGGGTGCGTCGCCACCGTGGCGGCGAAGCTCGAGTTCTTCAACCCCGCCCACTCGGTCAAGGACCGGATCGGCGTCGCGATGGTGGAGGCGATGGAGCGGGCCGGCACGCTGGTGCCGGGGCGCTCCGTGATCGTGGAGCCGACCTCGGGCAACACCGGGATCGCCCTCGCGATGGTCGCCGCCGCTCGCGGGTACCGGTGCGTGATCGCGATGCCCGAAAGCGTCTCGCTCGAGCGCCGCAAGGTGCTCAAGCTGCTCGGCGCCGAGCTGATCCTCACGCCGGCGGCGGAGGGGATGAAGGGCGCCATCCGCAAGGCGCTCGAGCTGCTCGAGGAGATCCCCGGCGCGGCGATGCCGCAGCAGTTCGAGAACCCCGCCAACCCCGAGATCCACGCCGCCACCACCGCCGAGGAGCTTTGGCGGGACACCGACGGCGGGATGGACATTTTCGTGGCCGGGGTCGGGACCGGCGGCACGATCACCGGCGTCGGGAGGGTCTGGAAGGCGCGCAAGCCCGCCGTTCGGATCGTGGCCGTCGAGCCGACCGGCTCCGCGGTCATCTCCGGCGGGGCGCCCGGCCCGCACAAGCTCCAGGGGCTCGGTGCCGGCTTCATCCCGGTGAACCTCGATACCCGGGTCATCGACGAGGTGATCAAGGTCGGCAACGACGAGTCGTTCGCGATGGCGCGCCGGCTCGCGCGCGAGGAGGGGATCCTCGCCGGTATCTCGTCCGGCGCCGCCGCGTACGCCGCGCTCGAGGTGGCGCGCCGGCCGGAGAACGCGGGCAAGCTCGTGGTGTTCGTCGTGCCCTCGACCTCCGAGCGCTACATCTCGACCGAGCTGTTCGCCGGGCTCGACTGACCCGGCCCGAGCCCCGGCCTGGCCGGGTCACGGCAGGTCGAGGTCGGGCCGCCCCGAAACCAGGTGGTCGAGCGGCTCGAAGTTGACGATCGCCGCCTCGGCCGCGCCGCCGCGGGCGGCGAGCGCGACCGCGGTGGCCTCGAACGCGAGGTGGCGCGGGTGGTGCGCGTCCGAGGCCAGAACGAACCGGCAGCCGGCGGCGCGCGCGAGGCCGACCAGCGTCGGGTCGAGGTCCTGGCGGCGGGGGAACCCGTTGACCTCGACGAGCACGCCCGCGGCGGCCGCCGCCGCGAACACGACCTCCCAGTTGGCTCGGATCCCCGGGCGCCGCGCGAACAGACGCCCCTGCGGGTGGGCGAGCGCCCAGACGCCGGGCTCCTCGATCGCGCGCACGAGTCGGCCGGTCTGGTCGCGGCGCTCGGCGAGCCCGGTGTGCACCGCCGCGAGAACCAGCACCCCGCTCCGGGCGGAACGGGGGAGGTCCAGGCTCCCGTCGTCGAGGATCTCGGCCTCCAACCCCTGGACCAGCCGGAGCTCGTCGCCGTGGCGGCGGTTCCAGGCTTCCACGGCGCGGCGCTGCAGCTCGATCCCCTCGGCGTCGAGGCCGTTGACGCAGGCGAGGCCGCGGGTGTGGTCGGCGACTACCGCCCAGGCGGCGCCGCGGCGTTGGCACGCCCGCGCCATCGCTTCGAGCGCCACCGCGCCGTCGGAGGCGCGGGTGTGCCAGTGCACGGCCCCCCGCAACCGCCCGACATCGGGCGTGCCGGCGGACGCAAGGCCGGCCTCGACCTCCGCGGCGCTCAGGAACCCTTCGCGGGCCGGGCTGCCGTGCAGCCGGTGGGGGCCGGCGAGCCGCTGGGTGGCCGCCGCGAGCGCATCCCCCGTCCGGCACGCACGCAGCATCGAGAGGGTCGGCAGCGCCTCGAGCGGCACGGTGTCGGGCAGCCGGCGCGCGCCGTCGAGCTCCCGCGGGTGGTCGAACACCGCGTATGCCGCCCGCAGGAACACCAGGCGCAATTCGCCGGGGGGATGGCTCTCGGCGAGCTGGAAGAGGGCCTCCGCGAGCTCGGCGTTGCGCACCACCCGACCAGGGTAATGCATGCGGTCCGAAGCGCCGCCAACGCACGAAGCCTCGCGCCGGACGCGGCCGTGGTACCGTTTTGCCATGCAACGGTTGCTCCTGGTGGACGGGCACTCCAACCTGTACCGCGCCTTCTTCGCCATCCGCGGCGGCCTTGCCGCGCCCGACGGCACGCCCACCAACGCGGCGTATGGCTTCCTCCGGATGCAGCACAAGATGCTGCGGGAGCTCGCGCCCAGCCACGTCGCGGTGGCGTTCGACACCGGCGGCGAGACGTTCCGGACGCGCCTCGACGAGCGCTACAAGGCGCACCGGCCTCCGATGCCCGACGAGCTCAGGATCCAGGTGCCGCTCACCCAGGAAGCCGTCTCGCTGCTGGGACTCGCCGTGCTGGCCGAACCGGATGTCGAGGCCGACGACGTCATCGGCACGCTGGCCGTGCTGGCGGCCCGCTCCGGCTTCGAGGTCGTGATCGCCTCCGGCGACAAGGACCTGATGCAGCTCGTGGCCGACCCGCTGGTCAAGATGTGGCACACGCGACTGGAGCGGCTCCTCGACGAGCACGGCGTCGAGGAAGTTTTCGGCGTCCCGCCGGCGCGGGTGGGCGAGGTCCTGGCCCTGATGGGGGACGCCTCGGACAACATCCCGGGGTGCAAGGGGATCGGCGAGAAGACCGCGAAGGAGCTGATCGCCGCTTGGGGGTCGGTCGAGGCCGTCTACGCGCACCTCGACGAGGTGACGCCGCCGCGGGCGCGCAGGGCGCTCGCCGAGCACCGCGGCGAGGTCGACCTGTCGCGCGAGCTGGTCCGCATCCGCACCGACCTCGCCCTGGCCACGGACCTCGCCGCCCTCGCGCGCCGGCCGGCGGACGCGCCGCGCCTGGCCGAGCTCTACCGCCGCCTCGGTTTCGCCTCGCTGCTCGCCGAGACCGAGTCCCGCCCCGCCACGCCGGCCGCGGCCACGGTGGCGGCCCGCACCGCCGGCGTCGGCGAGCTTGGCGCCCTGCTGGCGCAGCCCGGGGCCGCGGTCGCGCACACCGGCGGGCGGCTCGCGGTCGCGACGGCAACCGAGACGGCCGTCGTCGAGGCCCCCGAGGCGGAACTCGCCGCGGCGGCCGCGCCTGGTCTTGCCCGAGTGTGGTGCCACGACGCCAAGGGTCTGCTCGCGGCGTTGCGCGACGCCGGCGTCGCCGATCCGCCGGTGCCGCGGGACGCCATGCTCGCGGGATACCTGCTCGCCCCCGGGGAGAGCGCCGACCTCGCCAGCATCTGCCGCCGGCTCGGCGTCGAGCCCCCCGCGATCGCCGGCCCGGAGGAAGAGGCGCGCGCGGTGGCCCGGCTCGCCCCCGTCCTCGAGCGCCGCCTGGGCGAGGAGCAGCTCGAAGGCGTCTTCGCCACCCTCGAGCTGCCGCTGGTGCCGGTGCTCGAGGCGATGGAGAGACACGGCATCCGGCTCGATCCCGGCGCCCTCGCGGAACTCTCCCAGCGCCTCGGAGCGTCGCTCGCCGAGCTCGAGCGCGAGATCCACGCCGATGCCGGCGGGCCGTTCAACGTCAACTCGCCGCAGCAGCTGGCCGAGGTCCTGTTCGGCAGGCGCGGCTTGCCGGTGCTGCGGCGCACCGCGAAGACGAGAGTGCCCTCGACCGACGCCGACGTCCTCGCCGAGCTCGCCGCGCGCGGCCACCGGCTGCCGGCGCTGCTCCTCGAGTATCGCGAGCAGGCCAAGCTGAAGTCCACCTACGTCGACGCGCTCCCGAAGCAGATGGGGCCGGACGGCCGCGTTCACACCCGCTTCAACCAGGCCGTGGCGGCCACCGGGCGCCTCTCCTCCTCCGACCCGAACCTGCAGAACATCCCGGTCCGCACCGAGATGGGCCGGGAGGTGCGGCGGGCGTTCGTCGCCGAGCCTGGGCAGCTCCTGATCGCCGTCGACTACTCCCAGATCGAGCTGCGCATCCTCGCGCACCTCTCGGGCGACCCCACCTTGGCGGACGCGTTCGAGCGCGGCGAGGACATCCACCGCGCGACCGCCGCCCTCGTCTTCGGCGTCGCCCCCGAACTCGTCATCCCGGAGCAGCGGCGCGCCGCCAAGACGATCAACTTCGGCCTCATCTACGGCATGGGCGCCTATGCCCTGGCGCGCGAGCTCGGGGTGGGGAACGCCGAGGCGCAGCGCTTCATCGACGCCTACTTCGCGCGCCTGCCGCGGGTGCGCGCCTACCTCGACGCGACCAAGGAACAGGCCCGGACCAACGGCAAGGTGAGCACCATGTTCGGCCGTGTGCGTTGGATCGCGGGCCTCGACTCCAAGAACGCCCAGATCAGAGGGAACGCGGAACGTCAGGCGATCAACGCGCCGGTGCAGGGGACCGCCGCGGACCTGATGAAGCTCTCGATGATCCGCCTCCACGCGGCGCTCGGCGAGCGCGGGGCGCCGGGCCGCCTGCTCCTGCAGGTGCACGACGAGCTCATCCTCGAGGCCGACGAGAGCGCGGCGCAACGCGTCGCGGCGCTCGCGCGCGAGGTGATGGAGGGGGCCGCGACGCTCGTGGTGCCGCTCAAGGCCCAGGTCGGAATCGGGCCGTCGTGGGCCGCGGCGAAAGGGTAAGATGACGTGATGCGCCGCCTCCTGCCGGTGGTGATGGTGCTGGCGAGCGCGAGCGCGCTCGCCCAGAAGCCGTGGGAGTTGCGGGTGGACCTCCCGGTGCCCGTGCCGGTCGAGCTCCCCGCCGTGCCGCCGATCAACCCGTTCGCGGCCCCGGTCGTGACGCCCCCGGCGCCGATTGCGACGCCGCTGCGGGCGAAGTTCCCCGCAACATTCAGCGTGCTCGCCTCGGCCTACGTCGACGCCCAGGGCGCCTGCCGCCGGGCGGTGTTCACGCGGCTGCCGTGGCCCGGCCTGGCCGACGCCCTGCGCCCGATCATCACCGCAACCGCCTTCGCGCCCGCCCGCGCGTCCGGCGCCCCGGTCCCGGTCTGGCTGCCGCTCGGCATCGACCTCAAGGGGCGGATCGACGAGGGACGGGTGGCGCGCGTGCAGGGGACCGCGCCGGAGCCTGCCGGGCCGCCCGTCGTGGAACCGGCGCCGGGCCCCGAGGCGGACGCCCGCGACGCCGGCCTCCCGGCCACGCCGTTGGAGCGCGTCGATGAGCTTCCGAACCCGAAACGGTTCCGGGTACGGATCGACGGCCGCACCTGGCGGCAACCGTTTCGCCTGCTCGCCGAAGTCGGTCCCGACGGCCGCTGCCGGCGCGTCGTCTTCCTCGCCTTCCCGGAGGGGTTGCGCGGGTGGCTGCTCGCCTCGATGGCGTCCTGGACGTTCCAGCCGGCCGCCGGCGCGGGCGGACCGGTCGCCGCCTGGGTGCAGCTCGACGGCGAGATCGAGCTGAAGATGGGCGACCTGGCCTCGGACGCGCTGAAGGTCATGCGCCAGGCGTGGGGCCCGGGCGCGGCCGCGCCAGCCGCCGCCGGTCTCCCTCCCGGCGCGTGACGCGCTCGGAGTCCAGCCATTCCAGGATCGGGATCGCGAGCTTGCGCGTCAGGCCGAAGCGCTCCTTGAACGCCGCGACGTCGAAGCTCTCGACCCCCCACCCGCGCAGCGAGGCGACGATCTCGTCGAGGACCTCGCGGTGCACGACCCACTTGCCGCCCACCCGGGCGAGCCGCTTGCCGTCCACCAGGAACCGTACGATCCCCTCGACGACCTTCGGGTCGGCGCCGAGCGCGGCTGCCGTCTCGCCCGGCGACGGCGCCGCCAGCCCGGCCCGGCGGTAGGACTCCGCCACTTGGGCGGCCAGGGCGTCCTCGAGCGGGGCCGTGCCCGCCGCGAACACCCTCCCGGCCGCCTCCCGCACCACGCCCGCGCGCCTGAAATCGCCGAGGAAGAAGTCGCGCAACCGCTCGCCGGCGTCGGGGAGCGCCCGCGCCACGAACTCCGCCAGCGGCACGCCGGTGCCGCCGCCGGCGCCCAGGACCTCGGCTGCCCGCTCGCGCGCCGCGGCGACCGCGCCGGCGTGCACGAGCAGCGGCGGGCGGGTCCGCGCCACCACGACCGAACCCGCGGCCACGAGCCGTCCCAGCGCCGACTCGAGTCCGGCCTCGCGGAGACCGAGCCGGGCGGCGAGCTCGCCGGCGGTGGCGCCGCGGGCCCCTGCGAGTCGGATCCAACCGTCGAGCGTTGCGGGAAGGTCCCGCCACGGGCGGGGGAGCAGGGCGAGCTGCGCCGCCTGCCGCCGCCGCAGCCGCACCGGCTGCGAGTCCAGGACCTCACCGCCGCCCAGCGTAACGGTCGGGGAGACGCGCCGGAGCACGATCCGGTCGCCGGGTGCCGCGAATACCGGACGAGCGAGGTGCACGACGACCCGGCCGGACTCCCCCGGCCCGAGCGTCGCCGGGTGCGTCCTCTCGACGCGGCCGAGCGCTCGCGCCGCGAGGAGGTGGACCCAGACGCGGTCGCCCTCGGCGAGGGCGCCCTCGCCCAACAGCCGCACCTCGACCGCAAGCCGCCGGCTCGCGGACCACTCCGCTCCGGCGAGCAGCTGTTCCCCCCGCGGCAGCTCGTCCACGCGCACACCCGCCAGGCTGAGCGCCACCCGCTCGCCGGCGCCGGCGCGGTCGCGGACCTGGCCGTGCACCTGCACCCCCCGCACCCGGACGGCCGCGCGGCTCGGGAGCGCCGTCAGCTCGTCCCCGGCGCGCACCTCCCCCCAGTGCGCCGTGCCCGTCACCACGGTCCCCGACCCCGAGATCGTGAATACCCGGTCGACCGCGACCCGGAACGGCCGGTGCGGGTCCTCCGTGCGCTCGACGTCGCGGGCGCACGCCAGCACCGCGTCGCGCACGGCTTCGACGCCGCGCCCGTCGAGCACCGAGCACGGGATGACCGGGGCGCCCGCCAGCGGCCCTCCGGCCAGGTAGCGCTCGACCTCCAGCCGGCGCGCCTCGAGCAGCTCCTCCTCCACGAGGTCAGACTTGGTGAGGGCGACCACGCCCCCCCGCACCCCGAGCACCTCGAGCACGCTCAGGTGCTCCCGCGTTTGCGGCATCACCCCCTCGTCGGCGGCGACGACCAGCAAGGCGCGGTCGATCCCCGCGGCGCCGGCGATCATGGTGTGCACGAGCCGCTCGTGCCCGGGGACGTCGATGAACGAGAGCTCGACTTCCCCCTCGGGGTCCGCGAGCGGCGCGAACCCGAGGACGAGCGTGATCCCCCGACGCTTCTCCTCCGGCAGCCGGTCGCAGTCGACCCCGGTCAGGGCCTTGACCAGCGAGGTCTTGCCGTGGTCGATGTGACCCGCGGTGCCGAAGGCGACGGCGCGCACGCTCCTATACTACCCGGGCGGAGGTGGGCGTGCTCGAGCAGGAAATGAAGATCCCGGTCTCCTCGTTGGCGCCGGTCCGTCAACGTCTTGCCGAAGTCGGCGCCGAACGTGTCCACTCCGAGCTCCGCGAGGACAACTGGGTCCTGGACGACCGCGCGCGCACGCTCGCCGCCGCCGGCCGCCTGCTGCGGGTGCGGCAGGCGGGCGACGGAGCCGCGCTCACCGTCAAGGAACCGGGCGTGTTCGCCGGCGGGATCAAGAGCCGGGTCGAGCTCGAGACCGCGGTGGCGAGCGCCGGGCAGACGCTCGCGATCCTCGCCGCGCTCGGCTTCGCACCCGTCCGCCGCTATCAGAAACGGCGCGAGAGCTGGGCGCTGCGCGGGGTGGTGGTCGCTCTCGACGAGACCCCGATGGGGGCGTTCGTGGAGCTGGAAGGCGAGAGCCCGCTCCTGCAGCCGGCCGCAGTCGAACTCGGCCTCGACCCGCGCGCGGCCGCGCGCGGCACCTACCTGGACCTGTGGGCCGCGTTCCGCGCCGCGCACCCCGGGGCTCCCGAAGACATGGTGTTCGAGAGCTAGCGGTTCGCCCAGCCGGTATGATGGCGACCATGAACGGCATGCTCCTCGCGGCCGGTTGGGCCCGCCGGATGGAGCCCCTGAGCAGCACGATCCCGAAGCCCGCGCTCGAGGTCCTGGGGCGTCCGCTGCTCGCGAGCAGCCTTGCCAACCTCCGCCGGGCGGGGTGCGCTCGGACCGTGGTCAACCTCCACCGCCATCCGGAGCGGGTGGCGGCGGCGGCGCGCGAGGCCGGCACGGGGGAGGTCCTGTTCTCGTGGGAGCCGGAGCTGCTCGGCGGCGCCGGCGGCGTCGCCGCCGCCCGGCCGCTGCTCGGCCCCGGGCCGCTCCTCGTGGGCAACGCCGACACCTGGGGCGATCTCGACCTCGCGCCGCTCTTGGCCACGCCCGACGAAGCCACGGCGGTGCTCGCCCTCGTCCCCCACCCCGACCCGGCGCGTTGGGCCTCGGTCGTGCTCGACCGCGGCGGGTCCGTCGCCGCGTTCGTCCCGGCCGGCGCTCCCGGCCCCGGCGAGCGGTTTCTGTTCACCGGCTTCCAGCGGCTCGGCGAGCGGGTGCTCGCCTCGCTGCCGGAGCCGCCCGCCGAAATGGCGGCGGTCTGGGAACCGCTCCGGCGCAGCGGGCGTTTGCGCGGCGCCGTCGTGACCGGGACCTGGCGCGAGGCCGGCTCCCCGGCCGCCTACCGCGACCTGGTCGTCGGGCTGCTCGGCGAGCGCCCCTGGGTGCACCCCGGCGCCGCGGTCGCGGACGGTAGCCGGATCGAGCGCAGCGCGATCGGCGCCGGGTGTCGGGTCGATGCGGGGGCGCTCGTTGCCGGCTGCGTCCTCACCGCCGGGGCGGCCGCGGGGCCGGGCTGCACCCTGCGCGGGTGCGTGCTCGCCGGAGCGGTGACGGTCACCGGGGAGACGATCACCGACACCCTCGCGCTGCCGGACGCGCGCGTCCCGTTGCTGTGACGGCGCAGGGTCCCGTCAGAGCGGGACCTCCCGCCACTCCCCCCCGCCCTGACGCCACACCAGCGCACGCACGCGGCCGAGCCCACCGTGCACGCGCACCGCGAGGACGCGGTCGCGGCCGTCGTTGAAGTACACGCTCGACGGCGTGGCGCCGCCGGTGTGCGCAAAGCTCATGATGTTGCTGGCGCCGACCCGCACGCCGCGCTCGTCGAGCGTGCCGCCGCCGCTGGGGTCGGGCACCCCCCAACGCGACGGCACCCCAAGGTGCGTGCTGCCGCTCATGAAGTGCACCCACACCTTCGGTCCCAACGGCTTGTCGACGCCGCACACGAAATCCGCGCGAGAGACGCCGTCGTTGTCGCCGTCCGCGACCATCACGTAGTACGCCAGCCCATCCAGCTCGCAGAACACGAGGCCTACGTTGCGGCCGCTCGTGAGCGCCTCGATGCGGCAGCGCACGGCGTCGGCCGCGATCTGGCGCGCCAGGCGCACCAGATCGGTCCTGCGGCGCACCTCGGTGAAGTCGGGCATCACCAGGGCGGCCACCAGCGCGACGAGCGCGAGCGCCACCATCGTCTCGATCAGCGAGAACCCCCGCCGTGTCGTCATCGCCCCTCCCGTGAACCGGGGGCGGCTTGCGGCCGCCCCCGACCGTCCACGCCATCTCTGTTCGTGCGTTTCAGTTGGTTTTCACCTCGCGTCCCGGCTTCAGCTCTGCGCCTTGACCGCTGGTTTGGCGGCCCGCGGCGACCGCACCTTCTCGGTGAGCGTCGTGGCGCCGGTGGTGGTGAGGTACGGCTGCAGGCGGGCAAAGCTCTTCTCGCCGATCCCCTTCACCCGGGCGAGTTCTTCCGGCGCCTTGAACGGGCCGTTGGCGGTGCGGAACTCCACGATCCGCTGCGCCAGCGCCGGCCCGACCCGCGGGAGGAGCTGGAACTGCTGCACCGTGGCCGTGTTGATGTTCACCTGCGGTCCCGCCGCCGGCGCCGCCGCCAGCACGCCGGTGGCCAGCGCGGCCGCCAGCGTCATGCACATCAGGGTCCTGGACGTCATCGTCGGTCTCCTTTCTCGTTCGTGTTGCCGGGTTGATGGTCGTTCGCGGGTTCTCGTGCGTGCTCGCCATCGCGCTGCCGGCTGTTCGCTAAGGTCCCTGGCTCATCGGTCACCTCCGGCCCCGCCCTACGCGAACCGTGTGCCAGACCCGTGGTTGATTTATAACGTAATCGTTTTCAGTACGTTGAATGGTTTCGAGGAGGGCCGGAGAGAAAACCCGGATGGTAAGCTTTGCTGTCAGTCGGAGCGGAAGCCCCGCGGAGCGCTGCACCGTGGCATGTCAGAACTTCCTCACACCTGCCGATGAACCCGGCACCCGGACGGCGTCCGCCGGACGCCGCGCCCGGCCCTCGGACTTGGCCTCCCTGGTCGAGCTCGACCGGGTCTGCTTCGGGCGCCGCGCGTGGTCGGCGAGGGCGTGGCGGGAGGCGGTGACGGCGCCGGAGTGGGCCACGGTCGTCATCGAGCGCGACGGGGCGATTGTGGCCGCCAGCGTGCTGATTCTCGACGTCCCGCGCGCCTGCCTCGCCTCGATCGCGGTCGCTCCGGAGTGGCGCCGGCGGGGTCTCGGGGACGCCCTCATTTGCGACGCGATCGCCCGCGCACGCGCGGCGTCGGCCCGCTGGCTTTCTCTCGAGGTGGACCGGGCCAACCGCCGTGCGATCGAGCTGTACCGGCGGGAGGGTTTCGCGGTGTCGCGGCGTTTTTGGGAAGACGGTCTCTGGCGGCAGGAGATGCTCCGCCGCCTCGGAGGTGCGCGTGGGGTGTGAGCTCGGACTCGTGGTCACCGGCGCCAGCGGTTCGCGACTCGCGGCGGCGTTCGCCGAGCGAGCCGCCGAGCACCCGGACGTCGGTGTGCTCCACGTTGTCCTCTCCGACGGGGCCAGGCTCGTCGTCGCGCAGGAGCTCGGCAAGGATCGCGCAACGCCGAACGGCTTCGCCGCCGGCCTGGCGGTGAGCCCCGCGGCCCGGGCCAAGGTGAGGACATGGGCGGAGGCCGACCTGGCGGCGCCGGTGGCGTCAGGCTCGCACTTGCTGCGCGGCGTCGTGGTATTGCCGTGTTCGGCCGCCACCGCCTGCTCGCTCGCCGCCGGGGTCTCGCGCGGCCTCGGCCAGCGCCTCGGGGACATCGCCCTCAAGCAGCGGTGGCCGCTGTTGCTCGGGTTTCGCGAGAGCCCGCTGTCGGCGATCCACCTCGAGGCCCTGCTCACGCTCACGCGCGCCGGCGCGGTCGTGGTGCCGCCGATCCCCGCGTTCTACCTGGGCGGCGACGAGATGGGCCGTTTCGTGGACCACTACTGCATGCGCCTCTTCGACCTCCTCGGCCTGCCGGTAGACCGCCCCGACCTGCGTTGGCGGGCCGCGCCGTGAGGCCTGTCGCCGCCGTGCGTGAGGCGACGGAGCTCGTCAAGTTCGCCCACACCGCCTTCGCCCTGCCGTTCGCCCTGATCGCCGCGATCGCGGCAGCGAACGGGCTTCCGCCGTGGCCGGTGCTCGGGTGGATCCTCCTTGCGATGGCCGGGGCGCGCACCGCGGCGATGGCGTTCAACCGCCTCGCCGACCAGCGCGTCGATGCCGGCAACCCGCGCACCGCGCAGCGCGCCCTCCCCGCCGGGCGCGTCGGGCGCCCGTTCGCCTGGGCGCTGGTGGCGCTGGGGTCGGCCGCGCTGGGTCTCGCGGCCTGGCGACTCAACCCCCTGTGCCTCGCGCTCGCCCCCGTCGCGCTCGCCTGGGTGCTCGCCTACTCCTACAGCAAACGGTTCACGAGGCTGTCGCACCTCTGGCTCGGCCTCGGGCTCGGGATCGCTCCGGTCGGGGCGTGGCTCGCCGTGCGCGGGTCGTTCGCCGCGCCGCCGCTCGTGCTCGCGGTCGCCGTGACGGCATGGGTCGCGGGTTTCGACGTGCTCTACTCGCTGCCGGACGAGGCGTTCGACC
>CAVSFQ010000027.1:0-71070 GCA_963727205.1 uncultured Acidobacteriota bacterium | reverse complement strand
CACGAGGGAGGCATGGGCACCATCTACAAGGTGCGCCACCGCCTCCTCGACGAGATCCGCGTCATCAAGGTCATGCGGCCGCAGCACGAGACCAACGAGGGGCTGCGCGCCCGGTTCCTGCGCGAGGCCCAGATGGCGGTCAAGCTGCGCCACCCGCACATCGCGCAGATGTACGACTTCGCGTTCGACGAGGCGGGCCGCGGCTTCATCGTCATGGAGTACGTCGAGGGCATCTCGCTGCAGGAGATGCTCGAGCGGGTGGGCGCCCCGTCCCTGAGACTCTCGCTCGACCTGGCCCGCCAGACGTTGACGGGCCTCGGCTTCCTCCACCGCAAGGGCATCATCCACCGGGACATCTCGCCCGACAACATCATGGTGGCCTGGGACGAGTTCGGCCAGCCCATGGTCAAGCTCATCGACCTCGGCATCGCCAAGGTCATCACCAGCACCACCGCTCTCACGGTGAGCGGGACGTTCCTCGGGAAGCTCCTGTACGCGTCGCCCGAGCAGTTCGGCGCATCGCCCGACAAGGTGGACCAGCGCAGCGACATCTACTCGTTCGGCGTGGTGCTCTACGAGTTGTTCACCGGCAACCGCCCGTTCCCCGGCACCAGCCCGCAAGAGTTGATCGCCGGTCACCTCGTCAAGCCGCCGCTCGAGTTCGCGATCGGCGACCCCGACGGGCGCGTCCCCGACGACCTGCGGGAGATCGTCCTCAAGGCGATCGCCAAGAAACCGGAGGACAGGTACGCCTCCGCCGAGGCGCTCGATGAGGCGCTGGTCGCGGTGCAGGCCCGCTTCCCGCGCGACCCGGACGAGTTCACCAAGATCCTCCAGGAGTACGACTCCTCGCAGCCGAGCACGAGGATCTCCAAGCCGATGCCGGGCAGCACGCAACGGCACATCGCCGCTCAGTTCGGGCTGGTGGCCACACCGCAACCGATCTCCCTGGCCGATGCTGCGTCTCCCCACTCCACAGCCCCGACCCTGCTTGCCCCGCCGACCACTCCCGCGGGCACGGACACGACACCCAAGGCCGAGGTACGCCCGGAACCGGCCGCGCCGGCGGAAACGCAGCCAACGTTGATCCTGCCGGAGGACGTCCCCATGCCCCCGGGCCAGGCGGCCGGAGCCGGGGCCGGCAATGGGGCGCCGGCCGCCTCCGCTCCCGCCGCGGCCACGATGCCCGCGGCAACCCCGAAACCGGCAGCCAAGAAGCAGGCGCCCTGGCTTTTGCTCGCCGCGGGGGGTGCCGCGGCGGTCATCGCCGTCGCCCTGCTGGTCGGAAGAGGGATCCTGCAGCCGACAGGCCAGCCCGCCGCCACGCCGCTCGCGACCCAGGCGCCGGTCTCGTCGCCGGCGGAGTCCGGCGCGCCGGCGACGCCGCAGGTCGCGGTCGCCGCCACGACCGCGGCGACACCGGCCGAACTCGAGAAGGCGCTCGCCGCCGGCAGCGTGGAGCGGCTTCGCGCCCTCCTGGCCGACCTGCCCGACGCCGAGCGTGCCGCCATCGAAGCCTCCCCCAACGGAGCGCAGCGCCTGGATCTCGCCCGGCGCAGCGTCACGATCGATGCGGCGCTCGGGAAAGCGATCAAGGCCAAGAATTGGGCGGTGGCCGTCCAGCAGGCCTCCGCCCTCGTCGCGCTCCTCCCGGCCAGCCGCGAGGCGAAGCAGACGCGGGAGACCGCGGCGGTTGCGCTCGAGGCCCAGGCCGACGCCCTCCTCCGCCAGGGTCAGACGGATGCGGCGCTCGCGAAACTGCAGGCGTTGCAGCGTGCGTGGCCGAACCGGGCCGGCCTCGACGCCCGTCTGGCCGGCATCCACTCCGCCCGGGAAGCGGAGGCGCGCTTCGTCGCCGCACTTGCCGCGGCTGATGCCGCGGAGAAGGAGCGCCGGCCCGAGAAGGGGTTGGAGGCGCTCGCACAGGTGGTCCCGAACGCGCGCTTTCGGGAGCGCTTCGCCGCGGCCCGCCAGCGACTCGACAGCCTGCTCGCCCAGCTCGACACGGCGCCGCCGGTGGTGCAACTGAAGCCCGGCTCCAAAACCAGCTATTCGAAGGGCAAGCCGTTCACCCTCTACCTGATCGTCACGGACGACTACCGGGTGAAGAGCGTCACGGTCATGGCTCGCCAGGAAGGCGCCCCCGCCTATCAGGCGCTGCCCGCGCAGAGCACCGGCAGCAACGAGTACACCGTCGAGATCACGCCGGAGTTCCACGACAACAAGACGGTCGAGCTTTACGTCGTGGCGACGGACTATGCGGGTCACACGTCACAACTCGGCACCGCCGACAAGCCTCTCCATTTCAAGAAGCGCTGGCTGTTCTTCTGAGCCCGGTGCCCGCCGGCTCCGGGGACCTCGTCAACGGCCCCGCGCTGGGGAATGTCCAACACGCGGATCAGGGTTTTGTGAAAGCTGAGACACCATCGATGCCGTTGACTCCCGGAACCCGCCTCGGTCCGTACGAGATTCTCTCGCCGCTCGGCGCCGGCGGGATGGGCGAGGTGTACAAGGCGAAGGACACGCGGCTGGGCCGGTCGGTTGCGATCAAGGTGCTGCTGGGCCACCACGCCGAGAACCCCGCCATGCGGGAGCGCTTCGAGCGCGAGGCGCAGGCGATCTCCGCGCTCTCGCACCCCTTGATCTGCACGCTCCACGACATCGGCGAGCACGAGGGGACGCACTACCTGGTCATGGAGTACCTGGAGGGCGAAACCCTCGCCGCGCGGCTCGCGCGCGGGCGTCTGCCGCTCAAGGAGGCCCTCGACCTGGGGAGAGAGATCGCCGTGGCGCTTGTGGTGGCGCATGACCACGGGGTCGTCCACCGCGACCTCAAGCCCGGCAACGTCATGCTCACCAAAGGTGGGCCGAAGCTGCTCGACTTCGGCCTTGCGAAGCTGCACGCGGCGAGTCACGGCATTGCGGACCCGGCCGCGCGAGAGACGGTCGCCGGGCCCTTGACCGCGCGGGGAGAGATCCTCGGAACGCTGCAGTACATGGCGCCGGAGCAGCTCGAGGGGCACGAGGCGGACGCGCGCAGCGACATCTTCGCGTTCGGCTGCCTGCTGTACGAGATGATCTCGGGGCGGAGGCCGTTTGCGGGCCGGAGCCAGGCCGGCGTGATCGCCGCGACCCTCAAGGAGGAGCCGGCGGAGCTGTCGGAGGCGGGCCGGAGCATCCCACCGGCCATCGATCGCATCGTCCGACACTGCCTGGAGAAGGACCCTGCGCAGCGCTTCCAGTCGATGCGCGACCTCGTCTTTGAACTCACCACATGGTCGGTGGCTTCGTCACCGTCCCGCAAAGACGACGCCGCCGAGGCGTCCGGCAAGCGCGTGATGCTCGTCGTTCTCCCATTCGAGAACCTCAGCCAAGACCCCGAGCAGGAGTACTTCAGCGCCGGACTTACCGAGGAGACGATCGCGGACCTCGGGGGGGTGGCTTCGGACCGGCTTGGCGTCATCGCCCGGACCTCGGCCATGAGCTACAAGGGCACCCGAAAGAGCATCGCCGAGATCGGCCGAGAGCTGGGCGTCGACTATGCGGTCGAGGGGAGCGTCCGGCGCCACGCCGACCGCGTGCGCATCAGCGTCCAGCTCATCCGCACCAGCGATCAGACGCACGTCTGGGCCCAGCAGTACGACCGCCAGCTGAGCGACGTCCTCGCCGTCCAGGACGATCTCGGGCGGGCCATCGCCGAACAGATTCAGGTCAAGCTCACGCCGGCGCGCGCCGCGCATCAAGCGAGTGCGCGGCCGGTAAACCTGGCCGCCTACGATGCTTACCTCCAGGGCCGCTTCCACCTCTGGAGGGTGACCCGGCCGGACCTCGAGCGCGCCCTCGAGTACTTCCGCCGGGCAACCGAGATCGATCCGACCATGGCCGTGGCGTACGCCGGGCTTGCCCAGACGTACGTGGTCTTGCCGATCGCCGGCGGCGCCGAGCCACGGCAGGCGTTTCCCCGAGCCGAACAGGCGGCGCAGCAGGCGTTGGGCCTCGACCCCGACTCCGCCGAGGCCCAGACCGCGATGACCGGCCTGCGGCACTGGTACAACTGGGATTGGGCCGGCGCCGAGGCGTACGCCAGGAAGGCGATCGCTCAAAATCCGAGCCACGCGAGAGCGCACCAGGTGCTCGGCCGGCTGTTGACGAACATCGGCCGCCACGACGAAGCGATCGCGGAGATCGACGTCGCGCGGCGGCTCGATCCGCTCGCCCCGTTGATCATCGCCCTCTCCGCCGACTTCCGCGTGGAGGCGCGGCGTTACGACGAGGCGGAGCCGTTGATTCGCAACGCGCTCGAGCTCGACCCGAATTTCTGGGTTGCCCACGTGTCCGCCGCCAGGCTGTACCTGCACCAGGCGCTCTACGCGGAGGCCCTCGTTGCGGCCGAAACGGCCCGAAACCTCTCTGGCGGACACAGCGAGGCCCTCGCCCTGATGGGCCTCTGCCACGGCGCCATGGGCCGCCGCGACGAGGCCGGAAAGGTCCTTTCGGAGCTCGAGCGCCGCGGCGCCGCCGGCTACGTCCCGGCAACGCACCTCGCCACAGTCCATCTCGGCCTGGGCGACACCGGCCAGGCGATGCGATGGTTGGAGCGGGCGTTCGAGGATCGCGACGTCTGGCTGACGGAAGCTGCGGTCGAACCGAGGTGGGACGGCCTCCGTGTTCACCCGGGGTTTCAAAATCTGATCCGTCGGATCGGTTTCCCTGCCGCGGCAGCGGGCAGCTGACGCGGGACCGACACCGGCAATCCTGCGTCGGCCTGAAAGCAAACGCTGAGCCGTGCCCGGCCTCCGATGGACCTCCTTGCGAGGTCCGTGTGTCCACTTGCGCCTGGAAGGCGGGTAGGATTCAAGCCATGAGCGAAACGTGCGCCGCACTCGTCAACGAGGAGAAGCGCCTCCTCTCCGAGTACCTGCGCAAGATCGAGCACTGCGTCGGCTTGCTCGCCCCCGCCGAGGTGTGGTGGCGGCCGAACGCGCGGTGCAACACCGTCGGGAACCTCCTCCTCCATCTGTCCGGCAACCTCTCGCAGTGGGTGCTCGCCGGTCTCGGCGGCGCCGAGTACGAGCGCCATCGCCGCGAGGAGTTCGCCGCCGCGGAGGGCGGGGACGCCGCCGCACTCTTGGCTCGCCTGCGCGACGTCGTCACCGCGTGCCAGACAGTGGCCGCCGGCCTCTCCGACGACGACCTCGCCCGGGTCCACATCATCCAGGGCATGACACGCACCGGCGCCGGCGTCCTGCTCCACGCCGTCGAGCACATGGCGTACCACACCGGACAGGTCGTCTACATCACCAAGCAACTCACCGGCGAGCGCGCCCAGATCGAGTTCTACCCCCACCTGAGGTGACGGCCGCGCCGGCAGCGCTCTTTCCGGCGCGCTCCGTCAGTTTGCGGTGGGGGACCCGGGCGGTGCGGCGCAGGCCGTGGCTCCCAGTTCGGGTGCCGGCTGGGCGACAGGGATCGCCTGGGCGCGCACGATGAACCGCTTCGGCGCGGAGCCCTCGTAGTCGAACGGATAGCATGTGACCAGCGTGAGGATCTTGTCCGTCGAAGCGTCGAGCACCGACACGTCCGCCGGGTCCACCACCCACGTGCGCTCGACCGTGTAGCGGAACGCGCCCTTCGGCGTGGTGAGGGTGATCGTGTCGCCGATGCGGATGTGGCGCAGACCGTAAAACAGGGTGGTGCGATGCGCCGCGAGCGCCACGTTGCCGGCATCGGGCGGCAGCGGGGTCTCGGGGAAATGCCCCACGGCCCGCCGGATCGTGCGGTCGTCCACGCCCTCCAGGATCGGCGCCGAAACGCCCACGCGCGGGATCTCGATGCGGCCCAGCGCGTGGTCGGTCGGCGAGACCGGTTTGAACGAACCCGGGTCTTGCTCCCGGAGCCTATCGGCGGTCCGCGACACCGCGAACGTAGCTGCTCGTGCGAGCCCGGCCCCGGCGACCAGCGCGGCGCCGGTGAGTACCACCGCACGCGTCAAGACCACTGTGATCCTCATGACGTTCATGAAGTGACCCCCGTCGGACTCGGTGTGATGCTCGTGCCCTGGGGGGTAAACACGTGGCACACCCAAGCCGGCGGGATCTTAACATCGCCGTCAAGGTGGCGACCAGCCCTATCCGATAAGAAACTTATTTGAGACAGCGACCGGCGTTCCAAATCTGCAGCCTCGTTCAGGCTGCGGATCAGACCGTCCGAGGGAACGTGCCTCTCTAGTGGGCGCGGCGGTAGGGCGTGAACTCGCCGAGGCTGCAGCTGCCGTATTCGATGCCGCCGACCGGGTCGAATACGGTGACGATGTCGCCGCGGCAGAGCTGCGTCGTCGTGGTCCGAGCCTTGAGCGCCCGGCCGACACTGAGATCGGGGCAGCCGGTCGCCGGCCGGTTCACATAGACCACGTCGTCCGTGCGCCCGCCGAACAGGATGGCGCCCATACCAAAGGATTTGTTGCCGCTGAGAGCGTCCCGGTTGACGCAATCCTGCGGCGTGCCGGCGATCCTGCCGGCGAGCACCGCAGCGAGGCGAGCCTCGTCCTCTGGCGCGTTCGCCTCGGCGCGAGTGCTCGCTTTGGGCCCGCCACTACAGGTGCAGCCGACCGCGAGGATCGCTGCGGAAAGCATGATGACGGTCTTCATGACATCCCCCCGGGTGGCCTGTACTGGTTGCGATACCACCCCTTATCTTAGTCCTCCCATGGCGATCCAAGATGGAGAAACCGGTCCAGGTGGGTGAGTGATTCAGAGATCGAGCTGCATCCGGTCGGGCCCGGTCTTCAGGGAGCGCGACGAAGCCGGGCGAAGCCATGGCACGGCGGACGGCCCTGAGCACGGCGGCGTGGGGACCGACGCCGGTGCACCTCCCGTCGTCGAAGAATCACGGTCATTTCGACGAGTGCAGCTGAGCCTGCCCTGAGCGGGCGCGCGGCGCCCGCGTGGGGGAAGCAATCCCGCTCACAACCGTGCGGCCCACCGCCCTCTCCTTGCACTTCGAGATCGCCACGGTCCCCTCGCTACGCTCGGGGGCCTCGCGATGACCGCAAAAGCTCCAGCTCTGAACCCAACGTCATTTGACATGAAAGACGATACAAGATGAACCGCGCGAGGTTCGCTTCACCAACGCTGCCGAACCTGGTGCCTCCTTCCCACGCGCCACCCCGACTGATCGCCCGCCGCCCGCCTTGGGAAGGCCTTGACTCTGCCCTGGCCACGCGTATCATTGCAAAGGAATGTGTCTCAACCTCAACAGAAGAGAGGGAGCCTCCATTCCTGAACTCCTGGAAATTCCGGGCGGCGTTGATCGTCTGAAGGAGGTGCGCTATCCGGCTTTGACGCCTCGGCTGGCTCATCCAAACATCAGGACAACGACGGAACTGTCAACCATCTCAACCCAGAAAAGGGGGACTCGCGTGAGAACTCGCAACGTTCTATCCGCTTTCGCAGTGGCTCTGATGATCGGCCTCGTTGCGACGCCAGGCAGTGCAGCCGGTGCAGGCTCCTCCGCGTCGCCATTCCTCAAGGTCGGCCCGCAAGCCATACCGGCCGCCGCCACCGGCCCGAACTACAGCCTCTTCACCTGCCAGCTCGTCGGCCTCAGTTCAGGCGTCACCTGTTACGACCCTTATCAGATGCGGCATGCCTACAACATCGACACGCTCATCAGCGCCGGCCTCGACGGCAGCGGGAAGACGATCGTCATCGTCGACGCCTTCCAGGACCCGTACCTTGTGGGGGATCTGAATGACTTCAACAGCTTCTACAGTCTGCCCAGCCTGAACGGGCTCGGCGGCCCGCCCAACCCCAGCCTCGGCACGTTCACGCAGGTCGCGCCCGACGGCCTGGGGCCGTTCGACATCGGGTGGGCGGAGGAGATCACGCTGGACGTCGAGTGGGCGCACGCGATCGCGCCCGGCGCCAACATCACGCTTGTCCTCGCAAAATCGAACTCCGACGTCGACATCCTGAGCGCCACGAAGTACGCGGTGGACAACGATCTCGGCGATGTCATCTCCCAGAGCTTCGGCGAGAACGAGAGCTGCATGGATCCGGCCCTCCTCGCCCAGCAACATCAGGTGTTCGCGGACGCCACGATGAAGGGCATCACGATCTTCGCCTCATCGGGCGACAGCGGCGCTGCGCAATCGAATTGCGCCAGCACAGCGGCCGTGAAGGCCGTCTCCTCGCCTGCGAGTGACCCGCTGGTCACCGCCGTGGGCGGCACCGAGTTGGACGCGGCACGCTATTGCCTGACATCCCTGGGATGCGATCCGGCAACAAGTCCGGTTCCCGGGACCCATCTGGGCGAGGTTGCATGGAACGAGTTCGCTCTCGGGATTGGCGCCACCGGAGGCGGATTCAGCCTCGTGTACGACGAGCCGTCGTACCAGCAGGGAACGATCCACGGTGGCAAGCAACGGGGCGTGCCCGACGTGTCGTACAACGCCGCCGTCGAGCATGGCGTGCTCGTTCGCCTCTTCGGGAGCTGGTATCTCTTCGGCGGCACCAGCGCCGGCACGCCCCAGTGGGCGGCCATCCTGGGGATTGCCGACCAGAAGGCCGGATATAACCTCGGCTTCATCAATAAGGCGCTCTACCACATCGGCCAGGCCAAGAGCCACTACTCGGCCTCCTTTATCGACGTGACGAGCGGAAACAACTCCGCCCCTGGCGTGCAGGGCTTCAATGCCGGGCCGGGCTGGGATCCCACGACGGGTCTCGGATCCCCGTCCACCGATCAACTCGTCGATTACCTGATCCAGTTCACGTCGGCGGGCGACGGCGTCGCCGCGATTGCAGGGTCGAAGCCGCATGCGTACGGCAAACCGTCCGCGCCTGGACATATGAAGCCGCATTAATCGATTCTGGCTGGGGACAAAGCGGTCTGACGGCATGGTCAGCCTCGGCAACTCGGCAATGTGCACGCTGGGCTTGGGGCTGTGACCGTCACAACCGGCAATGCGTGGAACCGGGACAGGGGGCGGCGATACGATCGTCGCCGCTCCCCTCCCACGCCACCGGGCATGCGGGTCCGCATCCGGCGGTTCGGAAGGTCGAGGTCACGTCTGCATCGTGCCCGAGAAATGGGTGTCAGGTCCGGTTCAGCGGACAAAAGATGGACCGCGCGAGACTCCGTTCAGCAACTGTGCCGGAGCCGGGGCTCGTCGCCGTTCGCCCTTTGACACAAAGCTGGGGGTGCCGGATACTGAGGCTCGCTCCGCCGTACCGTGTCGCGCGAACGCGGTGGAAGGAGTTCGGTTGTCCGCCCCGACGCCCCAGGACGCCCGCCATGAGCTGCTCGAACCGTACTTGCAACGGTTGCGCGCGTTTCTCCGCGCGCGCGGCGACGAGAACCGGCCGCTCACGATCCCGTCGGAGCCGATCCCCCTGGTGCTCTCCGCGGAGGAGCGCAAGGCGGCGTGGTCGGTGCTCTGCGATGAGACCGGCGCCTGGTCCGACCCCGGCGCCTGGATCCCGCTCGGCGCTGGACTGCACCTGGCCGTCGCGGCAGCGCTCGAGAGCGCATCTTGCGTTGACCCCAGCGGCGCGTCGGGGCAGCTGGGCGCGGTGCGCGCCGTCGCCGCCGGCTATACCGAGGCGCTGCGGGAGACCATTGCCGCCATGGTCACCAGCGGCCAGACCGACGAGGCGAAGCGGCTCTCGAGCTTCCGCAACAAGCTCCTCGCCACCCTCGCATCGCTGCGCGCGGCTGGAGCCGGCAGAGCTGCGCCTGTGACGGAGGCCGAACCCGACGGTCCGCCCTCCGACCCATCGCCGGGCGAAGGCCACGATGCCATCGCGCGCATCGACGCATCGACACCACCCGACCCAGCGCTCGTCCCATACCTCCAGCGCGCGGCCGCGTTTCTTCGCGCCCGCGGATACGAGGAACGTCCGCTCACGATTGCGTTCGGCCGAAGAACGTTGTCGTTGAGCGCCTGGGAGCGCCGGGCGTTGTGGCAGTCGTTGTGCGAAGGCAGGGAGCCTGCCAGCGACTGGCACCGCCTGATCCCTGAGTGTGTCGCGGTGCAGCTCGCCTTGCTGCCAGCGCTGGACGAATTGGAGCGAGCGGGCCCGGGCGCGGAACTTGCGGCCCGATCGAGCTTGCAGGCAGTCGTGGCGCTCGCAGCCGGCGTCGTCGACGGGTTCCGCGCCCAGGCCGAACGGGCGATTGGCGCCGGCGCCCTGGAAGATGCGAAGCACCTCTCGACGCTCAGCAATGCGTTCGCGACGACGCTAATCGAGGCGAGGCGGGCTCTGGCGGAGGAACCGGCAGGCGCCGCGATTGCGGACGGCGGTTCCGGTCGAGGCGCCACCACGGCCTCGCCGGCCCCGCCCTCGGCTCCCGCCGGCAGCGCACCCCCCGGGCCACCCGACACGCTCAAGCCGTTCCTCGACCGCGCGGCGCACCTGCTCGAGCTCCGGGGACACGAGGACCTTCCCCTCTCGATGCCGGTCGGCGGCAGGTCGTGGAACCTCGACAAATGGGAGCGTCAGGTGCTGTGGAAGGTGTGGTGCGAGGAGGGCCCGCGGCCTCCCGAGTGGTCCATCCTGCTCGGATACGGCGCGGCGGCCCAACTGGCGGCGCTTCTCGCGCTCGAACTGCTCAAGAGGTCGGACGCCGCACCCGAGTCGCGCACCGCTGCCGAGGCGGAGAGAGACGCCGCGATCGAGCTTGCATCGGAGGTTGCCGAACGGCTGCACGCAACCGCGGAGACTCTCGCGGCTGACGGCCAGGTGAAGCTGGCGCAGCGCATCACGGAGTTTCGCGCCAAGCTGACCGGGACGGTCCAACTCCTGAAACCGTCCCGCCCATAGCCGCCGGCCTGAGAGCGACCTCACCCGCAGTGGCGCTCACAGACCGCTTGACAGGACGCCGCCACCCAACCACGGTCATCGTGAAGTCCTGCCGCAGGCGGGATAGAGCCTGCCCCGAGCGGGCGCACAGCGCCCCCGTGGGGGAAGCAATCCAGTCCCTAACCCGGTGTCCATCGCCCTCCTGAGGTCTCGAGAGTGCTTCGCCCCGCCCGCGGCATGGCCCGCAATGACAGAGAGAGGGACGGTCATCGCGAGGAGGCGCGCGCAGTGACAAGTGAGGAGACGGCGCTGCTTCGTCGCTTCGCTCCTCCCAGTGGCTCCCGTTCCTCCAGGAGCGATAGCAAGTTGGCATGAGGCGGCATTTTCCAGCTGGCCGCCGCGTTGACGTCTTCCGGTATGAAGAACGGAGCGATGCCGAAACCGAGACAGCTCGGCGGCGCCAGCCTGGAACGGGGCGTGGCGATGGAACCGCGCACACGCGGGGACGGCGGTCGCCGCATCGCGGCGTGCTTGATCGTGCTCGCGGTGGGGGTATCCGGGGTCTCTTCCGCCGCATCTCCTGCCGGCGCGTCGCCGGCCGCCGCGACATCGCGGCGGCCTGTCGCCCAACCGGCCGTGATCCGCGTCACCGCCTCGGACCTGCGCCATATGATCCGGGGGGCCGCCGGCCGGGTCGTCCTCGTCAACGTGTGGGCGACCTGGTGCGAGCCGTGCCGGCAGGAGTTCCCCGACCTGCTCAGGTTGCGCCGCGCCCTCGCCGGTCGGGGCTTCGATCTCGTGCTCGTCTCGGCGGACTTCGACAAGGAGCTCCCGCAGGTGCACTCGTTCCTCGCTCGCCAGGGTGTCGACTTCACGACGTACCTCAAGAACGAACGCGACATGCCGTTCATCAACGGGTTGGACCCCGCCTGGTCGGGCTCGCTTCCGGCGACGTTCGTCTACGACCGGAGCGGAACGCTGCGCGATTTCTGGGAGGGGCCGGCGACCTACGACAAGCTCCTCGAACGTGTGAACAAGCTGCTGGGGTCGTGAGCGATCGACTCCGGCAAGAGAAAGGGTGAGGTCCAATGGCAAGCAGGTTCAACGTTGTCACGGTCGCGGCTCTGGTGCTGGCGGCCACCGCCCAGGCCGCGGGTGCGCTCCAACTCGGCGATGCGATGCCGATGACCACCGTGAAGATGAAGTCGGTCAGCGGCAAGGAGGTCACCTTGAGCGAGGTGGCCGGGGCCAAGGGCACGCTCGTGATCTTCTCGTGCAACCACTGCCCCTGGGTCCAGGCCTGGGAGGCCCGCATTGCCGCCCTCGGCAACGAGCTGCCGGCGAAGGGGATCGGCGTGGTCGCGATCAACTCAAACGACCCGGCGGCGTACCCCGGCGACGACTACGCGGACATGGTGGAGCGCGCCAAGGCGCGCAGCTTCGCGTTCCCCTACGTCGTCGACTCGACCTCCGACGTGGCGCGCGCGTTCGGCGCCACGCACACGCCCGAGGCGTTCCTCTTCGACGGCGCCGGCAAGCTCGTGTACCAAGGCACGATCGACGACAACGCCCAGGACGCGGCGAAAGTGGAGCATCACTACCTGGCCGACGCCGCGGACGCGCTGCTGGCCGGCAAGCCGATCTTGGTGGCGGAGACCAAGTCGATCGGCTGCTCCCTGGTGCTCCGCCCCAAGGGGTGAGGGACCTGCGCGAGGATGGCGGAAGGCGGTCACCGCGTCCGGTTGCCCTGAATCGCCGCTACCGATGAACCGTCCGGGCGCCGGTCAGTCAACACCGCCGGCCCCGACAGCCGACTTCTTCACCAGTGCCAGGCCTGGAGGTATCTATCGATAGACCAACAATTCAAGCCAGACGCCGAAGTAACCGCAATGCGACTCGGCA
The DNA here is from genome assembly GCA_963727205.1 of uncultured Acidobacteriota bacterium. GTDB lineage: Bacteria > Acidobacteriota > Thermoanaerobaculia > Thermoanaerobaculales > Thermoanaerobaculaceae > RBG-13-68-16. Next base: position 58,366 of record CAVSFQ010000027.1, on the reverse strand, counting down.
TGCGCGCAGGTTGAGGATGTGGTCTTCAGGGCGCGACTTCGTAGCGTCTTGCCAACGCTCTGGTAGGCCCCGCCGTACACTTCAGCGAGAGCATTGACGAGGGAGGCTCAATGAGGGTAATCGGCGCTATGGCTCTTGTGCTCGCCGCCGTCGCCACTGGAGCAGACAAGCTGCCACTTCCCGGTCTCGACCCGGCGCTGCGCAAGGACCTCGAGAGTTATCTCGTGGAGCACTACCAAACGCCGGAGGAGTACGTGGTCGCCAAGTTCAAGGACCACGACATCGTCTTCCTCGGCGAGTCGCACTGGATCAAGAGCAACGTGGAGCTTGTTCAGAGGCTGATCCCGCGTCTCCACAAAGCCGGGATCCAAACGCTGTGCACCGAGTTCGCCCGGCGCGAAGATCAGTCGCTCATCGACAGGTTGCTCGCCGGGCGCGAGTACGACGAGGCGCTGGCGCGGGAGATTACTTTGCGGAGCTCCCCGACCTGGGGCTTCCAAGAGTACGTGGACATCTACCGCGCCGCCTGGCGGGTCAACCACTCCCTGCCTGAAGGTGCCCGGCCTTTTCGGATCCTTGCCCTCGGCGATTCCCCCGACTGGAGCGTACTCAAGCGCCCGGAGGACCTCGAGAATCCCGAGCTCCGAGGCAAGGCGTGGGGGCCGGACAGCGGTGAGGATCGGTCGGCCAACGTGGTTCTCGATCAGGTCGTGGCCAAGGGATGGAAGGCGTTGGTCTACTGCGGATCTCACCACGCCTTCACCGAGTACCGGCAGCCCGTGTTCGACGAGAAGACGCAGAGGCTCCTTCGGCTCGCCGACGACAGAATCGGGAACTACGTCTTCCACGCCATCGGCAAGCGCGCCATCACCATCAGGCTGCACGGCCCCTGGCCGCCCGCAACTGGCTACCGTGCCCAGTTCATCTACCCGGCTGGCGGTGCCATCGACGCTCTGATCAAAGTGCTGCCTCCCCGTTATCGCAGCGCCGGCTTCAACACCAAAGGGACACCGTTCGGCTCGCTGGTGGCCACCGACTCGGTCTACAAGTGGGGGTATGAGCCGTTCGCCCTCGAGAAGTACTGTGACGGATACATCATCCAGGGCCCGCTGTCCGGGATCGCGGCGGTGACCCCGATCAAGGACTTCATCAACGCGAGCAACATCGACCGCGTGCGCCGGCGGTGGCTCATGCCCGCGAGCCGGGCCCTCAGCATCGACGAACTGAACGCGCGCATCGCCCGGGACGCCCAGTCCGCCGTGTCGAGCTGCCGGCGACTGGAATGACCTAGTGTGGTCGGCAGGCCCACCTGAGCGGATCCAAGGGACATGATGGACCGCGCGAGATTCGGTCTTTCAACTGTGGCGGACCTGCCCCCTAGACTGGCACCTAGCCTCTATCACGGTCATCGCGAGGAGTCCCGCCAACGGCGGGACGGAGCCTGCCCCGAGCGGACGCACAGCGCCCGCGTGGGGAAAGCGATCTCGCCGACATCCACGAGACTGCTTCGGCCCCGCGGCTGGCGGGGCCTCGCAGTGACATCCATTCCTCTAGAACGAACGATGATTTGGTATGAGGGCGCGGCCGGGCCGGACACGCCGTTGTCCGGACCGTCCGTCAGCGGCGGGGCGCGGCGGGCTCGGGCCGGACGCCGAGCGCGTGGTCGAGCCCGGCGACGCTGTAGACGACGCCGCCCTTGACGACGGTCTCGACCCGGCGCAGGGCGCGGATGTCAGCGACCGGGTCGCCGTCCACGACGATCAGGTCGGCGAGCTTCCCCGGCACCACGGAGCCGAGCTCGCGGTCGAGCTTCATCACCCGCGCGCCTCCAAGTGTCGCGGTCTGCAGCACCCGCGCGCTGGGGATGCCGGCCTCGACCCAGAGCTCGAGCTCGCGGGCGAGGGTGAAGCCGGCCATCGAGTCGGTGCCGGCGACCATCGGGATACCCGCGTCGTACTGCGCCTTGAGCATCCGGAGCATGGAGCGGAAGGCCTCGCGGTAGAGGGCGTCGCTGCCCTCGGGGACGGGCAGGCCGCCGGTGAGGAACCCGCGCCGGACTTGGGCCGGCAGGCGAGCAGCGAGGCTGACCCAACCGGGCAGTACGTCGCCGTGGCGCTGCACGAAGAGGGTCTCGAAGACGTTGATGGTGGGGTCGAGGACGGTGTGGTGCTCGAGGAAGAGCTTGAACAGCGCCCGCACGCGCGGCTGCGAGGGGTCGATCTCGACGCCGTGCTCGGCCACGGCGGTGAACCGCGCCGGCGTGCGCGTGTCCTTCACCGTGTCGAACAGGAAGTTCAAGAAGACGAAGTTCTCGTGCTGGATCTCGTCCGCGCCGTCGCGGACGAACCGCTCCGCGGTCATGAACGCCGGGACGTGCCCCGAGACGCGCATGCCGTGCTCGTGGGCGAGGCGGGCGAGCAACGGCACCAGCTCCGGCTTGATCGAGCTGTAGATCTTGAGCTGGACGTAGCCGTGCCGGGCGTAGGTCTCCACCGCCGCCTTCGCCTGCGCCGGGGTGTCGACCTTGTCCTTGATCGGCGCGCTGTACTCGCCGCTGCCGTCCACCACGCCGGCCAGGACCACGCGCGGCCCGATCGCCGTGCCGTCGTCGAAGCTCTTCTTCATGGCGAGCAGCGTGTCCATGTCGTTGGCCATGTCGCGCACCGTGGTGACGCCGTTGGCGATGTCGAGGAGACCGTCGACGCCCCCGAGGTGCACGTGCATGTCCCACAGCCCGGGCAGGAGCGTCTTGCCGTTGAGCGCGACGACCTCGGCGCCCTCGGGCAGGGCGACCGTGCCGTCGGGACCCACCGCGGCGATGCGCTCGCCCTCGATCACGACGGTCTGCCCGGGCCGCAGGACCGCCTCGTCCGAGTCGAAGAGCGTCGCCCCGGTGAACGCCAGCGCCCTCCCCGGCTTGTGGGCAAGGCTCTTGACCAGGGCCGCGGAGCGGGCGGCTTCGGCCGCGTCCTGGGCCGCGAGCAGTCTGGGAACCGCATCCTCCCATCCCTTAGGCACCACCGTCAGCCAGTGGCTGGCCGAGGCGAAGAAGGCGCCCTCGGTGTCGAGCCACACCCGGACCGGCGTGAAATCGAGGCCGGCGATCGCGACCTGCACGACCTTGCGGCGCTCCTTGCCGGCCGCAAGCTCGAGCTCGCCGACCTTCTCGAGCGTCGCCTGGCCCTCGGGCAGCAGCGCGAACGTCCCGCCCGGCGCGCCCAGCAGCGCGCGGGCGAGCAGGCCCGTGTCGAACGGCGTGCCGTCGAACGGGAGGTAGAAGGCGCGTCCGGACACGGCGCGGCTGCCTGTTCCGCCGCCGCCGGACCACGTGGCGCGCGTGAGAGTGCGCTCGAAGCGCTCGGCGACCTGGCCCTTCATGTAGTCGTTGCCGGCCGTCTCGACGAGGACGGGAGTCGAGGCCTGGTCGAGCCGGATCGTCGAGTCGAGCCGCGGTCCGCGCCCGCGGTCGTTGTACTCGAAGTGGACGCGGTACGCCTCGGTCCCCGTCGCTCGCACCGTCATCGTGCCGGCATGCGCGCCGCCGAGGATGACGGTGAACGCCGCGGCAGGCGCCGGCGCGGGCGGCGCAGGCGCCGCACCGGCGGTTGCGGCCAGCAGGGTGAGTGCGGCCGCGGGGATCGCGAGTGCCCAGCGGAAGAACCTGGCCGCGGGGCTCACGCCGTCCCCCAGATCTCGCCCAGGACGCGGTGGAAGTTGGCGCCGAGGACCTTCTCGATCGCGGCGGCCTTGTAGCCCCGGGCCGAAAGCGCCGTGGCGATCTTCTCCATCCGGTTGGGGGCGTTGAGCTCGGGGATGAACGGCGGCCGGTCCACGCTCTCGCCGGGCGCGCTGACGCCCGCCTTCTTGCGCGCTTCGATCTCCTCGCGCAGCTGCCGGCGATACTCGGGCGTATCGTCGATCGGCACGATGCCTTGGTCGCTGCCGATGCCGACGTGGTCCTCGCCGCAGACGCCGACGGCGTGGTCCACGTGGCGCAGCAGGTCGTCCACGGTGATCGGGCCCGGTCCGGCGGACAGGTACGGCATGAGGTAGATGCCGGCGACGCCGCCCCGCTCGGCGAGCGCCCGCAGCGCGGCGTCGTCCTTGTTGCGGGGGTTGTCGAAGACCGCCCGGCACCCGCTGTGCGAGATCAGGATCGGCTTCGCCGAGGCCTCGATCGCCTCGGCCGTGGTGCGCGGCCCGCAGTGGCTGACGTCCACCGCGATGCCGAGCGCGTTCATGCGCGCCACCGCCTCGCGGCCCAGGTTCGACAGGCCGGCGTTGGCAGGCTCAAGGCAGCCGTCGCCGTACAGGCTGCGCTCGTTGTAGGTGAGCTGCACGATGCGCACCCCGAGGCCGCGGAAGAGATCGAGCCTGGCCAGGTCCTCGCCCAGCATCTCGGTGGTCTGGAAGCCGAGGATGAGCCCGAGCGCGCCGCTCGCCTTGGCGCGCTGGATGTCGGAGTGGCGGCGGATGATCAGGTAGCGGTCCGGGTTCGCCTCGGCAACCTTCTGCACGGTGGCGATCGCCCCGACCGTGTCCTCGAACCCGGTGCCCGGGCCGACGACGGTGAAGTTGATCGCCGTCACCCCGGACGCGGCCGCCGCCGCGATCGCCTTGGGATCGACCGGGAAACCGCCCGGGTTGGTGTCGAACGCCTCCGAGCACCCGTCGATCACGACGGCCCGGCGGTAGAGCTCCGCGATCGGGTTGGTGTCCTTTGCACCCGCCTGTGCGAACAGGGCGCGAGGCCGGGCCACGGCAAGGCCTCCCGCCGCAGCGAGGGTCACTGTGAACTGCCGCCTCGTGATCATCGGTCGCCCCCTCCGTGTGATTCTACGACGGCCCAGATGCCAACGCCGCCTTTTGTCGTCGCGAGGAGTCCCGCCAACGGCGGGATAGAGCCTGCCGCGAGCGGGCGCGCCACGCCCGCGTGGCGGCGGCGATCTCGCCGAAATTTACGAGACTGCTTCGTCGCTTCGCTCCTCGCAGTGACAGGGCGGGGGGACGAGATCGCTTCGCTGCGCCGCCGGTCCCGCCTGCGGCCCACCTCGCAGTCACAATGATTCCTTCACGCCGGACGGCAGATCGGTATCAGTTGACGGAAAGATGGAGGATGCGCCACGTGATATCCAGCTTATGGACTGTGCCGGACCTGGAGCTGCCGTTCGTTGTCGACAATGCCAACATGCGTGGGCGCGGCACCTCTCTGATACCTATCTGGTACGTGTGCGGAACGCGACGTAGGCCAGGATGATGGCGAGGATCACCAGAAGGAATCGCGCCATTCCCATCATGCTGGTGTGGGCCACCGGCCTGGTCCCTTTGGCTTTGATGCCCGTCACGGCCGCGACGACGGCGATGATGGCTGCGAGGCTGAGCAAGACGAGCCAGTTCATGACCTCACTCTAGCAGACGGGATGCGGGCTTCACGCGAGGTAGGTGCCGGGTCCGCCTGAGCTGACGAGTGATGGAGAACGACCCGCGCGAGGCTCGGTTCGTCAACGGTGCCGGACCGGGACCTGTCCCGCCCCGGGTACCTGGCGCGTTCTCCGGAAGTCGCGGGCCAGCGGTTGAGCGGTGCCGGCTCAGCGGTCGCGGCGTTCGAGCTTGACCTTCACGCCGCCGGCCTTCTCGGCCTCCACTTCGACCTCGGCGACGGTCGTGCCTTTGCTCAACCGCCACTTGTTTTCCGTGGGCTTCTGCTCGCTCGACACCACCGTCCATCCGTTGGCGGAGAAGGCGTCCTCGTAGTACTTCTTCACCGCCTCGATCGGATCGCCGGTGTGATACCGGGCCTCGATGGAACGCGAGAACCCCGCCTTGGCTTCCCCGGTCTCGAGGCGAGTGCGCGTCGTCCCCGGGTAGTCCGGCAGGCCCTCGACGGTCGCCGCCGCAGCGGCCGGACTCGGAGCGACAGACGCCGGCGCCGCCGGTTGCCGCGAGCACCCCGGCACAGAGAGAACGGCGACCACGATCGCGGCCAGACCCAACGCTCTCATGCTCCACCCCTCCTTCGGGCCGGCCGCGACGGTGGAACCAACATCGCCTCGGCCCCGGGGCGCGCCTGACGTCGCGACGACCGCGTCCTCACAGAGTTCGATCCTCGAGCTGCTGGATAATCGTGGCACCTGTTGCGCGGGGTCAAGATCGGGTCCGGTCCTAGTGTTCCTGTTGCCCCGGCAAGGCTCGTCGTCTTCGCCACTACAGAGCAGCGGACCCGGACGGTGGAAACCGAAGCGTGAGTAGGGGTCGAGAAGCCAGCCCCCGCCGGCGCACCGGCGCGCATACTTGGGTGGTAGGGATTGCGCCGGTGTGGCGCGAGACGGAGCGGACGATGGCAGGGCGTGCAGGTGCGATCCTCGGGGTGCTGTTCCTTGCGCATGTTGCGGCGGCGCAGTTCGTCCAGCAAGGGGGCAAGCTCGTCGGCTCGGGCGCGGTCGGGCCCGCCCATCAGGGCTACTCGGTGGCGGTCGCCGCGGACGGCAACACCGCCATCGTCAGCGGCTACGCCGACAACGCCTTCGCCGGCGCCGCATGGGTGTTCACGCGCAACGAGGGGCTGTGGTCACAGGAAGGAAGCAAGCTGGTCGGCACGGGCGCCATCGGAGTCGCGAGGTTCGGCAAGTCGGTGGCGATCTCGGCGGACGGCAACATCGCCATCGTCGGCGGGCCGTACGACAACTTCAATACCGGCGCCGCGTGGGTGTTCACGCGCAGCGGGGGCGTGTGGTCGCAGCTGGGGAGCAAGCTCGTCGGCACGGGCGCCATCGGGGCTGCCGAGCAGGGCTGGTCGGTAGCGATCTCGGCGGACGGCAACACCGCCATCGTCGGCGGGGCGTTCGACGATTCCGACGCCGGCGCCGCGTGGGTGTTCACGCGCAGCGGGGGCGTGTGGTCGCAGCAGGGCGGCAGGCTGGTCGGCGCCGGCGCCGTCGGGGGCGCCGCCCAGGGCTACTCGGTGGCGATCTCGGCGGACGGCAACACCGCCATCCTCGGCGGGGTCGCCGACAACTCCTTCGCCGGCGCCGCGTGGGTGTTCACGCGCGGCGAGGGGGCGTGGTCGCAGCAGGGCAGCAAGCTGGTCGGCGCGGACGCGGTCGGCGGCGCTTTTCAGGGCTACTCGGCGGCGGTCTCCGCGGACGGCGACACCGCCATCGTCGGCGGGTACGGCGACGACTCCACCGCCGGCGCCGCCTGGGTGTTCACGCGCAGCGGGGGCGTGTGGTCGCAGCAGGGCAGCAAGCTGGTCGGTACGGGCGCCGCCGGCACCGCCGCCCAGGGCTGGTCGGTGGCGATCTCGGCCGATGGCAATGCCGCCGCCGCCGGCGGGCCCAGCGACGACTTCAACGCCGGCGCCGCGTGGGTCTTTACGCGCAGCGCCGGGGTGTGGTCGCAAGCGGGCAGCAAGCTGGCCGGGACGGGCGCCGTCGGCGCCGCCAACCAGGGCGCGGTGGCGATCTCGGCGGACGGGACCACCGTGATCGCCGGGGGCTCCTACGACGACGCCAAGACCGGCGCCGCGTGGGTCTTCGTCGCCCCCGGCTGCACGCCACCTGCGATCACCGCACAGCCGCAAGGAAGGACCATCCTGAGCGGCGAGACCGCCACGCTATCGGTCACCGCAGCGGGCACGCCGGCGCTGACCTACCAGTGGTACCAGGGAGGCGCGGGCGACACCGCGGCGCCGGTCGGCGGCGACGCGAGCACGTTCACGACGCCGCCCCTGCTCGCAACGACCAGCTTCTGGGTCAGGGTCACCAACGCGTGCGGCACCGCCGACCCGGCCGCCGCAACGGTCACGATCGGCCCGCGCGTGCGCCGGCGCCTTCAACGGTTGATGTAGAGGGTGTTGGGGGATTAGCCCTACCAGACTCGGTTCTTCGACCGTGCCGGACCCGATGCCCATATCGGGTGTCAGGTCCGGCTGAATTGACACGAGACAGAGGATGGTCCGCGCCCGGTCAGTTCATCAACTGTGGCGGACCTGGTAGGTTTCTTTCAGGGTTTCCCGCTGACCGCGGTGCCTTCGGGCGCTGGATACCAGACCCGCGCGGCTTCGACGCGGGCGAACGGAGTGAGGACGTGCGCCCGCACCGGCGGCCCGCCCATGATGTGGCCGACCGCGAAGCCCCGCGCCAGGAGCGCGTCTGCGATGAGGCTCCGGTGGCACCTCCAGGGCACCGCCTCCGCGCACATCAGAGCAGGAGTCGTGGATGCGGCCAGGGCCACGAGTTCACCCAGTGCATCGGCGAAGGCTTCGGTCTGCATGTAATCCGCGAAGCCTCGAAAACTCGCGTTCCGCCACCCGCCGTTCACGGACCCCTCGACCGGCCGCCGGAGGCCACCCAGGCCTGGGATGTGGATGTACGCGAGCTGCGCGGCCGCCAGGGTCGCGGGGAGCGCGTCGCGGTTGAACTGCGGGTTGTGGCGCGATCGGGGAACGGTGCGCACGTCGACCACGCCCGTGGCTCCGGCGCTCTTGAGGAGCGCCGCGAAGGCCTCCACGCTTCGGGTGGAGTGCCCGATGGTGAGCACGTCCCACGGCTCACCCATGGCTGCTGCGGGACCCTGCCGGTTGCGGGTCATCGGTTCGGGCCGACCTCACACGGGCACGCTCGAGCGCGGCTCTGACATCTCGGCGGGAGACGCTCCGGCTCCGCGGCCGATCCGGTCCTGCCGCGAGGAGGCGGCCCGGTCGCTTGCTCCCGCCCTGGCACACGGCCGCATCCGTGTCGGCCGCCCCGTTCCAGCCTTGAGCGACGCGCATCCCTGGCAACGAAATGGCACCGGCCGTCATCGCCGTGCGGGCTCGTAGGTGCCTGGAACGGTCCTGAAGCTGATGGCGAGACGGTTCCACCCGTTGATGACCACGACGGCCATGGTGAGGTCCACAAGCTCCCTTTCGGAGAAGTGCTCCCTGGCCTCCCGGTACACCTCGTCGGGGACGTGGGTCTGGCCCACCAGCGTCACCGCCTCCGTCCAGGCCAGGGCCGCCCTTTCGCGGGGCGAATAGAACGGCACCTCCCGCCAGGCCGCGAGAGCGTACAGACGCTGCTCCTTCTCTCCCGCCGCGCGCGCGTCCTTGGTGTGCATGTCGATACAGTAGGCGCACCCGTTGATTTGCGACGCCCGGGTCTTCACCAGCTCCAGGAGCGGGTGCTCCAGGCCGCACCCCCGAACGTACTCCTCCAGCGCGTAGTGCGCCCGCAGGGCTTCCGGCGCCACCTTCGCATAGGCGATTCGCTCTTGCATGCCGTCCTCCACGGGTTTCAACGCGCTCGTCAGCGCCCGCCGATGCGCCCCGCGAGGTCCCGGGGGAGGAAAGGCCCGGGCGAGGCGACGAGGGTCCGTGCCGCCTCCAACTGGTCCCACACGTTCCAGAGCAGCACGCCGCGCACGCGCCCGTCCTTCAGGTAATAGACGACCCCCTCGCGGTTGGGGACCTTCCAGTCCTCGACGGTCTCGAGGCCGGCGTCCACCTCGCCCACCGCCTCGTAGCCGAGGTCGAAGAGGTCGGAATAGAAGGCGGGCAGGTGGCGGTAGGGCTCGCCCGCTCCCGCCATGTTCCGGCCGGCCTGGCGGCCCATGGTGTTGGCGTTGTCCTCGTGCTCCACCCGCATTCGCCTGCCCAGCGCGGTGCTGTGGAAGTTGGCCACATCGCCCGCCGCGTAGGCGTCCGGATGGCTCGTCCGCAGGAGCTCGTCCACCTCGATGCCGTTGCTCACCTTCAACCCGGCCGACTCCGCGAGCGCAGTGTTCGGCGTGATCCCGATGCCAGCCACCACGCCGTCCGCCTCGATCCGCCGCCCGCTCTTGGTGGTGACCGTCGACCGCTCGCCGGTCCGCGCGACGCCGGTGACCCCCTCGCCCGCCAGGACCTCAACCCCCTTCTCCCGGAAGTACTCCACCAGGAACCGGGCCAGAAGCGCAGGGTAAACGCGCGAGCCGATGTTCTCCTCGGGGAAGACCATAGTCACCCGCTTGCCGTTCATGGCCAGAGCGGCGGCGATCTCGGAGCCGATGAAGCCGCCTCCGATCACGGTGAACCGTTGGCCCTTCTCGCAGAGCGCCCGCAAGGCTCTGTAGTCGGCGAGGGTCCGGTAGTAGATGATGCCTGAACCCTCGAACGGCAGGCGGCGCACCGTGCCGCCCGTCGCCAGGAGGAGTTTGTCGAAGCGGTAGGTCTCGCCGTTGTCGTCCGCGGCTTTCCGGTCCCTCATGTCCAGCGTCCGGAGGGTGCGCCCGAGATGCAGCGTGGCGGCGCCCAAGCCCTCTTTGCACCAGACGCTTTCGACTGTCTTCCCCTTCCAGAGAGCCTTGGAGAGGGGCGGGCGGTTATAGGGTGGATCGGGTTCCTCGCTCACGAGGGCGATGGACCCCTCGGCGTCCACCTCCCGAACCCCGAGGATCGCGGCGTGCGCACTCATGCCGCCTCCCACGATGAGGTACTTGCAGGCTCGCATGGCTGTTCCCTTCACTCCTCCGCGTCAGGCGGACACGATCCGTTCCTCGCTCGATCGCCGTCTCCTCTCTTGACCTTACCGCGCCGAGGACCCGAACATTCCCGCTTCGCCGGAGCCGGCGGGCGGTTGCCGTCACCCGCCGGGGCGAGGTGCAGGTCACCCGGGCCGCCGAGAGGCGCCGCCGTCCGACGCCGCCGACACAAGAGCGACGTGACAGCGGCGACCGCTTCGCGGCCGGCAGGGATGCCACGGGTCGAGGAGTCCGCCGCCGGCAACGCCTCCGCTCCCGCCCCGGCGAAATAGAAACGTGCTGGCAAGCCATTACACCTATTGGGTGCGCCCCACCCTCCCATTGGCGTTGCCGGAGCGGGAGCCGGACAGGTATGGACCATCCCCACCGCGTCGTGATCGTCGGCGGCGGCTTCGGCGGACTCCACCTCGCCAAGGCCCTGGCGAGGATGCCAGTGCGCGTAACCCTCGTGGACCGGCGCAACTTCCACCTGTTCCAGCCCCTGCTCTACCAGGTGGCGACGGGCGCCCTTTCGCCGGCCAACATCGCGGCGCCGCTGCGCGCGGTGCTCAAGAGGGCGCGGAACGTTCAGGTGCTCCTGGGCGAGGCGAAGGGCGTCGACGCCGGGAACCGCCGCTTGATCCTCGGGCACGGAGAGGTCCCCTACGACACGCTGATCGTGGCTGCGGGCGCCTCCCACCACTACTTCGGCCACGACGAGTGGGCGGCCCGAGCGCCGGGGCTCAAGACGGTCGAGGACGCGACCGACATCCGCCGCCGCATCCTGTTGGCGTTCGAGGCCGCGGAGCGGGAGACGGCCCCGGAGCTGCGCCGCATCTGGATGACCTTCGTCATCGTGGGAGGGGGACCCACCGGCGTGGAACTGTCGGGAGCGTTGGCGGAGATCGCCCGCGACACCCTGAAGCTCGACTTTCGGGTGATCGATCCGGGAGCCGCGAGAATCGTGCTCGTGGAGGGGACCGACCGGATCCTGCCCACCTACCCTCCAGAGCTCTCCGCCAAGGCCAGGACCGCCCTCGAGCGCCTGGGCGTCACGGTCCGGACGGGCGTCCTGGTGAGTCAGGTCGAGACCTGCTGCGTGGAGTTGAGGACCGCCGCGGGCACGGAGCGGGTCGAGACGCGGACCGTGCTGTGGGCGGCGGGTGTCCAGGGATCGGCGCTGTCGCACGCTCTCGCGGATGCGGCCGGCGCGGAGTTGGACCGCAACGGCCGCGTGCTCGTGGGCCCCGACCTGGCCGTCCGCGGGCACCCGGAGATCCTGGTCATCGGGGACCTGGCGTGTGTCGTCCACGGGACCGGCCGGCCGCTCCCGGGCGTGGCGCCCGTGGCCATCCAGCAGGGGCGGTACGCGGCGCGCGTGATCGCGGCGCGCGTGAACGGCCGACCCTCCCCTCCGCCCTTCCGGTACCGGGACCGCGGGAACCTGGCGACCATCGGCCGGGCCTCCGCCGTGGCGGACATGGGATGGCTCCGGTTCTCCGGGTTCCCGGCGTGGCTGACCTGGCTCTTCGTCCACCTGATGAACCTGGTGGAGTTCGAGAGCAGGCTCCTGGTCCTCCTGCAGTGGGCGTGGGCGTATGCGACCTTCAACCGGGCTGCCCGCCTCATCACGGGAAAGGAACTTCTCCCCGGGCCGACGCAGGGGCCGTGCAGCTGCGGCATCTGGCTTGGAGCCGATGGGCACGGTGCGCCCTCGCTGCGGCAACAAGCCTCGAAACCGGAGAAGGCGGGTCCGTAAGGGGCGGCTCGGACGCAACCCACCGCATGTTGGCGCGTGTGAGGAATCAGTGTCATCGGTTCGTCGCTCCGCTCCTCGCGGTGACAGGCGTTCCTCCATCCCAGATGCCAGATTGGTATGAGTTGACGCGGCATGGTGGATGAACCGCGGCGGACTCGGTTCATCGACTGCGCCCGAGCCGACGGGCCCGTTCGTTGCCGACAGTGACAGCACGCGTGGACGTGGCACCGATTCGTTGGCGATGATGCGTGGGTGTACGCTTCAAGGCTGTGTTGCCGAACTGGGGAGCTCTGGAGCTCGGCGCGTCGGCGCCGAGGCGAGGAAACCGGGCGAGCCGGTGGCTGGCGTGTCTCGCGTTCCGGCTGTGGGGGTGGCGGATCGCGGGGAGTTTCCCCGACGTGCCGAAGGCGATCGTCGTGGTGGCGCCGCACACGACGAACTGGGACCTGCTGGTCGCCATGCTGACGGCCTTCGCGATCGGCCTGCGCATCAGCTGGCTCGGCAAACACACGCTGTTCCGCTGGCCGCTGCGGCCGCTGATGCTGTGGCTGGACGGCGTCCCGGTGCGGCGCAACTCCGGTTCGGGCACGGTGGCGAAGCTCGTGGAGACGATGCGGCAGCGCGAGACGATGGTGCTGGCCGTCGCGCCGGAAGGAACCCGGCGGGAGGTTTCCGGGTGGCGGATGGGTTTCGCCCACGTCGCGGTCGGAGCCGGCGTGCCGGTGGTGCCGGTCGGCTTCGACTGGCGGCGCCGGGTGGTCGCAATTGGCCCGGCGTTCACCCTCACCGGCGACCTCGCCGCCGACGAACGGACGCTGCGCGGCTGGTTCGCGGACAAGGGGATCGAGCCCGGGGGTTGATTGGTATGACACTCCGAGGGAGCCTGGGGGTGTCACTCGAGAGACGGTCGACTGCAAGTGCGTCCGGGTTCGGCCGCCGTTTCGGACTTCACGCCGACGCGGCGTCGAGGCGCCGCTGCTCGTCGCGATCCAGGCGCATCGAGGCGAGCGGCAGCAGCTCCGCGAGTTGTTCCGGCGTGCGGGCGCTGGCGATCGGGGCGACGACCCCCGGACGTGTCAGGAGCCAGGCGAGGGCCACGGCCGCGACCGTCGTCTTGTGCGCCGCCGCGACCCCGTCGAGCGCCGCGAGGATCCGCAGCCCCCTGTCGTCGAGGTACTTCGCCGCACTCGACGCGCGCTGACTCTCGACCTTCGAGCCGGGGCGGTACTTGCCGGCCAGGAAGCCACTGGCGAGTCCGTAGTAGGGAAAACACGCCAGCCCCTCGCGCACGCAGAGGGCGGCGAGGCCGTCCTCGTACTCGGGCCGGTGCACCAGGTTGTAGTGCGGCTGGAGCGCCACGTATCGCGCCAGGCCGGCGCGCTTGGCGACCGCCAGCGCCTCGGCGAGGCGCGCCTCGGTGTGGTTGGAGGCCGCGATGTGGCGGACCTTCCCCTCGCGCACGAGCGCGTCGAACGCCCCCAGCGTCTCCTCGAGCGGCGTCGCGCCGTCGTCGGTGTGGGCGTAGTAGAGGTCGATGCGGTCCGTCTGCAGCCTGCGGAGCGAGTTCTCGGCCGCCGCGCGGATCGTCTTCGCCGACAGGCCGGAGAGGCCCGGGAGCTTCCCCACCTTCGTCGCGATCACCATCCGGTCGCGGTTGCCGCGCACCGCCATCCACCGGCCGAGGATCGTCTCCGACTCGCCACCCACGTGACCCGGCACCCACGCCGAGTAGGCGTCGGCCGTGTCGATGAAGTTGCCGCCGGCGGCGGCGTAGGCGTCCAGCACGGCGAAGGACTGCCCCTCGTCGGCCGTCCAGCCGAACACGTTGCCGCCGAGACACAGCGGAAAGACGTCGAGCGACGTGTCGCCGATTTTCGTCATGAGTCCTCCGTACGCCAGGCCTGGCCATTACCGCCCGCACGCGAGCCGAGCGCTCGCACGCGGGCCAACCAGGAGCGCGCCTGATCCCGGCCCGACAACCACTGCAACACCACCCGCACCCGATTGTATTCGCCGTTCCCACGCCGGTACGCCCCGGAAGAAGGGACCAGGTCCTGGGTCCTGCGGTGGACGCGAAGCCGAAGGATAGGTCCAACGCCCGGCTCCGTTGACAGAGGAGGGAGCGAACCAGGTGAGCCTATGGTTGTCGGCCGCGCCGGACCCGGCACCGCACCCAATCCTGGTGGACTGTCCCGGTCGGAGGGACTGACCAGTCGAGGGGCGCGCGGCCTTTCGCGACGACCAAGCGGCGCGCTACGATCCCCCGGCAGGCGGAAGACAGGAGCTGCTATGAGCATTGCCCTTCGATTCTGGCTTCGCCACTCGCCGCGCATTGCTGCGGAATCGTGGTGTGCGCACGCGGGCAACTCTCGTCCCACCGCCGTCGGAGCCTGCGCTGGGGCTGGCGTCCGAAGGTCGGGGTTCGTGTCGTGCGTTGTTGGCACCCTGCTGGTCGCCTGGAGCGCGATCGCGGCACCGTCGTCGGCCGACGCCTTGACGCCCCCGGGTGAGGGCGACCGCTGGTTGCGGTTGCAGGTGGCGGAGTTCGTGATCTACTCGAATGGCAGCGTCGGCGAGGTCAAGTCAATCGCGGAGCATCTGGAGCTCTTCCGCGCCGCGCTCGGGCGCCTGACCGCTCTCAAGGTCTCTTCCCCGCTGCCAATCCGGGTGTACGCGTTCAGGGACGCGATGTCGTTTGCGCCCTACCGCGACCTGGCATTCACGGAGCCAGACTTGGGGGTCCTCGGGCTCTGCCTCCCCAAGCAGGATGGGCTCGTGCTCCTCTTCGACGCCGGTGGCGAGTGGGGGAGGGAACACCTTCTGTTCGAGGCCCTGGTGAACACGTTTATCTCGAACACCGGCAAGCCGATCCCTGCCTGGCTCCGCGCCGGCCTCGCAGAGTTCTACTCGGCGTTCGAGGTCTCGAACAGCAGCATCTCGTTCGGGCTCCCCAAGCCCGGCTACCTCCAAGACCCGACCTTGCGCAAGTCGATTCCACTGCAGAAGGTGCTCGAAGCCGACGACCGGTCGCCGTTCTTCGCGGACCCGAACACGTGGCAGGCCTTCAACGCCGAGGCGTGGACGATGACGCACTACCTCCTCATGGATTGCCCGCAGCGCAAAGGGCAGCTCACGGACTACCTCCGTCAGTTGGAAGCGGGGCGCTCGGTCGCCGATGCCTTTCGCAAGGCCTTCTCCACCACCCCTGAGGCGTTTGCGGGGGAGTTGGACGCGTACGTCAGCCGCGGGAAGTTCCGCTACCTCACCTTGCGCAGGAAGGAAATCAAGCTGGAGGCCGCCGGCGAGCCCGTCCCGATGAAACGGGACGAGGTGCTGGGCGCGCTCGGGTCACTCCTTGCAGAAGAGTCCAGCCGCGCCCTCGTGAGCGCGGATTGCTTCCTCACGGACTCGCTGTCCGTGAACCCCGACAACACTGAGGCCCTGACCGCGCTCGGGCGGGTGCGAGAGAGACAGGGGCAGCCCGACAAGGCCTGGGAACTCTACGACGCTGCCCTTGCTCACACGCCGGATAGCGTGCGCGCTTACCTGGTTCCCTCGCTGGCCCTGCTCAAGCGCCTGCAGGGCGAGGATCCGCCCGCGCGCGCGGACGTCGAGCGCGCACGCTGGCTTCTCCGCGGCGTGGTGAAGCTGGCGCCCGGTTACGCCGACGCATGGGCGTGGCTCGGGCATACCTATGTCCAGCTTCCCGAGCCCGACGCGACGCCAGGTATCGAGGCGCTCGAGAGGAGTCTCGCCCTCTCGGCCGAGGAGCTGCAAGCGGCCAGCGACCTGGTCGTCCTGTGCACCAAGGCGGGGCTACGCGATCGAGCACGTGTGGTTTTTGGAACACGCCTGCTCCACTGCTCCGATCGCGGGGTCGTCCAGCCCGCGCGGGAGGCGCTGCTGGCGGGCGACCTCGACGAAGCCGAGACCTTGCTCCGCGACGGCCTGCTCGACGAGGCCGACGAGGCAGCGAAACAGGTGATCCACGCATGTGATGCGTTTGGCGCCAGCGCGGCAATTAAGGAACGTGCTATTGCCCTTCAAGCGTTGATTGCCGAAGCACGTAGGCCGGTAAACCGTTGAGCCACTGAGGGCGCGCTTGCTTGCTGGGACGGAGGTCAACAGCCCAACTTGGTTGGTATGGGTACCAGGTCCACCTGAATCGGCAAGTGATGGAGCGCCAGCCGCGCGAGGCCCGGTTCGCCAACTGTGCCGGACCTGGAGCGCCAAAACACGAACAATGGCACACGAGCGGTCTAGCCCATGCCCGCATTTAACGCCGTTCTACTTCACCTTGAATTCTGATAGAGGTGGTCCTGTTCGTTGTCGACAATGTGTATAACCGCGGACGTGGTACCCCTCCATCCTCGTGGTCCGGCGGGCTCGTCTCCTCGCACTCGACCTCAGGGGGGAATCGGTGGCGTACACTTGAGTCAGAGGTGACGACAATGAGACGGTTTGTCCAAAGGTCGCTGGTGGTTTCTACGGCTATCTTTCTCTCGGTGTCGGCAGGGTGGGCGGCCACCGCCGGCGGCCGCCCGATGCTCTCGGTGTCGGCGCCGGCGTTCGGGTGCCCTGCGAACGAAGGAGCGTTCGTCGTGCTCCTCGACCCGGGACGGGGGATGCTGCTGCTGTCCGGAGCGAAGTTCGTGGGCGGCCATCGCGTAGGACGGGCAAGCGGGGGCGCGTTCCGGGTCGCTCTCCCGAGAAGCGGCGCCTGGGAGCTCGCGCGCGCCGGTTCCGCCGCCGGGCCGGTCGCAATGTGGGGCGCAGCCTATCGGGTGAGCACCGGCGGCGTCGGCGGGTGCGTCGCCTTCGACCACGAGCAGTTCTCCAGCGAGGGCGACCTGGTCACCTATGTCCAGTGGCTCGTCAACGACGTCTACCTCAAGCTGCCGCAGGCGGAGCGCGAGGCATTCCCCGCCCTGCGCCTTTCCGGCCGCACGGTCCGTCTGCGACTGCAGCTCGCCGGATACGAGCCTGCCGTGGTCGAGGAGACCGAGGGCGCCACGATCGCGTTCCGCGTGCCGGGGACTCCTCAGGTCCTGTTGCTGCGTCCCTTCGTGCTCGACGACGCGACCCAGCGAGTCGCACTCGACCTGTCGATCGCGGACCAGCCCGACTTGCAGAGTGCCCAGAAGCGATCACTCGGGTTCGTGGTCGCCTCGGCCGCCCAACCGGCGACGCTCGCCGACCCTGCGATGACGATTCAGGTCGAGTCGGCTAAATAGGACCTCCGGGTCCGGCTGGGTTGGCACGGAATGGAGGATGATCCGCGGCAGGCTCGCCTCATCAACTGCGCCGGGTTTTCAGGTCCTGCTTCTTGGCAAAATTTTGAGACGAGCGGACGTGGCACCGATCAGAGAAGGGAGTTGAACGTGAAGCTCAACATCAAGGCGTTTGCGCTCACCTGCGGCATCCTCTGGGGGTTTGGACTGTTCTTCCTGACGTGGTGGATCATCGCATTCGACGGGCCCGGCAATAGCCCCATGCTCCTCGGGAGGATCTACCGGGGGTACTCGCTCTCTCCGATCGGCAGCGTCGTGGGTCTGGTCTGGGCGTTCTTCGATGGCCTTATCGGCGGCGCCATCTTCGCGTGGCTCTACAACAGGTTTGCGGGTTCCCCCCGGACCACGTAAGCGCCTGCAGCGCGCATAGGCACGTATCGGGCCCCGCCCCTCGCGCCTCAGGTCCCTGCGAACCGGTCCGCCGCGGCGACGAGGGCGCGGCTGTTCGGCGGCTCGTAGGCGCTGTGGCCGCTGTCCGGCGTGATCACGAGATCCGCTTCGGGCCATGCACGGTGGAGGGCCCAGGCGCTGTCGATGGGGCAGACGACGTCGTAGCGTCCCTGGACGATGACGCCCGGGATGTGGCGGATCCTCCCGGCGTCGCGCAGGAGCTGGTCGTCCACCTCGAAGAAGCCTCGGTTGACGAAGTAGTGGGCCTCGATTCGGGCGAAGGCGAGGGCGAACTCGTCCTCCTCGTAGTGGCTCGTGAAGCCGGCGTCGGGGAGGAGTTTGGAGGTCGCCCCCTCCCATCCGCTCCAGATCTTGGCCGCGGCCAGGCGGACGGAACGATCGTCGCTCGTCAGGCGCCTGTGGTAGGCGGTCAGGAGGTCTCCCCGCTCGGCCTCGGGGATGTGCGCGACGAACGGCTCCCAGGCGTCGGGAAAGAGGAACGACGCCCCCGTCTGGTAGAACCAGTCGATCTCCCTTCTCCGCAGGAGGAAGATGCCGCGCAGGACGAGCTCGCTGACGCGCTCGGGGTGGTTCTCGGCGTACGCGAGTCCGAGCGTCGAGCCCCACGAGCCGCCGAAGACCTGCCACTTCTCGATCCCGAGGTGCTCGCGGAGCGCCTCCATGTCGGCCACGAGGTCCCACGTCGTGTTGTTCTCGAGGCTCGCGTACGGCGTGCTCTTCCCCGAGCCGCGCTGGTCGAAGAGGACGATCCGGTACCTCTCCGGGTGGAAGAACCGCCGCATCTTCGGCTCGGTCCCGCCGCCCGGCCCGCCGTGGACGAAGACCACCGGCTTTCCTTTCGGGTTGCCGCTTTCCTCGAAGTAGAGGTCGTGGCCGCCGCTGACCGGGAGCCTCCCGGTCCGGTAGGGCTCGATCTCGGGGTAGTGCCAGGTGAGGGGGTCCTTCATTGGGTGGGCCATCGTCTCCTCCGGGCGCCGCGCGGGCGGCCGCCGCTCACAGGGTCTTCTCCAAGAACCAGGGGAATCGCTTGTTCGCGTGAAGGCGGGCCGCCGGGTCGTGGGGGCCGTCCTTCTGCCGGCGGATGGGGGTGAAGTCGAAGTCCTTCCCCGCCCGCAGAAGCGCGTTGGCGAAATGGAATAGGAAGTTCCTTCTTCATCTGGGCCGATGCTACCCGGGAGAGGGAAGGTGTCAAGGTCTCGGTAGGGCGCGCGGCGATCGCTGGAGGTACCTATCGGGGCGCGTATGATGCGCGGATGCGAGTCTCGTTGCGCATCGCGGCGACGGCAGGTGCAATCGTGTTGGCGGCGTCAGCGCCGGCCTTGGCGGCGGTGGACACGGCGCCGCAGCCCGCCGGCGCGCTCCTCAAGGCGGCCGAGACGCGCGCCGAGGGCGGCGGCAAGAACGTGCTCGTCCTCTTCCACGCCTCCTGGTGCGGCTGGTGCAAGCGTCTGGAGAAGTACCTCCAACAGCCCGACGTGCGGCAGCGCATCGACGCCAGCTACGAGGTGGTGTGGCTCGACGCGCTCGAGCGCCCGGCCCAGGCGGGCCTCGAGAACCCCGGCGCCCGCGCGCTCATGGCCGGCTGGGGCGGCGGCGGCGCGTTGCCGTTCATCGTCGTGCTCTCGCCCGGCGGCGACAAGCTCGGCGACTCCGGCAGCATCGGCTTCCCGGCCACGCCCGCGGAGATCGACGCCTTCATCGGGTTGATCCGCTCGACCGCGCCCCGCCTCGGTCCGTCCGACCTCGACGCCCTGCGCTCCCGGCTGAAAACGCGCTGACCACCCGGCGGCGAGCCCTTGCCGTCGCAAGCACGGCTTCGCGGCCTGCGGGGCAAGGCGATTTCTTGACCCCGCCGTGCCCACCACCGCCCAACTCGTCAACTTTGCCGGACCTGGCATCTAACGAACCTAACTGAGATGAGGTGGTGATCCCTCGTAGCGATTAAGGGAGAGGCAGCAGCCGAGGGTTAGACTAATGGGGGGAGGCTGCCATGATCCGCCGTGTATTTCTCATCTTTGCCGTCCTGGCCGGTTCCGCATTTGCGCAACAGACCCCGAGTCTTACCCCCGAAGAGGTTCAGGCTCTCACCGGCCTTGCGGACCAGGTGAAGGTGGCGCTGCAGGCAAGGGACGTCGAGAAAGCGAATCAGCTCGCGCGTGACCTGACGATGCGCCTCTACGAGATCAAGAAGGCCGCCGAGCCGACGGCACAGCAGAAGCTGGCCGACCTCGAACGGTCCGCCGCACCAGACGAAATCCACAGGTTCTATGGTTTGTCGCGACTCGCGAACGCCGCGTTCGATGCGGGTGAGCTGGACAAGGCGGAGAGCTACGCGAAGGAGTTGCTGGGCCTGGCGCCTCGCTATCCGAAGGACTGGAACTACGGCAACGCCATCTTCTTTGGCAACATGGTCGTGGGCCGGGTGGCGCTTCGGCGCGACCACAACATCGCACTGGCCAAGGCTTCGCTGCTGGCCGCAGGGCGAACGCCGGGGTCGCCGCAGTTGAACAGCTTCGGGCCGAACATGAGTCTCGCCAGAGACCTGCTCACGGCCGGCGAGCGCGATGTCGTGCTGGATTTCTTCGAGCTCTGTCGAAGCTTCTGGAAGAGGGGCGGCGCGAAACTCGACGACTGGACGCACATGGTCAAGGGCGGTGGCGTCCCTGACTTCGGGGCGAACCTGCTGTACTCGTGATAGACGTACCAGGCCCACCTTAGTCGACAGGTGATGGACCGCCAACTGCGCGAGACCCGGTTCGGCAACCGTGCCGGACCTGGAGGTACCCTCTGCACCGCCCCCTGGCGCAGCGGCTCGCGCAACCGCGGCGATCCGCGTTACTCGTTGGGTTTGGCGTCGATTCGGCGCACGTGCAGGGTGAGCTGGTCGGCGAGGCCGACGACCTCGATCCGCTCGCCCTTGCGCAGCGGCTCGGACGCGACCGCGTTCCAGATCTCGCCCTCGACCTCGACGCGCCCGCGCGTGCCGTCGCCGTCGATGACCTCGCCGACCTTGTGCGCCATCCCCTCGGCGCCGGTCTGTACGGCGCGGTGCTTGGCGCGCAACGCCAGCACGTACACGGTCACCGACACGAGGAGGATCGCAAGGTAGGCGGGGATCGCGAGCGGGAGCGGCAGGAGCCAGAACACCCCCAGCCCCACGAGCGGCAGCAGCAAGGTCAGATGGGCCATCTCTTCGCCATTGTAGGGGAACGCGACCGTCCCGCCAAACGCCCCCGCGCGCGGCGGCGCCGTCAGAGCTGCGCGATCCGGTACCCCATCGGGATCGCGATCTCGGCGCACCCCCGCCAGCGCTCGATCCGCCGCATCGCCTCCGCCCCCTGGCCCGCCAGCTTCTTCGCCAGCTCCTCGTACGACGCGAACCGCTGCACCGCGTCGAACCCCGCCTCGCGCCGGACGCCGAGGTCGGCCACCGCCCGCCACGCCGCGGCGACCTTCTCGGCCTCGTCGGCCGCATGCGCCCACGGCGAACCGGGGGCGTGGTCGATGACGACGGTGTCGGGGGCGAGCGCCCCGGCGTGGGCGAGCGCCGCCGCGGGATCGGGGAGCTCGTGCAGCGCGAACTCGAAGAGCACGACGTCGGCTCGCTCGCTGACCGCCATGAAGTCGTTCGCGACGAGGGCGAACCGGTCCGAGATGGCGAGCGCGGCGATCCGCTCGGCGAGCGCCGCCAGCGCGCCGCCGTCGGGGTCGACGGCGATCACCCGTCGGGCGGCGCGCCCGTACCCGGCGAGCTGGCCGCCGCCGGCTCCGACCGCGAGCACGACCTTGGCGTCGAACGGGTAGAAGCGCAGCAGGTTGTCGAGAAGCACCGCGAAATCGGTCGCCATCGCCACTCCGGCCAGCGCACGGCCCCTGACCGCCCCCGGGCCGCCGTGGCACCCGACACCACTACCCCCCACTCGAAATCCTGTCAATACGCGCGGACGTCGTACCGATGCGACGCGCAACGCCTTCGTCGTCCTCACCGTGGGGTTGTGGTCGGCGTGCCGGCGGCCTCGCGCCGGCGCCGCCCGCCGTCCCAACGTCGGCGTCGAGGCAGACCGTGCCCGTCGTGCCGTTGCCCGTGTGTCGGTCGTATGGCACGCAGCCCTGCGCCAGCGGGGCGGAGCGCCGTGCCCCTCCGCGCCGCGAGCGCTGCCCCCGGGTGGGGGTCATTGCGAGGCCGCACAGCGGCCGAAGCAATCTCGCAGGCAGACGAGGGCGCGAGACGTAGGAACGGGATTGCCGCGGCTGCCTCGCGACCAACACGCAAACCGGTTGGCCCCGCATCAATCCGCTAGAGTCGCGCCCGGAGGCTCGCGTAGCCGGTGCGACTGACCGGAACCTTCGTCCCGTCGTGAAGGACCGCGAGTCGGCTGTCTTTGCCGTAGCGCTCGATACGCGCGATCTTCGCCACGTTCACGATGAACGAGCGGTGGACCCGCACGAAGCGGGCCGGGTCGAGCTGGGTCGCGAGTTCGGTGAGCGTCTGCTGTTTGCGGACCTCGCGGCTGCCGGAGCGCAGGCACACGTAGTCGTCCCGCGCCTCGACCAGGTCCAGGGCATCCACCGGGATCACGTGGACCCGCCCCCCTTCCCGTGCGACGAGGCGGGCCGGCCACGTCCCGGGTGCCCGGGCGGCAACGGCCACGTTGTCCAGCTCTGCCTCGCGCGGCTGGCCGATGCGCCGCCGGGCCCGCCCGAGGGCTTCGCGGAGGCGCTCCGGCGAGAACGGCTTGAGCAAGTAGTCCACGGCGTGCACCTCGAACGCGCGCAGCGCGAACTCGTCGTATGCGGTCACGAACACGACCGCCACCTCGCGCCCGAGCAGCTCCAGGACCTCGAACCCCGAAAGGCCGGGCATCTGGACGTCGAGCAGGAGGAGGTTGGGAGCGGTTGCCTCGACCGCCTGGACGGCCTCGAAACCGTTGGCGCACTCGGCGACGATTTCGACGTCGGGGAACACCGACAGGTACTCCCGTAGCAGCGCCCGCGCCGGCGCCTCGTCGTCCACGATCGCAACGTGCAGCGTCCCGGGGAGCGTCTCGAGCGCCATTGGTCGTCTGCCAGGATAAGCCCTACGGGGCCGGCAGCGGGGATGCCGGCATCGTGAGTTCCACGCGGAACGCGCCACCCGCCACCCTCGCGTCGAGGCTGGCGTCCTGACCGTACAGCGCCGCCAGACGTTGGCGCACGTTGGCCAAGCCCAACCCGGAACCTCCGGCGGCCGGCTCGACGCAAGCCGGGTTCTCCACCGTCAGGTACAGGCGGCCGCCGGAGCAGCGCGCGGCAATCCGCACGGTCCCCCCTTGCACGAGCTGCGCGATCCCGTGGCGGACCGCGTTCTCGACCAGCGGCTGCAGCACCAGCGCGGGAACGGCGCAGGCTTCGGCCCCGCCGTCCACGTCCCGCTCCACGCGCAGCCTCGGGCCGAACCTGACCCGCTCGATGGCGAGGTACCTCTCGGCGAGCCTCAACTCCTCGGCCAGCGGGATCGTGGCGACCCCGCCGAGCCGCAGGCTCTCCCGCAGGAACTCGGCGAGCTCGAGGCACATCGTCCGCGCCGAGGCCGGGTCGGCGGCAATCAGCGAGCTGATGGCGTTGAGGGTGTTGAACAGGAAGTGAGGGTCGACCTGGGCCCGCAGCGCGCGCAGCTCCGCCTCGCGGGCCGCGACCTCGAGCTTGAGGGCGTTCCTCTCCGCCTGCTGCGCCTCCTCGAAACCGATCAGCAGGTAGTGAAGCGCCGCGCCGAGAACGTAGAGCACCACCCCGACGGCGAGCAGCACAACCACGAGGCGGGGGAAACGCTCGCCGACGCCCGCAAACGCCGGGAACTGCTCCAGGAAGACCACCCAGGTGTCGGCAAAGAAGAGCCAGAGGATGGCCGAAAGTGCAGCGGCCGCCAGCTGCGTCACGACCACCTTCGCGAACGTCGCCCCCCGCAGCGGGGCGCTCCGGCACGGGTACCACGCGGCCAGGCACATGAAGGCGTAGATCACGGCGAGCGGCAGGGCGACAACGGTCGCCTGCAGCCACGTCATACCGCTGACCGCCAGGAGCCCGGCCAGCAGGCCCGCCAGCGGGACCCACGCTGCGAGGTACGGGCCGAGACGGCCGCGAAAGGCCAGGATCGGGTGCATGGCCTAATTCTTGATCTCGACCCCGCCCATGATGGCGACGCCGGTCACGACGAGGACCTTGGAGCCGTCGCCTCCCATCCGCGCCGTCTTGTCGTCGAAGCCGCCCAGGATCGGCGTCCCGTGCAGGGCGACCGTCCAGTCCTGCGGCACCTTGATCTCGATCCCGCCCCACATCGCGAAGGTGTCGATCGTCGCCTGACCGCCCCGGATCGACGCCTGGCGCAGGTCGAGCTCGCATCCGCCCATGAGGGCCGTGAGCGAGCCGCCGCGGAAGTCCTGCGACACGCTGCGGCGGCGGGACGCGCCGAGCAGCGCGAAACAGTCCACCGTCGCGCTCGCGTCGTCCGCGGGCGTTGCGGCGGACCCCTGACCCACCGCCGGCGCCGCACCGCCGGGTGTCGCGCTCTCGCCTCCATCCCCCGGCGGGAAGTCGGCCCGCCGGCCGCGCCACCCGCCGCCCGGCCCGCCGACCGCCCGGAACACCATCGAGATGCCGAGGATGACGAGCAGGATCGGCCAGTAATCCCACACGTCCTCATGGATGACGTCGAGGTTGAAGAGCAGGATCCACGCACCCACGACGATCAGGACCACACCGAACCCCCGGCCGTGGCACGTGCGCGGTTGCAGCACCTTTCCCAGACCGACCGCGATCAGAACGACCGGCCAGTACGCCCAGAGCGAGCCGGCGTCGACGTACCCGAGCTTGTCGAGGGTGAACAAGATCCCCAACCCGATGATCAGGACGCCGAGGATCAGCCTCGGGGCGTTGTGGCGCATTCGTTCGTCTCCCATCTCCGCCTCCGCGACCGGCACCGCCCAGCGTGTGCCGCCCTTTTCTCACCATACGCCCGGTCGGTCCGCGGGTTTGCGTTTTCCCGGCCAACGGGGGGCTCCCACCGGCGAACGGCGGTGGGCCGCCGCCTCCCGGGACTCGGCCGCGGGCCCCATCCTCGTTCCCACCCCCGGCGTCCTCTGCTCAGAGCGATCGTCAAGGCCCTGTCCCAGCCGATTCGCTGGGTCCCCCTCGGCTCCGCGGGTTACGGCAACCGTTCGTCAATAAGGTCAACAGGCATAGCTGTGGGACTTGTTCGTACGTATCCGGGAGCTGGCGATGCTGGTCGATGTCGAGCGGTGCGGGTTTAAGGAGCGAGAGGGAGTCATCGCGGCGAAAATAGGCGAAATGAGGTACCTGGTACCTGCACGATGACCCCGCGTGAGCGCCTTCTCTACTTCAGCCCCTCGACGACGCGGAGGGTCCTCATGGTCTGCATGATCCCGTACGCGTACCGCTGGCCATCGGCAGATATCCGAAGGTTGGCAATGCCCTCAGAAATCAAGCCGATACGATCAGGAGGCACGATTTCGCGCGCCAGTTCACGCCTGCCGCTGCGGTAATCGACCTTGTAGACCCGAGCTGGGATCTCCTGGGTGCGGTAAACGAAAAGGGTCCTGCCGTCATCGCAAAACCCGGCGAAGGCCTCCTGCTCCCCAACCCCGCTGACAGATTCCGGATTGCCGCCCGCGACTGGGTACAGAGCCAGTGCGCTGCCGTGCCCGGCGAGCACGAATCTTTCGTCGGGGGTGACCCCGATCGCGTAGACCCCTTCCGGTGTGATCGGCCGGGGTTTCGTCGCCGCGAGGTCGGTCAGCCAGGTCCGTCCACGCTTGCCGGGCAGGCTACCGTTGAACCACAAGGTCCGGTCGTCCGAAAGCATGCCCGCCCAGGGAGCGCGCCACCACCGACGCCACGCCAAACCCTCGACCGCAACAGTCCTCGCTTGGCCGGGACCGACCGGCATCACGACAATGCCTGGTGGCTCAATTTGCGGGGTCACCAGGTAGTGCATATCACCCGAGAATCGGAGATCTCGAGCCGGACCCAACCTGGTGGGGGGCGCACCACCGGTGTCGCGAAGGTATCCCCACCCTAGTAGGCCGACCGCAGCCACGCTGAATTCCTTGAATGCAATCAGGCGGCCGTCGTTCGACAGATCATTAAGCATGGACCAGCTCAGCCACGACAGTTCACGGTCGTTGGCGTTGTCGGGCCCGTGAAAGAAGATCCTTGCCGCAGGGTCCTCGGTGGTCAGGAGCACCCGTCCATCCCGCGCGACGTCGTGCAGGCGGACATCCTCCGTGCTGGCATAGAGGACGCGCACGTGTCCCCGCAGGTCGACCGCCCGCAGGTCATAGCCGCAGCCTGGCTTGCCCACGGCGAACCACACCTCCCGGCCGGTTGGCGACCACGCCAATCCATCCATCGGGAACGCGTCCTCGGTCAGCACCCTTTGTCTTCCCGACCGATCCACGACCTTGACCACGGAAAACTTGCGGCCGGCCCAGTCGAAATAGGCAACAAGGTCCCCCGTCGGAGAGACGCGCAGGTCGCGGACGAAGTGATCCACAAGCACCCTGCCGGTGGGATACTCGAGCTGGGCGTCCTGGTCCGTGAAGCGGACAACCGCCATCTCCGATCCGTCCGGTGAGAAATCCGCCGAACCGATTCCCGACTCCACGACGTGCGGCGTGCCTCCGGAAAACGGAACCAGCGCCAGCGATACCGGGGGTGCATCGATGAACTGTCCGTCGAGGGCGTTCACCGCGAGTGCCAGTTCACTCGTGTGCGAGATTGCGAGGAGGTCCGCGTGACCGTACCCCAGCGGTCGCGACTCCGGGGCATCCAGCCGGACGCTGTACAGTTCGTCGGGCTGGCCCGCCCACCCTGCGCTGTAGACGACGGACTGCCCGTCCGGCGTGAAGCGCGCCGTGGTCACCCGTCCGCGCTGAAAAGTCAGCCGCTTGAACGTAATCGCTGCGCCGGAAGTGCTGGCCGACGCGCCGCGGAATCTGGCGACGAGCACGGTCGCGGCGCTGCCCAGAGCGAGAAGCACCAGACCCAGTAACGCGGCCCCCCACTTCGACGCCGTTCGGCGCACTCCATGTGCCGTCATCGACCCCGTCGCGGATGAAACGGTCCCGCCCATCTCCAGTGCGAACACGAGATCCCGCGCGGTCTGGAACCGCTCCTCTGGGCGCTTCTCCAAACAGTGCGCGATGGCACGCGAGAGTGCCGCCGGGACCAGGGCGCTGATGCTCGACGGCTCCGGCGGCTCCTCCTTCAGGATCGCGGCCATCGTCTCCGTCGTGCTGTCCCGCGCAAACGCCTTCTTCCCCGTCGCCATCTCGTACAGCACGACACCCAGCGAGAAGAGGTCCGAACGGTGATCCACCGGAAGACCCTTGACCTGCTCCGGGGACATGTATGCCGCGGTTCCCATCACCCTTCCCGTTTCGGTCGCTGCCTCCATCGTCGTCGCTGCCGCACGATCCTGCCGGGTGCTCGGGGACAGAGCTTTGGCGAGACCGAAGTCGAGGATCTTGATGTGGCCGTCCTTGGTGACGAAGACGTTGCCCGGCTTGAGGTCCCGGTGGACGATGCCCTTGTCGTGCGCGGCGGCGAGCCCCTGAGCAATCTGAACCGCGACCTCGATTGCCTTGCGTGGGGACAACGCTCCGGCCTGGAGTCGTGCTCGCAGCGTCTCGCCCTCCAGCAGCTCGGTGACGAAGTACGGCGCACCGTCGTGGGTCCCGACGTCGTGGATCGCCAGGATGTTCGGGTGGTTGAGCGCGGCGACCGCGCGGGCCTCCTGCTCGAACCGGCGCAGGCGATCGGAGTCCGCCGCAAACCCCGCCGGCAGCACCTTGATGGCGACGTCACGCCCCAGCCGCGTGTCCGTTGCCCTGTACACCTCACCCATCCCGCCGGCGCCGATCAAGGCGACGATCTCGTACGGGCCGATGCTGGAGCCGGGGTTCAAGCTCACCGCGGTCCTCCGACCGAGAAATGGTCAGAAAGAGGGCACTCATTGCCGCGGACGCGATCGCGGCCGTCGGGGGCGATCGACATGTTCGATCTCCCGACAACGCCCCTGATCCGGGGAGTCCAGGGAATCACGCAAGGATAGACGCGCCGGAGGCGCGGTCTTGTCAGCGCACTGCCGAAGGCCGACCAATGCCGAAATAACGCCGCGTCCCAACGCCGCATCAGGCCGACCTCTCGTCGTCTGGGGCAGGCCGTGACAAGCCTGCCGTCGCCCGTCGGGCTTGGGGGCATGGGCCGTCCGCTGGGGCGTTCAGGACCGGACGGGGTCATGGCGCCCCGGTCAAGGTCGTGCCCATCCGGTCGCGGAGTCGAAAGACGAGCACGTCGTGGCCGACGCCGATCTCGTCGCCTTCCGTGAGTTCCATCGGACTCGTGATCCGTTGGCCGTTGCGGTACGTCCCGTTCTTGCTGCCAAGGTCCTCCAGCATGGCGCGCCCCGCCGAGACCACGATCCGGGCGTGGCGGCGAGAGATGTGCAGTGAGTCGATGGACACCCCGGCCTCGGGCTCCCGCCCGATGACGGTCTCGCCGTCCGGCAGAGGGATGAGACGGTCCCCTTGCGTCACGACAAACTGGGACGCGACCTCGCCGGCCGGTGCTGCCGCCGACTGCTCGGACCTGACCTCCGCCACCAACCGGTATCCCCACTGCGGGACCGACGCAATGTACGTGGGGTCCTTCGGGTCGTCCCCCAGCGCTCGCCGCAGCAGCATTACCCGCTGGGTGAGCGCCTCGTCGTTGACGAGCTCCTGCGGCCAGACGGTGTCCATCAGCTCCTGCCGCCGGACCACACCGGGCGCGCGGCGCGCCAACTCGTGGAGCAGCTCGAAGGTCTTGGGGGGGAGCGGGAGCAGCGCGCCGGCGCGGCTGAGCAGGTGGGCATCGACATCGAGGACCAGCTCCCCGATGCGATAGACCTCCCGTGGGCTGCCCTTGGACATGGAACTCCTTTTTGTCATTTTAGAACAGTTTCAGTGGCGACGGACGGGCGACTCCAGCCCGTCGTCGGCCAACCGTCTCCGCGCCGTTGCCGAGCCGTTGCCGCGTCGTTACCGCTTCGTCATGCGTGGCCGCTCCTCGGGGCCGATGCTCGTTTGCAGAAGGGAGCACGACGGCGATGAAAATCACGGCGTTCTGCCTGGTGATCGCGGTGGCCGGCGCGGCGTTCGCCGCCGGCCAGGAAGCACCTGGTGCGCAGGCGCCGAGTCCGCGAGCGTTCAAGCTCGACCTGCAGCCCCTCTACCTGCCGGGCTACAAGCCGGCACGCGAGGTGCGCATGGCCTTGTGGGACTCGTCGATGAGCCACCTGGAGTTGGCCGTGTCGCGCGAACAGTGGGCGCTCCGCAACCCCGGCCCGGCCGGGAGCGTCGTCCCATTCCAGGCGGGTGCTCTCCCGTTCAGGTTCAACTTCGACCCTGCCGGCCAGGCGCTGGTGCTCGGCCCGTGGAACTCGAAGTGGGACCAGCTCAGCTGGCAGGAGAAGTTCGCCGCCGGCGCGCAGACCACGTTCCTCGCGTTGGCGCTGGTCCAGATCGTGCGCCACGCGCATTGACGGTGTTGTTGGGTCAACTATCGGAGTGGTGAACTCCAAGAGGAGGAGACCATGACACGGCAGGCAGGTGCTGTCTTCGGGATGCTGGTCTTAGCGCATGTCGCGGCGGCGCAACTCATTCAGCAAGGGAGCAAGCTCGTCGGCGCTGGCGCCATTGGACCCGCCGCTCAGGGCTACTCGGTGGCCATCTCCGCGGACGGCAACACGGCCATCGTCGGCGGGTGGACGGACGACGACCTCACGGGCGCCGCGTGGGTGTACACGCGCACCGGGAATGTATGGTCGCAGCAGGGCAACAAGTTGGTCGGCAGCGGCGCCGCCGGGCCCGCCTCTCAGGGCTTCTCGGTGGCGATCTCTGCGGACGGCAACACCGCGATCGTGGGCGGCTGGACAGACAACTCCCTTGCCGGCGCCGCGTGGGTGTTCACGCGTGCCGGAGGGAAGTGGTCGCAGCAGGGGAGCAAGCTGGTCGGCAGCGGCGGCGTGGGGACCGCCAACCAGGGCTTCTCGGTGGCGATCGCGGCGGATGGCAACACCGCCATCGTTGGTGGGCCCTCCGCCTTATCGGATTCTGCCGACCCCGGCTCTGCGTGGGTGTTCGCGCGCAGCGGAGGGGTGTGGTCGCAGCAGGGCGGCAAATTGCTCGGCGGCGGGGCCGTCGGGGTTGCCAACCAGGGCTTCTCGGTGGCGATCTCGGGGGATGGCAACACCGCCATTGTCGGCGGGCCCGGCGACAACGCCACAGCGGGGGCCACGTGGGTGTTCACGCGCATTGGAGGCAAGTGGTCGCAGCAGGGCAGCAAATTGGTCGGCGGCGGGGCCGTCGGGGTTGCCAACCAGGGCGTCTCGGTGGCGATCTCGGCGGACGCCCGCACGGCCGTGGTCGGTGGGCCCAATGACAGCTACGTTCCTCCCGACTCCTGGCCCGGCGCCATGTGGGTGTTCACGCGCAGCGGTGACGGGTGGTCGCAGCAAGGCGGCAAGATGGTCGGTGCGGACGCCGTCGGGGCCGCCGGGCAGGGCTGCTCGGTGGCAATCTCGGGGGACGGCAATACCGCCATCGTCGGCGGACCCGACGATAGCGTCCAGGCCGGCGCCGCATGGGTGTACAAGCGCAGCGGAGGGGTGTGGTCGCAGCAGGGAAGCAAGCTGATCGGTTCGGGCGCCGTCGGGGCTGCCGGACAGGGCTCGTCGGTGGGGATCTCGGCGGACGGCACCGCCGCCATCGCCGGCGGATTCCACGACAACTCCGATGCCGGCGCCGCGTGGATCTTCGCCGTCAACGGCTGCGCACCACCATCGATCACCGGTCAGCCGCAAAGCCAGAGTATTCGAAGCGGTCAGACCGCCACGCTTTCGGTGACCGCCAACGGGGCGGCTCCGCTCTCCTACCAGTGGTACCTGGGCGCTTCCGGCGACACCTCGCAGCCGGTCGGGACCGATGCGCGCAGTTTCACCACCCCGGCGCTGACCATTGCCGCCAGCTACTGGGTGCGGGTGTCAAACGCCTGCGGCGATACGGCCAGCGTCACGGCGACCGTGTCGATCAGCTGCACGCCGCCCTCGATCACCACGCAGCCGCAGAGCCAGACCATCGCAAGCGGCCAGACCATCACGCTCTCTGTGGCCGCGACGGGGACTGCTCTGTCCTACCAGTGGTACCAGGGCGCATCCGGCGACACGTCGCGCCCGGTTGGAACGAACGCGGCCAGTTTCACCACCCCGCCGCTGACCGGCAGCACAACCTATTGGGTGCGGGTGAGCGACTCGTGCGCCCAAGCCGACTCGGCGGCGGCGACCGTGACGGTGGGGTCGGCCTCCGCCTTCGAGCTCTGGGTGCCGGTGGCGAGCCACGTCAGCGGGCTCAATCAGAGCGAATGGCGCTCCGACCTCGCCCTGCTCAACACCTGTGGCGTCACGGCCAACGTACAGCTCAGGTTTTTCGGCAGCAGTGTCGTGACCACCACGGCCTACGTGGCGCCGCAGGCGCAGTCGATCCTCGTCGACGTCGTTGGCCAGCTCGGTACGAGCGGCTCAGGGGCGATCGAGGTCCTCTCGGACCAGCCACTCTGGGTCACCACACGGACCTACAACCAGGTCTCGTCGGGTGCGAGCTGTTACCCCAACGGCACACAGGGGCAGGCCTACCCTGTGCTGGCCACCCGTGACGGACTGGGTGCGGGGCAGAGTGCGTACCTCGCGGGACTTATCGAGAGCGCCTCGTACCGCTGCAATATCGGGGTCGTCAACACGGGGACGGGGAGCGCGACGGTGAGGATCGAGCTCTACGACGGGGCCGGGACGAAGCTCGTCGATTACACGGTGCCGTTGGCCCCGGGGCAGTGGGCGCAGGAGACGCAGCCGTTCAGGGCCAAGGGCGGGCAGACGGCGATGGACCGCGGGTACGCGAGGATCACGGCGCAGACGGGATCGGGAGTGTTCGCATTCGCCTCGGTGATCGACAACATCACCAACGATCCGACCCCCGTCACCATGCTGAGGTAGGGATGGTTCACCTGGGGGCGCACGCTACGGCTCGCATGGCAATGTCCTTGCGAGGCCAATTTGAGGTCGCAGTGAGAACGGAGATTTTCGAGGTTTCGAGACGAGGCCGACCCTTGGAGTGGGCCGCATGCGGGTGCGAGGTCCTGTCCTGCTCATGTGGGGCCGGCGCGACCACCGGCCAGTCGCTGGTGCTCGGGCCCTGGAACTCAGGGTGGGACCAGCTCACCTGACAGGAGAAAGTCGCCACCGGCGCACAGGCCACGCTCTTTGGGCTGGGGTTGACGCAGATGGTGCGCCACGCGCACTGATGGGCGGGAACGGCTACTGACCGCCCCAGAGAGCGATTTCGCCGGTCGGGGTCTCGGCGGAGGCGGCGCCCGGTCAATTGTTCGCGATGTTCGACTTCGACCGGACGATCGTCCCGTTCAGCGGGTGCCGGCCGTCGGAGTTCAAGACGATCTCCCCCGCGGTCCCGAGGATCGCGGCGGACCCCGTTGCTGGGGTGATCCGCTTCCCGTTCTTCAGGTCCCAGCCGACCTCCATCGTCCCACCCGCCGCGCCGTTGATCTCGATCGCGCACGTTTGCGGCGCGGGACTCGACGGGCCGATGCCGTGGCGGGCCGCCACGGCTGGCGGAGGGGTTCTCGGGTTCTCGTGCAGCGCCACCGTCAGGACGTACGTTCCCTTCGGGACCACGCCGAAGTTGAAGTTCCCGAGGTCGTCGGTCGTCCGGGCGGCGGCACCTCCACCGGGGGGCTTGCCGAGTTTCACGTCAACGCCCTTGAGCGGAGCGCCTAGGGATCCGGCCCGAGTTGTGCCGGGCACGAGCGCCGCGAAAAGAGCAAGGAGCGCGAGCATCGCGACCGCAACTGTGGTTGGCCTCGGCGCCGTGATTGCGTTGCGCATGCGAGCCTCCCTTGCAGGAGCGGGATGGCCCAGCCGGGTTGCGACGAACCGCCCGCTGCCGATCGCGATGGCAAGCGGTTCGGGACGCGTTCTCGGACCGGATGGCACGCTGCCACCGCAGTTCCGACCACCTTCCGCTGCCGCCGCCACGATCCGTCTTCTCACGCGTCGCCCCCATGGTGGGTTCGCCGACCCGATCCAGTGCTCGCCGTTCGAATCGGCCGACCCGGGACTGCTCTAGGTTCAACTTCTTCCCTTTAAAGCGCCCAGGCTGGCCGCCGAATTTCATGCCGGCTCGGCTGCTCGCAGCCGCTCCCGGGAAGGGAAGCCGTAGATGGACGACCTGGGCGGCGCCCGGCCAAGCGGCCGGCGAGCAGCCAGGCGGTGGCGAGCGCGAGGCGCGCCACGCGCTGCACCTGGGTTGCGTCGAGCGTGTCCGGGGTGTCGCCGGGCTCGTGGGAGGCGGGGAAGAAGTTGCCGAAGAAGCGGACCAACGGGACACCGGCGCGGGCGAAGTCGCGGTGGTCGGAGCCGCCGTGCGTGCCGTCGGTGTGGTCGAGGTGGAGGGCGAGCCCGGTCATTCCCGCTATCGGTACCAGGTACGGCACAGTTGACGAACCGAGGCTCGCGCGCCCACCTCTCCCCTGTTGTCAACTAAGGCGGACCTGGTACGTATCGCCGTGTGGGAGTCATTGCGAGGCCGCACAGCGGCCGAAGCAATCTCGCAGGCAGACGAGGGCGCGAGTCGTAGGAACGGGATTGCCGCGGCTGCCTCGCGGCGCGAGGCAGCCTCGCAATGACACCAACGAGCAACACTAAGCGACGCGCCGTGCCTCACGACCAACACGCAAACCGGTTGGCGCCGCATCAGTTACCACGTACGGCACAGTTGACGACCAATTCACGGTCCCTTGTAGAGGAATCGGTGTCATCGCGGGGAGTCCCGCCGCAGGCGGGATAGAGCCTGCCCCGAGGAGGCGCGAAGCGCCGGAGCCTGCCGCGAGCGGGCGCGCAGCGCCCGCGTGGGGGTGGCGGTGGGGGAAGCAATCCCGTCCCCAACCCGGTGTCCACCGACCTCACTGGGCCACGAGACTGCGCCGCCCCGCCGCCGGTGGGGCTCGCAGTGACAGCGATTGCTCTACGACGGATGGCAAATCGATATGACACCGTTGGATGTGGTCAGGGCCAATGTCGACCATCGCCGCCAGGCACGCTTCTTCGGCCCTCACGGCGAACCACGACTCGCATCGCCAGTTTGGCCGAACTCGCTCCCCTTGTTGAGCGACCAGCGTCACTGGTCATCGAGACCGAGGGGGCGATGTGGATCGTACCGCCCAAACCGAGAACCACCGTCCATTCTTCTGCCCGACGCCGACGCGGCCCAGATCGAAGTAGAGGGCCATCGCCCAGTCCGGCTCGTAGGCGCTCGTCGTCGACGACCAGTAGGCGTCGGCCACTCTCTCGAAAGGATGCTTCGCCGGCAGGGCCGGCTCGTAGAAACCCAGGTCCACCAGCGAGTCCAGCTCGTTGATCGTGGGCACCCGCCATCCCGCACCGGGCGAGGAGCCCCGGGGGTCGAGGCCGTGCACGAGCGCAAGAGCCTCCTCCCAGCTCACCTGTCCGTGCGCCAGATCCGCGTCACGCGTCCACTCCAGCCCGGTGGCGCGATCGAGGACCGTTCTGCGACGCACCTCGAAGCGACGCCCGGAGTCGACGCCGATCGAACCGTGTACCGGGACGACGCGGCTGTGGCCTCGGCAGGGCCACACCAGGTGATCCTCGCTGCGATGGCCGAAGAAGGTACGAGCGCCTTCCATGTGCACGTACCAGGCGTATTCCGGGTTCCGCGCGCTCGCCG
This sequence comes from uncultured Acidobacteriota bacterium, assembly GCA_963727205.1. Taxonomy (GTDB): domain Bacteria; phylum Acidobacteriota; class Thermoanaerobaculia; order Thermoanaerobaculales; family Thermoanaerobaculaceae; genus RBG-13-68-16. Next base: position 23,582 of record CAVSFQ010000027.1, on the reverse strand, counting down.
TGGCGGTCCAGTACCAGCTCAGGTAGACGTCCGTGAACGGGTGCCCGGCCGGAAGCGCCGGATCGCGGGTCTGGAAGCCTGTCAGGCTGCGCAGCTCGGCGCGGCCCGGCAGGCGCCAGTCGTCGCGACCGAGGTGCCGGGCCCGGTTGAGCCCCGCCAAATACTCGACTGCCTTGTCGTGCGGCATCGGCCACTCCGCGGGGTTGGCGCACCTGCTCCATTCCAGCTCCGTGAGCAGGTCGACGACGCAGCCTCCGATCGGCCGGAAGCGGTCAGCCGGCCACGCGAGGCCCGGCCTGAGCTCGCCGTCCTGGCCGCTGCCACGGCACGCGATCGGCCGCCCGTCGGCGGCGTAGCACCGGCGCTGCCCTGTGTTGAGCACCAGCAACGTATCCTCGAAGCCGTTCATCCGCACCGCCTCGCTCTGTCACAATCCCCCACGTTCCGCAAAGAGGCAACATCGGTACCCGTCGGTATCTGATCGAATGAGCAGGCCGGTCTACCGGTTTGCGGCGTGGCGTAGACCTCGCCAGATGAACCGTGCGGGCTCGAAGCCAAACCAGGGCGGACGGAGACACACCGTGGATAATTGTGGCATTGACCCGCGCCTGAAGTCGACGGAACTTGTACAGCTACCTGGTATTTCTCACCTTATTGGTCGTTTGGGAGCCAGCTTCCAGCGTGGCCAGGCGCTCCTCGAGGTCGAGCCGCTGCTCGTGAAACGCCCGGTCTTCCCGCTCCCGCGCCGAGGCCCGGACCACGGCACGACTCACACTGTCCGCGTTCATGCCCAGCCGCTCGGCACGCGCCTTCGCCTTCACACCGTACCCCTCGACGCCGACTAAGACCGCGAGTTCCCGTGTGATCGTCATCGGGTTAGGCCTGCGTTGTTGCGTTATTGGGCCCCAGCCGCCTGGCCCGAACCTCGTGTCGGCCCCCGAACGGCCGATCCTGTCTGGCCTCCAACTCCACGGCGGCACCCGGCGGTAGGGCGTCACCGGGCTCCGGCCAAGATGATCGACGACCTCGAGGAACATTGCACAGAAACGCGCCGGAGGCATCGGCACCGTAAACCTTCTGCCCGCCGGTGACTCGAAAGATGATGTGCCGCACCGCGCCCGGGGACGTAAGAGAGCGGGTTGTGATACCAATTCACCGTCCTTTGTAGAGGAATTGGCGTCATCGCGAGGAGTCCCGCCGCAGGCGGGATAGAGCCTGCCCCGAGGAGGCGCGAAGCGCCGGAGCCTGCCGCGAGCGGGCGCGCAGCGCCCGCGTGGGGTGGCGGCGGGGGAAGCGATCCCGTCCCCAACCCGGTGTCCACCAACCTCACTGGGCCACGAGACTGCTTCGTCGCTCCGCTCCTCGCAGTGACAACCATTGCTCTACGACGGATGGCAGATTGGTATGCAACATCAGTCTGCCCTTGCCTGCGCCGAGACAACGCACCCACGCAAGCCTGACCCCAACCCCTCGGCCTCCGCGCCGTCACACCCCTCAACTCTTCCAGTAGGAACTTGATCGCCGCGGCTGGCTCGCGCCGCGCGTCAGCCGCGGGGTGACGGCTTGTCGCAATGGCAGCCTGTGCGACGTGCTGCCGCAGCTTCGGGCCGCGGCGCTACTTCAGGGCGGTGACCTCCACCCTGCGGTTGAGCGCACGGCCGGCCGCGGTCGCGTTGTCGGCGACGGGCTGCGCCTTGCCGAACCCCTTCGCGGTCAGCCGCCCCGTCGCAACCCCGTGCTCGACGAGGCACTTCACCACGGCCTCGGCACGCCGCTGCGACAGCTGCAGGTTGTGCGCGTCAGTGTTGGTCGCGTCGGTGTGCCCGCCCACCTGCAGCCGCAGCGCCGGCCGCGCCTTGAGGACGGCGAGCACCTCATCCAGCGTCGCCTGCGACTCGGGCCTGATCGTCGCCGAGTCGGAGTCGAAGTAGATCCCGTACAGCACGGCGCGCCCGTCCGACGAGAGGCGCTGCGCGAGGCCGCTCTCCTTCGCCAGGGTGCAGTTCGCCGCGACGTCGGCCCTCTTCCCCGACCACTCCCCGGCGAGCGCTCCGTGGTCGAACCAGACCCCGTTGAGCGCGGTGCCGTCGGACGACGCAACCATGATCAGGGTCCCGACACGCTTGCCCTCGTCCTGCCGCCACTCGGCCTGCAGCACCCGGCCCTTCACACTGCCGTCGATCTGCGCCGCGCCGTCGTAGTAGCAGCCGCGCACCAGCCCGCCGTTCTGCTGCAGGCGCAGCGGACCGTAATCGGTCTGGTAGACCCCGGTCACGTTCACACTCGGGGCCGGCCCCGACGGCGTGCCGTACCCCTCGAGCTCCATGATCTCCGTGTAGTCCGCGTTCCCCCAGTTCGCCGTAACCTCGAACTTCAGCCAGCGCACCACGACCGGCTTCGCCAGCGCCGACTCCAAGCGCCCGCCCTTCGGGACCCGCACCGTCGCCAACTCGGAGAAGCCGCCGGTGGGCGAGGTCGCCGACCCGTACACCACGACCGTCTTCGCCGAGATCCCCGGGTAGCCCGGCTCCTGGTCGTCGGTCGTGTCCACCGCCACGCTCGTCAGCGCGTACGGCTGCGCCAGCTCGAGCACGATCGAGTGTGGCAGCGGCTTCCCCTCCTCGCTGCACCACCCCCTGCCCGTCGAGCCGTCGAGCATGTACCTGGCTTCCCAGCCGCCGTACTCGCTGCTCGCGGAGGCGACCACGGTCCCGTTGATCAGCTCGAGGACATTCGTGCGCTCGCCCTGAGCGAACGCCGCCGCGCCCACGAGTAACGCCATCATCGCTACAGCCCACGTCCGCTTGTCCATCAACGACCTCCTCCAGACCAGATCTGCCCCGCGATGATAGCCCACGCCGTGGTATGGCCGCCTGTGTGTCGCTCGTAAGGCACGCAGCCACGCGTCAGCGGGGCGGAGCGCCGTGCCCCTCCGCGCCGCGAGCGCTGCCCCCGGGTGCGGGTCATTGCGAGGCCGCACAGCGGCCGAAGCAATCTCGCAGGCAGACCAGGGCGCGAGTCGTAGGAACGGGATTGCCGCGGCTGCCTCGCGGCGCGAGGCAGCCTCGCAATGACGGCAGCGAGCAACACTCCGCGCCGCTCGGTGCCTCACGACCAACACGTAGACCGGGTTGGCGCCGCATCAGGTACCACGCACGGCACAGTTGACGACCAATTCACCGTCCTTTGTAGAGGAATTGGCGTCATCGCGAGGAGTCCCGCCGCAGGCGGGATAGAGCCTGCCCCGAGGAGGCGCGAAGCGCCGGAGCCTGCCGCGAGCGGGCGCGCAGCGCCCGCGTGGGGTGGCGGCGGGGGAAGCGATCCCGTCCCCAACCCGGTGTCCACCAACCTCACTGGGCCACGAGACTGCTGATTTGGGACGACCGGTGTCAAGTGGCGCGGGGGTGGTGGGTGTGGGGCGGTGGGGATCCGAGGCGACGGATGACGGAGGGCGCTTCGACGACGAGCCACTCTGATATTCGCGGGTTGCCCGAGGCAGAGCCGCAAGGCGGTGTTTCGTCGGGAGGTGACGCGGTCTTCGTTCGCGAGTCCGGGGCGGCAAAGCCCCTGTCGCAGCAGTCTCCCGCGTGTTCTCCTAATCGTGCCTCCGTGCATCCGCCGTCTCCGATCCCCAACGTCCACGATGTGCTCTCAAGCGATCACGCCAGCATCACGGTTGCTCCCACCGGTGACCCTTGACTCATGCCGCGGCCGAGATGGGCGCTGCCGTCCTCGACAGCACCGCCCAGATGAAGCCCACCAGTTCGCGCGCGATGGCGGTGACCGCCTTCTGCGGCGGCTTCTTGCTGCCGAGCACCAGGCGCCAGTAGCGGCGGTGGAGCCGCTGCTGGGCACGGTCGGCAATGGCGAGGACCCAGCCCGGCTGCCCTTCGCGCCGCTGGCGCAGCGCCACGCCGACCGCCGGCGCCAGTGGGTAGTGCCACGCACACTGCACCAAGATCCGCCGCACGTGCCCATTCCCGGTCTTGGTCAGGCCGCCGCGATGGACGCTGGCCCCACTGGAGTGCTCGCTGACCACGAGGCCGAGGTAAGCCATCAGGTCTCGCGCCGTCCGAAACCGTGCAAACCCGTGCAGTTCGGTCACGATCGTCATGGCGGTGAGAGTGTCGATGCCGCGAAAGCAGCGCAGCCATCCGACCGGCGTTCGGTACGGCTCCTCCTGAGCACGGACGGCCAGCGCCTCGGCCAGGTGCCTGAGGCGCTCGTCCAGTTGCGCGATCGCCAGCAGGTAGTCCGCGAACACCACGCGTTCGGCCGGGTCATCCATTTGCACGCTGCGCAACCACTGCTCATGCGCCCGACCCCAGTGGTGCTTGCCCGGGTAGGTGGTCCCACGCCGCAACAGCATCTTGGTCAGCCGGTGCCGGCAGCGCATGAGGTCCTCTTGCGCATCCTCGCGGGCTCGGCACAGGTCGCGCACCGCCTCTTCCTGACTCGTCGGCGGATGCACTTCGGTCAGCTCACCGCTACGCAGCAGCTTCGCCAGCTTGCGCGCGTCCCGCTGATCCGTCTTCACGCGCTCCCCAGGTTTGACCGGCGTCATCGACGGCGCCACAACCACACAGTCCACGCCCATCTTCCGCGAAACCCGCTGCACCCGGTACCCACACGGCCCTGCTTCGTAGCACGCCCGGACTCCGGCGCCACCCTCCCGTACCAACCTCCGGCCCAGCTTCGCCAGCTCCTTCGTCCCGTTCGCCGTCTTCCATTCGACCAACTCCCCGCTCTCGGCTTTCAACACCGCCACGCTGATCGATCCCTTGTGCACGTCCATCCCCGCAAACGCGATATCCTTCCCCATGACCGGCTCCTTTCGTATGCGGCTCTGCCTGCAAAGGTAACCCGCGACTTGCGATCGCGAGCCGGTCGTCCCATATCATCTTCGCCCCGCCGCCGGCGGGGCTCGCAGTGACAGCGATTCCTCTACGACGGACGGCAAATTGGTATGAGGCATCAGTCTGCCCTTGACTGCGCCAAGACAACGCGCCAACGCAAGCCTGACCCCAATACGCCGGCCGCCGGCCCGCATCACCTCAGGTTTGGGACGGCCCGGTGACCGGGAGCGCGGGTTTCGCCGGGGCGCTGTAAGATTCCCTGACCGTCATTGTGGATGGCATGACCCGCCTGGTAGGAGATGAACATGAGCGAGCCCTTTGATCTGACAGCGCTCTGCCGGTTCCTCGCCGGTGTGGACCCGGCCTTCGCCGATCCCGCTGACGTCACCCTCCAGCCCTTCTCCGGCGGCGTCTCGAACCTCACCGCGCTGCTGCGCTCGGGCGACCGAAAGCTGGTGGTGCGCCGCGCGCCGCCGGGAAAGAAGGCCGCGACGGCCCACGACATGGTCCGCGAGGCGCGCGTGGTCGCCGCGGTCCGTCCCCACTTCCCGCTCGCGCCGCGCGTGATCGCGGTCGGCGAGGACCCGGCCATCCTCGGGACCCCGTTCTTCGTGATGGAGTTCCTCGAGGGCCGGACCATCGGTCGGGATCTGCCCGAGCCGGTCTCGCCCAGGCAGGCCAGAACCCTCTGCGAGAGGCTCGTGGACCTGCACGCCGATCTTCACGGCATCGACCTGGAGTCGACCGGCCTCGCGAGCCTCGGCAAGGCCGAGGGGTACGTCAAGCGCCAGATCGAGGGGTGGGCCAAGCGGTACCGCGCCGCGCGCACCGACGACGTCCCCCGCTGCGAGCGGATCATCGCCTGGCTCGAAGAGCACATGCCGGCAGAGACGGGCGGCTGCCTGGTCCACAACGACTTCAAGTTCGACAACGTGGTCGTGGCCCCCGACGACGTCACGCGCATCGTGGGCATCCTCGACTGGGAGATGGCGACGGTCGGAGACCCGCTCATGGACCTGGGCGCGTCGCTCGCGTACTGGGTGCAGCGCGACGATCCCACGGCGCTGCAGGCCATCCGCACGCAGCCCACCACGGTGGCGGGCATGATGACCCGGAGCGAGGTCGTCGCCCACTATGCCGCGCGCACGGGCCGGGAGATCGGAGACTTCACCTACTACTACGTCTACGGGCTTCTCCGTCTCGCGGCGATCGCCCAGCAGATCTACGCCCGTTTCAAGCTCGGCCAGACCAGCGACCAGCGCGTGGCGAGCTTCGGCAAGGCCGTGACGGTCCTCGCGGACCAGGCGCAGCGCGTGATCCGCGAGTGGGAGGCCGGGCGCTCGAGGCCGGCGCGGATGGCGGCGCTGGCGACGGACCGCGCCTTCCGCCTGGACGGGAAGGTGGCGGTCATCACGGGCTCGAGCCGGGGCATCGGCGAGGCGATCGCCCGTCTCTTCGCCAACCAGGGCGCCCACGTCGTGGTGACGTCGCGCAAGCTGGAGTCGTGCGAGAGCGTCGCGCAGAGCATCCGCGACGGGGGCGGGAAGGCCGCCGCCAGGGCCTGCCACGTCGGCGATGCCGGACAGCGCTGGGCGCTCATCGACGGCGTCGTCGAGGAACTCGGCCGCATCGACATCCTCATCAACAACGCGGCGACCAACCCGTACTTCGGCCACATCCTGGACACGCCGGACTCGATGCTCGCCAAGACCGTGGAGGTCAACCTCGCCGGCTTCTTCCACCTCTGCCAGCTCGCCGGGCGGGCGATGCGCGAGCAGGGCGGCGGCGTGATCGTCAACACGGCGTCGGTCAACGGCGTCGATCCGGCGCCCCTTCAGGGCATCTACTCGGTGACCAAGGCGGCGATCATCAGCATGACGCGAGCGTTCGCCAAGGAGTGCGCAGCGTTCGGCATCCGCGTCAACGCCGTTCTGCCCGGCATCACCGACACCAAGTTCGCCTCGGCGCTGACCAGGGACGAGGCCGTGCTCAGGACGATCCTGCCGCTGGTCCCGCTCGGTCGCGTGGCGGATCCCGCCGAGATCGCCCCGGCGTATCTCTACCTGGCGAGCGACGCGGGCGCCTACGTCACCGGCGCCTGCCTGACGGTCGACGGCGGGATGCTCGCCTGATTGTGAGGAGCAGAGCGATGGACTTCTCCCCTTCGGACCGTGTCGTTGCGATGCGCCGGCTGGCGCGCGACTTCTGCGTGCAGGAGGTGGAGCCTGCGGAGCGCTCGCTCGCGGCGCAGGGTTGGACCGACCTCGAGGCGCGCATGGCGCCGGCGCGCGAGCGGGCGACAGGGACGGGGCTGTTCGCGCCCCACATGCCGGCGGAGCACGGCGGGGCCGGACTGACCCTGCTCGAACAGGCTCAGCTCTCCGAGGTGCTGGGCATGCATCCGCTGGGCCACTACGCCTTCAACTTCGCGGCTCCGGACGTGGGCAACATGGAGCTGATCCACGCCTACGGGACGGCGGCGCAGAAGGAGCGTTGGCTCGGTCCGCTCGTCCGCGGCGAGATCCGCAGCACCTTCCTGATGACCGAGCCCGAGCACGCCGGGTCCAATCCGGTGTGGATGAGCACGACGGCCGAATGCCGCGGCGACGAGTGGCTGTTGCGCGGCCACAAGTGGTTCGCGACCGCGGCCGACGGCGCTGCGGTCGCCGTGGTCATGGCGATGACCGACCCCCAGGCCGCGAACCCCTACGCCCGGGCCAGCATGTTCCTGGTCCCCACGGACAGCGAGGGCTACGAGCTGGTCCGGAACATCTCGGTGATGGGCCACGCGGGCCGGGGCTGGCTCAGCCACGGCGAGCTCATGCTGCACGGCGTGCGCGCGCCCCGGGATGCCGTGCTCGGCCCGGTGGGTGGGGGGTTCAAGCTCGCCCAGTCGCGGCTCGGGCCCGGGCGCATCCACCACGCCAGCCGCTGGGTCGGCGTGTGCCGCCGGGCCCTGGACCTGATGTGCCGCCAGGCGGCGGAGCGCGAGCTGGCGCCGGGGAGGCCCTTGGCCGCCCAGCAGACGGTGCAAGAGTGGATCGCGGAGTCGCGGGCGGAAATCGAAGGGGCGCGGCTGATGGTCCTCCAGACCGCCTGGAAAATCGACCGGCAGGGCGAGTTCCGCGAAGACGTCTCGCTCATCAAGTTCCACGTCGCGGGCGTGCTGCAACGGGTCCTGGACCGGGCCATCCAGGTCCACGGCGCGCTCGGCATGACCGATGACACGCCGCTGGCTTTCTGGTACCGCCACGAACGGGCGGCCCGCATTTATGACGGTCCCGACGAGGTGCACAAACGTGTGGTCGCGCGCAGCATGCTCAAACCCTACGGCGTCAACCTGCGAGGCCTCGGCGACGTCTGACCCGCCCCGGAAAACCGGATCACGGGAAGGCAGGAATTCCGGCTCGGCTGTGAAGACCCTCCACGACTGGCCCAACCCAGTTCGTAGGTAGGCTTTGGCGGCGAGGGTTGGCAGGCGTGGCGCATCGGCATGAGGCAGGGGTGGGCGGCTGTTGCGCTGGAGCCTCGGCGTCATACCAATTTGCCAGCCGTCGTCAAGCAATGCCTGTCATTGCGAGGTTCCCGAGCGGAGCGAGGGAACCGTGGCAATCGCGAGGCGCGGCGAGGGCTGTGGGTCATGCGGTTGTGGCCGAGATCGCTTCCCCCACTGCCACGCGGGCGCAGTGCGCCCGCTCGCGGCAGGCTCTGGCGCTTCGCGCCTCCTCGGGGCAGGCTTTATCCCGCCTGCGGCGGGACTCCTCGCGATGACACCAATTCCTCCACAAAGGACGGGAAATCGGCATCAGACACGAGATGACTGGCGTCGGGGCGCGGGCCTCGTGCGGTTGCGGTGGCACATGGGCGGTGTAATTGAGGTGTTGTCGAGCCGGCGTCGGGTGGAGGCTTCAGCCTGCGACGCGGCAACGGTCCATCGAGCTCAGGGGGCCACGCTGGAGGAGCGGCCAATGGGTACCAACTGTTCACGATTGTGAGATGGCGATACGCGGTGCCGATGCGGAGGGGTTGCCACATTGCAGCGATCGCGGAGCGGGTCATGCACACGCTGCGCAAGAGCCAGACGACTTCGCCCAGACGACAATAGACGAAATGGGATACCTGGTACCTATTTGATACCTATTCATTCCTTGTCGTCTTCGCGGACCTCGAACTCACCGGTCATACGTGGCTCATGCTCGATCTCGGATTGACGGCGGCCGACTCCCGCGCATGACTCGGTTCCACCACTCTCAGAGCAGGCTGGTGAGGTCGTCCTCAGGCGGAGCACCAGGCGGCACTGGCGCGCCATAGACCGGTGGGATCTTGCGCCAGTCCTGCACCTCCCAGCTCCGCCCCTTCCGAGCCCCCACCAACCGCTCGAGCGGCGCGAACAGTTGCTTCCCCTCGATCACCGTGGACAGGTGAGCCCACATCTGGGCGCGCGTGATCGCCACGAACAGCAGCCGCTCGATGCGCGCGGGCGTGTAGCGCCGGAAGTTCTCCGTCTGCAGCGCCGGCAGCAGCACCGAGTCGAGCGTGATCCCCTTCGCGCTGTGGTACGGCATCACCTTGGGTAGGTCGCTCGCGAAGTCCATCCGGTCGGACGTCTCGACCTCGATGCCGGCGGCCCGCATCGCGGCGGCGACTTCCGCCATCACGCGCCGCTTCGGCACCAGGATTCCCACCCGTTCGGACCGGGCGAGGCGCATCCGGACCATCTGGGCGAGGATCCCCATCTCGATCTCCGGACTGCGTGCCACCAGAACCACCGGTTGCTCGCGCTCGGTCTGTACCGTCCGCACCTGGCGCAGGTACGCTGCGCGCTCCTCTTCGTCGGGCACGAACTGGGCCGCCAGGTCCGCGATGTAGGGGCAGCAGCGAAACGCCTCCAGCAGCGCGATGTTCTTGCGGCGGATCCCGAGTCGGCGAAGGATCTCGCCCTCGTCGCTGCCGCCGTCGTAGATCTGCTGCTTGACGTCCATCCCGACGGTGACGTGCCCGGCGACCGCCGTGAGGATCTCGAACGCCGCGCTGTCGAGGTCCTGTCCCTCGTCCACCATCACGAAGTCGTAGAACTTCGGGCTCGGCGGCTGCGCGCGCAGCCGCTCAGCCACCGCCGCGCGGATCCCGGCGAAGTCGGGCGTGTCGTCCTCGTCGTCCTGGGTCGGCAGCACGGGCGAGATCCGCCGCCGGTAGAACCCGACACACCAGGCGTCGAAGCCCCACACGCAAGACTCCGGCAGGTCCAGCAGGTGGAGCGCCGAGCGGATGTAGCGCTTGAGCGAGTTGGTGAAGACGAAGATGCGGAACCGGTTCGGCTCCGACTTCAGGCGGTCGCGGAGGTACGCCGCGCGGTGCAGCAGCACCTGCGTCTTGCCGGATCCGGGCGGCCCGGCGATCAGCCGGTGCTCTGTGGGCGACAACTCGATCGCGCGCAGTTGGTCAGGGAGCAGCTCCCCGCGCGCCACCAGCCACGTCCTCATTCCCGGACGATCTCCAGGTGGCGCAGCCCGGGGAGCACGCCGCCGACGTCCTCGCCACCGTCTCCGCGCCGGCGCAGCTTGAGCTCCGCCCGCGCCTTCTCCTGCAGGCCGCTGTCACCGGCCATCCCGGCGGCCGTGATCAGCCAGCCGAGGCCCCACTCCGGCAGCCGGACGGGCGCGGCGAACGCCGCGAGCGCCGCCGTGAGGTCGCGCTCGGCCTCCGCCTCCCGCCCGAGCGCGCCCGCCAGCCGTGCCCGCAGGACCAGGTACGGAGGCAAACTCTCGCGTTCGAGCGCCCGGTCGATCGCCTCGACCGCACCGGCCGGATCGGTGCGGCGCTCGAGCAGCAGCGCCAGGTTGAACAGCGCACCGCCCCATTCCGGGTCCGCGGCCGCGGACTCGCGGTACAGCTTGGTCGCACGCTCGGCGTCACCCATCTCGGCCGCGAGCATCCCCATCCGGTTGAGGACCCCCCCGTCCGGGGCGTTGCGGCTTGCCAGCACCTTCTTCAGCTGCGCGAACGCGCGCTCGCGGTGCCCGAGCTCGGCCATCAGGTCGGCCGCCTCGACGAGCGCCGCCGGCACCTCTGCCTTCGGCACCGCCCCGGTGCGGATCGCCTCCTCGAGCTCGTCGAGCTTCAGCCGTGCCGCCTGCGGGTTGACCACGTTCGTGAGCGGGTTCTCGACGCCGCACTCGAATGCGTCCGTGCCGGCCTTCGTCGCCAGGCGCAGCCGCAGCTCGAGCACCTGGTTGGCGTCGTAGCGGTACTCGAGCACGAGCCCCTCGCCCTTGCGCACCGGGCCCGGCACGCTCCAGCGCCCGCGGAAAAGCGGCCGCTCGTCGGGGCCCTCGCCCGCGACGAGTTCGACGCGGATCTCCACTGGCCGCCTCGGGCTCGTCACCGGGACCACGAGACTCTCCTTGCGCGCCCACTCCTCGGCGGGGAAAGGCAGCGCAGCGCCCTTCGGGATCAGCTCCACCAGCCGCGACTCCGTGCGCAGCGAGATCGCGTCGTTCGCGACCGGCTGCACGAGCCCGCGCCCGGTCGTCGCGAGCGCGAGCGCGTGCAACGCCGCCCCGCGCGCAACCGCGGTCTGCACCGAGTCGCGGTCGGGGTAGCTGAGCACCTCGGCGCTCGGAAAGAACGCCCGCACCGCGCGTGCCACCTGCGGGATTAGGCTGGACCCGCCGACCATCAGGAAGTGGCTCACGTCGGCGGCCTCCACCCCGCTGCGGTCGAGCGCGTCCTGAAGCGGCGCGAACACGGAGCAGGTCAGGCGGTACTCCGTTTCGCGCGCGTACAGGAGGTCGCGGTCGAGAAACGGCGCGAGCAGCGTCTCGAACGCCGCCGCCGTCAGTCGCGGCTTCGTCAGCCTCAGGGTGCGCCCGGCCGCGCGCACCTCCACGGTGACAGGCTGCTGCGCCGCGATCGCGCCCGCATCGGCGCCGTCATACTTGCCGAACGCCTCTAGGCGGGCGATCTCGGTGCACAGCGAGATCTTTAGCGCCTCCGCGAGGCCGAGCAGCGCCGGCTCCAGCGCCTTCTTCTTGTCCTCGAACGCGAGGTCGAACGGACCGAGCCCGTTTTCGCGCACCAGCTGCGGAATCAGCGCCTCGTGCACGATCGCGGCGTCGATGTCGCCGCCGCCGAGCCGGTGGTAGCGCGACACCGCCAGTGGCGACACTTGCAGAGGCCCGCCGTCACCGGCGGCCACGCGCATCACCGCCACGTCGCACGTCCCGCCGCCGAAGTCGAGCACGACGAGCGTCCCGCCGGCCGTTGTCACCGTCGTCCCGTCCAACCCAGGCCCCGCGACGTAGTCGAGGAGTGCAGCGACCGGCTCGTCGAGGAGGTCGCCGCCCGACAGTTCGAGCCCCGCGAGGCGCGCAGCCTCGCGCGTGTCGCGCCGCTGCGCCGCCTGGAACGATGCCGGCACGGTCACCACCACCCGGTCCGGTGGCCGCGCGTCGTCCGCTTGCGCAGCCTCGAGCAGCTTCCCGATCACCCGGGCGCCGATCGCCGCCGCCGACCGAAACCCCTCGGGGGCGCGGTGGTACGTCTTCGCGTTGCCGATGTCGTTCTTGCACTCGAAGAAGAGGTCGCGGTTCTGCTCGAGGCCGAGTTCGGGCGCCATGGCGCGCAGCCGCTTGGCGCCTTCGCCCACCCATGTCCGGCCCTCGTGAATCGCCGCGACCGATGGGAACAGGACGTGCGTGTAGGCGCCCTGCATCGTCGGCTGCTCAACCTCGATACAGCGCACCGACGGCGGTGCGCCGTCGCCGGGCGCCGGCCTCGCGTCCGCGATCGTCGAGTTCGTCGTCCCCAGGTCGATCCCGAGGACGCGAAGCGACTCTTCCCGCTTCATGGTTCCTCCGACCGCCGCAGGTTACACCCGCAACATCGAGCGGGAGCACTGCAGGCGCATGAACAGTTCATACAGGGGTCGGGTAGGCCGGGAAGGTTGCCTTCCCCGGCCCCCCACAGATCCGGACGTGCAGATGTCCGGATAGAAGACTTCAGGTAACTTTAGGTACCAGGTACCGCAGAGTTGCGGAACCGAGCCTCGCATTCTACGTTTCCACCGCCGTCAACTCGGGCGGACCCGGCGCCCATCCCACTACCCTTCGCTCAAAATGCTGTCAAAACCCTCGGGCGGCGTTCCGATGAGAGCGCGCCGCTCGCCAGTGTCGATCCATACGCCTGTGTGCTCGAGGCGCCTCGGCGGGCGATCGCTTCGCTCGGCACTGCGACGCTCCCCGAAAACCGGAGCTCATCGGATTCGACGCAGCTTCCAAGTCGCACACCGAGGACACCTGCATCGGGGTCGGCTGAAGAGGCACCGAAAGGCACGCCGTGGGGAGGCGCCCGCCGGGTAGAATGACGCGATCACGATGGAGCGGACAGCAGCGGAGACGGGCACGGCGGCGGCACCACACCCGGAAGTGAAGCCGGCGCGAAGCCCGCTGCGAATTGCGCATTTCCGCAACCTCTGGCTGGGTTCGACGGTGTCGATGATCGGCGACCAGTTCTACATGGTCGCGCTGCCGTGGCTGGTGCTCAGCCTCACCGGATCGGGGCTGGCCCTGGGGACGATGATGATGACGGCGGCGGTGCCGCGGGCGGTGCTGATGTTGATCGGCGGTGCGGCGACCGATCGCTTCGCGCCGCGCACCGTCTTGCTGTTCACGACCGGGGCGCGCACCGCGCTGGTGGCGATCGTGGCCGTCTTGACGTGGTTGGACGTCGTGCAGCTCTGGCACCTCTACGTGCTGTCGATGTTGTTCGGCACTGCGGATGCGTTCGGGCTGCCGGCAAGCCAGGCGCTGCTCCCGACATTGGTCGAGCGTGAGCAGTTGGCCGCAGCCAACGCGATGTTCTCGGGCAGCATGCAGGCGAGTTCGCTGCTCGGAGCAGCGCCGGCGGGGATCCGGGTGAGCGCCTGTGGCGTAGCGGCGGCCTTTCTCGTCGATGCGTTGAGCTCCATCTTCGCCATCGTCCCGCTGGCGCGCTTGCCGAAACCGAAGCCGCATCCGATGCACGCCGAGAAGCGCCCAAGCGTGCTGCAGTCCATCGTGGGGGGCCTCCAGTACGTGTGGCGCGATCCGGCGCTGCGTTCGCTCGTGCTGATCGTGCCCGGTATCAACCTCTGGGCGGTGAGGCCGGTGATGGTGGGCATGCCGGTGCTGGCGAAACTCCGCTTTGGATCGTCGGCCGCGTTCGGCACGATGATGTCGTGCTTCAGCGGAGGCGCGCTCGGAGGGATGGCGCTGGCGGGCACGCTCAAGCCCAAGCGCCGTCGCGGATATCTGTTTCTCGGTTTCGTGGGCGCCGAGAGCATCGGCATCGCCGCCATACCGCTGATCCGCGCCTTTCCGCCGCTGGCGATTGACATGGCGCTGATCGGGGTGTGCGGCGGCATCGCCAACGTGTCCATCATCGCCTGGGTCCAGGGCCACGTGGACCATGCGCTGATCGGACGGGTGATGAGCGTGGTCATGTTCGCCGCGATGGGGCTCATGCCCATCTCGCTGGTGCTGGCCGGGCTCGTCGCCGACCGGCACGTCACCGGGATGTTCGTCGGTTCCGGCGTGCTGATCATGCTGACCATGATCGTTGCTGGGTTGAGCCCGGCGACAAGGCACATCGATTAGCGGCAGTTGCCGTTTGCGAGGTGTCGATTGCGTTCCCGCTGTCACACGTATGGGTACCAGGTCCGGCTGACTTGACAAGTGACGGGAGACCGGCCGCGCGAGACTCGATTCGTCAAATGTGCCGGACCTGGTACCTATCCGAGAGCGAGGGCGTCTCGGGCGGCCGTGTGGACCTCGGCGAAGGTGAAGGTTGGAATGGGCCTCCCGACCCCCGAGTTCTCATCTATGTTGGCGGCTGTAACGGCACGGCCTCGCGAGAGGGTACCAGGCGGGCCTGAAGTCCTGAGGACTGAGTGAAGGGGGTGGTCGATGGGCTGCTGTCTTGGAGTCTTGCTGCTCGGTGGCGCGCCGCGTCTCGCGCTTCTCTTGTGGTGGTTCATGGACCCCACGCGCATCGCCGGAACATTCCGCGGCTGGTCCACCACGGCAGGTAGTTTCACGGCTCCCCACTGGATATGGCCAGCAGCCGGCCTCTTGCTGCTGCCGTGGACAACCCTCGCTTACATCTTCGTCTCGCCAGGTGGAATCACGACATTCGGATGGGCCGTCATCGTGATCGCCCTGCTGCTGGACCTGAGTACGCATGGGGGAAGCGGCCGCGAATACCGGCGGCGTCGATCGGACAGGTAGAAGGCAGCCGACAGGCACCGGGGATCACACCCGAGTGGCAGGGGACCGATCTAGCCTGGATTTCCGCGGAGCGAGAACGGGCTAGCGGTCAGAGTTGGAGAAGACGAGGCGCGCGCTGTTCCACCAGGACAATAGGTACCAGGTCCGGCACAGCTGGCAAACCGAGCCTCGCGCTCTTACTTCTCCACCTGCTTGTCAACTAAGGCGGACCTGGTACCTATCACTGTGCCGGACCTGGTACCTTTCGCAGCTACGCTCGTCTACCTTTGAGGCGTTCATCGAGCGCGGCGCGAATCGCGTTGGCGAGCGTCTCCATGTTGAAGGGCTTTTGCAGGAACCGGACGTGGCCGGTTTCGATCCCGCGACGCAGTGCTTCGTCCTCGGCGTACCCGGACATGAATACGACCGCGAGCTCCGGCCAGCGACCCTGCAGACTGCCGGCCAGGTCGTGCCCTGCGACGTCGGGGAGCATCAGGTCGGTGAGGAGCAGCGCAAACCGGGGCTCGGCCGCGAGAAGCCCAGCCTCGGTGCCGGACCCAACCGCCACAGTCTCGTATCCGAGCGAGGTCAGAATCTCCTTCAGCCCCTCGCGCGGACCTTCTTCGTCTTCGACCACTAGCACCCGCTCACCGTGGCCGACCGCCAACTCGCTCGGCACCGCCGAAGGGGTTTCCACAGGTACAGAATTGCTCGGCCCGGAACGAGGCAGAACGACCCGAAACCTCGATCCCTGGCCCTCGTGCGTTTCCAGCTCCACCCTGCCTCCATGGCGGGTGACGATCCCGTGCACCACGGACAGGCCGAGCCCGGTTCCCTTGCCCGGTTCCTTGGTGGTAAAGAACGGCTCGAGGATGTGCTCGCGGATCGTTTCCGGGATGCCGCGGCCGGTGTCCTCGACCTCGAGCCAGGAAGACGCGGGAACGTCGCAGCCAGTGCGAATGGTCAGGCGACCGCCGTCCTGCATCGCGTCGGAGGCGTTGACAACGAGGTTCATCAGCACCTGCTCGAGCTGGCCGTGATCCGCCTCCACCATCACCGGCGCGTCTGCGAGTTCAAGGTCGAAAACGACATTTTCCCGCACCAGCCGACGGAGCATCGTTGCGGCGGCCTGTGTGACTTGGTTTAGGTCGAGATGTTCGGGTTTCGCGGTTTCGCGCCGCGAGAAGAGCAGGAGCTGGCGGGTCAACCCCGCACCGCGAAGGGTGTGTTGCTCGAGCTCGGCCGCCTCCGTTCGGACACGCTCCGGGTCGTCCGCGTGCGTCCGCAGCATCTGAGCGTGGGACAGGCTCGCCTGCAGGAGGTTGTTGAAATCGTGTGCAATGCCGCCGGCAAGGCGGCCGATCGCGTCCATCTTCTGTGCCTGGTTGAGCTGTTGCTGTAATGCAACCTCGTGGGTCACGTCTCGTTTGACCGCGACGAAGTTGACGATCTTGCCGTTCGGGTCCCGAACGGGCGAGATCGTCGTCTCCTCCTCGTATTTCGACCCGTCTTTGCGGCGGTTGATCAGATGGCCGGACCACACCTTGCCCGCCGTAATTGTGTCCCACATCGCCTTGTAGAAACCGGCGTCGTGACTGCCGCTCTTGAGCAACCTCGGGGTCCGGCCGACGGCTTCGTCGTTGCTGTATCCCGTAATGCGCTGGAAGGCGGGGTTGACGTACTCGATCGTTCCGTTCGGGTCGGTGATGATCACGGCCTCGTCGCCCTGCTCGACCGCGGCGGCCAGACGGTGTTGCGCTTCCTCGGCTCGCCTGCGCGCCGTGATGTCCTCAACGGTGCCCTCGTAGTAGAGGACTTTTCCATCTACTCCGCGAATCGCCCGCGCGTTCTCGATGACTCGCACCTTCTCGCCCGATCTCGTCGTCCAGTGGGTTTCGAAGTCCCTCACCTCGTTGTCGCGCTCGAGCATCTCCTTGAACCTCTCGCGCGGATAGTCCGGTTCGAAGCCCGTGGTTTCCAGGTTGCGAGCCAGGAGCTTCTCGCTGCTGTCGTAGCCCAGCATGTGGAGGAGCGCAGGGTTGGCGAGCAAGATCCGGCCATCCGGCGTAGTGCGGTAGATGCCGATCGGCGATTGCTCGAACAAGCTGCGGTAGCGCGCTTCGCTCTCGCGCAGCGCTTCCTCCGCCCGTTTGCGTTCGCGCCGGTCCCGGGTC
Organism: uncultured Acidobacteriota bacterium; assembly: GCA_963727205.1. Classification (GTDB taxonomy): domain Bacteria; phylum Acidobacteriota; class Thermoanaerobaculia; order Thermoanaerobaculales; family Thermoanaerobaculaceae; genus RBG-13-68-16. Next base: position 6,308 of record CAVSFQ010000027.1, on the reverse strand, counting down.
ACGCCCAGAATGGCCGCCACGTCGCCGTTCGGCAAGCTGATCGCCGTCGCGACCACCTCAATTGCCACCGTGCCGCCGTCTTTCGTCGGCTCCTCGACCTCGATCGTCGCGGTGCGGGCCGATTCGTCCCCGGCGGCGACCGCAGCCAGACTGGCTGCCAAACGCGCCTCGACACGGGGCAGCGACTCGCGGGTCACGGAGTCCTGGAACGGGCGCGCCATGAATTCCTCGGGCGTGAAGCCCGTCAGCTTCTGGATCGAAGGGCTGACGTACGTGAAGCGCCCGGTGGCAAGATCGAGCGTCCAGATCACGTCGGCGGTGTTCTCCGCGATCAGCCGGTAGCGCTCCTCGCTCTTCCTCAGAGTAAGGTTGAGCTGACGGAGTTCCTCGGTGCGCTCCTGCACTCGGTCTTCCAACTCGTTCTGCGAACGCCGCAGCTCGTCCTCCGCGCGCCTCCTCGCCGTGACGTCCTCGAGGATGCCGATGGCCCCCACGACGGCCGAGTCTTTGCCGCGAAGCGGCGCGGTCCGGACCGAAAGGAGGATGCCCGTGCGTGTCGTGCCGGAATCGAACGGTCCATCGTATTCGCCATGTCCACCGTTGAGGGCAACTTGAAACGCGGCGAGTACACGTTGGTCGCCAAGCGAGCGCAGATCGAGGCCGACGAGGCGTTCGCAATCGCTGCCCAGAATGCTGGCGAACTGCCCGTTGCAGTCGGTAATGAGCATGGCCTTGTCGTAATGGACGATGCCCACCGGAGCGCGGTCGAAGAGGTTCCGATGCCGCTCCTCGCTGTCGTGGAGTTCCCGCGCCCGGCGCTCGGCCAATCCCCGGAACGCCGCGGCCATGGACACGAGGACAAGGGCAAAGGCGATTTTCGCCATCCCGCTCTCAAGCCGGGTTTCGCCGGCCGCGCCTTCGAGCTGCACGGACGGCTCCACGAGCACGGCCCCCGTGATGACGAGCGGTATCACCAGGCCCCACACCCACGCCTCACGCCGGCGGCCGAGGAGGACCATGGCGAACCCGACGAGCGCGAGCCACCAGATGGTCGAACTCATGCCATAGACGACAGGAACCAGGAGTGCGAGGGTTGCAACCAGGGCCGTACCGTGGGCGGCTTGCGCGGACCTCTCGCGGGGGCGGCGGCGATACCAGAGGTAGAGTGTCAGCATCGCCACAGCTCCGCCCAGATTGGCCCACCACGGCGTGAGCGCCCCCGCGCCCAGCGTCAGCACCAGCCGCGTGGCGCCGAATGCCAGGCACGCCGCGAAGACCGCGGCCATGCCCACGAAGATGAGCTTGTCGCGATCGCCCACGACGTCGACATTCGCGGTCTGCCGCAACGAATGGTCCGAGGCGAGGGTCATCGATGCCCCTCGGGGAATTCGTGAGCAACCTCGTGTCGCTCACTCCGACTTGCGCCGAGCTTGCGACCGGCGTCCGCTAAGCAGGCGAGCGACCCTTTGTCGTCGTGTTGGCCGGGAATCCACGCCCTTGTATTGCACGAGCACAGCCATGGCGAACCGAACCGGAGACTCTCGGAAAGTTGATAACTCACTTCGTCACCTGGCCTGTTCATTTCTTAGCGACTTGTGAGCGTAATGTCAAATTGGAGCCGATACTTGGGACGGGCACGCGTGGTCTTGGGGCAGGATCTATTTCAGGTACCTTCTATCACCTTCTCACCTTGTTGGTGGTTTGGGAGCCAGCTTCCAGCGTGGCCGGGCGCTCCTAGAGGTCGAGCCGCTGCTCGTGAAACGCCCGGTCCTCCCGCTCCCACGCCGAGGCCCGGGCCAGGGCACGACTCACATTGCCGGCGTTCATGCCCAGCCGCTCGGCACACGCCTTCACCTTCACACCGTACACGTCGACGCCGACTACAACCACGAGCTCCCGTAGGCGCGAGGCGGTGTCGTCCTTGTGGCCGCTGCAAGGAGCGTCCAGCTCCCTTCCCAGGACCTCGCAGGCCCGTGCCAGGTAGCCGTCCACGTCCCAGCGTGCCCGCCCTGATAGGTACCAGGTCCGACATAGTTGACAAGTTCACGATCGCACCGCTCATGCACAAACGCCGCCTCGGCTCCCCTTCGACCGCGGCTGCCTGAAGTTCGAATGCCTCCTCGGACGCGGCAAGTACCCGCGCACCGCGGGCCAACCGACAATCGACGTGGTACACCGCACCCTCGACGAAGACTCGCGGCCTGCGACACATGGCGATTTCTTGACCCCAACGCGCCCACCGCCGTCCAACTCGCCAACTTTGCCGGATCTCGAGGTACCTATCGGCTACCTAACACACCGAGCTCGGTAAGCTGCCTCCTAGGGCCACGTCTCAATTGCGTTGTCCGACTCCCCAAGGATGGCAACGCTGTCTGGTGGCCGGACAGATGCCTTGAAGATCACAACATTCCATCCAGAACCACCCTCTCGACGCATCGCCACGGAAGGAAACCGGATGGCGGAGAGCCTCGCCTGCCTGCTCACCGCGACTCCAAGACCTTGAACGGGTGTCAGGCCCTTGGACCCTCGCCACGTACCAAACACCGCTTCATCGTCAAGACCTAGTGCGTCCCTTACTTGCGCGTCTTCAAGGTCCAGCACACACGAGAGTGCCACTCGCGCAGTAAAGGTGAGCATTGGTTTGTAGTACTCGCCGGTACCTTTCCAACGGCCCCTGTACTCCAGCTCAGCGACCGCTTCGCTCTCCCCAAGGTAGAGACATTCCACACCCCGCGGGTTGCAGCGGCCAGGTCGACGAGAGGTCAGGAGAAATTGAGGTGGATCACCACTCATGAAGTCAAGCTGCGATATACATCGAAACAGAAGTCCATTCATGGGCCGACAGGGCAACTGGCCAAGAAGACCGGAGACAGGTGGCGCCGCCTTCACGGTCACGCCGGAACCCCAGTAAGCATGTCCTCCACGAGATCAGCGATCTCAGAAACGCGCCCGTCCCGAATCCGCTCGATGGGACTAGCGGCGTTCAATTCGTCATTGGGCATCCAAAGCCACTTACGAAACTCATCACCCGACAAGACAGCCCGCAGACGTGCGACCCTTTCGAAGGGATACAGCTTTCCCTGTCTCGATTCAGCATCAGGGCTCTTCCCAACTGCCTGGCGCGTATCACCGAGGATCCCGGCGAGCACCGCGACGCCCAGCCCGAAAGCGCCGGCGATCTTATCCGCGGCCAGCCTTCCAGAGGCCGACCGGAGATCACTTGTCGCAAGAACAACGCGCCGCGCCTGACTGATGGGATCTTGTTGCGGCGTCGCGACCGCCAGCTTCCTCGCCCTGATCTTGGAGAACGCCTCAACCAGGGCACTGGCCGCGTGGTCCGGCCCAAAGGCCAGCTCGATATTCCAGCACGACTGGAACCGAGCTAGCACCTGCGCGTAGAGATCGATTGGTGGTTGTGGCGACTTGACAAATTCAAGTAGCAGAATTGCGGCCGAACCGGCCGCCAGCTGTCTTCTGGAAAGCAGCTGAATGAAGTCGCCGTTGGCTAGGAACTCATCCGGCTTACCGGCTCGAACAATTGTCAGGAGGGGCCAGGAGCGCAGTCTCCCCAACTGGGACCGGCTTACAACCCGGGTCTTGTACTTCCTTGCCCATCCGGGCGCCGACAATGGCTCGGTCAGGCCCGTAACCAGGATCTCTGTCACGTCGGTCGTCTGAGTTCGCATGACCTAACCGTACACCTCATGTCAACCAACTGTCAACCTCGTAAGGCGAACCGCAACGCCGGCCGTGCAAGGGTCTACGGCCCCCGACCATCCTTGTGACATGGAGGTCGGGCTCGCCCATAAGGGCAATTCGTCCCCTCTTGGCACTACTGATCCGCCGCCTGCGTTCGATCTACGCTGAGCCCCATCCAGGAGTCCAGTAGGAGGGTCAGGCCTGCATTGAAGGTACCAGGTCCGCCGTAGTTGGCAATTTCAGGATCGCACCGCTCATGCATAAATGCCGCCTCAGCTCTGCTTCGACCGGGGTTGCCTGAAGTCCGAACGCCTTTCCGGGCGCGCCAAAGACTCGAGCACCGTGGGCGTTCGTACAGCCGACGTGGTAGGTCGCACCGTCGACGAAATCTTGCGGCCTGCGGGGCATGCCGTTTCCTCGACTTCAACGTGCCCACCGCCAGAATCGTAAACTTTGCCGGACCTCGTACCTATCCTTACTCACATGACTGTCAATAAGCGTGGACGTACCTATGTGGTACCTATGCGGCGCGCTCGCGCCTGACCGGCAGCGCACGAGCTCGTCGCGGCCGACGCCGGCGCAGTCCGCCTGGTCCGGCGCTGCCGCGTTCGCGTGGCGGACGTCAGGACCGCTGCGGCCGCCGCCCACGGGTGATGGCGCCGGACCTACTGGGGCGCGGTGCCGCCGAGCTGCTCGAACGTCGGGAGCTTCTCCAGGGTCTCCACCAGCGCCCGGAAGGCGTACATGTCCGCGCCCGCGGACGGTTGCAGCTGCTCCGGGCGGACGATCTCGAGATCGTTGGCGTCGGTGAGACTGAAATCCTCGTATGCGAGCGCCACCGACGGCGCGTCGAGATCCAGCTTGCTCAGGTAGTACACGATCCGCCACATCCCGCAGGTCGGGAACGAGGTCTCGATGTACCCCTGAGGGTAGAGCGATCCGACGGCCGGCGGGCGGGTGGGGTCGATCGTCCTCCACAGGAGCCCGGGAACGAGGAACGTGATCGGGTCGGCATACCACGACTGGTGGTCGTTCAGGCACGCCCCGTCCACCGCATCGATGTGGTACTGGATCGAGACCTGCTGGTCCGGCTGCCCGTCGGCGACGAACAGGCGCGTGGCGGCGTCGTAGTACAGGAACTCGTTGGTCACTGGGAACGCCACCTTCCCGTACTCCAGCCCGATCCGCGACAGTTTGGCGGTCTCGTCGATCGGCTCGTTGCTGAACAGCGTGAAGTTGGCGACGGTGGCATCGGTCCCCGGCACCTGGACGTTGCTGAGCGCCACGAGCGGGCGCTCCTGGAACGCCGGGACAACCGCAGGATCGTCGGGCTCGTAGATGCGTGCCGGACCGGAGTTGTCCGGGCTCAGCGGCGTCGCGTCGGCCACGACCCAGCGGCCGCCCACCCAGGCGCGCACCGCGGCGTGGGCGTTGTTCCAGGTGGTGAAGCGCATCGCGGGTATCCCGGCGAGGCGCAACATCGCGGTAAGCAGGAACGACGCTTCCTCGCACTGGCCCTCGCGAAACCCCCAGATGTCGATGATGGAGGGTGGCCACGTGGCGTAGGTGTGCGGCGCCGAGACCTTGGATTGCTTGACCCAGTCGGCGATCGCGGTCACCTTGTCGAGATCGGAAGTGAGGCCGTCCGTCAACGACGCAACCTCGTCGCGCAACGGGGCGAAGTCGCGCCAATCGCTGGGCCGCTCATACGAAATGACGTCGCCGAGGTACATCGACGGGTCTGCGGGGGCCTCCAGGCGATGAATGGTGGGCACCTGTTCGCACCACGGCGCCGGGCAGTCGGTCCGCCCGGCCGGGTTCAGGTGCCGTCGCGCCTGGCTGACGATCGCGGCGGGTGCAGCGGCTGCGGCCATGGTGCAGATGGTGAAGATGAGCCCTTTCATCCTTCACCTCCTCGACGGCGAGGCTCGGGGGCGGCCCCGTGTGCAGGGCGCTGCGGCTCGTGCGACGCGAGCGACACCGCTCTGCTCCGTCACGCCCGGCCGATGCAACAGAGATGCCATCTCATTTGACCTCGCAAGCCTACGTCGGCGGAGGCTGTTACGGGATGGCGGTGAGATTTTGTTTAAACCATTGGCAATGAACTCGAGAATGGACGGGTCGGGCTGACCCCACAAGGCTCTTTGCGCCCGCTCCCCGCCCGTCGCGGGTTGCAGCGGCCGGGAAAAGCGCCCGGCCAGGGAAAGTCACCCCGCCGGTCCTCGGCAGCCGCGGGTGCCCTGCGATGGCGGGGATGGCGGCGCTGGCCTGGGGAGCCGACTGAGCCGACAGGCTTCCGAAAGGCCCCTGCGACGCGCGGAGAGGTCGTCACGATACGTGCGGGATAGGTCCGGCGCAGTTGGCACTTTCAGCTTCGCACCGCTCATGCACGAACGCCGCCTCGGCTCCGCTTCGATCGCGTCCACCCGAAGTTCGAACGCCTCCTCGGGCGCGGCAATCACTCGCGCACCGTGGGCGAACCGACAGTCGACGTGGTAGGTCGCGCCGTCGACGAAGTCTCGCGGCCTGCGAGGCATCGCTTTCTCTTGACCCCAACGTGCCCACCGCCGTTCAACTCGTCAACCTTGCCGGGTCAATCCTCACTCACA
>CAVSFQ010000026.1:0-89385 GCA_963727205.1 uncultured Acidobacteriota bacterium | reverse complement strand
TGGAGGTCGGAGGCGAAAAGGCAGCGCATCACCGGCATCGCGTCCTAAGCTCAATTATGACAGGATTTCATTGCGGAAAGGGCGCCGCCCAGCCATCGGACGCGCCGGTGGCCGAGGTGCAAGGGACGTGGGTCACCGGCTAGAATCCGTTCCCTGAAGTCGAGGGAGGGCCATGTCAACACTCATTCGAATCGCGCACTCGCCGGACGCCGACGACGCCTTCATGCACTACGCCGTGGTGCACGGCAAGGTGGGGGCCGAGGGTTTGCGATTCGCCGAAACGCTCGCCGACATCGAGACCCTGAACCAGAAGGCGAAGGAGGGCTTGTACGAGGTGACGGCGGTGTCGCTGCACGCCTTCGCGTACCTCGACGGCCGCTACGCCTTGCTCAACTCCGGCGCCTCGCTCGGGGACGGCTACGGCCCGGTGGTCCTGGCCCGCCGGCCGATGACGCGGGACGATCTCGCCGGCTTGACCGTGGCGACGCCGGGCGCGCTCACCTCCGCCCGTCTCGCGCTGCAGCTCTGGCAGCCTGCCGCACGCTGCGTCGACGTCCCGTTCGACGAGGTGATGGACGTGGTGCGACGTGGGGACGCGGACGCGGGCGTGGTCATCCACGAGGGCCAGTTGTTCTTCGCCGAGGAGGGGTTCGCCAAGGTCGCGGACCTCGGCGAGTGGTGGACGGGCGAAACCGGCACGCCGCTACCGCTCGGCGGCAACGCGATCCGCCGCGACCTCGGCGAGCCGCTGATGCGCCAAGTCGCGGGAGTGCTCGAGGCTTCGATCCGTTACGCGCTCGAGCACCGGGAGGAGGCGCTCTCGCACGCCCTCGCGTTCGGGCGCGGGCTCGATCACGCCAAGGGCGACCGCTTCGTCGGGATGTACGTCAACGAGGCCACGCTCGACTACGGCGAGCGCGGGCGGCAAGGGGTGGAACTGTTCTATCGCCGCGCCCACGAGGCCGGCCTGATCCCGAGCGTCCCGCGCCCCGACTTCGTGCGGGGCTGAACCGGCCCGGCCGGCCGTACGCCTGGGCGGCCGCTTCCAGCCATCTTGCTCATGGCGGTTGCGAGGTCTAGAATCGCTGTGTCTTCTCAACATCGGGGGGGAGTGAAACGGCGGAGTCCGGTGCGGGCGGGTTCGTGCGCCGGGTCTTTGTACGTCCCCGGGGGAAATCCCGGGAGCTTCCGGAGGGCCGGCGAGGGAGGCTGGCATGAGTGGGAAGCGCGCGGCTCTGTTGGGGTTTCTCGCTTCGACGTGGCTCGCGGCGGTACCGGTGTTCGGGGCCGCGGGCGGCTGGACGGTCGTCGGTTGGAACAACCTCGGGATGCACTGTCTGGACGCCGACTTTTCCGTGTTCGCCATCCTCCCGCCGTACAACACGATCCACGCCCAGGTCATGGACCCGACGGGAAACCTGGTGAGTTCGGGCGTCACCGTCACCTACCAGGGCGTGGCCGATTCCACCGGCTCGATCAACACGACGTCGGTGGGGAAGACCAACTTCTGGCAGTACGCGCAGGCGATCTTCGGGCTGGCGCAACCGCTGGCGCCGGACGTGGGACTCACCGGCGTTGCCATGCCGGGCGCCGCGAACGCGCCGCGGCCGATGAGCTTCGACCCCGCCAACGGGTGGTTCATCGCAGAGGGGATCCCGCTCACGCCGTACGATGACGCGAAGGCGAAGAACCCCTACCCGCTGATGCGGCTGGTGGCCAAGGACGCCTCGGGAAACACCCTGGCGAGCACCGACATCGTGCTGCCGATCTCCGACGAGATGGCGTGCAGCGCCTGCCACGCCTCCGGTGGCTCGGCGGCCGCGCGGCCGGCGGTTGGGTGGGTCAACGACGCCGATCCCATCCGCGACTACAGGCTCAACATCGTGCGCCTCCACGACGACAGGAACGCGGGAAGTCCGGCCTACGCCGGGGCGCTCGCCGCCAACGGCTATGCGGCGGGCGGCCTTTACGCCACGGTGACCGGCGGAAAGCCGATTCTGTGCGCTCTCTGCCACGCGTCCAACGCCCTGGCGACCACGGGGTATTCGGGCGTGCCGCAGCTGACGACCTCGGTTCACTTCTTCCACGCCCACGTGACCGACCCTGCGACCGGGATGAGCCTCGACAGCACGGACAACCGGTCGGCGTGTTACCGCTGCCACCCGGGGTCGACGACGAAGTGCCTGCGCGGCGCCATGGGGAGCGCCGTGGCGGCGGACGGTTCCCTCGCGATGCAGTGCCAGAGCTGCCACGGCACGATGAGCGCCGTGGGGAGCAGCGGCCGCCAGGGGTGGCTGGACGAGCCGGCGTGCCAGAGCTGTCACACCGGTACCGCCGCGCAGAACAACGGGCAGATTCGCTTCATGGGTGTTTTCGACGCATCGGGCCAGCGGCGAATCGCGGCCAACCAGACGTTCGCCACGACCGCGAACATGCCTGCGGCGGGTTTTTCCCTCTACCGTTTTTCGACCGGCCACGGCGGTCTGAAGTGCGAGGCGTGCCACGGCTCGACGCACGCCGAGTTCCCGAGCACACACGTCAACGACAACGTGGAAAGCCTGAAGCTCCAAGGCCACGTGGGGGTGCTTGCCGAGTGCACGACCTGCCATGCCACGGTTCCGGCGACCGTGAGCGGCGGGCCGCACGGCATGCACCCGGTCGGCCAGGACTGGGTGAGCCGGCACAGTGATGCCGCTGAGGGAGGCGCCGCCGCATGTCAGTCGTGCCACGGCACCGACTACCGCGGTACGGTGCTCTCCTTCGCCCAGGGCGACCGGACGATTTCGGCGTTCGGAACCAAGGCGTTCTGGAGAGGTTTCCAGGTCGGTTGTTACACCTGCCATGCCGGGCCGGCAAGCGAGAACGCCAACTCCAACCACCCGCCTCAGGTGAGCAATGCAGCCGCGAGCACCACAGCCGCAACGCCGGTCGCCGTACCGCTTTCCGCCAGCGATGCCGACGGCAACCCTCTAACGCTGCGGATCGTCTCCCAGCCCGTACGCGGGACAGCGGGCCTCGCCGGGACGACCGCGACGTACTTCCCCGAGGCCGGTTTCACGGGTACCGACTCGTTCACCTATGCGGCCTGGGACGGCTCCACAAACTCCAACCTGGGCAGCGTCACGCTCACCGTCGCGGCATCGAGCTGTGGCATCGCCATCACCGCGGTCGCGGCACCCGCCACCGTCGTCGCGGGTCAGGTCGTGACCTTGTCGGCGTCGGTGACCACGTCGGGATGCACGGGGACGGTGGGATACGACTGGGGGTTCGGCGACGGTACGCCGCACTCCAGCCTCGCCAGCCCGAGCCACGCCTACTCCACCGCCGGCAGCTACACCTGGACCCTGACGGCGTCACTTCCGGGAGCCGCCGCCTCCACTTCGGCGGCGATCACGGTGCTCACATCGTGCAGCCCACCCGCGATCACCGCCCATCCGGCGGGCGCGACCGTGATTTCCGGGGCCACCGCCACGTTCGCGGTCACGGCGGCCGGTACGCCGCCCCTGAGCTACCAGTGGTACGCGGGGACCAGCGGCGACACCGCCCATCCGATCGGGGGCGCGACGGCGGCGACCTACACGTCCGGACCGCTGGCGGCGAGCACCGCCTACTGGGTCCGCGTCACCAACGCCTGCGGCACAATGGACTCGGCGTCGGCCGTCGTCGCGGTCACGCCGCCCGCGGGAAGCCAGCTCTACCTGATCCCCGCCATCGCCCACACCCACGGGGCCAACGGCACGTTGTGGCGCACGGAGGTGGCGGTCGCCAATCTGACCGCGCAGCCGGCGGCGGTCACCGCCACCTACGTGGCCGACGCTGTGTCGCTCGTCCGCAGCGCGACGGTGCCGGCCGGCGGCGCGCTGGCGTGGGTCAACGTGGTCGAGGACCTGTTCGGCGTCGACCCGGCGCTCGAAACCAGCGGCGCCGTGCAGATCGCCTCGAACCAGCCGCTCTTTGCCAGCTCCCGCAGCTACGACGAGACGGCGGCCGGGACGTTCGGCTCGGGGTTCCCGGCGCTCACCGCCGCCGACGCGCTCGCGTTCGGCCAGACGGGAGTGCTGCTGCCGCTGCGCAAGGGCGCGGACTACCGCACCAACGTCGGCGTCGTGAACCTCGGCAGCGCGGCCTGCACCGTTGCGGTGCGGCTGTTCGACGGCTCGGGTCGCCAGGTCGGAACGACGAAGGCGATCAGCGTCGGACCCGGGCAATGGTTCCAGCAGTACGACATCTTCGCCGACGTGGGCGCGGGGGACCAGGCGCTCGCCTACGCCACGGTCGAGGTGCAGACCCCCGGGGGGCTGGCCTGGGCGTACGGGGCGCTCATCGACAACCGCACCGGCGACCCGACGACCCTCGCGCTCCAAATCCGTTAGCGGCGCAACGGGTCGGCGCGCAGGGCCGCAGGGACGGCGTGAATCCTTGCTACTATTCGCCGATGATCCGGCGAGCCGCGCCCAGTTCCGTGCGCCCACGTGTCCCGGGCGCGCCAGCCCTGCCGCCGGCTGATGCCAAGCCCTCAGGGAGACCCCAATGACTCAGAGCCGCAGCAGGTACGAGTGGTTCGCCATCGGCGACGTCAACGGCTTCTTCGGCCTGATGTTCGACAACGTGACGGTGCTGTCGTTCCTGGCCGGCATCCTCGTCTTCGCGTTCGGCTTCCCCGCCGACATCGTGTACACGAAGATGTTCCCCGGCACCGCGTTCGGCGTGCTGTTCGGCGACCTCGTCTACACCTGGATGGCGTTCCGCCTCGCGAAGAAGACGGGCAACCCCAGGGTCACGGCGATGCCCCTCGGTCTCGACACCCCCTCGACCATCGGGATCGCGCTCGTCGTGCTCGGCCCCGCCTTCGTGTCGCTCAAGGCGCAGGGGATGGAGCCGCACGACGCCGCGATGATGACCTGGTACATCGGCATGGCCACCATGGTCATGATCGGGGTCATCAAGCTCGTCCTCTCCTTCTGCGGCGGGTGGGTGCAGAGGATGGTGCCGCAGGCCGGACTGCTCGGCTCGCTTGCCGGCATCGGGCTCGCGCTGATCGGCTTCGTGCCCCTGCTCGACGTCTTCGGGATGCCGCTCGTGGGGATGGTCGCGCTCGGCCTGATCCTCTACAACCTGGTGGCGCGCATCAAGCTGCCGAAGAACGTCCCCGGGGTGCTGGCGGCGATCGCCCTCGGCACCGCGCTCTACTACCTGCTCGGGCCGCACGGCTGGGTCGGCGGCGTCTACAAGCCGCTCCCTGCCGCCGATCTTCACTTCGGCTTCCCGGTCCCGACGCTGCTGTTCGTGAACGGATTCGTGGCGGCGCTGAAGTACCTGCCGCTGGCGGCGCCGTTCGCGCTGCTGACCGTGGTCGGAGGCATCAACGTCACCGAGAGCGCCCGCGTGGCCGGCGACGACTTCAAGACCCGCGACATCCTGTTGACCGAGGCGATCGCGACGCTCGTGGCCGGCCTCTGCGGCGGCGTCGCGCAGTCCACGCCGTACATCGGCCAGCCGGCGTACAAGGGGATGGGGGCGCGCGCCGGCTACACCGTCCTCACCGGCGCCTTCATCGGCCTGGGCGGCATCCTCGGCTACGTCGGCTACATCGTGGAGCTGATCCCGCGCGGCGTGCTCGCCCCGATCCTGATCTTCGTCGCGCTCGACATCATGGTGCAGGCGTTCCTCGCGTGCCCGGCGCGCCACGCCCCGGCGGTGGCGTTCGCGTACTTCCCAACCGTGGCGCGACTGCTCGCGATCAAGTACGGCACGTTCATCCCGCCCGACAAGTTCGTGCAGCTGCTCGCCGCCGCGAGCAAGGAGCTGCCCGAGGCGCTCGTGACCGTCGCGCTCGGCAACGGCTTCATCCTCACCGCGATGCTCTGGGGCGCGTTCCTCGCCGAGCTGATCGACCGTCGCCTCAAGCGCTCCGCGCTCTACCTCGGGATCCTGGCGCTGTTTTCGTTCTTCGGCGTGATCCACTCGTCCTCGCCGGACGGCAACATGTACCTACCGTGGACGCTCGCGAGTTCGCTCCAACGCGCCATCCCGTACCAGTTCACGCTCGCGTACCTGGTGCTCGCGGCGATGTTCCTGCTGCTGTCCCTGTCGCGGGAGAGCCGGGAGGCGCCGCCCGAGGACCTCGAGCACCCCGGCGTCGGGATCTAGTCGGAGCTCCACGTCTGACCACGGCCCGCACCGGCCGATCGACGGGCGCGCGCCGATGGTAGACTCGCGGCGAGCCGATGTCCGAGGACCGCCCTTCGACCTATCTCGCAAGCCTCGAGGCTTCGAGAACGCTGCGCGATCAGGAATCGATCCTCATTCTCCTGAACCTGTGCCTTCTGACCGCGATCGCGGTGGTCCACGTGCTGTTCGGGCCCGCGCTGGGGCCGCCGAGCCGTGGTTTCTTCGTGCTCCTGATGGGTCGGTTCCTCATGCAGACGCTCGAGCTCGCCTGGCTCAACGGCGGCCAGGACCCGCCCGACAACCGGACGCTCAGGGCCTACGCGGGCGCCTCGATCTGGGTGAACATCGCGTTCGCGTTCATGATCGCGCTGCTCGGCGGTAAGGAGGAGACCCACTACGTCGTGCTGATGGTGATCCCGGTGATCGCGGCCGCGTTCAGGTACGGGGCCACCGGAATTACCGTGGTCGTCGCCGCGACCACGGGTCTCACCTTCCTCGAGGTCTGGATCTACTACCGGCGGCATCTTCCCATGGGGACGACGGAGTATTTCGAGGCGACCAACGTCGTGCTGGTCTACGGCGTCGTGGCCCCGGTCGTGGCGCTGCTGGTGGGCCGGTTGCGACGGGAACAGGGAAAGTTGCGGCACTCGTTGGCCGAGCTCGAGCGGGCCCGCGACCGACTGGTCTCCGAGGAGAAGCTGGCCGCCGTGGGACGGTTCGCGAGCGCGATCGCACACGAGGTGCGCAACCCGGTCGCGATGATCGTGAGCTCGCTGGAACTGGCCAAGGACGCGAGCGCCGACCCGGCTCGCAGGGATGAGTGGCGGGAGGTCGCCGGGGCCGAGGCCAGGCGGCTGGAGGCGTTGACCGGCGATTTCCTGCTGTACGCGCGCCAGAGAAAGCCCGAGAAGCGCCGCACGCCGGTCGCGACGACGGTGGGGTACGTCGCCGGCCTGGCGCAAGCCCGTCTGAGCCAGGCGGGTCTCCAACTCAGGGTGCAGTGCGCTGAGGACCTCGTTGCGCCGTTCGACCCGTTCCAGGTCCACCAGGCTCTCCTGAACCTGATGATGAACGCGTGCGACGCCACGCCGAGCGGCGGGTTGATCACGATGGGGGCGCGGCCGGTTCCCGGTGGGGGCGTCGCGCTGTTCGTCGAGAACGGCGGCCCGGCAATCCCGGAAAACGTCGTGCCGAAACTGTTCGAACCGTTCTTCACGACCAAGCCGCGCGGCTCCGGCCTCGGGCTCGCAATCTCTCGCGCCATCGCCCGCGGGCACGGCGGCGACCTCGTCCTCGAGGTCAACGAACCCGGCCGCGTGCGGCTGGCGCTGAACATTCCCGCCGACCCGGCGGTGGTCTTGGAGGGCTGACACGGTGGCTAGGCTTCTCGTGGTCGACGACGAGCTCAACATGCGCCGGATCCTGGGCGCCATCCTGCAGGGGGACGGCCACGACGTGGTCGAGGCCGCGGGGGTGGACGAGGCCCGCAGGGCGTTCGCGGCGTCGCCGTTCGACCTCGTGGTGACCGACCAGCGGATGTCGGACGGCGACGGTCTTTCGCTGCTCGCCTCCTGCCGGGAAGTCGACCCGACCGTTCCCGTCATCCTCATCACCGCATACGCGACGGTGGAACTCGCGGTGGATGCGATGCGGCAGGGAGCGTTCGACGTGGTCCCGAAGCCGTTCGTCCCCGCGGCCGTGCGGGCCGTCGTGAAGCGGGCGTGCGAGCGCACCGAACTGCTGCGGGAGAACGAGAGGCTGCGGGGGCAGGTCCGCCGCCTCGCCGGGTCCGAGGAGCTGGTGGGCGACGGCCCCGAGATGGCCAGGCTCCGGGGAATCATCGCCCGTGTGGCGCCCACGGGTGCGACCGTCCTCATCAGCGGAGAGACCGGCACGGGCAAGGAGCTGGTGGCCCGCGCGATCCACGCGGCGAGCGAGCGCGCCGGCCGCCCGTTCGTGGCCGTCAACTGCGCCGGGTTTCCCGAGACGCTCCTGGAGAGCGAGCTCTTCGGGCACGAGCGCGGCGCGTTCACCGGCGCCGACCGGCCCCGGCAGGGCGTCTTCGAGGCCGCGCACCTCGGCACGCTCTTCCTCGACGAGGCGGCGGAGATGTCGCTGCCGCTGCAGGCCAAGCTGCTGCGCGTCCTGATGGACGGGGAGGTGATGCGCGTCGGCTCGACGGTGGCGCGGCACGTGGACGTGAGGATCATCGCCGCGACCAACCGCGACCTGGAGCGACGCGTCCGCGATGGTTTGTTCCGCGAGGATCTCTACTACCGGCTGGCGGTGGTGCCGATCGCGGTTCCGCCCCTGCGCTCGCGCAGGAGCGACATCGCGCGCCTCGTCGATCACTTCCTCGCGCTCGTGGCCCGCGACCTCAAGGTTCCGCCCCGGGCGGTGTCGACGGCCGCGATGGCCAAGCTGCTCGCGTACGACTTTCCCGGCAACATCCGCGAGCTGCGCAACCTGATCGAGCGGGCCGCGATCCTGGCCGCGGGCCCGCGCATCGAGGCGGAGGACGTGCCGCTCGCGGCCGCGAGCGCGTCTCCGGGCGCCGGCCCGGGCCGAGAGGGGAACGGAGTCGAGCAGCTGGTCGCGGGGCTCTCCGATCCTCTTGACCTGCCGGCCGTCATGGACGTCGTGGAGGACGCCCTGATCCAACGCGCCCTGGCTGCGGCGGGCGGGGTGCAAGCTGAAGCCGCGCGCAGGCTCGGAATCTCCCGCAGTCACCTCGCGTACAAGCTGAAGGCCCGGGGCGGGGCCAAGGCGCCGCGGTGAGACCGGCCGTATAAATCCCTTGACGGAACGTGGCCCGGATGTTCAGAAGTCTTGACGGACGCCGCGTCCAGGGATGCTCGTTCATTCTGCAAGTTATTGTTTCAAAAACAGATCCGTCTCGAACCGTAGCCTGGCATCGGTCTTGCTCTGCTCAGATTCGGGACCGGAAGACCGGCTCCACGACCGCATGAAAGAAAGAGGAGGAAGAGACCGATGACTAAACCCCGTTTCGTCCGTCCCGCCGCGTTGGCCCTGTTTGCCGCCGTGATCGCCGTGGCCGGGTTCGGCCTGCGCAACGGAGAGGCCGCTCCCGCCAAGCCCACGGCCAAGACCCTGGACAACCTGAACGCCGCGTTCAACGGCGAGAGCAACGCCCACGCCCGCTACCTCGCGTTCGCCACCAAGGCCGGCGAAGAGGGGTACGGCGAGGTCGCGAGCTTGTTCCGCGCCGCCGCGCGCGCGGAGGAGATCCACGCCGCCAACCACGCCGCGGTGATCAAGAAGCTCGGCGGCGTCCCCAAGGCCGACATCCAGGCCCCGGACGTGAAGTCCACGAAGGAGAACCTCGAGGCGGCGATCAAGGGCGAGTCGTACGAGCGCGACACCATGTACCCCGAGTTCCTGGCGCAAGCGCGCAAGGAAGGCCAGCGCGACGCCATCGAGACGTTCAACTTCGCCAAGAGCGTCGAGGCCGAGCACGCCAAGCTGTACACCGCCGCACTCGACAATCTGGGCGCCCTCAAGGGCAGCCAGGCCAAGCCGTTCTACGTCTGCACGGTGTGCGGCAACACGACGACCAAGATAGACTTCGAGAAGTGCCCGGTGTGCTTCAACTCGAAGGACAAGTACGTCCAGGTGAGCTGAAGGCCGGCGCGAACCGCGTCTCGTTTCTCCACCGGTCGCCCGTCAGACCTGACGTCTGGCGGGCGGCCGTTCCGGCGCTGCCCAGGAGGTCAAACCCATGTTCGAGCTTCCCCCCATCCCCGCGTGGGACGGCTTGCACCCGCTGATCGTCCACTTTCCGATCGCGCTGCTGCTGGTCGCCCCGCTGTTCATCGTGCTCGGCCTCCTCGTCGGCCGCCACTCGAGGCTGCTCATGACGTCGGCGCTGGTCCTGATGGTCCTGGGCACCGCCGCGAGCTACGTGGCGGTGTCGACCGGAGAGGCGGCCGGCAAGTTGGCCGACCGCACCCCCGAGGTGAACCAAGTGCTCCAGCACCACGAGCAGCTGGCCGAACGCACCAGGTTGACGTTCACGGTCCTGACGGTCGTTCTCGCGGGCCTGCTGGCGGGGCCGGCCGTCCTCAAACGGCCGCTCGCGAGGGTGCCGGCCACCGTGCTGACGCTCTTGTTCCTGGGCGTGTACGGCGCCGGCGCCATCGTGCTCGCCAACACCGCGCACAACGGCGGCCGCCTGGTGCACGAGCTGGGAGTGCACAGCCTGATGCCGCCCACGCCGGTCGCCGCCGCATCCGCCGACCCAGACGAATGATGCACGTCTCTCCGATGGGCTCCCGGCCGCTCCGGACCCTGGCGGCCGAATGCCAACGTCTGCTCTCTCAGCCGATCAGCGCTCCCAGAAGCGCCACCAGGGCTTGGCGGCGTTGCGGGAGGCAGGGGGATCGATTCTGCCGGTCGCTTCGCCCTTGAGGAGCCGGACGAGGAACGGCGGCGGCGGCCCTTTCTCCTTCGCGTAGGACAGGGCGCGCTTGCCGAGGACGTCGGTCGTCGTCGCGTCCGCGCCGGCCGTGAGCAGCGCCTTCGCGGCCGCGATGTTCCAGGAACGGGCCGCCTGCATGAGCGCGGTCGTCCCCCAGCGGTTGGCCGCGTTCGGGTTGGCGCCGCCGGCGAGCAGGCATTCGACGATCGGGGCCGAACCCGTGCGCGCGGCAATCATGAGGGCGGTGTGCCCCTCTTCGTCGGCGCCGTTGATGTTGGCGCCGCGCTGCGCGAGGAACTTGACGATCTCCTGCTGGCGCATCGCCGTCGCGAGCAGCAGCGGCGACATGCCCACGTTGTTGCGCGCGTCGATCTCCGCGCCCGCTTCAACGAGCAGCTTGACGATCGAGAGCTGACCCGCGGCCGCCGCGATCATGAGGAGGGTGCCGCCCTCGTCGTCGCGGTCCCGCAGGTCGATCCCGCCCTTGAGAAGGCCCTGCACTTCCTGCAGGCTGCCGCGCTGCACCGCCTCCGTCAGGATCGCGTCCACGGTCGGCCCTCCCAGGTGTGAGGATAGCGTGAGGGTCGGCGGGTGACAACTGGACCGGCACAGCTCCCCGGCACAGGTACCGGTCGCGATGCGGGTTGGGGGCCTGTGGACGGGTAGCGCCGTGCGTTAGGCGAGGCCTAACGGCCGGCGCACCATGGCGGCCGTGACGACGAGCCGTTTCCGCCCTTTGGCCGTATCTTCGAGCGCGCCGTTGTTCCAGGGGTCGAACTCGATCGGGTTGATGATCTTGGAGAAGATCGCGCGGAGCGCGCGGGCGCCGGTACGCGAGTGCTTCTCCGCCTGTTCGGCGACGATCGACGCCGCCAGGTCCTCGATCTCGAGGTCGATCCCCATGACCGCGAGGTAGCGGCGCGAGCGCACGAACGGGGAGTCGAAGGCGGAGAGGAGGATCTCCTTGAGCGAGTTGACCCCAAGGTCGGCGAGCAGGACCGTGTTGTCGAGGCGCGCGATGAACTGGGGGACCATGCCGTAGGTGAAAAGGTCTTCGATCTTGAAGTAGTCGGCGAGCGAGAAGCGCACCTCGATCGTGACCTGACCGTCGGCGCTGCGGACCGCCACTGAGCGCAGGCTCTCGCCGCTGCTCGGGTTGGTGACGCGCGAGAACACCTGGTCGTAGAGGCCCTCGAACGCGCCGCCGCAGATGAACATCATGCCTTTGGTGTCGATCTCCACGGTCACGGGCTTATCTTCGCCGTCCACCACCACGTGGGTCTTGATCGGGATCCTCTCGCCCTCCATGAGCGTCAGGATGCCCTGCTGCAGCGCGACGCCGATGGCGTTCGGCTTTCCGGCGAGGATCGAGGACATCTTATCGATCTCGTCCACGCAGATCGTGGCGCGCTCCATCGTCTCCTTCAGTTCGGCGGCGGTAGGGGGGTGGCCGATCACCGACCGCGCCCGCTGCTCGACCGCCGCCAGCAGCCGCTCCGGCCGGAACTCCATGCGGTCCGAGTCCACCAGCAGGTTGGCGTTGATGAGCGCCATCGCCCGGAACGGAACGTACTCCGGCAGCTCGTCGTAGAGCCGCTGGATGTTGTTCATGATCGTGGTCTTGCCGGTGCCGGAGTTGCCGATGAGGATGATGTTGCCGGGTACCTTTCCCGTCGTGTGCTTGTAGATCGCAACCGACACGAAGCGGAGCGCGTCGTCCTGCCCGAGGACGCCGCCCTTGAGCGCCTCCAAGATCAACGGCGGGGTGATGCTCTCGACCGGGCGCAGTCCGTTGTCCGGCGCCGCGCCCCTGCTCTCACGTTGGGTCATATGCTCCTTGTTCAAAGCGCTTCCTCCTCATTCGTTTACGGATGTTTCGGCTCCGGCGTTGGGAGCCGGCCCCGCAACGAGGCATTTTGCCAGATTCCTCGCGCCGCCCCTAACCGCGGGCCGCGCCCCGCCCCAGGCGCTCCTTGTTCCCTGCGTGAGGCCTGTTCTGTTATGCCCAGCGGGCTGCGGCCGTGGTCGCTCGGGCGGCGCATCGAGCGCCGCCCTCCGACCCGCCTGCGCGTGCGACCGAGCAGGCCAGAGCGGCGGGCGGACCCTCGCTGTTCCCCTCCCTCGCAAGAGACGCTCGGTCGGGGCCGGCGTCTCCACCCGCCGCTCTGGCCGCTCGGGGCCCGCACGCTCCGGCGCTATCGGCCTCCGCCCGCTGGGCGGGTTTGGCCACCCACCCCCCCGCCAGGCCGACGTTCTGCTGTTGACTGTCGGCGATCTCAGGCCTTTCGTCCTGCAGCACGGCCTCTGAGGTGTGGGCGGGGGTGTCGTTGATCCGCCGGTGCCGCGGGTGGCCATTGGCTCCTGCGCCCGCGGGTCCCGGACGGGCGAGCCGCGCCGGGGTGTCGATGGCTCCGACCGAGCGGTCTTGTGCGAGGGAGGAGAACAGCGAGGGGCCCCGGCGCGGATCGCCCTGTCCGGTCGCGGGCGCAGGAGCATGCGGGCTCGGGCGCGGGGGCGCCCGTGCCCGCATCCGGTCACCCGCGGGACCGGCAAGCAAGAAAGCCTCACGCAGTGAAAACAAGACCCGAAGCGCAGGGGCGAGCAAGCCCCGAACGCGGCTTCACTCGAGGCGCAAGCAAGAGCCCTCCACGCAGTGGAAGAGGAGTCTCTGAGCTCGAGCGACGGCCCGGAGCGCGCGGGGAAGGAGATCCGCAGGCAATGGGAAGGAGATGGGGGAAGAGGGCAGGACGGGCGCCCAAGCCAAGCTAGGGAAGATCCTCCTCGGCGAGGCCGAAGTAGTGGCCGACCTCGTGGACGACCGTGTCCTGGATCTCGCGGATCAACTCCCTCCGGTCGCTGCACTCGGCGAGCAACGGGCGGCGGTAGACGACGATCCGGTCCGGGAGGACGTTGCCGTAGCTGCCGCCGCGGTCCGGGAGGGCCATTCCCTGGTAGAGGCCGAACAGGGTCTCCGTCTCGGGGTCGAGGCCGGCGTCGCGGAGCTCCTCGTCGCTGGGCTCGTCCTCGACCACGACGGCGACGTTGTCGAGGAACGAGGCTGTCTCTTCGGGCAGGCCGTCGAGCGCCTCGGCCACGACGCGTTCGAAGAGCTCACGGTTCATGCGCAGCATGGAGGTATGATACGCGGTGTCGTCCGGAGCGGCAGGAGGGTTGATGGAACGTGCGATCTCGGCACTCGGCCTCGTGGTCTTTGTCGGTGTTGCCTACCTGCTTTCGAACAACCGCAAGGGTGTGCGCTGGCGGACGGTGCTGTGGGGGATTGGCCTGCAGGCCGCGCTGGCCGTGATCGTGATCCGGACGCCGTGGGGGTACGCTGCCTTCAGCTTCCTCGGCAACCTCGCGAGGAAGTTCCTCGACTTCTCCGACGCCGGCGCGAGCTTCGTGTTCGGCGAGAAGTACACCGACCACTTCTTCGCGTTCAAGGTCCTGCCCACGATCATCTTCGTCTCCGCCGCGACGACGATCCTCTACTACTACGGCATCCTGCAGCGGGTGGTGCAGGGGATCGCCTGGCTGATGATGAAGACGATGCGCACCTCCGGAGCCGAGTCGCTGTGCGACTCCAACGTCTTCGTCGGCCAGACCGAAGCGCCGCTGATGATCCGCCCGTACCTCGCGACGCTCACGCAGTCGGAGTTGCACGCGATCATGGTCGGCGGCTTTGCGCACATCGCGGCGGGCGTGCTGGTGGTGTACGTCTCGTTCGGCGTCCCCGCGGTCCACCTGATCGCCGCGTCGGTGATGGCAGCCCCGGGCGCGCTCGCGATCGCGAAGCTGCTCTTCCCCGAAGACGGCGAGCCCGAGACCGCGGGAACGGTGCGTGCCCACGTGGAGCGGCCGTGGGTCAACGGCGTCGACGCCGCCGCTTCCGGGGCGTCCGACGGGATGAGGCTGTGCCTGAACGTCGGGGCGATGCTGATCGCGTTCCTGGCGCTGCTGGCGCTGGTCAACGCGCTGCTCGGATGGGTGGGCGGACTGGCCGGGATGCCGCAGCTCTCGCTCGAGTGGTTCTTCGCGCGGCTCCTGGCTCCGGTCGCCTGGCTGATCGGGATCCCCTGGAGCGAGTGCGGCACCGTCGGGGTCCTCCTCGGCAAGAAGACCGTCCTCAACGAGTTCATCGCCTACCTCGACATGAAGACGCTGCTCGACAACGCGAAGCTCGTGGCCAGCGGCGCGAAGGCGGCCGGCTCGGTGCCGGTGCTCTCGCAGCGCGCATCGGTGCTCGCAACGTACGCGCTGTGCGGTTTCGCCAATATCGGCTCGATCGGTATCCAGATCGGCGGCATCGGCGGGCTCGCGCCCAACCGCCAGCACGATCTCGCGCGCCTCGGCGTGCGCGCCCTCGTCGGCGGGGCGCTTACGAGCTTCGTGAGCGCTTGTATCGCCGGCATCTTGCTGTAGGAAGGGGATGGAACGATGACCATCAGCCGCAACTTCGCCGTGCTGGGCCTGGCCGCAATCGTGGCCGCGGGCTGCAACATGCAGGACACGACCACGCCGGTGCCGCAGCCGGACAGCTTGATCTTGGGCCGGATCGCCGCGATCCGGGAGACGCCCGACAAGGGCGTCTGGGAGGTGGAGATCAACGAGGGCCTCCCCGAGACGATGCAGGCCGCGATGCGGCGCGAGGGCAAGCCCGTGCCGGTGCTCGACAAGGACGTCAAGGTGCGGATCAGGGTCACCGCCGACACGGTTTGCGTGGCGGGGGAGCGGGCGTCCGGTCTCGACGATTTCCGGGTCGGGCAGGAGGTCGCGGTCAACCCCGTTCCCGGGACCACCGCGATGGTCGGCACCAAGCTGCTGCTCGCCGACGCGGCCGAGATGTACATCTTCTCCATCTACCAGATGCGCTTCCTGCCGCGGTCGCTGCAGGCGATCCCCGCCGATGCGCTCACGCCCGATGACCCGAAGCTGGTCAACTCGGCCGGCCTCGAGATGACGCCGCTCCCGGCGGCGGGGGGCAAGTCCGTGTACTTTGCGGCCGGCCTGCTCCCCGGGGTCCCGACCTCGGGCAAGGACGCGCCTCCGGTCGGGGCGGTGCGGCCCGGGATGCGCGACGCCAAGGGCGCGCTTGCGCCTTGGGCGGTCGGCGGGTATCGCCCGTACAGGACCTCGTGGGAGGACGGCGCTTGGACCCCCCCTCAACCCGTCGAGTTCCCCGGCCTCGCCCCGGACGTCAACGCGCGTCTGACCTGGATCGACGGCGCCGAGACCGCGTGTCTGGTCGAGTTGATGCAGGCCAACGGCGTGCGGGGGCTCTACTCGAGCGAGCGGCCGAATGCGAAGGCCTCATGGGCGGCGCTCGTGAAGGTGGATGTGCCGGGCGGGCCGAGCGTGGGGGACGCCCAACGCTTCGGCCGTCAGCTCAAGGCGTTGGTGTGGACGGTGTACGACCAGGGCAGCTCCGACCTCTGGCTTTCGACCGAAGGCAAACCGGGACAGCCGCTCGAGCCGCGCATCAACACGATGGGCCCGGAGTACGCGCCGCGGGTCGGCCCCAACAACCGGCTGTATTTCTGCCGCGCGGACCGCCAGCTCCTGTTCGCCGGCGGCGTGGTGCAGGAAGTCAGGTTGCCCGGCGCGCAGCGGCGTCCGTTGCTCGAGGCGGCGCCGTCGGCTGACGGCAAGCTGCTGTTCTTCCGCGTCCCCCGCTACGCCGTGGGCGCGGTGGACTGGGACCTCGCGGTCGCACCGCTGGCCGGGATCAGCGTCGCGGAGCCGGTCCTGCTCGACAGTTGGAAGCCGGAATGAAGCGGCGGCGTGCCGCCCCTCGCGGCGCTACTCGTTCCTGACCGCCCAGAGGTCCTTCACCGCCGGGTGGTCCCAGGGGATGCGGCGCTCGTCGGGGTCGGCGAGGTCGAAACAGCGCGTGACCACGTAGAGGAGGCCGCACGGCACGGTGAGCGGGCGGTAGCCGTGCGCCACGCCCGGGGGGATCTTCAGCCACGCGTCGCGCCCCTCGCCGAGGACGACGACCTGGGTGCGGCCGGAGGTCGGCGAGTTCTTGCGCGCGTCGAGCAGGACGACCTTGAGCTTCGACGGCGGCGGGCAGAACCAGACGTCGCTTTGCTTGAGGTGGACATGCAACCCCTTGACGTGGTCGCTGGTGGTGACGAGGGAAAAGTTGAGCTGCGCGACATCGACGCCGGCGAAAAAGCTGGCCAGCGCCTCGCTGCCGGGGTGCGTGGCGGAGTTGCGGTAGATCTCCATGAACAGACCGCGGTCGTCCACGATCCGGCGCAGCGGCAGGATCTCGACCCCGGCGATCGGGGCATCCGTCCCGTACCGTTTCGTCTCGCCGCCGAAACCGTCGAGGATGTCGTTCGGGGTCAGTTCCATGGCGCCTCCGGTGCGTTGCAAGGCTAGCACAGCGGCGAAGCCGGGAGTGAAGAGCGAGAAGTTGAAAGTGAAGAGTTGAACGAAGAAGGAAGACGGAAGAAGGGAAACGGAAAGCTGAGGCCGATCCCGTCTTCCCTCTTCCCTTTACCTTCTACCGTCTTCCATCTCCGCCAACGCTCAACTCTTCACTCGGCAGTTGCCGCGTCGTAGGCGCGCCGGATGGCGAGGAGCTGCGTGACCAAGGCGCGGAACTCGGCCGGCGAAAGCTGTGTCGCCGCGTCGGAGAGAGCGTGCGGGGGATCGTCGTGCACCTCGGCGAACACCGCGTCGACGCCGGCCGCGACGGCGCCGCGCGCCAAATCGAAGGCGAACTCCCTGGCCCCGCCGGTGGCGTCGCCGAGGCCGCCGGGGAGCTGCAGCGAGTGCGTCGCGTCGAAGACGAGCGGCGCGATGCGGCGCATGATCGCGAGGCCGCGCAGGTCGACGACGAGGTTGTTGTAACCGAACGAGGTCCCGCGCTCGGTGAGGGTCACGGCCCGGTTCCCGGTGGATCGCACCTTGGCCGCGACGTTGCCCATGTCGTGCGGCGCCATGAACTGGCCCTTCTTGACGTTGACCGGCTTGCCGGTCCGCCCGCAGGCGAGAAGCAGGTCGGTCTGGCGGCACAGGAACGCCGGGACCTGGAGCACGTCCACGACGGCGGCCGCGGCCTCGGCCTGCGCCGGCTCGTGGACGTCGGTGAGCAGCGGCAGCCCGGTCGCCCGTTTGACCTCGGCGAGCGCCGCGAGGCCCGCCTCGAGGCCGGGGCCGCGGTAGCTGGCGAGCGAGGACCGGTTGGCCTTGTCGAAGGAGGCTTTGAAGACGAGGGGGATGGCGAGTTCGGCCGCGACATCCCTGAGCAGGAGGGCCATGCGCACCACGTGCTCGGGCGACTCGATCACGCACGGCCCGGCGATGAAGACGAGCGGGCGGGCGCGTCCCAGCGCGCAACCGGGGGCGAGGACGACGGGGTCGGGTCCTTCACTCACCGGCGTGCGCCTCGGTCGGTTCGGCCGGCTCCAGGGCGGTCGCGGCCTGCTCGTCGGCGCTGCGCCTCGCCTGATGCTCGAGCGACGCCTTGATGAAGGCGACGAAGAGGGGGTGCGGCGCAAACGGCTTGGACTTCAGCTCGGGGTGGAACTGGCACGCCACGAACCAGGGGTGGTCGGGGACCTCGATCATCTCCACGAAGATGCGGTCGGGGGAGCGCCCGGTCACCAGCATGCCGTTCTGCTCGAGGATCTGCACGTAGTCCTGGTTCACCTCGTAGCGGTGGCGGTGCCGTTCCCACACCGTGTCGGCGCCGTACGCCTCCCAGGCGCGCGAACCGGGTTTGAGCTGGCACGGGTACTTGCCCAAGCGCATCGTGCCGCCCATCGCGTCCACGCCGAGCAGCTCGCGCATCTTGTAGATCACCTTGTACGGGGGGTCCTGGACGAACTCCGAGGAGTTGGCACGCTCGAGGTGACATGCGTTGCGGGCGAACTCGATGACCGCGGTCTGCAGGCCGAGACAGATCCCGAAGTACGGGATCTTGTGGCCGCGGGCGAACTCGATCGCCTTGATCATCCCCTCGATGCCGCGCTTGCCGAACCCGCCCGGCACGAGGATCCCGTCGACCTGGAAGAGCTCCTCGACGTACGCCTCTTCCTCGAGCTTCTCCGAGTCGATGAAGACGAGCTCGACCTTGGCGTCGTTGGCGATGCCGGCGTGCAGCAGCGCCTCGTTGAGCGACTTGTAGCTGTCGACGAGGTTGACGTACTTGCCCACGATACCGATGCGCGTGCCGCGCACGGGCTTGCGCATGCGGTCCACGATCGTCTGCCAACGGGAAAGATCGCGCTTGCCGCGCGGCAGGTTGAGCATGGACAACAGCAACCCGTCGAGGTCCTCGGCGGCGAGACGGAGGGGGACGTCGTAGATCGTGTCCGCGGTCCGCGCGGGGATCACCGCGCTCTCTTCGACGTTGCAGAAGAGCGCGATCTTGCGGCGCATCTCCTCGGGGAGGTGGCGGTCCACGCGGCACACCAGCACGTCGGGCTGGATTCCGATCGAGAGCAGCTCTTTCACCGAGTGCTGCGTGGGCTTGGTCTTGAGCTCGTCGGGCGCGGCGAGGTACGGCACGAGGGTGACGTGCACGTTGATCGCGTTGCCGCGCCCGGCATCCTGACGGAACTGGCGGATCGCCTCGAGGAACGGCAGCGACTCGATGTCGCCGACGACGCCGCCGATCTCGACGATGACGACGTCGTGGTCCTCGGCCACGTCGCGGATCGCCTGCTTGATCTCGTCCGTGATGTGGGGGATCACCTGGACGGTCGAGCCGAGGTAGTCGCCGCGGCGCTCCTTCTCGATCACCGACTGATAGACGCGGCCGGTCGTGAGGTTGTTCTTGCGCGACGTCACCACGTCGGTGAAACGCTCGTAGTGGCCGAGGTCGAGGTCGGTCTCGGCGCCGTCGTCGGTGACGTAGACCTCGCCGTGCTGGAACGGCGACATCGTGCCCGGGTCCACGTTGATGTACGGGTCGCACTTCATCAACGTGACCTTGAGGCCGTGCGCCTCGAAGAGCGCGCCGATCGACGCCGCCGTGATCCCCTTCCCGAGGGACGAGACCACGCCGCCAGTGACGAAGACGTACTTCGTTGCCATCAACCACCACCTTTCAAGACCGTGATCCGTGGTCCGTGGTCCGTGAACCGGGTGCGCTCTCGGCCCTGGATGGAAACCCTGGCGGGAGGGTCGGACCACGGGCCACTGACCACGGACCACGTCATTCCAATCATGGGTGTTGCCTCTGACTGAGAAGGGAGAAGAGGGCGGCCTCGGCGCGGGGAATGTCGGCGGGGACGTCGACCGCGACGGAGTCGGCGGCGGCGGCGAGGACGTGCAGCGCCATGCCGTGGGCGAGGGCGCGCAGTTGCTCGAGTCCCTCCGCCCTCTCGATGCCGGCTTCCTCCCACGAGGCGAACGCGAGCAAGGCGTGCTTCTGGAAACCGTACAGCCCGACGTGGCGGCGGACGAGGCCCGCGACCGCGTTGCGGGGGAACGGGATCGGGGCCCGCGAGAAGTACAGCGCCCGCCCGGTGAGGTCGCACACCACCTTGACGATGTTGGGGTTGTCGAGGTCCTGCGCCGTGCCCGGGAGCGCGAGCGTCGCCATCGGCGCCTGCGGGTTGGCGCGCAGGAATCCGGCCAGCAGGCGCAGGTTCTCCGGCGGCAGGGCGGGCTCGTCCCCCTGGACGTTGAGCACCACGCTCGCCGGCAGGCCGCGGACGGCCTCCGCGACGCGGTCGGTGCCGCTGCGGCACTCGCCGGTCATCACCGGGCGGGCTCCGGCAGCCGCGGCGGCCTTCGCGATGCGCTCGTCGTCGGTGGCGACGATCACCTCGTCGAAGCAGCCGGCATCCACCGCCCGCTCCACGACGTGCGCCACCATCGGTTTGCCCGCGATGGGGGCGAGGGGTTTGCCGGGGAAGCGGGTAGAGGAGTAACGCGCCGGAATCACGGCAAGGACGCGGTTCCTGTCCATCCTGTGGCGGCACTCTAAGGCATCGGCCTGTGGGTGTCAAACGGAACGCGTTCTCCTGCTGCGGGGTTGCTACACTCTCTCGGTGCGCGAGCCGACCCGCCGCCGGCAACACCTCACGCTCCTCGTTCTCGCCGCCGGAGTGGCGGCTGCCGCGTTCGCCCTGCACGCCTTCTGGGAACGGGAGCTGTCCCACCTCACTGGGGCGGCCCGCTGGATCTGGGTCACCGACGAGCTCGACGAGGTCCATCCACAGGCCGCCCTGTTCGTCGCCTCGGTGCGCCTCGACGCGCCGCCGCGAGGGGCGCTGCTGAAGGTCTGCGGCGACCGCGAGTACGTGGTGTACGTGAACGGGACCGCGGCGGCGTGCGGCTGGAGCCGTCCCGGGTTCCGCCTCGATCTCTTCGACGTCGGCCACCTGCTCCGCCAGGGGGACAACGTGATCGCCGCCGAGGTGCGCTCGCCCACTCCGGTCGGCGGTCTGCTCCTCGCGCTCGACGTCGACGGCGTCGGCCGCAACGTGCTGGTGAGCGGGCCGGCGTTCGCGACCCGGCCCCGCTTCTCGCTCGCGGCGCACGAGCCTTTCGACGCGCGCGCGCCGGTCGACTGGGGGCGCCCGCCGCACTTCCCCTGGGGATACCCGAAGCCCCTTTCGCACCCCCGGACGCTGGACGAGGCCGTGGTGGAGGAGCCGGTTCGGGTGGGGGCGGGGGAGATCCGGGCGCTGCCGAACGGCGGGTGGGAGCTTCCCTTGCCGCGTCCGGTCTTCGGCTACCTGTGGCTCGAGTTCGCGGGCGACGGAGCGGCGTTCGTCGCGACGTCCGGCGGCAGCGCCGACGACCCGTGGGCGCTCCGCGAGGGGGCGCAGCCGGTGGCTCGCGTCAGCGGCCAGCGCCGGTGGCTCGACCCGGAGCCGCGGCTGATCGCAAGGATCTACGTCTTCGGGGTGCAGCGGCCGGCAGGGGCCGAGGTGTGGCCCGTAACCGAGGAGTTCAGCTCAACTGCTCCAGGAGTTGTGCCAGGGAGTTTCGGGCCCGTGCCACGTACTCGTTGGACGACTCGAAACCCCCCAGAATGACGACCCGCTGAAAGCAGTTGAGGGCGGCCTGGGTGTCCTGGAAGTGGCGCCAGGCCAGGTGTCCTTTCAGGAGCCATGCCTCGAGGTTGCACGGCTCTTCGGCGAGCAGCTTGTCGCAGAAGTGGTCGGCAAAACGCCAGCGGCCCTCGCCGAGCGCGCGCACGATCTGCGCTCGAAAGGCCGAAACGAGCGCGTCATCCGCCTCGGACTCGCTTTCCCGCCCGACCACCTGACGCAAGATCGCCGCTACCATGTTCAATCGACAATCTAACACCTGAAATGTCAACTGGCAAGATGGTCAGATGGCAAGGTGGAATTCGCGCTCGACGACGAAGCGGGGCGCGGCCGCCAGGGCGTCGAGTTCGGGCCCAGGAGGCAACTCGGAGATGGCGGCGATCGCGCGGCGCCCGAACTCGTCCGCGATCTCGCGCGCCTCGTCCACGACCCCGAGGCGGTCGAGGAAGGTGCGCAGGCTCTCGGGGTCCGCGTCCGGGAGGTCGCCGTTGACGAGAACGCGCTCCACCATCGCGCGCTCGGCGGCGGCCATGCGGGGGAGGGCCAGGATGAACGGGAGCGTGAGCTTGCCCTCGCGCAGGTCGGAGAACACCGGCTTGCCGAGGCGTTGTTGCGATCCCACGATGTCGAGGATGTCGTCGACGATCTGGAAGCACATGCCGATGTTGCGCCCGTACTCGTCGAGAGCCCGCCGGTGGCGCTCGAACGCGGGCGAGAAGTGGGTCGG
Organism: uncultured Acidobacteriota bacterium; assembly: GCA_963727205.1. Lineage (GTDB taxonomy): Bacteria > Acidobacteriota > Thermoanaerobaculia > Thermoanaerobaculales > Thermoanaerobaculaceae > RBG-13-68-16. The sequence continues at coordinate 67,028 of CAVSFQ010000026.1, read as the reverse complement.
CAGGGAGCACGCCGCGGCGAAGAGCTCGGCGGTCTTGCGCCGGGTGATCTCGAGGTACTGCTCGCGGGTCACGCCGGCCACCCCTTGCAGGGCGAGGCCGAGGATCTCGCCCTCGGTCATCTGCGTGGTGGCGAACGAGAGGCGCTGCATCGCTGCGATGTCCGCGACCTGCAGCGCGAGGTCGATCGCCCGCAGGTACAGCCAGTCCCCGAGGAGGACGGTGAGCTGGTTCCCCCAGCGGTGGTTGGCCGTCGCCCGGCCGCGGCGGACCGTGGCGCTGTCGATGATGTCGTCGTGCACCAGCGTGGCGGTGTGGATCATCTCGACGATCGCGCCGTAGCGGAGGTCGAGGTCGCCGTGATAGCCGAGCAGGCGCGAAACCGTCAGCAGGATCGCGGGGCGCAGCCGCTTGCCACCGGCCTGGAGCACGTAGCCGCCCGCCTCGCGGACGAGTTCCGGGCCGCCGCCGAGCTGTTCGGCGATGAAGCGCTCCACCAGTTCGAGCCGGGGGCGCACGACTTCGAAGCTGGCCGCCAGCGAGGCTGCGTTCGGGTCCGGTGACGGGCGCGGTGCGTTCAGGGCTTCGTCCTCCAGCCGCTCGCGGCGGCGGCGACCATCGTAGCTGCAACACGGCCCCATGTCATTACTCTTCCGGGACGCAGGGGCTGGAGCCGGGGAGCGAGGGCTGGAAGAAGGCGGGGGGAGGCTCGCGGTCGGGGCGCCAGCCGCTGAAGGTGAACTGGTTGCGGTTGCCGCTGGCGTCCCGCACCGTGACCTCGTGCGGGAGGTCGTCTGGGCCGATGGTCACCGTCACCTGCGCGAGATCGGGGGTCGGCTCCCTGGGGATCAGGCGGATGGCTGCGCCGCTCGCCTCGACGACGAAGGCGCGACGGGCGGCGGCCGGGTCGAGGACCGCCGAGAGCGGCAACCGGGCCCAGACCCCCGCGTCGAGACGGACCGCATCGCACGTGCCGGCGCCGGGGTCGACGAGGCGGCCGACCGAGCCGTCCGTCGCGAAAACCCGGGCCGCGCCGGAGGTGTAGTCGAAACGGAGACGCGCGGGCGGCGCGAGCGTGACCGTCCCGCGCTCCGTGGTTCCGGTGTCGAACCCCTCAGGGACGTACTCCTGCGCGAACGCCGCCCGCCATCCCCGGCTGGCGCGCAGCGCACCGGCAAGGCGGTCGAGCGCGTCGGGTGCCGGGTTCGCGGCGAGGACGAGGAGCAGGAGCGCGGTCAGCATGGCGGTCTCAGTGGCGGAAGTGGCGCCGTCCGGTGAACATCATCGCGATGCCCAGCCGGTTCGCGGCCTCGATCACTTCGGCGTCGCGCACCGAACCGCCCGGCTGCGCCACCGCGCTCACGCCGGCCTCCGCCAGCACCTCGACCCCGTCCGGGAACGGGAAGAAGGCGTCGCTGCCCGCGGCGGTGCCCGCGAGCGGGAGGCCGGCGACGCCGGCCTTCTCGACCGCAATCCTGCACGAGTCAACGCGGCTCGGCTGGCCGGCGCCGATCCCCACCGTCGCGGTGGCGTTGGCGATCACGACCGCATTGGACGGCGCGTGCTTCGCGACCCGCCAGGCGAGCGTCAACGCCGCAAGCTCGTCCTCGCTCGGGGTGCGTTCGGTGACGACGCGCCACGACTCGTCCCACCCGACGTCCGGGCGCTGCACGAGCAGGCCGCCGTCGATGACCCGGAGGCGCGGGGCCGGGGCCGCCGGGCGCTGGGCGGTGAGGACGCGGAGGTTCTTCTTGGCGAGAAACGCCTCGCGCGCTTCCTGGTTGACGGCCGGGGCGACGACGACCTCCGCGAACAGCTGTCCGATGCGGGCCGCGGCCTCGCCGTCGAGCGGGAGGGACGAGGCGATGACGCCGCCGAACGCCGAGACGGGGTCGCACGCGAGGGCGCGCACGTACGCCGTGGCCGGCGCGGTCGCCGATGCCCGCGCCGCAGGGCCCGCCGTGCTTGACGATGACCACGCCCGGGCCGGGGAGGTCGTGCGCGAGGCGCCACGCGCCGTCGGCGTCCATCAGGTTGTTGTAGGAGAGCTCCTTGCCCTGGAGCTGCGCGAACGCCGCCAGACCCGCCGGCGTCCGCGGGCGGGCGAATACCGCGGCCTGGTGCGGGTTCTCGCCGTAGCGAAGCGGGATCTCTTCGGCCTCGAGCCACGGCGCGATCCCATCCAGGAGCAGGCTGCCCGGCAGGCCGAGGTGTGCGGGCAGCGCCTGCGAGATCGCCGCGTCGTACGCGGCGGTGTGCCGGAACGCCTTGACCGCGAGGCGGCGGCGGAACGGCTCGTCCAGCTCGCCGGTCTGGAGCGCCGCCAGCACCGGGGCGTAGTCGTCGGGATCCACGACGACGGCCACGTGGCGGTGGTTCTTGGCCGCGGCGCGCACGAGCGTTGGCCCGCCGATGTCGATGTTCTCGATGACCTCGGCGGCCGTCACGCCCGGTCTGGCGGCCGTCGCGGCGAACGGGTAGAGGTTCACCACGACGAGGGCGATGGGCGGAACGTCCCATTCGTCGAGCACGGCGCGGTGCGCGGGGTCGCCAAGGTCGGCGAGGATGCCGGCGTAGACCTTGGGGTGGAGCGTCTTGACGCGGCCGCCGAGGACCTCGGGTGACCCGGTCAGCTCGCTGATCTCGCGTACGGCGATGCCGGCGGTGCGCAGCACGCGGGCGGTGCCGCCGGTGGAGAGGATCTCGAAGCCTTGCGCGATGAGGCCGCGCGCGAAGCCTTCAAGGCCGCGCTTGTCGGAAACCGAGACGAGGGCTTGGCGCTTCACGGGGCTGAGGCTCTCCCTTCCAGACCAGAATCATACCCTGTTGCGACGGGAGATCCGGCACCAGGCCGCCACCGTGGAGCCAGACCCACGAGGCGAGGTTGGCGAAGTCGGACGCGGCGTGGTTGAGCACCAGCGAAGCCGTGCCGAAGCTCGACGAGCGGTCGTCGAGGCGGGCCCACGCCCCCGGACCGCCCAGGCGGTCGAGGTCGTCGCGCACGATACCCGCCAGCGCGTCGGCGTCGCGCCTGCGTGCGGCGACGAGGGCGCCGACGCCGGCAGCCGGGCCGGCGATGACCGCGCGCTGCTGGCCGTAGAACACCAGTGGGATCCGGGGAGAGGCGGTCGGGAGGTAGCTGGCGAAGGAGCGAGCATAGGCGTCGTCGGCGTGCGCGGCCAGGAAAGGGGTCTCGAGGTCGCCCGCGAGGTGGGCCAGTGCGCCCAGACCCGCGACCACCTCGGCGAATGGGACCTGCGAACGCAACGCCGCCGCCAGCCGCTCGCACTGCGTGCGGATCGCGCCTTCGAGGCCCGGTTGCCCGGCCGGGAGATGGTACGAGCGCGGCCATCTCGCTGCGGCTGCGGCGCCCGCCGCGAACTCCGGCTCGTAGCGGGTGATCTGGCGCGCCAGGTCCGGCGGCAGCCACGGCAGCGCGCGGCGCCCGACCTCCCGGTCGAGTGCAGCCGGGTGAGCGAAGCAGACGACGGCGACGGCGGGGGCGAGGACCGCAAACACGCGAGGAGTTTACGGGGCGCCGTGCCGTTTAGCCAGCGGTGCTAGGCTATCGGCCTGCGGAGGCGCCATGGCCACGGTGCTCGCGACCGTTGCAGTCGGGCGGGGTGAGATCTCGGTCGTCCTCGGCGACCTTACCGAGGAGCGGGTGGACGCGATCGTCAACCCCGCCAACACCGCCCTGGCCCACGGCGGCGGCGTCGCCGGGGCGATCGTCCGCCGGGGAGGGCGCGAGATCCAGACGGAGTCGGACGCACTGGCTCCGGTCCCGGTCGGGGGCGCCGTCGCCACCGGTGCCGGGCGGCTTCCCTGCCGCTACGTGATCCACGCCGTCGGTCCGGTCTGGGGCGAGGGGGACGAAGAGGGGAAGTTGCGCCGCGCGGTTGGGAGCGCACTGGCGCGGGCGGAGGAGATGGGCCTCGTCTCGGTTGCGATGCCGGGGATCTCGACCGGGATCTTCGGCTATCCGAAAGGCCCGGGGTGCCGGGTCATCGCCGACGAGGCCGCCCGGCATCTCGGCGGCCCCGCGGGAACGGTCGTCGAGGTCCACCTGGTGAGCATCGACGAGGAGACCGCGTCGCACTTCCTCGCCGCGGTGCGGCGCCCGTGGTAGAATTGCGGAGGCGCCCGTTTCGGGCGCTATTTCACGCGGGGGGTATCGATGGCAGACCTTGTACAGCTGTGGAACGCCCCGGACGAGCCGCTGGACTGCCTTTATCTCGTGACCCACGAAGGCGGGGACCCCCTCGGCGGCATCGTTCTCCCCGGCGCCGACCGCAGAACCATCGGGCACGCGACCGCGGAACTCGGCGTGCGTGGCCTCGAGGGCGAGGTCCTGGTCACCGCCAGCCCGAGCCGCGACTTCCGCCGGATCGCGTGCTTCGGCATCGGCAAGGCCGAGGAGTTCACCGTCCACTCGCTGCGCAAGCTCCTGCGGCGCGTGCTGGAACAGGCGGGGCGCAACCGCGAGTACCAGATCGCGGTCGCACTCCCGGTAGCGGCCCGCGACGTCGCCCCGGATCAGGCCCGCGCCGTCGCGCTCGGCGAGCTGGCCCTTGCGGATTACCGCTTCGACCGCTTCCGGTCGCGGCCCGACGAGGCGACCAAGGTGGATGCCGTGCACGTGGTGCCGCTCGCGGGCGAGGACGAGGCCGGGCTCGGCGCGCTCGTCGACCGGGCCAGGCGCCTGGACGCACTGGTCAGACTCGCGCGCGACCTCGGCAACCGGCCGGGGAACGACCTCACCCCGGATGCGTTCGCGACCGAGGTGAGCGCGATGTTCGCCGGCTCGGCCGTGCGCGTCACCGTGATGGGCGCGAAGGAGCTGGAGAAGGACGGCCTGCGCGGGATCCTGGCCGTCGGCCGAGGGTCCGTTCAGGAACCCAGGATGGTGCGGCTCGAGTACCGCGCCAAGAAGCCGCGCGCCGCCCTCGTCCTGGTCGGTAAGGGTGTCACGTTCGACGCCGGCGGCATCTCGCTCAAGCCCGCCGCGGAGATGGCGGAGATGAAGCACGACATGGCCGGGGCGGCGGCGGTCGTCGCCGCGATGCGGGCGGTGGCCGAGAAGTTGCCGCCGCTCAAGGTGGTGGGCCTCCTGCCGCTGGTGGAAAACCTGCCGTCCGGGAGCGCGCTCAAACCGGGGGACATCGTGACGATGGTCAACGGGACCACGGTCGAGGTGGACAACACCGACGCCGAGGGGCGGTTGCTCCTGGCCGACGCGATGGCCTACGCGGCGCGGTTCCACCCCGAGATCATCATCGACCTGGCCACCCTGACCGGCGCGTGCAAGGTTGCGCTCGGATCGGAACTCGCCGGCATGTTCGCCAGCGATGACCTTTTGGCGCAGCAACTCGAGCGCCTCGGCCACTCCACCGGCGACCGGGTGTGGCGCCTGCCGCTCCTGCCGGAGTACCGCCACCTGCTGCGCAGCGAGTGGGCCGACATCAAGAACAGCGCCGGGCGATGGGGGTCGCTGCCGGCCTCGGCGGCGTTCCTCGCCCGTTTCGTCCCCGAGAAGGCGCGGTGGGCGCACCTCGACATCGCCGGAGTGGCGTACGTGTCCCGCAGCCACAACGGCCTGCCCCCGGGAGCGACCGGCTTCGGCGTCCGCCTGCTGATGGCGCTGCTCGACGAGCTGGCCGAGAAGCCATGACCTCGTACTGGGTGCGTCCGGCCCGTCCGGCGGACCGCAAGGCGGTCACTGAGCTGGCGCGGCGTGTGCGGCGGGAGTTTCACCTCGCCGTGCGCGGCGCCGAGGTGCCCGGCGGGGGAGGGTCGGTCGACCTGATGTGGGTCGTCGAGGCGGGACGGGGCCAGATCGTAGGCTGCTGCGGAGTGCGTGAGGGCACGAACGGCACCTGGGAACTGCACTCGCTCTACCTCGCGCCGGACTGGCGCGGGTTCGGCCTCGGCCGCGCGCTCGTCGAACAGGCGATGCGCAGCGCGCAGGGCGCGGGTGCGCTGGCGCTCTCGTGCTCGGTGCCGGCGGAGTACGCCGAGGCTACGGCGCTCCTGCGCGGCCTGGGCTTTGCCGAGCAGGCGGGTGACGGCACCCACCTCGGGTTCACCCGCGCGCTCGGCCAGGTCAGCTAGGGCCGGGCCGTGTGCATCCTCCTCGCCCTCGCGCGCGGCCCCGCGGCGGGGGAACTCTGGGTCGCGGCCAACCGGGACGAGCGCCTGGACCGCGCGTGGGAGCCGCCGAGGTTGCTGCTGCCCGACCCGCCGGTGTTCGGCGGCCGCGACGTGCTCGGAGGCGGGAGCTGGCTCGCGGTCAACCTCGAGGCGGGGTTCGTGGTCGCGGTCACCAACGCGCGCCGCGGCGCCCTGCCCCGCGAGCGCTCCCGCGGCGCCCTCGTCGTGGACCTCGCCGCCGAGCGCACGCTCCCCGATGCGCTGGCGTTGCTCTCCGAGCTGGACCCGGGGCGGTATGGCCTCTTCAACCTCTTCCTCGGCGACAGCCGCGAAAGGTGGCTCGCGACCAACGATCCGGCACCCCGGATCGAGCGCGCCCAAGCGCCGGTTGTGGCGATCGGCAACGACCCCCTCGACGCGCCGGGCGACCGGGTGGTGCGCGCGTCGGAGCGGGCGATGTCGGTGAGGGCGCTTCCCGCGGATGTTCTCCGGGCCGATCTGGAGCGCCTGCTCGCCGACCACGAGGGCGAGGACCCGCTCTGCCGCCGCGGCGAGACCTACGGGACGGTGTGCTCGACGGTTGTCGGACTGGCCGGCTCCGAGGTCGCGGCCTACCGTTTTGCGGCCGGGCCGCCGTGCGTCACCGCGTTCGCCGACGTGGCGGTGCCGCCCCACCGGCCCCACGGCGAGCGGTAGGCTCGCGGCCCGGGCCGCGGCGTCCTTCTACTCGTAGCGCAGCGCCTCGATCGGGTCCAGCCGCGCCGCCTTGGCCGCGGGGTAGATCCCGAAGAAGACGCCCACGAGACTGGCGAACAGGAACGCAATCAGCACGACCTGCGGCTGCACCAGCGTGGGCCACCCGACGAAGCGCGCGATCAGCTGCGCCACCAGCATCCCGACGGCGATCCCGACCGCGCCGCCGAGGCCCGAGATGAGCGAGGACTCGATGAGGAACTGGGTGCGGATGTCCGAGCGGCGGGCGCCCAGGGCGCGACGGACGCCGATCTCCCGCGTCCTCTCGGTCACCGACACGAGCATGATATTCATGATCCCGATCCCGCCGACGAGGAGCGACACCGATGCGATCGCCCCCAGCAGCATCGTCATGACGCCGCTCATCTGCGTCGCGGTGTTGGCGATGTCCTGCTGGGAGCGGATCTCGAAGTCGTCGTCCTGGGTCCGTCCGAGCCGGTGGCGCTGCCGGAGCAGGGCCTTGATCTCGTCGGTCGCCTGATCGATGCTCTGCGGCGAGACCGCCGAGATGATGATGTTCCCGATGTAGGTGACGCCCATCAGGCGTTTCTGCGCCGTGGTGTAGGGGACGCAGATCAGGTCGTCCTGGTCCTGTCCCATCGCGCTGCCGCCCTTCTTGTCGAGCACGCCGAGGACGCGGAACGGGACCCCCTTCATGCGGATGATCTGCCCGACCGGGTTGGCCTCGCCGAAGAGGTTGTCCACCACGGTCTGGCCCAGCACCGCGACCTTGCTGGAGGCCTTCACGTCGTCCTCGGTGAAGTACGACCCCCTGGCGACCGCCCAGGCCCGGATCGTGGGGTAGTTCGGGCCCGTTCCCTGCACCGACGTGGCCCAGTTCTGGTCTCCGAAGACGACTTGCGCGCCGGTCCGCACCGCGGGGTCCGCGAGGGCGACCGACGGGCATTCGCGTGCGATCGCCGCGGCGTCGTCCGGGGTGAGGTTCTGCACCGAGCCCGCGCCTCCGTGAACGCCGCCGCGGGCGTGCGAGCCGGAGTGGATGAGCAGGAAGTTGGTGCCGAGGGCGCCGATCTGGCTCTGGATGGCGGCCGTCGCTCCCTGGCCGATGGCGACCATCGCGACCACGCATCCGACCCCGATGATCACCCCGAGCATCGTGAGCAGCGTGCGCATCGGGTTGCGCCGCAGCGCCACGATCGCGACCCTGTAGATCTCGAAGACGTTGAACATCGTCGCCCCCTAGTGCCGGCCGCGCGCCATGCCGGCGAGGCCGCCGATATCCTGGCCCTGCGCGGTCGCGACGCCGACGACGATCCTCGCGCCTTCGGTCAGATCTCCTTTGCGGACCTCGACGAACTGCCCGTCGGTCAGACCCGGCACGAACTCGATGGCGACCGGGGCGCCGCCGGGCTTCTCCGGCGGCAGGTAGACGCGCGCCGTGCGGCCGGCGGCGTGGTGGTCGCCGCCCTGGCGCTGAACCTGGGCTGCGGCCCGCTCCTGGTCCGCCGCCTGCCGCGATCCCTGGGTGCCCATTCCGAGCAACTCAGGGCGGAACCGCAGCGCCGAAGCCGGAACCCGCAGGGCGTTCTCGGCCTGGACGACCTGGACCCGAACGTCGGCGGTCATGCCCGGGAGCAGCTTCAGGTCGGCGTTGCTGACCTCGACGATCACCGGGTAGGTCACGACGTTGTTGGTGATCTGGGGCGAGAGGCGGATCTGCGAGACCTTGCCGAGGAAGTCGCGTTCCGGGTAGGCGTCCACCGAGAACCGGACCGTCTGGCCCTCCTTGACCTGACCGATGTCCGCCTCGTCCACCTGGCAGGTCAGCTGCATCCGGGTGAGGTCCTCGGCGATCGTGAACAGCGTCGGAGCCTGGAACGACGCGGCCACGGTCTGCCCCACGTCGTAATCGCGTGAGACCACGACGCCGTCGATCGGCGCGCGGATCACCGAGTACTGCAGGTTCGTTTCAGCCTTCTTCAGCGTCGCCTCGAGCTGCGTCACCTGGGCCATCGCCTGGTCGTAGACCGCCTTGGCCGACTGCAGCTCGTCCTCGGAGACCAGCGTCGCCTCGAACAGCGCCCTCTGGCGCTTGAGCTTGATCTCACCGTCGAGGGCGGCGATCCGAGCGCGGTCGAGCTGAGCGCTGGTCTCGCTGACGGTGGCCTCGAACGGCGTTGGGTCGAGGGTGGCGAGGACCTGGCCCTGCTTGACCTGCCGGTTGAAGTCGCTGTGCAGCGTTGCGATGATGCCGGAAACCTGGGAACCGACCTTGACGGTCGTCACCGCGGTCAGCGACCCCGTCGTCGCGACGCTCTGGACGACCGTGCCGCGGTCCACGAACGCGGTCAGGAACGCCGATTGCCTCGCGTCGGCCCTCCGGAACAGAGCCCATCCGGCCGCGGCCACGGCCACCATTGCCGCCACCGTCACGACGATCCGTACCCTCTTGCTCACAGAAACCTCCTCGGCGCGCGAGGCACACCACAACCGTGCCGCGACACTGCGCGTGTGTACGATACGACAAGTGGGGTCTCAAGGTTTGCTGCGGTTGTGAGACGCGGATCCAGGTGCAGACCTGCCGCGCATCCGGTGCGCAGGGGATTGACTACAATTCAAGTATGGCTCGACCGGCGTGGTGGTTCTGGCCCGGCGTCGCACTCATCGCAGCCAGCATGGGACTCGCGGCGGCGCGCGTCGCACCGGCCGCGCAGAACCTCACGCCGCTGTGCTGGACCGGTTTCATCGTGGCGGTGGACGGACTGTTGGCAAGGCGCGGCAGGTCGTGGCTGCGCAACGCGCCACTCGAACTCGCGCTCATGGCTGCGGTTTCCATACCGTCGTGGCTGCTGTTCGAACTTTACGACCGGCCCAGGTTCTGGACGGGAGCCGGGCCCGAGCTGTGGTGGCACTACTCGGGGTTGCCGCCGTGGCCGTGGCGCGGCCTGGGCTACGCCTGGTCGTTCGCTACCATCACGCCGGCGATCATCCTGCTCGCCGAGCTGCTCGAGCCGATGGCGGTCCGGCTTGCCGGCCGGGGCGCGGGCGGGAGGGTCCCGCGCGAGCTGTCGGCGGCGTTGGTGGGTGTCGGCGCGATCCTGGCGGCGATCCCGCTGCTATGGCCGTCCGTCTTCTTCGCCGCCGATGTGTGGCTGGCGTGGCCGCTGTTGCTTGACCCGGTGAACCGGTTCATGGGCCGGCCGTCGCTCCTGGGGGACCTCGAGCAGGGGCGGCGCTCCCGGCCGGCGGCGCTGCTCGCGTCCGGGCTCGCGTGCGGCCTGCTGTGGGAGAGCTGGAACATGTTGGCGTCGGCACGCTGGCGCTACACGGTGCCGTTCCTCGGTTCGGTGAAGGTGTACGAGATGCCCGTATTCGGGTTCCTCGGCTTCGCCCCGTTCGCGCTCGCGTCGTTTGCCCTGTACCAGTTCCTGCGCGGCCTGCTGCCGGGCAAGGCGCCGGCGGCGTAGCCCGGCGCCCGATCTCGAGTCAACTTCCGGTCGCGTCGAGGAGCCGCGCGAGCGCAGCCGGCTCTTCGACCGGAATGCGGCACGCGCCGCCCTCGCACAGGTAGGCTCGGGCCCGACCGGGAGGGACGGTCTCCCGGCCCGAGAACAGGGGCACGGCGCGCAGGGCCTCGGCCCGCAACGGGAGCGGCCCCGAGGGCGCCAGGACGCAGCGCGCAGGCTTGCGGCGCCAGGCGGTGGCGAGCAGCTCGCGCGTCGAGACCCAACGGGGGTCGCCGACCACCACGAGGGTCATCCCCGGCAGCGCGGCGCCCTCGGCCGCCTGCACGAGCGTCAGGCACGCCGCCGGGACCCGCGTCACGAGCCCCGCCGCGGCCGCGACGGCGCGCTCGCCGGCTACCCGGAAGCGTTCCTCCCCAGTCAGCGCCGCGAGGCGGAGCAACGCGCCGGCGAGGACGCCGGCCGCCGAGGGGGTGGCACCGTCGGAAGGGTTTCGAGGGCGCAGGAGCAGGTCCGGCCCGTCATCGGGGGTGTCGCAGAGCGCCCCCGACCGCGTCTGGTAGTGCGGCAACCGCCGCTCGACGAGCGCCTTGGCGGCCGTCAGCCACGCCGCCTCACCGTCCGCCTCGAAGAGTTGGGAGAACGCCGCCACGACCCAGGCGACGTCCTCGAGCGTCTCGACGCCCGAAACCGCACCGTCGCGCCACGAGCGCTCGAGGCGCCCGTCGGGGGCGGTGCGGGCGAGAAGAAAATCGCCCGCCGTCCTGGCGGCCTGGAGGTAGCGAGGTTCGGGGAGGGCCGCCCCGAGGTAGGCGAGCGACCACACCGCCATCCCGTTCCAGCCGGCGAGGCGCTTGTCGTCGGTGGCCGGAGGCACCCGCAGCCGCCGCGCCGCGAGCAGGCGCTCGCGCGCCGAGGCAAGTCGGCCGGCCGCGAGGTCGGTCGTGAGCTGAAACTCGGCCGCCACCTCCGCCAGCGGCCGGACGGGCCGCAGCACGCTGGCCTCCCCCTCGAGGTTGATCGTGGCACCGAGCCCGCACAGCGCAATCGCCAGGTCGGCCTCGCCGGGGGGGAGGGTCGCGCGCACCTGCGCCACCGTCCAGGTGAAGTAGCGGCCCTCGCGCCCCTCGCTGTCCGCGTCGGTGGAGGAGAAGAAAGCCCCCTCCGGCCCGCGCATCTCGCGGAGCATGTAGTCGGCGGTCGCCCGCGCGACCGCCACCCACTCGGTGCTTTCGAGGGCGAGGCCGGCCTCGGCGTACGCCCGCGCGAGCAGCGCGTTGTCGTAGAGCATCTTCTCGAAGTGGGGGATGCGCCACGCCTCATCGACGGAGTAGCGGTGGAACCCGCCGCCGAGCCAGTCGCAAAAGCCGCCGGCCGCCATCCCATCGAGCGTGCCGGCGAGGAGGTCGCGCGCCGCCGGGTCGCGGCGCGCCTTGGCGATCAAGAAGAAGAGCCGCGACGGGGTCGGGAACTTCGGCGCCGCGCCGAAGCCGCCCCAGCGCCGATCGTACTGGGCCGCCAGCGTTCCGAGCGCGCCGGCGGCGGCCGCCGCGGCGTCGAGGGCGCCGGGGACCGACTCCTCGTCCTTCGCCAACTGGGCGGCGAGGGTGGCTGCCGCACCGTCGAGTTCGTCGCGGCGGTTCAGCCAGGCGTCGGCGACCGGCTGCCACGACTTCCCGGAACGACGGCGTTCCCCATTTGCGCTCGGGGGGGAAGTAGGTGCCCCCGAAGAACGGCTTCAGGTCGGGGGTGAGGAACACCGAGAGCGGCCATCCTCCCGAGCCGGTCATCGCCTGCACCGCGTTCATGTAGACGGCGTCCAAGTCGGGCCTCTCCTCGCGGTCCACCTTGACCGCGACGAAGTGCTCGGCGAGGAGCGCCGCGATCGCCGGGTCCTCGAACGACTCCCGTTCCATGACGTGACACCAGTGGCACGCCGCGTACCCGATCGAGAGGAAGATCGGCTTGTCCTCCTCCCTCGCTCTGGCCAGGGCTTCCTCCCCCCACGGGTACCACGCCACCGGGTTGTGGGCGTGCTGTCTGAGGTAGGGGCTCGGCTCGCCGATCAGGCGGTTGGCAGGTTGCGCTTGGGTCATGGGCGTGGGCTCACGCGCCGGCGCACCCGGCGCGACGGGAGCCGTCATCGGTCCCTCCGGACCACGAAAAGGCGCTGCGACGGCCAAATAATCCCCTGGTGGACTCCGTCGCGCCGGACTACCATAGGTGAGGTGACCGATACGGGCATCATCGAGAGGCTGGTCAAGGCTGCGCGCCAGAAGGGCGGCGAGCGGCTTGACCTGCGCGGCGGCAAGCCGGCGGTGCTGGTGAGTAACGGCACGTTGCTCCAGGCGGGGAATGCCGTTGTGGGCAGCGAGGAGCTGGAGCGGTGGATCGAGAGCGCCGTCGGGCCCGCGCGCTGGGTGGCGTTGGAGCTGGGCGAGGAGGTTTCCGCGGTGGTCGAGGTGGCTGGCGTGAGACTGACGCTGCGCGCCGGCCGCACCGGCGGAGAGCCTCGCGCGACCCTCGAGCTGGCGCCGGTGGAGCCGCCGCCCGTCGCGGCTCCCCCGCCGCCACAGGAGCCCGCGCCGCAACGGAGGCCGGTGACGCCGGCGCTCGAGCGACCCCTCGACCGGATGTTGCGCCGTCTGGTTGAGCTGGGGGGCTCGGACCTGCACCTGACGGCGTCGCGGCCGCCGCTGATGCGCCTCCACGGCGACATGGCGGCCTTGCCGGAGTTCTCGACGCCGCTGTCGTCGGAACACGTCCTCCTGATGTGCGACGAGGTCGCTGCGGCCGCCAACCGGACGGAGTTCCGGGCCGAGAGCGACACGGACTTTGCGTACGAGATCGCCGGCGTGGCGAGGTTCCGGGTCAACCTCTTCCGCGACCGCCATGGCGTCGGCGCGGTCTTCCGCCAGATTCCGAACCAGATTCTGAGCTTCGACGACCTCGGGCTGCCCGAGTGCGTGCGCAGCCTGTGCTCGCTCAACAAGGGGCTCGTGCTGGTGACCGGGCCGACCGGGTCAGGGAAGTCCACCACCCTCGCCGCCATGATCGACCTCATCAACGACTCGCGGACCGACCACATCATCACGATCGAGGACCCGATCGAGTTCGTCCACGAGAACAAGAAGTGCCTGGTCAACCAGCGCGAGGTGTACACCCACACGGGGTCGTTCAAACGCGCCCTGCGGGCGGCGCTGCGCGAGGACCCCGACATCGTGCTCGTGGGGGAACTGCGCGACCTCGAGACGATGGCGATCGCGATCGAGACCGCCGAGACCGGACACCTCGTGTTCGCGACGTTGCACACGACCACCGCCGTTTCCACGGTCGAGCGTCTCGTGGACCAATTCCCCCCCGATCGCCAGGCCCAGATCCGGGTGATGCTGGCGGAGTCGCTCAAGGGCGTGATCGCGCAGATCCTCCTGAAGCGCATCGGCGGCGGACGCGTCGCGGCCTACGAGATCCTGCTCGGGATCCCCGCCGTCGCCAACCTCATTCGCGAGGGGAAGACGTTCCAGATCCCCACCGTCATGCAGACCGGCAAGCGTCTCGGGATGCGCACCTTGAACGACTCCCTCGCCGAACTGGTGCGGGACGGCAAGGTGGACGCCCAGGAGGCGCTCGCCAGGGCCGTGGACAAGGACGCGCTCCGGGGCCTGCTGAAGCTGGAGTGAGCCGGAGGTGAGCGGCCGCGCGTCACCGCTTTGACACCTTGGTCCCGTCGGGTTAGTGTGTCTGGAGAGTACAAGAGCGCAAGCGGCGGCAAAGGGGGCACGGCCATGCACATCAACGACATCCTCAAAGCGGCAACGGAGCGGAAGGCGTCGGACGTGCACTTGAAGGTCGGCGCGCACCCGCTCATCCGGGTTGACGGGACGCTCGTCCCGTTGGTGGAGTTCAAGCGCCTGATGCAGGAGGACACCATCGCGATGGCGTTCTCGATGATGTCGACGCAGCAGAAGGAGAAGTTCAAGCAGTTCCTCGAGATCGACATCGCGTACTCGGTGCCTGGCCTCGGCCGGTTCCGCTGCAACATCTTCCAGCAGCGCGGGTCGGTCGGCCTGGTTCTGCGGTTGATCCCGGCGCGCATCCTCACGGTGAAAGAACTGCTGCTTCCGCCGGTTCTCGAGAAGATCGCCGACGAGGAGCGCGGTCTCGTCCTGGTGACCGGGACCACCGGCTCGGGGAAGTCGACTTCGCTCGCGGCGATGATCGACCACGTCAACAGCACCCGCAACTGCCACATCGTCACCATCGAGGACCCGATCGAGTTCCTGCACCGCGACAAGAAAGCGATCATCAACCAGCGCGAGGTCGAGGTGGATACGCGCAGCTTCTCGGTCGCGTTGCGCTCGGGGCTGCGCCAGGACCCCGATGTGATCCTCGTCGGCGAGATGCGCGACTACGAGACGATCGAGACGTCGCTCCTCGCCGCCGAGACCGGCCACCTCGTGCTCTCGACCCTCCACACCCTGGACGCCACCGAGACGATCAACCGCATCATCTCGGTGTTCCCGCCGCACCAGCAGAAGCAGATCAGGATCCAGCTCGCGGTGGTGCTCCGGGCGATCATCTCGATGCGCCTGTTGCCCCGCGCCGACGGGCTCGGCCGCGTGCCGGCGGTGGAGGTCCTGATCTCGACCGCTTACATCCGCGAGTGCATCGAGCAGAAGGAGAAGACCAAGCTGATCCGGGACGCGATCGCCGCGGGCACCTCGCAGTACGGGATGCAGACGTTCGACCAGTCCCTCTACAGTCTTTACAAGTCCGGCCTGATCACGCTGGACGAGGCGATCCGACGAGCCTCCAACCCCGACGAGTTCAAGCTCCGCATCCAGGGGATCCAGTCCACCTCCGACGTCTCTCGCGAGGAGATGGAGAACACGCTCGAGGGGAGCCCGGGCGCCGAAGCGTTCGCCGGCAACAGCCCGTTCGAGTTCGGCAACAAGGAGACCCCGGGCCGGTGACGCCGTAGAATTCCCGCATGCGCCCGGCTTATCGCGCACGTGAGACCGCGGCTCCTCCGAGCGCCGAGTCGCTCCACGAGGTGGCGCTGGCGATGCTCGCGCGGCGGGCGCTGTCGCACGCCGAGATGGCCGAGAGGCTGGCCCGCCGGGGGGGCGGGGCTCCGGCCGTAGCGGCCGAGATCGCCAGGCTCGATCGTGCCGGCCTGCTCGACGAGATCACCCTCGCGCGCGGCGTCTGCCGGGCGCAGCTGCGGGCTGGGCGCGGCCGGCGCGCCGTAATCGCCGCGCTCAAGCGGAGGAAGGTGGCGAAGGACGCGGCCGACGCCGCGCTCGCCGAAGTCGCGGCGGGGGAGGACGAAACCGCAGCGCTCGCGGCAGCGTTTGCCAAGGTCACGGCGAAGCACCGCTTCTGGCGGCGGCTTCCGGGAGAGCGGCGGAAAGTGGTACGGTATCTGCTCGCGCGCGGTTTCAGCCTCGAGGCGGTGAACCGCGCCTTGCGCGAGAACGGGAGAGACGAGCCGCATGCCGACCAGACCGACGACGCGGGAGATCCGCTCGACCTTCCTTGAGTACTTCGCCGCCCGTGGGCACCGGGTGGTACCGTCCTCCTCCCTGATCCCCGCCGGCGACGCCACGCTGCTGTTCGCCAACGCCGGGATGAACCAGTTCAAGGACGTGTTCATCGGGCGCGAGCAGCGCGACTACACGCGCGCCACCTCGTGCCAGAAGTGCGTGCGCGCCGGCGGCAAGCACAACGACCTCGACAACGTCGGCTACACCGCGCGCCACCACACGTTCTTCGAGATGCTCGGCAACTTCTCCTTCGGAGACTACTTCAAGGCCGAGGCGATCGGCTTCGCCTGGGAGCTGCTCACCCAGGTCTACAAGCTGCCGGTCGAGCGGCTCTGGTTCACGGTGTACACCGACGACGACGAGGCGGCGCAGCTGTGGGAGCAGGTCGGAGCGCCCGCCGACCGCATCCTCCGCTTCGGCGAGAAGGAGAACTTCTGGGCGATGGGGGAGGTCGGCCCCTGTGGCCCGTGCAGCGAAATCCACTACTACCAGGGGAAGAACCTCAAGAAGAACCGCCCCGAGCTGGTGAACGGCCCCGGCGGCGACACGGTCGAGATCTGGAACCTGGTGTTCATGCAGTACGAGCGCGACGCGGCCGGCCACCTCCACCCGCTGCCGCGCCCGTGCGTGGACACCGGCGCCGGCCTCGAGCGCCTGGCCGCGGTGCTTCAGGGCGTCCCCAGCAACTTCGACACCGACATCTTTGCCCCGATCCTGGCGTGCATCGTCGAAATGGCGCAGCGGCCGTACGACCCAGCGAGCGAGCTCGGCCCCGCGTTCCGGGTGATCGCGGACCACGCGCGGGCGGCGGCGTTCCTGCTCGCCGACGGGGTCGTGCCGTCGAACGAAGGCCGCGGCTACGTGCTGCGCCGCATCGTCCGGCGCGCGCTGCGCTACGGCCGCCAGCTCGGCTTCGACGGCGTGTTCCTTTCCGACGTGGTCCCGGCCGTCATCGATGCCATGGGCGACGTCTACCCGGAGCTCGCGGCGCGCTGGGCGGTCATCGAGCCGTTGCTGCGCGCCGAGGAGGAGAAGTTCTCGCGCACCCTCAACGTCGGCACCGATTTCGTCGGCCGCGAGCTCGACCGCATCAAACGGGGCGGCGGCGCCCAGCTCCCCGGCGAGACGGCGTTCCACTTCTACGAAACGCACGGCATCCCGATCGACATCATCGAGGAGTTCGCCCAGGAAGAGGGCCTCACCGTGGACCGCCCCGGCTTCGAAGCGAAGCTGGAGGCCGCCCGAGTGCGCGGCCAGGAGAGTTGGAAGGGCGACCTGGCGACGCGGTTCCGGGAGGAGTACGAGCACCTCGCCGGGCGGGGGGTCGCGACCGAGTTCGTTGGGTACCACGAGCTGGCGCTCGACGGCGCCAAGGTCCTGGCGCTGCTCGGACTCGGCGCCGAGGTGGACTCGCTCTCGGGCGAGGGCGAGGTGGTGCTCGACCGGACGCCGTTCTACGCCGAGTCGGGCGGGCAGATCGGCGACCAGGGCGTGCTGACGTGGAGCGGCGGCCGCGCCTTGGTGCGCGACACCACGCGGCCGGCACCGGGCCTCACCGTCCACCACGTGGCCGTCGAGGAAGGGGCGCTGCGGCGCGGCGCGTCGGTGCGCGCCGAGGTGCACCGCGGGCGCCGCCACGACACCCAGGCCAACCACACCGGCACCCACCTTTTGCACGCCGCGTTGCACCGGGTGCTGGGCCCGTCGGCGCAGCAGGCCGGCTCGCTCGTGGACCCCGAGCGGCTGCGCTTCGACTTCTCCTGGGCCCAGCCGCTGCTCCCCGAGCAGATCGAGGCGATCGAGACGCTCGTCAACCAGAACGTGCGCGCCAACTACGAGGTTTCGACGCGCCAGATGCTTCTCGAGGAAGCGCGCGCGGCGGGCGCCATGGCGCTGTTCGGGGAGAAGTACGGCGAGGTCGTCCGCGTCGTCGCCGTGGCCGACGGGACGGTGTCGCGCGAGCTGTGCGGTGGCTGCCACGTGCGCCGCACCGGCGACATCGGCGCCTTCAAGGTCACCGCCGAGCGCGGCATCGCCGCCGGGGTGCGCCGGATCGAGGCGGTCACCGGACGCGCCGCGGTCGAGCTGTTCCAGGAGTACCAGCGCACGCTGCGCCTGGCGTCGGGGCGCGCCAACGTCCCGTTCACCGAGCTCCCCGCCGCGCTCGAGGCCCAGGAGAGGAAAGTTCGGGAGCTGGAACAGGAAGTGAAGGGTCTGCGCCTCAAGCTGGCGGCGGGCGGGGGCGGGGGCGAAGCCGAGGCGCTGGAGGTCAAGGGCGTCAAGCTGCTGGTCCGAGAGGCCCCCGAGATGGCCGCCCCGGAGCTCCGCACGCTGGCCGACGCATTACGTGGTAAACTCAAGACCGGTATCGTGGTTCTGGGCATGGCGAGCGGGGATTCGGCGACCCTGCTCGTGGCGGTCACGGAGGATCTCGCCAGCCGGATCTCGGCCGGGGAGATCGTCAAGCGGTTGGCGCCGGTGGTGGATGGGCGCGGCGGCGGCAAGCCGTTGCTCGCGCAGGCCGGGGGCAAGTCGCCACGGGAAGCTGGGCCAGGCGCTGCAGCTCGCGCCCGCGGTGGTGGAGGAGTTGCTGGGATGAAGCGGTTGGCCGTGATCGTTGCGATCGCAGTGCTGGCGGCGGGGTCTGCTGCCGCCGAGCGCTCCGCCGGCGTGTTCATCTTCACCGCGCCGGACGGCACCCGCCGCATCGTCAACATCCCGGCGCACGGCGCCGGCACGATCACGATCCCCAGGGGCGCGACGGCCCGGCGGACGGAACTCTGGCCCGCGGTCGAGGATGCCGCCCGCACCCACGGCCTCGACCCCAGGCTCGTGGACCTCGTCATTCGGATGGAATCGGGGTACAACCCGCGGGCGGTGAGCCCCAAGGGCGCTCGCGGCATCATGCAGCTGATGCCGCAAACGGCGAGCCTGTACAACGTCGCGAACGTCTTCGACCCGCTGCAGAACATCCGCGCCGGCGTGCACTACCTGAAGGACCTGCTGCAGCGCTTCAACTCCAACGTCGCCCTTGCCCTCGCGGCGTACAACGCCGGCCCGGGGGCGGTGGAGAGGAGCGGCGGCGTTCCCCCGTACGACGAGACGCAGAACTACGTGAAGGCGATCCTGATGGCGTACCGCGGCGACGCGACCATGCCGGTCCTCACGGGCGGCTTCGGCAGACCTGCGGGTCGCACCCTGCCGGTGGAGCTCTCCGCCGAGGGCGGACTGCCGCTGATCGCCAACGTGCACCGGCCCGGGGAGGCGGCGCTGCCCCGGCCCCTCGGTTTGCGCTGAGAGCAGCACAGGCGAAGCCCGCCAACTGGTAGTATTCCCGCCCGGGAGGTTTCATGCGCATCCTGTCGGGCGTACAGCCTTCGGGCAAACTTCACATCGGGAACTACTTCGGGGCGATCCGCCAGTTCGTTCAGCTGCAAGCGGACGCGGCCAACGACTGCTACTACTTCGTCGCCGACCTGCACGCGATGACGACGATCAAGGACGGCGCGGTCCTGCGGGACAACACCTTCCGCGTCGCCGCCGACTTCGTCGCGCTCGGGCTCGACCCCGAGCGCTCCGTGCTCTACCGCCAGTCCGACGTGCCCGAGGTGGCCGAGCTCGCCTGGATGCTCTCGACGGTGACGCCGATGGGCCTGCTGCAACGCGGCCACTCCTACAAGGACAAGGTGGCCAAGGGGATCACCCCGAACCATGGGCTCTTCGCCTACCCGGTGTTGATGGCGGCCGACATCCTGATCGTGCGCGCCGACCGCGTGCCGGTCGGGAGGGACCAAAAGCAGCACCTCGAGATGACGCGCGACATCGCGGCGGCGTTCAACCAGATGTACGGGCAGGACGTGCTGCGCGTCCCCGAGGAGTTGATCCTGCCGGAGGTCGCGGTGGTGCCCGGGGTCGACGGGCAGAAGATGTCCAAGTCGTACGGCAACACCCTCGAGATCTTCGCCCCCGAGGCCGAGCTCAAGAAGCGCGTGATGTCGATCGTCACCGACTCCACGCCGGTGGCCGACCCCAAGCCGACGCGCGGGAACACCCTCTACGCGCTGCTCAAGGTCTTCACCCCGGATGAGGTGTGGCCGGAGACCAAGAGGCTGTTCGTCGAGGGCGGCACCGGCTACGGGGAGATCAAGAAGCGGCTGCTGGGCCTGATCCTCGACACCTTCCGCGACGCGCGCGCGCGCCGCGACCGGCTCGATGCCGACCGGGGCTACGTCGAGGGCGTGCTGCGCGACGGCCGCGACCGGGCGCGCGAAGTGATCTCGTCGGTCATGGCCGACTGCCGCCGCGTCGGCGGCCTGGGGTGGTGAAGACGGCTTCCCGCGGGCGGCCGGCGGGGGTTGAGCCTGCCGGCCCTTCGTGTATCATCTCCGCCAACTTGCGGTTTGGCGGTCGCGGTTCTCGAAGGAGGGGGGAGCGCTCATGCACAGCACGGCGCAGCTGATTCTTCTGGTCATCGGGTTGTCGGTGTTCGGGTTGTTGTTTGCGGTCTTTCTGGCGCGGTGGGTGCTGAAGTTCTCGACCGGGAGTCCGGCGATGCGGCGGATCTCGGACGCGATCAAGGAGGGGGCGGAGGCGTTCCTGCGCCGGCAGAACCGGACGATCCTGCTGCTGGCGGTGGTGTTTGCGGCGGTGTTGTTCCTGGGGTACGGGGTGGTGCGCAGCCACCGGGAGTTCGACCCGGTGGGGAGTTCGCTGCAGCTGGCTTCGTGGATCACGCTGTCGTTCGTGCTCGGCGCGCTGTGCTCGGTGTTTGCCGGGTACGTGGGGATGTGGGTGTCGATTCGGAGCAACATCCGCACGGCGACGGCGGCGCTTTCGAGCCTCAACGACGCGCTGCGCATCGCGTTGCGGGGCGGGGCGGTGTCGGGGTTGTTCGTCGTGGCGATGAGCCTGCTCGGCGTCGGGGGGCTGTTCGCCATCGTCAACGCGTTCGGCAACGTCGAGCCGACCAAGATCCCGCTGCTCATCGTCGGGTACGGGTTCGGCGCCTCCTTCGTCGCCCTGTTCGCGCAGCTGGGCGGCGGCATCTACACCAAGGCGGCGGACGTCGGCGCGGACCTGGTGGGCAAGGTCGAGGCGGGCATCCCGGAGGACGACCCGCGCAACCCGGCGGTCATCGCGGACCTGGTGGGTGACAACGTCGGGGACTGCGCGGGGCGCGGCGCGGACCTGTTCGAGTCGACGGCGGCGGAGAACATCGGCGCCATGATCCTGGGGGCGTCGCTGGCGGCCGCGGCGGAGAAGGCGAACTTCGGCTTCTCGGCGGGCATCATCGGCGTGATGATGTTCCCGCTCATCGCGCGCGCCTTCGGCATCGTCGCCTCGATCGTCGGCATCATGATGGTTCACATGGACAAGGAGGAGAAGCTCGACCCGATGCAGGCGCTCAACCGGGGGTACTACTTCGCGGTCGTGCTGGCGATGGGGGCGTTCGGCGGGGCGACGTACTGGCTATTGAACTCGCCGGCGGCGCCGGACGCGTGGTGGCACTTCTTCCTGTGCGGCATCGTCGGCGTGCTCACCTCGGTGGCGTTCGTCTACATCACCCAGTACTACACGGAGTACAAGTACCGGCCGGTGCAGTCGATCGCGGAGGCGTCGAAGACGGGACCGGCGACGAACATCATCGCGGGCGTCGGCGTCGGCCTCGAGTGCGTGTGGATGCCGGCGCTGGTCATGGGCGCGGCGCTTTTGATCTCGTACTTCCTCGGCAAGTCGGCGTTTCCGGCCGCCTCGGGCATGAACGGCGGCTTGTTCGGCACCGCGGTGGCGACCATGGGCATGCTGGCGACGGCGGCGTACATCCTGGCGATGGACACGTTCGGGCCGATCACGGACAACGCGGGCGGCATCGTCGAGATGTCGGAGCAGCCGGAAGAGGTGCGGCGCAAGACCGACCGGCTGGACGCGGTGGGCAACACCACCAAGGCGCTGACCAAGGGGTACGCGGTGGGGTCGGCGGCGCTGGCGGCGTTCCTGCTGTTCCAGGCGTACATGGACGAGGTGGCGCAGTACGCGGGGCACCCGATGCACACGGTCAACCTCGCCAACCCGGTCGTGTTCGTCGGCGGGCTGCTGGGCGCGGCGCTGGTGTTCCTGTTCTCGTCGATGGCGATCCGGGCGGTGGGCAAGGCGGCGCAGGCGATCATCGAGGAAGTCCGCCGCCAGTACGCCAAGCTGCCGCGCGTCAACGACATCATCCAGTTCCCGGCGGACTTCAAGCCGGACTACGGCACCTGCGTGGACATCGTCACGCGCTCGGCGCTGCGCAAGATGGTGGCGCCCGGCCTGCTCGTCGTCCTCACCCCGATCGTGGTCGGGGTCGCGTTCAAGGTCTTCATCACGCCGCAGGACCCGCTGATCGCAGCGGAGTCGGTGGCCGGCCTGCTGATGGTCGGCACGATCGTCGGCATCCTGATGGCGCTGTTCCTCAACAACGGCGGCGGGGCGTGGGACAACGCGAAGAAGTACATCGAGAGCGGCGCGCACGGCGGCAAGTACCTGACCGGGCCGGACGGCAAGAAGATGAAGAACCCGACGCACGGCGCCGCGGTCGTGGGCGACACCGTCGGCGACCCGTTCAAGGACACCGCGGGCCCCTCGCTGCACGTGCTGATCAAGCTGCTGTCCACGATCACCCTGGTGCTCGCTCCGCTGTTCATCTGAACCCGGAGCACGCTGGAAAACAACGACCCCGCCGGTTTCCGGCGGGGTTTTCGTCTGGCGGGCCAAGGCGCGGGAGCGGGTGGGCCGGTCAGAACCCTCTGGGCGAATCGCTGGGGGTCACGCCGGCATCGGCGGCGCGCTCGGCCTGGCGCCGCTTGTCCCGGAAGTGCGCGAGCACCATGTAGACGCCGGCGACCACGAGCAACCCGGGCCACCAGTCTTCCAGGAACGTGAAGTCCACGGGGTAGAACTGGTTGTAGAGGAGGAAAAGGCCGGCCAGGAGGAGGAAGACGCCGAACCCGAGGCGGCTGCCCCGGGCGGGGGTGACGCCGGAGGCGGCCGGGGAAATCGGCTCCACGACGAGCCCGAGGTTGAGCGCCTGCGCTTGGCGGTAGGCGTCGACGAAAGCGAAGAGCACGACACCGGCCACGAGGATGCCGAGGGTGGAGTGCTCGCTCAGCCAGATCGCGAAGACGAACGAGATGAAGATCGCCAACGCGCGCTGGTAGAGGCCGAGGTAAAGATGGCCGAGGCCGGGGAAGCACGAGAGAACGACGGCGAGGCCGGGGGAGCGCCGGATCGTGACCGGAGCCGCCGGAAGCGCGACTGGCGGCAGAGGCGGCGGCGGGAGCGGCGGCACCCCGGGAGAGCTTGGGACTGCGCTCGCCTGTTGTGCCTGTTGGTAGGTTTCCTGTTCGTTCATGATCGTCCTCCCTTTCCACCTTCTACAACGCGCTCACCGGGCTTCGGGTTCGCGGGCGCGCCGCCGACGAGCGAGCGCGCGGAGTTCCAGACCTCGACGGCGTGGGCGCGCGCCCAGCCCTCGGCGGCGGCGATCGAACCCCTGATCCGTTCGGAGTAGCTCGAGACCCGGTTCTCCACCGCGGCGCGCGCGTACACGGCCGCGCGGTCCATGCCCTCGCTGGACGCCCGGGCGACTTGGGCCGGGTTGGAGACCAGAAACACCGTGAGCGCCGCCAGCAGGTACGCGGCGGCGGTCGCGAGGCGCAGGTCGAAGAACCGTGCCTGTTGCCGGCGCAGCTCGATGCGCTGGCGCGGCGGCAGCGCGAGCGCCGCGCGCAGCCGTCGGCCGGCCCGGGTCACGGAGCCGACCTCCCGCAGGGTGGCGAACGCCTCCCACGCCGCCCTGCAGGCGGGGCAGGCGCGCATGTGTTCCATGAGAAGACCCCGGTCGGACTCGGCGACCTCGCCGTCGAGCGCGGCCGCGAGCGCATCGAGCGCCCGCTCGCACGCCGGCGCCAGCCGCGGCAGCGCCTTCAGGCGCCGCACCAGCGCTTCGGGCGCGCGCACCGAGCGCAGGACGCTCTCGCCTTCGGACATGCCGCGCGCGCGCTCGACCGCGGCCTGGCACGAGGCGCAGCCGGCCAGGTGCTCGGCCAGATCGGCGGGGAGGTCGCCGGCGAGCGCCGCGTCGAGGCGGTCGAGGAGAGCGTCGCAGCTGCTCACGACCCGGCTCCCGCGGGAGCGACCCGCATGCGGGGGGCGAGCTGCACCGCCACCGTCGCCGCGAGTTCCCGCCGCGCCCGGTTCAGGCGCGACTTGACCGTCCCGAGCGGCAGGCCGAGTTCCTGCGCGAGTTCCTCGTAGCTCCAATCGGCAAAGTCGCGGAGCATGATCAGCTGGGCGAGTTCCTCGGGCAACCGTTCGAGCGCGGCCTTCGCGAGCTCGAGCCGCTGATGGCGGACGGCGCGGGTGTGCGGGTCTTCGCCGCCCGGCAGGGTCTCGAGGAACTCGGGATCGACCCATGTGGCCTTGCGCTGCTCGCGGGAGCGGCGGTACGCGTCCACGAAAAGGTTGCGGGCGACGCGGTACGCCCAGGCGCGGAAGGAGGAGGCGTCGGCGACGTACCGGTTCAGGTTCTGCCAGAGCTTGAGGAAGACCTCCTGGGTAAGCTCCTCCGCCTCGCCCCGGTGGCGCGTGAAGGAGACGGCCATACGGAAGATGTCGTCGGCGGTGGCGTCCACGAGCGCCTCCCAGGCACGCTCGTCGCCGGCCCGGCAACGCTCCACGACGCTCTCGAGTGCTTCGTCTCTCATCGCACTGTCCAACGCAAAACGGCGCCCCGCGGTTCTCGGTTGACCGCTCCAGTCGTTAACGGTAGCAGAACCGACAACCCGGGGGATCGGGAAGGGACCGGACTAGCCGGTTGTTGTGAACCGTGGCACAATAAGGGCCACGGGGAGGGCCGGATGACGGATGCGGTCGTGACATTGGAGCAGCAGGTGCGAGACGCCCTCGAGGACGTGCGGCCAGCGTTGCAGATGGACGGCGGCGACGTCGAGTTGATCGGCGTCGAGGGCGGCGTGGTCACGGTGCGGTTGCTCGGCGCGTGCGGGGGTTGCCCGATGGCCACGATGACTCTCGTCGGCTTCGTCGAGGAGCGCCTCAAGCAGCGCGTCCCCGAGGTCCGCCAGGTCGTCAGCGTCTGAACCCGGCGCCCGGCCCGATCCGCGGCCGGCGTCGTCCGCGGAACCTTGCATCGTCCCTGTCCGGAATGGATAATGCGTCTGCAACCGGAAAGGGAGGTCCCATGAGAAAGCTCAGCGCGCTCTTCGTCCTGATCCTCTTGGCGGCGGCGTTCCCGTCGTACGCCGGCGTCTACTACACCGCCAAGACCACCGCCCAGGGCAGCCGCGGGGCCGAAACGCAGGACGCGACGGTCCAGGCCTGGGTGAGCGGCGGCAACGCCAAGGTGGTCTTCGAGCAGAGCGGCAACCCGATGATGAGCAAGGGGATGTACATGGTCACCAAGGACGGCGGCAAGGCCATGTACATGGTGAACCCCGAGGAGAAGTCGTACTTACAAGTGGGACATGGATTCGTTGATGGGGATGGCCGGTGGCGTGATGAAGATGATGAACATGACGTACACCGACCCCAAGGTCGAGAAGATCTCGGAGGAGCCCGACGGGCTCGTGGCCGGGGTTCCCACGATCCACTACAAGTTCCACACCAGCTACACGATGTCGATGAGCATGATGATGATGAAGAAGAAGATGCATGTCGTCAAGGACGAGGAAATCTGGGCGGCCCCCAAGCTCGTCGAGGCCGGCCTCGGGATCTGGCTGCGCAAGACCCCGCCGAAGACGAACAACGAGCAACTCGACGCCATGATCAAGGCCGAGATGGGCAAGGTCGAAGGGTTCCCGCTGAAGATGCGGACGGTCCAGACCTCAACCGACGAGAAGGGCAAGGTCGAGACGACCACGATGACGATGGAGGTCACCAACCTGCAGATGCAGGCGGTGCCCGACTCGACGTTCGAGATTCCCGCCGGGTACAAGGAAACCTCGATGATGGGCGGCGAGAAGGGCGGGAAGGGCGAGGAATCCAACCCGTTCCTCAAGATGATGGGACAAGGCAAGAAGGACCCGCAGTAGCGGCGCCTTGCCGCCGCCGTCGACGGGCCCCCGCGCCGTGAGGTGCGGGGGCCCTGTCATACGTGGGGCCCGCCCGGTCCGGGGCAAGAGGCCGTACAATGACGGCCGCGCTGCAGCAGGGGGTGGGCGATGGTGGCGAAGAGAGTGGCGTTGGCTTTTGCGGCGGTCCTGATTGCGGGGATGGCGGTCGCCGGAGGACCGCTCGACGTGTTGCCGCCGGCGGCCCACGACCCGGGCGTGGCGACGGTCGAGGAGGTGCTGGGGTTCCCGTGGGGCGGCGAAATCACCGACCCTGGACACGTCGTGAAGTACGCCCAGGCGCTGGCGGCAACCGCGCCGTCGCGCGTGCGCCTGCTCGAGTACGGGCGTTCGCGGGAAGGGCGCCCGCTGTTGCTGCTCGTGATCGCCTCCCCCGAAAACCTCGGGCGGTGGGACGACGTGCAGGCCGGCCTCGCGCGGCTCGGCGACCCGAGGTCCCTGGCGCCGGCGAAAGCGGCCGAGCTGATCCGCGACCTGCCGGCCGTGGTGTGGATCCAGTGCTCGGTGCACGGCGACGAAGCCTCCGGCGCCGATGCCGGCCTCGCCCTCGCGTACCACCTGGCGTCGGGCAGCGGCCCGGAGGTCGGAAGGATCCTCGCCAACACCGTGGTCGTCGTCGATCCGGTCGAGAACCCCGACGGGCGCGCGCGCTTCGTGGAATCGAACCGGCAGGCCAGCGGTCCTGCTCCCGACCCCGAGCCCGAGAGCGCTGAACACGTCCAGCCCTGGCCGGGCGGACGGGTCTCGCATGACCTTTTCGACCTCAACCGGGACTGGTTCGCGCTCAGCCAGCCGGAGAGCGCGGCGCGGGTCGCGGTGATGTTGCGCTACCACCCGACCGTGACGGCGGACCTCCACGAGATGGGCGCCGAGGAGGGGTACTACTTTGCTCCGCCGGCGATCCCCCGCCACCCGTTGCTGGAGGGGGAGGGCGACGCGCTGCTCGACCTGCTCGGCCGCGGCAACGCCGCCGCCTTCGACGCCCACGGTTTCCGCTACTGGACCCGCGAGGTGTTCGACGCGTTCTACCCCGGCTACGGCGATTCGTGGCCGGCGCTGACCGGCGCGGTCGGGATGACGTTCGAGCAGGCCTCCAGCCGGGGCCTGGTGACGCTCCTGAAGGACGGGAGCAAGCTCACCTACGCCGACGGCGTGACGCACCACCTGCTCGCGGCGTTCACCACGTGCCTGACCACGGCCGACAACCGGGAGCGCTTCCTGCACGGCTGGTTCGCCTTCCGGCAGACGGCCGTGACGGAGGGGGAGCGCGGCCCGACGCGCGCGTACGTGCTCGGCGATGGGACGGATCCTGCGTCGGCGGACGAACTCGGCGAGCTGCTCGCCCGGCAGGGGATCGAGGCGTTCCGCGTGACCTCGGGCAAAGCTGACGTGCCGACGGGGAGCGTCCTCGTGCCGCTCGCCCAGCCGCTCGGCCGGCTGGCGCGCATCCTGCTGGACCGCGGCGCTTCGATGGGCAAGGCGTTCGAGAAGGAACAGGCGCGCCGCGACGCCAAGCGCCTGCGCGACGAGATCTACGACATCACCGCGTGGTCGCTGCCGCTGTTGTGGAACGTGCCGGCGAGGACGCTGCCGGCCGTCCCGCAGGGTGTCGGGCTCGAAGCGGTGAAGCCGGGCGACCGGCGGGCGGGCACCGTGACCGGCGAGGGCAGGGTCGCGTTCCTGCTCCCATGGAACGACGAGGCGTCGGTCCGGGCGCTCGCGCAGCTGTTGCGTCAGGGAGTGAAGGCGGCGGTGGCCGCCAAGGCGTTCACCGTCGAGGGGCGCGAGTTCGCGCCGGGCACCGTGGTGGTGCGCCGCGCCGGGAACGAGCCCGGGTTGCGCCGGCGGCTCGAGGAGATCGCCCGCAACACCGGGGCGGGCTTCGTCGGCGCCGAGACCGGCTATGCGGAGGCCGGCATCGACCTCGGCTCCACCAACGTCGTGGCGCTCAAGGCGCCGCGCGTGGCGGTCGCGTGGGACGCGCCG
Organism: uncultured Acidobacteriota bacterium; assembly: GCA_963727205.1. GTDB lineage: Bacteria > Acidobacteriota > Thermoanaerobaculia > Thermoanaerobaculales > Thermoanaerobaculaceae > RBG-13-68-16. The sequence goes on along the minus strand of CAVSFQ010000026.1, from coordinate 39,046 downwards.
ACCTCGGCGCTCTCCGCGGGCGGCCTGCGCTGGGCGTTCGAGCGGGCGTTCGGCTACCCGGTGAGCGCCGTGCGGACCTCGACCCTCGCGCACGCCGACCTCTCCCACTTCGACGTCATCGTGCTCCCCGATTCCTGGGAGCGGGGCGGGTCGTACGCGGGCGTGCTCGGCGAGGAGGGCGTCAAGCGGTTGGCGGCGTGGGTCGACGAGGGCGGGACGGTGGTGGCGGTCGGCGGCGGGGCGGCGTTCCTGACCGGCGAGAAGGTCGGCCTGCTCGCCTCCAAGCTCGAAAAGCGCCTGGGCTCCGAGGCGGCGCCGGAGAAGGGAAAACCAGGAAAGGACGAGGACGCCTCCGCAACCGGCGACCGGGCGTTCAACTACGACAGTGCGATCAAGCCGGCGGAGGAGGAGCCACCGCTGGTCCCGGGCGCCATCCTCCGGGTGGAACTCGACCCCGAGAACCTCCTCGCGGCCGGCTTTCCCGACGGCCAGGTGGACGTGCTGGTCGACTCGAGAAGGATATTCACGCCGCTCAAGCTCGACCGCGGCAGCAACGTCGGCGTCTACGCCGGGCCCGACGACCTCGTGCAGGCCGGGTTCATGCTCCCCGCCTCGCGCGCGCAACTCCCCCGCAAGGCGTACCTCATGGTGGAAGGGCGCAAGCGCGGACGGGTCGTCGCGTTCGCGGAGGACCCCGTCTCGCGCGGGCTTTCTCGCGCCACGATGCTGATCCTCGCCGACGCGGTGTTCTTCGCCCCGGGGTACTGACCGGTTTTGTCGGGGTGAGGCCGGCTGCTACGATGGCGATCATGGAGATCGGGGCGTGAGCGACTGGTGGTGGGTTGGGTTCGGCGGGGTCGTGGCCCTCCTGCTCGGGCTCGACCTGTTCGTCTTCCACCGCCGCTCCGGTCGCGAGGGGACGCGTCGGGCGCTGGCCTGGAGCGCGTTCTGGATCGGCCTGGGCCTCGCGTTCTCCCTGGTCGTCGGCATGGCGCGCGGCCACGACGCCGCGCTCACCTACCTCACCGCCTACCTGATCGAGCAGTCGCTCTCGGTGGACAACCTGTTCGTGTTCGTGGCGCTCTTCGCCTACTTCTCGGTCGCGCCGGAGCACCACCACCGGGTGCTGTTCTGGGGGATCCTCGGGGTGATCGTCACCCGCGGCGCGTTCATCTTCGCGGGCGTGGCGCTGATCGCCCGCTTCGAGTGGGTGGTGTACATCCTCGGGGTGGTCCTGATCGCAACCGCCGCCAAACTCGGCCTGTCCGGCGGCGAGGAGATCCACCCGGAGAAGAACCTGGTGGTCCGCTGGGCGAGCCGCGTGCTGCCGATGGTGAAGAGCTTCCACGGCGACAAGTTCGTGGTGCGGACCGCGCGCGGCTGGCGGTTCACGCCGCTCCTGCTGGTCCTGCTCGCGATCGAGAGCACGGACGTGATGTTCGCGGTGGACTCGGTGCCGGCCGTGCTCGCGATCTCGCGGGATTCGTTCGTCGTGTACACGTCGAACGTCTTCGCCATCCTGGGCCTGCGCGCGCTCTACTTCGCCCTGGCCGGCGCGCTGCGGTCGCTGCGCTACCTGCGCCCGGCGCTCGCCGTGATCCTCGGTCTGGTGGGCGTGAAGATGCTCCTCGCCGAGGTCGTCAAGGTCCCCACCGAGCTGTCGCTGGGCGTGATCGCCGCGATCCTCGCCGCCGCCACCGCGGCGTCGCTTCTCCTGCCGGAACGCCGCGGCAAGGCGCGGCGGGCGTAGACCCCGGGGCGGTTCGGCCCCGAACGCCCCCGAGCCGCCGAGCCCCCCGCGGGCCTCCCCAGGCGAGGCCGAGCCTATGCGAGCGGAAGCGGGGGACAATGGGACGCGTTGACGGGACGGGAGGCGGCGATGAGCGGAGAGCCTGAGCGCGGCCACGTGCGGATCGAGCTCGACACCCTGGGGGCGATGGAGGTCCCGGGGGAGGCGCTGTACGGCGCGCAGACGGCGCGCGCGGTGGCGAACTTCCCCCTGAGCGGCTGGCCGCTTCCGGCCGGCTTCCTCGTCGCGCTCGCCCGGGTCAAGGCGGCGTTCGCTCGCGGCAACGGGGAGCGCGGGTTGCTGCCGCCCGAGATCGCGCGAGCGGTGGCCGCCGCGGCGGACGAGGTCGCGGGCGGCGCGCACCTTGGCCAATTTCCGGTGGACGTGTTCCAGACCGGCTCGGGCACCTCGACCAACATGAACATGAACGAGGTCGTTGCCCACCTCGCCAACCTCGCCCTCGGCGGCGACCCCACCGCGCACCGTCCGGTTCACCCCAACGACCACGTCAACCTCGGACAGTCCTCCAACGACGCGGTCCCGGCGGCGTTGCGGATCGCCGCCGCCGTGGCCTGGCGCGACCGCGTGCGGCCGGCCGTCGCGGGCGTCGCCGCCGCGCTGCGGCGCCTGGCCGTCGCGCACCGCGCGACCGTGACACTGGGGCGGACCCACTTCATGGACGCGGTGCCGACGACCTACGGACGCGTCTTCGGCGCCTGGGCCGACCGGTTGCAGGCGGCCTGCGACCGGGGCGACGAGAGCGCGCGCCACCTGCTGCGCCTCCCCCTGGGCGGCACCGCGGTCGGGACCGGGATCAACGCCGACCCCGGGGTCGTGGGCCGCGCCGTCGAGCTGCTCTCGCAGCCGACGGGGCTCGCCCTGGCGCTCGAGGCGAACCCGGCGGCGGGGATCGCCGCCCAGGACGCTCCGATCGCCTTCGCCGACGCCCTCGCCGGCATCGGCCGCGTCCTCTTCCCGGTCGCCAACGACATCCGCCTGCGCGCCTCGGGGCCGTTCGGAGGCCTCGGGGAGCTGATCGTGCCGGTGGTCCAGCCGGGGTCTTCGATCATGCCCGGGAAGGTGAACCCGGTGATCCCCGAGGCGGTGGCGCAGGTGGCGCTCGAGGTGGAGGGGCTCGCCGCGGCGTGTCGCGCCAGCGCGGCGCTGCACCAGCTCGACCTCTCGCACGCCAACCCGCTGCTCGCCTGGAACCTCGACACGATGGCGCGGCTGCTGGCCAACGCCTGCGACCTCCTGGTGGCGCGCTGCCTCGAGGGGCTGCGGGTGGACGTCGAGCGCGCCCGGCGCCTCGCCGCGGCGAGCCCGGCGCTCGCCACCGCGCTGGCCGCGCGCATCGGCTACGAGCGCGCCGCCGAGGTCGCCAAAGCCGCCGAGGCGGCCGGGGAGAGTGTCTTCGACGCGGCCCGTCGGCTCGGCGTGCTGCCCGATGCCGAACTGGTCGAGGCGCTGAACCTCGAGAGCATGGCGGGCGTCGAGCCCTAATTGGGATCCCGGCTGACGCTCCCTGTGGCGCCTAAGTATTTCGCGTTCGTGACAAGATTGCCCCCGTGATCCGTCCATTGAGACGTGAGCGACGAACCCGGAGCGGTGGAGTTCTCCTGCGCGGTGGCGGCGATGTCGTCGGTCGATGCCCCAATGGGAGCTGAGCTGGAAGCCGACCTTTCCGCAGCCGCGTCGCTCGCAGCCGCGTTCGCCGCGCTGGCGGCCGGGGACCTCGACGCGATCGAGGCCATCTACGACGCCTGCGCGGCGGACCTCTTCGGCCTCGCCCTGTGGCGGACCGGCTCGCGCGAGGACGCGGCGGACGTCGTGCAGGAGGTGTTCGTCCGTTTGGCGAGCGCGCCGTCAGGGCTCAAGCGGGTCCGCAAGCCGCGGGCGTACGTGCTGGCGATGGGCCACAGCGCGGCGGTGGACGTGCTGCGCCGCCGCAAGCTCACCGTCGAGGCCGACGACTCCGTCCTGGAGGCGGTCGTCCCCGATCCGGTGAGCGCCTCCGACGCTGCGAGGGCGTCGCGCCTGGTCCTGGGCCTGCCGGCGGCGCAGCGCGAGGCCGTCTACCTGCGCCACTTCGTCGGGCTCTCGTTCGCCGAGATCGGCGGCGTGACGGGCGTGCCGACGTTCACGGCCGCGAGCCGGTACCGCCTCGGGATCGGGCGGCTGCGCAAACTGATGGGGGTGGTGCGATGAACGACGAGCTGTTTCGTGGGATGAAACCCGCGAGCGCGCCAGCCGGTCTGCGGGACCGGGCGCTTTGGGCCGCGCGAGCTGCGGCGGGCCGGCCCGAGGGCAAGGAGCGCGCGGGCGTGCGCTTCACCCGGTTCGACCTAGCGTGGGCGGCGGCGCTGCTGCTCCTGCTGGCCTGCAACCTGTTGCTCTCGGCGCGCGGGCGCTCGGACCTCGTCGCGACGGCGAACGGGCAGGGTGCGACCGCTGCGACACACCGGGACCGGGAAGACCGGCAGCTGGCACGCGAGCTGGGCGTCAGCCCGTCGCTGATGGCGGCCACGCGACCCCAGGCCCGACCCAACGCCGGCGAGGAGTTGCGCAAGCTGCTGAATGATCCCGCGTTCGAACGTCTCTGAAGGGGCAGTAGGGGCCGGGGTGTCGTGGGGCTGAAGGGAGTGCGGTGATGGCGATGTCAAGAGTAGTGCGCCGGACGGTGCGGGTGGTCGGGGTGGTGCTGGTGGTCGCGCTGGCAGGGTTGCTGGCGCTCCGGATCTACGGCAACCAGAGGCTCGCCGCCGCCGAGCGTGAGTTCACGGCGAACGTCGGGCCGATGGCGGGACACCCGGACGACTCGGCGAGCGTTCCTGACGAGGCCAACGCCGCCATCTATCTGCGCGCCGGCGCCGAGGCGGTTGTTCTCCCCGGGGGCGACAAGGCGGCGGCGGCCGAGCTCACCGTGGGCGATCCCACGCGGTGGAACGCGCAGCAGGTCGCCGAGGCCGGGCGGATCCTCGCCGCCAACGCGCCGGCGTTGGAACTGCTGCACCGCGTCGCCGGGATGACGAGGTCGAGCTTCGGGCCGGTGAACCCGGCGAACGTGGTTGATGACCTCAGGAGCAAGCTGCCGCTTCTCAAGCTGCTCTGGGCCCAGAGGCTGCTCTGGCTCGACGCGCACGTGGCCCTGGGCGACGGCGACACGGCGCGCCTGGTCGAGGATGCGAGGGCGATGTCCGTGCTGGCCGCGGCGCTGGAACGGGAAACGCCGCTGATCGCCGAGCTGGTCGGGATCGCGGCGGAGAAGATACTCCTCGGCACAGTCGCCGATGCAGCCGCGAACCCCCATCTGGACGAGGCCGCCGTGTCGGACCTCTCGCGTGTGCTGCTCGACGTGGACCTGCGCACCGCGTGGAGGCGGTCGCTGGCGTTCGAGTCCAAGGTCCCGGGAGGGCTGCAGGCCTTCGAAGGAAGCTCGAAACCCCGAGGGAGCCTCATCAGAAGCAGGATTGTCTACCTCGCCGCCCCGAGCTTCTGGGACGCACCGTACGTCGAGTGGATGGCGCGCCTGCTGAAGGCGGTGGACGTTCCCTACGCGAGCCGCTTGAGCTCGCTGACGGAGCAACGCCCTCGGAGTGAGTTCAGCCCGCTTGCGGCCTCGATCGCCAACCTCACCCAGGCGGCTGGCCGGAACCAGGTGATCCTCTCCGAGCGCCGGCTGGCCAGGTTGGCGCTCGCCCTGCGGCGTCAAGGGCTCGCGACCGGCGTCTACCCTGACTCGCTGGACGCGTTCCCGGAGGCGTCGGCGCCCGACCCGTTCACCGGGGAGCACATCGCCTACACGCACCGGCGGGACGGCTCGGCGCAGCTCTCCGTTCCCGGCGGCGTCAAGCTCTGGGAACGGATGCAAAGGAACGTGGGTTTTCCTGGGCCGTTCACCTGGGAGTTGCCGCCGCCAGGGAAGGCGGTCGCGAAGAAGTAGCGCGGTGCGGGCATCGAGGCGTCCCGCGGGGGTTCCGCGTCAGCCGGAACCCCCGTATCATTGCTGCAAGGAAAGGACGCCCTCATGTTCATCCCGATCGGGCTCGATCAGACGTCGGTCCGGCGCCTGCCGTGGGTGAGCATCGGCATCATCGCCGCCAACTTCGCAGTGTTCCTCGCCATGGGCATCTCGGTCCGGCAGGTCGGCGAGGAAGCGGGGCGGCGCGGCCGTGAGGTGATGCAGTACTGGAGCCGGCATCCTTACCTCACGCTGCCGAAGTCGGTAGCGCCCGGGATGTCGGACGCCGACCGCGAGCGCCTGCGGCTGCTGAGCGAGGCGATGAGCGGCGTGTCCGGCCGGCAGGCGCCGACCCCGGAAGAGCGCACCGAGGAGCAGAACGAGCTCGACGGGCTGGTGCAGCGTTTCCGCGACGCAGCGGCGCAGCACCCTTACATGTCGTGGGGTTTGATCCCCTCCGACCCGAAGCCGCTCGCGTTCCTCACCTGCATGTTCGTACACGCCGGGTGGCTGCACCTGCTCGGAAACATGCTCTTCTTCTACCTCACCGGGCCGTTCCTCGAGGACGCCTATGGCCGGCCGCTGTTCGCGGCGCTCTACGTCGCCTCCGGCGTCGTGGCGAGCCTCGTGTTCATCGCCGCGTTCCCGCACTCGAACGCGCCGCTGGTCGGGGCCTCGGGCGCGGTCGCGGGCCTGATGGGCGCTTTCCTGGTGCGTTTCGTCCGCGCCAAGGTCCGCTTCTTCTATTTCTACTTCATGATCGTGTTCCGCACCGGCACTGTGGACCTGCCGGCGTGGATCGTGCTGCCGCTCTGGTTCCTCGAACAGCTGTTCTTCGCCGGACTCTCCCGGGAGAGCGGCGTGGCGTACCGCGCCCACGTCGGCGGCTTCGCGTTCGGCTTCGTCGCCGCTCTCGCGATCAAGGCGCTGCGGATCGAGGAGCGTTTCATCGCGCCCAAGATCGAGCAGGAGATCTCGGTGAGCCAGCACCCTGCGCTCGACGAGGGGATGGACCTCCTGCTGCGGGGCGAGATAGCCGCGGCGCGCGCGGCGTTCGCCACGGTGCTGGCGGCCGAGCCGCGCAACGCCGACGCCCACCTCGGGGTCTGGCAGAGCCACTGCGTCGAGGGCACTCCCGAAGCCGGTAGCCCGCACCTCGTCCAGGCGATCGAGGAGGAGGTCCGCCGCGGCGACGTGGCTCTCGCGCTCGACCACTGGCGCGAGCTGTCAGCCACCGCCCGTCAGAGCGGGCCCCCGGCGCTGCGCTGGCGCCTGGCGTCCGCCCTTGAGGGCACGGACCGCGAGGCGGCCGTGGAGATCTTGAACAGCCTCGTCAGCGACCCCGCCGCCGGCATCCTGGCCGAAAAGGCGGGCCGGCACCTGACTCTGCTCGGCGAGCCGGTCCGGCCACGCCCCGCGGCCGCCATGGCGCCGGCTCCGGCCGCCGCGAGGCCCGGTCCGCCGCCGGGCGGGCCGCCCGCTGTAGTTCCCGTGACGGTCGCGCCCGAGGTGTCAGCCCCGGTCGTGGCCGCGCCGCCGCCGCCCCCGTTCTGGGAACCGCCACAGGAGCCGGAAGCTCGGCCGGCCCCGCCGCCCGAGGCCGCGGAGATCGAAAGCTGCACCGTGGACGGGTTGCAGGAGGGCGGCCTCCTCCTGCGCGGGCCTCGTGGCGGCTCGGAACTCTTGCCGTTCCAGGAGATCGTGAAGATCGCGGTGGCCGGGATCGCGGCCTCCCCGCGGCCGTTTCTGGTCCTCGATCTCGTGTTGCAACCAGGGCTCGGCCAGCCTCTGCGGGTCGAGCGCCTGCTGAGCACCACGCTCGACCCGCGTGGCCTGCTCGGGCGTCCGGACCTCTCCGGGCTCGAGGCGTTCCGGCAGGTCGTGAAGGCGATCGCCGACGGGGGGACCGCCACGGTGTGGCCGGAGGCGGTGCTCGTTCCGGCCGCACCCATCCCCATGTTCGCGAGCCTCGAGGCGTACGAACGCGAGGCGCTCGCCCCCCTGCGCCAGGCGCCGTAATCGCACCGTGAAGGCTTTCACAACTGACGGTGAAACGGGGTATGATACGCGCGTCGTGAAAGTTTTCTCGCGGGATGGCCGGCAGCCTTCCGGGGGGGATGCCACGAGGCCGAAACTCCGAACTGAAGCTTCATTGACGCACGCGCCTGGGCCCCGGCGGGCCGCGTCGTCGGGACCGCCGGGCCTATCGGTCCGGGACGTGCGGTGAAAGGGGAACATATGGCGAAACTCAAGGAGAAGCTGGGCGCCAAGATCCAGGAGCACCGCCCGCGGACGCAGAAACTGCTCAAGGAGCACGGCAACGTCAAGATCGGCGAGGTGACCATCGCCCAGGCGATCGGCGGCGCGCGCGGGGTCCGTTGCCTCGTGACCGACATCTCCTACCTCGATCCGTTCGAGGGGATCCGGTTCCGCGGCAAGACGATCCCCGAGACGTTCGCGGCCCTGCCGAAGGGACCCGGCGACTACCCGCTGGTCGAGTCGTTCTGGTGGTTCCTGCTCACCGGCGAGATCCCGACCGCGGCCGAAGTCGACGAGGTGGTAAAGGACTTCCAGGCCCGCCGCGCCGTACCCGAGTACGTCGGCCAGGTGCTGCGCGCGATGCCGCGCGACTCACACCCGATGGTGATGTTCTCGACGGCGATCCTCGCGATGGAGCGCGAGTCGGAGTACGTCAAGCGCTACAACCAGGGGATGAAGAAGGACGAGTACTGGGATCCGACCTACGAGGACGCCACCAACCTGCTCGCCAAGCTGCCCTCGATCGCGGCGATGATCTACCGCCTGAAGTACAAGGGCGACGCGCAGATCGCCGCTGACCCCAAGCTCGACTTCGGCGGCAACTTCGCCCACCAGATGGGGATCCCGAAGCCGTACGACGACGTGGCGCGGATGTACTTCATGCTCCACTCCGACCACGAGTCCGGCAACGTCTCGGCGCACACGACGCACCTCGTCGCCTCGGCGCTCTCTGACGCCTACTACGCGCTCTCCGCCGGGATCAACGGCCTCGCGGGCCCGCTCCACGGCCTCGCCAACCAGGAGGTGCTGAGCTGGATCATGAAGTTCCAGGAGAAGCTGGGCGGCAAGGACCCCAACGAAGAGAACGTCAAGGCGGCGTTGTGGGACACCCTCAAGGCCGGGCAGGTCATCCCGGGGTACGGTCACGCGGTGCTGCGCAAGACCGACCCGCGCTACGTCGCGCAGATGGAGTTCTGCCAGAAGCACCTGCCGAACGACCCGCTGTTCAAGGTCGTCAACACGATCTACAAGGTGGCGCCGGGCGTCCTCACCGAGCACGGCAAGACCAAGAACCCGTGGCCGAACGTGGACGCGCAGTCGGGCGTGATCCAGTGGTACTACGGCCTCAAGGAGTGGGACTTCTACACGGTGCTGTTCGGCGTCGGGCGCGCGATCGGCGTGCTGGCGAACATCACCTGGGACCGCGCCCTCGGCTACCCGATCGAGCGGCCGAAGTCGGTGACCACGAAGATGCTCGAGGACGTGGCCTCGGCGGCGATCAAGGCCGACGACCTCGGCTCCGACTGAGCCATTTCACCGTCATCGAACACACGAGCGCCCGGGGCAACCCGGGCGCTTCCTTATGCGCCTACCGCCTTCCGGCGATGTAGTCGCGCAGCCGGTCGCGCAGGCCGGTCGCGGCCGTCTTGACGGTGGCGTTGGTGGCGTGGGCCACGAGGTCTTCGGCGATGACGAGCGCGGCCGGGAACTCCCTGCGGTTGGCCAGGGCTACAGCCTGGTTGTAGCGCTCCGCTTCGCGCTGCCCCTGGGCCTCGCGGCGCAGCGCCTTCGCGCGGTACGAGTCGGGACCGGGCGTGACCTGCTCGGTGACCTCGACCTGGCCGCCGCGTGCGGGCCCCGCCGATGTGATGCGGTCGCGAAGGCGGACAGCGCTGTCGCGCAGCGACGGGTCCGCGACGGTCGGGATGAGCTTCTCGATCGCCGCCAGCGCGGCGGGGAAGTCGCCGCCGTTGTAGAGGCCGACCGCCGCCTTGAAGTCGCTCGTGTCCCGGAGTCGTTTGAGGGAGTCGCGGATCCAGCTCTGCCGGGCCGGGTCGTTGGTGGTCGCGAGAGCGACTTCGAGGCCCTTGATCGCATCCGCGTACCGCTCCTGAGAGGCGGCCAGGCTGGCGGTCGCCAGCTCGACGCTCGCGCGCAGCTCGGGCAGTCGGGCGCGGACCCGAGGGTCCGGGGAGTTCGCGACGAAGCGCTGCACGACCTCGTCGGCGCGCGCGCGCTGGCCGCCGCGCGCCAGGAGCTGCGCCAGCGTCGTCGCCGCATCGGCGCGGGAGGGGGCGAGGTCGAGCGCCCGCTCGAGCGCACGGACCCCCGGTGCGGTGTCCTCCCCCGAAGCCAGAAGGTAGGTGGTGCCGAGGCCGATGAGCGCGGGGACGTAGTCTGGCTCGAGGGCGAGGGCGGCTTGGGCGAGTTCGCGCGCCCGTACCACTTGCGGAAGGGCCACGCCCACGCTGCCGGCCGTGAGCGCCTCGGCCTGGCGGAGGAGAACGTCCTGCTCGAGCACGAGGGGCAGCACTTGTCCGGACCCGGCCGCAGCGACTTCCCTAAACATGGAGGAGGCCTCCTGACTGTTTCCCGTCTTCGCCAGGAGGGCGGCGAGGGTGGCGTTGGCGAGCTGCGACTTCGGATTGAGGCGCCGGGCCTCTTCGAGCAGCGGCCGGCACGCCTGCGGGTCGCATCTCGGACAGTCGAAGATCGGCCGCGCCAGCCGCACCAGAGCCTCGTCCCGTGGCAGCGGGCGAGGCTCCTCGGGCTCGGCAACCGCGAGGTTCGCGATCGGCAGGCCCATGGCAGCCATCCGGCTCCGATGGATGTAGCCGTAGAGATCCTTGTTGAGTTGCTCGCTGCTCACGCCGAACGCCGCACGAACCGCCTCCTCCTGCCCCACGCCGGCCTGGAGGCGAGCCAGATACTGGCCGAGCATGGCGCGGCCGTCCGGTTTTCCGAGCAACAGGTAGTGCGTGAGCAACCAGGCCTGGGCGTAGAACGCCGGCCGCCGGGCGGGGACGTTGTACTCCGGGGATTCGTAGGTCACGCCGAGCACGGTCGCGAGCGGCAGCAAACCCTGCTTGCGCAGGAGGGCGAGGTGCTCCTCGTCGGGCCGGCCGATGCGGACGTCCTTGCCTACGACGGAAAACGATCCCCAGAACTCGGCCAGCCCCTCGTTGAGCCACAGCGGGATGTACGGTGAGCTGTTGCGCACGAAGGCGTGGGTCAGCTCGTGGCACGCCACGGCGCGGGCCTGCTCCGAGTGCTCCCCGGAAACCAGCAGGTAGTCGCCGTACTGGCCGGGCAGGAAAAGCCCCGCCAGCCCCGAACAGGAGCGCCCCGCGGCCGCCCCGCAGGTGGCCTCGAACTCCGCGTCGGAGGCGAAGAGGTAGACCTCGGTCGGCAGATACGAACGGGCCGCCAGCGGAACCACCTGCGCCAGCGCCGAGGCCATGCGCTCGAGTTCGAGGGCGACGTCGCGCACCTTGCCCGGGCGGGCGTCCGAGTTCACCACGAAGTGCGGTGTCCTGACCTCCACCCACGCGCGGCGCTCGGGCGGCGGGTTGAGCGCCGACGCCGGCGCAGCGAGCAGCAGGGCGCCGAGCAGCAGCGGAAGGGACGAAGAGCGGCGCGACGCGCCCGGCGTGACGCCGCCGGTTGGCGCGCCCGCATGTGTGGCCTCGCTACGCACCAACGGGCGCCCCTGCCCCCGCGTTGGCGCGGCCGAGGGCGAACGCCGCGTGGTTCAGCTCGAGGAACTTCTTCGGGACGCGCTGGGCGATGCACGCCCACCACGCCTCCTCGGGGAGGGGGAGCAGGCGCGAGACGGCGCCGAGCAGGACGACGTTGGCGGCCTTGACGTTGCCGGCCTGTTGGGCGAGCGTCTCGCCCGGCACCATCACGAGACGCGCGTCGAGGGCGCCGAAGACGCGGGCGAGGTGCTCGTCGCCGGGATAGACGGAGGTGCCCGAGGAGACCGTTACCGGCACGATCGCCATGTCGTTGACCACGGCGGTGCCGCCCCGGCGCAGGAACTGCGCGAACCGCAGCGCCTCCATCTTCTCGAACGAGAGCAGGACGTCGGCCTCGCCGAGCCCGACGAGCGGCGAGAAGACCTTCTCCTTGTCCCAGCGCACGTGGGAGGCGACGCTGCCGCCGCGCTGCGCCATCCCGTGCACCTCGGACTTCTTGACGTCGAAGCCGGCGGCGAGCCCGACCTCGGCGAGGATGTTGCTCGCGAGCAGCGTCCCCTGGCCGCCGACGCCGACGAGGACGAACGAGAACGCACTCTGGCTGGGCATGGCTCAGTTCCCCCCGTCGATCGGAGTGGAGCAGCTCGCGGGCTGGTGCTCCCGCGCCTCGCGCATCTGGTCGCGGGTGAGGATCGCGTCGTGCGGGCAGACCTGCGCGCACACCTCGCAGCCGGTGCAGGCGTCGGCGTCGATCAGCGCCAGCGGCTTGCCGGACTTCGCGTCCATCTCCTCGCTCTTGAGGATCGCGGGGCAGCCGATGCGAAAGCAGATGCCGCAGCCGGTGCACGCTTCCTCGACGACCTCGAGCGCCACCCAGCGCTTGCGGATCTCGGGCAGGAGCGCACACTCGCGCCGCGCCACGAGCACCGCGGGCCGGTCGTGCGCCATCAGCTCCTTGTACGCCTTCTCGAGCCCGGCGACGTCGTACGAGTCCACGGTGGCGACGTCGTGGATGCCGAGCGCGCGCACGAGCGGCTCGAGGTCGATCCGCCCAGCCTCCTGGTGTTGCAGCGTGAGGCCGGTGCCCGGGTTGGACTGGTGGCCCGTCATGGCGGTGGTGCGGTTGTCGAGGATGATCGTCAGCACGTTGGATCGGTTGTAGGCGACGTTGGCGAGGGCGGGGAGGCCCGTATGGTAGAAGGTGGAGTCCCCGATCACCGCGACCATGCGCTCGCCGATGCCGGCCTTCGCCGCGCCGTGCGCGACCCCGATGCCGGCGCCCATGCAGCCGCAGGAGTGGATCGCGGACAGCGGCGGCAGCAAGCCGAGCGTGTAGCACCCGATGTCGCCGGCGACCGGGACCTTCTTCTTCGAGAGGAGCTGAAAGACCCCGCGGTGCGGGCAGCCCGCGCACAGCACCGGCGGGCGGGCCGGCAGCTCGGGGAGATCGAGGGCGGCGGCGGCGACCGGCGGCCGGTCCACCGCGAGGCCGGCCGCGGCCGCCGCGCGGCGGACGACGGTCGGATCGAGCTCGCCGCAGAGCGGGAAGATCGACTTGCCCTCGCAGGCGATGCCGAGGAGGCGGATCTCCTCCTCCAGCACGGGGTCCAGCTCTTCCAGGACGATCAGACGCTCGACGCCGGCGGCGAAGGCGCGGATGAGCTTCTCCGGGACCGGATAGACCGTGCCCAGCTTGAGCACCGAAGCGGCCGGCAGGACCTCGCGGGCGTACTGGTAGGCGATGCCGGCGGTGACGATGCCGACGCTCCGGTCGCGCCACTCGATGCGGTTGAGCGGCGACTTCTCGGCCCAGGCGGCGAGGTCGAGCACGCGCTGCTCGACGAGCGGGTGGCGCGCGCGGGCGTTGGCCGGGATCATCACGTACTTGGCCGGGTCGCGCGGGAACTTCTTGCGCCGCGGCGCGACGTCCATCCGCTCGCCGAGCTCGACCGGGGTCGAGGAGTGGTTGGTGCGCGTCGTCGTGCGCAGCAGCACCGGCGTGTCGAACTTCTCCGAGAGGTCGAACGCCGCGATCGCTGAAGTCCTTGCACTCCTGCGAGTCGGAGGGCTCCAGGCAGGGCACGCGCGCGAACTGGGCGAAGCGGCGGTTGTCCTGCTCGTTCTGCGACGAGTGCATCCCCGGGTCGTCGGCGGATACGATCACCAGCCCCGCCTCGGCGCCGGTGAACGAGGCGTAGAAGAACGAGTCCGCCGCCACGTTGAGGCCGACGTGCTTCATGGCCGCGAGGGCGCGCCGGCCCGCGTAGGCGGCGCCGACCGCGACGTCCACGGCCACCTTCTCGTTGGTCGACCACTCGCAGTAGACGTGCGGGAAGCGCGAGAGTTCCTCGAGGATCTCGGTGGAGGGAGTGCCGGGGTACGCCGCCGCGAGGTGGACGCCGGCCTCCCAGGCGCCGCGGGCAACCGCTTCGTTCCCAGAGAGCATGCGCTTCATGACCGCTCCTTCTTGTGGGGGTCCGTCACGGGGGCGTAGTCCCGGTGCGTCGCCGCCGCGCCGATTCTACCCGGTGACGGCGGATGGCGCTGCGGCGCCGGGCGGTGATGAGCGGGACGTCCGGCGCCGCACCAGGCTCGCCAGACAAAAAAACCCCCCGGCGGGGCGGTGGGAACCGAAAGTCGGATGACTTGGGGGGGAGATCCAACGGCGGTACCCTGCGGGGCGCCCCACCGGGGAAGTTCTGTATTTTCAAACTAAGCGCCAGCCGTCACGTCTCATTTGTCGCGACAACGCAACGTGAAGACGTTCACAAGGGCAAGCTAACACCGAATTCTCAGAAATGCAACCCCCACAGCGACGAGCCGCGCCGCTGCCTTGTCGGCCGCCGGAGGGCGGCATACAATGCCCGAAAGGAGAAGGGCATGCCGCGCACGTATGAAGGAATGCTCGATGCCAAAGGAGCCCGCTTCGGCCTCGTCGTGAGCCGGTTCAACGATTTGCTCACCGGGCGGTTGGTGGAGGGCGCCATCGACTGCCTGGTCCGCCACGGGGCGAGCGACGACGACATCACGGTGGTCAAGGTTCCGGGATCGTGGGAGTTGCCGCTCGTGGCCGGCCGCCTCGCGGGTTCCGGCAAGGTGGACGCCGTGATCGGGCTCGGCGTGCTGATCCGCGGGGCCACGCCGCACTTCGACGTCATCGCCGCCGAGACCGCCAAGGGCCTGGCGCAGGTCGGGCTCGCGGGCGGGGTCCCGGTGTCGTTCGGCGTGCTCACCTGCGACACGCTCGAGCAGGCGCTCGAGCGCTCCGGCTCGAAGGCGGGGAACAAGGGGTGGCAGGCGGCGCTGGCGGCGATCGAGATGGTGCAGCTGTACCGCCGGCTCGGGGAGTGACGGATGGGCGTGCGGCGGCGAGGCCGGGAGCTGGCGCTCCAGATGTTGTACCAGCACGAGATCGCGGGGACGGGGGTGGATGCCATGGCGGCGTCGTTCGAAGAACTCGCCCAGGCGCCCCCGGCGACCCGCGACTTCGCGGTGAGCCTCGCGCGCGGCGTGATCGCGAAGCTGCCAGATCTCGATTCGCGGCTACTCGAGCAGGCCGACAACTGGCGGATCGAGCGCATGGCCGCGGTCGACCGCAACATCCTCCGCCTCGCGCTCTACGAGCTCCTGTTCGCGGGCGAGACGCCTGCGGCGGTGGTGATCGACGAGGCGGTGGAAATCGCCAAGCGGTTCGGGAGCGAGCGGTCGAGCCAGTTCGTCAACGGCGTCCTCGACGGTTTCCTCCACCGCGGAAAGGCGGCGGGAGGGACGTGATGCGGCGCGCGGCCGGCGTCTTTGCGTTGGCCGTGCTGGCTGCCGCGGCCGCTCGCGGGGACGAGGCGAGGATCGTGGTCCCCACGGCCCTGGCCGCCAGGGTGGAGACGGGCCGGCGGTCCGGGCTCGACGTCGGCCTCGAGCCGCGGGCCGGCGGCGCGCTGGTCACCGTCAGTCGCAGCGCCCGCGCGCTTCCCGTCGCACCCGCCTATCCGCTGGCGCGCGCCGCGGCGTGCGGCGATGCCGAAGCGCTCGCGGTCCCCGCGTCGTTCCAGCTCCCCCTCGAGCTGCGCCGGCTGGCGCAGCGGCCGGGTTCCGCGCTGGCGCGGCTGGTCTCGGCGGTCTCGTTCGTGTCGCGGACGGTGGTGCTGGACGAGGACGACGCCGGCCCTCAGGACGCGGTTTCGGTCCTGGCCCGCGGCCGCGGGCGCTGTTCGGGACGGGCCAACGCGGCGGTCGGACTGCTGCGCCGGATGGGGATCCCGGCGCGCGCCGTGCACGGCCTTCTGGTCGGCGACGGCGGCGTCCGCTGGCACCGCTGGGGGGAGGCGTGGCTCGGTCCCCTCGGCTGGACCCCGTTCGACCCCGGCGCGGCGGTGGGCCTGGTCTCGGTGCGCTACCTGCCGCTGGCGGGCTCCGGCGAGGGGGCGAGCCTTGCCGGCGTCCTCCTCGAGCGCATCGATGAGCGCGGGTACCTGGGGGTGCCGGTGCGCGCCGGGCTGCGGGTCCTGCCGGTTGGCGGCGTGACGTTGCGGTGCGTGGCGCCGGCCGGCGCGCCGGAGGTCACGGCGCTGCTGATCGGGCCGGACGGGTCGCGCTGGGCGCGCCGCGGCCGGCCCGAGGTCGTGTTCGGCGGGATGCTGCCGGGCCGGTACCGCATCCTGTGGCGCGCGGGCGGCCGTCCGGCCGCGCTGGACCTGGTCCTCGGCGGGGCCCCGGACGTGCTCGTGGAGTTGGGGGCCGGGGGAGAGGCGGGACGGTGAAGGCGATTCTCGGGCGATTGTCGGAACTGGGGCTGCGGGAGATCAGCAAGCTCCTCACCGCGGCCGGCGCGGAAGGGGTGCTCGAGGTCGACGGGCCGGGGGGCACCGCCCGCGTCGCGTTCAAGAACGGCAACCTCGGCGGCGAGGTGTCGCCGGCGCTGCTGACGGCCTACTCGACCCGCAACGGCACGTACTGCTTCCGCCCCGGCGGGACGTGGACGGCGGCGGAATGGCTGCCGCAGGAGGAGTTCTTCGCCCGCCTCGACGCCGAGGCAAAGACCGCGAAGGCGGGCTCTCCGACCCGCACCGACGTCATGCGCGGCACCGAACCCTCCGGTAGCGGCGATCCGCTGGCCGAGCTGCGCGACTCGCTCGCCCAGATTCCGATCCCGTTCGGCGCCGCGCGGATCCTGATCGCGGCGGCCGACCCGCGCCCGTACCGGACGTTGATCCCGATATGGCGGCAGCGCGGCTGGGAGGTGGTGCTCGACGACGCGCCCCGCTGGCCCGAGGGACCGGCGCCGCGCCTGGTGGTGGAGCACCTGCCGATGACCGCAACGCTGGCCGGCCAGGACAAGAGCTGGCTCGCCCTCGCCAAACGCGCCGCGGCGAGGCGGCCGCCGGTGCCGGTGCTCTGGGTCGGCGGGCTCGCCGATCCGTGGCTGCGGCACGAGGCGATCGTCGCCGGAGTGGAGTTCATGCTCCCCGCCCCGGCCGGCGATGCGGGCGAGACGGCCCGCTGGTTCCGCGACGACCTGACGCTTCTCGCCGACCGCTTCCTGAGCCGGCGGGGCGAGAGCGGAGTGGGCGAGGCGGAGGCGTTCCGAGACTTCTTCCTCGCTCTCCAGGTCGATGCCGACCCGGCCGAGGTGCGCGCCTCGCTGCTCCGCTTTTCCGGCACGTTCTTCGCCCGCGGGGTGCTGCTCGAAATCCGCGACGCTGTGTTCGAGTCGGTGGGCGGCTACGGCTTCGCGTTCCCGAACCCGGTGCGCGTCTCGCGCGGCGTTGCCGTGCTTGAGGACGTCGTGATCGAGCGCCACGGCGTGCGGCTCGAGAACTATCCGGAGGAAGGCAGGGGCGCGATCGCCCGAGTGCTGGCGGAGCGGGAGGGACTGGACCGCGCCGAAGTGCTGCCGGTCCTCGCCGGGGGCGAGTGCGTGGCGCTGTTCCTCGGCGACCGGCCGCTGGTGGAGGCTGGGGGGACCGAGGCGCTGGCGGGGGTGCTGGCACGGAGCGGATCGCTCCTTGGTCTCACCCAGGCCAGGTAGGCGCCCCGCCAGGGGCGCCGCCGGGGGCGCCGCCGATAGCGGACCATCTGCGTTGTCGGGCTGCGGCGGTTCGGATCCTCACGTAGCCTCCGGCTACGCTCCGGTCCGACCGCCTTGCCCTCCTAGCATCTGGCCCACTCTCGGCGGCGCGGCTACACGCCCCGAGTGGCGAGACCCTGCCTGCGACCAAGCGGACGATCTCTCTGCCGTCATCCCCGCTTGCGCGGAAACGACGACAAAGGAAGGCGGCGCGGCCTGCGGCCGGCGCAGCCGGTCGGACCACGGACCACGGACCACGGACCACGACCCACGGTCCACTGACCACGCTTCTGCCGCTGGGCTACAATCGGCGCGCGGAGGCGATTGATGGCTCTACCGTACGATCCGCAACAGGTCGAACCGCGATGGCAGGAGTTCTGGGCGCGCGAGGCGTTCGCGTCCGTAGACACCGCGGGCGAGAAGGACCTCTACATGCTGATGATGTTCCCGTACCCGTCGGGCGACCTGCACGTCGGGCACGGGCGCAACTACATCCTCGGCGACTGCCTGTTCCGCATGTTCCTGATGCAGGGGCGCAAGGTACTCAACCCGATGGGGTGGGACGCGTTCGGCCTGCCTGCCGAGAACGCCGCGATCAAGCGCAACATCCACCCGCACGAGTGGACCGTGGCCAACATCGGCCGCATGAAGGACCAGTTCCGGCGCTGGGGCATCCTCTACGACTGGAGCAAGGAGATCGCGTCCTGCGAGCCCGAGTACTACCGCTGGAACCAGTGGCTGTTCAACCGCATGCTCGAGAAGGGGCTGGCGTACCGCGGCAAGTCTCCGGTCAACTGGTGCCCGTCGTGCCGCACCGTGCTGGCGAACGAGCAGGTGGTCGCGGGCGGGTGCGAGCGTTGCGGGACGCCGGTCGAGCAGCGCGACCTCGAGCAGTGGTTCCTCCGCATCACCGCGTTCGCCGACCGCCTCCTCGAGGGGCTGGACCGCCTCCCGGACTGGCCGGAGAAGGTCAAGCTGATGCAGCGCAACTGGATCGGGCGCTCCGAGGGGTGCGACGTCCGGTTCGCGGTCGAGGGCGTCGCCGAGCCGCTGACGGTGTTCACCACGCGCGTCGACACGATCTACGGCGCGACGTTCGTCGCGCTCGCCCCCGAGCACCCGCTGGTCGAGCGCTTCCGGGCCACGGCGCCGGACCCCGACTTCGGCGAGTTCGTGGACGCCCTCAAGAACCAGACCCGCCTGCAGCGCGAGTCCGAGGGGGGCGACAAGGAGGGACGCTTCACCGGCGCGTACGCGGTCAACCCGTTCTCCGGGGAGCGCGTCCCGATCTGGGTCGCCAACTTCGTCCTGATGGAGTACGGCACCGGCGCGATCATGTCGGTGCCGGCCCACGACGAGCGCGACTTCGCGTTCGCCACCAAGTACGGCCTCCCGATCCGGGTCGTGATCGCCGGTCCCGGGATGGGGCCCGACACCGTGCTGCCCGAGGCGTACAGCGGCCCGGGCGCCGTCGTGAACTCGGGGCCGTTCTCGGGGCTCACGAGCGAAGAGTCCAAGGCGAAGATGGGGATCTTCGCCGAGGAGCGCGGGTTCGGCAACCGCAAGGTGCGCTACCGCCTGCGCGACTGGCTGATCTCGCGCCAGCGCTACTGGGGCACCCCGATCCCGGTGGTGTACTGCGATGACGACGGAATCGTGCCGGTGCCCGACAGCCAACTCCCGGTGGTGCTGCCGACGGACATCGAGTTCGGCGGCAGCGAGGGGAACCCGCTCGAGCGGAGCGCCTCGTTCACGGCCGCGACCTGCCCGAAGTGCGGCAAGCCGGCGCGCCGCGAGACCGACACCATGGACACGTTCATGGACTCGTCGTGGTATTACGCGCGGTTCGTCAACCCGCACGTGCGCGACGCGATGATCGACCTGGCGCGGGTGGCGCGCTGGATGCCGGTGGACCTGTACATCGGCGGCGTCGAACACGCGATCCTGCACTTGATGTACGCGCGCTTCCTGTACAAGGTGCTGCACGATTTCGGGATGGTGCCCGGGGACGAGCCGTTCACCGTGCTGTTCAACCAGGGGATGATCACCGCCAAGAGCAAGACCTCGGGCAAGCTCGAGAAGATGTCGAAGTCGAAGGGGAACGTGATCGCCCCGGACGCCCTGATCTCCCGCTACGGCGCTGACACGGAGCGCGTGTACACGCTGTTCATGGGGCCGCCGGAGAAAGAGGCGGAGTGGACGGACGAGGGCGTGCTCGGCGCGCACCGCTTCCTGCAGCGCGTCTGGGGCGTGCAGGACATGGTCGCGGACGCCGAGGGACGAGCCGGCGACGCGGCGGCGGCGGAGCGCCTGAGGATCGCCACCCACCGCGCGATCAAACGCGTGCACGACGACCTCGCCCGCTACCACCCGAACACCGCGATCGCGGCGATGATGGAGTTCCTCAACGCGATCGCCGAAGCTCAGGCGAAAGTCGGGGCGCAGCCGTTGCGCGACGCCTACGAGACGCTCCTCAAGCTGTTGCACCCGTTCGCGCCGCACATCACCGAGGAGTTGTGGCGGGCGCTCGGCCACGACGGTTCGGTGCTGCGGGCCGGCTGGCCGGCGTACGACGCCGCGCTGCTGGCGGCGCAGCGCGTGACGCTCGCCGTGCAGGTCAACGGCAAGGTGCGCGCCACGGTCGAGGCGGAACGCGGCCTCGCCGCCGACGCGGCTGCCGCCGCGGCCCGCAAAGCCGCCGCCCGGTGGCTGGAAGGGAAGGAGATCGTCAAGGTCGTCCACGTCCCCGACCGGATGGTCTCGTTCGTGGTGAAGGGATGAAGACCGTGGTCCGTGATCCGTGGTCCGTGGTCCGAAGCTCGCTCCTCGCGCTGGGTGTGCTGGCGGCCGGGGGATGCGGGTACCACCTGGTGGGGCAGTCGAGCACGTTGCCGGCCAGGCTGCAGAAGCTCTACGTGGCGCCGTTCGTGAACCAGAGCGGCCGCGCCGAACTCGACCAGCGCCTCACCCAGGCGGTCACGCAGGAGTGGGTGCGCCGCGGGCGCTTCCAGCTGGTCTCGAGCAGCGAGCAGGCCGACGTCGTGCTCTCGGGCACGATCACCGCCGCGGTCACGGCGCCGGTGCAGTTCGACTCGGTCGGGCGCGCCACCCAGTACCAGCTCACCGTCATGGCCGACATCCAATTCGTCGACCGGACCGGGCCGAAGCCGGTGGTCATCTGGCGCGACCAGCACTTCTCCCGCAGCACCTCATACCAGGTGGACGTCAACGCGATCAACTATTTCGACCAATCGGTGGAAGCGATGGACACCCTCTCCAGCGACTTCGCCCGCGGCCTGGTCGTCACGATCCTCGAAGGGTTCTAAAGGCCGCAACACCTGCGGCGCGTCCCCCCCTGAGCGACGAGGCGGCTGGGGCGGCCCACCTCGCGAGACCTCCGGTGAGCGACGACCTTGGCGCTCTTGCAACGGGGACCCTGCGACCCGCCGGTCGGCTCCCACCGCACCGGCAAGTGAGTACGAACTCGGGACCCGGCGATGGCAGCGTCCTGTCCGGTCACTTGCCAGTCGGAACGGCTTGGCCTAGACTTGGACCACATTAGCGGAGTCTGGCGCGTGGTGAGGGGGTGAGCAGGCGCGTGGCGTCGCGGACGAGCCGCCGTCGCGCGTCAGTGCCCGGATGGCCACGCGGCAGCTCCGAAAGGGGGCCATCGATGGGCAAGAGGTCCGTTCTCGGTTTTGCGGTGTTGGTGATGCTCGTGGGCGCCGCAGGCGCGGTGGCCGGAGGGCCGGCCGCGAGGCGGCACATAGGCCGAGCGCCCGACATCAACGACGAGTTCGTGCGCACCCAACTCGCGCCGGCGGTCGTCAGCGGCACCCAGGTGTCCGGCGTCGTCCTGGGACCGCAGTTCTTCCCCCAGTCGGTCGCGTCGGGGGATCCCGGCCCCGATCGCGTCGTGGTGTGGACGCGCGTGGCCGACCCCGACCTGGCGGGCGCGGACGTGCCGGTTCGGGTGATCGTCACGCAGGACCCCTACTTCGCTCACGTTGTGCTGAACCAGGTCGTGACGGCGCAGGCCGCGTACGACCACTGCGTCAAGGTCCAGCTCACCGGCTTGGCGCCGCGCAGCACCTACCTCTACTTCTTCGTCTACTACAAGAACGGCGTCATCTACCTGTCCCACCTCGGGCGGACCAAGACGGCGCCCGCGGCGACCGACGCGACCCCGGTCCGGTTCGCGTTCTTCTCCTGCGAGGACTACGAGGGGCGCTACTACAACACCTACGCCAAGCTGCTCCTCGACCACAAGGACGACATCGACTTCGTGGCGTTCATCGGGGACTACATCTACGAGACCGCGGGCGATCCGGGATCGCAGCTGCCGGTGCCGGGCCGCGCCATCGACTTCGACGACAAGGTCGGGGCGATCCTCCTCGGGGCGCCGGACCACCCGTACTACGCGGCGTCCAGCCTAGACAACTACCGCCAGCTCTACCGCACCTACCGGTCCGACCCGATGCTGCAGGCGCTGCACGAGAACTTCCCGATGGTCGCCACCTGGGACGACCACGAGTACTCCAACGACTGCCACGGCGCGGTGGCGACCTACTTCGACAAGAGAAAGGACGAGAACGACCCCGTGCGGCGCCGCCACGGCGAGCAGGCGTTCTTCGAATTCATGCCCACCGCGATCGGCCTCGGCCCGTTCGAGGGTGATGTCAGGGTGTTCCGCAGCGGTCCTAAGATCGACGATTCCATCCTCTATCCGAACGCCAGGATCTACCAGGACTTCAAGTTCGGCGCGAACCTCGACCTCGTCCTCTCCGACTACCGCTCGTTCCGCTCCGACGTGCTGATCCCCGAGAACGCGTTTCCGGGCGCGGTGGTCCTCGACAAGGCGACGATCGAGGCGATGCTCGGCGCCCAGGGCTACGCGGCGGTCGCGGCCAGCCTCGACCCGTACGTCCCGATCGCGGTCAACCCGACGCTCCAGGCCACCACGGTCGCGATCCTGACGCAGCTCTACCAGCTCTCCAACCCGTTCCTCGACGCAGCAGGGGCGGCTGCCGCGGCACAGGCGGCAGCCAGCGGCAACGTGAGCGCGACGTACCTCAACGCCCTGTTCGCAGGTGCGGAGCTTCCAGCCCCGTTTACCGACGCCGATCTCGCTGCGATGGACCGCGGCCTCTCGTACCTCTTCCTCGGCAAACAGAACCTCTACGACTCCCGCGGGTCGCGCTACGTGGTCGCCAAGGATTCGTTCGACCTCCTCTCCGCTTTCCTCTGGGCGACCACGCAAGGCGCGGCCGAGGACGTGTATGGCCAGACCCAGGAAGCGTGGATCAAGGACACGCTCTCGCACTCGACGGCGGCCTGGAAGGTGTTCGCGAGCTCGGTGTCGATGACGCCGATGATCCTGGACTTCCTCAACCCGCAGATCGCGCCGCTACTGCCGCCGGACTTCCCGGCGCAGTACAGGAACCGGCTGCTCATCGACGCCGAAGAGTGGGACGGGTTTCCGCAGCGGCGGGCGGAGTTCGTGTCGTTCCTGCAGAGCGTGCCCGGCAGCGTCGTGATCTCGGGCGACATCCACGGCTCGTTCGTCACCGACCATGGCAACGGACTCTACGAGTTCACCGGCGCCGCCGTCAGCTCGCAGACGGTCGAGCAGGAGGTCCTCGGCCTGGTCATGTCAGACCCGGCGCTGGGCCAGGTGCCAGGGATCGAGCAGCTGGTGGCATCGGTCGGCGACATCATGCAGATCTCCTCGCAGGACCCCGCCGTGAGCTCGGCGAAGATCCTCGCCCAGTGGCCCAACTCCCACGGCTGCGTGCTGCTCACCGCAGCGTCCGACGCGCTGACCGCCACCTACTATCACATCGACGCGTCGCAGGTCGGCACGAACCATTACGGCGACCCGGCGGCGCTGAACTCGCTGTTCCAGACGACGACCTTTAGGTTGCAGGGAGGAGCGCTGACACAGGTGAGCCCGTAGACTGGATCCGCAAGGTCGCGGGACCCATTGGCCGGGGGTGGCGACAAGGTGGGGAAGGGATGTGCTGAGCCGAACCTCGGGTACCGGCCCCCTCCCAACGGCAACCGAATACCACAAGGGCGGGGAGCAATCCCCGCCCTGGTGCCCGAGGGATCGCGGCGAAGCCTGCTGCTGGCGCCGCGGTCGCCCGGCTGACCGCAGATCGCCGCTGCGGGCTCGTCGCCGGTCCGCTCGAGGGGCGTCCACCGAGGGGCGTCCACCTTTCCCGACTTGCGGGGGTGATGTACTCTGGTCGGGTCTGAGAAAAAGGAGGAGATCATGGCATTCATCTTGCCGCCGCTGCCGTATCCCCGGGAGGCACTCGCCCCCAACATCTCGGCCGAAACCATCGACTTCCACTACGGCAAGCACCATCAGGCGTACCTCACGAACCTCAACAACCTGACCGTCGGCACGCCCTGGGAGGGCAAAGCCCTCGAGGAGATCGTCCTCGGCGCCAAGGACGCGCTCTTCAACAACGCCGCTCAAGTCTGGAACCACACCTTCTACTGGAACGGGCTGAAGCCAGGGGGCGGCGGAACCCCGACCGGCGTCGTGGCCGACGCGATCGCCGGCGCCTTTGGCGGCTTCGATGCCTTCAAGGAACAGCTCACCAAGGCGGCGGTCGGCCATTTCGGCTCCGGGTGGGCCTGGCTGGTGCTTGCCGGCGGAAAACTCGCCATCGAGTCCACCGCCAATGCGGGTTGTCCGTTGCGCGAGGGCAAGACGCCGCTGCTGACTTGCGACGTCTGGGAGCACGCCTACTACATCGACTACCGCAACGCCCGGCCCAAGTACGTCGAGGCGTTCTGGGGCCTGGTCAACTGGGACTTCGTGGCCGCCAACCTGACCGCCGCGAAGAAGGGTTGACACCGAACGCGGCAATCGGAAGCATCGGCCGCCATGCCGGGCTTCGTCGCTGTCTCGATTGGCCTCAGATGCCTTTCGCTGTGATCCCTCGCCCACAGGGACCCGGCGACGGTCCGGCTGGCTTTGACTCCATGGTTGAGTGGGTGCATCCTCGAAGCCGGTGAAGGGCCAGTTCCTGTCCGTTGACGTTCCACGCGGAGTCGTCGCGGCGCGCGCGGGGTCGACGTTGGCGCTGGCCGCGCGACGCTTCAGCCGTGCGCGTCAGGGGAACTTCGGGTCGCGGCGGTGGGTCGAATGACGGATGCCAACCTTTCGGTCATCATCAACGCGTCGTCCGGCGCACCCAAGATCGGCGGGTTGTCGGCAGATCTCGCAGACCGCTTCAAGGCGGCTGGATTCGAGCCGGCCATCCGGCTGGTCAACTCCCCCGAGATCGCCGCGGAAGTCCGACGTACCGTTGCCGCGAAGCCGGAGACGATCGTGATCGGGGGTGGCGACGGCACGCTCGGCGCAGCGGCGTCGTCGCTGATCGGCACCGATACCAATCTGGGCATTCTTCCTCTCGGCACGCTCAATCACTTTGCCAAGGACCTCCACATCCCGCTGGACACTGAAGGGGCCGTGCGGACGATCGCCGGAGGGTGGACGCTCAAGGTCGACGTGGGCGCGGTGAACGATCGCTTCTTCCTCAACAATTCGAGTTTGGGGCTCTATCCGAAGGTGGTCGCCGGCCGCGACGCGTTGCAGCAACGGCTCGGCCGGAGCAAATTGCCGGCGCTCATCTGGTCGGGTCTCGGTGTCTTTCGTCGCTACCCATTTCTGAATGTGCGCATCGCCATCGACGGTGCCGAGTTGGTACGCCGGACGCCGTTCGTCTTTGTCGGCAACAATCGGTATGACATGGAAGGCTTCGGGATTGGCGAGCGCGCGCGCCTCGACGGCGCCGAGCTCAGCCTGTACGTCGCCAACCGCACCGGGCGCCTCGGGCTGCTGTTGCTCGCGGTGCGGGCGCTGTTCAAACGACTCAAACAGTCAAACGACTTCGACATGGCCTCTGCGAAGAGCATGCAGGTGGAAACGCGCCATGGCCGGTTGCGGGTCGCGAACGACGGTGAGCTTTGCTACATGCGCACGCCTCTTGAGTATCGGGTGCTGCCCGCCGCGCTGTCCGTCGTCGTCCCGGGACCCGCAGCGACGTCGTAGCGATGGGGTGACGATCGCGATGCGTACGCTGGTGCATCTGTCGGATCTGCACTTCGGCCGGACCGACGCGTCGCTGCTGGATCCCTTGGTCACGATGGTCCAAAGCCTTGCGCCCGATCTGATCGCGGTGTCGGGCGATCTCACGCAGCGCGCCCGCACGAGCCAGTTCAAGGCAGCCCGCGCATTCCTGGAGCGACTGCCGATCCCGCAGATCATTGTCCCCGGCAACCATGATGTCCCGCTCTATGACGTGGTCACCAGGTTCGCGCGACCGCTCGCCCGGTATCGGCGATACATCACCGACGACCTGGAGCCCTGGTTCATCGACGAGGAGATTGCAGTTTTGGGCATCAATACGGCGCGCGCGCTGACGTTCAAGCACGGCCGCATCAACGAGGCGCAGATCGATCGCATGCAGGAGCACCTTTGCTCGCTGCCCAGGAGCATGACCAAGGTGGTCGTCACGCATCACCCATTCGATCTGCCGGTCGGTTACGGCCCCGGCGAACTGGTCGGCCGCGCCGCGCTCGCAAGGGAATGGTTGTCGGCCTGCGAGTGCGATCTATTGCTCGCGGGCCATCTGCATCTCGGCGGCGCCGGCGAGGGATCGCTGCGCCAAGGCGCGCTCGGGCACGAACCGCTCGTCGTCCAGGCCGGAACCGCGACCTCGACGCGCGGGCGAGGCGAAACCAATTCATTCAATGTCATCGTGATCGAACCGAAGAACATTGAAATCAGACGCTGGTCGTGGCAAGCGGCAGCCGGTGTTTTCGAATTCTCCGGGAGCGAACACTGCGAACGCACCGATGCCGGGTGGAGGCGCCAGCGGGCGTACTCGAACTCCAGCCATCAACCGGCCGGATAGGCGCTCACGCAACGGACCAGGCGTCATCCAACGGAGAAGCGGGCGGCGGCGGGCCTTGGCTCGACCGGGCGACGCTCAACGCGACTGCGAAGTGGAAATGCGCGTCCGCAACGAAGGCGGGCATGCCCGTTGTTGGTCCCCATCAACATCTCGTTCCGCGTGAATTGGCCTGTACCGGGCCCCATGGCGGGCCTCTCTCCGCCGGGTGCGCTGGCCCGGAACCGGGCCCCACGACAACCAGCCGGAGCGTGACGATCGTCAGCGCCTGGGCGGGGTGGGCGGGGCCCACCACACGACGCGGCCGACGATCACGTCCGAGAGGGGCTGCCCGGCCCTGAGGCGGATCGCGCGCGGCAGGTGGGCGGGGTTGTCGGAGAGGAGGATCAGCACACGCGAGGCGGCGTCGAGGACGAGGCGCTTGATCGTGCAGCCGGTCTCGCCCGCCGCGTCCTCGCGCACCGCGTAGATCCCGTGCGGCACGATCTCGCGCCGCGGCGCGCGGTCGAGCAGGACGGTGGCGCCCGGCGGGATCGTCTCGGCCATCGAGTCCTGGTCCTTCCCGACCCGCACCAGCATCGCGTGGGCGGGGTCGACGCCGAGGCTGCGCAGGAGCGCGCGCGGCAGCGGCTCGTGCCCCTCGATGTGGTCGGCCAGGAGGAGGGGGGGGCCGGCGGCGATGCGGTCCGCCACCAGGGGAACCGCCACGGCGTCACCGGGCTCACCGGCCGCAGGTCCCTCGCCGAGCAGTTCGCCCACGGTGGTGGCCAGGGCGGCGGCGAGGCGGCTCACGGTGGCGACGGTGGGGGTGGACTCGCCGCGCTCGATCTGCGCCACGAAGTTGCGCGAGAGCGCCGCCTTGTCCGCCAGCGCCTGCTGGCTCATCCCCCGGCGGACCCTGGTCTCGCGCAGGACGGCTCCGAGCT
The DNA here is from genome assembly GCA_963727205.1 of uncultured Acidobacteriota bacterium. Lineage (GTDB taxonomy): Bacteria > Acidobacteriota > Thermoanaerobaculia > Thermoanaerobaculales > Thermoanaerobaculaceae > RBG-13-68-16. Next base: position 11,638 of record CAVSFQ010000026.1, on the reverse strand, counting down.
CTGCGATGCCCATTCGACAACTCCTGTTGTCAATGTAGGACGAACCGTGCTCGCTGTCAACTTCAGGGGTTGACAACGATCGATGTCGGATATACATTTTTAGTGACCATGATGGTTGCCCGCGACCTCGCGCCCGACCTCGAGGGGCTCCGGCAGGCCAGCCAGCGCTGGGCGCAGAGGGAACGCGCGCGGGCCCGGATCGCCACCGGTGTGGCGGCGCTCGACGCGCTGCTGGGCGGGGGGTGGCCGCAGGGGAAGGTGGGCGAGTTGGTGGGGCCGGCCTCGTCGGGCCGGTCGGCGGCGGCGGCCGCGGCGGTGGCGGCGGCCACCGCCCGCGGCGAGGTGACGGCGTGGCTCGACCCTGCCGACGCGTTCGACCCCGCGTCCGCGGCCGCAGCGGGCGTGGACCTCGAGCGGGTGCTTTGGGTGCGTCCCCGCGGCGTCGGGGAGGCGGTGCGCGCCGCCGAGCTGGTGCTCGGGACCGGCGGGTTCACGGTCGTGATCCTCGACCTCGGGGCGGCGGCCGCGGCCGCCCGGGAGCGCAAGGACGCGAGCCGGGGCGCGCTCTCCCTGCGGCTGGCTCGCGCGACCGAGCGGGCCGGGGCGGTGACGCTGGTGCTGGCGGAGCGCCCGTGGGCGGGGACGCTGGCCGCGGTGACGGTGGCGCTGGCGCGCGGCGAGGCGCGCTGGGGGGGCGCGCACGACGGGCCGCGTTGGCTCGAGGATCTTGCCTTGCAGCCGCAGGTGGAGCGCGGCCGCGGGCGCGAGCGGGTTGCGGGCGACTCGCGCGCGGCGGCGGGCGGGGGCAAGCCCCGCCCCTACACCGACCAGACCTGGGCGGCGACCCCGGCTGCCGCCGCATCGTTGGCGAATGCAGGGGCGGCCCTCGTGGCCGCCCGCGGGTGGGCGGGGGACGAGACTCGCACGCTGCCGTCCGAAGCGCTGGGGGCGTGACTATGCGGGTCGCGTGCGTATGGGTCCCGGACTTCCCGGTGCAGGCGCTGCGGCGCAGCGCCCCCGATCTCGCCGAGGCGCCGCTCGCCGTCGCCGCCGGCCCCTCGCCGCGGGACGTGCTCGTGGCGGTCGCGGCGGAGGCGGCCGCGCTCGGCGTGCATCCCGGCATGACCGCGGCGCAGGCGCGCCAGGTGGCGCCTGCGGCGCTGGTGCGGGTGACGCCCGCGGCGGCCGCCGCGGCGGCGGACGAGGCGCTCGCCGACGTGGCGGGCGGCTTCTCGCCGCGCCTCGCGCGCCACCTTCCCGGCGAGGTCCTGCTCGACGTCGACGGCCTCGTCCCGCGTTTCGGCAGCGAGCAGCGGATCGCGCACGAGCTGCTGCGCGCCTGCCGGCGCGTCGGGTTGGAGGCGCGGGCCGGCGTCGCGTCCAGCGTCGGCGTTGCCAGGGTCGCCGCGCGCAGCGGCGATGCAGTCGTGGTCCGAGGCGGCGACGAGCGCGCGTTCATGGCGCCGTTGCCGCTCGCGCTGCTCGAGCCTCCGCCGGAGGCCGCCGCGATGCTGGCGCGCTGGGGGCTCGCTACCGCGGGTGAGCTGGCGCGCCTCGCGCGGCGCGAGGTCGGGCTGCGGCTCGGTCCCGCCGGGGTGACGCTCCACCGCCTCGCCTGCGGGGAGGAGGCGGGCGCGTTCGTCCCCGATCCGCTCCGCGAGGTGCTGCGGGAGGGGGTCGAGCTCGACGACCCGCTCGGGGCGCTGGAGCCGTTCTTGTTCGTGACGAGCGGCATCCTCGCCCGTCTGGCGCAGCGCCTGGAGCTGCGCGGCGAGGGGTTCGCCGGGGTCCTGCTCGAGTTGCGCCTGGAGGGCGCGGGCCGCCGCGGACTCCCGCTCGCGCTCGTGGCGCCGACGCGCGACGTGCCCGCAGTGCTGGCGCTCGCGCGGCTGCAGCTCGAGGCCCACCCGCCGGGGGCGCCGGTGGAGGGGGTGACGGCGCTGGTCACTCCCGGCCGCGTCCGGCTCGCCCAGGGGTCGCTGTTCGGCGCCCCGATGCCGGCGCCTGGGAAGCTCTCCACGACCCTGGCGCGCCTCGCGGCGCTGGTGGGGCCGGAGCGGGTCGGCGCCCCCGCCGTCCCCGACACCCACCGCCCCGGTGCGTTCGCCGTGCGGTCTTTCACCCTCTCGGAAGACCGGGGACCGTGGTCCGTGGTCGGTGGTCCGCAAGACGGAGCCTCTGGTAGGCAGGGAAAACGGTCCACGGACCACGGGCCCCTGACCATGACCTCACCGGTCTTACGGGCGTTTCGCCCGCCGCGCGAGGCGCGGGTGGACGCCGTCAACGGGAGACCGGTGCTGGTGTGGGTGGAGGCGATCGGCGGCATCGTGGTCTCCTGGGCCGGCCCCTACCGGCTCGCCGGCGACTGGTGGGGCGGCGAGCCGTTCGCGCGCGACGACTTCGACGTCGCCACCACCGACGGCTCGCTGCTGCGCGTCCACTTCGACCGCCTCGCCCGCCGCTGGTTCGCGGACGGCGTGTATGACTGAGAGACGTGGTCCGTGGACCGTGGTCCGTGGTCCGAAAACTGAAAGACGTGGTTCCTGGACCGTGGACCGTGGTCCGAAAGCTGAGAGACGTGGTCCGTGGACCGTGGTCCGTGGTCCGCAAGACGGAGGCAAAGATGACGGAGAAGGTGCAGGACTACCGCGAATTGAAAGTCTGGCAACGAGCGATGGATCTCGTCCCGATGGCGTACCGGCTTGTTCGAAGTCTGCCGAGGCACGAGCAGTTCTCTCTTGCAGATCAGATCCGGAGGTCTGCAGTAAGCGTCCCGGCGAATATTGCCGAGGGCCAAGCGCGAAAGCATACGAGGGAGTTTCTCCAGTACCTTTCGATTGCGCGGGGGAGTTTGGCCGAGCTTCACACGCTCATGTTGGTTGCGGAACGCCTCCAGTACCTGACGTGCAAAGATCTGAACACGGTCGAACAAGCCATCATCGATGTGCGTATGCCGTTGTCGGGCCTGATCAATCGTCTTCAAGAGAGGGCCTGAAATCCCGCCCACCTCACGGACCACGGACCACGGACCACGGACCACGCGCCACGGGTGGGCGGGTCGGACCACGGACCACGGACCACGGACCACGGTACTGCGAGCTGCACGCGCACACGGCGTTCTCGTTCCTCGAGGGGGCGAGCGAGCCGGAGGCGGTGGCGGAGCGGGCGGCGGCGCTCGGGCTCGGCACGGTGGCGGTTGCCGACCGCGGCGGGGTGTACGGGATCCCGCGCTTCCACAAGGCCGCGCAGGCGGCGGGCGTCGCCGCGATCGTGGGCGCCGAGGCGGTGCTCGAAGACGGCGGCCGCCTGCCGCTGCTCGTCCAGAGCGCCCGCGGCTGGTCGAACCTCTGCCGGCTGCTCACCGACGGCGCCCTCGGACGACCGTGGACCGTGGACCGTGGACCGTGGTCCGAAACAACGCACGACAAAGACGGAGACACGGATCACGGATCACGGACCACGGACCACGCGTCATGGGTGGGCGGGTCGGACCACGGACCACGGACCACGGACCACGACCCACGACCCATGTCTCCCCGAAAAGGGGAGGGCCGGGTGAGCTGGGAGCTCATCGAGGAGCACGCGGCCGGCCTTGTGGCGCTCACCGGCGGGGCGAGCGGGCCGCTGGTGCGGGCGCTGGAGCAGGGCGGCGAGGAGGCGGCCGCCGCGGTGCTGCGCCGCCTCGCCGGGATCTTCGGCCCCGAGCGCGTGGCGGTGGAGGTGCAGCGCCACCAGCGCCGCGGCGAGGAGGCGCGCAACGCCGCCCTCGCGCGCCTGGCGCGCGCGGCCGGCGTGCGCGTGGTGGCGACGCAGGACGCGCTGATCGCGGCCGCCGCCGACGGCCCGCTCGCCGACGTGCTCGCCTGCATCCGCGAGCACCGCACCCTCGACGCCGCGGGGCGGTTGCTCGAGCCCAACCGCGCCCGCCGGCTGCGCTCGCCGGCCGAGATGGCGCGCCTGTTCGCCGACCTGCCCGAGGCGGTCGCGAACACCGCGCTCGTCGCCGAGGCGTGCCCGTTCCGGCTGCACCAGCTCCCGTACCGCTTCCCGTCGGCGCGCCTGGAAGCCGAGCGCGACGAGGCCGAGGAGCTCTCAGCGCGCGTCGCGGAGGGGGCGCGCGAGCGCTACGGGGAGGTCACGACGAAGGTGCGCGCGCAGCTCGAGCGCGAGCTGGCGCTGATCGCGAAGCTCGGCCTTCCCGGCTACTTCCTCGTGGTCCACGACATCGTGCGCTTCTGCCGGACGCGGGGCATCCTCGCCCAGGGGCGCGGCTCGGCGGCCAACTCGGCGGTGTGCTACGCGCTCTCGATCACCGCGGTGGACCCGGTCGCGATGGAGCTGCTGTTCGAGCGCTTCCTCTCCGAGGAGCGCGGCGAGTGGCCGGACATCGACATCGACCTCCCCTCCGGCGACCTGCGCGAAGAGGTGATCCAGCACGTCTACCGCACGTACGGCGCGCGCGGCGCCGCGATGACCGCCAACGTGATCTCGTACAAGCGGCGCAGCGCGATCCGCGAGGTCGGCAAGGTGCTGGGGTTCTCCGCGGAGCACCTCGGGCGCCTGGCGGCGCTGTCCGGGAGCTGGGAATTCGCCGCGCACGTGCGCGAGGAGCTGCCCGAGCACCTCAAGACCGCGGGCCTCGCCCCCGAGGAGCGCCGCTCGCGCCTGCTCGTCGAGCTGGTGGCGCGCATCATGCACCTGCCGCGCCACCTCGGGCAGCACTCCGGCGGCATGGTGCTCGCCGCCGGGCGCCTCGACGACGTCGTCCCGCTCGAGCCGGCCGCGATGCCGGGGCGTGTCGTCATCCAGTGGGACAAGGACGACTGCGGCGACCTCGGCATCATCAAGGTGGACCTGCTCGGCCTCGGCATGCTGCAAGTGCTGCAGGACGTGGTGCCGCTGGTGCGCGCGCACGAGGGGGTCGAGGTGGACTACGCCCACCTGCCGCCCGACGACCCGAAGGTCTACGACATGCTGACCAGGGCGGACACCGTCGGCGTCTTCCAGATCGAGAGCCGGGCGCAGATGGCGACGCTGCCGCGCATGCGCCCGACGCGCTTCTACGACCTCGTCGTCGAGGTCGCGATCATCCGTCCCGGCCCGATCGTCGGCAAGATGGTGCACCCGTACCTCAACCGGCGGCAGGGGCGCGAAGCGGTCGTCTACCCGCACCCCGACCTCGAGCCGGTGCTGGCGCGCACCCTCGGCGTGCCGCTGTTCCAGGAGCAGCTGATGAAGGTCGCGATGGTGGCGGCCGGGTTCTCCGGCGGCCAGGCCGAGGAGCTGCGGCGCGCGATGGGCGCCAAGCGCTCGGTCGAGCGCATGGCGAAGCTGGAGACGCAGCTGCGCGACGGGATGGCGGAGCGGGGGATCACCGGCAAGGCCGCCGACGACATCGTGCTGGGGATCACCTCGTTCGCGCTCTACGGCTTCCCGGAGTCGCACGCCGCCAGCTTCGCCCTCATCGCCTACGCCTCCGCCTACCTCAAGGCGCACCACCCGGAGGCGTTCCTGTGCGCGCTCCTCAACGCCTGGCCGATGGGGTTCTACCACCCCGCGACGCTCATCCAGGACGCCCGGAGGCACGGCGTGCGCGTCCTCCCGATCGACGTCAACGCGTCCGGCGTCGCGTGCAGGATCGAGAGTAGTGGCCCGTGGTCCGTGGTCCGTGGTCCGACCCGCCCGCCCCGGGAGAGAGACCCGTGGTCCGTGGTCCGTGGCCAGAATGAGGAACGTGGTCCGTGGTCCGTGGTCCGTGGTCAGAAGAGAGAAGTAGTGCAGCAGCCAGAGCAGGGGGAAACGGTCCACGGACCACGGTCCACGGTTCACGGTCTCTCCGTGCGTCTCGGGCTGCGTTTCGTCAAGGGGTTGCGCGCGGAGGCGGCGGCGCGCATCGAAGCGGAAGCGGCGAAGCGGCCGTTCGCTTCCGTGCGCGAGGCGGCGGCGCGCTGCGCCCTGCGCAACGACGAGCTGGCGGCGCTCGCCGAGGTGGGCGCGTTTGCCGCGCTGGGCGCAACCCGCCGCTCGGCGCTCTGGCAGGTCTCGGCGCTGGATGGACGCCGTCCCCCGCTCGCGCAGGCGATGCAGCCCGATCCCGGCGAGAGCCCGCTGCCCGAGATGACGCTTCCGGAGCGCTACGTCGCCGACTACACCGGCGCCGGCATGACCGTCGGCCGCCACCCGCTCGCGATGCGGCGGGCGGAGCTGGCCGCGCGCGGCGTCCTCTCGGCCGCCGAGCTTGCCCGCGCCCGCGACGGAGCGCTCGTGCGCGTCGGCGGCGCGGTCATCGTCCGCCAGCGGCCATACACGGCCGGTGGGATGTGCTTCATGACGCTGGAGGACGAGACCGGCTTCGCCAACATCGCCGTGCCTCCCGCCGCTTTCGAGCTGCAGCGCGCGGTGATCACGAGCAGCGCGCTGCTCGAGATCGAGGGCCGCGCGCAGGCACGCGACGGCGTCGTCACCGTGCTCGCCGGCCGCTGCGCGCCGCTGTTCGCCGCAGCTCCGGTGCCGCCGTCGCGGGACTTTCACTGAGCGCGCGGATAAGACGTGGTCCGTGGTCAGTGGTCCATGGCCCGAAGAGACAGGGAGACGTGGTGCGTGGTCAAGGGCCAGGCGGGGCTCGGGGTTCGGGGTGAGCAGGGAGGCGGCCCTGGTGTTGCCTTTCCTCTCCCTTCTTCCCTCTACCATCTTCCCTTCCGCCTGGACCCTTCGAGTGTCTGTCAGGGCCGGGCCGCCGGAGGGAGTTGTGGGTGGCGGTGGCTTCTCAGCGGGTGTACGATCTCTGTGACAAGGCTGCAGAAGACAGGTCATCAGCTGAAACCTGGTTTGGCCCGGTGAGGTGCGCGGCGGCTGCCGTGGGCCGGAGCATCGCCACGAGTGCGCCGGGAAGTGGCGCACGCGGGGCGGGGAGGGCGACATGACTGAGCTGAGGCACGAGAGCGGCGCGATCCCGATGTTTCACGAATACATCGAGGCGTGGAGCACGCACCGCGCCGACCGCGTGCTGGCGTTCTTCGCGGACGAGTGCGTCTACGAGAACGTCGCGCGCGGCGTGGTGTACCGCGGGAAGAAGGAACTCAGCGCCTGGGTGGCCGCCAACTTCGCGGCGATCCCCGACACGGCGCTCGAGCTGACGTCGCTGTTCGCCTCGGGCCGGTGGGTGGGGTGCGAGTGGGTGATGACCGGGACGCACACCGGCGACCTCCCGGACCTTCCCGCAACCGGGAAGAGCTTTTCGATCAGAGGGGCGACGGTCGCCGAGGTTTCCGGCGGCAGGATCGTACGCGCCGCCGACTATTGGGACCTCGCGGGTTTTCTGCGCCAGCTCGGCGTGATGCCCTGACCTTTCGGGCGTCGCACCGGGGCACGCGACCCGCGCCGACGCCGCCAGGCGCGGGCAGGAAGTGACTGCGGCCGAGGCCGCACCTGGCGCAACGGCAGCGGGAATCGGTACGATGGCGCCGCGGTTGAGACTGGAGGCGCCGAGCGCATCCGGCGCACCGGCGAGGAGGCGAGACCCATGCACGAAGAACACGCCCACGAGCGCCGCTTCAGCGGCGACGCCAACCGCCTGCGGTCCCCGGAGCGGGTGGCGCGCCTCGATGTCGAGCGCGTCGTCGCGCTGGCCACCGAGGGCCTTCACGTCAAGAACGCGCTCGACGTCGGGACCGGCACGGGTGTGTTTGCGCAGGCGTTTGCGGGCCTCGGCATCGCTGTCACCGGCATCGACGTCAACCCGGGCCTGATCGCGCTCGCCCGCGACCTCGTCCCGGCCGCCGCCTTCCGCGAGGGGACCGCCGAGTCGCTGCCGGTCCCGGACCGCTCGTTCGACCTCGTCTTCCTCGGCCTCGTGCTGCACGAGACCGACGACGCGGTGGCTGCGCTGCGCGAGGCGCGCCGGGTTGCTCGCCAGAGGGTCACCGTCCTCGAGTGGCCGTACATCGAGGAGGAGCAAGGGCCGCCGCTGTGGCACCGCCTCGACGGCGACGCCGTCCGCAGGCTCGCGGCGGCGGCCGGTTTCGCGGGCGTAGAGGCGTTGAAGCTCGACCACGTGGACCTCTACCGCCTGGCGCTGTAGGCGGACGCCGGCGCAGGCCACGCGGGCACACCGACGTCCGCGTTGGAGCCCGGGGTCATTGCGAGGAGTCCTGCCACAGGCAGGACGACGAAGCAATCTCGTCCCCAACCGCACGACGCACCGTCCTCCGATGACCTCGAGATTGCTTCGCCCCGCCGGTGGCGGGGCTCGCAATGACCTCTGATCCCGGAACCTCCGGGGCGCCCGCGGGGCGCGCTGTCTCTGCTGTGGGGCGATCCGTCATTGCGAGGTTCCCGAGCGGGGCGTGCGAACCGCGGCCATCTCGTCCCCGACCGCACGAACCACCGCTCTCCGGTGACCTCGGGATTGGCTCGCCCCGCCGGTGGCGGGGCTCGCAATGACCGCTGATCCCGGAACCTCCGGGGCGGGCCCGCGGACCCTGCCGGCCCGCGCGGCGTGGACGCAGGCGTGAGAAACTGATATGGGGAGGCGACCCATGTACTGTCCCAACCCGGAGTGCCTCGACTTCGTTGAAGACGGCGTCCGCGGCGAGTACGTCGATACGGTGTCGGTGTGCCCGAAGTGCGGCACGCGCCTCGTCGCCGGGCCGCCCCCGGACGAACCGCGCGGGGGAGCGAAGGCGGCGGGTGAGAACGCCGCCGGCCGCGAGAACGACCCGCTCGTCGAGGTGGCGTCGTTCGGCTACCGGCAGGACGCCGAACTCGCGGTGTCGTACCTCGTCGCCCGCGGCCTCGATGCGGTCGAGCTGGCCGACGATGTCGGGGGCGTCAACCCGGGAGTCGGATTCGCCACCGGCACGCGCGTGCTCGTGCCGAGATCGCGGGTCGGGGAGGCGCTGGCGCTGCTCGACGAGGCCGACCAGCAGGGAGGTGAGAAGTGACGGACCAAGCTGTCGCGATGGGGCCGAAGAAGCGGATCGCGCTCGTCGCCCACGACAACAAGAAGCAGGCGCTGCTGGAGTGGGCGAAGTTCAACCGCGTCCTGCTCGCCGGCCACAAGTTGTTCGCGACCGGCACCACCGGCACGCTCCTCGAGCGCGAACTCGAGATGCCGGTCGCCAAGCTGCAGAGCGGCCCTCTCGGCGGCGACCTGCAGATCGGGGCGAAGATCGCTGAGGGCGCCGTCGACTTCATGATCTTCTTCTGGGACCCGCTCGAGCCGCAGCCGCACGACCCCGACGTCAAGGCGTTGCTGCGCATCGCCGTCGTCTGGAACATCCCGGTCGCCTGCAACCGCGCCACGGCCGACTTCATGATCTCCTCGCCGCTGATGGACGAGGAGTACGACCGCCTGCTCCCGGACTACGACGGCTACCGCACCCGCTTCGGCGCGCTGCTGGAGACGTGACCGCGGTATGATCCGTCGCCGCCGGGAGTGGGGAGCACGACGTCCCCGCCGCGCAGGAATCGTCCGCCGCATCCCGCGGGTTTGCCGCAGCCGAGGGCAGGGGGGTCGCCGATGAAGAACCGACGTTCGTTCGTGCTGTTCGCCGTTTCCTGTCTCGTCGCCGGGCCGTTGCTGGCCCAGGCAAGCCCAGCCTCCGAGAAGGCGTGCGCGCTGCTGCAGCCCTCGGAGATCGAGGCGGTGCTCGGCGCGAAGCTCGACCGTCCCCTCGCCGGGATGGCGGTGCCGGTCAAGAAGAACGCGGCTCACCCGCCGGGGGAAACACTGTGGACCTGTGAGGGGAGCGCCGGGACGCGCGACGTGACGGTGGTCTTCGGCGCCGAGCCAGCCACTCCGGAGGGGCAAGCCCAGCTCCAGATCAGACTCAAGGCCCCGCAGGAGCGGTTGCGGACGATGGGCTACACGATCAAGGAGAGCACGCTCGGCGCCACGACGTGCTGGACGATGACCCCGCCCACCGCCCACGGCGACGAGCCGGTCGCGTTCGGGACCACCTGCGGCGGCGTCAAGGGCCGCTCGTTCTACTCGGTGTCGGTGTCCTCGACCGGCGCCGGCGACCTGCTCGGCGTCGAGAAGGTGAAGCTCCTCGCCGACAAGGCCGCGGCGCGGCTGCCGTAGCGGCGTCGCCACCCGCCGCCGCGGCGGACGTCGCCGCGCGCAGATGGCATCGGGCGTAAAATTGCTGAGACGACGCCCAATGCACCGCGTATGAATCGACAGGTCGAGACTGTTCAATATGTTGGCGATCGATCCACCGGCGGGAGCTTGTCTTCGGCGTGGCGGCTGACGTCTCGGAGGCCACGCCACGCCCCTTGACGCCGCCCGCGCGCGGCCCGAGATTGGAACCACCGTTCACGCCACTTCGGGAAGGGAGATTCGTATGGACCGCCCGATCCGCGTGAAGATCGCCAGGATGCTCCAACCGACAACCGATGCCCATCCCCCACGGCTGCTCGACAGCGTGCGCGCGGCGCTGCGCGCCCGCCACTACAGCCCGCGCACCGAGGACGCCTACGTCGGCTGGATCCGCCGCTTCATCCTCTTCCACGGCAAGCGGCACCCGAACGAGATGGGCGACGTCGAGATCAACGCGTTCCTGTCGCACCTCGCCGTCGAAGGCCACGTCGCGGCCTCCACCCAGAACCAGGCGCTCGCGGCGCTGCTGTTCCTGTACAGGGAGGCGCTAGGCCTCGAGGTGCCCTGGCTGGAGTGTCTGGTTCGCGCGCGGAAGCCTGTCCGGTTGCCCGTCGTCCTCAGCCGGGACGAGGTGAGGCGGCTCCTGATTGGCGTGCGTGGAACGCCGAGCCTCGTCTGTCGCCTGCTCTACGGGACCGGCATGCGCCTGCTCGAAGGGCTTCAGCTCCGCGTCAAGGACCTGGATTTCGAGCGCAACGAGATCATCGTCCGGGAGGGTAAGGGTGGCAAAGACCGGCACACCATGCTCCCCACCTCGCTGCGGGTCCAACTCGAGGAACAGCTCGCCAAGGTCCACGCGCTCCATGAGGCGGACGTCGCGGCGGGTGCGGGAACCGTGCGGCTGCCGGGCGCCCTCGCGGTCAAGTACCCGAATGCGGGCCGGGAATGGCCTTGGCAGTGGGTGTTCCCGGCGACGACCGTGTGGAGGGACGAGGCAACCGGCGCACTCATGCGCCACCACCTCCACGAGAGCGCCGTCCAAAAGGCCGTGCACGCAGCCGCCTTGCAGGCCGGTCTGACTAAGCCGGTCGGCTGCCACACCCTGCGCCACTCGTTTGCGACCCACCTTCTGGAGGACGGCTACGACATCCGGACGATCCAGGAGTTGCTGGGACACAAGGACGTGTCGACCACCATGATCTACACCCACGTGCTGAACCAGGCCGGCGGCCGAGGCGTCCGCAGTCCGGTCGATGGACTGTGAACGGTGCGGCGGGACGGGCCGGAGTGCCGCGGCCGACCCGACCGCCGATACGGCGGATGACAGGCGAGCGACAGGCAAGGGAAACGCTCACCCTGTGGAAGGTTTAGGCCGCCTCCTCCGCCGCCTATCCCGGGAGGCAGCAAAGTCCTCCGAGAGGCGCATAATGACTTCTACAAGGAGGTTCCGACGCGAGAATGGCCCCTAATGGAAAACGCAACCCAAGCCTCCGACTCTCGGTTTCCTCATTTTCAATAGTCCGTCTAATTCGCGTT
>CAVSFQ010000025.1:0-123283 GCA_963727205.1 uncultured Acidobacteriota bacterium | reverse complement strand
TCTGCCCGCCCGGCAGCTTCGCCTGCAGCTGCCAGCCCGAACGGCTGCTCGAGATCCTGACGCCACGCCCGGTGACGCCGGAGGAGGCCGAGGTGGCGGCCAACCCGCGGGCCCGCTCCGCCAAGCTGCGCTCCGCCCGGAGGGCGGGATGAACGTCGGCGGCTACCGGCCCAGCAACAGCTGGCTGAGGCGCCAGCTCGACACCAGCTGGCACCGGTGGGTAGCCCTTTGCTTTGCCGGGGCGGTCGCCGTGAGCGTCGTCATGGCGGCGTTCATCGCGCCGCGCCAGGCGACGCTGCGGATGCAGTACGAGATCGCGCAGCTCTCGCACTCGGTCGACCACCTCGAGGGGGAACAGCGCCGCCTGCTGCTGGAACGCGAGGCGCTGACCTCACCCGCCCTGCTGGCGACGCAGCTCGACACGCTCGGGCTGGTCCAGGTCGGACCCGACCGCGTGGGCCGCCTCACGCCGGCGGGCGACCTCGTCCTCCCCAAACCGACGCCGACACCGGCGCGGCCGAACCCCGCCCGGAGGAGCCGCTGATGGCCAACACCGCACGGCTGCGCTGGATCGCCTGGGCGCTGGGGGCGTGGACCGCGGTCGTGGTGGGCCGTCTCGTGCAGGTGCAGGTGTTCGACCACCGGATGTGGGAGGCAGAATCGGCCCGCCAGCGCGAAGGCACGATCGAGATCGAGGAGCCCCGCGGCGACATCGTCACCCGCGACGGCCGCCTGCTCGCCGGCAGCCTCGAGCGGGTCTCCTTGTACGCGAACCCCCGCCAGATCCCGCGCGCAGCCTGGGCCAAGGTGGCCTCGGGCATCGCCGCGATGGTCGGGCAGCCCGCCGCGACGATCCTGGCGGAGCTCGAGGGGCATGACGGTTTCTTCTACGTCGCCAAGGACCTCGACCCCCGAGTCGCGGACGCCGTCGGCCGGTTGCGCCAGCGCGGCGTCGGGACGTTGCGCACCGAGCGCCGGGTGTACCCCAACGGCGCCCTCGCCGGGCCGACCGTCGGCTTTCTCGATGCCGAGGGGCACGGCCAGGCCGGCCTCGAGGCGTTCTACGACCGCACGCTCCGCGGCGTGCCGGGCGTGTACCGCGTGCTGCGCGACGGCAAGCTGTCGCCCACCCAGCTCGACCCCCGCCTCGAGACGCCCGGCCGCCCGGGCCAGTCGCTGATCCTCAGCCTGGACTGCCGCATCCAGCAGGCGGTGGAGCAGGAGCTTGCCAGTACCGTCGCGCGGACCGGCGCACGCGGCGCCTCCGCGGTCGTCATGGACCCGGCCACCGGCGAGTTGCTCGCGCTCGGCTCCGTCCCTTCCTACGACCCGGGGCACATCGGCCAGTCCGCGCCCGACGCCCGCCACAACCGCGCCGTCGAGGATGCCCTCGAGCCCGGGTCCACGTTCAAGCCGTTCATCGTAGCCGCGGCCGTCACCGCCGGCGTGCTCAGCCCGTTCGAAATGGTCGACTGCTCCGGCGGCGGCGTCCAGATCGCCAACTTCTTCATTCGCGACCACGCCCGCTTCGGGCTGCTGCCGGTGCGGGAGATACTCGCGAAGTCGTCCAACGCCGGCGCGATCCGCATCGCGTATCGCGTCCCCCCCGACCACCTCGACGAGATGATCCGCGCCTTCGGCTTCGGTCAAGCCACCGGCGTCGGCCTGCCCGCCGAGACGCGCGGCCTCTACCACGGGCCGCGTTTCTGGTCCGTGCTTTCGCGCGCCGGTCTCGCCCTCGGCCAGGAGATCAGCGTGACCTCGCTCCAGCTCGCCCAGGGGTATTCGGTGATCGCCAACGGCGGCATGCTCGTCCACCCGCGGCTCGTGCTCGACACGCGCGACCGCGACGGTCGTTCGGTGGCGCCCGCCCAGCCCGAGTCCGGGACCAGGGTGATGCCGGCCGTGCTCGCCGACCAGATCGCCACGATGCTCGAATCGGTCGTCGAGGAAGGCACCGGCAAGGCTGCGGACGTCCCCGGCTACCTGGTGGCAGGCAAGACCGGCACGGCGCAGCGTGCGTCGCGGGGCAGTTACACGGCCGGGCGCCACGTCGCGTGGTTCGCCGGGTTCCTCCCGATGCCCGATCCCAAGGTCGTCATCGTCGTCTGCGTCGATCAACCGGTCAGCGACTACTGGGCCGCCGACGTGGCGGCGCCGGCGTTCGGACGGATCGCCTCCCGCGTCGTCACGCTGCTCGGCATGATGCCGGAAGGGGGAGGGCGGGCGTGACCCTGGCCCAACTCGCCACCGCTTGCGGCGCCTCGCTCCGCGGTAGGGACGCCGAGGTGCTCGGCATCACCCACGTCGCGCAGGAGGTGCGCCCGGGGTGGGTGTTCGCGGCGGTCGAGGGCCGCAAGCGCCACGGGATCGAGTTCGCCACCGCCGCCGTCGAGCGCGGTGCGGTGGCGATCCTCTCCGACCGCGACCCGGGGCCGGCGGCGGCATGGCTGTCCGCGGCCCAACCGCGCCGGGCGATGGCGCTGGCGTCGTGGGCGGTTGCGGGACATCCCGAGCAACGGCTGCGCCTGGTCGGGGTGACGGGGACGAACGGCAAGAGCACCGTCGTGGACCTCATCGGGCGCATCGCCGCGGCGGCAGGGGAGCGGCCGGGGACGTTCGGCACCCTGGGGTACACGCTGCCGCAGCGCAGCGAGCGCGCGGCCCGCACGACGCCGGAGGCCACCGACCTCGCGCCTCTCCTCGCCGAACTCATTGAAACCGGCGGCACGCTGGCGGCGCTCGAGGTCTCGTCGCACGCGATCGCGCTCGACCGCATCGCCGGGCTCGAGTTCGACGTCGTGGTCTGGACGAACCTCACCCGCGACCACCTCGACTTCCACCGCGGCCTCGAAGACTACTTTGCCGACAAGGCGGCCCTGTCCGACCGGCTGCGGGAAGACCCTCCGGGCCGCCGCGTCATCGGCGCCGACGACCCGTTCGTGGCGCGCCTGACGAGTGCCCCGCGCGCAGGCGATCTTACGTTTGGGCTGGACCCCGGCCGCGACGTCACGGCGTCCGGTGTCGTCTGCGATGCCGGCGGCACGACGTTCATCCTCCACACGCCCGCCGGAGAGGCGCCGGTGCGGCTGCCGCTGGTGGGCCGGCACAACCTGCGCAACGCCCTTGCGGCCGCGGCCGCGGCGGCCGCGCTCGGGTGGCCGCTCGAAGCGAGCGTGCGCGGCCTCGCTGGTGCTTCGCCGCTCGCCGGCCGCCTCGAGCCGGTCGCGGCCGGAACCCCTTTCCCCGTATTCGTCGACTACGCCCACACCCCCGACGCGCTGGAGCAGGTCCTGCTGGCGCTGCGCGAGGTCGGCGAGAAGCGCCTCGTGGTCGTGTTCGGCTGCGGCGGCGACCGCGATCCCGGCAAACGCGCCCCGATGGGCGAGACGGTCGGCCGGCTGGCGGACGTCCCGGTCGTGACCTCGGACAACCCGCGCAGCGAGGACCCGCAGGCGATCATCGACCAGGTCGTCGCGGGAGTGCGCGCCTCCGGCAACCCGCGCGCCCTCGCGATCCCCGATCGGCGCGAGGCGATCGCCGCCGCGCTCTCGCTCGCCGACGAGCGCTGCATCGTGCTGGTGGCCGGCAAGGGCCACGAGACGGAACAGGTCTTCGCCGACCGTACGGTGCCGTTCGACGACCGCGCGGTGGTGCGCGAACTCGCGCAGAGGAGACGGGCATGATCCGCCGCAGCGCCGGCGACATCGCGCGCCTGCTCGCAGCCGACCTGCGGGGCGACCCGGCCACGCCGGTGGTCGGGGTCGCCATCGACTCGCGCGCCGTGCAACCCGGCAACCTGTTCGTGGCGCTGCCCGGGGCCCGCGTCGACGGTTGCGACTTCGCGCCCGCGGCGGCCGGCGCCGGGGCGGTGGCCGCTCTCCTGGGCCGCCCTCTCGAGCTCGACCTGCCCCAGATCGTGACGCCGGACCCGCTCGCGGCGCTGCAGCGCCTCGCCGCAATCGAGCGCTCCGAGGCCGCCTACCGCCTCGCCGCGGTCACGGGCTCGATCGGCAAGACGACCACCAAGGAGTTCCTGACCGCGCTGCTC
This sequence comes from uncultured Acidobacteriota bacterium, assembly GCA_963727205.1. Classification (GTDB taxonomy): domain Bacteria; phylum Acidobacteriota; class Thermoanaerobaculia; order Thermoanaerobaculales; family Thermoanaerobaculaceae; genus RBG-13-68-16. Next base: position 119,232 of record CAVSFQ010000025.1, on the reverse strand, counting down.
GGCACCTCGTACCCGGTCGGGTGCACGAGCGGCAACCGCAACTCCGAGACCGGCTTCCCCGTCGAGCTGTGCAACCAGGCCGAGGGGATCGCCTGGATGGTGGCCGAACTCGGCATGAGCCACGCCGGCGAGCTCGACCGTCTCGGCGCCATCGCCCAGCCCGACGCCCTGTTGATCACCGTGGTGGCGCCGGTCCACCTCGAGTTCTTCCCCGACATCGAGGCGATCGCCGAGGCCAAGGCGGAGCTCATCCGCCACCTCAACCGCGACGGCGTGCTCGTCCTCAACGCCCGCGACCCGCGGGTCGCGGCGTTCGCGCCGCGGTTCTCCGGCACCGTCCTGCGCTACGGCGTCCCCGGCGCGTCCGACCTCTGGATCGACGACTACCAGGGCCGCGGTCTGCTGGGAGCGACGTTCACGCTCGCCGGCTCTCTCGGCAGAATCCCCGTCGAGTGGTCGCTGCCCGGGCGCCACCAGGCCGACAACCTGCTCGCGGCCGCCACCCTCGCCCTCGCGCTCGGCGTCGTGCCGGCGATGGTCGCGGCGACGGCCGCACTGCTGCGCCCCGCCCCGCGCCGCGGCGAGGTCTACACCCTCGGCAACGGGGTCGCGCTCGTCGACGACAGCTACAACTCGTCGCCCGAGGCGGCGCGCGCACTGCTCGGCTTGCTCGCCGCCACCCCGGGGCGCCGAGTGGCGGTGCTGGGCGAGATGCTCGAGCTCGGACCGGTCTCGGCCGCCCTCCACCGCGAGCTGGGCCGGCACGCCGCGGCCGCCGCGGAGGTCGTCGTCGCGGTGGGAGGTGCCAACGCCACCGAGCTTGCCGGCGCCGCCGCCGGCGCCGAGACGCACCGCGCCGCCACTGCGGCCGAGGCGCTCGAGCTCCTGCGCGGCCTGGTGCGCCCCGGCGACGTCGTTCTCGTCAAGGGCTCGCGCGGGGTCGGTCTCGACGCCGTGGTCGACGGCCTGCGCGCGGAGGTGGGCTGATGCTGTACTGGCTCCTCTACGAGCTGCACGCCGGTTGGGGCCCGTTGAACGTCTTCCGCTACATCACGTTCCGGGCGGCGCTCGCCATTCTGACGGCGCTGGTGATCGGCATCGCGTTCGGCCCGGCACTCATCCGCACGCTGCGCAACCGTCAGATCGGCCAGTCGATCCGCGAGGAAGGCCCCGAATCGCACAAGGCGAAGGCGGGCACGCCGACGATGGGTGGGCTGCTGATCCTCGCGGCGGTTGTGGTCCCGATCCTCCTGTGGGGCGACCTCACCGAGCCGTGGATCTGGGTCGTGACCGGGACTACGCTGGCGTTCGCCGGCATCGGGCTCCTCGACGACCTCCTCAAGGTGCGGCGCGGCAAGAACCTGGGCCTGCGCGCCTGGCAGAAGTTCGGACTGCAGCTGCTCGCCGGGCTCGCCGCCGCCACCGCGATCCGGCTGGTGGCCGGCCACTCGCCGTACGCCGGGGAGCTGGTGGCGCCGTTCTTCAAGAACGCCCACATCCCTTTGGGCTTCTTGTACATCCCGTTCGTCGCGGTGGTGCTGGCCGGCTTCTCCAACGCCGTCAACCTCACCGACGGGCTCGACGGCCTCGCGATCGGTTCGGTCCTGATCGCGTTCGGCACCTACACCGTCTTCACCTACCTCGCGGGCAACGCCAGACTCGCCAAGTACTTGCTGATCCCGTCGGTGGCCGGCGCCGGCGAGGTCACGGTGTTCTGCGCCGCCATGGTCGGCGCGTCGCTCGCGTTCTTGTGGTTCAACTGCCACCCGGCCCAACTGTTCATGGGCGATGTCGGCTCGCTCTCGCTCGGCGCCGCGATCGCGTGCACGGCCGTGATCGCCAAGCAGGAGCTCCTCCTCGTGGTGGTCGGCGGGTTGTTCGTCGCCGAGGCGCTCTCGGTGATCCTCCAGGTGGCGAGCTTCAAGACCAGGGGCAAGCGGGTCTTCCGCATGTCCCCGCTGCACCATCACTTCGAGCTCTCCGGCTGGGCCGAGACGCAGGTGGTGGTGCGCTTTTGGATCGTCGCGCTGGTGTTCGCGCTCATCGGCCTGGCGACGCTGAAATTGCGATGATGACGACGCGAGTCTCCGCTGCCGTGGTGGTGGGCCTCGGGACCTCCGGGGTCGCGGCCGCGACGCTGCTCGCCCGCGACGGCTGGCGCGTCACCGTCAACGACCGCGCCACCGAGTGGGAGCTCGACGCGACCCTCGGCCGTCTCCCGGACGGCGTCGCCACCGTCCTCGGCTGCCACCCGGCCACGCTCCTGGACGGGACGGCACTCGTCGTCGTCTCCCCTGGGGTGCCGTGGGACCTCCCCATGCTGGTCGAAGCACGCCGGCGGCGGATCGAGGTGATCGCCGAGGTGGAGTTGGCGGCGCGTTCGCTCGACGGCGTGCCGATCGTGGGCGTGACCGGCTCCAACGGCAAGACAACCGTCACCTCGATGCTCGGCAATATCACCCGCGCCGCGGGGTGGCGCACCGGCGTCGGCGGCAACATCGGCACCGCCGCCTCCGAGCTCGCCCTTGCCGGCGGCTGGGACGTCGTGGTCCTCGAACTCTCGTCGTTCCAGCTCGAGGGGTGCGCGACGCTGCGCCCGAAGGTCGCGGTGATGCTCAACCTCTCGCCCGACCACCTCGATCGCCACCCGGACGTGGCGTCGTATCTGGCCGCCAAAACCCGCATCTTCGCCCGGCAAAAGCGCAACGACTTCGCCGTGCTCAACGCCGACGACCCGGCCTGCTCGGGCCTGACCGTGCCGTCCCGAGCCGTGCGCTTCTCGCTCGCCGACGCCGGCGCCCAGGCGCACCTGGCGGCGGGCTCGCTGGTGCTGGACGGCGAGCCCCTGCTGCCCCGCGCTGAGCTGCCGCTGCTCGGCGAGCACAACGCCGCCAACGCGCTCGCCGCCGCGCTCGCCGCCAGCCGCCTCGGCATCGGACGCGCTCCGATCGCCCAGGCGCTGCGGTCGTTCCAGGCCCTGCCGCACCGCCATCAGGTGGTGGCCGAAGCCGGCGGCGTGCGCTGGGTCGACGACTCCAAGGGCACCAACATCGGCGCGACCGCGGCCGGCCTCTCCGGCTACGCGCCCGGCACCGTCCACCTGATCCTGGGCGGCCTCGGCAAGGGGCAGGACTTCCGCGAGCTGCGGCCGGCGGCCGGGCAAGGCCTCGCGCGGATCTATCTCATCGGCGAGGCCGCCGATGCCATCGGCGCGGCGCTCGAGGGCGCGGCGCCGGTCGAGCGCTGCGGCACCCTCGAGGAGGCGGTGCGCCGCGCCGCGGCGTTCGCACGTCCCGGCGACACCGTCCTCCTCTCGCCAGCGTGCGCCTCGTTCGACCAGTTCAGCGACTACCGCCATCGCGGCGACGAGTTCGCCCGCCTGGCGCTCGCCGCCGCGGGGAGAGGTTGATGCCGCAGACCCGCCGCATCGACCGCACGCTCCTCGGCGCCACCGTCCTCACTGCCGCCGTCGGCGTCATGATGGTTGCTTCCGCCTCCGGGCCGCTCGCCAGCGAGTCCTACCACCTCTGGGAGTACGAGTTCGCATTCCGGCAGCTCATCGCGGTGCTGCTCGGCTTCGGCGCGATGTTCGCGGCCACCTTCGTTCCGCTCGACAAGCTCACGAGTTGGAGGGTGGCGCTCCCGCTCCTGGCCGTGACCTGGTTCGCGCTTGCAGCGGCGTTCTTCCAGGCGCCGGTGGCCGGCACCCACCGCTGGCTCCAGTTGCCCGTCAGCTCGATCCAGCCGTCGGCGATCGCCAAGGTGACGCTCCCGCTTGCCCTCGCCGCCCTCCTCGGACGCCCGTTTCCCGACCGCAAGGCGCGGCATCGAGCGCACCGTCTTGCCCTCGGCATCATCGGCCTCACGGTGGCGCTCGTCCTGGTCGAGCCCGACCTCGGATCCGCGGTCCTCCTCCTGGTGGCGGCGGTGAGCATCCTGCTCCTCGCGGATGTGCCGCTGCGCCCGCTTGCCGGCCTCGCCGCCGCCGCCGCGGTCGTGTTCCTGGTCGCGATCGCGCTCAAGCCGTACCGCGTCGAACGACTGCGCACCTTCTTCGGCGAGACCAGCTACCAGGTGCAGCAGTCGCTGATCGCGATCGGCAGCGGCGGCATCCTGGGACGGGGGCCCGGCCAGAGCCTGCAGAAGCTCCTGGCCCTGCCGCAACCGCACACCGACTTCATCTTCGCCGTCATCGGCGAGGAGCTCGGTCTGATCGGCACGCTCGCCATCGTTGCGATCCTCGGAGTCATCGTCGCCCGCGCCCTCGTCGCGGTCCGCCGCGCCAGCACACCGCCCGCCGCCCTTCTCGCCGCCGGCCTCGCCGTGACCATCGGCGTCCAGGCGCTGCTCAACGTCTCGGTGTGCCTCAAGCTCCTCCCGGCGAAGGGGCTGCCCCTGCCGCTGCTGTCCGCGGGCGGCTCCGACGTGATGCTCACGCTCGTCGCCGTCGGCCTCCTGATCAACATCGGCAAGGAGGGGGCATGACCGAGATCGTCATCGCCGGCGGCGGCACCGGGGGTCACCTCTTCCCGGGTCTCGCCGTTGCGGCCGAGCTCCAGCGCGCCGGCGCCGCGGTGTCGTGGCTGGGCGCCCGACGCGGCATGGAGGCGGCCCGGGTGCCCGAGGCCGGGATTCCGATCCGCCTGCTCGCGGTCAGCGGAGCGGTCGCGCGCTCGCGCGGCGCGCAGGTGGCGGCGGCGCTCCAGCTGCTGCCGGCGCTCGTCGGGGCGGTGGCGTTCCTGATGCGCCGTCACGCTGCCGCTGTCCTCGCCGTCGGCGGGTACGCCTCGGTGCCCGGGGCGCTCGCCGCCGGTACGCTCGGACTTCCGGTCGTGCTCCAGGAGCAGAACGCCTCCCCCGGCGCGGCCAACCGGCTTCTGGCGCCGTGGTCGGTTGCGGTGGCGTGCGGGTTCGCCGAGGCCGTCGCGGCGTTCCCCTCGCTGCCGGCGCGCTGGACCGGAAACCCCGTTCGAGCGGAGTTCTTCTCCGTTCCCGCGCCGCGCACCGCTCCAGTCTCGGTCGTGGTCATGGGCGGCAGCCAGGGCTCGGCGTTCCTCAACGCGGCGCTCCCGGACGCGTTCGCCGAGCTCGGCAGGAGCTGCGCGCTGCCGCGCATCGTGCACCAGGCGGGCCCGCGCTGGGCGGCCGAGGTGCGCGAGCGCTACGCCCGATGCGGGGTCGCGGCCGAGGTGACGGCGTTCCTGGAGCGCCCCGCCGAGGCGTTGGCCGAAGCCGTCCTCGTGATCGCCCGCGCCGGGGCACTCACGATCGCCGAGCTGGCCGCGGCGCGGCGGGCGGCGTTGCTGGTTCCGTTCGCGGCCGCGGCCCACGGCCACCAGCTCGCCAACGCCCGCGCCTTCGCCGCGACCGGCGGCGCCGAGGTGCTGCAGGAGGCCGAGGCGACCACTCCCAGGCTCGCCGCCACGCTGGCCGCGATGCTCGCGACGCCGGAGCGCCTCGTCGAGCGCGGGCGGGCCGCCGGGCGGCTCGCCCGTCCGGACGCCGCCGCCGCCGTCGCGCGTCTCGTCCTGGAAAGAGCCGGCGGCGAAGGCGGTCACCCATGAACTTCGGGCACGTCCGCCATCTCCACTTCGTCGGAATCGGCGGCGCCGGCATGTGCGGTCTCGCCGAGCTGCTCCACAGCGAGGGTTTCGTCGTCTCGGGGTGCGACCTCACCGCCAGCGAGGCCACTGCTCGCCTCGCGAGCCTCGGCATTCCGGTGATGGTCGGTCACGACCCCGCCCACCTCGACGGCGTTCAGGTCATCGTCCACTCCTCGGCGGTACCGCCCGACAACGCGGAAGTCGAGGCGGCCCGCGGACGCGGCATCGGCGTGATCCGCCGCGCCGAAATGCTTGGGGAGATCTCCCGCCTGAAGTGGAGCATCGCCGTGGCGGGGACACACGGCAAGACGACCACGACCTCGCTGACCGGCTTCGTGCTGACGCGGGCCGGTCTCGACCCGACGGTCGTGGTCGGGGGCCGCATGCACTTCCTCGGCGCCCACGCCCGCCTCGGGCGCTCCGAGTATCTGGTCTGCGAGGCCGACGAGTTCGACCGCTCGTTCCTGGCCCTCTTCCCGGCCCTCGCCGTGATCACGACGGTCGAGGCCGAGCACCTCGACACCTACGGGTCGGTGGGCGCGATGGAGGAGGCGTTCGTCACCTTCGCCGACCGCGTGCCTTTCTACGGCGCCGTGGTCGCCTGCCTCGACGACCCCGGCGTGCGGCGCCTCCTGCCCAGGTTCGGCCACCGCACGGTGACCTACGGCTTCTCGCCGCAGGCCGACGTGCAGGGGCGTTCCGTGCGGCTCTCGGGCCTCGGCGCCACGTGCCGCGTGGTGGCCGGCGGCACGGAACTCGGGGAGCTGACGCTGCCGCTGCCGGGCCGCCACATGCTCGCCAACGCGCTCGGCGCCACCGCGGCTGCGCTCGAAATCGGGGTCCCTTTCGCCGAGATCGCGGCCGCCATCGCCGCCTTCACCGGCGTCGCCCGCCGCTTCGAGCGCAAGGGCGAGCGGGAGGGCGTCGTGCTCGTAGACGACTACGCCCACCACCCCACCGAGGTCGCGGCGACGCTGCAGGCGGCCCGCCAGAGTTTCCCGGACGCGCGCATCGTCGTCGCGTTCCAGCCGCACCTGTTCTCGCGCACCCGCGACTTCGCGCGCGAGTTCGGAGACGCCCTGCTGGGCGCCGACGTCGTGGTGGTCCTCCCGATTTATCCGGCGCGCGAGCAACCGATCCCCGGCGTGACCGACGCGCTCGTGGTCGACGCCGCGCGCCGCGCCGGCCACCGACACGTGCAGCCGGCCGCCTCGTTCGACGACGCGCTGGCGGCGCTGCGCGGCCTGCTGCGGGCCGGCGACGTCCTCCTCACCATGGGCGCCGGCAACGTCGTGCGCCTCGGGGACCGCTGGCTCGCGGAGGACAGCCGGTGAGCGGGCCGGTCCGCCATCGCCGCCCCTGGCGCCGCGTCGTCACGCGGGTGCTGCAGGCCGGGGCCGTGCTCGCCGCCACCGCGGCGCTCGCCGCCGCACTCCAGGTGCGCGAGGTGCGCGTCTCGGGCGCCCGGCGCTTCCCCGCGCGGGACGTCGAGGCGGTCCTGCGCGCCGCGCTCGGTAGCCCGACCGTCACCGCCCGCGCCGGCGCGCTGCGGGCGAGCGTGCTCGCGGTGCCGTGGGTCGCCGACGCGTCGGTGCAGGTCTCGCTCGACGGCGTCGTGACCTGTTCCGTGACCGAGCGCGAGCCGGCCGCCGTTTTGCAGGACGCGGGCGTCCGCCGTCTCGTGGACCGGGAGGGGCGGATCCTCGGGCCTGCGCTCGACGGCGGGTCGTTGCTCGAACTCGACGGCTTCGCCCCGTTCCCCGAGGAGAGTGCCGTCCTGCTCGCGGCCGTCCCGGCGCTCGAGCACGCCTGGGGCGCGCGGCTCGAACGGGTAGAGCGGGTCGGTCCGAGCGACGTCGCGCTCCACTTCGCCGGCACTGCGTTGCCGGTGCTGGCGGACCCGACGAAGCCGGCCGGACTGGCCGCCGCCCGACGCGTCCTCACGGCGTGGACCGCCACGAGGCCGGCGCCGGTCAGGCTCGACGCGCGCGTCTCCGGCCTCGTGGCGGTGCTCCCGGCGCCGCCGGACCCAGAGGAGGCGAAGTGATGGCGCAGGGACCTCGCGTCATCGCCGCCCTCGACGTCGGGAACCACCGGGTCCTCGCCCTCATCGCCGAGCTCTCGGAGAGCGACGAGATGGTGATCCGCGGCGTCGGCCTCGCCCCGTCGAGCGGGATGCGCTCGGGCCAGGTGGTGCAGATGAAACCGGTGGTGGCGGCGATCAAGGCGGCAGCCGAGGAGGCCGAACTCATGGCCAAGCTGCCGGCCGAGAAGGTGGTCGCGTCGGTCGCCGGGATCTTCGTCAGCGGGCGGCTCACTCGGGCCGCGATCTCGATGGGCGCGCGCGAGCGCGAGGTGACGATGGCCGACCTCGAGGCGTTGCACGACGCGGTGCGGCGCCAGCCTCTCCCCGCGGGGCACACCGTCCTCAACGTGGTGTCGCCGACCTACGCCCTCGACGACCAGGACGGCCTGCTCGACCCGCAGTCCATGGTCGGGCGGCATCTGGCCGTGGACGCCTACGTGCTGGCGTGCCAGGAAAGCCCGGTCCGCACGATCGAGAAGGCGATCAACGAGGCCGGCCTCGAGGTCGAGGAGTTCCTCTTCGCCCCGGTGGCCGCCGCCAACGCCACCCTCACCGGCGACGAGCGCCGGCTCGGCGCGATCGTGATCGACATCGGTTACGGCTCGACCAGCTACGCCGCTTTCTCGGGCGACAAGCTCCTCGCCTCCGGATGCTTCCCGATCGGCGGCAACAAAATCAACGACGACCTCGTGCACCGCTTCCAGACCACCGCGGCCGGGGCGGAAAAGGCCAAGCGCGACGCCGGCACGATGCTCCTCGCCGACGTCGGGGAGGAGGAGACGATCTCCGTCCCGACGATCGAGGGGCGCGGCAGCCACGTGATTTCGCGCCGCGAGCTGTGCAAGACCATCCGCCTTCGCATGCAGGAGACGTTCGAGCTGATCGCCGCCGAGGTGTGGCGCCAGATCCCGCAGGACGCCCCGTGCACGGGCGTCGTGCTCTCGGGAGGCGGCGCCCATCTGGACGGGCTCGCCGCCCTCGCCGAGGAGGTCTTCGTCAAGCGGGCCCGGCTCGGCGACCTGGAAGGCGTCCCGGACGCCACGCACCTGCTCGCGAGTTCGGAGTTGCCCGCGCGCTCGCCGGCCGTGGCCGTCGGACTGCTGGTGCATGGACGCGGTTTGTTGCTCCCGGCTGCGGTGCCGCAGGTGCGCGAGAGGCGGCGCCGCGAGGGGTTGTGGACGAGAATTTCACGCAAAGTTCTTGCGAAAAGGGGAGGTGGATCGTGATCACGTTTGACGATTCGAAAGGCAGTTCGAACCCTGCGATCACCATCGCCGACGAGTCCTCGCCGGCCCTGATCAAGGTCGTGGGGGTCGGCGGGGGCGGCTGCAACGCGGTCAACCGCATGATCGCCGCCGGCATCAAGGGCGTCGAGTTCATCGCGGTGAACACCGACGGCCAGGCGCTGCGCGCGAGCCGGGCGGGGGTGCGTCTGCAACTCGTGACCCCGAACTCGCGCGGCAAGGCGCTCGGCGCCGGTTGCGACCCCGAGGCCGCCAACCGCGCGGCGCTCGACCGCACCGAGGAGCTCATCGAGTGCATCGAGGGCGCCGACATGGTCTTCATCGCCGCCGGCATGGGCGGCGGCACCGGGACCGGCGCGGCGCCGGTGATCGGCAACCTCGCCCGCGACGCGGGCGCGCTGACGGTCGCCGTGGTCACCAAGCCGTTCGCGTTCGAGGGGACCCGCAAGTCGCGCATCGCCGACAAGGGGATCGAGGAGCTGCGCACGTGCGTCGACACCCTCATCACGGTGCCGAATTCGCGCCTGCTCCAGATGGTCGGACCGCAGGTCTCGGTCGAGGAGGCGTTCCAGCTCGCCGACGAGGCCCTGCGCCACGGCGTCGAGGGGATCTCGGACATCATCAACGAGACCGGGATCATCAACCGCGACTTCGCCGACGTCGAGACCGTGATGCGCGGCGGCGGAATGGCGCTGATGGGCATCGGCCAGGGCCAGGGCGAGCACCGCGCCATCGAGGCGGCTCAGCAAGCGTTCTCCTCGCCCCTGCTCGAAGAGGCGTCGCTCGAGGGCGCGCAGCGGGTGCTGGTGAACTTCATCGGCGGCCGCGACACGACGATCGCCGAGATCAACGACGCCGCCGAGTACATCGCCAAGCGCTGCTCCCCCGACTGCCTGTTCCTGTTCGGGTATGGGCAGCGCGAAGAGCTCGAGGCGAAGATCCAGGTCACCGTCGTCGCGACCGGGTTCGGCGCGACCGCCGAGGACCGGCCGGCGCGCGCGGCCGAACGGGCGCTCCCCAGGGAGGCGCCGCGGCCGGAGAAGCAGCCCGAGGCCGCGAGCCCGTACCTTCCGGCAAACCTGCCGAACGATTACGGCGTCAACGTGGGCAACTTCTCGGAGCTCGACACCCCCACGTACCTGCGCCGCCAGATGGACTGAACGATCCCGCGTGCATCACCGACCCTGGGGCGCCGCCCACCTCCCGGCGCCCCGGGGCCCTCCTCCGCCGGGGGCGAAGGCACGCAAGGGATCCCTCCACTCGACCCGGACGCGGCAACCTTCTCGGCAACCCTGACCCGCCATCCGCCGCGCCGCGAGCCGGCGCCCGGCCGCGCGCTACTCGCAGCGCACGCAGACCGAACCAAGAACTTTGCGGTCCTCGGGTTCGGTGAGGAACGAGAGAGAGTCCGGGGACCGGCTGGTACGGGCAAGGTCGTCGAGCTGGCCAACCTCCCCCTCGTCCAGCGGCCGCCCCTCCGCCGCAAAGACGACCAGGGTTCCCGGCGCCACCGTCTCCGGAGACGGCAACACGGGCGCGGCCGTCACGTCGAGGTGCCGGCCGGCGAACAGCCAGCGCGCGATGTCGCTTGCCGACCAGTCGCGCATCTGTCCGGGCGTGACCACGATCACCCGCGACCCCGGCCGCGCGGTCCGGGCGACGTAGGCCGCGGTGAGGTACTGGTTGTTGAGGTACTCGTTGCGGACGTCGACATCAGCAGCCATGGCCTCGACCCGCCCAACGCTCGAGTTGACGAGGACCGCCGCCAGCGCCGCGTAGAAAAGCCCCGCCGCCACTCCAGCCAGGGCCTCGCTGCCGAGCGGCGTGCGCCGCCCGGCCGTGAGCCGGCGGACGGCCCGCGAGAGCCAGCTCCCGAGGTCTTGGAGCAGCACCCCTCCGGTGAGAAACAGGATCGAGAAAACCGGGGCCAGGCGCGAAGCCTCGAAGAAGTCCGTGGTCCCGGCACACACGACGACCGCGCCGAGCGCCGCGAGCACCAGCGCGCGCACGAACGGCCGTCCCGCGCGCAGAAGCCCGGTCACCGCTCCGCCGAGCAGCAGCAACCCCTTCAACGGCTGCACCGCGTGACCGGATTCGGGCGCGAGGAAGAAGCTGATACGCACGGGAAACCCGGCCAGCGTCCTCAGCGATTTCCACAGGCTCTCCGCCAGCGCGCTCGGCAGGAGGCCGTGCCGCCCGTGGCGGTAGCGCACGATCGCCTCGAAGAAGGTCGAGCTCCCCCCGCGGTGTGCGACATCGACAAGCATCGGCAGCGCGATCAGCGCAAACGCACCGGCGAACAGCGCCAGAGGCCGCCAGTGCGCGCGCGGCCCGGAAGGCGCCTTCAGTGCGACCCATGCCACCCACCCGACCGCGAGCAGGATGGCGAAGCGGAACGAGCTGTTCTCGAACATCAGGATCCCGGCCAGCCCTCCCGCCGCGGCGGCCCAGGCGCCGGCGCTTGCGCGCCCCAGGTTGAGCTTGCCGAGGCAGAAGATGAGGAGCAGGAAGACCGCCGTCGCGGAAAAGTCCTCGTAGGCGCTTCCGCTCGTGATGACGGACCAGCGCGAGGCGGCGACCACGAGGGTGAGGAAGCCGCTCGGCGCGCGGCCGACGCCGAGCAGCCGCAGGACCAGGAAGGTGAGGACCAGCCTCGCGTACCCGACGAGCTGGAACGGCAGGCGCAGCGCCGACAGCGTTGGCCCACCCCACCACAGGCCGGCCGCAGCCAGCGACTTGGTGAAGCGGAACTCGAGTGGCAGATGGCCGGTCAGCAGCAGCCGGTACCCGTCCGACCCCATCTCAAGTTCCTCGAACCCGCACCGGTCCGGCGGCGGCAGGACCCCCAGCATCCAGTGGCGCACGACGAACGCCGCCGCGAGCACCGCGATCGTCGCCAACAGCGGCGCCAGCTCCGGACGCCGCCACGACCACTCCCGCCACGCGCTCCGGCCTGCCACGACGAGCCACGCCGCAGCAGCAGCCAGGCACCAGAGTTGCGCCGGCAGCGAACGCCCGGCCACGCCCCAGGCATTCGCGGTGTACACGACCGCGACCGCACTCACGGCCGCGGCCGACGCGACGAGCGACGTCCCCGGGCCAAAACGCATCGCCGGGGGCCGCGCCCCTCGGTTCCCGGGCCCGGAAGCACCCGACAGGAGTTCCGATTCTTCGGATCTCACCTCTTGGCCAAAACCCCGCATCCGACCCGGCGCACGGGCTCCAAGCCCGCGGCCCCAGAAACCGGTCGCACCATCCAAATGCCCGCTCCGCGGAGATTCTACGCGCCGGGACGAGCTGCGACAATTCAGACCGGACGGAGGCGTTTCCGGACCCGGCGCGCGCCGCGAGCCGAACTCACTTCTTCTTGCTGAACAGGGCGTCGAAGGCGGCCCGTGGACTCGCCACGCCACCGCCGTCGGGCGTGACGACCGCCGGCCGGTCGGAACCGAACTCCTGCACCGTGTTCGGGGTCATCAGCTCGCAGGCGTTGCGCCTCGTCTTGTTGGTCACGCGCTCGAGGACCGGCTTGCGGCACTCCTTGGGGCGCGAGGTGTCGAAGTGGATGCAGTTGGAGCAGGTGTGGAGGTCGTTGCCGCAGCTCGTGCACACCGCATCCAGCGCCACCGACCCGGAGAGCTGCTGCCGCGCGCCGCACATCCGGCAACGGAACACCGTCACCGTGGGCGCTCCCAGTCCCCGCCCGCGCGGCCCTTCGGGACGCTCGCGCGGTCCGCTCTCGGGGGCGCGCCGCTCGTCATGGCGCTCCTCGTCCTGGTACCCCCGATGCCTGTATTTGCGGTCGGGCATACGCTCCTTATAGCACAACCGCGGGGCTCACCACCGGTGGAACGCGGGGTGCCCCTCCCGGACCGCGACGAAGACGCCGCGGCAGGTCGCGGTCGTCACGCCGCCGCTCTCCATCACGCCCTCGACCACCGCCCGGTCGCCGGTGGCTTCGACGACCCTCGCCCGCACCCTGACCGGCCCGGTCGAAGGCGTCGGCCGCTTGAGCACCACCCTGTACTCGGCCGTCACCGTGCACGGCGGTGCGTCCGCACCGCTCGCGGCCATGAGGTGATGCGCCGCCGTCCAGTTGCAGTGACAGTCGAACAGCGTGCCGATGATGCCGCCGTTGAGGGCGTCGTCGAACGCCTCGTGCCGCTTCGCCGGGGTCCACTCGCAGACGACCTCATCGCCGCGCACGAAGCTCTTGATCCGCAGTCCTTCGGGGTTCGCCGGCCCGCAACCGAAGCAGCGCGTCAATGGCGCGTAGCGCTCTTGCAGACTCTGCTCGCTCATCCTGCGAGTCTACGCCACACGGCCCCGCTGGCGGCCGTCTCGGGCCGCGGGCCGCGGACCACGGACCACGGACCACGGACCACGCCTTTACGGTAACTTGATCTTGCTCGCGATGTTGTCGCGAATCCAGTGCTCGTCCAACCACTCGAGCGGGTCCACCGACTTGCCCTGCACGAAGATCTCGAGGTGGAGGTGATCGCCGCCGGCTAGGCCCGTCGAGCCGCTGTTGCCCAGTTGCTGGCCCTTGGCGACCACGTCGCCCGGCTTGACCGAGATCGCGGACATGTGGCCGTAGAGACTCATCAGCCCATAGCCGTGGTCCACGATCACCGCGTTGCCGTAGATCACGAGCCAGCCGGCGAACACCACCCGTCCCGAGTTGGCCGCCGGCACCGGTGCGTGCTCGGTCGAGGCGAGATCGAGGCCGAGATGCGTCTGATGGTCCACCGGCCTGCCTTGGTAGAGGTAGGTCCTGGTCTCCGCGAAACCGGCCCTGCGCTGCGTGTTGGGCATCTGGAGGAACGCGCCGCGCCACAGGAACGCATCCTGTGTGTCCTTCGCGAGACCGGCGATCTTCGCGAGGACCGCCCGCCGTTCCTCGCCGTTGATCCGCAGGTACTGGTCGAGCAGCGAGCCGCTGGCGTCGAAGCCCGGGGTCTGACTCGCGATCGCGGGGACGACCCTGGCGAGGAACGCGTCGGTCAGGTCGATCGTGTCGGTTCGCGGCGGGGACTTCTTGAACAGGTCGACGAACGGCAGCTCGCTCCGGTTGCCGGCGGCGTCCTCGGCGAACAGCCGCACCTGACCCACATCGTCGAGCTCCCAGGGGATCGCGAAAAGCGCGAACCGCTCGCCCGGCCCGCCTCCCGGCAGCGGGAACGAGAGCGACTCCGTGGCGCCGGCCCGCACGCCCGAGCGCGCCACGCCGTCGCCGACGCGGAACACGACGACGCCGGAACCGCCCTGGCGGACGTAGTGCTGCCGCGAGAGCAGCTCCAGGCGGGGCGGCCGCAGCAGCACGGCCATCCGCTTCTCGACGATCACCGGGGCGTGCGAGCGCAGGGGTCCGGCCATCCTGTCCGCCGTGGCCCGCACCACCGCCTCGCCCTCCTTCAACCAAGCCTGGGCCGAGCGGCCCACCGTCCCAGTGAGGTCGGCCTGGGCGGTGAAGCTGCCGCGCAGGGGGGAGAAGGGGCCGTTGCGCTCGAACCGCCGCTCGGCGAGCACCACCGAGCGCTCGCCCTGGATGAGCTCCAGCTTGATCGCGCCCAGGCCTCCCGACGGTTCCGAGAAGTGAGCCGTGATCGTCGTGGCGGGCCCGATCGCCTCGTGGTCGCTCGCAATCACGACTGCGGGCGCCGGCCCCCGGCGCAACGCGCCCGCGAGCGCAAGCCCCGCGACCGCGAGCACGACAACGGCCAAGACCAGACGGCCGCGGCCGTGCGAACGCTCTCCAGAGAAGGATATGGGCACGTTGTCATCTCCCCCCGGCCGCGCCGTCCATGTACATCGCCCGCCGGTTGGAGCGGGCGTTGGACCGGCGCGGTCTGCTCATGCCAAAACGCCCGGCAGCCGCGTCCCCTTCCGGGGCCTCACGGCTGCGGGTTGGCCGGCGCGAACTTCGCCAGCAGCTCCCTGACCGCATCCTTGTGCACGACGAACGTGAGCATCTTCAGGCGCACGTAGTCGTCACGGTAGAAGTAATACCCCTCGAACTTCCCCCAGCGCGAGGAGCGGGCCGAGTCCTTGATCAGGAACCAGTCGTGGCCGTCGACGTTCGTCCATCCGACCAGGTGGATGCCGTGGTCGTCCGCGGTCGTGTGGTTGGCGAAGCGGAACTCCCGCGCGCTCTGGTCGATGTAGGCCTGCGGGATGTCGAACGTCGGCACCACCGCGGCGTTCTCGAACCCGTTGTAGCCGGGTTCGGAGACGTCGCCGCCGATCGCCACCGTGTACCCCTGCTGGACCGCGTGCTTGAGCGCCGCGTACCACTCGTCGAGCGGCACGTTGTAGTAGGAGGCGTCGTGCCACCAGTTGTCGGGGACCTTGTACTCGCCCTGCGTGTAGAACGGCAACGAAAGGGTGGACATGAACTCCGCGTAATCGTCCAGGTTGATCTTCGCAACCTGGGCGAGGAACTGCTGCGGCGTGTACTCCCGCCCCTGGTAGGCGAAGCGCTCCGGCGGCACGCCCAGCTCGCGGTCCAGGATGACCCGCGTCAGCGCGAGCACCCGGTCCTCGTCCCAGATGTTGTTGGCCTTCACCCACTGCGAGAGTTCTTTGAGCTGCGCGATCAGCCGCGAGTGGTCGTGGCGTCCGTCCTTGGAGAGCACGCCGGGGTACGCCTCCTCGGGCACGATCCCGTACTGCTTCCAGATGCGCGGGAGCGCGTTCGACTCCGACCCCTCGTCGATCAACGAGTCGCCGCGCTCGCGCACGAAGCGCCGCATCTTCTCGACGTACTCCCAGTACACGGTCCAGATCTCGGAGAGCTTGACCTTCTGCCCGGTCAGCCGATAGATCTCGGACTCGTAGAACGAGGTCGTCGAGAAGCTCCAGCACGTGCCCGTCAGGTACTGCGCCACCGGCGGGAAGTGCCACGCCTGCTTGAACACCGCAGGGCTTTCCGGCTTGGCGATCCGGGACATGTCGAAGCGCAGCACCGTCGCCGCCTTCTTGTCCGCTTCCTTCTTCGCCTTCTGCTCCGCGCGGATCTTGGCCGTGAGCTCGTCCTGCTCCTTCGCCACCTGCTTGTCGTGGTCCTCCATCTGCCTGAGGACCGGGTCCTCGTACTTCGGCTGGTAGACCGCGGTGTCCCGCACCGGGCTCGGGGTCGGGTTGACCGCAGGCGCGGCGGCCCAGGCGGCCCCCGCTACGACGACGGTTGCGAGAACGGTTACCGTGTGACGGCTCATGCGAACTCCTCCTTTGCGCCTTTGACCCTCGGGAACGATCCGCGAGCGCGGCGGCATGCCCGCCGCGGAGGGCAATTCTACGCCCGAACCGCCCGTCAGGCTGCGGCGGGCGCGTGCCCATGCTCGCGGATCCGCGAGCGCACCAGCGGCAGCAGCAGCAGCGCCGGGAACGACACCACCGCCGTGAACGCGAAGAACGGGCCGTACCCGAACCGCTCGACCGCGATCCCGGAGAACGCGCCGCCGACGTCGCGGGAGAGGGCGAACAACGCCGACAGCAGCGCGTACTGGGTCGCCGCGTGCTCCCTCTCGCACAGGTTCATCAGGAACGACAGGAACGCCGAGGTCCCGAGGCCTTGGGTGAACGACTCGAGCAGCGACGCCGCGTAGATGCTCTCGCGCGGCAGGGCGAGTTCGGCGACCGCGGCGTAACCCAGGTTGGTCACCGCCTGCGCGATCCCGAGCCAGAGCAGGGCGCGGAAGATCCCGTACCGCTTGACGAACCACCCGCCGGCCAGGGCGCCGGCGATGGTGAGCGCCACGCCGAGGGTCACGGAGATCAGGCCGATCTCCTTGAGCGAGTACCCGCGGTCCACCCAGAACGGCTTGACCATGCGTCCCAGCAGCGAGTCGCCGAGCTTGAACAAAAGCACGAAGAGCAGCACCGGCACCATCTCCCACCGCAACAGCCAGCGCAGCACCGGCCCGACGGGGTTGCGCCGCTCGCTCGGGTCGAGATGCACGCGCGGGCTCGCCCAGACCGCGGCCGCGAGGACGAGGAAGAGCGCCGCCAGGGCGATCCAGAGCGGGGTCCACCCCGTCGACCCGGCGAGGAACAGGACGCCACCTCCCCCGACCAGCAACGCGATGCGCGCCGCCGACACGCGCACTCCGTTGATCGCGCCGCTGCTCTCCGGCGTGGACACGTCCACCGCCCAGGCGTCGATCGCGATGTCCTGCGTCGCCGACGCCGCCGTGAACGCCGCCAGCACGGCCCACAGGAGCCAGGAGGGGTGCGCGGCGTCGTGCGGGATGATGAGGAGCGTCGCGACGGCGAGCGCGGCCAGGCAGACGGTGATCCACTGCTGCCGCGCCCCCCAGCGGTCCACGAGCGGCGCCCACAGCATCTTCCACGTCCAGGGCAGCGACAGCAGGCTCATGAGACCGATATCCTTGAGCGAGACGCCGTGCACCCGGAAGTACACCGGCCAGACGTCGTACGCGATGCCGAACGGCAGCCCCTCGGCGAAGTAGAGGACCGCGACCCAGGCGAGCGTCCGGCGCAGGCGCATCGCCGCATTGTAGCGGCGGCGGGGCCGAGCCTTGCACGGGGGGCGCCGGAGGCCGCGCCAACCGAGACGCTTTCTCTGGTACGATCCCCAATCAAGGGCCGCCTGGCGTCCGCTGGGCGGGCCGGCGCGGCGGAGGGCGCCCTTCTCGGGCCTGGCGGGAGGGATCGATGCGGCACTTTGACGTGATCGTGATCGGGTGCGGTCCCGGCGGCGAGCGGGCCGCGATCCAGGCCGCGCGCGCCGGCAAGCAGGTCGCGGTGGTCGAGCGCCAGCACGTCCTCGGCGGCACCCGCGTCAACTGGGGCACGATCCCTTCGAAGACGCTGCGCGAGAGCGCCGTGTTCGTGCACGCGCTCGAGCGCGACAAACTCGAGGGGATCCACTGCGAGATCCCGAACGAGATCACCGTCCACGACTTCATGCACCGCGAGCGGGTCGTCGTCCAGCGCGAACTCGAGCTGATCAACGAGTCGCTCGACCGCTACCGGATCGAGGTGTTCGTCGGGCACGCGCGCTTCGTGGACGCCCACACGGTGGCGGTGTGCGGGCCGGACGGCGGCGTGTTGTTCTCGATGAGCGCCGACTTCATCGTCATCGCGACCGGATCGAGCCCCAACCGCCCAGCCGACGTCCCGTTCGACGGCGAGTCGGTCGTCGACAGCAACACGATCCTCTCCCTCCCCCGCCTGCCGAAGACGATGATCGTCCTGGGCGCCGGGGTGATCGGCGTCGAGTTCGCCAGCATCTTCGCCGCCCTCGGCATCGGCGTCACCCTCGTCGACACGCGCGATCAACTCCTGCCGTACCTCGACCGGGAGATCGTCGCGATCCTCGAACGCGAGATCGCCCGGCTCGGCATCACGATCCTCCACGATGACAGGCACCTATCCGTCGAGCGGATCGCCGGCAACCCGCACCGGGTGCGCTGCACCCTCCGGCACGCCGGGACGCTCGAGGCCGACGTGCTGCTGTACTGCGTCGGCCGCGACGGCAACACCGGGGGTATCGGCCTCGACGTGCTCGGCCTCGTCCCCAACAACTACGGGCTCCTCGCCGTGAACGAGCACTACCAGACCGCAGTGCCGCACGTCTACGCCGTCGGCGACGTGATCGGCTACCCCGCCCTGGCCAGCACGTCGATGGAACAGGGGCGCCAGGCGATGCGCCACGCGTTCAAGATCCCCGGGTTGACCCAGAGGACGGAGGTGTTGCCGTTTGCGATCTACGCGATCCCCGAGGTGAGCTACGTCGGCGAGACCGAGGAATCGCTCGCCGGAAGGGGGGTTGCGTACGTCGTCGGACGCGGCAACTACGACATGAACCCGCGCGGCCAGATCATCGGCGACACCGAGGGGATGCTGAAACTGCTGTTCGAGGCCCCCTCGATGCGCCTGCTGGGCGCGCACATGATCGGCCACGGCGCCAGCGAGCTGATCCACATCGGACAGGCGTTCCTGCGAGCCGGCGCCACTGCGTATCAGATCGCCGAGACGCCGTACAACTACCCGACGCTCTCCGACCTCTACCGGCACGCCGCGCTCAAGGCGCTGCTCGCCGTCCAGCGCGCCGACTCGGGCGGGGCCGCCGCGCCGCGTTGAGCCGCAATCGATAAGGGTGCCGCCGAACCCGAACCTACTTCGGCTCGAGGGAGCCCTCTTCGACCCAGTGCGCCAGGATGCGGCGCGCCCGGTACGAATCGATCGCCAGGCCTGTCTCGCACTCGAGCGCGGGCGCGCCGGAACCCGCCCGCTGCCAGAGCGTGCGCATCAGGGCCTGGTCGTCCTCCTCCGGCGGGGGCGTCGGCGTGGTCCCGGTCGTCCGCAGGCAGGCGTAGTCGGGGATCAGGGCGCACGCCTGCTGGAACTCGTCGTAGCGACGCGTCCCCTCGAAGAAGAGGGGGACGAGATCGCGCAGGAGTTTGGGGTCGGAGGGCGCGGCGGACTCGGCGCGGCTCAGGAAGATGAATGACGCCGGCGCCGGCCGCTCGATCAGCTGGAACAGCGCAACCTCGTCGTGCAGGGGACCCGCGCGGCAGGAGCGGAACTTCCCTCCCTCGAGATCGACGGTGGCGATTTCCTCCCCCACGGGATCGTTGATCGTGAGGGTCCCGGAGGTCCCCGATTGCGAGAGGTTCTGCAGCAGCGTGGGCAAGCCAAACAGCTCGAGGTCCCCGGACAGGCTGGACGATGGCGCCGAAGGCGCCGACGGCGCCTGCGGCCCGGACACGTCGGCGCCGGCCAGGACCTTTGCCGCCGCCTGGGCAAAGCCCTCCCCCGGGAAGCGCTGCACGATGTCCGCGAGGACGTTCTTGACCGCCGGCGAGGACGTGGACGAAACCGCCTCGATGAGCGGCAGCAGGAGGTTGTCGTCCTTCTTGAGCAGGAAGCCGAAGATCCGGTGCGGCAGCTCGCCCCGGATCGCCTCGACGAGGCGCTCGACCACCTCGGCGTCGCTCGAGAGATCCACCCCGGCGAGCGCGGCGAGCCGCGCGGTCGTGTTCCCGAGCTGCGGGAGCCGCTTGAGGCCGTGATTGACCACGGCGCGGACCGCCGCCGGCGTCCCGAGCCGCGCCAGGGCGAACACCGCCCGGTCGAGGACCGCCATCAGCTCCGCAGGGGCGGACCCCGCTGCGCCCGGCTTGGCGAGCGCCGCCTCGTACTCAGCGACGCGGGCGATCAGGGCGCGCTCGGCCCGTTCGTCCCTGGACTGGCCGAGGTAGGTGATCGCCTCCTTGGCCAGGATCGCGGGGTGGCCGAGCGCGGACAGCCGGCTCGCGGTCTGCAACTCGGTGTCGATGGCGACGTCGTCCGGGCGCGGGATGCGGCGCAGGATGTGCAGCAGGTTCCTCTGAAAGTGCGCGTCGCGGTCGCCGAAGCTCTCGATCGACGCCGTGAGCCGCTCGGCGGCGAGGGCGCGCGCCGGGGCGCCGTGGACCTCGAGCAACGCCAGCAGCAGGCGGCGGTGCTCGCGCTTCTCCTCGGTCTGGAGCGCGCGCAGCAGACCGTCCGGTTCGAGGGCTGGGAACGACCCGAGCACCCGCTTGAAAAGGGAATGCGATCCGGGGTCCTCGGCGAGCTCGCGCAGACGCTGAGGGTCGAGCTTCTCGTGGGCCTGCTCGCGGAACGTCTGGACGTACGCCGGGTCCACCTTCTTCTCGGCGAGCAGGAGGCCCGCGAGGTCGAGCATTGTGACGGCGCGCGCCAGCGAGCCCTGGTTGTGCTGCTCGATCGCCGCCTGCACCAGCTCCTGGAAGCGGCGCGCGGCTTCCCGGGGGTCCTGTTCCAGCGTGACGATGCGTTGCATCGCCTGCGCGGTCGCCGTTACCGTCGCTCCGGTTGCCTCCGCCCCCGCCGCTGCGGGCAACACCCAGCCTGGCAGGCGGCGGCCCAGCGACCGGAAGACATCCTCCATCGTCGACCCCATTCCCGCGCCGCGCAGGCTCTCTTTGTACTGTTGGAACTCCTCCGAGTCCGCCGAGTTCCGTGCCGCGACGCTCACCAGCTGGGAGAGGACGTCGCCGCGCCCGCCACTCTGGTCCGGCCCTACACCGGCCGGGATCTGCAATCGCGCCAGACGCTCCACGAGCTGGGCGAAATGGCGCTCCGCGTGAACCGTGGTCTTCGCGGCGCCGGAGGAAGGGTCGCCCATCGCCAGCGCCGATTCCCCACCCTGGTTGCGGTGAAGGCCGAGGACGGGTGCGGCGAGGTCGGCCCGCACATCGCCGAGATGCGCCAAGTTCTCGCGCAGGAGTTCCCTGTCCTCCTCGGGGCAGAACTCCAGCATGTACGTCTGCAGCGACTCCAGGTAGGCGTCCATCGCCTGCTTCGGCACCAGGTTCAACTCGCCCATCACGTACAGCTTGCGGAGGGCGTGGTAGAGGTAGTCGGAGATCGGCACGTTGCCGCCCAGGCGTCGGTGCTGGCTCGTGGTCCACGACAGGATCTCCTGGGCGACCCGCGACGACGGGACGACGAGCAGGATGGTGATCGAGTCGGTGACGACCAGCGGCGCGATCGCGTCGGAGAGATAGAGGTGCAGTTCGGCCAACGCCTCGCCGACCTTGGGATCCTCCACCACGCCGTCCACTCGCCGATCCCTCCGTGCTGCGCTTATTGTAACAACGTCGCCACGTTTCGCTCGTCTCGCCGCAGCACCGCGGCACAGGCGCGGACGCGTACGGCGCCCGGCCGCGCATCGGCCTCCCCGCCACATGCCCGACGTCGAGCCCCGCGCCAGTATGCACCAGACGCGGTGGGCGTGCCCTAGGCCGTGACGGCGCGCGCCGCGGCGGCGATCTCCGACACCGCTTCGACCGCGGCCTCGATGTCGGCGGTCGTGTTCATCGGACCCACGGAAAGGCGCACGGTGCCGCGCGCCCCGGTGCCCATCTGGCGGTGGATGAGAGGCGCGCACTGCAGCCCGGTGCGCGCGGCGACGCCGTACTCCACGTCGAGCAGGGTGCCGACGTCGGAGGGGTCGCGCCCGGCAATGGTGAACGACAGCACCGGCAGGCGGTGCTCGAGGCTCGTGGTGCCGTGCAGCGTCACGCCGTCGGCCGCGGCCAGGCCCTCCTGCAGCGCGGCGAACAGCGTCATCTCGTGGCGGTAGATCGCCTCGATCCCGCGTGCCGCGATGTAGGCGAGGCCGAAGTGCAGGCCGGCGATGCCGAGGACGTTGCCGGTCCCCGCCTCCAGGCGGTACGGGTACTCGTCGAGGTGGTACGGGTTCACCGAGTTGACCCCGGTGCCGCCGAAGCGCGTGGGGCGGATCTCGACCCCATCGCCGATGCACAGGCCGCCGATCCCGGTCGGCGCCAGCAGCGACTTGTGCCCGGTGAACGCCACGACGTCCACGCCCGTCGCGCGCATGTCGATCGGCACCACGCCGGCCGTCTGCGAGGCGTCGATCGCGAACGCGATCCCGCGCTTCCGGCACTCCGCCCCGATCTCCGCCACCGGCTGGATCGTGCCGATCACGTTGGAACCGTGGTTGATGATCACGAGGCGGGTGTTGGGCCGGAGCCGCCGCGTCACGGCCCGCGGGTCGACGCGGCCGTCGCGCTCGACCGGCACGAAATCCACCTCGACGCCGCGGTCGCGCGCCATGTGGTTGAGCGGCCGGATCACCGAGTTGTGCTCGATCGTGGTCGAGACCGCGTGGTCGCCCTCGGTGAGAACCCCCTGGATCAGCAGGTTGAGCGCATCGGTTGCGTTGGCGGCGAACACCAACCGGTCGGGGTCGCTGCCGCCGAAGAAGCCCGTCAACTCCCGCCGGGTCTGCGCGACGAGGTTGCCGGCCGCGAGGCACAGGTCGTACCCCGACCGCCCGGGGTTGACGCCGAAGTTCGCGTAGGCGGCGAGCGCCTGGTCCAGGATCTCCTTCGGTTTTGGGAAGGTCGTGGCGGC
Organism: uncultured Acidobacteriota bacterium; assembly: GCA_963727205.1. GTDB lineage: Bacteria > Acidobacteriota > Thermoanaerobaculia > Thermoanaerobaculales > Thermoanaerobaculaceae > RBG-13-68-16. Next base: position 96,385 of record CAVSFQ010000025.1, on the reverse strand, counting down.
GTTGTCGAGGTAGACGACCGTGCTGGCGTCGAACGACAGATCCATGGCGAGACCCCTTCGCGAGGCGTGCGTGGCACCGGGTGGTCCGACGCCGATGGATCGTACCACGCGGTGCGCCATCCCGGCGCCCGGGCCTTGACAAGCCACTCCACATTTATAGACTGGGTTTTGATATCTATATTTCGAGGGGGATCCTTATGGGACGGACTTCATCACTCGCCACTCTCGCTGCGGTGTGCCTCGTCGCTGCCGCCTGCCAGCAGGCCGAAACCGGAGCGGCCGCGCCCTCGCCGGTAGACCGCGGGAAATACCTCGTCACGGTCGCGGGGTGCAACGACTGCCACACGCCGTGGAAGCTGGGAGAGACTGGGCCGGAGCCCGACATGACCCGGATGCTCTCGGGGCATCCCGAGGGCTTGAAACTGCCCCCGCCGCCGGTGCTGCCGCCGGGTCCATGGGGCACCGTCGCGGCGTTGAGCATGACGGCGTGGGCGGGACCGTGGGGGATCAGCTACACCAGCAACCTCACGCCGGACCCCGAAACCGGCCTCGGGGCGCTTTCGGAGGAGAACTTCATCAAGGCGATGCGGACGGGCCGCCACTTCGGCGGGGGGCGGGAGATCCTCCCGCCGATGCCTTGGATCTGGGTCGGGAAGATGACCGACGAGGACCTCAAGGCGATCTTCGCCTACCTGCAGTCCATCCCGCCGATCAAGAACCGCGTCCCGAACCCGGTCCCCCCGGCACCTGCAGGCGCCACCGGTTAGCTCGCGCCCGCCGCCTCGGCCCGCAGGCGGGGTTCCTCTTCCTCCACCGCGTGGAGCCAACTTGGCTTGCCGGTCCCGTGGCTGGCCTGTCTTGTCTCCTTCACTGCGTGAGGCTGTCTTGTTTTGCCCCGCGGGCTGCGGCCGAGTCGCTCGGGCGGCGCATCGAGCGCCGCCCTCCGACCCGCCTGCGCGTGCGACCGAGCAGGGCGTCCCGCGCTGGGGCCGCTCGCTGTCTCCCGCCGCTCGCTGCGCTCGGGCGGGAGCATCGACACCCCACCGCGGGACGCCCGCTCGGGACCCGCACGCTCCGGCCCAATCGGCCTCCGCCCGCTGGGCGGGTTTGGCCACCCTCACCCGCGCGGAGCGGAGGTCCTGGTGTTAGTTCTAGGTTTTGGCAGGACTCTCGGCGTGCAGCAGGACCTCCGACATGTGGGCGGGGGTGTCGTTGATCCGCCGGTGCCGCGGGTGGCCATCTTGCTCCTGCGCCCGCGGGCCCCGGACGGGCGAGCCGCGCCGGGGTGTCGATGGCTCCGACCGAGCGCTTCATGCGAGGGAGGAGAACAGCGAGGGGCCCCGGCGCGGAACGCCCTGTCCGGTCGCGGGCGCAGGAGTATGCGGGCTCGGGCGCGGGGGCGCCCGGGCCCGCATCCGGCCACCCGCGGGACCGGCAAGCAAGAGGCCTCCACGCAGTGGAAGAAGAACCGACAAGCTCGGGCGATCCGGCGGGAGCTCGCGGGCCAAATAGAGGAAGGCGCGACGCTGGCGCGTTCGCTCTCCGCGAGGGGAGCCGATCGGGCCGAGCCCTCGCCGGGTCTATAATCCGCCGGTGCCGTCCGGCACCCGGGGGTTGCGATGCGCTGGTTCCTGCCCAAGAAAACCGACTTCCTGCGCCTCTTCGACAGCGCCTCCGCCAACATCGTCCGCGGGACGCAGCTCTTCCGCGACATCCTCGACGACCCGACGGACCTGAAGGCGAAGGTCGAAAAGCTGAAGGAAGTGGAGCACGAGGGCGACCGCATCACCCACGAGGCGCTGGCCAAGCTCAACGCGACGTTCATCACGCCGTTCGACCGCGAGGACATCCACTCGCTGGCCACCCGCCTGGACGACATCCTGGACCTGACCGACTCCTCGGCGCAGCGCCTGCTGCTGTACAAGATCGAGACCATCCCGCCCCACCTCAAGGCACTCGCCCGCCTCCTCGTGGCCTCGGCCGAGCAGGTGCACAAGGCCGTGGTCACCCTCCACGACGGCAAGCGCTACGGCGAGGCGATGACCGCGTGCGTCGAGATCAACCGCCTCGAGAACGAGGCCGACGTCCTCCACCGCGAGGCGCTCGGCGACCTCTTCGCCAACGCCACGGATGCCATCCAGGTGATCAAGCTCAAGGACCTCTACGCCTTTCTCGAGGAAGCCACCGACCGCTGCGAGGACGCGGCGAACTCGATCGAGACGATCATCCTCAAGAGCTCGTAGGGCGACGTTGCCCGACGGGCAGGCCGTCCCGGCGCGGCCAACCCCCGGCTACACCTTCAGGAACAACCCCATCGCGTGGAATACGAGCGCGGCCATCAGCGCCGAGCACGGGATGGTGAGCACCCACGCCCAGACGATTCGCGTCGCGACGCCCCAGCGCACCGCCGACAGCCTCTGCGTCGCCCCAACTCCCATGATGGCGCCGGTGATCGTGTGCGTCGTCGAGACCGGGATCCCGAGGTAGGAGTTGGCGAACAGCGTGAGCGCCGCCGAGGTCTCGGCGCAGAACCCGCCGACCGGTTTGAGCTTGGTGATCTTCGAGCCCATGGTCTTGACGATCCGCCACCCCCCCGAAAGTGTGCCCAGGGCCATCGCCGCGTGGCACGCGATGATTGTCCAGAATGCGACGTGAATGTCGGTGGGGTGGCGGCCGATCGACTTCTCGTAGGTGAACGCCAGGATCGCGATGATCCCCATCGTCTTCTGGGCGTCGTTGCCGCCGTGGCCGAGGCTGTACAGGCCGGCCGAGACGAGCTGCAGCTTGCGGAAGAGCTTGTCCACCCGGCCGGGGAGCGAGTTTCGGAACAGCCAGGCCACACCCACCATCAAGCCAAAACCCATGATCAGGCCAAGGACCGGCGAGATGAACATCGAAGCGATCGTCTTCGTCCAGCCGCTGTAGATGATCGCCCCGAAACCGACCTTGGCGATCGCGGCGCCGGCGAAACCGCCGATCAGGGCGTGCGAGGAGCTCGTGGGCAGGCCGAAGTACCAGGTGATGATGTCCCAGGCGATGGCGCCGATCAGGCCGGCGAGGATCACGTACTCGGTGGCGGCCGCGGGAACAACCAAACCCTTGCCGATCGTCGTCGCCACCTTGAGCGGGAAGACGAACGCCGCGATGAAGTTGAAGAACGCCGCCCAGACCACGGCGAGCCCCGGCGAGAGCACGCGCGTGGACACCACGGTCGCGATCGAGTTGGCGGCGTCGTGGAAGCCGTTGAAGAAGTCGAAGACGAGAGCGACGGCGACGGTGGTGACGAAGAGGAACAGCGGAAGACTCACCATTTGGAACCTGTCCTCCCGGCTACGTGGGCTTGACCGAGACGCTCCTTCGAAAAGGCGTCACGGTGCTGCGACAATCCAGCCCTCAGGCTGCAGGACAAGGCGAGGGGCGGACGCACGGGCGGGAGTCTAGCACGCAGCTAGCGCGCGAGGACGAGCAGCGGCAGCAGGCCAGCGCGCGCGAGTCGCGTCGAGCCCCGCGAGGCCGCGAAGCCCAGTCGGGCGATCGGAGAACGCGAACGCGTAGATCCCCTTGATGAGGTTGTTGCTGGCGGTGGCGACGACCACCGCAGCCGCAGCCGCGGCCAGTGGCGTGCTGACGGCGGCGGTCTGCGTCAACCCCATGATGAACGGGTCCACGTCGGTGACGCCCATCAGCGCGGCCAACGCAAGGATCCCCGGCGTGCCGAACGCTCCGAGGACGAGCTTGGTGATCACGAGCAGCGCCATGAAGACCCCGGCGAACAGGAACGCGACCCGCAACTCGAGCGGGTTCCTCGCCTCGTACTCGCGCTCCAGGGCGCCGTGCGCCGGGTCGGGCCGGCGCGACCACAGGAAACCGCCGAGGATCGCCGCCGCCCCGAGCAGGAGGAACGGGGTCGCGAGCCGCGCCGCGAGGGGGAAGCTGAAGATCGCGAGCAGGACGACCACCCGCAGGTACATGGTGCCGGAAGCCAGCAGCATCGCGCCGACGAACAGGTTCGGCCGGTTCTCGCGCCGCCCTCGCCGCGCCAGCGCGACGGTCATCACGGTCGAGGAGTAGGCGCCCCCGAGCAGCGCGGCCAGAACGATCCCGCCGCGCTTCCGGGTCATCCGCTGGAGGACGTAGCTGCCGTACGAGATGCCGCTCACCGCCACGACCACCAGCCAGGTCTTGAACGGGTTGAGCTGGAACGGCCCGAACGCCCGGTTCGGGACCGCCGGCAGGATCACCACCGTCAGGAGCAGGAACTTGGTGAAGGTGATCACCTCCTCCGAGGGGAGCCGCTCGCTCAACCCCTCGAGGGCGGTCTTGAGCTCGAGCAGGAGCATCGAGAGCACCACGACCGTCGCAGCCACCCAGTAGTAGCCGTAGAAGACGACCGCGCCGAGCAGGTAGGTGACGAGGCCCGAGATCTCGGTGGTGACGCCGGCGTCCTCCGCGCTCGCGAGCTTGTGGAGGTAGGAGACCAGGAGGAACGCGCCGACCACCACGAGCCCGAGCGCCACGGCCAGGACCTGGCCGCCAGCCAGGAGCGCCATCGTGTACCCGACGAGGCCGATCAGCGGGAACGTCCGCACCCCGCCGAAGATGTAGTGCCCGGCGTGCGCCTTGCGCCCCTCGCGCTCGAGCCCGAGCAGGAACGAGAGGAAGAGCACGAGTACGATCTTGAGCGCATCCGGGGGTGCGAGCGCCGCGAACTGCCGCAACGATGTCGGGTCCATCGGGCTCGACGTTACACCCGTCGGGAGAGTCTCTCAAGCCGCGCGGCCGTCTCAGACGTGGTTGCGGAGCATGAGCTCCTTGGGGTGCGGTTCGAGGTAGGTCTGGCCGGCGAGGTAGGCGACGTCGAAGAGGCGGACGTAATGGCGGATGAGCGTGACCGGCACCACCAGCGGCACCAGGCCGGTGCGGTAATCCTCGATCAGCCCGAGCAGCTCCGCCCGCGACTCGGCGTCGAGGGAGGTCTTGAAGTAACCGAGGATGTGGTGGAGCACGTTGGTGTTGCGCTTGGCGGTCGCAATCGCCTTGAGTCCCGCCATGAACCCGTCCTGATAGGCGCTGCGGACGCCGTCCCGCGGCGCCGCCTTGGCGCCGGCGACGAGGCGGCCGAGCGCCGCGTACGCCGCCGGGGCGTGCGCCATGAGCTGCAGCTTGTGGGCGGTGTGGAACGCCACCAGCCCCCCCACCGTCCAGCGCCGGGCGAAGAACCGCCGCAGCCGGTGGTAGGCGAACACCCGCTCGACGAAATTGTCGCGCAGCCGCGGGTCGCCGAGGCGCCCCTCCTCCTCGACGGGGAGGTTGGGAAGGCGCGCCAGCAGCGCCTCGGCGAACACGCCGCGCCCGGACTTCGTGGGTATCCCGGCGCCGTACACCTTGACCCGCTCCATCCCGCACGTCGGCGAGTTCTTTTTCAGGACGTAGCCGCAAAGGTCCTCGGCCGCGAGTTCCTCAACCCGCGCGGCGGCAAACGTGGTCATCGCCTCGGTCCAGTCGGTGCCGCTCTTGAGCGCGAGCACGCGCACCCCGCCGGCGGCGGCAACCAGCCGGATCGACTCCCGCGGCGTCCCCATCCCGACCTCGACCTCGGGGCAGACGGGCATCCACTGCACCCAGTTGCCGAACGTGTCGACGAGGAAGTCGTCCCGCTTGTGCCCGCCGTCGAAACGCACCTTGCACCCGAGCAGACACGACGACACGCCGATCCGGATCGGACGCTCGACATCGCCCATCGCCGCCTCGAGTTCGGGCACCTTTTCAGGATACGCCGGGCCGGTTTCGACCCCCGCCGGCCCTCCGGCTGGAATGGGTGTAGAATGCCGGGCTCAGCCCGAGAGGCTGCGCCTGGAGCAGGCCCAGGCGGCGAGGATCGGACGATGAGCAACGAGAACAACCCAACCGACACCGACCAGAGCTTCGCTGAGGCCCTGGCCCAATCGTTCCAGCAGGACGAGCTCGAGATCGGCCAGTTGGTCACCGGCACGATCATGGCGGTCCACGGCGACATCGCCCTGGTGGCCGTGGGCGGCAAGTCCGAGGCGGTCATGGACCGCACCGAGCTCGGCGAGCTGCGCCCGGGAGACGGGCTCGACGCGGTGATCATCGCGCTATCGCCCGAGCTGCGGGTCTCGCACAAACTCGCCATCGAGCGGCGGGAGCGCGAGGCGCTGCGCGGCGCGTACGACAACGCCGTGCCCGTCGAGGGCAAGGTCACGGGCCGCAACAAGGGCGGTTACGACGTCTCGATCGCCGGGCTCCGCGCGTTCTGCCCGATGTCCCAGATCGACCTCGGCTTCCCGCGCAACGTCGACGCCTACCTCGGGAAGAGCTTCCTCTTCCGCATCACCGAGCTGGCGGACGACCTCGCGTCGCTGGTCGTCTCCCGCGCCCAGGTGCTCAAGGACGAGCGCGAGGCGGCCGCCGGGGCCGCCTGGTCGCGCATCGCCGTGGGCGCCGAGATCGAGGGCACGGTCAAGAGCATTCGAGACTTCGGCGTGTTCGTGGACCTCGGCGGCGTGGACGGCATGGTGCACATTTCCGAGCTCTCGCACCGGGTCGGCGTCCGTCCCTCCCAGGTCGTCAAGATCGGCGACTCCGTGCGGGCCAAGGTGCTCGAGGCCGACCGCGGCAAGGGGCGGATCGCGCTCTCGATGAAGGCGCTCGAGCCGGACCCCTGGACCGAGGTGGCGGATCGCTTCCCCTCCGGCGCGACGTTCGACGGCACCGTGGCGCGCAAGACCGAGTTCGGTGTGTTCGTCGAGCTGCTGCCCGGCGTGGACGGTTTGATCCACGTCTCGCAGTTGCCGCCCGGGATGAAGCTGGACGACGAAACCCTCGCCCCCGGCGCCCCCGTGCGCGGCTGGGTGCGCGAACTCGACATGGAGCGCCGGCGCCTGTCGCTGACGCTGCGCGAGGTCGCGACCTCCGACCCGTGGGCCGACGCTGCGGGCCGCTACCCCGCCGACACGATCGTGGAAGGACTCGTCGAGCGGACCGCCAACTTCGGCGTGTTCGTCCAGCTCGAACCCGGCCTCACCGGCCTGATCCCGGCATCGGAGACCGACGTCCCCAGGGGCGGCGACCTGGCGGCCCGCTTCGCCGCCGGCAGCCGCATCTCGGCGACGGTCCTCTCGGTCGACCCGGCGCGCAAGCGCATCTCGCTGTCGGTCAAGAAGGCCAAGGAAGGCAAGGCGGTCAAGGAGTTCCGGCGCTGGAACGAGGAGAAGAAGGTCGAGCGCAAGGCCGAGGTGAGCGCGTTCGGCGCCGCCCTGATGAAGGCGCTGCAGCAACCGAAGGAATAGTCCTGGTCCGCGCGTTCTCCCGGAGGCCCCCGCGATGGGGGCCTTCGCGCGTCCGGGCTCAGGCCACCGGGCCGGCCACCGGGAGCACCACCGTCACCGTCGTGCCGTCGCCCTCGCGGGAGGCGAGCGTCACGGTCCCTCCGAGCGAGTGCGCCAGGTGCTTGACGATCGCGAGGCCCAACCCGTTGCCACCCGTCCGCTCCGCCTGGCGGCGCACCCGGTAGAAGCGCTGGAACACGAGCGGGATCTCGGCGGCCGGGATGCCGAGGCCGTCGTCGGCGACTTCGATCCGCACCCCGCGCTCCTCGCTGCTGGTGGTGACCGTCACGCGGCCGCCGGTCCGGTTGTAGCGGATGCCGTTGTCCACGAGGTTGGCGAGCACCTGCGCGAGCCGCACCGGGTCGGTGCGCGCCATGGCCGGGCCGCCCTCCTGCCTCAGCACCACCCCGGCCTCGCGGGCGCCCGCGCCCAACTCGGCGAGTACCTGCCGGACGACCGCAGCCGCGTCGGTCTCGGCGAGGTCGAGCCGGACCTGGCCGGACTCGATCCGCGCCAGCTCCTCGAGGTCCTGCGCGAACGCGCGCAGCTTGTGCACCTGGCGGGCGAGGGTCGCGGCAAGCTCGGCGTTGGCCCCGGCCTCGGTAAGCTCCTCCGTCAATCCGGTCAGCACGGTCAGGGGGGTGCGCAGCTCGTGGGCGAGGTCCGCAACCAGCGCCCGCCGCGCCCGCTCGAGCTGGCGTTCGCCGCGCACGTCGGCCAGCACCACCGCGGCCGCCAGCACGGGATGCGACAACGCGGCGGCCCGGACCGCGAGTTCGAGGCCGTCGGCGCCGGTGGCGCTGGTGTGCCGTGTCCCCCCGCCCGCGAGCACCTCGTGCACGACGCTCAGCACCTCGGGGATCCGCACCGCCTCGACGAGCGCGTGCCCGGCGGCCGGGGTCCCGCCGAGCAGGGTCGAGGCGGCCGAGTTGGCGTAGCGCACGACCCCCTCGCGGTCGAGGAGCACGATCCCCTCGGCGACCTGGTCGAGCGCCGCGCGGGTCGCTTCGACCTCGCGGGTGAGCCCCTCGCGGAGGGTCCTGAAACGCCGGTCGACATCGCCGGCGATCGCTTCCAGTTCGGCGTCCGCGGGCAGGTCGGTCCACGCGGCCAAGTGGCGCGCCACCGCGTCGTGCCGCCGCCGCTCCCAGCGCGACGCGACGGCGCCGGCAACCAGCGCGGCGGCGACGGCAGCGAGCGCGCCCGCCCACGGCGACTCGTCCGGAGGGTCCTCCTGCGCCAGCCGCAGGAACCCCAGCGGGCGGTCCGGCGGTCCGATCCGGTGCGCGAGGTAGGTGGTCACGCGCCCGGTGGTGGCGGAGCGGCGGCGGCCGACCCCCACGCCGGCGCGGCGGGCGGCAGTCACCTCGGGCCGGCTGCCGTGGTTCTCGAGGCGGGGCAGCGGCCCGAAGAACGCCCACGAGTCGGCGTGAACGCCTCCGTCGGCGTCGATCAGGGTGATGCGAAACCCGCTCAGGGCGGACCACCGACGGATCGTCGCGTCGGCCTGCTCCGGCGGCAGTGCGAACAGGGCGGCGGCATCCGGCGCGAGCGCGTCGGACGCAAGGTGGAGCCGCTCGGCGACCGCGGCGGCGGCCTCGCTCCTACGCACGGCGTGGTCCACGGTGAGCGCCGCAAGCGCCACAAACAGCGTCGCGAGCCCGACGAGCAGCCCGAGGGGGGAGCGCGGCCTCACGGCTGACCCCGAAACCGGTAGCCCGAGCCGATCAAGGTCTCGATGGTGTCGTCGCCGAGTTTCTTCCGCAGCGTGCGGATGTGCGCGTCGACGGTGCGGGGATCGACGCTGGAGGCGAGCCCCCACACCGCGTCCAGGATTTGCTCGCGCGAGGCGACCCGGCCCCCGAGCGAGATCAGGTGCCAGAGCACCGCGAACTCCCTGCGTGTGAGATGGACGTCCGCCCCGTCACGGGTGACCTGGAACCGTGCGGGGTCCACGACGAGGCGAGCGTCGCGGTAGACCCCGCCCGGCGTGCCGCGCTCCCACTCCACCCGCCGCAGCAGCGCGGCGACCCGCGCGGACAGTTCGCGCAGCGAGAACGGCTTGGTCAGGTAGTCGTCGGCGCCGAGGTCGAGCCCGGCGACGCGGTCGCCCTCGGCAGCGCGCGCGGTGAGCATCAGGATCGGCACGGTCCGCGTCGCCTCCCATGCCCTCAGTTCCCGACAGAGCACCAGCCCGTCGGTGTCGGGGAGGTTGAGGTCGAGCACTACGAGGTCCGGCGTCGCGACCTCGCACGCCGCCAGGAACTCATCGCCGCGCGCGAACGCCGTAGCCGTGCACGAGGCCGTGCGCTCGAGCTGTCGCCGCACCATCGCCGCGATGTCGGCATCGTCTTCGACCACGAACACACGCGCGACCGGGCTCACTCCTGGCTCCCCCCCTCGTCGTGACGGTGTCGGATGTCCTCCGCCTCGACCAGGTACACGACCTGCTCCGCGATGTTGGTGCCCTGGTCGGCGATGCGCTCGAGCGAGCGCGAAGCCAGCAGCAGCGCCAGGCCGCGGTGGATCGTCCTGGGGTCCTCCATCATGTACGTGAGGAGTTCGCGGAAGACCTGCTCGTGCATCCCGTCCACCTCGTCGTCGCGGGCGATCACCTGGCGGGCGCGCTGCGAGTCGCCCTGCACGAATGCGCCGATGGCGTCGCGCACCATCGCGGTGGCCGCATCGGCCATCCGCGGGATCGTGATGAACGACTTGAGGGGCGGCACCTGGTTGAGCAGCAACGCCTGGCGGGCAATGGAGACGGCGTGGTCGGCGACGCGCTCGAGGTCGGGCGCGATCTTGATCGCGGTCATCACGAGGCGGAGGTCGCGCGCCATCGGCCGCGTCCGGACGATCAGCTCGATGACCCGGTGGTCCACTTCCACCTCGCGCTGGTCGATGAGGGAATCCCCCGCGATCACCGCCTCCGCCAGCGCGCTGTCGCGATCGACCAGCGCCCGGATCGCCAGGCCGAGCTGGCGCTCCACCTCCCCCGCCATGGTGAGCAGGAGCTTCTTGAGTTCCTCGAGGTCGTGCTCCAGCAACCGTTCAGGCATGTCACCCCCTGCGCGAACCACGTTCCTCCTCCGGGCCGGCAGCTGTCAACTGCCGCAGCGGATGCTCACCTCCGAGCGTGAAGACGACGTGAAGACGCAGTCTCTCCGGCGGCCGACGCAGCGCAGCGACGCGTGGTTGGTTACACTCAAGTCGTGCACGCCCCGACTGGGCTTCTGGCCCCCGCCGCGATCGCCGCTCTCGCGTGCGCTGGGGCCGACACCGCCCATCCTGCCGCGGAGTCCGCGCCCATGTCGCCGGCCCGGCGCGTCGTCTTGCTCTCCCTCGACGGCTTCGGCGCCGATCGTCACCGGGACAACTTCCGCCAGGGGCTCGACACCGACCCCGACGGGGTCGCCGCCTTCGCCGGCGGGTACGTGGTGGAGCGCGCCATCCCCGTCAACCCGACGCTCACGGCCCCGAGCCACGCCTCGATCGCCACCGGAGCGTGCCCCGCCGTGACGGGGATCGTCGCGAACGTCTTCAAGCTCCCCGGCGCGCCGATCGGTCAAGAGGTGTCGGGGTTCGCGGCGCCGTGGGGCGCCGAGCCGCTCTGGCAGGCGTTCCGGCGCCAGGGCAAACGCGTCGGGGCGCTGGGGTTTCCAGGCTGCGACGGCACGGCGCCCTCCCGCACCGCCGATTTCGGCACGACCTACGTGAACACCCCGTTCGCGGGAGCGCGGACGCACACGTTCGCGGCGGACCGCTTCACGGCGGTCACCCTGCCGCCCGGCTGGACCAGCGACTCGAAGGCGCGGCAAACCACGTTCAGCGTCGACCTTGCCGGGGAGGGCCTCCCCGCCGCGGCGACGTTCACGCTCACGGCGCTCGACACCAGCGACGACCGCAAGGTGGACTACGACACCCTGGTGGTGGACGACGACGCCGATCTCGGCAACGGCGTCCTCGCGCGCGTCCGCGCCGGCGAGTGGTTCCCGCTCCGTCTGCGCGCGCCGCACCCGGACGGCGGCGCGCGCACCGTCGGCGGTTGGTGCGTGCTGCAGACGCTGCCGGCGAACCTCGACGGCGTCACGGTCTACCGCGGCGGCTTCTACGCCACCGAGGCGTACCCGCGGGCGTTCCGCGAGGCGCTCGAGGCCGCCGCCGGGTTCTGGCCCGGCCCCCCCGACGACCGCGCCCTTGCCCGGCGCGAGGCCGGCCACGAGGGCATCACCATCCCCGAGATGCTCGTCCAGATGCGCCGCTTCTCCGAGTACTTCACCGCGTGCGCCGCAACCGCGATCGCCCGCGAACGGTTCGACCTGCTGCTGCTCTACCAGCCGATCGTGGACGAGGCCGAGCACCGGTTCCTCCTCGTCGACCCGAGGCAGTCCAATTACACGCCGGCGCGGGCCACAGCCGCTCGCGCGGTCGTCACCGAGGCGTTCCGGGCCGGGGACCGCGCCGTCGGCGAGCTGGCGCGCGGACTCGACCTCACCCGCGACGCATTGGTCGTCGTCTCCGACCATGGCATGGCGCCGGTGTGGGAGAGCGTCGAGGTCAACCAACTCCTGCAGCACGCCGGCCTCGCCGCTGCTGAGGAAGTCGGGGACCGCTGGCGCGTCGCGCCGTCGTCGCGGATCGTGGCGTACGCGGGCGGCGGTTGCGCGCATCTGTACGTCAACCTCAAGGGGCGCGAGCCCGCCGGGGTGGTCGAGCCGACGGACATGGCAGCGGTGATCCAGGCCGCGGCCGTGGCGCTCGCCCGCGCCCAGGTCGACGGGAGCAACGTGGTCGAAAAGATCATCCCCCGCGAGGGCCTCGCCGCGGTCGGGCTCGACGCCGCCGCCTCCGGCGACCTCGTCGTGTTCTTCCACCCGGGATTTTCTGCCGACTCCGGGATCGCCGCTCCCGGTGCGCCCTGGCACGGACCCGCCGACTCCATCGGCCGACACGGCTACCTCGACACCCACCCCGAGATGGCCGCGATCTGGCTGGCCCGCGGCGCCGGCGTCCCCCGCCGTCACGTCGCCGAAGAGTCGCTCACCGAAGTGGCCGCGTTCGTCTCCCGCCTCGCCGGCCTTGAGCCGCCGCTGCAGGCCCACCGCTAGGAGCCGGCGAACGCCGGCCCGACCGCCTCGCCGGCACGCCCGGCGGTGCCGGCATCCGTCGCCTCGGTGCCCACCAACAGGGTGCGCGGGCCGATCGTGAACCTGCGCCCGCGCCAGTTGACGCTCGACGACACGAACGGTACGGCCCACGCGGCGCCGACGACCAGGTCGCGGGCTGCCGAGAGCAGGGGATAGACCGCCAGAGGCCGGCGCACGCCGGCCGCGCGCTCGGCGGCTGCATCGACGGCCGCGCGGGCCGCCACCGTTGCGGCCAGGAGCACGGCGGTCGCCAGACCGGGGTCGGCGAGGGCCGCAATCACAGCCACGAACACGGGCTGGAGCACCAGTTCCCCGGCGTACCCGGTCGGGCTCATGCGCCGCCTGATCCGCGCCCAGCGCAGGTGCCGCCCCACCGCGCTGCGCAACGAGAGGGTCCCGAGCACGTTGTCGATAACGTGGCCGCTGAGAGAAACCGCAAACCCGCGGCGCGCCACCTCCTCGCCGCACACCTGGTCCTCGGCGAGGTAACGCGCCAGGAACGCGAAGCCGCCGACCGCTTCGAGGGTGGCGCGGCGCAGCAGCATCGACTTCCCGACCACGCAGACGCCCCCGCGCAGCCGGTGAAGGGCCGCGACGCCGCCGAGGACGAACGTGTTGAGCTGGAGCGCCTCGAACGCGCCGCCGCTCCCGCCTGCTGCAACCGCACGGAGCGGCGACGAGACCAACCCGACGCCGGGGCGCGCGAGGTGGGCTGCGAGGTCGGCGAGGTAGGCCGGGCGCACCCGGATGTTCGAGTCGGAGACCAGCAGCACGTCGTGACTGGCGTGTCGCGCGAGGTTTGCAAGGTTGTTGACCTTCGGGTTGAGGCCCACCTCCCGCGGGTCGGCGACGATCCGCGACGGCACCTCGGGGTGCGCCGCTGCTACTCCCCGGGCAACGGCGAGCGCCGGGTCCTCAGGGTCGGCTGCGCCGAGGATCACCTCGTACCGGGGGTAGTCGAGCCGGAAGAAGCTTTCGAGGTTGGCCGCGAGGCCGGCGTCGGCCCCCTTGAGCGGCTTGAGGATGGAGACCGGCGGCAACCCGCCGGCCGGCGGCGGAGGCACCGCGAGCTGGCGTCGCGCCGCCCACGCCATCAGCGCGTTCGCCCCCAACCCGGCGACCACCACAACGGCGGCGAGCACGACGACCACGGTTCGAACTCTCGCCTCCCGGCGTGAAGGCCGTGCGAGGACGGCGCGAAGTGGGTGTGACGGTGGCGTCCCCTGCTATCCTCCCGGCCCGGATGCCGCCTCAAACCGCCCCCGACCGCCCGCCGGGCCGCCCGATCACGGTGGTCGCCATCGACATGGGCTACGGTCACCTTCGCGCGGCGCACGCGCTTGCCGACGGGCTCGGCGCCCCGGTGCTCGAGATCGACCGACCGCCTCTGGCAATCGCGGGCGAACCGGCCCGCTGGCAGCGGGTGCGCAAGGGCTACGAGGCGCTCTCGCGGCTCTCGCAGGTGCCCCTCCTCGGGCGGCCGACACGCCGCCTCCTCGAAGCGATCACGGCAATCCCCCACCTCCACCCCCACCGCGACCTCTCGGCCCCGACCGCGGCCGTGCGCTGGCTCGAGCGCCTCGCCCGCAGCGGCGCCGGCGACGGCCTCGTCGCCCACCTGCGGGCCACCGGCGCAACACTGCTGACCACGTTCTACGCACCGGCGGTGATCGCCGACCTCGCCGGCGCGGAGCGCATCGTCTGCGTGGTCACCGACGCCGACCTCAACCGCGTGTGGGTGCCGCGCGACCCGGGGAAGAGCCGCATCCACTACGCGGCGCCGAGCGAGCGCGCCGTCCGGCGCCTAAGCGCCTACGGCGTGCCGCCCGAGCGGATCCACCTCACCGGCTTCCCGCTCCCAGGCGAGCTGCTCGGCGGGACGGACCTCCGGGACCTCCGCCTCCGCTTGGCCGCGCGGCTCGTTCGCCTCGATCCCGCCGGCGTGTTCCGCGCCCAACTGCGTGAGGAGCTGGCCCACCTCCTGGGGCCGCTGCCCGAGGACGCCGCGGGCGAGGCGCCGCTGGTGACGTTCGCGGTCGGCGGCGCCGGGGCGCAGGCGGGCATGGCGCGCGCCCTGCTCACCTCGCTGCGCGCCCCGGTCCTCGCAGGCACGATCCGTCTCGCCCTCGTCGCCGGCGTCCGCGCCGAGGTCGCGGCAGGCTTCCGCGCCTGCGCCGAGGATATTGGTCTAGCCGGCCAGCTCGGCTCGGGTCTCGAGATCGTCTGCGAGGCCACGGTGTCAGCCTACCTGCACCGTTTCAACCGCCTGCTCGAGCGCACCGACGTGCTGTGGACCAAACCCTCCGAGCTGACGTTCTTCGCGGCGCTCGGGCTCCCGCTCGTGTTCGCCCGCCCGGTGGGCGTCCACGAGCGTTTCAACCGGCGCTGGGCGATCCAGCGCGGCGCCGGCCTCAAACAGGACGACCCGCGGCACGCCGCGGAGTGGCTGCACGAGTGGCTCGACGACGGCACGCTCGCGGCCGCCGCCTGGTCCGGCTACGTGCGCCTGCCGAAGTTCGGCACGCCGCGGGTCATCGAGTTGGCGCGCTCCCTCTGACGACACCCGGGCGGGCGCTCAGGCGGCATCCAGAAGGGTGCGCGGCAGGTGGCCGAAGGCGGAGAGGCTGTCGAGGGCGATCCGCGCCATCTCGAGCTGGCCGCGGAAGTGGCGGCGCACGATCCACGGCGAGAGCACCACCGCGAGCACGCCCAGCGAGCGGACGCGCGCACGCGCAAGCGGCGAGGTCAGGCGCGCGCACGCCGAAACGACGGTCCGGCGCGCCCCGACCAGGTAGTTGCGGAACATGAAGTCGTGCATCGTCGAATGGCGGCCGACGATGCGGCTGTCGCCGGCGAGGATGCCGGCGAAGAAACCGTCGAGCGTGACGCACGGCACCGCGGTGTAGACCGAGCCGATGTTGCCGGTGTGGGTGTCGCTGCCGCCCTGCATCCCCTTGCCCTCGCAGACCGCGACCTCCTCCGCGAGGACGTTGAGGAGCTGCATGCGGCCGCCGTTGCGGACCTCCAGCACCGGCACTTCGGCGACCAGACGCATGAACTCACGCTCCTCGATGGTCGAGAGGTTCTCGCGGTAGAAGGGGTGGTTCCAGCAGAAGAACAGTCCCTGGTCCCTGCAGAAGCGGGCGACCTCGAAGGCGTCGCCGCGCCGCCGCTGCAATTCGCCGTGCTGCGAAAGCGAGTGGCCGTAGACGTTGATGTGGACCGTAAGCCCGCTGACCGGGAGCTCGGTGGACACCTCTTCGCCGACCACGAAGTCCCGGGCGTCCGGGTGGCGCGCGAGGAACTCGAGGCAACCAGCGATCGTGTCGTGGTCGGTGATGGTCACGAAGTCCATGCCTCGCGCCTTGGCGCGCTCGTAGAGCTCCTCTGGCGTCTCCTGGGGCGAGAAGAGTACCCCTCTCACTCCGGGAATCGTCTCCGACGAGTGGCAGGAATGTGCGTGCATGTCCATCTTCTTGAAGCGCATCTTCACCCCCTCCGGAACCGCATCGGCCGGTCCTCGGATCCCGAAGCTGGGCTGCGCCTGTGAAGGCCGTCGCCGGGACGCCGTGAAGCCGCCGTGAACCCCGGTACCCAATGGTCCGGGGCGTTCCGCCGCCGCCGTCTACGGCGCAGGCGTGGCGCCGCGCGCGGGGGCGGCGTCGCGGAGAGGGACGGTGAACGCCCAGTTGTCGTCAGTCGTCGGCGTGACGCGGCCGTGTCGGGTGAAGTAGTCGACGATCAGCGACACCATCGGCCGGTCGATCTCCTTGACGCGCGGCGCGGTCGCGAGGTACGGGTAGCCGCCGCCCCCGGCGGCGCGGTAGGAGTTGATCGCCACCGTGAACGTGTCGCCTGGTTGCACGAGCTTGCCGGCGACACGGAGCCCGAGGATGCGGCTCCCGACCGGGGCGGCCGGGTCCACCAGGTACGTGCCGCCTGCGAGCGTGTCGTAGTTGTAGGTCGGCAGCCTCCGGTCGCGCTCCAGGGCGCACCCCGAGCCGGAGCAGCCCACGCCGGTCCAACCCCGCACCGCGTGCTCGAGGACGTCCTTGAGCTCGGCGCCGGTGAGGCGCACGACGAGCAATGTGTTGGGGTATGGGTAGAGCGCGTACGCCAGGCGCGGCGTCAGCGGGCCGGCCGGAAACTCCGTGCGCCCGCCGCCGAGAGGCGCGGCGAGTGAGAGCTGGGCCCCGCTGGCCTCGAGCTGCACCGCGTGGATAAGGTCCACGCCGGGGTCGTCGCCGAGCGGCAGGGCCGTCACCTCGAGCGGCGCCGTGAGCTCGCCGAGCGGGCGCGCCAGCTCGGCCTTCACCTTCGCCTCCTCGGGCGCCGCCTCGGCCACCACCCGGGGGTCCGCCGTCTCGCTCGCGGTCGGGATGTTCTCTCCGCGCCAGCCGGTCACTTTCCAGGCCCCACCCTCGCGGGCGAGGTCGAGGTCTACCCGGGTGACGAAATCGCCCCAGCGCCCGGGTTGGGCGACGACGGTGGCGCCGAGCCGCTGCGGCGGGATGTTTCGGTGGGTGTGGCCGGTGAGCAGGAGGTCGATCCCAGGGAGCTGCGCGAGCCGCCAGCCGAAGTTCTCGTTGTCGGTCCCTTCCGGGGCGCCGGTCGCGAGGTCGCGCTCGAACCCGCTGTGGACCACGACGATGACCACGTCCGCGCGCTTGCGCAGTTCGGGGACGCGCGCGGCCGCCACCGCGACCGGGTCGGCAAAGGTGAGGCCTCGCCAGTGTTCCGGGGGGTCCCAGTGCGGAATGTTGGGGTTGGTGAGGCCGAGGATGCCGATGCGGACGCCGCCGCGCTCGAGCACCAACTCGCCGCCCACCCGCAAACCCGCCCGTTCGGCGCCCTCCAGGTTCGCCGCCAGCCACGGGAAACGCGCCTGCGCCATCGAGCGCCGCAGCACGTCGAGGCCGAAGTTGAACTCGTGGTTGCCGAGGACCGCCGCGTCGTAGCCCACGATGTTCATCGCGGCGATCGCCGGGTCCGCACCGGGCGCGCCGGGGGCGGCGATCGCGTAGTACTCGAGCGGCGTCCCCTCGATCTCGTCGCCGCCGTCGAGCACCACGTTCATGGGATCGGCCTGGCGCTCGCGCGCCACCACGGTTGCGACCTGGGCGATCGAACCGCGTGCCGGGCGCTCCCGCACGTCGTCGAACGGCAGCACGTGGGCGTGCATGTCCGAGGTGAACAGGACTCTGAGCGTCGCCCGCTCCTGCCCGGCCGCCGGCCACGAAACCAGCAGGGCGACGGCGACACACCCTAGGCGGACCACGGACCACGGACCACGGACCACGTTTCTCACAGCGCCACCCCCTCCCGGTGCTCGCCGAACACCACGACCAGAGCCGACGCGATCTCGCCCAGGGTCGCGTACGCTTCCACCGCCTCGACGATCGGCGGCATCAGGTTGTCGCGGCCGCGCGCCGCCTCCCCGAGCGCCGCCAGCGCCCGCCGCACCCGCGCCGCGTCGCGCCGCGCGCGCACCGCCACGACACGCGCCACCTGCTCCTGCTGCACCGCGGGATCCGTGCGGAACGTCGGGATCGGCACCTCTTGCTCGCGCCTGAACTTGTTGACGCCGACCACCACCTGGGTGCCCGCCTCGATGGCGCGCTGGGTGCGGTACGCCGCCTCGTGGATCTCGCGCTGCTGGAAGCCGTGCTCGATCGCGGCGAGCGCCCCGCCCATCGCCTCGATCCTCTCGATGTAGGCGCGCGCCTCCGCCTCGATGCGGTCGGTCCATGCTTCGACGACGTACGCGCCCCCGAGCGGGTCCGCGACGTCGGCGAGGCCGGACTCGTACGCGATGATCTGCTGCGTGCGCAGCGCGAGCAGGGCCGAGCTTTCGGTGGGCAGCGCGAGCGCCTCGTCCATCGCGTTGGTGTGCAGCGACTGGGTGCCCCCCGCCACGGCGGCCATCGCCTGGATGGCGACCCGCACGACGTTGGTCTCGGGCTGCTGGGCGGTGAGGGTGGACCCGGCCGTCTGGGTGTGGAACCGCAGCACCCACGACCTGGGGTCGCGGGCGCCGAACTCGTCGCGCATCATCCGCGCCCACATCCGCCGCGCCGCCCGGAACTTCGCGACTTCCTCGAGGAGGTTGTTGTGGGCGTTGAAGAAGAACGACAGGCGCGGCGCGAAGTCCTCGATCGCCAGGCCGGCTGCGACCGCCGCGCGCACGTACTCGCGGGCGTTGGCGAGGGTGAACGCCACCTCCTGCACCGCGGTCGAGCCCGCCTCGCGGATGTGGTAGCCCGAGATCGAAATCGTGTTCCACTTCGGCGCTTCCCGGGCGCAGAAGGCGAACACGTCGGTGATCAGCCGCAGCGAGGGGCGGGGGGGAAAGCGGTAGGTGCCGCGCGCGATGTACTCCTTGAGGATGTCGTTCTGGATCGTCCCGGAGACCCGGTCCCACCCGACCCCCTGCCGCTTGGCCACCGCCAGCACCATCGCCAGCAACGTCGATGCCGTGGCGTTGATCGTCATCGAGACCGAAACGCGATCGAGCGGGATCTGGTCGAGCAACGCCTCCATGTCGGCGAGGGTAGAGATCGCAACGCCGACTTTGCCGACTTCGCCGAGCGCCATCGGGTCGTCGGAGTCGTAGCCGATCTGGGTCGGCAGGTCGAACGCCACTGACAGCCCGGTCTGCCCCTGCTCGAGCAGGTAGCGGTAGCGCCGGTTGGACGCCTCGGCGGTCGAGAACCCGGCGTACTGCCGCATCGTCCAAAGCCGGGTCCGGTACATCGAGGGGTGGATCCCGCGAGTGAACGGGTACTCGCCGGGCAGCGAGTTCGCCTCGGCGGCGCCGGTGACGTCCCATGGACCGTAGACCGGCTCGACCGGGAAGCCCGAGGAGGTGGCGAAATCGCCGCGCTCATGCGCCGCCGCGGGGCGGTAGAGGTTCCTCTTCCACGCCTGATACGCCGTCGCATCCATGGTCCGCCCTCCGGCCCCCGAGCCGCAAAAGTATAGCAACCGCCCGCATCCTCTCTGGGCCCGGTGCCCGGACCCCAGTCGTTTCGTGCCGTCTTTCCTGCGCACGTCTGTGCCCCCTGCCCTGCGCCGTGTTTTCGAGGTTGCGCCAAGTCTCAATAGCGCCTACAATTCGCGGCGCTGGGTCCATAGCTCAGCGGTCAGAGCTGCCGGCTCATAACCGGTTGGTCCCAGGTTCGAATCCTGGTGGACCCACCACGCACCGAGAGGGCTTGCGGCCTGCCGGTTCGGTCGGGCTGGGTTCGGGGTGCTTGACAAACGGGAGGGGCGTTGACGGCGAGGGACCAACTTGCAGGGTACGTTGCGCTGCAGCGGCTGCTGACCCGCCGCGCGGCGCTGAAACGGGAGCGGGACACGCCCCCGGAGGCGCTGGCCGCGCTACGCACGCAGTTCTCCGAGCGGCACGAGAAGCTCGAGGCCGCCCGCCTGCGGCGCGACGCACTGGCCGCGGAGCAGGTGGCGCTGCAACCGGAGGCCGACGCGCTGCGCGAGGAGCGCGAGCACTTCCGCAAGCAGAAGAGCCACGTCACCAACATGAAGCAGCTCTCCGCCGTGGTCTCGGAGCTGGACCACGTGGAGACCCAGTTCAAAGCCAAGGAGGACCGACTCCTCGAGATCCTGCAGGAGCTCGAGACCGCCGACGCCGCGATCGCGACGCTGGGGGAGGAGAGTCCGGAAGAGAAGGCGCTGCGCGAGCAGGCCGAGGCGGCGTGGGAGCTACTCCGCCAGGCGAGCGAGGGGGAGTTGGCCGCGCTCGAGACGGAGCTGCGCGCCGTGCAGGCCAGGCTCGGAGACAAGGCGATGGAACGTTTCAAGAAGCTGTGGGCGTCGCGCAAGCCGAACGCGGTCGTGCCGATGGACGGGACGGCCTGCTCCGCGTGCCACGGCGACTTGCGCCCGTCGCTCGTGCAGCTCGTGCGCACGGTCGAGGAGTTGCAGACCTGCGACCACTGCCGCCGGCTGCTCTACGACCCCGAGCAGTTCCCGCCCTCCGCATGACCGCCTCGCCCGCCGCCGCGGCCGCGATCGACGGCGGATCGCGGGGCAACCCCGGCGAAGCGGGGTGCGGCGTCGTCCTCGAGCTCGCGGACCGGCGCGAAGAGCACTGCCTCTACCTCGGCACCGCCACCAACAACGTCGCCGAGTACGCCGCGCTGCTGGCCGCGCTCGAGCGCGCCCGCGCCCTCGGCGTCGAGCGCCTCGAGGTGCGCTCCGACTCGCAGCTCGTCGTGGAGCAGATGAAAGGGGCCTACAAGGTCAAGGCGGCGCACCTCAAGCCGCTGTGGCTGCAAGCGCGGACGCTGGCCGCCGGCTTTCGGCGCTTCGCCATCGTGCACGTCGCGCGCGAGGCCAACCGCGCCGCCGACGCCCTCGCCAACCGCGCGATGGACGAACGCGCCTCGACGCTGCCACGGCCGGAGGGGCTGTGACGACCGTGGTCCGTGGTCCGTGGTCCGTGGTCCGAGAGACGGGGCCGTGAGCGTCGCGGCGAACCTCGCCCAGGTGCGGGAGAGGATCGCGGCGGCATGCGCCCGCTCCGGCCGCGACCCCGCGGGCGTCCGCATCGTCGCGGTGTCCAAGACGCAGCCCGCCGAGGCGGTGGCGGAAGCGGTGGCGGCCGGCGCCGACGCGATCGGAGAGAACCGCGTTCAGGAGGCGGCCGCCAAGCGCCCCCTGGTGGCGGGGGCGACCCCGTGGCACCTCATTGGCCCGCTGCAGCGCAACAAGGCTCGGACGGCGCTCGGGCTCTTCGACGTCATCGAGACGGTCGACCGCCCCGAGCTCGCCGATCGGCTCGAGGGGTTGCTGGCCGGGGGCAGCCGTGTGCTGCCGGTCTTCCTCGAGGTCAACGTCGGGGGCGAGGCGGCCAAGAGCGGCGTGACCGCCGAGGACGCGGCCGCGCTGGCCGCGCACATCCTCCCGCGTTGCCCGCACCTGCGCCTCGCCGGGGTGATGACGGTGCCGCCGTACGATCCCGACCCCGAACGCTCCCGCCCGCACTTCGCGGCGCTGCGCGCGCTCGCGGCCGGCCTCGCCTCGCGCCTCGCGCTCCCCGCGCTCGAGCTGTCGATGGGGATGAGCGAGGACTTCGAGGTGGCGGTCGAGGAGGGGGCGACACTGGTCAGGCTCGGGCGGATCGTGTTCGGGGAGCGCCGCCCGCCGGCGTGAGGCGCGTCACCGCCCGCGGCGGGGAGTGAGGTAAGCTGAGGAGAGGCAGGAGGCGCTGCGATGAACAGATTGACGCCGCTGGAGATCCAGCGTGCGACGTTCGCACGCAAGCTGCGCGGTCACGACCCCGACGCGGTGCGCGAGTTCCTCGGCGAGATCGCCGAGCAGCTCGAGGAGGAGGCGCGCACCCGCGGCGAGCTGCGCGCCCAGATCGCGCACCTGAGCCAGGAGGTCGATGAGTTCCGTCAGCGCGCCGGCGCGGTGAACGAGGCGCTGGTGGCGGCGCAGCGCACCGCCGAGGCCACGGTCGCGCGGGCCGAGACCGAGGCGCAGCGCATCATCGCCGACGCGGAGGCGCTGGCCGACCGGGTGGTGGACGACGCGGCGCGGCGCGCGGAGAACATCGAGCTGGTGATCAGCCAGCTGCGCGGGCGGCGGCGCGCGGCGCGGGCGGAGATCAAGCGCCTCGTCGACGTGCTCGGCGGCGCGGCGCGCGACGACGAGCTCGCCGAGCAGAGGGCGAGCGATTCGCAGACCGTCAGCTTCCTGCGGCGCCGCTCCGGCGACGCCAAGGGCGAGCGCTGAGCCGGTCGCGGCCGGAAGACGCCCTGCCGGGGTTGGAGGTCCGCTCGTGAGCCTGCTCATTCAAGGCGCCGCCGTCGTTGCGACCCCGCGCGGGAGGGCGGCGCTCGCGGGGCCCAGTCAGGGCGCGCTCGACCTGCTCCCCGGCGCGGTGGTGCGCTGCGAGGGCCACGACATCGTCTTCGTCGGCGAACCGCGCGAGCACGACCGCCTCTTCCCAACGCCGGATGAGGTCCTCGACGCCGCCGGCGGCACGGTGCTCCCGGGCTTCGTCGACCCGCACACCCACCTGCCGTTCGCCGGCTACCGTGAGGACGAGTTCGACCGCCGCCTCGCCGGGACAAGCTACGCCGAGATCGCCGCCTCGGGAGGCGGCATCGTCGCGACGGTCGCGGCGACGCGGCGGGCGACGTTCGACGAGCTGCTCGCGCTCACGCTGCACCGCCTCGACCTCCAGCTCGCCTGCGGCACCACGACCACGGAGGCGAAGTCGGGGTACGGCCTCGACCTCGACAACGAACTCAAGCAGCTCCGGGTCCTCCGCGAGGCCGGCCGGCGCCACCCGGTCGAGATCGTGCCGACGGCGATGCCGGCGCACGAGGTGCCGCCCGAGTGGCGGCACGACCCCGACGGCTACGTCGAGCTGGTCGTCTCGCGGATCCACCCGGCGATCGCCGCCGAAGGCCTCGCCGAGCAGGTGGACGTCTTCTGCGAGAGGGGCGTCTTCACCCCGGCCCAGACGCGGCGGCTGCTCGCGGACGCGGGCCGCTCCCGGTGGCGGATCCACCTGCACGCCGACGAGCTCTGCGACCTCGGGGGCGCCGCGCTCGCCGCCGAGGTCGGCGCTGTCGCCGCCGCGCACCTCCTGCACGCCTCGGCGGAGGGGATCGCGGCGATGGCCCGCCGCGGCGTGATTGCGATCGCACTCCCCGGGGTCTCCTTTTTCCTGCGCGACCGTTTCGCGCCGGTGCGCGCCCTTGTTGACGCCGGCGTGCCGGTCGCGATCGCGACCGACTGCAACCCCGGGTCGTCGCACACCGAGTCGATGCCGGCCGTGATCGCCCTGGCCTGTCTCGGCGCCGGGCTCTCGTCCGAGGAGGCGATCGTCGGCGCCACGCTCAACGCCGCCGCCACGCTCGGGCGCGCCGACCGGCTCGGCAGCGTCGAGACCGGGAAGCAAGCCGACCTCGTCGTGCTCGACGCCCCGTCCCCGAAGCACCTCGTCTACCACTTCGGCGTCAACCTCGTGCGCCACGTCGTCAAGGCCGGTCGCGTGGTCGTCAGGGATGGCGCGCTCAAATGACGCCGTGCGCGAAGAGCCGGTCGTCGGTCAGGCGGTCGGCTGAGGGAAACCTCAGAGGTGTCGCCGACGGCTTCTCCCGAAGATCGTGGCGGCGGACGGTCACAACCGGGGAGCGGCCCTGAACCTGGGTCGCCCATGGTGGCTCGCCGCCGCCGCCGAGGATGAATCGCGACATTTCCATTTCACTGCGTGAGGCCTCTTCTTTTGCCCGCGGGCTTCGGCCGAGTCGCTCGGGCGGCGCATCGAGCGCCGCCCTCCGACCCGCCTGCGCGTGCGACCGAGCAGGCCAGATCGGCGGGCGGAGCCTCGCCGTTCCCCTCCCTCGCATGAAGCGCTCGGTCGGGGCCGGCGTTTCCACCCGCCGCTCTGGCCGCTCGGGACCCGCACGCTACGGCGCCATCGGCCTCCGCCCGCTGGGCGGTTTTGACCACCCACCCCCCCGCCACACGGAGATCCTGCTGTTGACTGTCGGCGATGTCAGGCCTTTCGTCCTCCAGCAGGACCTCCGACTGGAGGGCGGGGGTGTCGTCCATCCGCCGGTGCCGCGGGTGGCCATTCGCTCCTGCGCCCGCGGGTCCCGGACGGGCGAGCCGCGCCGGGGTGTCGATGGCCACGCCGGAGCGCAGCGGAGGCGTGGAACAGCGAGGGGCCCCGGCGCGGATCGCCCTGTCCGGTCGCGGGCACAGGAGCATGCGGGCTCGGGCGCGGGGGCGCCCGGGCCCGCATCCGGCCACCAGCGGGACCGGCAAGAAAGACTCCACACAGTGGACGAGAGCGCAGCGGCAGGGGACAGACGGTAATGGAATGTCGGCATTTTCAGAGCAGTGGTAGGCTTTGCTGTAAGGGAGTCATCATGGCTGAAAGGGTTGTCGTCGCGACCGATTTCAGTGAGGCAGCGGACGAGGCCGTGCGGCAGGCAGATGAACGGGCGCGGGCGGCAGGCGCCACGCTGACCGTCTTTCACGTCATTCCCAACCCGCTGCTGACGGACCCGCTGTTTCCGCAATTTCGGCAGGAAA
Organism: uncultured Acidobacteriota bacterium; assembly: GCA_963727205.1. Classification (GTDB taxonomy): domain Bacteria; phylum Acidobacteriota; class Thermoanaerobaculia; order Thermoanaerobaculales; family Thermoanaerobaculaceae; genus RBG-13-68-16. Next base: position 71,814 of record CAVSFQ010000025.1, on the reverse strand, counting down.
TGGCCGACGCTTCGCCGACCCTGCAGCGCGACATCATCGAGCAGGTCAAGGTGCGGGTGACAGCGCTGACCGGGCGCCAGCCCGGCGAGTTCGAGGTCCTGGTCGAGGACGGCCCCCCCCACGCCGTCATCGTCCGCAGGGCCGAGGAGCGTGGGGCGGATCTGCTGGTCGTCGGAGCCCACGGGGCCACGGGTCTCAACCGCATTCTGCTCGGCAGCGTGGCGGAGCGAGTCGTCCGTCACGCTCACTGCCCCGTGCTCGTGGCCAGGCGCTCTCCGAAGAGCCACAGGGTTCTGGTCGCGACCGATTTTTCCGACCCGTCCCTGCCGGCCGTGGCCGCTGCGGGCGAAGAGGCCCGTCGCACCGGTGCCAAGCTCACGATCTTCCACAGCATCGATCTTGGTCTGAGTCTGGCTGAGGGAATGCCAGAACCCCTCACCTCCGCACCCTTTGGGTTTTCAACTGGGGTCCGGGAGGAGTTGCGAGATGCCGTGGACGGAAAGCTGGCGAGCGCACTCTCCCGCTACGGGATCGACGGTGACCGGTTCGTCGCCTTCGGCCCGGCCGCCCCGGCCATCCTTCGTCACGCCGAGCAGATCCAGGCGCAGCTGATCGTGGTCGGTACGGTCGGCCGGACCGGGCTTCCGCGCCTGCTCCTCGGCAGCGTGACCGAAATCGTGGTCCGCTCGGCCGCGTGTTCGGTCCTCGTCGTGCGCTTGAGCGCCGCCTGACGCCAGCGGCTCCCGTCTCGGCAGGCGGAGGATGGATGTCGCTTGCCCGTTTGAGGGAAGCGCTCATCGGCGATCGCCGCCTTGCCCAAAACCCGGCTCGTCCGGGCCTCGTCGTCAGGCGCGCTCGAGGTGGGCGAGCGACGGGATCAGCGTCTTGCGGCCGGCGCGGTCGAAGAAGCAGACCAGGCGCGTCTGGGCGCCGGTCCCCTGCACCTGCAGGATCACCCCCAGGCCGAACGTCGCGTGCCGGACCTTGAGCCCGGGCCGCCAGCCGTCGGGGCGCTTTGGGGACGACCGTGGTCCGTGTTCCGTGGTCCGTGGTCCGAACCCCTCGGCGGGGACGGCGACCGGGGGCTTACCCATTTGCAGGTGCGGGTGCGGGGTATGGGTGCGGAACGGGTCGCGGCCAAAAGCCGCCGCTCGGTCCTCCACCACCTCGCGCGGCACCTCGAGCAGGAACGGCGACGGCCGGCCCGAGAGCAGCTGGCCGTTGATGCGGCGCACCCGCGCCGAGGTCAGGATCAACCGCCGCCGCGCCCGCGTCATCCCGACGTAGGCGAGGCGGCGCTCCTCCTCCTCGTCCGCCTCGCTGCTACCCTCGCGGCGCAGCGGCAGGAGGCCGTCCTCCATCCCGACCAGGAACACGGCTTCGAACTCGAGCCCCTTGGCGGCGTGCAGCGTCGAGAGTTGCACCGCGTCGCCTTCGCGCCGCATGTCCGCGTCAGTGAGCAGCGCCACCTCGTCCAGGAACGCGACGAGGTCGAGGCCCCGCTCGGCCGCTTCCGCCGCGGCCGCGACGAGTTGATCGAGGTTGGCGCGGCGCGAGCGGTCGTCTTCGTCGCCGGACGCGTACTGCGCCGCCAGGCCCGAGCGCTCCAGCAGCTCGCGAACGACTTCCGCCGGCGGGGCGCTGCCCGCGAGCGAGCGCAGCGCGTCGAGGAGGGCGAAGAACTCCGCCAGCGCCTGCCGCGCCCGCGGCGAGAGCGCTTCGGGGAGCCGGCGGGCCGCCTCCGGGAGCGCGGCCGCGAGAGCCGCAGCGGCGGCTTCGAGGTGGTCCATCGCAACCTGCCCGATCCCGCGCGCCGGAACGTGGATCGCGCGCCGGAACGCGAGCGCGTCGTCGGGGGCCACCAGGAGGCGCAGGTAGGCGAGCGCGTCGCGCACCTCCTTGCGCTCCCAGAACCGGGTGCCGCCGACGACCACGTACGGCATCGCGCGCCGCACCATCTCCCCCTCGAACGGCCTCGATTGGGCGTTGACGCGGAACAGCACCGCGATCTCCCCCGCGGGCACCGAGGCGCGCAGGCGGGAGATCTCGTCGGCGACGAATCGGGCTTCGTCGGCCTCGTCGGCGGCGAGGTACACCGTCACCGGGACGCCCGCACCGACCTCGGAGGAGAGTCGCTTCGGGCGCCGCCGGGGATTGCGCTCGATGACGGCCGCGGCCGCGCGCAGGATCGGCTCGGTCGAGCGGTAGTTGCGGCCCAGCGTCACCACCCGCGCCCCCGGGTAGGCCTCCTCGAAGGCGAGGATGTTCTCGACATCGGCCCCGCGCCAGCGGTAGATCGACTGGTCCTCGTCGCCAACCGCTGTCAGGTTCGGCGACTTGCCCCCCAGCAGCCGCACCAAGCGCGCCTGCGCCAGGTTGGTGTCCTGGTACTCGTCCACCAACAGCCAGTGGAAGCGCGAGGCGAGAGACTTGCGGATCGCGTCGTGGCGTTCGAGCAGCGCCACCGCACCGGTGAGCATGTCGTCGAAGTCCACCGCTCCCGCCGCGCGCAGCTCCCCTTCGTACGCCTCGTAAACCTCGGCGAGGAGGCGCTCCGCGTCGCCGCGCGCCCGGCTCGCGAGCGCCTCCGGCCCGACGAGCGCGTTCTTGGCCGTCGAGATGCGCGAGCGCGCCGCCCGCACCGACAACCGCGTCGAGGGGATGTCGAGGCGCTTGAGGATGCGGTCGAGCACCTGGCGCTGCTCATCATCGTCCGCGATGGCGAAGCGCGGCGACAGCCCCGCTTCGGCAGGATGGTTGCGCAGGAGCTGCAGGGCAAAGCGGTGAAACGTCCCGACGAAGCCGCCGCGCAGCCCGCCGCCGACCAGGCGCCCGACGCGCTCCGCCATCTCGCGCGCCGCCTTGTTGGTGAACGTCACCGCCAGCACCTCGTGCGGCTGGGCGAGGCCGCGCGCCAGCAGCACCGCGATCCGGTAGGTGAGCACCCGCGTCTTCCCGGACCCCGCCCCGGCGACGACGAGGAGCGGACCCTCGCCGTGCATCACGGCCAGCTTCTGATCCTCGTCCAGGTCCGCGAGCAGCTTCGCGAGTCGGTCCAACGCCCCTCCCAGGAACCGGTGATTGTACCGTGCGCCGGCTGGCCCGGCCCCTCGGCGTCACCGCAAGGCGGGAGGGACCGCGGCGGCCCGCCACGCCTCGGGGCCGATCCCGACCGTCCGCCGTTGCGCGACATCGGGCTCGCCCACCGCCACCTCGGCCTCGCGACCACCGGCGACGATCCGGTAGGGGCCGAGAGCACGCACGGCCCCGTCCTCGCCCGCCGTGGCGTACGGGACCGTGAACTCGAAGCCGCCGCTCGCGCCGGCGGTGCTGCGGTCGTGGTACGTCAGATGCCGCCCCCGGTTGGTCACCAGGTACAGCCAGAGGTCGGCTGGTTCGCCCGGGTTTCCGGTGCCTTCGATCCGGGCCCCCGGGACGACTTCGAAAACCTTGCAGAAACTCCCCTCCCAGCCGGGTTCGGCGCCGTCCGCCGCCGACTCGAAATCGAGGCGGAGCCGCCGCAGCGGCGGCAGCGTCTTCCCCTCGAGGCAGACCTCGAGGCCGTCGAAGACAAGCAGGCGGCTGTTCATCGTGGCGTAGAACGCCGGCGTGGGTTGCGACGAGGCGCCGGAGTGCGCCGCAGCCAAGCGCGGCGCGCGGCTTCCGAGTTGCCTGGCAACGTCCTCGATCTCGTAGAACACCGGCGTCACCAGCACATACCGCGCCCCGAGTTGCTCCAGCCGCCGCAAGGCCGGCGCGGGGTCGGTCGCGAGGAAGAACGCGGCGGCAGCGCGGACGCCGCGGAGGTGGACCTCGGCCTGGGCAAAGGGGTTGGCGATATTGGCCTGGTGCGCCACGGTGATCAGCCAGTTGCCCCACTCCCAGCGGCTCATCACCGCAAAACGGGGCCGCACCTCGGGTTGGTTGACGTCACCGGGACTGGCGGCATGGTCGCGCAACCACAGCAACGCGTCGCGGCTGCGGACCAGGTCCCCCTGCGGCGGCCGATCGGTGAGGTGGTGGAGGCGCAGGGTCGGCACCATGATCGCGAGTCCGACGAGGACGGCGCCGAGACGGACCGTGGCGCGGTGTCCCGCCCGTTGCTCGACGCGCCGGACGGCGTACGCCCACGCCGCGCCCCAGACCGCGCACCAGAGGGGCGCGAACTGCGAGCCCAACCGCAGTTGCCCGAGGGCCATCCCGGCCGTGACCACGAACCAGAGCAGTGCAATTCTGGCCCCCAGCTGCCCCCGGGGGGAAGCCAGCCAGCCGCAAAGGCCGAGCGCGACGAGCAGGACCGGGAATGCCACCGCCACCACGCCGTACTGCTGCACCGCGGTACCCAGCCCGAAGCTCAACAACGGGTAGGACTCGAACACCTGGCTGATCTGAACGTCGCCGCGGTCCAGGTAGCCGAGGACGGACGCCGCGGTGTGCCGCAACCCGGGGGAGAGAGCCACGCCTGTCACCGCCACCGCCAGGGGCGCCAGCAGCAGGGCGGCCACGAGCGCACCCCTCCTCGCCGGCCGGCGCCGCAGCGAGCTGCCGGCCAAGGCAAAGCTCAGCCACGACGTGGCGAACACGAGCGGCTGCAGCCACGTCGGCGCGTAGTACGCGAAACTCCCGGCCGCAGCCCACGGGTGGATCACCACGACCGGCAGGATCACGATCACCGCCACGCCGAAGGTCCGTCTCCCAAAAGCGAGGAGGGTTTCCCGGTCGCAACCGCGGGGCGGCCACAGCGCGACCACGGCCAGTGAGGCGGCCGCCAGCACCCCTGCCGCGATCGCTCCCGGCCACACCCCGATCTCTACCGCCAACAGCACCCCCAGCCCGGCTGCGGTGCGGCCGCGCCCGCGGTCGGACGTCGCGCGCACGCCGTGCAGGAGCAGGGCGAGGGGGAGCGCGGCCAGTGCGGGCTCGATGGCGTGGTGGTCGATCCGTCCCACCATCGAGTACCCGGTCAGGATCGGCAGCACCGCGGCGATCGCCGCGCCGGCGAGGCCCGCCGCCCGGCCTCCCAACTCCCGGCCGAGGAAGTAAATGGCCAGCACCGAGAGCACGCCGAGAACGGGGTCGAAGAGAACCCCGACCACCAGCGGGGGGATGCGGCCGCCGCTCACCAACCCCACCAGGCGAACGACCGTGGCCAGAGCGAGGTCGAAACCGACGGGCCACATCATCCGGGCGCCGGTCGGGTAGTTCGTGTACCAGTCGAACGTGTGCACCTTCGGGTAGCGCGCGGCCGCCAGCGACGCGCGGTGCCAGTGGTAGGCGCTGTCTTCGTCCCAGATCAGGACCCGGCCCCCGACGAACACCCCCGGGACGTTCGCCAGGCGGGTCGCCGCGGCCAGAAGGAGGACCAGCCCCAACAGCAGGCGCGTCGTCCGCCGCGATGGCATGAACCCTCCGCGAGCCGGCTCGGGCCGGACGGCCGGAGCCTCGGTCGGGAACTGCAGGCGCGCGTCTCCTGCGTGCACGCGTGAGGCTAGCAGGAAAAGCGGCGACGAGTTAAGACCGTGGATCGTGGGTAGTGGGTCGTGGGTCGTGGGTCGTGGCCCGAGCCGGCTGCGCCGGCCGCAGGCCGCGCAGCCTCCGCTTGTCGTCGTTCCCGCGCAAGCCGGAACCCAGCCACCACCTCACAAAGGCCGCCTGGATCCCCGCGTTCGCGGTGATGACGGCAGAGCCATGAGCCGTTCCATCGCAGGCAGGGCCTCTGAGCTTGGGGCGTGTAGCCGCGCCGCGAAGATTGGGCCAGCCGCAAGGCACGCGAACCCCGCCGCGCCGGAGTGTAGCCGGAGGCTACATGAGGACGCGAGCGGGGCGAGCGCAACGCCGCGGATGGTCCGATATTCGCGGCGCCCACCTACTCGACGGTGACGGACTTGGCGAGGTTCCGGGGCTGGTCCACATCGCAACCCCTGCGTACCGCCACCTCGTACGCCAGCAGCTGCAGCGGCACCGCCGCCGCGATCGGCTGCAGCGGCCACGGCAGGGCGGGGAGCGGGATGACGGCGCGGGCGAGCTCGGCCAGGCGCGCGTCGGTGGCGTCCCCGATCACGTACACCGGCGCCTTGCGCGCGCGCACCTCCTCGATGTTGGAGCGCACCTTCTCGGCGAGTTCCCCGGCCGGGCACAGCGCGATGACCGGGAAGTTCTCGTCGAGGAGCGCGATCGGGCCGTGCTTCATCTCGCCGGCCGGGTACCCCTCGGCGTGCAGGTACGAGATCTCCTTGAGCTTGAGCGCCCCCTCGAGGGCGAGCGGGTAGAGCGCGCCGCGGCCGATGTAGAGGGCGTCGCTCGCGTGTTGCAACTCGTCCGCGACGGCCGCAAGCTCGGCCGCATGCCCGAGGGCGCCCTCGATGTCGTAGGGAAGCGCCCAGGCGCGCTCCAGCAGCGCCCCGGTCTCGGAGGCGGGCAACCCCTTGGCGTCGCGCCAGGCGAGCGCGAGCGCGAGCAGGGCGACGAGTTGGGTGGTGAACGCCTTGGTCGAGGCGACCCCGATCTCCGGCCCGGCGTGGGTGCCGAGCCGGAACGCCGCGAGGCGCTCGGCGAGCGAGCCGCGCACGTTGCAAACCGTCGCGAGCGACGCGCCGGCGCCGGCAGCCAGGCGCATCGCTGCGATCGTGTCGGCGGTCTCGCCGGACTGAGTAATCCCGACCACCAGCGTGCCGGACGAGAGCAGGGGTTCGCGATAGCGGAACTCGGAGGCGTACTCCACCTCGCACGAAACCCTGGCCAGGCGCTCGAGGTAGAACTTGCCGACCAGGGCGGCGTGCCACGAGGTGCCACAGGCGACCAACCGCACCGCGGTGAAGCGGCGCAGCGTCGCGGCGTCGAGGCCGAGGTGGGCGAGCGACGGCGCGCCGGCGTCGGGAAGCAGGGCGTGCAGCGTTTCGGACACCGCGCCCGGCTGTTCGTGGATCTCCTTGAGCATGAAGTGGCGAAAACCGCCGCGTTCGACCTCGCCGGGCTCCCAGTCGAGGGTCACGACCGGACGTTCGACCGGGCTCCCGGCCGCGTCCAGGACCGTGGCGCCGTCCGCACGGACGACCGCCACATCGCCGTCCTCCAAGTGGATGCAGCGCCGCGTCATCGCGATCACCGCGGCGGGGTCGGACGCCACGAGGTTCTCCCCCTCGCCGAGCCCCACCACGAGCGGCGGCCCGTTGCGGAACGCGACCGCCGTCCCCGGCTCGCCGACCGCGATCGCCGCCACCGCGTACTGGCCGCGCAGTCGGGAGCGAACGGCGATCGCCGCCGCTGTCAGGTCGCCGCCGGCGCGGGCGAGCAGGTGGGCGATCACCTCCGAGTCGGTATCGGAGGAGAAGCGCACGCCGACGCGCTCGAGCTCGCGTTTGAGCTCGCGGAAGTTCTCGATGATGCCGTTGTGCACCACGGCCACCCGCCCACTCTCGTCGGTGTGGGGGTGAGCGTTGCGCTCGACCGGCGCGCCGTGCGTGGCCCAGCGGGTGTGCCCGAGCGCGAGGTGGCCGTGAAGTGCGGCTGCGTACGCCTTCTCGGCGAGGTTCGAGAGCTTGCCCGCCGCCCGCAGCACCTCCAGCCGATCCCCGCAGTGCACCGCGATGCCCGCAGAGTCGTAGCCGCGGTACTCGAGGTGGCGCAACGCCTCGAGGACCACCGGCACGCCCTCGCGCGGGCCCACGTACCCGACGATTCCGCACATATCCCCTCCAGAATCAGATAGATCCGACCGGATCACGACCGGCCGGCCCGAACACCCTAATCGCCGCGACGGTGGGTCAGCGGCGCGACCGCGGCTCCGTCCGCAAGCGTGACGTCCTCGAGAACGGCGTGGGTGCCGATGCGGCAGCCGCCGCCGATCCGGCAGGCGCCGCGCAGGTGCACCCCGGGCTCCAGTACCGTGTCGCGCCCGACCACGCACGAGGCGTCCACCCAGGTCGTGGCGGGGTCGAGCACCGTGACGCCCGTCCCCTGCAGGACGGCGATGACGCGGGCGCCCAGCAGACGGTGGACCTCGGCGAGGTCGGCGCGCGAGTTGACCCCCGCCATCTCGGCGGGGTCCGCGAGCGGCAGCCCGACCACCCGCATCCCCCGCGCAGCCAGGATGCCGATTGCGTCGGTCAGGTAGTACTCCTGCTGGGCGTTGGCCGGCGAGAGACCGGCGAGGGCCGGGCGCAGCGCGGCGAGGTCGAAGACGTACGTCCCGGCGTTGACCTCGCGGATCTCGCGTTGTTCCCCGGTCGCGTCCTTCGCCTCCACGACCGCCGTCACGTCGCCGTCCGCGCCGCGGACGACGCGGCCGTAGCCGCCGGCATCGGGGAGGACCGCCGTCGCCAGCGCCGCCGCCGCGGCGCGCGAGCGCCGCAACTCGACCAGCGCCGCGAGCGTCTCCGAAGAGATCAGCGGCACGTCGCCGGAGAGCACCAGCGCCTCGCCTTCCCGCGGCAGGAGTGGCAGCGCCCGGCCGACCGCGTCGCCGGTGCCGCGCGGCGGGTCCTGCACCGCGAACAGCGCCTCGCGTCCCGCCAGGTGTCTCTCGACCTGGTCGCGCAGGTGACCGACGACGATCACCAGCGGTCTCGGGACGAGCGGCGCGAGCGCGTCCAGCACGTGGTCCACCAGCGCCCGCCCTCCGGCCTCGTGCAGCACTTTGGCCGTGGCGGTCTTCATCCGCTTGCCCTCGCCGGCCGCCAGGACCACCGCCGCGACGCTCACGCCGTCACCTCCGTCACGGTAATGGTAGCCGCGACGCATGGCGCTGCGCAAAGCGTCGCCGTGCTTACTTCTTCGACAGCTCCTGCAGGACTTGCTTGGCGACCGCCTTCAGCGTCTCGAAGACCCCGATCCCCTTGGGCGCCACCGCCTCGAACGTCGGCTCACCCTTGATCTGGAGGGCGCGCAGCATGACGTCGTAAGGGACCGCTCCGGCCAGGTCGCGCTTATTGAACTGCAGGGCGTACGGGATCAGGCCGAGGTCGAAGCCGTTCTCGCGCAGGTTGAGTTTGAGGTTGTCGAGCGACTCCAGGTTCGCATCCATCCGCGCCTCTTGCGAGTCGGCGACGAAGATCACCCCGTCCACCCCTTTGAGGATCAGCTTTCGCGACGCGTCGTAGAACACCTGCCCGGGAACGGTGTACAAGTGGAACCGGGTGCGAAACCCGCGCACGCTCCCGAGGTCGAGCGGGAGGAAGTCGAAGAACAGGGTGCGGTCGGTCTCGGTGGCGAGCGAGATGAGCTGGCCCTTGTTCTGGGGGTTCGTCCGCTCGTAGACGTACTGCAGGTTGGTCGTCTTCCCGCCCAGGCCGGGACCGTAGTAGACGATCTTGCAGTTGATTTCCCGCGAAGCGTAGTTGATGAAGCTCATTCGGTGAACAGGGCATCGATGTCGTCGTCGGTGATCTCGGCAAATGGCGACGCTGGGGCCTCGCCCTGTTCCGCCGCCTTGGACGCCATCTGTGTCAGCACCTCCTCGAGTTCGGCGGCCGCCTTGCGCACGCGCAGCCGTACGAGGCCCAGAGACGAACGCTCGTCGAAGATCAGCACCAGGATCAGCCTCTGCCCAACGATGGAGATGTGGATGTTGTCCCGCTCTCCCTCGTGGAACAGGATCGAGAACTCCTTCTCGCCGATCAGCTTCGCCAGGCCGTCGGTGGCCGCGACGTTGCCGGCCGTGAGGGACGCGAGCGAGGTGGCGTCGACCTTGTCGAGATCACCCTTTGCGGCGATCTGCTGGCCGTTCTTGTCGACGAGGAACACGATCTTCGCGTTTGCGTCCATCCACAACCGTGCGAGGACCGCGTTGATGCGGTCGAACTCCTCCTCGTACAGGACCAGGTTCGACCCGAACATCGTCATGCCTGCCAGCCTCCGCTCATCGAATATCGAGTATATCCTTCAATTTCCCGTCAATCCATCCCCCGCCGCCCGGCCAGCGCCCGGGTCAGCGTCACGGAGTCGGCGTAGGAGATCTCGCCTCCGGCCGGCAACCCGAAGGCGATCCGGCTCACACCGCTACCGGTCGGCCGCAGCGCCTGCGCCAGGTAGTGCGCGGTGGCTTCCCCCTCGACCGTCGGGTTGGTCGCGAGGATCACCTCGCGCACGGCGCCCGAGCGGACGCGCTCCAGCAGCGCGGCGATCGTGAGCTCCTCGGGCCCGATCCCGTGCAGCGGGTCGAGCGGCCCGCCGAGCACGTGGTAGAGCCCGTGGAACTCCCCCGTCGCCTCCACCGCCCAGCAGTTGAGCGGGTCCTCGACGACGCAGATGACGGCGCGGTCACGGCTCTCGTCGCGACAGACCGGGCAGGGGTCCTCCTCGGTGAGCAGGAAGCAGGTGCCGCAGTGGTGCACGGCATCCGCGACGTGCGCGAGGGCGTCGGCGAGGCGCCGGGAGAGCTCGGGGACGCGCACCATGTGCTGCACCATGCGCGTCGCCGTACGCGGCCCCACCCCCGGGAGCTGCTCGAGCTGTTCCAGCAGCTTGCGCACCGCGGGCGGCCGCAGCTCCATCAGAACATGCCCGGCATCCCGGCCGGCAGCCCCATCCGGCCGAGCAGCTCGCGCGAGCGCTCCTCGAGCTGCCGGGAGGCCTCCTGCCAGGCGGCCACGATCAGGTCCTCGACCAGCCCCGGTTCCTCGCCGGCGAGCGCCTTGGCGTCGAGCGTGACGCCCTTGAGCTCCTTGAGGCCGGAGAGGCGGACCCGTACCAGCCCGCCCCCGGCCGAGCCCTCGACCTCGAGCTCGCCGAGCATCTTCTGCATCTGGGCCTGCGCCTGTTGCGCCTGCTGCAGCAGCTTTGCGACGTTCATGGCTTCTCCTCGACGCTCTCCACCCTGCCGCCGAACACCTCGAGCACGCGCTGGACGCCCTCGTCGGCCTCGACGCGCGCGCGCAGGGTCTGGTCGCGCCGGCCGGCCGGGGCGCCGTCCTCGTCCACCTCGACCCGCTCCCCGAGGCCGGCGCGGCGGACCGCGGCGGCGAGCGTCTCGCCCGCCTCCCGCAGCGATTTGCGCGTGGACGCAGGGAGGCCGCCACAGCGCAGCACGACCGTGTCGCCGGCGACCGCCACCTCGCGCACCGCCCCAACCCGGCCTGCGAGCAGATGCTCCCCCATCGCCTCGAGCGCCGCTGCCAGGCGGGCGCCCGGCGAACCGGCACCCGGGACCGGCGGCGTAACGGATGCCGGCGGGGCGGACCTCGACGGCGGCGCAGGTGCGCCGCCGGTCCCCGGCGCCGGCTCGCCGGCGAGCAGCGCCTCGACCCGTTGCAGACGCGGCCAGAGCGCCAGCCGTCCGATCGCCACCGCCACGGCTACGCCCGGCTTCTCGGCGGCGGCGACGAGCCCCTTCCCCTCGAGAGCGAGCGCGAGCAGGCGCACCAGCAGCGCCGGGCCCAGGCGGCCGGCGCTCTCGGCCATCGCCGGCCGGTGGGCGGCCGGAAACGGCGCCGGCGCGTCGGGGTCGGTCGCCAGCAGCAGGAGGGCGTGCAGGAGCTGCACCAGCTGATCGAACAGCGCCGCGGGATCGCGGCCGGAGCGCTCCTCGGCGCGGACCAGCCCGAGCGCGGCGGCGATGTCGCCGCCCTCGAGGGCGCGCCAGAGCGCGAGCACGACCTCGAACGGCGGCAACCCGACCACCTCGGCGACCGCGTTCTCGTCGACCGCGCCATCGGCGAACGCCCGCACCCGGTCGAGCAGCGAGAGCGCGTCGCGCAGGGAGCCCTCGGTGGCGCGGGCGATGAGTTGCGCCGCGCCCGGCGTCAACTCGAACCCCTCGCTCTCGGCCACCTGAGTGAGACGGGCCGCGACCAGGTCGGCCGGTATCGGGCGGAAATCGACCTGCAGGCAACGGGAGAGGATCGTGGCCGGAAACTTGTCCTTCTCGGTCGAGGCCAGGATGAAGACGACGTGCGCGGGCGGCTCCTCGAGGATTTTGAGCAACGCGGCGAAGGCGTCCTTCGACAGCTGGTGCGCCTCGTCGAGGATGAAGACCCGGAAGTGGTCCCGCACCGGCAGCACGCGCGCCACCTCGCGCAGCTCGCGGACGTCGTCGATGCCGCGGTTGGAGGCGGCGTCCATCTCGAGCACGTCGAGCGAGGACCCGGCCGCGATGTCCTGGCAGGCGCCGCACTCACCGCACGGCTCCGGCGTGGGCCCCTTCTCGCAGTTGAGCGCCTTCGCGAGCAGGCGCGCGACCGTGGTCTTGCCGACCCCGCGCAGGCCGGAAAATAGGTAAGCGTGGGCGATCTGACCGGACGAGAGGGCGTTGCGCAGGGTGCGCACGACGACGTCCTGGCCGACGAGGTCTTCGAAACGCTGTGGCCGCCAGCGCCGCGCCAGCACCTGGTACCCGGTCATGCCAGCTCCCAACGACGTGGTCCGTGGTCAGTGGTCCGTGGTCCGAGAACGGCGGCTTCGTCTTTCACGGGTAACGGTTCACGATCCACGGACCACGGACTTTCGCCGTGGCGAAGCAAGGAGCCCGGGGGGACCGCGGCGCCCGTTGCGTTCCCCTTATCGCTGCTCCCTTCCGGGCCTGACGAGGTTCGGGGGGCACCGTCGCGCGGGACCCGGGCTCCTTGCTTCCCACGGCGCCCGCCGGAGCGGGACACGCCGTCGGCAAACTCGCGTGGCATGGCGGAGAGGGCGGGATTCGAACCCGCGGTACGGTTACCCGTACACACGCTTTCCAAGCGTGCTCTTTCGGCCACTCAGACACCTCTCCGCGTCACCACGATCATCCGTCGTTCTGTCACTCCGGTGCGCCGGCAACGCACCCCAAGTTCCTGCTGGCGGAGAGGGTGGGATTCGAACCCACGGACCCCCGTGAGGGGGTCAACGGTTTTCGAGACCGTCCCGTTCGACCACTCCGGCACCTCTCCGCACCGGGAGCGAGAGTCTACCCGCGGTCGCGTAACTTTGCAAAGAACTTCGCCAGCATCGCGGCCGCCTCCTCGGCCATGAGCCCGGTGCGGACCGCGACCCGGTGGTTGAGGCGCGGGTCGTCCAGCAGGTTCCCGAGCGACCCCGCGAACCCCGCCTTCGGGTCGGGCGCTCCGACCACCACGCACCCCAGCCGTGCGGCGACAGCGGCGGCGGCGCACATCGCGCACGGCTCGAGCGTCACGAACAGCGTGCACCCGTCCAGCCGCCAACTCCCGAGAGCGCGGGCCGCTTCGCGCAGGGCCAGGATCTCCGCGTGCGCGGTTGGGTCGCCGTCCGCCTCGCGCCGATTGTGCGCGCGCGCCAGCTCCACCCCATCGGGACCGGTCACGACCGCCCCCACCGGCACGTCGCCGGCCGCCTGGGCCGCCGCCGCTTCGGCGAGGGCTGCGGCCATCGCGGCGCGGTCAGCGTCCGAGAACGCCCAGTCGGGGGTCGGTTCCATCATCGGACACCGCCGCCGACGCGCACCAGAGCCCCGACGCGGCACGGCACGAACCGGAAATGCGCCGCAAGCTCGTCCATCCGGTAGTACGGCCGGTAGGTATCGGCCAGCATCACCGGACCGCGTTCGAGCGCGCGGCCGATCTCCCCGGCGAGGGCCCCTCCCGGGTCTGCCGCGCCCAACGCCACGTCGACCGCAACGGGCCGGATTTCGAGGTCGCGCCGCCAGCCGCGAGCAACCTGGGCGAGGCGCAACGGCGCGCCGGGGTTGAAATCCGCCACGATCGTCGCGTCCGGCGGCGCGCACGTACCCAGGGCGGCCACGTAGCGCCCGGTGCCGGGGTCGAACAGCGCAGCCGGTCCCCAGCCGCCCGCTGCGCCCGGTAACCCCTTGAGCGGGCAAAGGAAGTAAAAGGCGTTGTTGCGGAACGGAAGTACCCGCACGCCGAGATCCTGCCGTCCTGCGATCGTCAGCCCCGCGGGAACGGCAAGGTAAACGAGCGCTTGGGCCGCCACCGCCGCGCCGCGTGCGATCGCTCCGAGGCGCACCGGCAGCGCCACGAGCACCCCGACCACCAGGAAAATCGCCATCAGATGGAGGCGGTACGGTGCGTAGGTGGCGAGGAGCAAGGCGAGCGCGCCCAGGCTCACACCCCACGCCGCGCCGCCGCGGGCGTCACGCCGCCCCCGCCACAGCGCGGCGATGCCCATAGCCCCGAACCCGTAGAGAACGATCGCGGCAAGAACCGCGAGGCCTCGCGGCGCCCGGGAGAACGCTACGAACGCCTCCCAGTGCCAGCGCCACGTCGAGCCGCCGCTTGCGGCAAATGACGTGAGGGGGTCGGGCGACCCCCCGCCGTTGATCGCGAGCCAGACCGGCGCCGCGCCCGCAACTGCGCCGGGCAGCAACCGCCACGCCCTCCGGCCGCCCGCCTCCCAGGCAAGCGGCACGATCAGAAAGATCGCCATTGCGTGACACGCCAGTGCGAGACCCCACACCAGCCCCGTGACCCACCACCGCCACCACCGCATCGAGCTCAAAAGCACCACGCCGCCCCCCATCGCGAGCGCGAGCGCGACCGCGTACGTCTCGGCCACCGTCGCGGCCCACCACATCGGAAGGGCCACGAGGAGCAACACCGCGGCAGTGGCAGCCCGCTCGCGGTCGCCCCCGCGAGCGCGCACCAGCACGGCGAGCAGCGCAACCGCAAGCGCCCCCGCAACGGCCGAGAGGCGGTGCGCGGCGACGACCGGGTCGCCCCCGACGAGGCGCAGCCACCCCGACGCCAGAAACGTCCAGCCGGCGTGGTCGCCGGGGTTGAGGCTCGGGAAGTAGCCGGAGAGCGCGTACAGCGTCAGTTTGGAGGAGTCCGCCCACACGAGGTCGCGCGCGCCGGTCGCGACGTACAGCGCGAGCGCCCCGGCGAACCAGAGCGCCGCCGAACGTACATCCGCGCGAGTGATGCTTGCAGCCATCGTTCAACGAGGATCATAGCCCGACCCAGTCCGCACGCGGGCTCCGGTGCGCGTCGGGAGGCGCGGCCGCGCAGGCGGGCCCCTACTCGATCCGGAACGGGAAGCCGACGCTGCCCTTGCCCAGCGTGCATTCGAGCAGGTAGACCCCGGCCGGCAGCGGCTTGGTGAAACGGACCTTGAACATCTCGGTCTCGCCCTTCATCGGCCCGACCGTGATCGCGTCGGATGCGGACGGCTTCGACGAATCCTGCTCGTAGAAGCCGGCGCCGTGCTTGTAAGCGGTGAGGGCGTTCGGCGTGTAATCGCCGTAGAGAATCAGGTAGTCGCCGGGGCGCACCGTCGCCGCCGGCTCGCCGTTGAAGTAGTTCAGGGCGAACCCCTCGGGGGTGAACTGCGTCTCCACGTTGACGGCGGAGAGCTCGATGAGCTTCTGGTTCTGGACGAGGAAGCCGCCCTTGTGGTCGGGTTTGATCTCCCGGTTGCACGCCGCGACCGCCACACAGACGGCGGCCGCCGCCACGAGGGTCAGGGGGTTCTTGCGCATGATCGGCTCCTTTGGCCTTCGAAAAACGTCGTCTGGCCCCGACAGCCGGAGTATACCAAGCAGCGCACCACAGGCGGCCGGATCCGGGGTCACCAAACCGGAGCCTGGAGGAGCATCGCTTGCGTGGCCGCCCGGTCCACCGGCCGCGAGAACCAGAACCCCTGCGCGTGCGAGCATCCGATCTCGCGCAGGTTTTCGAGCTGCACCGCGGTCTCTACCCCCTCGGCGACCACGCTGATGTTCAGCATGTTGGCGAGCGTCACGATCGTCCTCACGATCGCCGAGGCGTCCCCCTTGGTGTCCATCCCGGAGATGAACGAGCGGTCGATCTTGAGCGTGTCGTATGAGAAGCGCTGCAGGTACGAAAGCGACGAGTACCCCGTGCCGAAGTCGTCCACCGAGAACTGCACGCCCAGCTTGTGGAAACGCGCCAGCTTCTCGAGCGCGACATCGCCGTGGTCCATGATCACGTTTTCGGTGATCTCCAGCCGCAGGGAGGTCGGCGGCAGGCCCGTCTTCTCGAGGATCGCCACCACCCGGTCGTACATGTCCGGCTGCATCACCACCTTGCCGGACACGTTGACGCTGACGTAGAGCGGCGGGTCGGCGGGGACGAGGTCCTGCCACTCGCGGGCGTGGAGGCAGGACTGTTCCAGCACCCACCAGCCGATCGGCACGATGAGCCCGGTCTCCTCGGCCACGGCGATGAAGCGCGTGGGGCTCACCAGGCCGCGCTCGGGGTGGCGCCAGCGCACCAGCCCCTCGAACCCGACGATCCGCTTGTCCACCAGCGAGACGATCGGCTGGTAGTGCATTACGAACTGGTTCTTCTCCACCGCCTGCCGCAGCTCGGTCTCGAGCTTGAGCAGCGCCACCACGCTGCGGTGCATCGTCTGGTCGAACACTTGGTAACAGCCGCGTCCGGCCGCCTTGGCGCGGTACATCGCGGTATCCGCATCGCGCAGGATCTCCTCCGGCGTCCCATACCCCGGGTTGGAGAGCGCCACGCCGATGCTCGCCGAGGTGAACACCTCCCGGCCGCCGATCACGAGCTTCTCGCGGATCAGGTCCTGGACGCGCTCGGCGACGTGCGTGGCGTCGCCCGGCCCGTGGATGTCGTTGAGCAGGATCGCGAACTCATCGCCCCCGAGCCGGGCCACGGTGTCCCCCGGCCGCAGGAACTGGGTGAGACGGCGGGCAAGCTCGACCAGCAGCTCGTCGCCGACGCTGTGTCCGAGCGAGTCGTTGATGTTCTTGAAGCGGTCGAGGTCGATGAACAGCAACGCCACGATCGACGACTTCCGCCGCCGCGCCTGCTCCATCGCGAGGCCGAGGTGGTCGAGGAAGAGCGTGCGGTTGGGGAGCTGCGTCAGGGCGTCGAACAGGGCGTCGTGGAGGAGCTGTTCCTCGGCGCGCTTGCGCGCCGTGATGTCGGTGAGCGAGCCCGCCATCCGCGTGGACTTGCCGGCGGCGTCGCGCACCGCCAGGCCGCGTGCGAGCATCCAGATCGCCGCCTTGCTCTTCCCGATGATGCGGTGCTCGTGCTCGAAGTGCGGCTCGGTCCCCGCGAGGTGGGCGTCGAGCGCCTTGCGCAGCCCCGAGCTGTCGTCGGCGTGCACGCGCGAGAACCATTCCTCGATCGAACTCCCGATTTCGTCCGCGCGGAACCCGAGCATCGTCTTCCAGCGCGGCGAGAAGTACGCGCTTCCGGTCGTCAGGTTCCAGTCCCAGATCCCGTCGTTGGCGCCGTTGACCGCGAGGGCGTAGCGTTCCTCGCTCTCCCACATCGCGCGCTCGACGAGCATGCGTGAGATCGCGTACCGGATCGAGCGCAGCAGCAACTCGTTGTCCACCTGACGTTTGACGAGGTAGTCCTGCGCCCCCTCGCGCACCGCCGAGAGCGCCGTCTCCTCGTCGTCCAGGTTGGTGAGGATCACGATCGGCACATGCGGCGCCACCTTCCGCGCCTTCTCGAACGAGACGAGGCCGCTGGAGTCCGGCAGCGAGAAGTCGAGCAGCACGACGTCCACGGGGTCCGAGGCGAGGCGTGCCAGGCCGTCCGCCAGGCGGGAGACGTGCTGCACGTGCAGCACCTCCCGGCGCGACTGCGCCAGCATCACCTGGATCAGCTCGGCCTCCTCGGGGCTGTCCTCGATCAGGAGCACGTTCAGGGGTCTGGTCACGCCGTCCATCCCTTCAACCCTTCGCCTCCGGGGCCACCCCGCCGGACGCCGGCTTTGCGACTCTGGGGATCGTGAAGCAGAACGTCGAGCCGCGCCCGACCTCCGAAACCGCCCAGATCCTGCCACCGTGGCGCTCGACGATCCGCTTGCAGATCGCCAGGCCGATCCCGGTGCCGGGGTACTCGGCGGCGGTGTGCAGCCGTTGGAACATCCCGAAGATGCGCTCGAGGTGCTCCGGGGAGATCCCGATCCCGTTGTCGGCGACCGCAAACGTCACCCGATCGCTGTCCTCGACCGCATAGATGCGCACGGACGGCCGCTCCCGCCGGAACTTCAGCGCGTTGCCGATCAGGTTCTGGAAGAGCTGCACCAGCTGGGCGCCATCCACGGCCAGCACCGGCAGCAGGTCCCAGCTCACTTGCGCCCTGCTCTCGTCGATCGCGGCCTTCAGGTTGGCGATCGCCTGCTGCACCACCTCGGCCAAATCGACCGGTTGGAACGGACGCCCCTGCGTGTCCACCCGCGAGTATGCGAGGACGTCGTTGATCATCACCTGCATCCGGTCCGCGCACTGGACCATGTTCGTAACGTACCGCTTGCTGTCGCCCCCGGCGCCCGCGCCGTCGGAGGCCAGCATGCGGGCGTACCGGCTGATGAGCTGCAGCGGCTCCTGCAGGTCGTGCGAGATCACGTACGCGAACTGCTGCAGGTCCACGTTCGAGCGCCCCAGCGCCGCCGCTCGCTCGGAGAGCTCCCGCTCGGCCTTGCGGTGCCCGGTGATGTCCTCGACGGCCCCTTCGAAACGCACCACCCCCTGGATGGGATCCACCACCGGCCAGAGCGCCATCCGCACCCAGGCCAGGCCGCCGTCGGGGCGGCGTACGCCGGCCTCGAGATCACGCAGCGTCCGGCCACGGCTGAGGCTCGCCAGGACCTGCGCCTGCAGCGCCGCATCCGAGAGGAACTCGGCAAGGTTGCGGCCGACGAGCGCCTCGTCGCTCTCGAAGCCGAGGATGCGCGCGAGCGCTTGGTTGGCGGCGGTCAACCGCCCGTCCGCGGCGGCAGCAAACGTGCCGAGTTCCAGCTCCTGGGTCAGGCGTTGGAACAGCGCGAGCCCTTCGCGCGAGGCGCGGTGCTCGGCGTTGCGCTCGATGACCCGCCGCACCGCGGCGGGGAGCTCCACGAACCCGGCGCTGCCCTTGACCACGTAGGCCGACAGGCCGTGGCGGAGCCCGTGCGCCGCGACGGACTCGCTCCCCTCCGAGGCGAAGAACACGACGGGGCAGTCGGGGGCGAGGCTTTTGACCGTTTCCAGGACCTGCAGCCCGTCGCCCCACTCCAGGCGGTACTCGGTGACCACCGCCGCGAAACCCCCGACCGGGAGGCGGTCGGCCAGCACCAACCCGTCGGCGACCTCCTCCACCTCGACGTCCGGCAACTCGCGGCGGAGCACGAGCGCAGCGAGGGCCCGGTCATCGCTGTTGCTGTCGACGAGCAGGATTCGGGGGCGGGCGCTCATCGCGTGACGGATCGACTCGAAGACGGCCGACAACAAGGCACAATGCGATGTCCGCGGATGGTCCCCCACCGCTCTGGAGCGCCGCCGCGCTGACCCATGTCTCTCCAACCCCTCCTGAAGCCGTCTCAGCTTATCACGGACCCGGGTCCGCCGAGCACGCCATCACGACCGCGGCGAACACTTTGGCGTCGGCGATCAGGTTGTCGAGGAGGCAGTACTCGTCGGGCTGGTGCGCGCTGTCGTCGAGCTTGGAGTAGACAACCGCCGGCAGCCCGATGCGCCGGAAGATGGCGGCCACGGTCCCGCCCCCGATCCCCTGCGGCCGCGCGGTGACCCCGTGCACCTCGCGGACCGCCTGGACCACGAGCCGGACCACCTCGGCGTCAGGCCGGGTCGCCGGGGCCGCCTCGGCGCGCTGCACGTCCTCGAGCGCAACCGTCACCCCGTGCGCCGCCTCGACCTCGTCGGCCAGGCGGCGGACCTCGGCCTCCACGTCCGCGAGCGGCACCGCGGGAAGCACGCGAGAGTCGAGGTAGAACACGTCCTCGCCCGGGATCGTGTTGATGTTGGGGACGTTGGGCTCCTTCTTCGTGGGCTCGAAGGTGGAGACCGGCGGGTCGAACAGAGGGTCGGCTTGGGGAAACGTCCGTGCCAGGGACCCGAGGCGGGTCACGAGGTCGGACGCCGCGCGGAACGCGTTGACGCCCTGCGCCGGCGTCGAGGCGTGGCACTGCCGGCCGACGGTGCGCACCTTGAGCCACCAGATCGACTTCTCGGCGACCTCGACGAGCGAGCCCTCGGGGTTGCCGGCGTCAGGCACCAGGAACATGTCGTGCGGCCCGAACAGCCCGCGGTGGTGTGCGGCCAGGTACTCGGCGCCGTACTCCGAGCCGTTCTCCTCGTCGGCGCAGAACATGAGCGCCAGGTCCACCGGCGGGCGGACGCCCCCCTCCAGCAAGGCGCGCGCCGCCAGCAGGCTCGCGACGATCGCCTGCTGGTTGTCCTCGACGCCGCGCCCGACGAGCTTGCCGCCTTCGACGCGGAGCACGTACGGGTCGCCGGTCCACAAGCTCGCCTCGCCGGGGGGCACGACGTCGAGGTGCGACATGATCCACACCGTCCGTGCCGAGACCTCGCCCCGGATGCGGGCGACGAGGTTCGGCCGCACCCCGCCTTTGGCCGCGGGGTCGGGGGCGTCGAGGCGCGTCACCTCGTCGAACCCGAGCTTGGCGAGCTCGCCCTGCAGCCAGAGCGCCTTGTCGAGCTCGCCCTCGCCGCCGCTGGCGGGCGACACGGCGGGGATCGCCGTCAGGCCGCGCTGCAGCTCGACCGCCCACGCCCGGTACCCCTCGATCCTGGTCAAGAGCTCCTGGTTCATGTGACGCCTCCCGAGTCCGGCGAACCCACCGTGGGGCATGCCGGTTCGATCATTGTGGGCCGCGGCGGCGGTCCGGGCCAACCTCGATCATGACCCCGCACCGCCCGCGGCGCCGGGGGAAACCCCGTCAGCGGCCCGCGGCGGACTGCCAGCAGAAGTCGATGGTCGCGGCGTTGGCGGCTGCGCCGGAGGGCGCCAGGCCGTAGAACTCCTCGATCGTGCGCAGCACGTCGTAGTGGGTGATGCGCTGCTGGTACCGGCCTGGCCGCACCATCGGCCCGACGAAGAACGTCGGGATGCGCTGGCCCTCGTGCCCGTCGTCCTCGTCGAACGTGACGACGAGCAGGCTGTTGTGGGCCGCCGCCCACCGGATGTACCCGTCGAGCTGCGCCTTCAGCCAGGCGTCGCCCTGCGCGATCGTCCCGTCGTGCATGTCGTGCTGCAGGTCGGGCACGACGAACGCCACGGTCGGCAGCCGCTCGAGGTCCGCCGGCCAGGCGGTGAACGGCAGGTTGCACGTGGCGGGGATCGCGTTGGCCGGAGCGCCCTGCCAGTTCACCCACGGGTTGTGCTTGCGGGCGTAGGCGCCCGCCTTCCTGCCGCGGAACCCGGCCTCCGGAAGGTCCTCCGAGTAGCCCCGGAAGCCGAGCCCGGCGGCGATCAACTCGGCGCCGAGGTTCGGCGCGGCGAACGGGAGGTGTCTGGGGAGGCCGTCGCCGGTGACGCCGAGGTTGGCACCGGCGAACAGCATGAGGTAGTTGGGTTGACTGGGATGGACGATCGCGTAGGACTGGGTAAAGAGCGCGCCGCGGCCTGCGAGCTCGTTGATGTACGGCGCCTCGCGATTGCCGATGATGTTGGAGAAACCCCTGTTCTCCTCGATCACGACCACGACGTGGTCGGGCCGCGGCAACGCGCCGGCGGCCGCTGCCGTGGCGCCGCAGCCGGCCACGAGCGCGAGGACCAGGCGTGCGGCGACGGGCGATCTCATCGCGTCCTCCCCGACGCCGCGGACGCCCCGACGATCGTGACCCGTCCCTCGAGGCGGCCGTCGATCGGGTCGTGGGCCTTGAGGTAATCCACGAACGCGTCGATGTCGAGGATCCCCGTGTCGTAGCGGTAGCCTTTGGCGTTCTTCGCCAGCGGGTGGGCGTCGCCGCCGCCCGCGATGAAGCTGGGCAGGGTGATCCGGTAGGTGGCGCCGGCCTGGACCGGTTTGCCGCCGACCTCGAGGTCCTCGACCCGGTCCCCCGCGGGCTTGGCGACGTCGATGACGTAGGAGGTGCCTCGCGAGGGGTAGAGCAGACCGGACGCGTTGCCGGGCATCCCGCCCAGCGTCTCCTCGAGCACCGCCTTGAGCTCGGCGCCGGTGAGGTCGAGCTGGACGAGCGTGTTGTTGAACGGCTGCACCGTCACCGCCTGGCCGTACGTGATCGGCCCGGGGTCGAGACCGGCGCGCACGCCGCCGGCGTTGACGAACGCGGCGACGGACCCGGCCTTCTCGGTGGCCGCCAGCATCGCGTCGGTGATCACGTTGGCCATCGGGTTGTCCGCGTGCCGCGGCGTGACCCTCGTCCTCGCCACGCCGGTGACCGTGTGGCCGACGATCTCGTCGCGCGCGGCGGCGAGCGGCAGCGAGAACGCCGCCACCATGCTCTTCACCGTCGGGTCCTCGGGGACCGAAGGGACGATCGGCACGGGGAGGGCGTCGGCCCAGCTCGCCACGCGGCCGGCGTCGTCGAAGCTCACCTCGATGCGGCCCAGCACCCGGCCCCAGTCCCACGCCTGCACCACGAGGACCGTGTTCCCGTCCAGGTCCTTGAGCACGGTCGGGTAGGGGCCGGCCGGCTGCGGCAGGCCGGGAACGGTCCCCAGCAGCGTGTGGCTGTGGCCGCCGACGATCACGTCGACCCCCCTGAGCTTGGGGGCGAGCGCCTTGTCCGCGTCGTAGCCGATGTGCGAGAGGAGGATGATCTTGTCCACGCCGTTGCGGGTCAGCTCGTCGACCGCGGCCTGAACGCTGGTCACGAGGTCCTTCAACTTGACGTCGGGACCCGGCGTGCTGATGGTCAGCAGCTCGGGGGTAATGGCGCCGACGATCCCGATCCGCTCGCCGCCGACCTCGAGGACCGTGGAGGGCTTGATCAGCGCCGCGAGCTCCTTGTCGCCGCTGACGTCGAGGTTCGCGGCCAGGAGCGGGAAGCGGGCGAGGCTCGCGAACCGGGCGAGCACGGCCGAGCCGCGATCGAACTCGTGGTTGCCGACCGCCATCGCCTGGTAGCCGGCAAGGTTCATGAACGCGAGGTCGGCGAGCCCGTGGTAGACGTTGAAGTACAGCGTCCCCTGGAACGTGTCGCCCGCCGAGAGCAGGATCGGGTTGGGGTCGCTGGCGCGGAAGCGGTTGATCAGCGTTTCCTGGCGCGCGTAACCGCCCATCTCGTGCCCGCGCTGCGTGAACGGTTCCACGTGGGCGTGCATGTCGTTGGTGTGCAGGATCGTGATCGTGATCGCCTTGGCAAGCGCGGGCCAGGCCTGCGCCGCCAGCAACACCAGGACGAGAACCGCGCCGCTCAGTGCCTTCTTCATGCGTCCTCCAGCGTCGTGCCGGCCGCCTCGAGAGCCGAGGCGGTCCGACCGCGTGCCGCGACTCCCGCACGGTAACAGACCGGCCTCGCCGGAGCTTCCGCCGGGTTTCGCCGTCGTGCCCGTCGCTGGCGGCGGATCGCCTCCGCGCGGCGCGGCAGCCCTCAGGCGCGCCCGACCATGCCCGCCCCTGAGGCTCCCGCAAGGCGGGCGAGACGCCCGCCCCGCGGGACATGCCGGGTCGCCGGCAGGAGCCGCGCGTCGGTCCTAATCGGATCCTTTCGGCCACTGCGGCAGCGGGTGCTCGTACACCGGGTAGGGCGGCCGTTCGAACTTCGGGGGTGGGTTCTTGGCGAGCAGCTCGAGGACCGTCTGCACCGCCCGCTCGAGCTGCGGGTCGTGCCCCTCGCGAACCAGCTTCGGGTCCTGCTCGACCTCGACGTCGGGCGCGATCCCCTCGTTCTCGACATCCCACTTGCCGGAGAGGCCGTAGATCGCCCACCGCGGCGCGGTGATGCGCCCGCCGTCCATCAGCGCCGGGTAGCCGCCGATCCCGACGAGGCCGCCCCACGTCCGCACGCCCACGAGCGGGCCGATTCCGGCCTTACGGAAGTACCACGGCATCGCGTCCCCGCCCGAGCCGGCGAACTGGTTGATGATCATGACCTTCGGTCCGTAGATCGACTCCACCGGCTCGGTGTAGTCCTGGCCCTCGCGGGTCATCACGCGGCTCATCGGCGGCCGCCTCAGGTAGTCGATGATGTAGTCGGCGAGCTCGCCGCCGTGGTTGAAGCGCTCGTCGAGCACGGCGGCCTGCTTGCCGACCTGGGCGAAGAAGTAGCGGTTGAAGCTGGTGTACCCGCCGCCAGCCGTGTCCGGCAGGTAGACGTATGCGACGCGGCCGCCGGAGAGCTCGTCGACCTTGCGCCGGTTTCCCTCGATCCAGGCGAGGTGGCGCAGACCGCGCTCGCTCGCCACCGGCACCACGGTGAGGTCGCGGGCGCCCTTGCCGTCCGCGGTCGGACCGACCCGGATCACGGTCTGCTTCCCCGCGGTCTCGAGGAAAAAGCTGTACAGCTCGTCCGTGGAGGAGAGCTCGCGGCCGTTGACCGCGAGCAGGTACTCGCCCGCCTTGACGTCCACGCCGGGCTGCGTCAGCGGCGCCTGCAGGTCGGGGTTCCAGTTCTCGCCGCTGTAGACGCGGGCGAAGCGGTAGCGCCCGCCGTCGATCGTATAATCGGCGCCCAGCAGGCCGACGCTCACCTTGTCGCTCTTCGGCTCCGCGCCGCCGCGGACGAACGTGTGCCCGACGGTGAGGTTGCCCGTCATCTCCGCGAACAGTGCGCTCAGGTCGTCGCGGCTCGCGATCCCCGCGAGGTACGGCGCGTAGGCCTTTTCGGCCGCCGCCAGGTCGAGGCCGTGGAAGTGCGGGTCGTAGAAGAAGTCGCGCTCGATCCGCCAGACCTCGCGGTACATCTGCGCCCACTCGGCCTTCGGGTCGACGTACACCTTGAGGTCCTTCATCGCCAGCGCGCCGTCGCCGCCCTTCGGGGCCTTGTCGGAACCCACGATGTGCCATGTCGGGCCCGAGCGGTAGAGCGCCTTCTCGCCGTTGGCCGAAAGCGCGAACGCCGAGACGCCCTCGAGCAGCGGCTCCGTCTTGCGCGTCTCGAGGTCGAACTTCGACACGTCCAGCTTCGGCGGGCCGTCCTCCAGGTCAACGAGCGGCCCCTCGACCAGGAAGAGCTTCCCCTCCTTGCCCGCGAACAGGCCACGGTAGTTCTTGGCCGGGATCGGCAGCGCGACGATGCGCTGGTCGAGGCCGTCGAAGTCGATCTCCACCGTGGCGGCCTTCTCGGCCTTGCCGTCCTTGGCCTTGTCCTCGCCCTTCTTCGCGCCGGCGGGGGCGGCCGTGTCCTCCTTCTTCCCCTTGTCGGCGTCCTTCGCCTTCTCCTCGTCGCTCTGCGGCGGGATCGGCGACGCCACGCCCTTCTTGAGCACCGCGGCGTAGACGCTGCGCGTGACCGGGTGCCCGATGCTCGTCATGTCGAGCCACCCCGCCGTTAGCCCCATGTTGGTGCTGGCGGTGAAGTAAAGGTACTTGCCGCCGCTGTCGAACACCGGGTAGAGGGCGTCGCTCATGCCGTCGGTGACCTGGGTGGCCTTGCCGCCGGCGAGCGGGTAGACGAACACCGCGCGCAGCTGGCTCGGCAGTTGCTTGGTGTACGCGAGCCAGCGGCTGTCCGGCGACCACCGGACGTCGAACTCGTGCGCCGGCGAGTCGAAGCGGTCGGTGTCCACCTTCACCGGCGCCGGGTGCTCGAGGTCCACCACCCAGAGGTTGAGCCGCTTGTCGCTGTACGCGATCTTCTTGCTGTCCGGCGACCACGTCGGCGCGTAGAAGAACGACGGCGGGTTGCCGAGGTCGATCTTCCGGACGTCGCCGAGACCGTCCTGGGGTCGAACGTACAGCGCGTACTCGCCCGACTCGTCGGAGAAGTAGGCGATCCGGGTGCCGTCCGGCGACCACGCCGGGTCGCGCTCCGCGGCACCTACGGTATTGGTGATGTCGCGGATGTCGCCCTTCTCGGACGGTACCGTGATGATCTCGCCGTGCGCCTCGAAGACGGCGCGCTGGCCAGTCGGCGAGATGCCGGCGCCCAGGATGTCCTTGACCGGGTCGAGCTGGAGGAAGTGCGGCCGCAGCTGCGGCATGTCGGCCGCAACCCTCACCGGCACGGTGCGGTTCTCGCCGCTCGCGAGGTCGAGGAGGTGTAGCGAGCCGAATTGCTCGTAGACGATCGCGCCCGGCCCGGCCGACGCCGAGCCGATGTCGAGCCCGTCGTTCCTCACGACCTCCCGCACTTGGCGACTGCCGAGGTCGTAGGCGTACAGCGACACCGGCCCGTTGCGGTCGGAGAGGAAGTAGACCACGTTGCCAACCCACATCGGGTTCTTGTCGTTGGAGTTGCCCGCCTGAGGCACCTTCACGATGCTGGAGTCGGCGAGGTCGGCGATCCAGACCCGCGCCGTCTGGCCGCCTCGGTACGACTTCCAGGCTGGCTGCCACTGGAAGTTGGGCTCGTACGCAAGGCGCGAGCCGTCGGGCGAGTACGAGGCCTCCTGCACCCTCGGCAGCGGCACCTCGGTGGGGAACCCGCCCGCGACCGGCACCGTGTACATCTGCTCGGGGTCGGCGACGCTCACGCGCGGCGAGCGGAACGCCACCCGCGTCCCGTCCGGCGTCCAGGCGAGGGCGACGTCGGCACCGGGGTGGTAGGTGAGCCGGCGGGGCTCGCCGCCCGTGGCGGCGACCACGTAGACGTCCACGTTGCCGTCGTAGTCGCCGGTGTAGGCGATCATCCCGCCGTCCGGCGAGAAGATCGGCCCGGAGAGGCGCCCGCTGCCGGCGACGAGGCGGCGCGCCTCGCCGCCCTCGCGGGCGACCGTCCAGATCTCGCCGCCGTACGCGAAGGCGATCTGGGTCTTGCTCACGCTCGGCGATTGCAGCAGCAACGGCGTGGGGGTTGCGGCCGCGGCGATGCCGAGGCCGAGGATCGCCGGCAGCACGGCGGCGAGTACGCGTTTGAGCGCTGTCTTCATGGCGTCTCCCTGGTCCGAAAAGTCCGTGAGAACGTGTCCGTCTTGCACCGCGGCCGAGGATACCACCCGCGAGCCACACCGCGAGCGAGCGGCCGCCGCGGCGGCCGCAACCGGCAGGACCGGGTGCCCGGTCCGGACGTTCATGGCCAACATACGTCTCGGGACCCATGAAGGTTCCGTTTGCCGCGCCGGTCCCGGTGGAGATCGGTCTTGCCGTTCCCTGGCGGCGGCCCGGCCGCTGCTATGATCGGGGCCGCACGAAAGGACGCGGCGATCCCCGACCAACCTCCCTCCGGTGGCGACCGTTCCCACGAGCCGGCCAAGCAGCCTGAACGCCGCGGCGCCAGGAATCTCGGCCTGGTGGGGTTCCTCGTCGAGCTGGTCCTGCCGGGGGCGCTCGCCGGGGCGCTCCTGCTGGTGGCGGCCAGCCACCTCCCGCTCTGGGACCTCCGCACCACTGCAGGACTCGTCGTGTTCGGCGTCCTTCTCGTCGCGGCCAGCGTGTTCTTGAGCATCAAGCTGGACGGCCTCACGCTCGCGCGGCGCCGGAAGGCGGGGGCGAGCCAGCTCCTCAACCGCGCCGGCGCATGGCCGCGCCTCGTCAAGTTCATCCTCGCGGGCGTGGTGGTCCCGGTCGCGGCGCTGGTCGCCGCCAACCGGGTCGAGCTGCCCGGCCACCGCACCCCGATGGCGCTGGCGATCGAAGCCAGCGCCCCGGCGCCCGAGGTCCCGGGGGAGAGCAAGCTCGCCGCCGCCGTCCTCCGCGCCTCC
Organism: uncultured Acidobacteriota bacterium; assembly: GCA_963727205.1. Classification (GTDB taxonomy): domain Bacteria; phylum Acidobacteriota; class Thermoanaerobaculia; order Thermoanaerobaculales; family Thermoanaerobaculaceae; genus RBG-13-68-16. The sequence goes on along the minus strand of CAVSFQ010000025.1, from coordinate 44,392 downwards.
GACCCGGCCGCCAAGGTCGAGGGGATCTTGGCGCTGCAGGCGGCCGCCACGCCCGCGGCGCTCGACGAGTTGCTCCGCATCGCGGACGCCGACCCGGCGGCGCTGACCGGCGGACCTGTCTCCCTGGCCCTGGCCAAGGCGCTGGCCTCGTTCGGCGCGCAGGCGGCGCCGAAGCTGCTGCAGCGCCTCGCCGAGATCGGGCCGGCCGCCCGCAAGGCCGCGGTCGCGCCCGGCGCCGGCCTGTTCGAGCGCTACCTGTCGCCCGGGTTCGAGGCGGCGAAGCACGAGATCGAAGCGCGACACCTCGACCCGGCGGCGCAGGTCGCGGCGCTCGCGCGGCTCCAGGCCAGCGAGGACGCAGCCGAGTCGGCGCTGCGGACAGCCGAACCCGGCGGCGCCGCCTCCGGGGAGGGCTCCGGCCTGTCGGCGCTCGTCATGCGGGCGCTCCTCGCCATGAACCTCAAGCAGGACGCCGGGGTGCTCGCGTTCGCCCGCGCGACCGCGGGGGATGCCGCGTGGTCCGACGGCGTGCGCGGCGAGGCGCTCCTGCTCGTCGCCAAGCTCGGCGGCAAGGACGACCTGCCGGGGCTCTTCGCCTACCTCGACAGCCCGAGCGCCCTGCTGCGGGCGCGGGCGATGCAGGCGATCGCCGAGCTCGAGGTGAGGCTAGCGCCTGCCGGCGGCGCCGGCTGAGACTGGGTGCCAAGGAGGGCCCGCGCGATGGGCAGACTGCGAGAGATCTTCGGGCCGAGCCGGGAGGAGGTGTGGCGGCAGTTCGCCCAGGAGACCGGCGCGACGTATGTCGACGGCGACTTCTGGCGCGGCGGCAAGGTCGAGGCGAAGGTCAAGGCGTGGACCCTCACCCTCGAGACCTACACCGTGTCTACCGGCAAGAGTTCGGCGACGTTCACGAGGATGCGGGCGCCGTACGTAAACCCGGACGGCTTCCGTTTCAAGATCTACCGCAAGGGGTTCTTTTCCGCGCTGGCGAAGAAGCTCGGGATGCAGGACATCGAGGTGGGGGAGCGGGCGTTCGACGACGCCTTCATCGTCCAGGGCAACGAGACATCCAAGGTCCTCTCGCTGCTCGCGGCCCCCAAGCTCCGCCAGATGATGCTGGCCCAGCCCGGATTCTACCTGGAGGTCAAGGACAGCGAAGGCGTCTTTGGGCCGAAGTTCCCGAAGGACGTGGACGAACTCTACTTCCAGGTGGGCGGCGTGATCCGCGACCTGGCGGTGCTCAAGGGTCTGTTCGACCTCTTCGCCGAGGTCCTCAACACCCTCTGCCACATCGGCTCCGCCTACGAGAACGACCCACAGCTCACCCTGTGACGTGAATCCGATGGCGGGAGGGGACAATGCTCCCCTTGGCCCGTCGGCCGATGCGAGCGCCGGCCGCTACTTTTCGATGGGGTGGCGCACGATCGTGCGCAGCTTCTCGGGGTTGGCCTGCCGCGGGTCCCCAATAAGGTAGATTTCGTGGTGCTTGCCCCGGTAGCGGAAGCCGTTCTCGGCCGCGAACGCCTTCATCCGCGCCACCGTCTGCGGCTCCTCGTGGTACCCGCCGACGTGCATCGTCTGGATCGTGAGGCCTTCATGGAACGGCACGAAGCGCATCTTCGTCGCCGCCTGGTGACCCGACTTCTCTTTCAGCCCCTCGAGGGCCCGGCCGAACATCGTTTCGGTGATGTGTTTCGGCTGCATGATCATCAGCGTCCAGCGCCAGCGCGACGTCAGCTGAAAGGCGAAATCGCCCGCATCAACCCACCACAACCCCTCGAGGGGCATGACGACGTAGTCGATGGGGTTGCGGGTGCGTTGTTTGGACGCGACCTTCAGTGCGAGCGACACATCGAGCAGTCCGGCCATCGCTTTCTGGAAGGCAGCCGACGTCGCCGGCCGCTCGTTTGGTTCCATATAGCCGTCGACCATCACAAAGTTGAACTTCGGCACCGTGACCACTTCGATCTTCCGCGCGGAGGGCGAAAAGAGTTGATTGAACTCCTTCTTGAGATCTATTTTCGTGACCATGGCATCCTCCTCGGTTTGCGGCCCGATGTCCCGAAACTGGCGGCGGTTCTGGTTGGTTGTCCGACACCATGGTACAGCGGATCCGTCTGAGGGGGTAGCGGATCGCCAGGACCGTCCCCGGCGCTGAACTGGCCTGTCACCGCAACCGCGGCGCATCGACCGATGCGAGCGTGGGTCGCTACATGTCCGTCTTCTCGAGTGCGGCCGTCGCCCGGTCAATGACGGCTGCCACGCCTCCGAGTACCTTTGCGGTGCGAACGATCCCCTCGTCGGCCTCCTGCCACCTCATGAGCTCGATGGCCTCGCGCACCATCGGCACCGTCTTGACGCCGTAGCCGGTGTACATGCCGGGCGCGTACAGCAGGTTCTCGAACCATGGACGGTCCGGAAGACCCGCCGGGTCGAGCATCGCGCGCTCTATGCCCATGAGCGTCGCGTTCACGGCCTGGACGCTCTCGCCGGCAAGGCCGGCGCCGCCGTTCGCCCGTGCCTTCGCGACCGCCTTGTCGTAGCGCTCGGCGCTGTGCGCCAGCGCCTCGGCGGCGTTCTCGAGCGGCGCGAAGTTGAGGTGCGGCGGGACCGCCTCGACCGGCGGCGGCAGCAACGGCGCGCGTGGGTCGACCGTCGCCGCGAAGACGCCTTCCTCGAGCTCGAGGTTGCGCTCGCGCGCCTCGTCCCGCTCCTTCTGCAGCAGCTTCTGGAGCTGGCCGACGTAGAGGTTGACGGTGTCGGCGAGGTTGGTGAGCCGGAACGGGAGGAGTTCGGCGTCGGCCAGACGCATGACCGCGGTGCCTGTCGTCTGCGCGAGCGTGCGGCCGTAGACGAACGTGGTGTCGCCGAAGTGCGTGTACCAGTAGAAGTCGTCGTAGATCGAGTGATAGATGCCACCCTCGTCCTCGCCGCCGAACCCGAGCGAGATGCACGGGATCCCGAGGTGGTCGAGGAACACCGTGTAGTCGGAGCCGAAGCCCAGGGCGCCGATGCGCAGGTCGGAGCGCTCCCGGATCTCCTTGCGGTCCTCGGCCGTCTTGGCGTCCTCGATGCGGTGAAGCCGGAGCCGCTTCCACACCGACACGCCCGACTCGGGGTCGTTGATGTCGCGGGCCACGTCGTTGTAGAACGCTTCGAGCGTATGCGAACCCCCCATTTCGAGGTAGCCGCGTCCGTTCGAGTCGGAGTTGAGGTACGCGACGGCGTGCTGCGACAGCTCGGCGGCGTGGGTCTCGGCCCACTCGGTCGAACCGAGGAGGCCCGGCTCCTCACCGTCCCAGGCGCAGTAGACGATCGTGCGCTTCGGCCTCCAGCCCTGCTTGAGCAGCTCGCCGTACGCGCGCGCCTCCTCGAGCAGCGCGGCCTGGCCGGAAACCGGGTCCTCGGCGCCGTTGACCCAGGCGTCGTGGTGGTTGCCGCGGATCACCCACTCGCCGGGGGCCGTGGACCCCGGGATCCTCGCGATCACGTCGTAGAGGGTCTTCAGCTCCCAGTTGGACTTCACTACGAGGTGAACCTTCGCCGCGCCCGGGCCGACGTGGTAGGCGAACGGGAGGGCGCCCCGCCACGCCTCCGGCGCCATCGGGCCGGCGAGCGCCGCGAGCAGCGGCCCGGCGTCTCCGTACGAGATCGGCAGCACGGGGATCTTCGTGATGACCGTGACGTCCTTCAACGCGAGCCGCTTGGCGTCCTTGGTGGCGCCGACGCCGGGCGTCAGCGGGTCGCCGACGTAGTAGGTGTCCATGACGCTGCCGCGCTGCACGCCCTCGTTCGGGCGAAACGGGCCGTCGGGGAACGTCGCGCCCTCGAAGTAGCCGTCGTCGCGGGGGTCGGAGTAGATCAGGCACCCGACCGCTCCGTGCTCGGCGGCGACCTTCGGCTTGATGCCGCGCCAGGAGTGGCCGTAGCGGGCGATGACCACCGCGCCCTTGACCGAGACCCCCAGGCGCTGGAGGCGGTCGTAGTCATCGGGCACGCCGTAGTTGACGTAGACGAGCGGTCCCGTCACGTCGCCGTCGGCCGAGTACGCGTTGTAGGTCGGAAGCTGCTCCTTCGTCTGCCCGGAGGTCGGGTCCACCGCGACGGCCGGCTCCTGCAGCGCCGCGACGAACCTGGTTGGCGCGACCATCTCCAACCGGCGCTCCTTCGGCGTCGGGAACAGCACCTCGAACGTCTCGATCTGGGCGTCGAGCCCCCACGCCTTGAACTGCGACAGGATCCACTCGGCGTTGTCCTTGTCGTACGGCGAGCCGACGGCGTGCGGCCGCGCCGAGAGCCGCTTCACGTACGCGCGCAGGTTCGCCGGGTCCGGGATCGCGCGGAACTTCGCTTCCCACTCGCGTTCGACCCGTGCCGACTGATCGGAGAACCCCGCCAACCCGGGCTCGTCCGCCGGAGCCGAGCCGAGCGTGAGCAGCGCCGCCGCCACCACACCAAGGAGCCTGCAACCCCGCATGGGAACCTCCCTTTCGAGAAAATTCGCCGGCAGTATATCGAGGTCTCGCGGCCGCGGCCCTGGAGACCCTGGATGGCCGCGTTCGCGGGCATGACGACGAGGGACGCCCCTTGCGGCCGCCCCAAGGTAGGCGGGGAAGTGCAAAGGCCGGCCTCCGCAACGTGAACCTCGGCCCGGCGGCCGACAGAGGCGGTCCGCCGCCCGATGCAAGTATCGGCCGCTACTGCGTGAAATCGTACGCCCGCGGGACGACGGTAATACAGGCGTCGCTGCAGCGGAAACCCTCGCGGAGCATCTCGAGCTTGATCTCGCGGCCGCCGTCGACGAGCGTGAACCCGCGCGCGACGTCTTTCTCGTGATCCAAGCCGATCGTCTCGCCGGGAGTCACCGTCACCCACTTGTCCACGATGGTGCGCCAGATCTGCGCGCCGGCGCCGATGACGTTCTGTCCGAGGATCAGCGAGTCGAGGATCCTTGCGCCGTCCTCGACCTTGCCGACCATCGACAGGATGCTGCGCTCCACGGTGGCGCCGCTGACGATGACGCCGTTGGCGACGAGCGAGTCGACGATACGCGTGCTGCTGTGGATGAATTTCGCCGGCAAGCCGCTCTCGACGTGGGTGTAGATCGGCCAATGCGGGTTGTACAGGTTGATCGCCGGTTCGGTCGCCCGCAGCTCCATGTTGGTGTCGTAGTAGCTCTCGATCGTCCCGATGTCGCGCCAGTAGCCGCGTTCCTTCTCCGCCGCCCCCTTGACGAGGAACTGCGAGAAATCGCATGCGAACACGCGCCGCGCAGGGTTGCGCAGCGTCGAGGGGATCACGTTGCGCCCGAAGTCCTGCCTCGTGTACCGGTCGGGCTCCCGCCGGTCGCGGTCGTCGTCCACCGGCTCCTTGGCCGCGTCGATTGCCAACTCCTCGAGCAGCGGCCGGTACCGCCAGGCGTAGTTCCCCATCGAGACGAGGCAGTGCTCCGGGTCTTCGGGCAGGGGCCTGGGGTCCTTCGGCTTCTCTTCGAAGCCGATGACGCGCCCCTCCCGGTCCACCTCGAGGATGCCGTACCGGGTCGCGTCCGTTGACGGCCACTTGCACGGCCATGATCGTCAGGTCGGCGTCGTGCTCGAGGTGGAAGCGCTCGAAGTTGCGGTAGTCCATCATGTAGACGTGGTCCCCGCCGAAGACGAAGACCACGTCCGGCGCTTCCTTGCGGATGAGAGAGACGTGCTGCGCGATCGCGTTCGCGGTGCCGTGGTAGCGCCCGAGATCGCTGCCCTTGGCGGGGATCGGCGGCGAGTCGTCGATGTACTGCTCGGCGCTGACGCCGAACCGGGCGGAGTGGCCGAGCTTGATCTGGCGGTTCAGCGACCCCGGGAGGTGCTGCGTCGGCAGGATCACGTTCCGGATCTTCGAGTTCCAGATGTTGGAGACGACGTAATCGATGACGCGCTGGGTGCCGGCGATCGGGATCGCAGGCTTCGCGCGATGGTTCGTCAGTGGGAGAAGGCGCTCGCCGACGCCGCCAACCAGGACGAATGCGAGGGTTTCAGTGTCTGCCATACCCGCCCCCAGTTGCGGCGCCGCGGCTCATCCGCATCCCACCGCCAAGCCGGCACTCGGCGGCGGCGAGACGGGCGATTAGCGACGCGGACTTCTTGGACGCTGCGGCGCGGGTACGTCCCTTCGGCTTCCCCGCCTTCCGCCGGGCCTTCGCCTTGGCCGGCCGCGGTACGTCGTTCATCGCCGCGAGCCGCCGCTTCGCCTCCCGCGCCCCGATGCCGCGGATGGCAACGATCGCCGCCCTGGTCTTGGCCCGCACCTTCAGAGGCCCGTTCCCCTTCTCCCAGGCGTAGACGGCCTGTCCAGTCACGCCCACGAGCTGGGCGAACTCTTGCCCTGACAACCGCAGTTTCCGCCGCAGGCTCCGCATCCCCTTCGCGGTGAGACGCGCCTTGTCGGCGGCGGTGTCCGCAACCTGCGCCGCCGGGCGGAGACCGGCCATCGTCCTTTTCAACGACCGCACCTCCTTCTCCAGCGCGGCGACCTTGCGCTTGAGATCGGCGGCCGTGCGCTTGAGCCCCGCGGCCGGCTTGCGGCCAGGGGCGACGATGGTGTTCGCTTCCCGGCGTGCGATCCGGGCCATCTCGTCTTTCAGGACCTTGGCGATATTTGGCATGCGACTCCTTTCTAAAAACAACACGTTAGTCAAGGATACTATGATAGTGGGAGTCAAGAGCCGTTGTCCAACTGAACCGCTTCCCGCCCCCGGCTGACAACCCCGCCTTCATGGCCCCTCTTCCCGCAGTCTGGTTGCGGTTTTCTGAATTGCCATGCCCAGCGCAGGGAAATGAGCCCACCGGCCACGGTCCGGTACAATCGCCCGCCATGGATCTCGCGGTCGAAACGCACGCCCTGACACGCCGATTCGGCGAGCTCGCAGCGGTCGACGGCATCGATCTCGCGGTGCCCCGCGGCAGTCTGTACGGCTTCCTCGGCCCCAACGGCGCCGGAAAGTCCACCACGATCAAGTGCCTGACCGGGCTGCTGCGCCCCTCGGGGGGGACGATGCGCATCCTCGGCCTCGACCCCGCCGCCGACGGCATCGCGATCAAGCGCCAGGTCGGCGTGATCCCGGAGGAACAGGCGCTGTTCGAGCGGCTGACCGCGGTCGAGACGTTGTCGTTCGTGGGCCAGGTGCACGGCCTCGATCGCGCCACGATCCAGACCCGCGCCGGCGAGCTGCTCGACCTGCTCGACCTGAGCCCGTCCGCGAGCAAGCTGGTCGCCGATTACTCCCACGGCATGCGCAAGAAGTTGGCGCTGGCCGTCGCCGTCCTACCCGCCCCGCGGCTGCTTTTCCTCGACGAACCGTTCGAGGGGATCGACGCGGTCGCGTCGCGCCAGATCAAGGAGATGCTCCACCACTTCGTGACGCGCGGCGGCACCGTGTTCCTGACCTCACACATCCTCGAGATCGTCGAGCGGCTCGCCGATCACATCGGCGTCATCCACCACGGCAAACTCGTGGCCCAGGATTCGATGGCTGCGCTGCGCTCGGGCGGCGGCGGCAAGACCCTCGAGGAGATCTTCCTCGACCTCGTCGGAGCGGACGACGCCGGGAAGCCGGCGTTGGACTGGCTGGCGTGACGCTGCGCCTGCTCAGGGCGATGGCGTGGCTGCAGTGGCGGCTGCTCGTCAACGGACTCAAGGGCGGCCGGCGGCGCGACTCGCTCGAGAGGTTCTCGCGCTGGAGCGACGCGGCCGGACCCGCGCTCGCTGCGGTGCTGCTGATCCCGGGGGCCCTTTTGATGGCCGCCGCGGGTGGGCTCGCCGGCTGGATGCTCGGGAGCCGGCCCGGTAGCCACGCCGGCATCGTCTTCGCTCTCGCCCTCGGCTTCCTCGCCCCGATCATCTGGTTCTTGATGCGCCCGCTGGCGTTCGCCGCCCACGGCGGGGTCGAGCGCGGCGAGTTGCTGCGCCTGCTGCCGGTGCCGGCCTCCTTCTTGCACCGTGTCGAGCTTTTCCGCGCCGCGCTCGACCCGATCTTCCTGCTGTTCGCGGCGGCCGCGCTGGCACTGCCGCTCGGCACTCTCATCGCCGGCCGGCCGCTGCTGACGCTCGCCGCGGCCGTTGCCGGCGTCCTCCTCCTGGTGTTCTTTGCCTGCTTTTCGGCGCTCCTCTCCCTCGGAATGCAAATGCTGCTGCGCGACCGCCGCCGCGGCGAGCTGGTGACGCTCCTCCTGTTTCTCGGACTGTCGGCCGCCGGCGTGGCGCCGCAGTTCTTCGCCCACGAGCACCGGACCGCGCGTGCGCGACCCGCGGTCGCGACCGCTCCGGCGCCGGCGCCCTCGGAACCGGCGTTCGAGATCCCCGCGGCGCTCCGGTTCTTGCCGTCCGGCCTCTACGCTGCGGGCGTCTCGGCCGCCGTCTCGGGCCGTGGGGCCGCAATGGGTCTTGACCTCGGCATCCTCGCGCTGCTGGCTCCCCTCGGCTACGCCGCCACCGTTGCGCTGCACCGCCGCCTGCTCGAGACCCCGGAGACCGCGGGCCCACGCGTCTCGCGCGCGCCGATGCGCGTGCGGACTGCGCGGTTCCCCGGCCTGTCGGCCGCCGCGGCCGCTACGGCCGCCGCGCAACTCCTGGTGCTGCTGCGCACCGTGCGCGGCAAGATGCTCCTTCTCAGTCCGCTGTTCACGACGACGCTGTTCGCCGTCGCCTTCACCCGGACCGACGGCCGGCACGCCGCGTTTCTGGCACAGCCGGTGGCCATCGCCGGCATCGCCGTCCTCATCGCCCTGGCGAACCTCTCCTCGGTCGCGTGCAACCAGCTTGCCGCCGACGACAGCGCCCTCGTCCTCGAGTTCTTGCAGCCGCTCGGGGAGTGCGACCTCCTCCTTGGAAAGTTCGCCGGTTCCACCGTGGTGTTCGCAGCCTCGGTGTCGATCGCGCTCCTGCCGCTCTTTGTCATCTTCCCCGGCGTTTCGCCGGCGCTGCTCCTCGCGGTTCTGCTCGGAGGCCTGGCCACGCATTTTGTCCTGACACCCGTCAACGCGCTCCTCTCGGCGGTTTTTCCCAAGAGGGTGGACCTGGGCAAGCTCGGCGCGGCCGGCAAGCCACACTCGGCGGCGGCCATCATGAGCTTTGGTGCGCAGATCCTTGTCTCGCTTCCCGCCGCCGCCTGCATCCTCGTCGCCTGGCGGGTATTCGGCCGCCTCGCGCTGGCCCCGGTCTTCACCGGGGCGCTGGCGATCGCCGCCGGCATCGCCGCGGTCGCAGCGATGCCCCTGGTCGCGCGCGCCGTCGTCGCTCGCCGCGAAAACCTTGTGATGGTCGCCGCCGGGCGCTGAGCGGTCCGCCGGACGACGCGAGCATCGGCCGCTGTAGGGGGGCAGGCAGCCGCGCAAAGAGAAAGCCCGGCTGGGAAGCCGGGCTTCTCGTCCCGGTCTCGAGGAGACAGGGCGCAGCGGGCGGGTCGCCTACTTCAGGTGCTGGCCGACCAGCTTCGTCATCTCGAACATCGACACCTGCCTCTTGCCGCCGAACACGGCGAAGAGGGCGGCGTCGGCGTTGATCATGCGCTTGTTCACCGGGTCCTGCAGCTTGTTCTTCTTGATGTACTCCCACAGCTTCTTCGTGACCTCGGTGCGCGGCATGGGCGCCGACCCGATGACCGCGGCAAGCGCGGCGCTCGGTGTCATCGGCTTCATGAACGCCGGATTCGGCGTGCGCTTGACGTGGGGCTTCTTCACCACCACCTTCTTCACCTTCTTCGCCACCTTCTTCACGGCCTTCTTCGGCGCTTTCTTGGCGACCTTCTTCTTCGCCACCTTCTTCACGACCTTCTTCGGCGCCTTCTTGGCGACCTTCTTGGCCACCTTCTTCACGGCCTTCTTCGGCGCCTTCTTCACGACCTTCTTCGCCGCCGCCTTCTTCACGACCTTCTTTGCCGCCTTCTTCACGACCTTCTTTGCCACCATCTTTACCACCCCTTTCTCCAAGGTTCACTTGGCTAGAGCCCAACATGAAGCGTGCATGTACTAGGAAAGAGTGCCCCAAGGAGGAACACCTGTCAATCTCCCACCTCCGGATCGGCCCGGCGGGGGTGCGTGAGGGGGCCGGCGGCCGTCCGCGCGACGGCTGCCATTCCGGCCGCGAGAGGCCGACGTCCCCGGGTCGGGCGAGCGGGACGCGGCTGCGCACGCCCGGCGCGAACGGGTTCCGGTCCACGCTTGAGCAGCCTTTGATCACCTGACGGCGTGCGTCGAGGCGGCGGTCGGCGAGAGGGACGCGCAGGCTCGGGTGGGCGATGCCGTCGTACGGACCGGAGGCGGGCGACGTCGCGGACGGTGAGGTCGCTGCCCTCGCGCACGAGCATGGGCCAGAGCTTCACCCGGCAGCGCGTGAGCCGGCAGCTCCGGGCGACGCCGGTCGAGCCCGCGGGCGGGAACGACCCGCCCGCGACCCGTGACGACGAGGTTCCCAAACAGGCGAGACCCGGGCGCGGGAACGCCCGTGACGGTGAGCGAGCCGCCGTCCGCGACCAGGACGTCGCCGACGCCCCTCGGCGCCGTGACCGCGACCGGCGTGGTGATCACCCACGTCGGGCCGGGCGCCGGGGCGGGCTGAACGACGGGCGAGAGGAGGAGCGCCAGGCCTGCGCCATCAGCCGAGCGGGCGACACCTGGCGCTGGGCGCCCGTTCTTCCCGTGGCCGCGGGGCGTGGCGGCGGACCGGGCCGGGGGTCAGCGGGAGCGCTGCGCTTCGGGGGCGGCCGGCGGGTGCGGCCACTCCTGGTCGGAGAGCTTCCAACCGCCGCCGAGCGCCTTGTAGAGCTCGACGAGCGCCGCGAGCCGGTCGTACCGGGTGACCGCGAGCGCGTTCTCGGCGGGGTAGAGCTGCTGCTGCGCCTGGAGCACCTCGAGGTAGTCGGACAGCCCCGCGACGTAGCGCATGCTGGCGAGCCGCACCGCCTCGCGGTAGGAAGTCACTGCGCGTTTCTGCTCCGCCTCGACCTCGGCGAGCTTCTGGTAGGCGACGAGCGCCGAGGACACCTCGGCGAAGGCGCTCGTCACGCTCTGCTCGTAACTGGCCTTCGCCTGCTCCCACTGTGCGAGCGCCGCCCGGCGCAGGTACTTGAGGCGGCCCGCCTGGATGATCGGCGTGAGCAGGCCGCCGCCGAGAGACCAGGTGCGCCCGTCGCCGAACAGCTGTGTGACCCCCGGCGCGACCCCTCCGAACGCACCGGTCAGCGAGATCGTCGGGAAGAGGTTCGCGGTGGCCACGCCGACCTCGGCGTTGGCGGCGATGAGGTTCTCCTCGGCTTCGCGCAGGTCGGGCCGCCGCTCCAGGAGGTCCGAGGGCAGGCCCGCCGGGACCTCCGGCGGCAGGAACTGGTCGTCCAGGGCCGCCCCGCGCGGGATCTGGCCGGGCTCCCGCCCGAGCAGCACGCCCAGCTGGTTCTCCTGCGCCGTGATCTTGCGCTCGATGCTCGGGATATTGGCCTTCGTCGAGGCGAGCGCCGCCTCGGCGCTGGCGGTCTCGAGCTCGGACGCGGCCCCGCCGGCGAGACGGCGATTGAACAGGTCGCGGGTCTCCCTGAACGCCGTCGCGGTGCGCTGCGCGATCTCGAGCTGGAGGTCGAGCAGGCGGAGCTGGAAGTAGTCGGTCGCGACCTCGGAGGCGAGGGAGAGCATCACGCCGCGGCGCGCCTCCTCGGTCGCGAGGTACTGGGCGAGCGCGGCCTGGTTGGAGCGCCGGATCCGCCCCCAAAGATCGAGCTCCCAGGAGGCCCCGAGGTTGACGTCGTAGAGGTTGACCGGCGCGGGAGGTTTCGGGCTGTTGAACAGCGAGCCGCGGCTTCGCGACCACCCCGCCGACGCCTGGAACTGGGGGAAGAGCTGCGCCCGGGAGATGCCGGCGAGGGCGCGCGCCTCCTCGACGCGCCACGCGGCGATGCGGACGTCGTAGCCGTTCTTCAGCGCCTCGGCGACGAGCGAGCGCAGGGCGTCGTCGTGGAACACGTCCCACCACGCCTGGTCGGCGAGCGAGGCGGCCTGGGCGGGGCCGATCTGGCCCCGCGTCGCCGCCGGGGTCGCGACCTCGGGGCGCCGGTACGTCGGCCCGACGGCGCACGAGCTGAGCACGCCGGCGGCGAGCGCGAGGGAAGCCGCGAGCCTCATCTCACTGCCCCCCGCCCACGGGGCTCGGCCCCGGCTCGAGCACCCCGCCGGGCCGATCCTTCTCGCGGGCTTTCCTCTCGGCGAAGCGCTCAACCATGACGAACAGGACCGGGATGATGAAGACCGCGATCGCGGTGGCGGCGAGCATCCCCGAGATCACCACCGTGCCGAGGATCCGCCGCGAATTGGCGCCCGAGCCGGATGCGATCCACAGCGGCACGCAGCCGAGGATGAACGCGAACGAGGTCATCAGGATCGGCCGCAGGCGGAGGCGAGCGCCCGCTAGCGCGGCGTCGACGAGGTCCCGGCCCTTCTCGTGCTCGAGCTTGGCGAACTCGACGATCAGGATCGCGTTCTTCGCGGACAGGCCGATGAGCATGATGAGGCCGATCTGCGCGAAAACGTCGAGGTCGTAGTGACGCAGGAACAGGCCGAGGAACGCACCCAGGATCGCGATCGGCACCGAGAGCAGCACGGAAAATGGCAGGGTCCAGCTCTCGTAGAGCGCGGCGAGGATCAGGAAGACGAACGCGAGCGACAAGGCGAACAACCCGCCCGCGCTCCCGGACGCCCGTTGCTCCTGGTAGGAAAGGTCGCCCCAGTCGTAGCCCATCCCGGACGGCAGCGTGGCGCGCGCGACCTCCTCGAGCGCGGTCATCGCCTGGCCGGAGCTGTACCCCGGCGCTGCGGTCCCGATGACCTGCGCCGCACGGTAGAGGTTGAAGCGGTTCGTGTATTCGGGGCCCTGGATCTGACTCGTGGTCACGAGCGCCGAGAGCGGCACCATGTTCTGGTCGTTGTTGCGGACGTAGTACGACCCGATGTCCGCGGGCCTCCGGCGGTCTTGCCCCTCGGCCTGCAGGAAGACCCGCCATTGGCGGCCGAAGCGGTTGAACTGGTTCAGGTACAGCCCGCCGAGGTAAGCCTGCAACGTCTGGTAGACGTCGGCCACGGCAACGCCCTGCTTGAGGACCTTCTCGCGGTCCACGTGGACGTACAGCTGCGGCACGCCCGCCGAGAACGAGGAGTTGACGCCGGCAAGCTCCGGCCGCTTCCGGCACGCCGCTAGGAACTTCTGCAGGTTCGCGTCGAGGAAGTCCACGGTGCCGCCGCTGCGGTCCTGGAGCCAGAACGAAAACCCGCCCGAGGTCCCGAGGCCGGGGATCGCCGGGGGCGGGAACGCGAAGGCGACGGCCTCCGGGATCTGGGCTGCGAACTCGCGGTTCAACGTCTGGACGATCCCGTTGGCGTGGAGCCGGGCCGGGCCGCGCTCGTCCCAGGGCTTGAGGTCGACGAAGAAGAACGCGTTGTAGCTCGCCGACACGCGGTTGAGCAGCGAGAACCCGACGATCGAGTTGTAGTGCTCGACGCCCTCGGTGTGGCTGAGGATCGCCTCGATCTTGCGGCTCACCGCGTCGGTGCGCTCGAGGGACGCCGCCGGCGGCAGTTGCACGTTGAGGAAAAGGAAACCGTAGTCCTCGTTGGGCAAAAAGCTCGTCGGGAGCCGGCGGCCGACGATGGCGTCGAGCCCCGCGAACGCCGCGAGGATCGCCACGGCAAGCAGGGCCTTGCGGATCAGCCCGTGACTGACGCTGACGTAGCCGTTGGTGAAGCGGGCGAACGCGCGGTTGAACAGCGCGAAGAAGCGAGCGAGGACGCCGCGGCTCTCCTTGCGCGGCCGCAGCAGCAGCGCCGAAAGCGCGGGCGAGAGCGACAACGCGTTGAACGCCGAGATCAGAACCGAGATCGCGATCGTCACCGCGAACTGCTTGTTCAGACGCCCCTGGATCCCGGTCATGAACGCGACCGGGATGAACACCGACGCGAGCACGAGCGCGATGCCGACGACCGGGCCGGACACCTCCTTCATCGCCTGCAGCGTCGCGTCCCGCGGCTTCAGCCCCTCCTCGATGTGGTGCTCGACCGCCTCGACGACGACGATCGCGTCGTCCACCACGAGACCGATCGCGAGGACCAGGCCGAACAGCGACAGCGTGTTGATCGAGAACCCGAGCGCCGGGAAGAACGCGAACGTGCCGATGAGCGAGACCGGCACGGCGATCATCGGGATGAGCGTCGCGCGCCAGTTCTGCAGAAAGAGGAAGACGACCAGCGTGACCAGGAGCATCGCGATGAGGAGGGTCTTGACGATCTCGTGGATCCCCTCGGTGACCGGCAGCGAGGTGTCCAGCGTGATCGCGTAGTCGAGATCGGCGGGGAACCGCTTCTTGAGCTGCTCGATCGTCTGCCGTACGCCCTTGGCGACGGCGAGGGCGTTGGCGCCGGGCGTCAGGAACACGGCGATGAGGCAGCCGGGCTGGCCGTCCACGCGCGCGACCTGCTGGTAGTTGAGAGCGCCGAGTTCGATGCGGGCGACGTCCCCCAGGCGCACGACCGAGCCGTCGGGGCTGGAGCGGACGACGATCGCCGCGAACTGCTCCGGGGTGCGCAGCCGCCCCTGGGCGCGTACGGTGTACGTCATCTCCTGGCCGTGCGGCTCCGGCTCGGCGCCGATCTGCCCAGAGGGGTTGACCGTGCTCTGCTGCTGCACGGCGCGGGCGAGGTCGGGAACCGTGAGGCCCAGCGTGGCGAGACGGTCGGGCTTGACCCAGATCCGCATCGCGTAGTCGGAGGCCCCGAACATCAGCACGTTGCCGACGCCGCGCACCCGGTAGAGCGCGTCGTTGATATTGATATTCGCGTAGTTGGCGAGGAACAGCGAGTCGTACGTCTTCTTGGGCGAGATCAGCGAGATGACCATCATCGGCAGGCCGGTGAACTTCCGCATCGTCAGGCCGAACTGGTTGACGTCGGGCGGGAGGTTGGGCTGCGCCTGCGCGAGGCGGTTGGCCACGTTGACCTGGTCGATGTTGGGGTCGGTGTCGACGTCGAACGTGACGGCGAGCGTCTCGGTGCCGTCGTTGGCGTTGATCGACTGCATGTAGAGCATGTCGTCGACGCCGTTCATCTGCTGCTCGAGCGGGGTGGCGACCGACTGCTCGATCGTGACCGCGTCGGCCCCGGGGTAGGTCGTCGAGACGTAGATCTGGGGCGGGACGATCGACGGGAACTGCGCCAGCGGCAACCCCCGCATCGCCACGAGGCCGACCAGCACGGTGACGATTGCGATCACAATCGCGACGATCGGGCGGTTGACGAAGAAGCGCGACACGGGCTCAGCTCCCCGCGCCCGCGGAGGCGTGCGGCGCCGGCATCGCGCCGCGGGCGGCTACCGCGGTCGCCTCCGGCGGGACGGGCACGGGGTTGACCTGGGAGCCGGGTCTCGCCTTCTGCAGCCCCTCGACGACGACGCGGTCGCCCGGGTCGAGCCCCTTCGTGATGACCCAGAGGCGGCCGACGCGTTCGGCGGTCTGAACGGGACGGATCTCGGCCTTGTTGTCGGGTCCGACGACGACGACCTGGTAGGTGCCCTGGAGCTCCGACACCGCCCGCTGCGGCACCAGGAGCGCCCCCTTGCGGACACCGGTGACGGCGCGGATCCTGGCGTATTGGCCGGGGCGCAGGTTGTGGGAGGGGTTGGGGAAGACGGCGGCGACTGAAATCGTGCCGGTCTTGACGTCGACGCTGCGGTCGGTGAAGGCGAGGTCGCCGCGCTCCGGGTAGAGCGAGCCGTCCGCGAGGATGAGCTGGAACAGTCCCTTGTCACCTCTGGGGGCCGCCATCCTCGGGCGCGCGACGGGCACGAGGTGCTGCAGCCAGCTCATGTACTCCTGCTCGCTCGGGTTGAAGTACGCCCTGATCGGGTCGACGGTCGAGACGGTGGTCATCAGCGTCGCACCGCTGACGAGGTCCCCGACCTGGGCCTTGGCGCTGCCGGCGATCCCGTCGATCGGCGACACCACCCGCGTCCAGCCCAGGTTGAGCCGCGCCCGCTCGACCGCCGCCGCGGCCGAGTCGACGTCGGCCTCGGCCTGGCGCAGCACGGCTTGCGCGTTGTCGAGCTCCTCCTGCGAGATCGCCTTCTCGGCCGCGAGCGGGGTGAAGCGCTCGACGTCGATCCTCGCCTTAACGAGCGCCGCCTGGTTGCGGGCGAGGTCGCCGTTCGCCTGGTCGAGGGCCGCCTGAAACTGGCGCGGGTCGATCTCGAACAGAAGCGTGCCCTTGGTCACGTACGAGCCCTCGTGGTAGACGCGGCGCAGGAGGTAGCCCTCGACCTGCGGGCGGATCTCCGCGTTGACGGAGCCGTCGAGGGTCCCGACCCACTCGTGCGTCAGGTTCACGTCCTCGCGGACGACGGGTGCCACCTCGACGGTGGGTGGGGCTGCCTTGGGCGCGGTTTCGCCCCGCGAGCAGCTCACCGCGGTGAGCACGGCGACGGCCCCGGTGGCGGCGAAGCCGGCGACCCGGAACACGCGCCCGCGGCCGCCCGGGCGTGCCGGCGAGGCGGAGCGAACGTTCTCACACTTGGTCATGACGACGTCCCTCCTGAGGCTCGACCCGGCACCGGCCGGGTGGCGCCCGGCCCGCGTCGCCCGCTGTCGGCGCGGCCGGGGTCCGGAAAGCTGGATGAAGCGGTGGGGTGATCAGCCGCGCGTCCCCCCGACGAGGCGCGGACACCTTACAGGGCAAAAACCCGGGGGGCGGCGGTCCATTCCCCGACCACCGCTCGAAGCCCCGTCAGGGCCGGCTGCCGCAGTCCCGGCGCCGGGGGGAGCGCCCGGGCGCCGCCGTTGCGGGGGCGCCGCCCCGGGGGGGTGCGCCTTCTCGCCGGACGGCGGTCGGCGGCGCGGCGGCCGCCGTTCCGGCCGGCCGTCACCTCTGCAGCGCATACGAGGCTTTGAGGAAGAACTGGCGGCCCGACCGCTGGAGGTTGCCGTCCGCCTCGAGCGTGCGCTCGTCGCCGTAGCCGAGGAACAGCACCGTCTGCCAGTTGAGCTTGTAGGCGAGGAGCGCGGAGCCGGTGAGCGAGCCGCTGCGCGCGTCCACCGGGCTGCGGTAGAGGGCGGGGTTGCTGTCGGTCCGCGTGTACTGCGCGATCAGGCGCGCGTAGCTGTGCGCGTTGAACGTGTAGGTCGCCTTCAGGCGCTCGACCTGCGCCGTGAACAGCCTCCGCGCGGGGCCGCCGCCGTCGGGGTGGACGTCGATCCAGCGGCGCGAAGCGTCGAGGCGCAGTGCGACGTGGTCGGTGGTGCGGGAGGTGACGGCCAGCGTCAAGGTGGCGCCGCGCCCGGGGCGGGCGTTGTCGAAGTCGATCTGCTCGCCGAGGACCGCGTCCAGGGAGACTCCCGAGAGAGCCTGGGACGGCGACACCTGCACGCTGACGCGGAGCTGGGTCTGAGGGATCTCGCGGAAGGTGACGGGATCGGCGCCGGGCGGGCCGACCCGCCAGCGGTCGGCGTACACCCAAACCTTGGCGAACGAGTTCCAGCGGCCCTCGACGTTGACGCCCCCCGCCACCAGGTCGCGCAGGCGCTCGCCGTCGTTGTCCCACATCGGGTCGGTGAGCGCGAACACCCTGACGCGGGAGAAGAACCCGGTCGGCAGCCAGCTGTAGCCCAACTCCGCGTAGCTCTCGCGGAAGCCGACCTGCGGCACGAAACCGTCGTCGGCGCGGAACCCCTCGCCGAACGCCTTGACTTCGGCCGAGGCGTCGAAGTGGCGCGTGCTGTGCGACCACCACAGGTCGGCCGCGCCGCCGGAGAGCGTGCGGCCGTCCCACTGCGCGGCGAGGTCGGGGCGGTCCGGGGTCGTGCTGGCGCTGAAGAGCAGCTGGCCGGTGACGGTGTCCGTCCCGTTCGGACGCCACTGAAAGTCCGGCCCGAACACCCGGTTGTTCCCTCCCCCGCTGATCTCCCGGTCGGTGGCGAGGAAGCTGACGAACGAGGCGCCGATGTCGCGGCGCGCGCGGACGACCGCGACCCGCGAGGCGAAGTCCTGGTTGGCGAACGACGAGGCGTAGGGGCCAGGGAGGATGGCGCTGCCGCCGCCGCGGTCGTCGGCGACGAGCGCCGTGTAAGCGGTATCGCCGCTCTTGCCGGTCGCGCGCACGCCCCAGCGCGGCGAGGTGATCGCCCGCGTGTAGACCGCCTGGATGGGAGTGGCGAACAGCTCGCTGCCCTCGAGGAAGAACGGCCGTTTTTCGGGGTACAGGAGCGCGAACCGCTCATTCGCCGAGATCTGCGCCACGTCCGATTCGACCTGGGAGAAGTCGGGGTTGATCGTCGCGTCGAAGGCGTGGTCGGGGTTTGGGAGCCACTTGGCGTCGACGCCGCCGGTGAAGTCGGTCGGGCCGCTCACCAGCGGCGTGCCCGGGCCGCTGCTCAGGAACGATTCCCTCTTGGCTGACAGGTACGGGGCAACGACGAGGTGATCGCCGTTGGGCAACCCCGCCAGTCCGGTGAGCGTGTTTGCGCGGCAGACGAAGCAGTTGCTGCCTCGCGGCAGCGGCATCGAGAAGATCTGGTAGCGGAACTCGCGTGGGTAGTTGCGGAAGAGCATGATCCCCCAGGTCTGCGGACCGGAGCCCGTGTAGCGCAGCGAGGAGAACGGGACCCGGATCTCGAGCACCCAGCCGTCCTCGGTGATCTTCCCGGCGGAGTCCCAGTAGAAGTCGGGGGAGGAGTCCTCGTTGCCGGTGGCGTCGTTGGTCACCCCGTCGTACTGCACCCCGCGCGGCGTGGCGAGGAGGAGGACGCCGGTGCGGCCGTCGTTGCGCGTGTCGAGGATGATGCCGCCGTAGTCGATCGCATCGGAGATGTCGTCGCGGTCGGCGTACGGCGCGCGAATCTTCGCCGGGTCCGGGTCGTAGAAATGGAACCCGGCGTAGAAGTAGCGATCGTCGTAGGTGATGAAGCCGACCGACTTTACATGCGCAGGTACGTTGTCGCCCGGGCGGGTCTCGATCCAGGTCTCGACGCGGGTCGCACCGCGCCAGCCGGGATCGGAGAGGTCCCCGTCGATGATGATGGGCCCGGCGGCGCGGGCGATGCGGATCTCGGGGCCGCGCAGCGACTCCCCGGCCGAGGCGCCAGCGGCGCAGGCAACGGCGATCGAAGTTGCGACAACGAAGGTGGCTCGCACCCCTCTTCCTACGAAAACTGGGCGTTCTGGTTCTCGCCGGCGCCCGGCCCGCCGACGAATTATGGGGGGAAGACGCCCGGCCGACATGCGATCGCTGGCTTTGGATGGCGGACGAACGCTCGCGCAGCGCGCGAGTTCCGCACGGACAAGACCGGCCTTTTTGTCCTCGATGTGGGGCGCGACCGCCGGGCGCGCTTCTGTTGCTTCCGTAGCGGCGTCGGCTCGCAAACGCCGGCCTCGGCCGGGTGAACGTCGGACCGTCGGCCGCCGCGTGCATCGGGCGCCGAGGAAGCCGAGCGGCACGCCCAAGGAGCTGGGTCAGGAGCCGGCGAGGGCTTCGAACTCGGCGATCGGGAGGTCGTCGCCGGAGCAGACGAGGTCGCGGTTCATGCGCAGCTCGGGGAGCTTGACGGCCAGCCACCGCCCGGCGACGGCGAGCTTGCGCTCGCTCGCCGCCGCCTGGCCGCAGAACAGCGCCGCGACGACGAGGGCGCACGCCATGTCCACGATCTTGCGGCTGTAGAGCGCTGCGTAGCCGGCGCCCGGCTGCGCCTTCGCGAACGCGGCCGCCTCGTCGAGGAGCGCGAGGCCTTCGCGCACCTGCGCGGCGAACGGTTGCACGGCTGCCGGCCACTCCCGGTCGAGGAGGCTCTCCACCAGGGAACGCGCGGTGCCGGCGGCGACACCGCCCATCGCGGCGACGACCTGGAGTTGGCTCGTGCCCTCGTAGATGGTGGTGATGCGGCTGTCGCGCAGGTGGCGCTCGACGGCGTAGTCCTTCATGTAGCCGCTGCCGCCGAGGACGGCGACGGCGCTGTTGGCCACTCGCATCGACATCTCCGAGGCGACGTACTTGCTCATCGGCGTGAGCATCGCGTTGACGCGCTTGAGCCGGCGCAGTTCCTGCTGCCGCGCCTTGGCCTCGTCCCCGGCGGCACCACCGTCGAGCCGGCGGGACGTGCCGGTCTCGAGGTCGACGCAGAAGCTGGCGTAGTAGGTCAGGGCGCGCGCCGCCTGCAGCTCCACGCTCATGTCGACGAGGAGCTCGCGGACGGCGGGGATCGTGTCGATCGCGGCGCCGAACTGCTTGCGCTTGGCGGCGTACTCGCGCGCCACCCGGTACGCGGCCTCGCCGATGCCGAGCGCCTGGGCGGCGATACCGATGCGGGCGCCGTTCATCAGGCTCATGACGTAGGTGACGAGGCCGCGCTGGCGCGCCCCGACGAGCTGCGCCGGAGCGTCGTCGAAGAAGAGTTCGCAGGTCGGGCTGCCGTGGATGCCGAGTTTGTCCTCGAGGCGGCGGACCCGCACGCGCGGCCCGCGCTCGACGAGGAAGAGCGACAGGCCGCGGGCGTCCGCGATCCCCGGCTCGCTGCGGGCGAGCACCAGCAGGACCTCGCCGCACCCGTTGGTGATGAAGCGCTTGACGCCCTGGACGAACCAGTGGCCCGCCCCGTCCTGGAAGGCGCGCACCTTGATCGCCTGCAGGTCGCTGCCGGCGTCGGGCTCGGTGAGCACCATCGCGCCGTTCTTCCGCCCCGCCGCCATGTCCGGCAGCACCGCGGTCTTGATCTCCTCGCTGGCGAACGCGTTGATCGTCTCGGCGATCCCCTGCAGCCCGAAGAGGTTCATCAGGGAGGCGTCGGCGCGGCTGACGACCTCGGTCGCCATGGTGTAGGCGAGCAGCGGGGCGTTGAGGCCGCCGAAGCGGTACGGGAGGATGAACCCCATCAGGTCGGCCTGCGCCAGGCGCAGCATCGCGTCGGCGATGCCGGGGGCGTAGCTCACGCTGCCGTCGTCGTGGAGGACGTTGCCGACGCGGTCGGTTTCGGCGGCCGTGGGCGCGATCACGTCGGCCGCGAGCTCGCCCAGAGAGGTCAGGATGCGGCGGTAGTTGTCGAGCGCGTCGGCGGCGTCCTCGGGGGCGAAGTCGAACTCGGCGTGGAAGCGGAACCCCTCCTCGAAGAGCTCGGAGAGGAGGCGCAGGTCCATGTGCTCGAAGAGGAACTGGACATCGGAGTTGTCGAGGAAGAAGTTGGCCATCGTCGTCCCTCTAGCCCCGCGCCCCGCCGGCTTCGGCCGCCGGCGGCGCGAGCGGCTCGCCGAACTCCTCGGCCTTCGCCCCGCTGCGGACGGCGCGGATGAGCTTGGGGATCACGACCCTGAGATCGCCCACGATGCCGTAGTGGGCGACGGCGAAGATCGGGGCGGAGGGGTCGATGTTGATCGCCAGGATCTTGGCGGACTCCTCCATGCCGGCGCGGTGCTGGACCGCGCCGGAGATGCCGCAGGCGATGTACAGCGCGGGACGGACCGTGGTGCCGGTCTGTCCGACCTGGTGGTCCCTGTCCACGAAGCCGAGGTCGATCGCCGCCCGGCTGGCCCCGACCGCGCCGCCGAGGCAGTTCGCCAGCTCCCAGATCAACCGGAAGCTCGCCTTGTCGCCGACGCCGGCGCCGCCGGCGACGATGACGCGGGCCGCCTTGAGGTTGACCTTCTTCGCCCGGCGCTCGGACTCCAGGATCGCGAGCGGCGGCCGGAAACCGTCGAAGGCGGCGGCGTGGCGCACCAGCACGGGCCGCCGGCGCCCGTCCGGCTGCGGCATCACCATCACGCCCTCGCGGACGGTGGCCATCTGCGGCCAGCGGTCGTAGTTCACGATGGTGGCGATGATGCTGCCCCCGAACGCCGGGCGGATCTGCAGCAGCAGGTTCTTCTGCAGCTCCTTGCTCCCCGGTGGGGTGTGGTCGCCGATCTGCAGGTCCGTGCAGTCGGCGGTCAACCCGCACTTCAGCGCGCTCGCCACCGTCGGCGCCAGGTCGCGCCCCAGCGCCGTGGCGCCGTACAGGACGACCTGCGGCGACCACGCCGTCGCGAGCTCGCACACCGCGCGGGCGTACGTCGCGGTCTGGTAGTGGCGCAGGAGGTGATGCTCGACGAGATAGACCTTGTCCGCCCCGTACTGGCCGAGCCGGGTTGCCGTCGTCTCGCCGTCCGCAGCGGTCAGGAGCACCGCGGCGAGGGGCACGCCGAGCGTGTCCGCCAGCTCGCGGCCCTTGCCGAGCAGCTCGAGCGACACCTCGGCGAGCGCTCCCCCCTCCTGCTCCGCGACCACCCAGACCTCGCCCCTCCGGTTGACCTCGATCATCGCTCGCCCCTTACCGGCCGCCTAACCAATGGTGTGGTCCTCGATGAGTTCGCGGACGAGCTGCGCCACGCCCGGGTCGCTGGCCGGGTACTCGCGGTAGGCGCCGCCGGTCAGCACGATCGACTGCACCCGGTGCACCTTGGTCGGGCTGCCCTTGAACCCGCACCAGGCGAGGTCCGCGCCGACGTCGTCCAGGTTCCACTGCTCGATCAGCAGACCGCGCCCGGCGAGCGCGTCGCAACGCCTGGCCGCCTCGGCCGCTCTCTCGTCGTCGCTTGCCGCTGCCAGCTCGCGGCCGACGGCCGCCTCGACCTCGCTGCGGCAGCGCGCCTTCTTGAACTTCATCATCCGCCGCGCCGCCGGCGGCCGCGGCGTGTTGGCGGTGTCGAGGACGGTGGCGAGCACCGGCAGCTCCGCCTCGACGATCTCCCAGCCGTGGCCCAGGTTCCGTCTGGCCCGCAGCGTGCGGCCGCGCAGCTCGAGGAGCTGCTCGAGGTAGGTGACGAGCGTGAACGAGAGCTTCTCGGCGAGCTGGGGACCGACCTGGGCGGTGTCGCCGTCGATCGCCTGGCGGCCGCACAGCACGATGTCGGCCTCGAGGCGCCGGACGGCGCACGCCAGGATGTAGCTGGTGGCCAGGGTGTCCGAGCCGGCCGCGCGCCGGTCGGTGAGGAGGACGGCCCGGTCGGCGCCGCGGAACAGCGAATCGCGGAGCACGTCCGACGCCTTGGGCAGGCCCATGGTGACGACCGTCACCGCGCCGCCGTGAGTGTCGCGAATGGCGAGCGCCATCTCGAGCGCGTTCAAGTCTTCGGGGTTGAAGATCGCCGGCAGCGCGGCGCGGTTGACCGTGCCGTCGTCCCTCATCGCCTCGCCGGTGATCCCTTTGGTGTCGGGCACCTGCTTGACGCAGACCACGCAGTGATATCCCACGCCGCGACTCCTCACCTGAGCAACCCTTTGGCCGGCTTGCCCCCCCAAGAACGCAAGGAGGGTACCCCACGGCCGCCGGCAAAGACAAGCGCCGCCGAGACGAGTCGCAAGGGGCGGCGCGCCCTCCCGGGAATCCGGCTCCGAAGCGTTCCGTTGGCCGACTCGGGTACGAGACGGGAGGCGTGTATGACCAACCAGGAGTTCTTCGCAAGCCGGCTGAAGGCGGAGGCGCCGGCCTTCTTCAAGGTGATCAAGGCCCTGCCGGCGGAGCGCGCCGACTACCGGCCCCACCCCGCGTCGCGCTCCGCCGCCGAACTCGCCTGGATGCTGGCCGAGTCGGCGAGGAGTGCGGTCACCCTCGTCGACAAACATCGGGCCGACTGGAGCAATCCGAAAGCGGCCGGGGACGTTGCGGCGGCTGCAGTCGTCCTCGATAAGGCGCAGGCGCAGCTGATCGAGCGGGTCGCACACCTCGACAAGGCGGCGTGGGAACGGGACGCCGAGTTCGCGATGGACGGGCACGTCGCTTGGAAGGCGCCGCTCGGCGAGATGCTGTGGGGGCTGCTCTTCGACGCCATCCACCACCGCGGCCAGCTCTCCACCTACATCCGCCCGATGGGCGGCAAGGTCCCCTCGATCTACGGCCCCTCGGCCGACGACCCGGGCGCCTGATCCGAGCCGCCGGCCCCCCGACGCACCGGCCGTTCTCGGCGACGCGTCCCACACCGAGGCGATCCGCGACAGCGGCCGACCATGCCGTCGGCCGGCGGATCAGCTGTATCCGCCGAGGTGCTGAGGCTCACCTGGCGAAGGCTGGCGTTTGCAATCAAGCGCCGCTACGGAGAGGACAACCGCCTCCCCGGTGGGCACGGCCTTACCGTTTCGTCACTTCTTACAACCATCGGAGAAACAGGTGGGCGACCCATTCTTTGATCTTGTCCGCCAGGGGCCTTCGCTTCCACGTGTTCCATCGAACCTCTTCGGATTCCGCAAGGTCCTTGGCGAACATCTTCTCCATCTCAACGGCGATTTCGCGGCTCAGAATGACCGCATTCACCTCGTCATTGCTCACGAAGCTCCAATAGTCCATGTTGGTCGAACCGACCGTCGACCACACGCCGTCAATGACGGCCGTCTTGGCGTGCAGCAGGGCGTTGTGGCGCTCGTAGACCTTGACCCCAGCCCTCAGAAGCCGCGAGTAGCTGTACCGCTGCGCATCGATTGCCAGTCGAGCATCGGTCGTCGATGGCACGATGAGCTTGACGTCGACACCGCGCCGGGCGGCATCCGTGAACGCCTTCAGGATCTGGTCGTCGGGGATGAAATAGGCGTTGGTCAGATGAACGGAATGCTCTGCGAAGGTGATGGCGGACACGTATGCGACGAAGGTGAGCCTGTTCGTCTCTCCCGGCGTGCTGCCGACCGCTCGCACCAGGGCGTTGCCGTCCTCCTTGAGCTTGGGAAAGTAGCTCGGCGTTGCGAGGTCCGGGCCCTTCTGTTTCAGCCAGGTGTCGAGAAAGAGCTTTTGGAACTCGGCCACGCCGGGGCCTTCGATTTGAACGTCGGTATCACGCCAGGGCAACGCCGGCTTGACGTTCACCTTTCTTCGGGAAATTCCACTCGAATAGACCTGGCTGATGTTGACGCCGCCGACAATGGCGACCTTGCCGTCGGCGACCAGAATCTTGCGGTGGTCCCGATGAATCAGTCCCCACTTGCCATGCGCCTTGAGTGGGTTGATCTGGTTGAACTCGACGATCTGAACCCCGCCGTCGCGCAGGCGCTGGAAGAAAGCGGCGGTCGTGTTCGAACTGCCGATGCTGTCATAGATCAGATTGACCTGAACCCCCGCGGCCTGTTTCTGCAGCAGCAGGTCGGCAAATTTGCGCCCGGTCTCATCATCCTCGAAGATGTAGCTCTCGAGGTTGATATTGACGCGGGCGTTCTCGATGGCTTTGAACATCGCCGCGTACGTCGCCGGGCCGTCAACGAGCAGAGTGACCTTGTTTCCCTTGGTCAGGGGGCTCTGGCTGACGGACTCCATGACGGCAACTTGGCGATCAAGGAGGTCCGTCGGCTCAACCGATCGCTTGAGCCGCTCCATGATCGCCCGGCTCGTCTCGGGAGACAGCAGCCCCTTGGCGGAGACCAGTTGACGAGGTTTCCGGCCAGTGGGCACCCCGTCAATCGTTTCGGAAACCTTCGGCAGAGTCGCACATGCCGCGCCAAGACCAAAGACTGAAATCGAGAGAAGGAGCAGAGGGAAGGAGTTGGTGAGGTTCATTCTCGTGCGGGAAAACAGTTGCCTTGGTCCATGGTTGAGTATACACACCCGCCTGGTCCTCAACGACCGGGACAGATCGCAGCGGGATGGATAGCGGCCTCTTCTCGCCTTGATCGAGGATCGCGTCGGTACCTGGCCTCACCATCTCACCATTCTGAAGACAATGAGGATCACAGGCGCACATGCGATCCTTCAACCGGCGCCCCTGAGCAAGAGGTGAGAAGGCGACACCTCGTAGCGCACCTGCCGCACCGTGTCACTCGAGGGTGACCGAGACCTCCTGTTCCTTGCCGGCTCCGGCGTCGAACCGAAGCGTCTTCCCGGCGAGGCCCGGCGCCACGACGTCGATCCGGTGCGGGCCCGGCGTGACCGCGATCCCACGCTGGAGGCGGGCGAACTCGCTCCCCGTGCCCAGGAGGACGCCGTCGAGGTACACGGCCGCGTTCGGCGGGACCACGTGCAGCGTCAGCGCGCCCATGTCCGGCGCCGCGGCCGGTGCCGGTCGGGTCGAGTCGGCCTCGCTGCGGTGAAGGAGTTCGCGCCGCACCGGGGAGGTCGGGCCCGAGGGCGGCTGGGCCGTGGCGGGTCCGAAGTCGGGAGTGAACGTCCTTCCGTACGGCAGCCCGGGCGAAGGCGGAGCCGGCGGCACAGCAACGCTCGCCGGGTCACGTTGGAGTTCGAGGCTGATCAGGGTCTTGGCCTGGCCTCCGATGTCGAGGTCCAATACCTTGCTGCGATAGCCGGGCGCGCGGAACTCGAGGGTGTACCTGCCGGCCTCGAGGTAAAGCCCGCCGGGGCCCTCGAACTGGTCCACGGACCCGATGACCACCCCGTTGAGAACGGTCAAAGCACTCACCGGCGACACCTGGAGATCGACCCGCGTGGGACCGGCGACCGGCGCCGTCCCGTACCCGGAGCCGAACGACCCCTGCATGCCGTACGACGGAACGGAGTCGGGATCCGCGCCGTCATAGCCGTCATAGCCGTAATAGCCGTCATAGGGGTAGTACCCGTATGGCCACCCCGACCAGTAGGGCGACCCCCAGCCGTAGGCCCCGCCCCACCAGAACGGGAAACTCAGGTAGGAACCCCATGGGTAATATCCCCGCCAGCCGGAGTTGCCGCCCCATCCGTGGTAGCCACCCCAGGGGCGACCACCCCGCCGGTAGACGCCGCCACCCCCGCGGTAGACGCCGCCACCCCCGCGGTAGACGCCGCCACCCCCGCGGTAGACGCCGCCACCCCCGCGGTAGACGCCTCCTCCATGACCACCGCCGCCGACACGGCCGACCGACCCGGGGTGGCCTACAACGCCCTGGTGGCCGCTCCCGCCGACGTGGCCGCCGAATGACCGGCCACCACCGACGTGCCCGCCACCCCGGTTTTGACTCCACGCCGGCCCCGCCAATGCCACCAACCCGCTCACCAGAACCGCCGCCAGCAGCCGTGACCGCATACTCGCCTCCGAGTCGGGGCTCGAAAGTTGGCCTTCGGCTCGCCATCAATCTACGCTCCCGCGGTCCCTGCTGCCACTTTCAGCACCGCGGTCTACTGGAAGCGGACCGTCTGCACCGCCTTCGGCGCGAGAGTCACCGTCGTCTGACGCGCGCCCCCATCCGGGGCGACCGCCTCGACGAGGAACGTCCCCGCCGCCACGCCGGCGATCGTGCGGCCGTCCCGCGCCTCGACCCAGCCGAGCCGCACGCCGCCGCCGAGGCCGGCGAGCCAGAGCGGCGCCGGCAACCCGCTCTGGGCGTCGGTCACGCGCACCCGCCACGGCGCCCCGCTCTCGACCACCGGCGTGACGACCGTCAGAGCCGCCGGCTCGCGCAGTTGCACGGTGATCGCGGGGCCGGGGACCGCAACCGGTACGACCGCTATCCCCTGGACCATGAACAGCGCCGCGTAGGCCCCGGGTGCCACGCCGGAGAGCCGCGCGCGACCGTCGGCGTCGCACGCCAGCCACAGTTGGGCCTGGAGCAGTTCGCCGCGGAACAACTGCACGTATACGGTGGATGGCGGAGCGCCGCCCGCGGCGCGCACCGTGATGTCCACGCCCTGGTCGGGCTCGAGCAGGAACGTCGTCTCCGCCGCGCCGCCTTCACCGACCGTGACCACGGCCTCCGCTCCGGCGAAGCCGCTCGCGCTCGCCTGCAGTCGGTAGGCGCCGGCCTCCAACTCGCGACAGGTGAAGGCGCCGCTCGAGTCGGTGGTGACCGCGCGCAGGTACTCGGTCTCGCCGTCGCGCCGCACCTTGACGACGGCCCCGGGGATCGGCGACCGGTCCCGCGCCGCCAGCACCCGGCCGCTCACCTCTCCGACCGGCACCTCGAGGCCGAGCGTCGTATCGGACTGGACGTTCACCCGCCTCGTCAGCAGCCGCCGGCCGCTCAGCTCGTTCACGGTCACCTCGACGTCGCCGGCCGGCACCGCGGCGATCGTGAACGCCCCGGCGGCGTCGGTGGTCGCCGTGCCCAAGCCGCCGGCAGCGGATGCGTTGACGACGAGCATGACGACCGGGCCGGCCGACCGTGTCACCGTCCCTTCGATCGTCACGCCGCGCCCGAAGTCGATCTCCACGGTCGCGGTCTCGCCGGCCTTGACCTCCACCGGTACGGCCCGCTGGCGGCCGCCGCGCAGCACGGCGCGCACGTGGCCGGCGCCTTCGCGCACCCCCTCGAGGCGGAAGCTCCCGTCGGCCGCGGGCCGAGCCGTGCTCCCGTCAGCGTAGATCTCGCAGGCATCGAGCTCGGCCGCGGAGAGGCCGCTCACCGTGCCGACGACCGTGCCGGTGGCATCGAGCGTGATCTCGACCGTCGCGGTGCGCCCGGCCTCGACCTTGACCTGTTGCGGCCGACCCGAGGCCGCGCGCGCCTGGACGTAGACGTAGTACTCGCCCGGCGGCACCTCCTCGAGCGCAAACGCGCCGGCCTCGTCGGTCGTGGCCTCGCCGGAGTATTGAGCGCTGCCAAACATCTGCACCCTGGCGCCGGCCGCCGGCGCGGCGTCTGCGTTCTTGACCCGCCCCTGCACGGCGCCCGATCGCTCCAGCCGGACGACGACGTCCTCGCCGCCGGCCTGAGCGAACACGCGCCCGCTGCCGCCGTCGTCGGCCCTGGCGCGCACCTCGTACTTCCCCGGCTCCAGACCGTCGACGACGAACGTGCCGTCGGGGCCGCTGCGCGCCGAACCGAACGTCGAACCGAGGCGCATGCCGAGGGTGGCGTCGATGGCGGCCGCCGCTGCCCGACCCATCACCTGGACGCCGGGTGCCGGCTGGCCGGCCGCATCCAGAACCCGCCCGCGCACCACCAGGCCGCGCTTGAGCGCGATCGTGAGCGGCTGCGCCTCGCCGTCGGCGGGGAGCTGCACCCGCTGCTGGTAGGTCTGGTAGTGCGGCGCGCGCACCCAGAAGTCGTACTCGCGCGGAGACAGGCCCTCGAGGCGGAACTCGCCGCGGTCGTCGGTCCCGCCCCTCGCGGTCGCCTGCGACGAGTACATGATCCCCGCCGCGGCCCCGCTCGCGCGTTCGACGATGCTCATCGCCACCACGGAAGCGCCCTTGACGGCCGCCTGCGTCTCGGCGTCCACCACCTTGCCCGTCAACACCCGCGCCCTGTCCATGCGCAACACGACCTCGCCGGCCGGCGGCAGCGCGACCTTCGCGGGCGCCGCCATGACGAACCCCCTGCACCTGGCCAGCAGGTAGACCTCGCCATCGCGCGGCAGGTCGGGGATCGCGAACCGCCCCTCGCCGTCGCTGCGGCCGGCGGCGCCGCCAGCCGCGTCGGGCAGGACGCCGAGCGAGACGTCGGCATCGGCGAGTCCGGCGCCGGCCTCGTCGACGACCCGTCCCTTGACCTCGACGCCGGGGCGCAGCACCTGCGTCCCGAGGTCGCCGCCGTCGGGGGGGACCTCGGCGTCGAGCACGCGCGGCACGTAGCCGGCCAGGTGCAGCAGCACCCACGCCTTGCCGGCCGCCAGCGCGGTCAGCGCGGCCTTGCCGTCGGCTCCGGTGGTTGCGGAGGCCGCGGGCTCGCGGGAGCGGAGGGCGGCCGGTTCGGGGCGGTACACGCCGGGTCGCTCGCCCGCCTCGCGCGCGAACGCCCATACGGTCACGCCGGAGAGCGCGGCGCCTTCAAGGTCCTGGACCCGGACCGCCAGCGTGGTGCCCGGTTTGAACGTCAGCGTCGCCCGGACCTGGCTGCCGGCGGCGGCGGCAACCGGCCCGTGCTGCACCGCCGGAAAGCCGGCCCGCGTCGCGCGCAGTCGCACGAACCCGGCCGGGATCGGCGGCAGGGAGAACCGCCCGTTCGCGTCGCTCACCCCCCAGGCGAGGATCGGGAGGACGAGCCTGTCCGCGGACGGCCGCGATCCGGGCATCCCCCAGGACTGGGGCAGGTACCCCCACACCGGCACGCCGGCGAGGGGGTGCTGCTCGCCGTCCTGGACGGCGCCCTCGACCCGCACCCCGGCGGTGAGGGTGAGCACGACCGGCGGGTCGGCGTTCTGCACGGCGACGCTGCTCATCGTCCACCCCGGCGCCCACGCCTGCACCTGGCCGCCGCCGTCGCTCCAGGGCAGCCGCGCGCGCCCGCCCGACGCCCAGATCAGGCGCCCACGCCCGATCGCGTTGGGGATCCAGCCCGGCACGAGGAGCACCCGTGGTGGTCCCGTCCAACTCACTTCGAGCGTGCCGTTCGCTGCCGTCGTGATCACGATCGGCCCGGCTGCGTCCGGCCGCGCCAGCGTCCGCCCCGACCGCGCCTCGCTCCACGCGGAGATCGAGCCCTCGCGCGCGAGGAAGACCTGCAGCGTGGCACCGCCATCCTTGCCGGTCACGACGGCGGTGCCCTCCGGCGCTGCGGCGCCCGCGACCTCGATCCCCGGGACCGGCTGCCCTCGCTCGTCCACGACCTTGACCGGGACGGCACGCGAGGCCAGGCGCAGCTCCACCGGCGTGCGCACCGGCAGCGTGCGGTCGATGCGACCCCAACGCCCGTCGCGGCCGACGGCGACGGAGCCGAACGATCCCGACGCGGGCGTCCACCACGTCACGAAGCCGCTTCCGTCGGTCCGCTGGGACGGCAGGTACGGGCACCAGAACCCGTACCCGGTGTCGCCGGTGCCCGAGCGGGTCAGGTACCCCTCCACCGCCACCCCGGTTTCCGGCTTTCCGTCCCGGGTCACCCGCACGCGCAGCTCGCGGCCGGCAGGCAGCCACACCGTCGGGAGGGTCGCCTCATCGGCGAGCGTCAGGACGAAGCACGCTCCGACGTGGCCGGTGGCCATCGCCTCGATGTCGAGCGGCGGCGTTGCGTTCGGCACTTCGAGCGCGAACGCCTCCCCGCTCGCGACCTGTACCGAAGCCAGCGGCGCGTCGACCAGCTTCGGGTTCGCCCGCAGCGCTTCCCACTGCGCCCACACCTGCAGCGTCACCTGGGTCCCGGGCTTCTCCGTGTACACGCGGCCGCGCAACGTGAGTGCGGTCGCGGGTGCCGTGCCCGCGAGGACGAGCGCGACAGCCACGAGAAGACCGAGTCGAGCTGAGACGGCCCCAGTCAGGCATTGACCTGTCTTGTGCATAAGCAGGATTCTAGCTCGGTGCACCGAAACGAGCGTGGCGCGGCGGCCCCTCACCGCAAAAATGAAACAATGAGGTACCTGGTACCGCTATGGTACCGCTATGCTACCGCTAGCGCAGCATCTTCCACAGGTAGGCGTACTGCAGGCCGGTGACGTATGCGGTCTGCTTGTTGAGCGCGCCGGTGCCGTGGCCGCCTTCGGTGTTCTCGAAGTAGTAGACCGGGTGCCCGAGCGCCTCGAGCTTGGCGGCCATCTTGCGCGCGTGCGCCGGGTGGACGCGGTCGTCGCGCGTGTTCGTCCAGAAGAACGGCGTCGGGTAGTGCGCGTCCTTGCGCAGCAGCTGGTACGGCGACCATGTCTTGATGTACGCCCAGTCCTCGGGCTTGTCCGGGTTGCCGTACTCCGCCGTCCAGCTGGCGCCGGCGAGCAGGTGGTTGAAGCGCCGCATGTCGGCGAGCGGCACCTGCGCGACCACCGCGTGGAACAGCTCGGGCCGCAGCGTGAACGTCCCGGAGACGAGCAGGCCGCCCTGCGAGCCACCCATGATGCCGAGGTGGCGCGGCGAGGTGATCTTGCGCGCGATGAGGTCCTCGGCGACCGCGGCGAAGTCCTCGAAGTTGCGCATGTGGTTGGCCTTGACGGCGGCGTTGTGCCACGCGGGCCCGAACTCGCCGCCGCCGCGGATGTTGGCGAGGACATACACGCCGCCGCGGTCGAGCCACGCCGAGCCGACGACGCCGCTGTACATCGGCAGCTCCGCCACCTCGAACCCGCCGTAGCCGTAGAGCAGCGTCGGCGCCGCGCCGTCCGCCTTGAACCCCCGCGGCGTGACGAGGAAGTACGGGATCTTGGTGCCGTCCTTGGAAACCGCTTCGAGCTGCTCGACGCCGATGCCGGACGCATCGAAGAACGCCGGCATCGCCTTCACCTTCGCCAGCGGCGCGGCGCCGTCGCCGAGCCAGAGCGAGGGAGGCGTCAGGAAATCCTGGTAGGAGAAGAAGAACGTGTCCGCCTCATCGCTCGCCGCCACCGGGTAGGCGGTGCCGATCCCCGGCAGCGTCATCTCCGCTTGCGTCCAGGCGCCGCGCACGAGGCTGAACGAGCTGGCCCGGCTGTGAACGTGGTCGAGGACGCACACGAGCAGGCGGTCGGCGGTGCGCGCAACGCTGGCGAGCGACACCCGCTCAGTGGGCTCGAACAGCACGTCGAACCGGCGGTCGCCGCGCAGCAGCTCGTCGAGCGGGATCGCCAGCAGCGAGCCGGCGCGGTAGGTGGCGCCGGCGACCGTCCAGTCGGAGCGCAGCGAGAACACCACGCGGTCGCGGAAGAACGCCTGCAGCTCGGCGTCCTCGGGCAGGTCGAGCTTGACCAGCCGCCCGCCGAGCATCAGAAAGGTCTGCTGGCGGAAGAACGCCGGCATGCGCGTGACCACGTCGTAGCGGCCGTCGGAGAGGATTTCGGTCGTCCCGCCCACCGAGACGTCCTCGGGCCGGCCCTCGAACACGGTCCGCGCCTCGGCGAGCGGCGTGCCGCGCGTCCACAGCTTGAGGATGCGCGGGTACCCCGACGAGGTCAGCGACCCAGGACCGAAGTCGGTCCCGACCCAGAGGGTGTCGAGGTCGCGCCACGCCACCTGCGACTTCGCCTCCGGGAGCGCGAAGCCGCCGGCCACGAACTGCTTCGCGACGGTGTCGAACTCGCGCACCACGGCGGCGTCCGAACCGCCGCGAGAGAGCGTGATCATGCAGCGCCGGTACTCGGGCGCCAGGCACTGGGCGCCGTGGAACACCCAGTCCACGCCGTCGGCCTTGGCGAGGGCGTCCACGTCCAGCACCGTCTCCCACGCCGGCGAGGCGGTCCGGAACGAGGCAAGCGTCGTGCGGCGCCAGAGTCCGTGCTGGTGCTCGCCGTCGCGCCAGAAGTTGTAAACCGCGGCGCCGAGCAGCTCAGGTGTTGGGATCTTCTCCTTGGAGTCGAGGATCGCGAGCGTTTTCGCGACCGTGGGCGCGAACTCCGGCACCGCCTCCAGCACCTTGGTGCTCCTGGCGTTCTGCTCCTTCACCCAGGCGAGCGCCCGGGCGCCCTGTACCTCCTCGAGCCAGAGGAACGGGTCGTTGTTGTCGTCGGCGGCGGACGCCGCCCAGGGAACCAGCACGCTCACCGCCACCACCGCCGCCAAGATCCTGCTCGCCACGCCTCACCTCCGCAGCCCGGGCGGCTCGAGATCGATGCCGGCCGAGCGCCGCGCCCGGCCGGTTCCGTTGCAGATGAGTCCAAACGGCGCGGGCCGCGCATTATCCCACGCGCCGGCGCCGCGGGCAGGTGAGACTGGCGCGCCGAGAGGGATTCGAACCCCCAACCGTCTGATCCGAAGTCAGATGCTCTATCCATTGAGCCATCGGCGCGCGGACCGTAACCGCGATAGTATCGCGCAGAAGCCAGGGGCGCGGCCCAAGCCTGGCCGGCCGGAGCTTCTCTCAGTCGTTCAACAACTTGTAGGGCCAGCGCTTCAGGACGTGCCCGTTCAGGTACGCCGTCAGCCTCCCACGCCCGGTATCGATCACCAGCCGCAGGTACAGGCCCCGATGCCTCTTCCCCACCCGAAACGTCTGGCTCAGCAACGTGACCGTCCCGGCCACACTCACCCGCCGGATGAACGTCACGCGACCCTCGGCCAACGGCAGCCGCTGCATTGGCACCACGAAGCTCGCCGGCAGCTTCTGGAGTCGCAGGCCCCGCCGGTGCTGCGCCGGCGTGAGGCCCCCCAGCCGCGGATGCACGTGCTGCGTGTTGACTGCCTCCTGCAATCGCGCCAGCTCCCGACGCAGGTCGCCCGGCCGCCGGAAGCGTCGCTGGAACAGCGGCTCCTGGAACCAGCCGTTGAAGTTCTCCACGCTGCCGTTGAACTGCGGCTCCCCGGCCGGGATGAACACGGGGCTGACGCCGAACCGCAGGCACAGCCGGATCACCCGGCACAGGGAGCGGGCCGCCGGCCCCCACCCGGACAGCTCGCGGGCGTTGTCGAGCTAGACCTGCGCCGGTCCTTCCAGCACTCGCCGAGGGGACCTCGTCCATGCGGCGGGAATCGGCCAGGCACAGGCAGACGGCGCCGTCGAAGGCGTCCTTGCCGATCCAGATGTAGTAGCGGTGGCTGCGGCCCTTCAGGTAGATCGGCCCCACCAGATCGACCTCGTGGAGCTCGTTAGAGGCCCGGGCCTGAAGGCCGTTATCCACGGCCTCTCGTCAGTAGGATGAGGGCCAAAGCCGAGGATGAGTCGGTGCTTCTGATTCTGGGTCTCGCGGCGGGGGTCGGGCAGGTCGCGGAAGAACGTCAAGATCGAGGCCGGAGAACGGGTCTGCACGCAGGGATCTCCTGGGAGTGGATCGGCGATGGCCCGTCCCCGGGCCGTCGGGTTGCAGATCCCAGCATCCCCGAAATCCCCCTTGCCCCGCCAGGCCAACTTACCTAGCATAGTAAGATGGCCCCGCTTGACTGGGCAACCCCTACCGCTTAAGGATAGAAGAGAGGACCGATCGACGAAGCAAGGGAGATCTCCCGAGCCGATCGATGCCGAAGGAGGTTGATCCACGGGGAGGGCCGGAGATACCTCTGCGGCCGGTCCAAGTGGTAAGGAGGCAGGAATCATGTTCGACCAAGTCGTGGACGCGTTCCGCAAGGCGATCGATTCCTCGATGCAGCTCCAGCAGGAGATGTTACGGCAATTCGTCCAGCTGTGGTCCCAGGTGCCCGGCATCCCGACTACCGGATCCGCGGTCGGGAACAACTGGACCGATCAGGTCAACACCATTCAAAGGAAGTGTACCCAGACTATCACCGACCTGCTGAACCGGCACCGCGAGGCGCTCGACGCGCAATACCGGGCCGGGATCCGGACCATCGAGGACGCGTTCCGCGTCGGCGAGGCCAAGGATCCCGAGCAGTTCCGCAAGCTCACCGAGAATCTGTGGCGGCAGAGCCTCGACAGCATGAAGACCGTGATCGAGTCGCAGATGCTTGACCTCCAGACCGTGACGCAGAAGGGACTCGAGGATGTGACCAAGGGTATCACCACGGACAAATGATGATGATGAGGGAGGCCGGCCGGATCGCGGCCGAGCATGACCAGAAGATCCCCGCCGAGGAGGTCGACCGCTCCGGTGGCGCCGGGGCACCCGGTCGGCTCCGGCGGGGTATGAGTCGGGGTCCGACAATCATTGGACCAAGAACTCGGGATAAGGCCCAACCTGCTGCCAAGTTGGGGCTTACAACGAGCGTGATGTGCTTCATCTGGGATCGTCCCAAAGCGGGCCGATAACGCCATTTTCAAGTTGACACTTGGCAAGATTCAGCCAGCCCCCTCTTGACTCTTTGGGGGATGGACCTCAAGTGTGCGGTTGCAAACGGAGCCGCACCCAAGAGGACCACCCCCATGCGTACCATACCCTTTGTTGCCTGGATCGCCAATGCCGCCGCGCGCTTCACGGGCCCCCACCGCGCTGTCACCGAGCAGGCCCAGAAGTCTGGTTGCAGCCGCCAGTGCGTGTACAACCATGCCCGGCAGGTCATGGCCGCCGTCGAGGCCGAGCACAGCGGTGGACCAACCCGAGAGGAACTGATCCGAGACAACGAGGCCCTCCGCCGGGAGAACGCCCAACTGTGGGACTGGCTGTTCCAGACCATCGAGTTTCCCCTGGTCAAGCAACAGGAGTTCGCTGTCACGGCCCTGGCCATGGGCTTGAGCCTCAACCAACTGGGCGTCTTGCTGGCGATCCTTCTGGGCACCCAGGCATGTCCCAGTCGCTCCACGCTTCATCGCTGGGTCCAAGCCGCCGCAACCGCCGCCGGTCGGATCCTCAAGCAACTCGATCGCTCCTGCCAGGCGTTCGTGCTGGTCGGCTGCCTCGATGAGATCTTCTTCCACCGCCGACCGGTCTTGGTCGGGGTTGAACCCCACAGCATGGTCTGGTTCGTGGGGAAGAAGGCCGACAATTGCCAGGGTGCGACCTGGTTCGGAGAATTGAAGCCCTGGAGTTCGTTGCGCTCGGTCGTCTGCGACGCGGGCTCTGGACTCCAAGCGGGCATCGCCCAGTTCCAACAGGACCGCCGCGGGAGCCAGAGCGAGTCGGCTTCGCTGGAGAAGACGCTCGATGTCTTCCACACCAAGCAGGAGGCTCAGCGCGTTCCTGAGGACGATGTGGAATCGGGTAGAGCGGCTCTGGGAGCAGGCCGAGGCCGCCACCCGAGCGGTGGAACAGGCGCAACGGCAGGGCCGAGACGCGCGGGGTTTAGCCGTCACGGCCCGCGCGGCCTGGAAGAAGGCGTCGGCCGCTTTCCAGCGGTATGAGCAGGCGGAGACGGGTTGGAAGCGGGCTGAGCCGGCGCTGAGTCTCTTTCGTCCTGATGGTCTCGTGAATGATCGGTCCTGGGTGAAGAGCAGGTCGCGTTGGCCCTGCCGTTGTTGTCAGGCGCCGAATGGTCCAAGGTCCGTGGGCTGCTCCAAGCGACGGAGTCGTTCACCTTCTTGGATCAGCTCCACAATCAGCTCTGCCAACTTTCGGTGCCCGAGGAGTTGTGTGCCGCTTTGGTGCGTTTGTGGTGGCTGCGGCGGCAGCGGCCCCGGAATTCGGACCCGACTGCGGTGGGGGGTTATCGCCAGGTGGCCCCGTTGGTGCAGCAGGTCCTCTGCCAGAAGATCGACCCGAACTGGCGCCAGTTCTACCGGCAGGTGGCGGCGGTGTTCGGTCGAGCGATGCGCGCCAGCAGTGCGGTGGAGTGCATGAACAGTGTGTTGCGGATGCACCAGACGCGGCATAAGACGCTGAGTCAGGGGATGCTCGATCTGAAGCGGCTCTATTGGAACACGCGGGTGTTTCGCGGTGGGAAGTGCCGTGGCCGTTGCCCCTATGAGCACTTGGGACTGAAACTGCCCAGCTATCGCTTCTGGAGCTTACTCCATGACGAGATGATCACCGCCATAGGCGAAGCCAAGGCGAAAGCCAAGGCTAAGGCGGCTTGACCAAAGAAGTGTCAAGCTGAGAACTTGCGATTTGGGACGATCCCCTTCATCTTTGCTCGGAAGCCGCACAGGTGTTTCCTGTGATAAGCCCGGTTATCGCAGGAACCCCCTGGAAACCCTTCAGCGGTCTCGCAGGGAAACGAATAGGGTTGAGGACGCGAAACTCATCGTTATCACAGGAACGGGGAGACCAGCCGTCCTGGGGTCTCAAGCCGTGCCCAGGGGCTTGGCGTACGTTCCTGGTCCGATGATTATGGGACCCCGACTTTAGCCCTCCAGGCCTCGGGGCCTTGGGTCGTCTGGCTCCGCCGCCGCGGGCACGGCCACGGACTCCGGGGGCCGTGCCGGCACCGCCACTCCCAGCTTGGCCAGCAGGCCCCGGAGCAGCGCCTCTTCGCGCCGTACCTGCTCGCGGTAGGCCGACGTGCGGGTGTGGTGGGACTCGACGCGGGTCTCTTCAAGAGCCGATTTCAGATGCGTGATGAGATACTGCTGCTCCTCGTCGCTCAGGACCAACGGATGCTCGGCCATGGTGTGTCCTCCCGGCGGCCGGTCATCGACATGTGCCGCATGGTCAAGCGGCGACGACCGACGCGACTTCCAGTTGTTTCGGTGGTCGGGCGGGTGTTATCTATACAGGCTCGGTTCAAAGCGAGGTAACAAGCATTGGTCCAAATCTGGGTTCTCTAAAATGTCTGTTCCCTCCATATTGGCGTGGTTTCTCGCCAGACACGCCAGTTCACGGAGGGAACAGACATGGTTGGTCAGACTATTTGCTTCGTCACCGCCACGCAATCCGACACGATCCTGCTCCCGGCTCCCGCACCCTGCCCGGCCAAGCAACTCCTGCCCCGGCAACGGCAGGAGTTGGCCATTGCGGTCCTCGCCGGCACAGCGCCCGTCTCCGACCTGGCGCGGCAGCATCAGGTCAGCAGAAAGTTCCTCTACCAACAAGCCGACACCGCCCAGCAGGCCCTCGGACCCGCATTCGACCCGCAGCGGCCGGCCGATGAGGTCCTGTTCCACCTGCCGGTCACCAAAGCCTGGCTCCGTCAATTGGTCCTCGCGCTGGTCTTGATCTGCCACGGTTCGTACCGTGGCGTGGTCGCGCTTCTGGGCGACCTCTTCGGCACCAAGCTCTCCCTGGGGACCGTCCACAACATCGTCCACGCGGCCGTGGCGCGGGCCGAGGAGATCAACCGGTCGTACAACCTGGCCGGCGTTCGCGTCGGCGCCCATGACGAGATCTTTCAGGCCGGATGGCCGGTCCTCGTGGGTGTCGACACCTCCTCCACGTTCTGTTACCTGCTCAGCCAGGAGGAGCACCGCGACGCCGACACCTGGGGCGTGCGGCTCTTGGAACTGGCCGACCGCGGCTTCGCCCCCGACGCCACCGTCGCCGACTTCGGCACCGGCCTCCGCGCCGGCCAGAAACTCGCCCTGCCCGATGTCCCCTGTCGCGGCGATGTCTTCCACCTCGTGCACGACTGGGAGCAGGTCGTCACCTACCTGGACAACCGCGCCTACGACGCCCTGGCGGGTTGCGAACGGCTGGAGCGTGAGCAGGCACACCAGCAACGGCAAGGCCGGCCCACGCACGCTGCGGGGCAGCAACTGCGGCACGCCCGCGCCGCCCGGGACGCGGCCGTGGCGCTGGCCGACGCGATCCGGTTGCTGGGGCAGTGGCTCCGCCACGACGTGCTCGCGGTGGCCGGGCCGTGCCACGCCGACCGTCGTGTGCTGTACGATTTCGTCCTCGCCGAACTGCGGGCGCGGGTCTCATCGTGCCCGCACCGGCTCGGCCCGATCTACCGACTCCTGAAGAACCGCCGTGATGACCTGCTGGCCTTCGCGCTGGTGCTCGACGAGGCGTTGGGCACGATCGCGGCGACGCTGCAGGCCCCGCCGGAGTGGCTCCGTCGCCTGCTGCGGGCACGGGCGCGCGACGCACGCGACCCGCGGCGCTGGGCCGAGGAGGCCGTGGTACGGCAATGGCTCCGCGGCCGGTTCCACGAGGCCTGCGCGGCGATCGACGCGCTGGCTGCGGGGACGGTCCGCGCCAGCGCGCTGGTGGAGAACCTCAACAGCCGGCTGCGGACCTACTTCACCCTGCGACGCCACCTGGGCTCGGACTACCTGAGCCTGCTCCAGTTCTTCCTGAATC
Source organism: uncultured Acidobacteriota bacterium (assembly GCA_963727205.1). Taxonomy (GTDB): domain Bacteria; phylum Acidobacteriota; class Thermoanaerobaculia; order Thermoanaerobaculales; family Thermoanaerobaculaceae; genus RBG-13-68-16. The sequence goes on along the minus strand of CAVSFQ010000025.1, from coordinate 5,067 downwards.
ACCGCCCCCTGGAGCGGAGCGACCGACCCGAGCGCGAGGGGAAGACCCCCGCCGAACTCCTGACCGGCCAGGCCCACCCGCACTGGCTGGAAATGCTAGGCTTTACCCGCTTCGAGCGCAACTGACCGAGCCGAGCCGAGAGGCGCTCCCGAGAACCTTGCTCGCCAAGGCACGAGGACGGTTTGTACTGTTACCCGAAATCCGTGAGTTTTGAACCAGGCCTCTATACAAAAGATCGCTAATCGCCGAATTCCTGTGCCCCTTCGTGTTGCGACGACTACACCTAAAATCCTGGAAGCTACTGGTTAACGGGTCGTCAGGCTTCGATTGACTTGGTCTTGGTTTCCGCGCCACCGGCTGTGATGGCGACCTTCACAGCATCTTCCATCGGATCTTTGAAGGGCACCTCGATCCGGAGCAGGCCGTGCTCGTAGGTCGCTTCAGCTTTGTCAGGTTTCACCGGCCAACCTAAGGCCAGTGCTGCAACATACTCGATGTCCCGTGCGGGCGCTGTCAGGTGGACGCTGTCTTCCAGCATCTTCACATCGATGGTATCCGTTGGCGCTCCGGGGATGGCGAACTCCACTACTAGCTTGTGGTTCTCCCCGTCAGCATACGCCACTGTGTCAGGCGCAACCTTGATCCGAAATTCCGGCACCTGGGCACCCTCCTGTTCTAAGCCGGGATTTCCCAGATGAGAGCCCACCGACCCGCTGGACGGCCTCATCCGGTTGGTCCGAAGCCACATTCAAATCGAGCGGACGACACGATTCAAGACAATTCTGGTCGTCGTCCCCGCCAGCGCGAGAGACCATCACACGAGGGTGCTTCCGACCCTCCCTCTGCCAGGTTTCGGAACCTCGGCACGGACCGAGGTGAGTCTTTGCCTTGACAGGGGAGGCCATCGAGAGGTTAGACGCGGCCGCGAGCGAAGTACCCGTACAGGAACAGCACCAGTAAGGCTCCACCGACCGCGATCACGATGCTGCGTAAATCAAACCCTGAAATGTCGCCGAAGCCGAACACGTACGTGCCCAGGAGGCCCCCGACGATTGCCCCGACGATACCGAGCACGGTGGTGAGGATAATTCCACCACCTTGTTGGCCCGGCATGATGTACTTCGCCAGCGCACCCGCGACCAGACCGAGGAGGATCCACGCCAGAATACCCATCGCTAGAGACCTCCGAGAAAGAGTGCCTGAACAAATCAACTCTCTGTTCGCGGAAGAGTTGATAGACAAACCGCAGTTAAAATACCGAGTTATGCAACCCTTCGGCAAGATGGAGGATCTAGTAAAGTTCTTTTCCGTCCGTCTGCTGCTATGAAGCCAAGACCCCTGCCCTCCCCTGCGGGATCGATGAGCTCGCGGATGCGATACGCGACCCCGATCCGTCGCGGCGCCTGGCCCGGCGCTTCAGGATGCTCTGAGCCAGATGCCGGGCCTCCCCTTCATCGCGAAGGACATAGCTCCGCGAGCGCCCGGCAGTGCCGATGCGGCCAGAGCCGATCTCCACCACCCAGACGCCGAAGAGATCGGTCCCGGCCTCCACGCGGTACTGCCGAAAGCACTGACGGGCGGGATTGCGGGCTTCGAGGGTGATGCGGAAGTCGAGCACGGGCGTGGTAAAGAAAACGAAGAGGGTGGTATGGGGAAGTGCCCTGAGCGAGCTTCGCCATCCCCACTCGCCGCCGTGGGCACTTCCCCATACCACCTGTTGAACGGAACCGCGGGCGGGCCTCCGCCTATGGGGATTCAATCGCCTCGCTTCCCCCTCGCGCCGTCATGACCACCGGCGCAAGGCCTGCGAGCCGTTCGTGGCCCTGGAAATCAGGGGGCGAGCACCTCGGCACGGCTCCGACGCTGCCTTCTCAGGCCCCCGATCCGGGGAGAGGGACGGCCTTGAGACGGGGATTCCCCCCGCCACCACGGCCGGGTGGCCTCATCCCCTCGGTGGCTGCCGTCGCCGGGCGGTTCACGACGTGTCGAAGGCCGCATGCGCCACGGGTCGCCTCCCGGGACCCTGAACCCTTGGGGCCTCGGCGGGCAGTTCCCCGATGACCACCATCCGACCGACCCCGCACACCGGACAGAGGGTCGCGCACCGCGCCTCCGTCACCCCCGGTCCTGGGCCGAGAGACGCGGCCGGCGACGGGACCCCGGGGGACACGGCCTCGGGCGGCGCCGCGGCGGTGAGCAATTCGCGGCAGACCGCCAACGTCTCCCGGCGGTGCCGGTTGGCCAGGAACCCGTAGGAGCGGATCCGCACGAACCCCGTCGGGAGCACGTGCTGGAGGAACCGCCGGAGGAACTCGGTGGCCGTCAGCTCCATCGTCCGCCGCTTGCCGCCCCGGGCGTAGTCCTTGTACCGGAACCGCACCCGGCCGTCGCTCAGGCTCAGCAGCCGGTGGTTGCTGATCGCCACCCGATGGGTGTACCGGGCGAGGTACTTCAGCACTTGCCCCGGCCCGCCGAAGGGTGGCTTGCAGTAGACGACCTAGTCGGTCTGAGTGCTGGCGGCGAGCCGGCGCCGGAACTCGTCGGCGTCCGCCAGCGCGGCAAGCTTCCCGCGGAAGGCGAGATAATCTGCGAAACCCGAACTGAGGGGGATGGACACCTCGGCCCGACTCCTTTATCCTAAAAATCATCGATTTTGCTCAAGGTGGGCAGACTTGAACGGTCGCGACGGCCCGCTACGTGGACAATCACGTAGTCGGGTTTTTTTATGCGCCTCCCCATCCCTGGCCGCAGCTCCTCCGGTCTGCCAACCAGGCATCCAAAATCCTGCATAGCCCCGGAGACTGCGGTCAGGGCCCGGTGGCGCAGGGAGTCCGATCCGCCCCGGATCACGGGGACATTCCTATGAGCACCTCCTTCCAGGCGGCGGCCGAGTTGGGCCAGCTGACGAGCAGGGTAGGACGGCTGTATTCGAAGCGGCTCCTCGACGCCGAGACCCGATTCGTGACGCGATTCCCCGGACGCGAGGCCGGGGAGGTGATGTCGAGCATGCCGGCGACGCCCTGGGACGCGTGGCAGGCCTGGTCCTGCTACGGGACGGACATGGTCCAGCGTTCGATCTTGTTCTGGGACACGATCCGGCGGCGGGGCAACCAGTTCCTCGAGCACGAGCGCGCCGGGAAGCCCCCGTTGCTCGCGTACGAGTACGAGATGGTCCTGGACGGCCGCACGCTGGAGCGGCCGGTCAACTATGCCCTCGTCCGCATCCTCCCCCCCGAGGGGGTTCGGGTCGACGAGTCCCTCCGGCCCTACCTGATCGTGGACCCGCGCGGGCCACGGCCCGGGCATCGGCGGGTTCAAGAAGGAATCGCAGGTCGGCGTCGCCCTCGAGGCCGGTTACCCGGTCTACTTCGTGATCTTCTTCCCCGACCCGGTGCCGGGACAGATGATCCGCGACGTCGTGGCGGCACAGGCGCGATTCGTCCAGGCGGTTGCGGCTCGTCACCCGGACAGCCCGAAGCCCGTCGTCTTCGGCAACTGCCAGGGCGGGTGGTCGGTGATGCTTCTGGCCTCCGCACGCCCGGAGCTGACCGGCCCGCTCGTGATCAACGACGCCCCGATGTCGTACTGGAGCGCCAACCTGGGGGTGGACCGGGCGAGAGCCCGATGCGCTACTTCGGCGGCCTGCTGGGCGGGACCTGGCTCACCCGGCTGATCTGCGACCTGGGGAACGGCAAGTTCGACGGCGCCCACCTGGTCGCCAACTTCGAGGGCCTCAACCCGGCCAACACCTTCTGGGACAAGTATTACCACCTGTACGCAAGCGTCGATACCGAGCCGCCGCGGTTCCTCGACTTCGAGCGGTGGTGGGGCGGCTTCTATCTGCTCAACGAGCAGGAGATCTGCTCGATCGTCAACGAGCTGTTCGTCGGCAACCGGCTGGCCCGTGGGGAGATCAAGGCCGCGCCCGGGACGTACCTCGACCTCAAGGATATCCGCTCGCCCCTGGTCATCTTCTCGTCGGCGGGCGACAACATCACGCCGCCGCAGCAGGCGCTCAACTGGATCGCCGACGTCTACTCCAGCACCGAGGAGATCAAGGCCAACGGCCAGGTGATCGTCGGCCTATTCCACGAGACCATCGGCCACCTGGGGATCTTCGTCTCGGGCAAGGTCGCCCGGAAGGAATATTCCCAGATCGTCGAGGTGCTCAAGTCGATCGAGCAACTGCGGCCAGGGCTCTACCTCATGCGGATCCAGGAAGCCGCGGGGGATGATGGGCGGCCATCGTACATGGTCTCCTTCGAGGAGAAGCGGCTGGAAGATCTGCGCGGCTCAACAAGCTGGAGCGGAGGGACGAGCGGCCCTTCGCGGCGGTGTCGGCCGTCTCCGAGCTGGGCGAGCGGGCCTACCTGATGCTGGTACGGCCCTGGCTCCGGCCGTGGCGGAACGAGCCGATGGCCCGGCTCGGCCGGGTGTTCCACCCCCAGGCGTCCAGCAGTGGGCCTGGAGCGACCTGAACCCCCTGACGTGGCCGCTCGCCCCGCTGGCGGGTGCCGTGAAGGCCGGCCGGCACCCGGCCGCGCCCGACAACCCCTTCCTCGGCCTGGAGCGGCCTGGGCTCGGCTGCGATCAGCGCTACCTGGGACCTGATCCGTGACCTGCGCGACGCCACCCTGGAATCCCTGTTCTTCCTGACCTATGGCGGACTGATGCACCTGGGCGTCCCGTCGGCTCCCGGGCCGGAAGCCAAACCGGACCGGCCCGACCCGCGCGAGCTCCCAATGGTCCGGAAGGCGTTGGAGGCCATCGACCGCGGGGGCTTCGTAGATGCGGTCGCCCGCATCGGCGCCCTGATGGCCTCGCGGCGCGGCGAGTTCCCGTTGCACCGGTTGGAGCAGGCCGGCGAACTGATCCGCTCGGACGCCGTGCTGTCGCAGGTCACCGACGACGAAGCCCGGCGCATCAGGGCCGAGCAGTCCACCGTGGTTGCTCTCGAGCCGGACCGGGCCATCGAGACGCTGCCGCGGCTCCTCGCCGGCCGCCGGGACCGTGAGCACCTGATCGACCTCATGGAGCGGGCCGCCGCGATGGTCGAGCTGAATGCCG
>CAVSFQ010000024.1:0-21692 GCA_963727205.1 uncultured Acidobacteriota bacterium | reverse complement strand
ACCGCCAGGTCGGTCCGCTGGCCGGCGAGGGTGGTGCGCTCGTGGGCGAGGTCCGTGCGGATATTCGCAAGCTCCGTGCTGCGGGTGGAGAGGCGGGTCTGTTCCCGCGTCAGGGCCGTCCGCTCCTGGGCCATGAGGGTCTGGCGTTCCGTATTGTGCGCCGTGCTGGAGGTGAACTCGAGCAGGTTGTCGCCGGTCCGGGCCGATTCTTGGAGTAGGCCGTTCTGGGAAGCCGTCAAGTCGACCAGCGCCTCCTCAGCGGCAGCCGACCGCGTGAGCAGATTCTGGATCGTGTCGAGTGGCGCCTGTGGAGGGGTGCGGTTCTCTGCGTTGGCCATTGTCGGACTCCTGTTGCTCGGCGGTTGGGGGTCAGAGCGCCAACTCGAAGCTCGACACGCACCCGGGTTGGTACTCCACGCTCCGGACGCCGTCGACGGCCCTGGCCACTTCGAGGACGTCCGCGAGCTGGTGGTCTTCGAGGAACGGCCCTTCGATCAAGACGTTGCCGTCCTGCGAGCGTGCTGCGATCTCCAGGGAGAGCGTTCGGGGGTCGCTCACCAGCGCCGCCTCGACGCCGGTGCCGAGATACAGGTCGTCGAGCACACGCTCGTTCTCGGGCGCCAGTTGGTACTGCTTCTCCGCCAAGCCCGCCACGATCATGGCGCAGATCGTCTCCACCGACATCTTGTCGAGTGAGAACCAGACATCGTAGAGGTGCGGGTCGCGGATGTCGCGCCCGTACATGAACCGGGCCCAGCGCACGCGGTCGTCGTCCTCGCGGCGGACCAGTTCCCGTGCCTCCTCCTCGGGGAGGCCCAGCCGTTCCATGGCCTTCCTGATCCGCATCGGCATCGGGGCGCTGATGCGGACCCGCATGCAACACGGCGTCTTCGGCACCAGCAGGTGGCCGGCGTACCCGCTGTAGACCACATTGCCCTCGCGGATGAAACCGAGCAGGGCAAACCTCATGAGAATGAGGTACGGGCGCCGGAGCTGGCTGAACTGGTCGTACGCCCGGGTGGCGCGGTCCAGGCTCGCTCTGACCCTCTTGGCATGCTCGCCGCGGGAGTCCAACACGGCGATGAGATCCTCGCGGCAGATATGCCGGAGGGACAGGCGCCCGGCAAGGCAGCGAGCCAGGGTCTCGCCGCCTGACATGGTGCCGCGGGAAATCAGGGCGACAGGCAAGAGACTCCTCAAGTACTCGCGCGATGCTGTGCAAGGATCCTGCCAGCCCTTGCTGGTCTCGATAAGGTGATGGCAAATGAGTCGGTTAGACCGGGACTGAACGACCCATTGCGCGGCGGCGTGGGCGCGCGCACCGGCGGCCGTAACCCAGGGGTAACAGCGGGGGCGCGACGGGGCGGTCCCTCGGCCAGACCCGCCTCGGGCGGCACGGTCGTACGTGCTGTAGACTCCAGGAGAACGCGGCCGGGGGAACAGACCTCATCCTACCTGGGAGACCTTCAGGTGTCGTGGCTGAGTGACATTTTTCGCAAGCGGACCGGCGACGATGCCGTCACGGTCCTCAAACTGCGGACCACGCGTTTCCGGCAACTCCTGCGGAGCTACGGGACGATGCTCGAACTCCTCGACGACGCAGCCGAGAAGCAAGGCGGGGGTTTCGTCCTCGACCGGCAGTACGTGGTCGCCCTGGCCGAGCAGGTCGCGGAACTCGCGGACGCGGTCGTGTTCGACCTCAACGTGGTGACGTCGCAGCAGCATCTGGCTTTCTACGGGGCCGTGGACCGGCTGAGGTCGGAGCTCCGAGGGGTCCTCGCGCAGGAACCGGGGTCGGGCCCGGAGGCCCGGAGCGAGAGGAACGGACCGGGCGTCGGCGCGACGCCGGCGATCAGCCCCGCAGTGCTGGCAGCGGCGCTGGCTCGCGCCGAAGTGGTCTTCAGCGAGTGCGGGCAGGTGGCGCGCCGCGGCGTGGCCGCCGGACCGGTGTGCAACCTCGAGGACCTCCCGGCGCCGGGTTCCGTTGCTCCGGGGAGCGTGCTGGTGGCGACGGACCTCGCCGTCGGGGACGGTGATCCGGCCGCCATCAAACGGGCCGGCGCCATCCTTCTCGACCGGGGCGCCGTCACCGGTGCCGCCGCGCGACTGGCGCGCGAACTGCGCATCCCGACCATCGTGGGCCTGCACACCGCCACCTCGCGTCTCGCCACCGGCACCGAGGTGACGGTGGACGCGGATGACAACGTCGTGTACCTGGGCCGCGTCGCCGAGCTCGTCGAGTACTACCGCTCGGAACGGCTGGCAGCGGAAGAGGAGCCGGAGTATCGCCTGCTGCGGATGGTGCGGCGAGCGGTGTTCCCGTTGACCTTTCCCGCCGCCCTGACCGAGCCCGCCTTGGCGGATTGCCGTACTCTCCGCGACGTCGTGCACCTTGCCCACAGCCTTGCCGGCGATGCGCTCGCCGCGGTGTTGGGATCGCTGTGCGGCCGCGCGAACGCCATCGAAGGCGTTGCGGCGGGACCCTCGTTCGAGGTCCTCGTGAGCGGCCTGGACGGTTCGGCGGGTCGTGGCCAAGACCGCAGCCCCGCACCGTTGCGGCCTCGAGCGGGCCCGCTCGGCGCCCTCCTGGACGGTCTCGGCAGGCCCCACGCGCCCGGCCGGGAGGACGTCCCTTCATCGCCGCCGCCCGCGCTTTACGCCGCCGTGAGAGGCGAGCACATCGTGGCCGCGGCGACCTTCCCGGGCGGCTTCGACATGCTCGACGCCACGGCAGGCGCCGCCAGCGGCACCAACACGGTCTACTGTCGTTTCGCGCCGCGCGGCGCCGGCGACCGGCGGGGCGTCCGTGGCGAGTTGGCCGCCGGCGTGCTGGCTCGTTTCGGCTTCGCGGTGGCGGTCACCGGCCGCGAAGTGAGCGGCTGGGTCCGCGGGCTGTCGTGTGCCGAGGTCGAGGAGCGCGTTGGCGCCCTCGGCTGTCTGTTCGCCGGTCTCGGCCCGCGCGACGGCGCCGGCTGGGAGCGCGCGGCGGTCGAGCCGTTCGTGGAGGGGTTCATGCGCGAGTGGCCTCGAGGGGGGGCGACGGCCGGCGGCTCCAGCGGCGAGCGCACCTCCGGCGGGATGACCTGATGGCCGGCGTCGGAACCACGGCGCCGCCGGGCGGGGTGCCGCTGGGGCACCACTACCGTGTCCTGCGGCGGCTGCTTGCGGCCAACAGCGAGATGCTCGACCTGATGGCCGAGCTCGAGGCCGACCTCGACTACCTCGACCCCGGCGAACCGGCCATCGCCCGGCGAGTGATGCGCCTCCTGGACGGCAGCCTGCTCCTGGCCGAAAACCTCAACATCCTCACCGGCGGCGCGCACCGCGCCCTTTACCCTGCGCACGCCGGGATCGAGCACGAGGTCCTCGCCACCCTGCGCGGCTTTCCGAACCCGGCCTCGATCCCTCTCGTGCGCCCGCTCGACGAGGCCGGCGCCGACAGCATTCGCGAGGTCGGAGGCAAGGCGGCCAACCTCGGACGGGTGCGGGCGGTGATGCCGGCCGCAGTCCCGCCCGGTTTCGTGCTCACGACCGCGGCGTACCGCTCGTTCCTGGGCGAGAACCGGCTTCACGGGCCGATTCGCAAGCTCTTCAGAGACCTGAGCCTGGTTTCGGATCGGCAGCTGTTCAAGGAGCGCACCGCCGCGATCCGGGAGCTGATCGAAGCGAGCCCGGTGCCCGCCCGGGTCGCCGAGGCGGTTGGCGCCGGCGTGCGGCTGGTTGCGGAGAACCCGCCGCGCCTGTGGGCTGTTCGCTCGAGTGCGGTCGGGGAAGACGGGCGGATGACGTTCGCCGGGCAGTTCGACACCGTCCTCGACGTGCCGACCGACGGGCTGGTTTCGGCGTACCGGAAGGTCCTCGCCAGCCGCTACAACGACCACGCCGTGCTCTACCGGCTGGCCGGCGGGTTGGCGGAGGTGGACACGCCGATGGCGGTCCTGTTGATGCCGATGCTGGACGTCCTCGCCGCAGGTGTGCTGTACACGCGCGACCCGAACGACGCATCGGCCGATCGGATGGTCGTCGACGCAGTCGCGGGGCTGGCGGGGGCCATGGTGCGCGGCGAAGCGGCGTCGTCGAGCCTCTTCGCCCGTCGCAGCCGGCCCGGCGAGATCGAGGCGGGGTGTCTCCCGGACGCGGCGGCGGGCGAGGAGGCGGCCGCGCCGGGCGACTTCCCCCTCGCGCCGGGCGACATCCGCGGCCTGGTCGAACTCGGCCTGCGGCTGGAGTCGCACTGTGGGCACCCGGTGGATGTCGAGTGGGCGCTGGTGCGCGACGGGACGCTGATGGTCGTTCAGTGCCGGCCGTTGCGCCTGGTGGAGCGCGAGTCGCCCGGGACCGAGCCGCAGGACGGCCCCGGGTCATCGCCGGTGGCGAAAGGTGGGATGACGGTCTTTCCGGGGCGCGCGGTCGGGCCGGCCTACGTGGCCCGGACCGTCGAGGAGCTGCTCGCGTCGCCGGACGGCGCCATCCTCGTCCTGCGTCAAGCCGGGCCGGAGCTTGCGGCGGTGCTGCCGCGGGTGGCGGGGGTCGTGGCCGAGCATGGCAACCCGGCCGGGCACGCGGCGGCTCTCGTCCGCGAGTTCGCGGTGCCTTCCCTGTTCGCATTCCCCAACGCCGAGCGACGGTTGAGCGGCTGCCGGACCCTGAGCCTGGACGCGACCCGGCGCCTCGTGTTCGACGGTGCGCTGTGGCCGGACGTGCGCGAGCGGGTGCGCGGCCGCAGCCGCCGCGTCTCCGCCCGAGCCCTCGACAACCCGTTGCGCCAGCAAGTGCTCGCCCTCAACCTCACCAACCCGCTCGCGCTCAACTTCCGCCCGGGCGCCTGTCGCTCCGTTCATGACGTCGTCCGCTACATCCACGAGAAGGCGGTCGTCGCGATGTTCGATCTCGGCGACGACGTGGGACGTCAGGGCGAGCACCGGGTGTGGCGCCTGGAAACCCCCATCGCCCTGCAGCTCGCCGTGCTAGATCTGGGAGGCGCCGTCCCGGCGGCGGCCAGCGGGAGACGCGCCGTCCGGCCGGAAGAGATCGCCTCGGTGCCGTTTGCGGCGCTGTGGCGGGGGATGACGCTTCCGGGGGTGAACTGGGCCGGGCGCACGCAGATGAGTCTGGGCGGTTTTGCTTCGGTCGTCGCCTCCACCATGACCGACTCGCGCGCCGGCGTGCGCAGCGTCGGCGGTCGGAACTACCTCATGGTCGCGCCGGAGTACGTGAATTTGAACGCCAGGCTGGCGTACCACTTCGCCATGGTGGATGCGTTCGTCTCGCCCGTTGCCGAGAACAACTTCGTGAACTTCCGCTTCCGCGGCGGCGGGGCCGGGGAGGATCGGCGCAATTTGAGGGCGACGTTCCTGGCGGAGGCCCTGCAGCGGTCGGGCTTCGATGTGGATCGGCGGTCGGATCTCGTGACCGCGTGGATGCGTCGCTACCCGTGTGCGGCCTCCGAGGAGGGACTTGTCACCCTGGGCGCTTTGATGGGGTGTGCCCGCCAGCTCGACATGCTGATGGATGACGAGGCCTCCGTGCGCCGCTTCGTCGAGCACTTCCTGCGGCGCGAATACGGGGCGTTTGCGTGACGCGAAACGGAGGCGCTCGCTCGACGGCGAGCTGGGCGCCCCGGTGGATCCCGTGACCTCGACCGCCGCCTATCCGTTTCGCGGATTGCGGGCGTTGCGCTCGAAGTCGAAGAACTCGAAACGGTCCGCGAGAAAGGCCTCGACGAACTGGACGACGGTGATCTCGTCATGCATCACCACGTCGAGCTGGCGGGCGCATGAAATGAGGCGGCCCAGCATTTCGAGGCGCGCCTCGATCGCCTCGCGTGCGAGTTTCTTCACCCAGGCGTTGAGGAGGTCCTGGCGCCGGTCGACGTCGAAGCCGTAGTGATCCAGGACGCCGGCGATGAACCGCACCCGGCGTTCGCGGCGCTGGAGGTCGGCCGCACCTCCCTTGAAGCGGAAGATGATGTAGTTCTCGTGGACGTTGTCGGAGCACACGGATTCCAGCGTCGTGAAGTGGTACCCGAGCCGCGACGCGAAGTTCAGGTAGTGCGAACCCACCATGGCATAGGAGTTGTCCCCCAGCCCGCGTTCGCCGCGGGCATCGTCGGCCACGGTCCTGGCCATCACGGAGAGGAACCCCCTGACGTCGATGGGTCGCGCGCCCGCCCACCGCGCGCCCGGTGCGGCGACCCCGCGCCAGAGCGCGCGCATGGGGACGCACGTGATCTGCTCCGGCGTCACCGAGCGGACTCCGGGACCCGCATCGAGGCCGTGCCCGAGGTCGATGACGTAGATCCCCAGGGGAACGTCGGTCTCGAGGCGGAACGCCATCCCCCGCTCGCGCAAGTTGGAGTAGTCGTTGACCTGGAACATCTCGGAGATCGCCATCTCGTGGCAGAACCGAGCCAGGTCGTGGTACGTGGCGCAGTTCTTGGCGCGGAAGGAGTTCTTCGCGGGGTCGGTCAGGTTCAGGTGCGCGATCTTCGCCGTGACGCGTTCCTGCACGGCCGCCGACGGCAGGTCCCGCAAGGCCCGCCGCTGCACCCGCCCCCGCACCAACACCTCCTCGACCCGCCCGGAAAAGACGGTGCAGCTCGTGGCGTCCACCGTGACCTCGAGGCCGGCGGGGAGGCCGGTCGCGCGCCCGGCGTTGCAGATCGTGGGCACGCCGTACTCCCGCGCCAGGGCGGCCATGTGCCCGGTGACGCTTCCCACGTCGGTGAGGATGGCGCTGGCCCGGGTCATGACGTTCACGAACCGCGGGGAGTTCTGCCGCGCGACCAGGACGCCGCCGCGGGGGAACTGGGCGAGTTCCTCGTCGCTCTGGGCGTGGACCACGACCCCCGCCCCGGCACCCGGGCACGCGGTGGCGCCTTCCGAGAGGAGGACCCGGTCGCGGCTGACCTCACGGGCCGCCGGTCCCCCTGCGGGTGCCTCCGGCATGGCGAGAGGCCTCGTCTGGAGGACGAACATGTGGCCGCTTTCGTCCAGGGCCCACTCCACGTCCTGCGGACAACGGTAGTGCGCCTCCAACGCCCGCAAGTATTCGGCGAGCCGGTCGAGCTGGACGTCGTCCAGGCATGGCTGGTCCTGCAGCTCCGACGGCACCGCCTCCTCGATCACCCCTCCCCCCCGGGCGCAGACCAACCGGTGGGGTTTGCGGGCTACGCGGCGTTGCACCCTTTGCCGCCCGGGTTGTCGCGGGACCAGGTAGATGTCGGGTGTCAGAGTGCCGTCGACCACCGGTTTGCCGAGCCCCCACACCGCCGCGACCGTCATGCGGTCGGAGTCGGGGTCGTTCGGGTCGGCGGTGTAGGCGACTCCGGCGGCCCGCGCTTCCACCATGAGGAAGCAACCCACGCTCATGGCGATCTCCTCTTCGCGAAAACCCTTCGAGTGCATGTAGAAGAGGGCGCCTGCGCCGAACTTGCTCGCCACCGTCTCCTTGTATCGGCGCAACACCTGTTCCAGGGGAACGTTGAGAAAGCTGGCGTACTGGCCGGCAAAGGAGGTGTGGCTGTCCTCGCCGATGGCCGACGAACGCAGCGAAACGTGGTGATTTCCCCCCGATTGGTAGTAGAGGTCGTGCGCGGCAAGCGTGATGGCCTCGCGCACGTCCTGCGGGATCTCCGCCGCCAGCACCAGCGCCTGCATCTCTTCTCCGGCGCGCGCCACGCTCCTGGGATCGTCCCAGTCCACGGCCTGCCAAAGCTCGGTGAGGCGCGCTTGGATGCCGGCCCCGGCCAGGAACGAGCGGTAGGCGAAGGTCGTGACCGCAAACCCTGGCGGTACCGGAAGGCCCACCGAGTTGTGGACCTCGCCGAGGTTGGCCACCTTGCCCCCGACGGCATCGGCCATGCGCCGGTCCAACTTCTCGAGCGGCAGGCAGGCGGCGGTGACGGGCGCGCCTTGCACGATGCGCAACGTGTCCTCGAGACCGCGGGCGATGCGCTCGACGTTGCCGCGCAGCGAGCGGTAGCGGTCGTCGGCGATCGTGTTGAGGTCCTCAACCATGCGGAGGGCGCGCTCCTGCACGGCGCCGGCGATGGAACGCAGCTCGTCGTTCGGGATCGGCTGTCCGTGAACCAACGCCCCCTCGAGTTGGGCGATCAACTCGAGGATCTCGTTGTTGGCGGCCAGCAGCCGCCTGAAGCCGGCGTACTTGCGGCGGAGCAGCTCGCCCGGCGAGCTTTCGCGGACGCCGAGGATCTTCGCCAGGAAGCCCATCAGCGTTCTATTTCCCGGCGCACCTGTTCGAAGCCGTAATCGCCGACGAGGAACGCCCGGACCAGGGCGTTCGCCACGGCCGGGCTCTCGATGACCATGTCGAGGTGGCGGGACGCCACCATCAACCGGCCCAGCATGACCAGGGCCTCCTCGATCTCAGCCGCCGTGCGCTTGGGCAGCACGGCGTCGACGCGGTCGCCCGCTTGCGTGACGAGGAACCCGTTGTGATGCAGGATCGTGGCGAGGAAGGACGCGCGCCACTCGCGGCGTTGGGCCACCGCCGCGCCGCCGTAGAAACGAAAGCGGACGTAGTTCTCGTTCACCGATTCGCCGCAGATCGCATCGGCCAGGGCGAAGTGGTAGGCGAGGCGGGAGGCGAAGTGGACGAACTCGGGGGAGCACAGGACGTAGCCTGGCTCTCCGTACCTCTGGTCGTCGGCCGCGCTGCGCACCACCACCGATACGAAGCCCTTCAGGTCGAACCCCACCGGCCCGGCCCATCGCAACCGTGAGTCCATCATGCCCTCGAGAAGGGCCTGCAGCGGAACCGAGTTCACGTCCTCCAACGCCACGGAGCGGCCGGTTTCCGGCGCCACCGCGCCGCCGAGGTCCAGCACGAACACCGTCATGGGCCGCGGCCACAGCAGCCGGCGGCAGGTGTGCCGCTCGGCGGCGGTCAGGCGCTCGACGGCGAACATCTCGGCCATCGCTCGCTGGTGAACGAAGCGAGCGATGTCGTGAAGGGTCCGGCAGTGCTCGGCATCGAACGTCGGCGAGTCGGGGCTGGTGAGGGTGAGGGGCGCGACGAGCTCCAACAGCCGCGTGAGACTCTCGCGTACCGGGTCGCGGCGGGTCGGCGGCAGGGGCCGCACGCCCTCCCCGAGGAGTTCCCGCACCTCCCCCTCGTAGACGACTCTTGCGTCGGCGTCCAGGGTGACGACCTGCCCGTCCGCCAGCCGGCCGCCGGCGCCCTCCGCTCCGACCAGGCAAGGCACGCCGAACTCCCGCGCCACCGTTGCCATGTGGCCGGTGGCGCTCCCGGTCGTCGCGATCACGGCCGCCACGGTTCCCATCACTCCGGCCAGCCGTGGCGAGGTGGTGGGCACGACCAGGACACATCCGTCCGGCACATCGCCGACGGCCATGAAGTCGACCAGGTTCAGGACGGGACCGGCGGCCACGCCTCCGCTCGCCCTCCAGCCGCCGCGCAGGAGCACCCGGTAGCCGGGCGGGACCTTGCTCCCTTCCGGGCGGGGCGTTGCCGCCGGAACGGCCTTCAAGGGGCGGGTCTGCACCACCCAGAGGCAGCCCGATTCGCCAAGCGCCCACTCGGCGTCCTGTGGCGCCCCGAAGCGCCGCTCGAGGGTCCACGCCAGCCGCGCGACCCGGCTCGCTTCCACCTCGTCGAGGGCGAGGGGGGGCCGAACGCCGCCTGCGTTCTGGATCTCAACGACCCCGCCGTCGGCGGCACAGTGGAGGGTCAGCGAGCTGCAGCCCCGCGACTGCCTCTTCCACCCGCGGGGGGTCCCCTTCCGTCACCAGATACTGGTCGGGGACCACGCGGCCGTCCGCGATCGTCCGGGCCAGCCCGCGCACCGCGGTCACGGTCGCCTGCCGGAGGCCCTCGGGGCTGCGCGAGTAGACCACCCCGCTCGCCCGCGGGCGAACCATCGCCATCACCAGCACCGGCATGGCCAGGTCCTCACCGAGCAAGCCGCGGGCGAAGGCGTATTCCAGCGCTTCGGGCTGGTACTTGCTGGCAACGACGCGCTTGTAGGCCGCGCGCACGCCGCTCACGGGCACGTTGAGCACCGACTCGAACTGGCCGGCAAAGGAGGATTCGTCGTCTTCCACGATGGCCGAGGATCGGACCGCCACCGTGCCCTCGCCCTCGCCCCACCCGCTGGCGGCGGCCAGCGCCCCGTCGAGGGCCTGCTCGAGCAACGCCGGGAGAGGGGCCGCGAGGATGGCGGCCGAGATGCGCTCGGAGAAGTCCCTGAGGGCAGCGCCATCGTGCACGTCGGACGTGGCCTGGGTCTCCTCCACCAGGTCCTGCAGGCCGGTGGCTTCCATGAAGAGCCGGTACCCGTGGCTGGTGACCGTGAAGAACGGCGGCACGTCGTACTCGCCGCCGGCGGCGAGTTGCGCCAGGCGCGACGACTTCGGACCCACCACCTCGGCGCGGCTCGCCTCGGGGTCGGTTGGCCAGACCACCAGGGGACCGAACTCGATGGGTCGGGCGCGGAGCACCTCCTGCACCAGGTTGCGGTCGAGCGCCTCGAACCGTTGGACGATCTCGTCGTAGGTGCCCTTCCCCATGGCCTGCAAAGCGCGGACCATGACGCCGACGGGGGCGGCAAGCGCCTCGTAGGTCTTGGGGACCACCTCGAGCCGCAGCGGCGCCCCGCAGCTCAGCCGTTCCTGGTAATGCGCGAGGGCCGCGAGAAAGGCGTCGTTGGCGGCGCCGATCGCGCGGAGGTGGGCCAGCTTCTCCGCCACCGGAGCGCGGCGCGGTCGCTGCCCGGCGGGGGGCAGGAACCGGGCGAAGCCGCGCCAGAACCCGCCCATTCGTCTACCCGTGCACAAGTCTCAGGACGAGCTTGACCGTCACCATGAGCACGCCGACGAACGCCAGGCATCCGAACCCGAAGCGCACCCAGGGCCCCCCCGCCTTGCGCGTGTAGGAAGCCCCGAGCTGGGCGCCAACGGTGGTGCCGATGAGCAGCGCGAGCACCAAAGGCAGGTGCACGTTCCCCTTGAATGCATGCGTCATAACGCCGTAGGCCGAACTGAACATGATCTCGAAGAGATCGGTCCCCACCGCCACCACGGTCGGACAACCCAGGATGTAGACCAGCGCGGGCATCCGGATGAACCCGCCCCCGACTCCGAGCATGCCCGACAGGAGGCCCGTGAAGAACCCGACCGCGAGGATCACCCACAACGAGATCGACTCGATCCCGGACGCCGGCAGCGACACCATCGGCCACAGCTTGATGGTCCGCAGCCGCAGGGCGGCGGACGAAGATGCCGCCTCGGCGGTGAGCTGCACCTGACCCGCGGCCCGCCGCATCGTGCGCAACGATTCCCGCACCATCGCCTGGCCCAGGAAGACCAACAGCGCCGAATAGAGCAGGCTCATGACCAGGGAAAGCGTGTCGATTTCGCGTCCGAGGAGAGACACGTTGCCGACGTGCTTGAGGAGTTCGAGCATCTGGGCTCCGAGCTCCACTCCGGTGGCGGTGCCCACGATCATCAGCGCGCCCAACTTGAAGTCGATGTTGCCGAAGCGCATGTGCCTCACGGTGGCGGCGGTCGACATGCCGCACATCTGGCCGAGGTCCGAGCCTACGGCGATGTTGTAGGGCACACCGAAGACCGCGTTGAGCATCGGCACCATGAGGAAACCGCCGCCCACCCCGAAGAAGCCGCCCAGCGCCCCGATCACGAGGCCGAAGAGGGCGAGGTACGGGAACGCGTCGGCAGCCAGGACGAATTCTCCCACTGACATCAGTGCGCCCTTCCCTTCCCCAACTCGACTCCGAGGATGCGCTCGACGAGCCGCAGGATGAACCCCATTCCGAGGCCAACCGTCACCGGGAGCGCCACGGATACGAGAACGTAGAGCGGACGCGCCTGGAACCCGGGCGCCGGGCTTGCGTCCTTTCCCAGACTCTGCAACCAGCCCAGAAAATCCACATCCGCCTCCAATGCGAGCCCGACGGAGGGGCGCCGCGCCGGGCTCAGCGGTACGCGCTGACGAGATGCACGTCGAGGACGACGCTCTTGACCCCCTGCACCTCCTCGACCACCCGGCGGAGTTCGCCGATCCACCGCTCGCTAGCATGAGTCAACATGTCCGGTCTCGGGATCTCGCCGCTGAGGGTCACGACGCCGTTGGACGCCGTCACCTCGAGAGCGAGGCCGCGGCTGGCCGGCTGGATCGCAAGCGCGGCGCGGACCCGGCAGGCGAGAGCGAAGTCCCGAAGACGGATGCGAGCCGCGTCGTCGATGACGAACTCGGGTCGCTGCGCCATCGTCACCACCACGGCGCACGCCGACTCGATCGACGTCTTCTCCAGGTTGACGACCAAGTCGTACAGGCGCGGGTCTTCGATGTCGGCGTCGTACATGAGGCGCGTCCACCGCGCCCTGTGACGGTCCACCTCATCGATGAAGCTCTCCGCGTTCTCTCGAGTCATGCCGCGTTGCTCCATCAGCGCCTGGACCCGCACCCCCGCCGGCGCGATGAGGCGGACCCTGAGCACCTTCGGGACCTCTCGCAGCAGGAGGTGCCCCGCCAGCCCGTGGTAGACGACGTCGCCGCCGCGGACGTGGTCCGCCAGCGCGGCCTGAGCGGCCAGAACGTATGTCCTGCGCTCGGCGGTGAGGCGATCCCAGAAGCCCGGCGAGCGTTCGATCCGTTCGCGCAGGAACTCCTCCGAGACTCCGAGCTTTGCGGCGGCCTCGACGAGCACCTCGCGGGCGATGCACGAGCAGCCCAACGCGCTTGCCACGCACTCGCCCAGTGCCTTGCCGCCGCTCATCGACCCGCGTGAGATGGTGATGATCGCCATGTGCGTCCCCTCGTCGGAGGTGATGAAAGCCCGAGACCCCCGAAACGGTTGAGTCTCACCGCAGGAACTATTCCCGGTTGGTCATATGCAGGAATCATACCTGTACGCGAGTCTGTCGGCAATGGGGGCGCGGCGGCGGAAGGTTACGGACCTTCCCCCGCTTGTCACGATATTGAAACGAGACCCCGAGCCGCGGCTCCCCCAGGCGGCCTTTCGGTGCGGGGCGGCGGCGCTCCCCGATGCCGTCGGGCGGCGGTAGACTGAACCCGTGACCTGGGTGGGCTTCCTCCTGACCGGTTTCAAGCTGGGCACGGTCGGGTTCGGCGGCGGTCTCGCGGTTCTCTCCCTCATCCGGAGAGAGTTCGTGGAGCGGCGGCGCCTCCTCAGCGACGCCGAGTTCGCGGAGGTCGCCGCGATGTCGCAGGCGCTTCCCGGGGCGGTTTCGGTCAACGCCTTCACCATTCTTGGGACCCGCCTGGGCGGTTGGTGGTGTGGCCTGGTTGCGGGCTGGGCCTTCATCTGGCCTTCGTTCTTGATGATGCTCGCGTTTGCCGCCACCTACCCGGCGTTCCGCTACTTGCCGATGATGGACGCCGCCTTGATCGGCATGTCGGCAGCCGTGGTGGCGCTGGTGGTGGTGACGGCGGTGAGCCTCGCGCGAGCCGGCGCCATTCGACAGCGTCGCGACGCCATCGTGGCCGCCGCCGCGTTCCTGCTCGTGGCTTTGAACTGCATCGGCGTCCTGGAGGTCGTGCTGCTCGCCGGCCTGGTCGGCATCGTGACGCGGGCGCCGAAACTCGGGCCGGTCACGGGCGCCGTGTTCCCGCCGTGGCTGGCAATGGTCCTGATCCGCGGCGCGAGCCTGAGCAGCGTCTTTGCTCTCGCTGCGGTGTTCCTGCGCATCGGCGCAGCCACCTTCGGCGGCGGCTTCGTCATGATCCCGTTCATCGAGCAGGAGGTCGTGCTGCACCACGCCTGGCTCACGCCGCGGGAGTTCGCGGATGCCGTCGCCCTGGGGCAAATCACGCCGGGACCCGTGGTGATCAGCGCCACGTTCATCGGCTATCGCGTCGCCGGCCTGCTGGGCGCCGTGGTCGCCACCGGGATGGTCTTCCTGCCGCCGGGGTTGCTTGCGATCGCGGCCGGCCACGCCCTCGAGCGGTTCAGTCAAAATCAGGTGGTTGCCGGGTTCCTCGCCGGCGTGCGACCGGCGGTGGTGGGGCTGCTCGGCAGCGCTGCATTATCGCTGGGGCGATCCGGGCTGCCAAACCCTGGAGCATGGGTGCTGGCGCTCGCCGCGCTGCTCGTCCTCCTGCGCTGGAAGCCACACCCGGTGCTCGTGCTCTTTGCCAGCTCACTGGTGTACCTGGCGGGCGTCCGCCTCTTCCCGCTGCTCTTCTGACACCACTTTGACGCCAACCGTGGAGCGAACCGGGCCGTTTGTGAGGCTCGCCCAGCCGATCGTTCTGGACCTTCTTTCCACTGCGTGGAGTTGTTCTTTGCCGGTCCCGCGGGTGGCCGGATGCGGGCCCGGGCGCCCCCGCGCCCGAGCCCGCATGCTCCTGCGCCCGCGACCGGACAGGGCGATCCGCGCCGGGGCCCCTCGCGGTCCGCATGAAGCCGCGGCCGCGACACCCCGGCGCGGCTCGCCCGTCCGGGGCCCGCGGGCGCAGGAGCCAATGGCCACCCGCGGCACCGGCGGATTGGACGACGCCCCCGCCCACCAATCGGAGGTCCTGCTGAAGGTCGAGGCTCCTCGCCTAGCCGAAGGTAATCAGCAGCGCCTCCACCAGGCGCGGGGGAGGGTGGCCAAAACCGCCCAGCGGGCGGAGGCCGATTTCGCCGGAGCGTGCGGGTCCCGAGCGGGCGCCCCGCGGTGGGGTGTCGTTGGCTCCGACCGAGGGTCTCTCCGAGGGAGGAGAACAGCGAGGGGCCCCACCGCGGGACGCCCTGCTTGGTCGCACGCGCAGGCGGGTCGGAGGGCGGCGCTCGATGCGCCGCCCGAGCGACTCGGCCGTAGCCCGCTGGGCAAGAAAAGATGGCCTCACGCAGTGAAAGGGACAACGAACGGCACCCGCGGGACCGCCAAGCAAGACAGCCTGCACGCCGTGGCGATCACTCGTCTGGGACCGAGGGCGAACTGGTGC
This sequence comes from uncultured Acidobacteriota bacterium, assembly GCA_963727205.1. Taxonomy (GTDB): domain Bacteria; phylum Acidobacteriota; class Thermoanaerobaculia; order Thermoanaerobaculales; family Thermoanaerobaculaceae; genus RBG-13-68-16. The sequence goes on along the minus strand of CAVSFQ010000024.1, from coordinate 6,737 downwards.
GAGCCGTTTCCGCGCCGGCACCTATGGAACGCGGAGACGTTGTCGCCGCACTCGGGCTGGGATGCACGCTCTACTCGGCTTCGAGCTCGTAGTGCTTGGTCTTTTCCCAGAGGGTCTTGCGGCTGACGCCAAGCAGCTGGGCGGCCTCGCTCCGCCGCCCTTCCGTGTGTGCGAGCGCAATTTTGATCGCCTCGATCTCGGCGCGCTCGACGGCCTCCTGAAGCGTGGTCGCCTGTTGAGTCGTGGGCGCATGGCGCGGCGCCGGGCCGGCCGTTTTCAGGTTGGCGGGCAGGTCGTCCATCGTGATCCTGGAACGCTTGCAGAACAGCGCCGCTCTCTCCACCACGTTGCGCAGCTCCCGCACGTTGCCCGACCAGTGGTGGGCGTCGAACGCCTCGACCACCTCGTCGGAGAAGCCCTCGATCGCCTTGCCGCGCTCCCGGCGGAACTCCTCGAGGAACGCCTGCGCCAGGATCGGGATGTCCTCACGCCGCTCGCGCAGCGGCGGCAGGTGGATCGTCACCGTGTTGATGCGGAAGAAGAGGTCCTCGCGGAAGAGGCCGTCTGTGATCTCCTCGTCCAGGGGACGGAGCGAGGCGGAGACGATGCGCACGTCGATGTTGACGGGGCGATGCGAGCCGAGCCGCTCGATCTGCCGTTCCTGCAGCACCCGCAGCAGCTTGACCTGGAACGACAGCGGCAGCTCGCCGATCTCGTCGAGGAAGACCGTGCCGCCGGATGCGGCCTCGAACCGGCCGATGCGCCGCTCGGACGCGCCGGTGAACGCGCCCTTCTCGAAGCCGAAGAGCTCGGACTCGAGCAGCGTCTCGGGGAGCGAGGCGCAGCTGACCCGGATGTACGGTTGCGTCCGGCGGGGGGAGTTGAAGTGGATCGCCGATGCCACCAACTCCTTGCCGGTGCCGCTCTCCCCCTGGACCAGGACGCTGGCGTCGGAGTCCGCGACCATCCTGATGAGTTCGAACACCTCCAGCATCCGCTTGCTCTTCCCGATGATCTTCCCGAACGCGAAGCGGCGCTCGAGCTGTTCCTGCAGGCGGACGTTCTGCTGCTCGAGCAGCTTGAACGAGCAGACGTTGTTCAGCCTGAGCAGCAGCTGCATCATGGAGAACGGCTTGGTGATGAAGTCGATGGCACCCAGCTGCATCGCCTCCACCGCCGTTTCGATGGTGCCGTGGGCGGTGATGATGACGACGGGGGTGTCTGGGCGCAGGGCCTTGACCCGGCGCAGCAGCTCGAGGCCGTCCATGCCGGGCATCAGCAGGTCGCTGAGCACGAGATCGTGGAAGAAGCGCTCGAACAGCGCCAATGCCTTGGCCCCGTCCTCGGCGACGTCCACCTCCCAGCCTTCCTTGCGGAGGGCATCGGCGATCGTGATGCGGAGGATCGGTTCGTCCTCGGCGATGAGCAACCTGTGACCGCAAACCTTCATGAGCGGACTCCTTCGCTCTTCTGCGGGCGGCTCAGGGGCAAGACGACGCGGAACGTGGCCCCCCGGCCGACCCGGCTTTCCACTTCGATGCTGCCGCCGTGGGCGGAGACGATCGTGTAACTGACTGCGAGGCCGAGGCCTGTGCCCTGGCCGACCTCGCGGGTGGAGAAGAACGGGTCGAAGATCCGGTCGCGGATCTTGTCGGGGATCCCGACGCCGGTGTCGATGACCTCGGCGATGGCACGCCCATCCGTCATGCGCGTGCGCAGCGTGACCGTGCCGCCGTCGGGCATCGCCTGGATTGCGTTCAGCACCAGGTTCAGGAAGAGCTGCTCCATCTGGAAGTGATCGGCGAGCACGACCGGTTCCGCCGGCTCCAGTTCGAACACCACCTCGACCCGGTTCTTGCGCAGCTGGTACTGAGCCAGCTCGACGACGTGGCGCAGGCTGTGGTTGAGCGAGGTGGGTTCCGGGCGGGCCGAGGTCGGGCGTGAGAAGTCGAGGAGGTTCGACACCGTGTGCTCGATGCGCTTGATGCCGTCGTACACCAGCGCGAGGTAGCGCTGGCGCGTCTCGGCGTCGTCGGGGTTGGCGCGGATCGTCTCGAGGCAGGTGAGGATGCCGGCCAGCGGGTTGTTCACCTCGTGGGCGACACCGGCGGCGAGGGTTCCCACCGCGGCCATCTTCTCCGTGTGGGCGAGTTGGGCCGCGCGCAGCTTCTCCCGTTCCCGCGCCCGCTCCAGCTCGTCCATCATGCGGTTGAAGGCCTCGGCCAGCTCGCCCACCTCGTCGCCGCGACGCACCTGGGCGCGGGCCGCGAGGTCGCCGGTCCCCGCCTCCATCATGGTGTTGTGCAAGCCGAGGATGGGGCGGATGAGCGTTTCCACGTAGATCGCCGTCAGGATCGAGTTGCCGAACATCAGGATCAGCGCGACCAGGGCGACGCGCTGAACGATGGTTCGCACCTCCTGGTCGATATGGGCGAGCGAGAACCCGATCGCGAGCGAGCCCCAGAACCGGGTCGAGATGTTGAGCGGCGTGCGGATTTCGAGGATCCGCTCCCCCCACGACGAGGTGCGCAGGTCCACCTGTGAAGACTTGCCGATCGCGGTGCGGTCGAGCGCGCGGTTGAAGCGGTGTCCGAGGAGGTCCCACCTGTTGGAGTGGGTGACGATCCCCTTGCTGTCGGCGATGATGACGTAGCGCACCAAGTCGCGGTTGTGCTCGATCACGCCGCTCACGTAGTTCTCGATGAGACCTTCCTCGCGGACCAGCCCGATGTCCTCATACATGAGCACATCCGTGATCGGAATCGAGAGCGCATCGGTGATCGAGAGCCCCCTGCCGACGATCTCGTCGTAGCGGCTCTGGCGTTCGTGCACGGCCGCGAGCACGATGACCAGGCCCATGGTCACCACGATGAGGGTGTTGGAGTAGAGGAAGAACTTGGTGCGGAGGCCGAGACGCAGCATGCTCACTCTCTCCCGGGGCCGCACTCCAGCTCCGACTCGGGGAGGGTGAGCGCGTTCGGTCCGAATACCCGGAGCGCGAGGCGCCTGACGGGCGCGTAGTCCGCGTCAGTCGCCGCCACGAACCCGCCGGAGAGTTCTTCGTCCCAACTCCTGATGGCGGCCGCCGCGGCGGGGTCCGCGCGGGGGCGGGCCACCAGGGCGTTGAACAACTCCTCCCGCAACGCCGGAGGGCTACCGGGCGCCACCACGAAGGGGAAGTTGGCCGTCTCCTCCGAGCGCGCCAGGATTCGCAGCTCACGGTGCGTGAACGTCTCCCCCACGATGTCGCGCACGCCGCAGGCGTCGACTTCGCCGAGCAGCACGGCGCGCGCCGCCCGCTCGTGGTGGAAGAAGTAGCGGCAGGCGACGTCGACTCCCGGGTGCAGTCCCGCTTCCTCGAGCATGGCGCGCGGCAGGAGGTGGGCCGAAGTGCCCAACGGCGATCCGAAGCCGAAGCGCTTGCCGGCCAGGTCCTTCACGCTCTTGATCGGGCTGTCGGTCCGCACCAGGATGACGCTGGAGTACGTCGGTTTCCCGCCGGTGTTGAGCTTGACCACGGGCACGGCGCCGCACGCCGCGTGCGCCCGCAGGTAGCTGAACGGGCCGAGGTAGGCGACCGTCAGCTTGCCGTTGCAAAGGTCCCGCACGGTGTCCTCGTACGAGATGCCGATCACCAGCTCCCAGGGTTGGCCGGTGGCGCTGGTGAGATAATCCACGAGCGGTTGGTACTTGAGGTACATCAGCCGGGGGCTGTAGAAACTCACGACGCCGAAGCGAAGCGCCGGCCGGGCCGCGCTTGGTGGCTCGACCGCGAGAGCCGCGTGCGCCACGAGCAGCGATGCGCTAGCGAGTGCGAGGAGCTTCACGCCTTCCCTCCATGGCGGCGACGAGCTCGGCCCAGGTGCTGTCGGCGCCCGCCTCGACGACCCGGCGCCACCCCAACGCTCGCGCCCGGCCCGCCGTCTCGGCGCCCAGGCACCACGCCACCACCTCGCCGCCCCACGCCGCCGGTTCGGCCGCGAACGCGTCGGCCTCCGACGGGGTCCGCAACACGCAACCGGTGAGCGGCAGCGCCCGCAGCACCACGCGGGCGGCCGGGGTGAGCGGCAGCGGCGCCTCGACCACCTCCGCCCCGGCCTCCTCCAACGCCTCCCGGGCCTCGCCGGCCGGCGCCGCCAGCGCCAGCCGTTCGCCGAAGAGGGGGCGGCGGGCGAATGCGGCGAGGGAATCGGCGTGGTGCACGGTGGGCCCGACGACGAGGAGCGCCGGCGGCCGGATCCCGGCGGCCTCGGCGGCGGCGGGCAGCTCCCGGATCGAGGCGCGCACCACGCGCTGGGCGGAGGTCGTGCCCCGCTCGATCATCGCCGCCGGGAACTGCGGATCCATCCCGCCGGCGAGCAGGTTCGCGCTCACCTGCTTGAGGGAGGAGACCGCCATGTAGGCTACGATCGTCGCGTGGGGATCGTGCGCGAGCTGGTCCCAGTGCACGAACGAGCCGTCGACGCGGGCGCTCTCGTGGGCGGTGACCAGCGTGACGCGCACCGCCTCGTCGCGGGAGGTTACTGGGATCCCGGCGCACGCCGGCGCGGCGATCCCGGCGGTCACGCCCGGTATGATCTCGAAGGGGATCCCCGCCGCGTGCAGGTCTTCAGCCTCCTCGGCGCCGCGTCCGAAGACGTAGGGGTCGCCGCCCTTGAGGCGCACGACGCGCTTGCCCTCGCCACCCAGGCGCACGAGCAGGGCGTCGATCTCCTTCTGCGGCACCGGGTGGTGCCCCGCCTCCTTGCCCACCGGGTGGAGCTCCACGCATTCCGGCAGGTCCGGGGGCAGGACCGTTTCGGCGAGACGGTCGAACACGACCGTGTCGGCCGCCATGAGCCGCTGACGAGCGCGCACCGTGAGCAGCCCGGGATCGCCGGGCCCGGCGCCCACCAGCGAGACGAAGCCGAAGCGGCGCGGCGCGGGCTCCGGCCGGGGCCCGTCGGGTGCGCCGGCGTGCGCAAGCCAGGCCGCCTCCTCCTCGGGGGCGGGCACGCGCGCGGTCAGGGCCTGGGGCGCGACGGTCGCGGCGAAGAAGCGGTCGAAGAGCGCCTCCGCGGCCTCCGGCCCGAGGCGCAGGGCACGCACGCGGGTGCGGAAGCGGGAGGCGGCGGCGATCCAGGCGGCCCACTCGCCGGCCAGGCGCCGCTCGAAGAGCTGGCGTAGGCGCCGGACCGCGAACGGCGCCTCGCCGTTCGAGGCGATGGCGATCTGCAGGGCGCCGCGCTTGACACGTGCGGGGACGTGGAAGGTGCAGAGCTCCGGCTCGTCCGCCACGTTGGCCCAGATCCCCGCGGCCTCGGCGTCGGCGGCCGCCGCGCGGTTGGTCTCGGCGCTGTTGGTGGCGGCGAAGACGAGACGGTAGCCGGCCGCTTCCCCCTCCCGGTAGGGTCGGCGCTCGAGACGCAAACGGCCGCTCGCGGCCAGCGTTTCGATGCCCGCGACGGGGGCGGGCGCCACGACCGTGACCGCCGCCCCGGCCTCGAGCAGCCCCTCGACCTTGCGCAAACCGACCTCGCCGCCCCCGACCACGAGGCAGGCCCGGTCGCGAAGGTCGAGCATGACCGGCAGCATCACCGCTCCGACGGAGTGTTCCCCACGGCGTGCATGTTACAGGAACGCAACCAACCCGGGCCGAGGTTGCGCCGGACGGCAATCCGCCGCCGCCCAGACGCACGGCCGCCGGACGGCCGCGGCCGCTGCGCACATGCGGGTCATCGCTCGCTCTCCAGCCCCATCATCGCCCGCAGCTGCATCCCGCCGCCGAGGTAGCTTGCCGCGCCGCCGGACGAACGCACCAGCCGTGCGGCTTCGGCGGAGCGAGCCCCGCGCTCGCACACGGCCAGCCAGCAGTCGCCGCCCGGAAGCGGGAGCGCGGCCCGCAACTCCTCCAGAGGTATGGCTGTGGCCTCGGGCAGTGGGTGTTTGGTGCGCTCGCCGGGGTGCCGCACGTCGAGCACGCGGGCTCCGGTGAAGGGTTCGTCCGGAGGGCGCGCCTCGAGCCCGTCCTCCTGGTTCTCCGCGGCGAACGCGGCCGTTGCCAGCGGGTCGATCGCGGGGGCGAACGGCGGGGCGTACGCGTGTTCGAGGCCCGCCAGTTCCGTGACGGTGGCGCCGCGGGCGATGTAGGCGGTGGCGACGTCGACACGCTTGGCGACCTCGCCGGCGCCGACCGCCTGCACCCCGAGCACCCGGCGCGAACCCGCTTCGTACACCAGGTGAATGGCGATCTCCGCGGCCTCGGGCCAGTAGTGGGCCCGGTCGTGGGCGGTGACCCACACCGACCGCGCCGCGATCCCCTCCGCCTCGGCCCGGGTTCGCGTCAGGCCGGTCGCCGCCACGTTGAGGTCGAAGACCTTGACCGCCACGGCGCCGGCCGCGCCGGGGAAGCGGTCGTCGCGGCCGGCCAGGACGTCGGCGAGGACGCGGCCCTGGCGGTTGGCGAGGGAGCCAAGCGGCAGGTGGAGCGGCCTGCCTTCGGGCAGCCTGCGCACCTCGATGCAGTCTCCGGCCGCCCAGATGTGCGGGACGTTCGTCGCCAGGCGGTCGTCCACCGCGATCGCCCCGGTGATCCCGAGGGCGACGCCGGCACTGCTGGCGAGGGCCACCTCGGGCGTCACTCCGACCGCGACGATGGCAAGGTCGGCGATGCAGCGTTCGCCTCCTGCCGCCACCTCGACCCGGTCGTCGAAGGCGGCGATTGCCTCGACCGCGGCCCCGGTCCGCAGGTCCACGCC
>CAVSFQ010000023.1:0-8281 GCA_963727205.1 uncultured Acidobacteriota bacterium | reverse complement strand
CGGCAGCGGCAGGACGGAGCTCGCGATCGCCCAGAAGTTGGCTGCGGAGCCGGCCATCACGAACAGGTGGAAGATCTCGTGGAAGCCGAATACCCCAGGGACGGGGTCGGGTTTCTTGACCGCGTAGATCACCGCGCCGACCGTGTAGAAGAGCCCGCCGAGACCGAACCAGAACAGGCCTGCCGGCGAAAGCCGGTGCAACAACGGCCAGATCGCGATCACGACCAGCCACCCGAGGCCGAGGTAGAGCCCCACCGTCAGCCAGCGCGGCGCGTCGATTGCGAAGATCGCCACCGCCATGCCGGCGAGCGCCAGCGCCCACACCGCCGCAAACAGCGACCACCCCCACGGCCCGCGCAGCGGCACCAGGCACAGCGGCGTGTAGGTCCCCGCGATCAGCAGGAAGATCGCCACGTGGTCGAGCTGCCGCAGCACGCGGCGGGCGTGCTCGGAGACCGGTAGCAGGTGGTAGAGCGAGCTGGCGATGTAGAGCAGGACCAGAGAGATGCCGTAGACGATGAACGCGGCGAGGTGCCACCACTTGTGGTGGACGGCGGCCAGCGTCACCAGCACCGTGGCGCCGATCACCGCCGCAATGGCGGCGCCGAGGTGGGTAAAGCCCGACACCGGGTCGCGCAGCAGGCGCATCAGCGGCGCTTCCGGACGGCGCGCACGGGCGCGTCAAACCACATAGCCGTCTATTTTACGACCTCCCCGTCGAGCGCCCGCGCCGGTGCGCCGTTGCGCGCCGCGGGTACGGTCGGCCAGGGGGTTGCCAAACGCATCGACAGGGCTTAGTATATAACTCGTTGGTGATGGAGTGATCATTTGACTCCGCCACCGGGCGGGTTGGTACGGCCCGCCCCAAGGAGGACACATGGCTGTCAAGGAACTGACATCGAGCAACTTCGACGAGACGATCGCAAACAACGATATCGTTCTGATCGATTTCTGGGCCGAGTGGTGCGGGCCGTGCCGCGCGTTCAAGCCGATCTTCCACGCGGCGGCCGAGGCCAACCCCGAGATCGCGTTCGCGTCGTGCGACACCGAGGCGCAGCAGGAGTTGGCCGCCGCGTTCGGGATCCGCTCGATCCCGACGCTGGCGATCTTCCGCGAGAAGGTGCTGCTCTTCTCTCAGCCCGGCATGCTCCCCGCCGAGGCGCTCACCGAGCTGATCGGCCAGGTCAAGGCGCTCGACATGGCCGCCGTCCACGCCGAGGCGGACAAGCAACAGCAGACCGCCACGGCCTGACAACGAGTTCCCTTCGCATGTAGCGGCCGTGCGGGCGTCGCGAGGCGCCCGCACGGTCGTGGCGCGCCCCATCGACACCCGGGGACGGGCGCTCGCCCGCCCTGCGACGCTCAACGCTATGTGGGGCGCGGCTTGCCCCCGCCGCGACGGCGGCATGCGCCTCTTGCCACCTGCGGCAGCCGCAAGGGCCGCCCCTACGCCGGAACAACGATGAAGGCGCGCCCGGCGGGCGCGCCCCACATCAAGACGACCGCGGGGCGGGGTGGCGTGTTGACGGACTCTTTCGCCGGCCTGTACCGTTGCCTGTGACGGGAGGCCGGAACGTTGATGACCCAGAGCGCGCGTCGTCGCACCCATGCGGTGAACGTCGGGACCGTCCGGATCGGGGGCGGGGCGCCGGTGGTCGTGCAGTCGATGACTTCCACCGACACCGCCGATGTCGCCGCCACCACGAAGCAGGCGCTCGAGCTCGCCGTGGCCGGCTCGGAACTGGTGCGGGTCACGGTGAACCTGCCGGAGGCGGCGGCCGCGGTGCCCGAGATCCGCGCCCGCCTCGACGGCGCCGGCTGCGGCGTCCCGTTGATCGGCGACTTCCACTACAACGGCCACATCCTGCTCCGCGAGTTCCCCGCTTGCGCGAAGGCGCTCGCGAAGTACCGCATCAACCCCGGCAACGTCGGCCACGGCGCCAAGCGCGACGAGCAGTTCGCGACGATCTGCCATATCGCGGCCGACAACGGCAAGCCGGTGCGCATCGGGGTCAACGCGGGGTCGCTCGACTCCGAGCTCGTCGCCGCGAAGATGGGCGAGAACGCCGACCGCGGCCTCGGCAGGAGTTCCGACGAGATCATCAACGAATGCATGGTGGCCTCGGCGTTGGCCTCGACCGACCTCGCGCTCGCCTCCGGCCTCGGCACCGACCGGATCGTGATCTCGTGCAAGCTCTCGCAGCCGGGCGAGCTGATCGCCGTCTACCGCGACCTCGCGTCCCGCACCGAGCAGCCGCTGCATCTCGGGCTCACCGAAGCCGGGATGGGGATCAAAGGGCTCGTCTGGTCCGCCTCGGCGATCGGCATCCTGCTGCAGGAGGGGATCGGCGACACGATCCGCGTCTCGCTGACGCCTCGCCCCGGCGGCGACCGCCGCGACGAGGTCATCGCCGCGTGCGAGCTGCTGCAGGCGCTCGGCCTGCGCGCGTTCGCCCCGTCGGTGACCTCGTGCCCGGGGTGCGGCCGCACCACCAGCACCACGTTCCAGGCGCTCGCCGAGCGCATCGAGAGCTACGTGCGGGAGCGGATGCCGGAGTGGAAGCGTCGGTACACGGGGGTCGAGACGATGCGCCTGGCGGTGATGGGGTGCGTGGTCAACGGCCCCGGCGAGTCCCGCGCCGCCAACATCGGCATCTCGCTCCCCGGCACCGGCGAGGCGCCGTCGTGCCCGGTGTTCGTGGACGGGCAGAAGTTCACGACGCTCAAGGGCACCTACGACGAGCTCGCGGCCGCGTTCACCGCCCTCGTCGAGGATTACGTCGCCACGAAGTACCCCGGCGCCGAGTCCGGCTCCGAGCCCGCCGCGCGGCCGTAGAGCGGCCGCCCTCGCTCCCGCCCCGGCCTCGGCTACCATGAGGGCGGAGGGTCCGATGGTCCATCTCGCCGTCCTCGCCGCCATGGCGCTCGCCGCGCCGCTCGCCACCGTGCAACCCGTCGCGTTCGACGACGTCTTCGTCGACGCCACGCTGCGGGTCGACACCTACCACACCGGCAACGCGGCCGAGGAGACCGTCACCCTCGACCGGGTGCTCCGGCAGGGGAGCTGGGCCGGGAAGCCTGCGCCACCTCACCGACCGGTTCGGGGTCGGCCGCTACCTCGCGACCGTCGTGGACCCGGTCACCGGCGTGGTGCTGTTCTCCAAGGGGTACGACAGCTACTTCGGCGAGTACCGCACCACCGCCGCGGCGGAGAAGGGCGTGCAGCGGACGTTCCAGGAGTCCGTCCTGATCCCCTGCCCGAAGAAACCGGTGCGGTTCTCGATCGCGGTGCGACAGCGCGACGGCTCCCTGCGCGAGATTTTCGCCACCGATATCGATCCGAACTCGACCTCCGTCGTGCAGGCGCCGCTCGACGCGGGGGTCACCGTCGTCCAGGCGGCGCACGCCGGCGACCCGCACGTCAAAGTGGACATCGCGGTCCTCGCCGAGGGGTACACGGCCGCCCAGGAAGGGAAGTTCCGCGCCGACCTCGCCCGCTTCGTCAAGCTCTTCTTCTCGCAGGAGCCGTACGCGAGCCACAGGGGGAGCTTCAACATCGCCGGGGTGTTCAAGCCGTCGCAGGAAAGCGGAGCCTCCGAGCCGAGCTGGGGCGTCCACCGCAACACCACCCTCGGCGCCACGTTCGACGCGCTCGGCTCCGAGCGCTACGTGCTGACCGAGGAGAACCGCCGGTTGCGCGACCTCGCGGCCCACGTGCCGTACGACGCGCTCATGATCATGGTCAACTCGCCGCGCTACGGCGGCGGCGGGATCTACAACCTCTACTGCACCTTCACCGCCGACAACCAGTGGTCGAGCTACGTCTTCCTGCACGAGTTCGGGCACTCGTTCGGCGGTCTGGCCGACGAGTACTACACCTCGTCGGTCGCCTACACCGACTTCTACCCCAAGGGGGTCGAGCCGGACGCCCCCAACATCACCGCGCTGCTCGACCCGGCCAACCTCAAGTGGAAGGCGCTGGTCACCCCAGGGACGCCGATCCCGACGCCGTGGGAGAAGGCCGACTTCGACACCATGGACCTCGCCTACCAGAAGGTGCGCGAGGCCCTCAATGACAGGATCGCCGCCGCCAAGCGCGCGGGCGCGCCGCGGGCCGAGGTCGAGAAGATGCAGGACGAGTCGGAGCGCCTCTCGCTCGAGCACGCCGAGAAGGTCGACGCCTACCTCGCGAAGTCGCGGTTCGTCGGGCAGGTCGGGGCGTTCGAGGGGGCGGGGTACTCCTCGACCGGCCTGTACCGGCCGATGCTCGACTGCATCATGTTCACCAAAGGCGCCAAGCCGTTCTGCAAGGTCTGCCAGCAGGCGTTGCTGCGCGTGATCGAGCACTACGCCGACTAGGAGGCGCGGCGATGGCGCGTTTCGCCGGCAAGGTGGCGCTCGTCACCGGCGCATCGTCGGGGATCGGCGAGGCGCTCGCCCGCGAGTTCGCCCGCCAGGGGGCCGCCGTGGTCCTCCTCGCGCGGCGCGTCGACCGGATCGCGGCGCTCGCCGCCGAGCTGACGGGCGCGGGGGACGCGCGCTTGCGGTCCCGTGCGACGTGACCCGCGACGGCGACCTCGAACAGGCGGTGGCCACGGCCGTGGCCGAGTTCGGCAGGCTCGACGTGGTCGTCGCCAACGCGGGGTTCGGGGTGGCCGGCCGCTTCGCCGACCTCGCCCTCGCCGACTACCGGCGCCAGTTCGAGACCAACGTCTTCGGCGTCCTGCGCACCGCGCGCGCCACTCTCGCCGAGCTGACCCGCACCCGCGGCACGCTCGCGCTCGTCGGCAGCGTCGCCGGCTACCTCTCGGCGCCGGGCAGCTCGCCGTACGCGATGAGCAAGGCGGCGGTGCGGGCGTTTGCCGGCGCGCTGCGCGGCGAGCTCGCGCCTCGCGGCGTCGCCGTCGTGCTGCTCACGCCCGGGTTCGTGGACAGCGAGATCCGGCGGGTGGACAACCGCGGGGTGCTCCACCCCGGGGCGCGCGAGCCGGTCCCGGCGTGGCTGCGCATGCCGGCCGAGGCCGCGGCGCGACGGATGGTGCGCGCCATCGCCCGCCGGCGCCGCGAGGCGGTCATCACCTTCCACGGCAAGGTCGCGGTGCTGCTCGCGCGGCACACGCCCCGCCTGCTCGCCTGGCTCGTCGAGCGCGGCCGGGTGACGCGGCCGGAGCCGGGCCGCCCGGCCCGGCCGGACGTTCCGGGCCCGCCGCCTACTTGATCGCCGTGATGTAGACCGCGCCGCCTTGCCGGGTGAGCGTGACCTCCGCCGGACTGGCGTCCTGCTTCACCACCCCGAGCACCTGCTTCGCCCCGGCTGCGCTGCGGAACCCCGCATTGAACGTGGCCAGCTTCCCCTTCTGCCAGACCACGATCGTGTTGAGCAGCCCCTCCGCCTTGGGGGAGATCGCCGCCCCGGCCTGGCTCATCTCGAGCGCCGCGGGGGCGACGGTGTCGAGGAACTTCTCGTCGGCTGCGCTGCGGAACGGTGGGTAAACCACTAGAACGTACGGCCCGGGGCTCGGGAGCTGGATGCGGACGGTCGTCTGCGTCTGGCCCGAACTCTTGAGCCGGTTGGCGCCGTCCGTGATCGCGGCCGAGACGGTAGCCGGCGTTGTCCGAGCCGCACGCCGACAGCAGCGGCGCGGTCGCCGCCAACAGCGTCAGCGCGAGCGTCGAGAGTGTGTGCCTCATGCGTTCCCCCAAGCAATCGGTTTGCTGCCGCCAGTGTAACCGCAGGGCCGCGACGGGAAGTCAAGGCGAGCCCGGGCCCGCCGCGCGACGAGACGTGAGAAGATGGGCGGGCGGGGAGGCACGTCATGGAACCGTTCCGTTTCCACGTCTACGTCTGCACCCAGGAAAAGCCGGAAGGGCAGCCGTCCTGCAGCGCCAACGGCTGCGCCGCCGTGCTCGACGCGCTGCGCGCCGAGGTCGGCCGGGCGGGGCTCGGCGACGAGGTCCAGATCACGACCTGCGGCTCGCTCGGCCTGTGCGAGCGCGGCCCGAACATGGTCGTCTACCCCGAGGGGGTGTGGTACTCGCGGGTCCGCGTCGAGGACGTCGGCGAGATCGTCCGCGAGCACTTCGGCCACGGTCGTCCGGTGACCCGCCTGCTCTCCGGCGACGCCGCGGCGCTCAAGGCCGAGGCGATGGAGAACAAGCGCCGGTACCTGGCGTTCATGGCCGCCCGCAAGGCGGCCGCTCCGACCGGTTGATCCGGGCGCTCCGGCGCCCTACTCGCCGATCACCTTGACGAGCACGCGCTTCGGCCGGCGGCCGTCGAACTCGCCGTAGAAGATCTGCTCCCAGGGGCCGAAGTCGAGCTTCCCGCCGGTGATGGCGACCACCACCTCGCGCCCCATCACCTGGCGCTTGTGATGGGCGTCGCCGTTGTCCTCGCCGGTGCGGTTGTGGTGGTAGGTCTCGGGCGACGGGTCGAACGGCGCCAGCCGCTCGAGCCAGCGCTTGTAGTCCTCGTGCAGGCCGGGCTCGTCGTCGTTGATGAACACCGACGCCGTGATGTGCATGGCGTTGACCAGGCACAGCCCTTCCTGCACGCCGCTCTCGCGCACCGCGCGCTTCACATCCTCGGTGATGTTGACGAACTCCATCCGCGCCGGCACGTTCATCGTCAGGTATCGAGTCAGCGACTTCATCGCCCACCTCCCTCGCGGCGCATCTTCCCCATCACTACCCGAGCGGCGCCGCGACGCAAGCGCCGGCGACCGCCCGCGAGGACACCCCGTCCCCGCCGGGAGGCGGCCGGTGTCGCGGATCACCGCCCGGCCGGGCGATCGCGGGCGGCGCCGGTCAACCCGGCCTCCGCGCCGCCGTCTTTCACGGCGAAGGGAGGCAACCATGGCACGGATGCTCACACTCACGATCGGGGCGGCGGTGGTCGCGGCGGCCGCGACGGCCGGCAACGCGGCCGCCGCCGGACGGATCCGCGTGCGCGACGGAGACAGCAGGGGCGCATCGCCCAGGGGATCGCCAGCGGCCAGCTCACGGCGCGCGAGACGGTGCGCCTCGAGCGGCGCGAGGTCGGCCTCAACCGCGAGGTCGGCGCCATGCGGCGGGCGAACGGGGGCGTCCTGACGCCGGGCGAGCGCGGCCTCGTCAACCGGCAGCAGAACCGGCTCTCGCACGGGATCTACCGCCTCAAGCACAACGGCGTGCACCAGCACCGCTGATACCGATGTGCCGGCCGGCAGAGAAATCACTGTCATTGCGAGCCCCGCCGCTGGCGGGGCGAAGCAATCTCGTGCCGACCGCCCGGAGGGGCAAACCTGGTCGCCCTCGGGATTGCCACGGTTCCCTCGCTGCGCTCGGGAACCTCGCAATGACCCCAGGTCGGGGTTCCCGACGCGACGACCGCGCCTGCCGGTTCGACCCACATTCCACACGGTAGGGGCGTCGGCGGTCTTGCGAGCCCCGCCGCGGGCAGGGCGAAGCAATCTCGAGCTCTCGGCAGAGCACGAAGGGTCACACGCTGCGGACTGAAGCGGGCGGCCGCAAGGGCCGCCCCTACCCGGGTTCGACCGACCATCGCGTTGTAGGGGCGGGGCTTGCCCCCGCCCGCCGCCGTCTCGGGCACCCCGGGCCCGGCGAGCGGCCCGAGGGACCTCGAGGACGACGACAACACGCGGTCGATGCTCCGCCGGCGCTTGCCGGCAAGCGAGACTCCGTCTATATTCGCTGCATCGGGAGGCGACAATGAGAGGCAAGCACGTGGCGCTGGCGTTGGCGGTCCTCGTCCTCGGCGTGGTCGTCGGAGTGGCGGCCTCGGCGCCGGGAAGCAAGGTCGAGAAGGGCATGTACGCGGGCCAGAGCCCGAAGGACGCCGCGGCCGGCCTCCTCGCCGCGGCCGCCAAGCAGGCGGGCAAGGGGAGCTGGGAGAACATCGCGGTCGGCCGCGTCTACTACCTGTCCGGCGACAAGGCGCAGGGGCAGGCGATCTTCGACCGCGTGTTCGCGGGCAAGGTCAAGAAGGACGACTTCATGCGCCTGGGACGCGTCTACGTCGAGGCCAAGGAGTGGGACAAGGCGAAGGCGGCGTTCGAGAAGGCGCTGGCGCTCGACCCCAAGGACGAGGGCAACCTCTCCGAGGTGGGCGCCTGGTACAACCTCCACGGCGACCGCGCCAAGGCCGAGGAGTACTTCGGCCGCGCGTCCCCGCAAGCCGGACGAGATCTGGTACACGGTCAACGCGGCCGGCTCGTACGTGGGCGTGAAGCCGCAGTAGCGCTCGTTTCGCCGGCGCGCCTACGCCACGGCCTCGTCGTCC
>CAVSFQ010000022.1:0-129429 GCA_963727205.1 uncultured Acidobacteriota bacterium | reverse complement strand
TGGTGCTCCTCGGAATCCTCCTCTTCCTCCTCGCTGCGTGCGTGTCGACAACACCCGAAGGCGCGGCTGTCCGAGTCACAAGCAATCCCGATGTGGTGAAGGGCTGCCAATTCCTCGGCAACGTCAAGGCTACCTCGGGTTGGGGAGGCCCAGCCGGCACAGGCCTAGGGACCTCCAACACGGAGAAGACGCTGCAGAACAAGACGGTAAAGCTGGGTGGCAACGTGGTCTTTGTCACGACCTCCGGTGTGCATGCAATCGGCGAGGCGTACAAGTGCCCTCCCCTGTCATCCCAGCCCTAGCGATTGGGTCGTCCAGTCGACGGGGCCTAACCAGCCGTTGCAGCCGTCTGGCACTCGCCTGCAAGCCGGCGCTACGCGCCGGGCAGGCTCGCGCCAGCGGCTGAACGGCGGCGTTAGGCCGCGGCTCTTGGGCCTCCATTGGAGGTTAGAGATATGAGCGAAGATCCGACTCTTCAAGCGCTCCGACGTGAGGTCGAGACGCTCAGGGCAGCCACTCGGAGGTCAACCGTCGCGATGGCGGCTGCTATCGCTATCAGCCTAGGCGCACTAGCAACGGCTGTCTGGAGTCATTTTGCAGGCCTACGCTCCGAAAGCCACGGCAACATCACGATTCGTGACGCCAATGGGCAGAAGAGCGTGTTCTTGGGCTCTGGCGAGGACGGGATGCCCTCGCTGTGGCTCAAGGGGACCAGATCGAAGGGAAATGGGATTCAGATGGCTTTCGTGCGACAGGAGAGCTTCGTTCTCAGCTGACAGACTATGCGGGCATCCGTCTGCTGGTTGGTGCATCGGGCGGCGGGAATGAGCGGCCCGCTCCCTTCGTGACGCTCTTCGGCGATGGAGGTGTCGATGAATTGACTCTCGCGGTGATTCCTCGCGACTCGCCATCGCTCCGGGTTGGGCGGCCGGATGGACCACACTTTGAACTCAACCTACTTTCTAGAGCCGCGATGGAGGCCGCCTTAAGACCCGAGAACACCTGTGTCGTGTCGGGCCTGCAGGAGAAGATCCGGGACGCTGCTGGGAGGGTCCCGAGCGCCTCTCCTCACATGTACCTGCTCGGCTACAACGGCGAGATCCTCTGGCTCGCGCCGGACCCCACGCCGGGCAAGCAGCTTGATGTCTCCAGACAGAGGCGGGACGAGCTCAGGAAGTGGCAGGGAGCTTGTGAAACTCCGGCCTAACCAGCCGTTGCAGCCGCCCCACACGGCTGTCACGCCGCTTGCGTACGCAACCCGCGCGCCAGCCGGTGGGCGGCTGAACGGCGGCGTTAGGCTCCTAAAGGAACGGAAGGAGGACTCAAGGTGACTGCTGGCGGGAGGGTGGTTCTCTATGTTGTACCGGCGATCCTTGGCGTCGTCTTCTTGTTTCTCGCGCTGCGCGGCGCGCTGAGTGGGCCTGACACGCCGCCCGCCCGTCGGCGCTTGATGGCGGCCTGCTACGGACTCTCGTTCATTCTTTGGGGCGCGCAGGGTCTCCTAGCCGATCCTGGCGCAATGCCTAGACTCTTCTCGATCGTATCCCTGGCGGGGATCTCGTGCGGCGTGGTTGGTTCGATTCTGCTGTTCACAGGTTTGAGGCGTGCGAGTGTTTCCTAGTACGGAGCCTAACCAGCCGTTGCAGCCGCCCCACACGGCTGTCACGCCGCTTGCGTGCGCAACCGGCGCGCCAGCCGGCGGGCGGCTGAACGGCGGCGTTAGGCCCCTGGAAGGAGAGCCAACCATGAAGCTGGTGTCCTTCGGAATCCTCCTTCCTCCTCGCTGCGCGCTGTCGACAACACCCGAAGGCGCGGCTGTCCGAGTCACAAGCAATCCCGATGTGGCGAAGGGCCGCCAATTCCTCGGCAACGTCAAGGCTACCTCGGGTTGGGGGGGCCCAGCCGGCACAGGCCTAGGGACCTCCAACACGGAGAAGACGCTGCAGAACAAGACGGTAAAGCTGGTGGCAACGTGGTCTTTGTCACGACCTCCGGTGTGCATGCAATCGGCGAGGCGTACAAGTGCCCTCCCCCGTTCATCCCAGCCCTAGCTGATTGGGTCGTCCAGTCGACGGGGCCTAACCAGCCGTTGCAGCCGTCTGGCACTCGCCTGCAAGCCGGCGCTACGCGCCGGGCAGGCCCGCGCCAGCGGCTGAACGGCGGCGTTAGGTGTCTCACCGGGCCCATGACCAGAGACGACGATGACTAACGCCCGTGCGCAAGAGGCGATCGCGAGGTGGCGGAGGGAGGTGATCGAGAACCCCGATCACCAGTGGTGGTTTCAGAGGTTTGAGCCAAGCGACATGGTCATGACCCTGGCAGAGCACGGAAAGGCGGGTCACAAACGCCGTCCTGGCGAGGTCATTTCGGAGGGCATGACGGTTGTGCCGGGAGGTTGGGACCACGAACACTGCTGTCTGTGCTGGGCAAGCATCTCGGCTCGGGGCAGCGACCTCAGGTCCGGCTACACCGATGGCGACGATTGGGCATGCGAAACGTGTTACGCGGAGGAAATCGCTCCGCACCACGGCACCGGCCATGGAGACACCTAACAGGCCGTTGCAGCCGCCCCACTCGGCTGTCACGCCGCTTGCGTGCGCAACCGGCGCGCCAGCCGGCGGGCGGCTGAACGGCAGCGTTAGGTGGTCCAATGCCTAAGGTGCAGACGCTGCGTCTAGTCGGGACTGTCCTTAGCTGGACCTATCTGGCGACCCTGTTGTTGGTTGCGATCATTCTGGGCTACGCTGCGGTTTCCTCGACTTTCGATCTAGCCGGTGCGGCGGTGCTCTATTGGTACATAGGAACCGGGCTTCTCACGGTTGTCGCTATAGTCCTTCTTCCGCTGCTAGTGGGAGCGGTGTTCCTTCATCGCGCTGCCAAGAGAGCTGAACGAGTCACCGATTCGCAAGCGTCTTTGGAGGGCTAGATCATTTTGAATACCCTAGCGGGGTGGCCACCTAACAGCGCGCTGGACCGGACGGTTCGTCCTGTCACGCCCGTTGCAGGGGCGCAACGGGCGCGCCAGGCCGTCCCGCCGGTCAGCGCGAGCGTTAGGCCCCTGGAAGGAGAGCCAACCATGAAGCTGGTGTCCTTCGGAATCCTCCTCTTCCTCCTCGCTGCGTGCGTGTCGACAACACCCGAAGGCGCGGCTGTCCGAGTCACAAGCAATCCCGATGTGGTGAAGGGCTGCCAATTCCTCGGCAACGTCAAGGCTACCTCGGGTTGGGGAGGCCCAGCCGGCACAGGCCTAGGGACCTCCAACACGGAGAAGACGCTGCAGAACAAGACGGTAAAGCTGGGTGGCAACGTGGTCTTTGTCACGACCTCCGGTGTGCATGCAATCGGCGAGGCGTACAAGTGCCCTCCCCTGTCATCCCAGCCCTAGCTGATTGGGTCGTCCAGTCGACGGGGCCTAACCAGCCGTTGCAGCCGTCTGGCACTCGCCTGCAAGCCGGCGCTACGCGCCGGGCAGGCTCGCGCCAGCGGCTGAACGGCGGCGTTAGGCGTCGCCTGGAGGTCGGAACCGAATGACGTTAGTGGGGACCTTCCATGCGTTGGTTGCCATCCTGGGATGCGGGGCCGTTGTAAATGTCGGCGGTCAGGTCCTCTTGCTCTCCCGCGTGCGCTGGGGGCATCCGGTTGTCTGGCGTTCTCTGGGTGAGCCCCGGTTCTTCATGTGGACATACGGCCCGCTTGCGAAGCGGTATCGTGCGTACGTTTCGAGCCAGGACCTCGATGCTCTGGACGACTCTGTGCTGCTAGTTGCGCGCCAGGTCGTGAACGTCAGTGGATGGGTAGTGGTCATTCTCTTCTTGGCATGTGTAGGGTTGCGATGGTTCGGCCGTGTGGGGTAGGTGCGCGACGCCTAACATGCCGTTGCAGCCGCCCCACGCGGCTGTCACGCGGCTTGCGAGGGCAGCAAGCCGCGCGCCAGCCGGCGGGCGGCTGAACGGCGGCGTTAGCTGGACGGATGGGCGCTTTACGAATCGCCTCGTGCGGCTAAGTCTCTCCTTGCTCCTGTTCGCCACGGCAGCAATTCCTGCCGTTGCGGCAGAAGACGTCGCGTGCTTTCAGGTTGACCCTCCGACGGGGTGGAGAACCTTCGCGAGTAGGGGCGGCTGGAAGATCCAGTACCCACCGTTGTGGAAGAGATGGAGTTGCCAAAGCTGCCCGGATCTCTCTGCTCCAGGCGTGTTTGTGTCGTTCGCGGCATCAGTTGGAGGCGGGGAGGGGTTGGTGAGGGTCGAGTCCCTCGCTGACAAGCCACCTGGCGAAGACAGAGCGCAGTGGTTCGACCAAACGAAGCGAGCAGCGAACCTCAATCCAATCCTGACCGAGAGAGTTTGTACGGTCAATGGACTCCAGGCCCTCCTGGTGAGGTACAGGAACACGGCAATCGATGTGGAAATGGAGGCTCTTTACGTTGCCAGTGGTTCGAAGATGTTCGAGATCTCGTTTGGTGGAGCCAAACCTCACACTCCCTTGGCGGAGCTTTCAGCCTATTCGACCTTTCAGCAGATGGTCTCGTCATTTCGGGCCGGTGGCCAGTAGACGCCAGCTAACAGCCGCTTGCAGGCGCCGCGCCCGCGGGTATGCTGGTTTGGGGGCAGGAAAGTGTGATCAAAGGTCATGGGCTGCCAGCGAGCTGCAGTTCACTGGGCGCGCGCCTGAAGCGGGGCGTTAGACGGACCAAGGAAGAATAGAGTGAACCGCCGGCTCCGGAAGAAGAAGCGGGTAGGGGAGTTCCAGGAACTCGGTTTCGAGGTTACCTACCGCGTTCCTGATGAGTGGTCTGCCGAACGAGGGGAGGAGTTCCTTTGGCAGTTTCTGGAGCACGCGATCGAGGCGAACGATCTCGAGGCTGGTGGTGGCGGAGGCAACCCCTTGAACTTCTTCGTAGTGTCTGCGCAGAGTCGGGGTTCAGCTACGAACGGCCAACGCGAGGCTGTGAAGGGGTGGCTGTCGCACCAATCAGTGGTCACGCTGGCAGAGGTCGGCCCGCTTCGGGACGCCTGGTATGGGTGGGACGAGTAGGGGGTGGGGGCGCAGGTGATCGAGTTGGCCATAAGGCCGTCTAACAGCGCGCTGGACCGGGCGGATCGTCCTGTCACGCCCGTTGCAAGGGTGCAACGGGCGCGCCAATCCGGCCCGCCGGTCAGCGCGAGCGTTAGGCGCACCGCCATTCAGCAGGAGGAGAGTCCATGAAGAAGGCTGTTCGCTCGTCCTCGTGGTCCTGACCGCCATGGCTCCTGGGATGCTCGTCCGCCCCTAAGCACAAGCCAACGTTGTCGGGCACGCGTACCCAGGGAAAGGGCTGGCCGTTCGGTGTCAGCGACACCGGACCATTTCTCGAACTGTCAAAGGTCGCACCGTCTCCCAAGTACGGTTACGCGCAGGACTCCCCAATCCTCGTCGGCGGCACCGAGAGCGGGCCGAAGGAGTCCCGTCTCTACCTCAACTCTCTTCGTGGCCCCCAGGGTCAGGTCGTCTCCTACGAGCGCATCGGTTCTTGCTGCCCATTCGAGACGCCGAACTCCTCGTTCGGCGGGCTGCTCGACATGTACCTGATCCAGTACGAGGGCCTCAAGACCCCAATCACCCTCTACGTCAACATGTATGATCCCGGTGAACTCCTGATTCCTCAAGGGTTTACGGCGCGGCACTAGCGGGCGCCTAACATGCCGTTGCAGCCGCCCCGTTCGCCTGTCACGCGGCTTGCGGGGGCATGCCGCGCGCCAGCCGGCGAGCGGCTGAACGGCGGCGTTAGGTGGCAGAGCGAGGCAGCAATGCTGAGAGGCACGAGGCGCGAGTGACCGGGGCCTTGGTCTTCGTTCTTCTCATGCTGATGGTTTGTGGAGCCTGGCTGGTCGAGGCATCGTTAGCCCGCTCCCGAGTGAACCTATGGGCGCTGAGAGAGCATCTGTCGATCGTCGAGAACAAGCTGTGTTGGCTCTACAGGGGGCCATTTGCGGGGACCTTATACGGCCATCTCATCTACCGGGTTGTTGTTCTGGACCGTGAAGGCCTCCGGCGTTCCGCATACATCGGCGTCGGCGGTGAATATTCCGGTCTGCTCAGCAGGGTGTTCACGGTCAGGTGGGACGATGCGCGATAGGTCCCATCCGGGTTCAGGTCGCTGGCTGCCACCTAACAGCGCGCTGGACCGGGCGGATCGTCCTGTCACGCCCGTTGCAGGAGCGCAACGGGCGCGCCAGTCCGTCCCGCCGGTCAGCGCGAGCGTTAGCCGGACGGTGATGATCAAGGCAATGCTCCTGGCGGTGGCCCTGGTTTTCGCCGGTGCGAGCTCGTTGGTGGCGGAGGAGCCGCTCCTCGTAGTAACCCGGCCGACTGTTATCGCGTTCTTTCCGCCCGTTACCGAGAAGATGTTGGCCGAGGACCCTGACACGAACGAAGCTTTGGCGGACTTCCAGGTGTATGCAGAGCGGGTTCGCGAGCCGCTGCTCAAGGCGGGCGTTGAGTTTCAAGAGGTGTACGCCCGAGCGTTCCGCATCCGGATCGGCAATCGCGTAAGGGTGTTCCGGCCCGGCAAGGTCGAGATCGGCTACTATTTCGTTTCCCCCACCAAGAAGGCAGCGGTCGAGTACGGGGTCGAGACGGACTTCGATCTCTTCGTCGGTGTTCAGAAGCATCTGGGAATCACAGTCGCGGCGCCCGAGGCCGTGAAATGACGGGGACCATCGCTCAACCCGCGCCGGCTAACAGCCGTTGCAGCCGCCCCACTCGGCTGTCACGCCGCTTGCGTGCGCAACCGGCGCGCCAGCCGGCGGGCGGCTGAACGGCGGCGTTAGGTGTCTCACCGGGCCCATGACCAGAGACGACGATGACTAACGCCCGTGCGCAAGAGGCGATCGCGAGGTGGCGGAGGGAGGTGATCGAGAACCCCGATCACCAGTGGTGGTTTCAGAGGTTTGAGCCAAGCGACATGGTCATGACCCTGGCAGAGCACGGAAAGGCGGGTCACAAACGCCGTCCTGGCGAGGTCATTTCGGAGGGCATGACGGTTGTGCCGGGAGGTTGGGACCACGAACACTGCTGTCTGTGCTGGGCAAGCATCTCGGCTCGGGGCAGCGACCTCAGGTCCGGCTACACCGATGGCGACGATTGGGCATGCGAAACGTGTTACGCGGAGGAAATCGCTCCGCACCACGGCACCGGCCATGGAGACACCTAAGTAAGTCCTCGCCGTACCCCGTCTTGATCTGATTCGGTGGCGCGGCGATGCTCCGGGGATGGACGACGAGCGGATTATCGAGCAGGGCCAGCACCTTTCCGAAGAGCTTGCCGAGCAGCGACAGCAGGCCGGGCGGAAGCGCTTCTGGTGTCCGGTTGGCCTGCGCGCGCGCATCGTCGCGTACGCCGTGACCTGCAGCGCCGACGGCGAATCGCATCGCTGCATCGCCGACCGGCTCGGGATGAGGCAGCGCACCCTGTCGCGGTGGATCCGGACGTGGCGCCAGGCCGGCGCTGGCGTGCGGGCGGTCGCCATCGTCCCGGCCGAGCACCGCCACACCGTGGCGCCGGCAGCCCGCGGGTCAGTGCGCCTGCTCACCCCGCACGGCTTTGTGGTCGAGGGCCTCGACCCCGAGGTGCTCGTCTCCCTCCTGCAGGTCCTCGGGTGATCGGCTCCACCCGCTCGCTGCGGGTCTTCGCCTATGGGAAGCCCGCCGACATGAGGAAAGGCTTCGATGGCCTCTACGGCCTGGTCAAGGGCCACCTCGAGCGTGATCCACTCTCCGGTGATCTCTACCTGTTCGTCTCCGGCAATCGCAAGCGGGCCAAGGTCCTGATGTGGGACGGCACCGGCCTGTGCCTGTACGCGAAGCGGCTGGAGAAGGGACGCTTCGCCCAGGTGTGGGGCGAGGACACCCTGGAGCTCACCGTGGCGGAGCTGCAGCTGTTCCTCGAAGGCAGCGCATTGGTCGGCAAGGTTCGCGTTTCGCCGGCAGCGCTCTGCTTGAAATGCTTGACAAACGTCACCGAGATTGCGACTATTGCGCGTGCCAAGGCTGGAGCAGATCCGGGACGTTGACACGCTGCAGCAGGCCGCCATCCTCCTCGAGAAGACCGTCATTTCCCAGCAGCAGACCATCGCGAAGCTCAAGGTCGAGATCGCCCAGTTGCGTGGCGAGGGTGTCCCGGCCCAGCTCGAGCTCGACCTCTTGAAGGAGCAGCTCGAGGCGCTCAGGACGAAGGTCTTCGCCCCGTCCTCGGAGAAGCGCCCGCAGGACGGGGAGCCGAGCGCGCCGTCAGCACGCGAGCCCCGCCGCGGCCACGGCCCCAAGGCGCAGCCCCTCCTGCCGGTCTCGACCCTCCCCCACACCCTGCCTGAGGACGAGCGCACCTGTCCGGTGTGCCAGGGCCGGCTCGAGCCGATGGGCGAGCAGAGCGAGGACTCCGAGGAGATCACCGTCATCGAGGCCTCCTACCAGGTCGTCACCCACAAGCGGGCCAAGTACCGCTGCAGCTGCAACGCCTCCGTGGTCACGGCGCCGGGTCCTCTCAAGCTCACACCTGGCGGCCGCTACTCGCCAGAGTTCGCCGTCCACGTCGCGGAAGCCAAGTACCTCGACCACCTGCCGCTGGAGCGGCAGGCGCGGGCGATGGGGCGCAAGGGTCTGGACATTGATGCCCAGACGCTGTGGGACCAGCTCATGGCCCTGGCCAAGCACTTGACCCCCACCTACGAGGCGCTGTGCGAGCAGGTGCTTGGCTCGGGCGTCGTCTTCATGGACGAGACGCACTGGCGGTTGATGGACGGCGACGGCAGCCACCGCTGGTGGACGTGGTGTGTCGCCAGCTCAGACGCGGCCGCGTACTGGATCCGGGGGCAGCGGTCGAAGGATGCGGCCGTGGACGTGCTCGGCGCCTTCGAGGGTGTCCTGATGTCGGACGGCTACGCGGTGTACGAGGCGCTCGCCCGCGGGGCGCCGGAGATCACCCCGGTGCACTGCTGGGCGCATGTCAGGCGAAAGTTCATCGAGGCGGAAAGCTCGTTCCCGGAGGAGTGTCAGCGAGCGGTCCAATGGATCGGCGATCTCTACGCTGTGGAACGCCAGGTCCCATCCCTGCCTTGCGGTGCTCCGGAGGACGCTCGGACCGAAGCGCTGACGCTGCGAGCGAGGTTGCGCGAGGAGCACTCGCGCCCGATCATCGACGCGCTGCGGGGCTGGGCGTACGAAACCAAGCCGGCCACGCTGCCGCAGAGCTCGCTGGGCAAGGCGATCGACTACATGCTCTCGCTGTGGTCGGGGCTGACGGTGTTTCTGACCGATGCTCGGGTGCCGCTGGACAACAATGCCGCCGAGCGCGCATTGCGTGGGGTGGTGGTCGGGCGCAAGAACCACTACGGCTCGCACTCCAAGCGCGGCGCCGAGGTGGCGGCCGTGATGTACACGCTGTTCGAGAGTGCGAAGCTCGCCGGTGTCGATCCGCACCGCTACGTGCTCGAGGCCACCCGCCGCGCGATCGCGTCGCCCGGCACTGCCACACTCCCCCAAAACGTCACCTGATCGGACTCGACGCAGATCCTCAGCCATTCAGTCAAGACATACGCTTGGGGTAGGGCGAGGACTTACACACCTAACAGGCCGTTGCAGCCGCCCCACTCGGCTGTCACGCCGCTTGCGTGCGCAACCGGCGCGCCAGCCGGCGGGCGGCTGAACGGCAGCGTTAGGCAACCATAGGAAGGAGGCTGGTTTCTGGACTTTGCCTGGTCACATGCGACCTACCCCGTGGCGGCCCTGTACCGGGTGGCAGTCCCAGTGGCGCTAGCTTGCGGGCGGCCTGGTGTTCTGGGCCCTTCGAACGCGACGTGGAGCTGTTCGGTTGCCGGTGAGCCTTGGCGGTCGCCGCGGTTCTTCAGGTCCTTGTTCCTAGTCGGCGGGGGCCAGCACATCCCGTCGCTTGAGCAGCTCGCGCCTCAAAGCTACTGCTTCGGCGATCCAGGCCCTCTGCACATACTGGCGTTGGTTCTCCCAGCGCTCGCTGTCGGCGGCGCCATCTGGCTGGGAAGGGCCGGCCGGGCTGATGACTGAGTGTTTCGTGCGTATCCCGCGCTGGTTGCCTAACCAGCCGTTGCAGCCGCCCCACTCGGCTGTCACGCCGCTTGCGTGCGCACGCGTCGCGCCAGCCGGCGGGCGGCTGAACGGCGGCGTTAGGCCGCAGAACCCAAGCAGGAGGCTAGTTGCCGATGCGTGATCGAGCCCGTTCATTGGAACTGTTCGTGCTCCGCCCGCTCCTGGTGGCTACATTGGCTGTCGCTGCTCTCCTCGGCTTTCGTGGGTTGTGGCTCTGGCTCATCGCGCCGGTAGCGGGCTTCCTCTACCTGGGTGTTATAGGCTCGAAGCTGCATCCTCTGCAGAGCGCGCGGGAGCTGTCAGAGGGTCCCCTTCAAGGCCCTGCGGCTCGCGGCGAGCGCACGGTTCTGCCTGCTGAGGTCACTGGAGCGTTCTTGTAGGCCACGCCTGTACGCGAGTCGGAATCCTCGTGGGGTGCGCCACTGGCCTCGCCACCTGGGCACTACTGGGCTGGCGCTGGTACGTATCAGCTGTCATCGGCTTCCTTGCTATCGCTATTATCGGCGGGATGCTCAAGGTGGTTTTCCACAATGCACCGGCTGCGGCCTAACAGCGCGTTGCAGCCGCCCCACTCGGCTGTCACGCCGCTTGCGTGCGCAACCGGCGCGCCAGCCGGCGGGCGGCTGAACGGCGGCGTTAGGTGTCTCACCGGGCCCATGACCAGAGACGACGATGACTAACGCCCGTGCGCAAGAGGCGATCGCGAGGTGGCGGAGGGAGGTGATCGAGAACCCCGATCACCAGTGGTGGTTTCAGAGGTTTGAGCCAAGCGACATGGTCATGACCCTGGCAGAGCACGGAAAGGCGGGTCACAAACGCCGTCCTGGCGAGGTCATTTCGGAGGGCATGACGGTTGTGCCGGGAGGTTGGGACCACGAACACTGCTGTCTGTGCTGGGCAAGCATCTCGGCTCGGGGCAGCGACCTCAGGTCCGGCTACACCGATGGCGACGATTGGGCATGCGAAACGTGTTACGCGGAGGAAATCGCTCCGCACCACGGCACCGGCCATGGAGACACCTAACAGGCCGTTGCAGCCGCCCCACTCGGCTGTCACGCCGCTTGCGTGCGCAACCGGCGCGCCAGCCGGCGGGCGGCTGAACGGCAGCGTTAGCCGGACAGATGGAAGCTAGCCAATGAGGCTCAACCCAGAACTGACGATGACCGACGGCCGGGTGACGTTCTGGGCGTCCCTCGCGTTCCTGGCCCTCGCGGTGTACGTCACGATTCGAGCGTGGAGGAGCACACCCGAGACTTGGGCCGCGTGGGGCCGTCGCTTTCGCCCAGAAAACTGGGAGAAGTGGCCGGTCTACGGCTTTTTCTGGCGCGACCAGGACAATCGCCCCAAGTACTACCTGTGGCAGACGAGGGTGATCGGCATTCTCGCGATCCTAATGGGCTTGTTCGGGGTTGTCACGGGCTTGCAGATCATGCTTCGTTAGCTAAGGGGCGTGTCGGCCGTCTAACAGCCGCTTGCAGGCGGCGCGCCCGCAGCCGTGGTTGCGTGGAGGTGGTAGCGTGGCGCATCATCGTGCCGTGCCAACACGGATCACAGTTACGGGCGCGCGCCTGAAGCGGAGCGTTAGGCGTCTCATCACCTGCCGAGCGCAGAGATTGAAGGAGTGACCCGATGGCGAAGAGCGCTGCGGCGTGTGCGTCCTTCGGTCTTACAGCCCTATGCGTGCTTGTAGGCTGTGCGCACTCCCAGTCGCCGGTGGGGCATGAGCCCGTATCGGTAGCTGGTGAAATGAGGTTCTTCGTCGGCAGCACGGACAGGGGGATGCTGCCAGACGTTGACGTCCTGCTGATGAACGCCAGTGGGCGGCTTGTTGCGGTTGGCAGGACGGATGTCTTCGGCGCGGTTCTCGTTCCCAAGGCCAGGCTGCGCGGGGCATCAGCAATCCTCTTTTGCAAACCAGAGCAATATTTCTGCGGGGCGTTCCGCCTCGACGAGCGTGCATCTTCGGCTCCCGGTTTTCTGGAGTTCGACGAGCATTTCATCGAGCTCGCGCCACTGGCATTGCGATGACGGGTCGTCGAGCCGAGCACGTCGCATCCACGGAGACGTCTAACAGCGCGCTGGACCTGACGGTCCGTCCTGTCACGCCCGTTGCAGAGGCGCAACGTGCGCGCCAGTCCGTCCCGCAGGTCAGCGCGGGCGTTAGACGCACCTTAATGAGGATCACCTATGGACCCGCATTCTGATTCGCCGATCATGATTTTTCAGGCTCGGCAGTTGTACGAGGCGGATATGGTCGCGGCCGCATTGGATGAGGCTGGTATTCAGCAGATCAGAAAGGTCGAGGGCAGCAGGGCAGGTGTCCTCTATTGCCTCCTTGTTTCATCGGAGGACGAGGCCCAGGCTCGAAGTATTGTGGGAGCCATCTCTGCGGACGACGGGGCGAAGGCAGGGAAGGCGCCGTCGGAGCGAGTGGGCCGCGCGAGGCCACGGCTGAGGGGGATCGCGGTAGCGGTCTTCGTCATCGTTGTGGTCGGAGGCTTCGCTCTGGTAGTCCTTGGGTGGCTTAAGGCCATGCGAGGGCACTAATGGCTAGGCCAGCTGGGCGTCTAACATGCGCTTACAGCAGGCACGCCGGCCGGGCTGCTTGTGCGGCGGGCGTGCCTCGGTCCACTATCGTGCCATGTGGAAGTCTGAAGGGTTAGCCGGCGTGCCGCTGAAGCGCAGCGTTAGCCTGCACTCGGGGAAGCCTAGCTCTCAATGAGCGCGCGTGCCCATCTGCTCCGAGCAGTGCTGAGGGCTGGCGAGGCGCTCATATACCTTGTTGGTGCCGGCGCGGCTCTGATTCTTCTTCGTCAGGTGATGTTCATAGGGCTGGCCCTAACGCTCGGAAACCCGGGGCTCCGAATCACCAACTCCCTCGCGTTCCTAGTTCGCGACGCCCTACCTACCCTGGATAGGGTTCCAATGTATGTCGGGCTGCTCATGCCAGGGGCGTTCCTCGCCATCGTTCGCCTCGCGAAGTCGCCACATTACACTTGGGCAATCTGCGCTGGCCAAGGTGTGTGCGGCCTCGTTTGCCTCGCGTACTCCTACCGGTTGCTCGCTCTCGCGGCCTTCCTAGCGCTCATTGCGTTTCAAGTCCGGGCAGGTCGGGGAGGACGTTCGCGCATTCCGACATGGGTGGCGCTCGCGGGCGTGATTGCGCTTGCCCTCCTGCCGGTGGATCTGAGTCTCCGGTCGGTGCCTGGAGGACCGCGCTTCCTGCCGACGCGATACGGTGTGTCGGGCGTTGCCCTCCGGGAAGCCGAGCGGGGCCAGTACGTAATCGTAGGCGATGACGTGCGGCTCTTTAGCGAGCCATCGTGGTTGTGGGTTTGGTGACGAGCAGTCTAATGGTGCAGGCTAACAACGCGCTGGACCTGACGGTCCGGCCTGTCACGCCCGTTGCATGGGCGCAACGGGCGCGCCAGTGCGGCCCGCAGGTCAGCGCGAGCGTTAGGCCGGTGTACTGCCTCAAACAGGTACAGCTTGTCATCTGACCTCCGGGACAATCGAGCATGAGGGGCCTAGTTCTACTCGGGAGCGTGGTCATCCCAGGTCTCCTAACCCATCTCTCGCTGTTTGGGTGGCACAGGGCACCCGTCAACACCGTTCACTTGAGCGGACGCCAGTGGGCCACCGTTGGCCTGATCGCGGCGCCTCTTCTCACCGCGATCGTGCTGGTGGTCGCTGCCAGTCGCAAGCCCACCTTCGCCCAGGACTCAGATTGGCCTGGTGTCGTGGCCATGTGTGGTTTCGTTGGCCTAGCCAGCGTCGCCTATGGCATGGCGCCCTCCTATCGTGACGATGATCCAGACGAGGGGGACGGGTCTCGAGGCGGCACGAACGATGACACGGCCTAACCGGCGCTTGCAGTGGACCGGCCACACGGCAGGGCGGGTTGGCGGTCGTGCGGTATCGAGGGGTAAGCTGGTGCGATGGCACAGGTGAGAGTGGCCGGCCCACTGAAGCGCGGCGTTAGGCACGCTATGGACCCCGGTGTTAGACTCAAGCGTGTCGCCAACGGTTCGTCGGATCGGACCCTATCGCTTCTTCTTCTACGCGAGCGACTTGGGAGAACCTCCCCATATCCATGTGGAGCGCGACCGAGCTGTTGCCAAGTTCTGGCTCGATCCTGTCAATCTGGATCGCTCATGGGGGTTTTCGGCCAGCGAACTGAGGAGGGTCGAAGAGCTCGTTGGGAGCAACGCGGCCCAGTTTGTGGAGGCTTGGCATGAGTTCTTTCGCCGCTAGACGCGAACCCCTCGCAATGGACGTTCAGGTCTCGGACGACGAGATTATCGTTTCACTGGCGGACGGTCGCCGTCTTTCGGCTCCGCTGGTCTGGTTCCCTCGCCTTCTTAGCGCCTCGGCGGCCGCTCGGTCGAACTGGAGGCTGATCGGAGATGGTGAGGGCGTTCACTGGCCGGACGCTGATGAGGACATTAGCGTTGAGGGTCTCTTGTCGGGTGTTCCGTCGGTCGATTTTGCGCACCGGACGAGCCAGGGTGCCTAACAGGCCGTTGCAGCCGTCCCACTCGGCTGTCACGCCGCTTGCGTGCGCAACCGGCGCGCCAGCCGGCGGGCGGCTGAACGGCGGCGTTAGGCGGCAGTCTTCCACCACAGAAAGGAATAGGGTTATGAAGGCTAAATGGCTCCTGTTGGGCGCAGTTCTCGCACTTTCGACTGCGGCTTCAGCAAAGAATGATGCAGCAGCCCAACCCACAACCGCCCCTGTTACTTTCGTTAGCGCAGAAGAGATCAAGGCAGCGGTTGAAAAGAACAACACCGGCGCGTTTTCAGATTCTCCACTCCGCGTCGTACCGATAGAATCGAAGTACAACGTTGGTGTAGCAGTCGTTCGTCGAAGCAAAGTCGATGGTCGCATGCAGCCAGATGCATTGATTCATAACGATGTAACCGAGGTCTATCAGATAGTCGAAGGCGAAGGAGTTCTGGTCACAGGTGGAAAGCTAGAATCAGCAAAGCCTCTCACTGCTGCCGCAGTCATCGGTGAGATCGGCCCGAGTTCTGCAGGTCAGTCCATCGTTGGAGGAACATCGCGTCATGTAGCTCCCGGCGACATCGTGATTATTCCACCGCACACACCGCACGGCTTCGTGGACATCACAACGCCGCGCATTGTCTACACGATTGTTCGCATTGACCCTCAGAAAGTCCTTGAGTTACGTAGCAAGCCGCAATGAAAGTACGTCGCATGCCGCCTAACCGGTCAACATCCCGCGGCCATGCTGGTCTGGAAGCAAGAACGTGGTCAAAGGTCATGGGCTGCCAGCGTGCTGCTGGTCATCGGGCGCGCGCCTGAAGCGGAGCGTTAGGTGGGCAGTGAAGGGAAGGTGACGATGACAACCTCGTCAGGTGGTCCTGGGTGGGAGGGTGTGCCGCAATGGCTTCGGGTCGGGTTCTTTCTTGCGTCACTCGCGGTAAGCGTTTACTACGCTGTGCGCCTCGGTGGGACCACAAGGACTGAGCCATGGCTGCTGCTTGTGTTTGGCATGCTGGCTGGCCGGTTGATTCACTACCTGTTACCGCCGGCCACGCGCTCACGGGTGGGAGATGTGTGAGTTCTCTTTCGTGATTAATCTTTGCTCGCCCAACAAGCGCTTGCAGTGGGTCCGTGCTGTCACGCCCGTTGCAGGGGCGCAACGGGCGCGCGCCTGAAGCGGGGCGTTGGCGGCTAGAGGTTCTTGTAGACTTGACTTCGATGACCGACCTTGACCAGCACAACCACGAGTTCGAGGTCGCGAACTTCATACACGATCCTGTAGGCCCCCTGTCGAACGCGGTAGCGCTCCCCTGCGCCGGCGAGCTTCTCACAGCCCGGTGGGCGCGGGTCTGTGGCAAGGCCTTGGATGCGAGTCACGATCTGTCGGCGGAGCTTCTTCGGCTCGATCCGCTCGATCTCCTTTGCCGCAGAGTCCTTGATCCGGAGGCTATATCTTCCCACTTCGCCTCATCGACCTCACGAAGTCCTCGAAGGCCCGCTCGGGTTCGTTAACTCGCTTCTCGAACGCTTCGAGGTCCTCGGCGTCGTCGGCAAGGGCCGCACGCACAGCATCATTCACCATTTCGGAAACCGAGCGGTCGCTGGAAGCAGCCTTCAGCTTCAGCGCACGATGAACGTTCGGTTCGAAGTAGACGGTCACGCGACGAGCGTCACTCATGAGGTTCAAAATAGTGCTAAAACGCTATGGCGTCAAGCCGCCCAACAGGCCGTTGCAGCCGACGGCGCGTGGGGTCATGTGTTGTGTGGCTGGGAAGCTGACCTGGGGTAGTGCAGGTGTTGTGCGCCTGGCCGGGGGTCGGCGGCCGCTGAGGCGCGGTGCGTTCGACGGACCGGGAGCTGGCGCCATTCGAAGAGGAGAACAGGATTGGGACTGATTGTAAGAGCGCTCGCGGGGCTGGCGTTTCTCATCCTTGTGCTCGCTGTCGGGCTCTTCGCTTCGGCGGGATCCTTGCGCTACTGGCAGGCGTGGGGGTATCTGGGCGCCTTCGGCTCCTGCGCTGCCGCCATCAGGGTCTGGCTGATCCGGAACGATCGGGAACTGCTCGCGCGCCGGGTGAAAGCCGGGCCGGTGGCAGAGGGTCGCCGGAGGCAACGGGTGATCCAAAGCGCCGCCAGCATCCTCTTCATCGGCATCTTCGTTGTCTCAGGCCTCGACTTCCGGTTCGGGTGGACGCATGTCCCCGGCGGCGTTGTGGCTTTGTGCGACGCGCTCGTGGCGCTGGGGTTCGTCATCGTCTTCAGAGTTTTCTGCGCAAACCGGTTCACGAGCGGGAACATCGAGGTGGTACCCGAGCAAAGGGTGGCGGAGCACGGGCCGTACGCCTTCGTCCGTCACCCAATGTATGCGGGAGGAGGTCTATTGATTGTCTCCACCCCGCCCGCCCTGGGGTCCTGGGCGGCGCTGCCCTTGTCCTTCGCGTTGCTGCTGGTCCTGATCGCCCGCATCTTCGACGAGGAGAGGTACTTGTCGGCAAACCTCGCCGGCTACAAGGAGTAACTTGTGAAGGTTCGCTATCGGCTCGTGCCGTTCGTGTGGTAGGGCCTAGGCCAGAAGCGCCCGGGCAGGAAACCGAGACGTTGCATGAAACAGCCCCGTCGCGGACATGGGGGCGACATCGAAGAAACGCTCGTGCGGCGACCCCGCCACCGAACGGCAGCGCTAGCGCGCACGGGCAGGACCGCCTCAGGAAAGGGAGTGTCTCCATGAGAAGACTCATCGTATCTGCGTTTGCATCGCTTGACGGCATCATGCAAGCACCCGGCGGACCGGAAGAAGACCCCACGGGCGGTTTTACCCTTGGCGGTTGGATGTTCGGCTACGCGGACGAAAGTATGGACATCTCGGCATCAGGGTTCGACGGCAAGGATCGCGAGCTGGTGCTCGGGCGCAGAACGTATCAGATATTCGAAGCGTTCTGGCCTTATCAGCCGGACGACCACCCGATTGCGAAGACGCTCAATGCAGCGAAGAAGCATGTTGCGTCGCGGACGTTGACGATGCTCCACTGGAGCAACTCGACCCTGCTCCACGGCGATGTCGTCTCGGCAATCACCGCTCTCAAGGCCCAACCGGGCCCCGACCTGCAGACGATTGGCAGCGGCAATTTGATTCAAACGCTCCAGGCCGCCGCGCTGATCGACGAGTACAACGTGTGGACCTTTCCAGTGGTGCTGGGGCGGGGCAAGCGCCTCTTCAGCGAGACTGCGAAGCCATCGGCGCTTCGGCTCGTTCGCTCTCAGGTTTCGACCAGCGGCGTTGTGATGAGCACCTATGCACGAGGCGGGGATATCGAGCCCGGTTCGTTCGCGAGCGCCGAGCCGAGCGAGAGGGAGTTGGCCCGACGCAAGAAGATGGCGAATGATGTGTGGTGATGTGAAGAGGAGAGTGCGCGCTAACCATTCATTCAAGCCGACCTCATTTGGTGGCGTGGCGCAATTCAGGCGTTAGGCAGCAGACATGACGATCACTCGTTATGAGTTCCTGAGATCCATCGGGGCAGCGCTTGCGACGGTCGCAAGTGGGTGCGTTCTACGTCGGGAGAGCAAAACAATGTACGGCCTGATCAGCAAGATTAGGGCTACACCTGGTGCGCGAGACGCGTTGTGCACAATCCTCCTTGAGTGTGCCTCGGACATGCCCGGATGCCTGAGCTACGTTGTCGCCAAGGACGGCACAGACCCCGATGCCCTTTGGGTCACGGAGGCATGGGAAAGCCGGGATAGGCATACGGCGTCCCTCTCGTTTCCATTGGTTCAGCAGGCGATTGCGAAGGGTAGGCCGTTGATTGCGGGCTTTGACGAGCGCGTTGAGACGGTACCCATTGGCGGCCATGGCCTGGGCAACACCTAACCAGCCGTTGCAGCCGCCCCGATCCAGGAGGTCTCCGATGTCCCTAATCGAGAATCGGCTTTCGGCCCTCGGGCTCGTCTTGCCGCCGCCGCCCCGGCCGCCTCAAGGCGTCGTGCTCCCGTTCCGGTTCGTGCACGTCGTCGGGGCGCGCGTCCTGATCTCCGGCCACGGGCCGCAGGCCGCCGACGGCGGCTTCGCGCCGCCCCTGGGCAAGGTTGGCGCGGAGGTGTCGCTCGAGCAAGGGTATGCCGCTGCTCGTCTCACTGCCCTCTCGATCCTGGGCAGCCTTCACCGCACCCTCGGCGACCTCGATCGGATCGGCGCGTGGGTGCGCGTCTTCGGCATGGTGAATTCGGCCCCCGGCTTCGACAAGCAGCCCAGCGTCATCAACGGCTTCTCCGATCTCATCCTCGAGCTCTTCGGCCCTGAGGTCGGAGCGCACAGTCGCAGCGCCGTCGGCATGGCGGAACTGCCGTTCAACCTCCCCGTGGAGATCGAAGGGGAGCTCGAGCTCAAGCCGCCTGGCGCGTTGCGGCGAGTTGCCAGGCGCGGTGCCGGGCCTGGTTTCGGGGTCTCGCGGCGGTGAGAGTAGCGGCCAGAAACGGGACGCAGCGGACTCGGTACCGTCGTGGCTGATCGTGGCGCCAGGCGGCGCGAGGAGGATATCGTGAAGACATTGGCCTTCGTGATCGGTTTGATGATCGCCGCCTTCGGCGCGCTCGGCACCGTTGTGCCCTCTGCCCTGGCCTGGGTCGCCGAACGCTCCGCAACGTCCGGCGCGTTCTATCTCATCGGCGCGGCCCGAGCCGCCGTTGGCCTCGTCCTGATTGCGGTGGCCTCGAGGTCCCGCGCGCCAAAGACGCTCCGGGTCCTGGGCTACGTCATCCTGGCCGCCGGGATCACGACCGCCCTGACCGGTCTCGTGGCCATTGGGCGCGCTCGGGCCATCATCGAGTGGTGGTTGGGGCAAGGATCCGGCGTCGTACGCCTCACGGGGATCCCGGTGCTCGCTCTCGGGGGCTTCGCCGCATACGCCTGCGCTCCGGCCCGACGCGCCGCCCGACAACTATAATCGGGGGCGTATGCAGAGGTTTGACGCCGCGCCGTGGCCCATCTCGCTCAAGGTGGTCTCGAGCGTCGCCGCGGTTGTCCTCGTCGGCGTGACGGGTGTGCTGTATCGGGCGGTCCCGCGCGACACGCGGGTCCCGTTCGCGGAGGGGTTCGGCACGTTCGTTTTCGTGGTGCCTCTCGCCATCCTGCTCGTCGCGCTCTGTTTTCTCGTCAGGGGCTACCAGCTCGACGGCACGGGGCTCTATGTCGAGCGCCTGCTCTGGCGCACCCGCATCGACCTCGGGGGTCTCACTCGGGCCTGGCACGATCCGTCCGCGATGAGGCGGTCTCTTCGTCTGTTCGGCAACGGAGGGCTGTTCTCGATCACAGGGATCTTTCAGAACGCCGCCCTTGGCCGGTATCGGGCGTTCGTAACAGATCCCAAGCGTGCGGTCGTTCTTCGGTACGAGTCCCGGGTCGTGGTGGTGTCCCCCGCGAATCCTGACGCGCTGCTCGGGCACCTCTCGCTGGTCGCTCCGGGCGCCGTGGTCGGGGCGCCGCCAGGCGCCGTCTGACATGCCCTCCAAGCCGACCGCCACGCGCCTGCCAATGCGCGCCTCGCGCGGGCCGGCCCTGGGCAAGGGGCTCGGTGGCGTCGGCGCGCGGGACGAGCGACCGGTTGCGTCTGCAAATGCCGGAGAGACCCCTTGCACGTAGCAGAGATCTTCCGGCTCCCGCTGGCGATTCCGTTCTGGATCGTGTTCTTCTTTGCGTTCGTGCGCGAAGGACGAGTCATCCGGGGCGCGATGAGGAACCCGCCCTCGGCGCAGGATCGGGGCACCTTTCGCGCCCTCATGATCGGGTCCCCGCTCACGATGCTCGCGGCCGGCGTGGCGTCTCTCGTGCCGTGGCTCACGATCCGGCATTCGGTGCTCGCGTTGGCGGTGGGAGTGAGTCTTCTAATCGGCGGCGCGGCGCTTCGCCGCCAGTGCTTCAAGGCTCTCGGACAGTCCTTCACCGGCACGGTCGTCGTCTCACAGGACCTGCGGCTGGTTCAACACGGCGTTTACCGGCTGATTCGGCACCCGTCCTACACCGCCGCTTTCCTGATGTTCACCGGCATCGGCCTCGCGCTGGGGAGTTGGATCAGCGTCGGAATCCTCTTCCTGGTTCACTGCGGTCTGTACGGCATCCGGGTGTCGGTCGAAGAGAAGGCTCTGGTCGAAACCATCGGGGAGCCTTATCGTGAATACATATCGCGCACCAAGCGCTTCATTCCCTATGTCATTTAGACGGAAGACGCCCTGACCTCTTTACCATGCGAACGCGCCCACGAAACGCCGAGACGCGGCGTGGGAGCGGGCCCTTAACGCTCCTTCGGAGGCTTCTCACGATGCGCCACACACTGATCACCCTCACGTGTTTTTTCGTCCTGGCCGGTTTCGCCTTCGGGCAACCCGCCCCCCTCAACGACCCCTTCCTGGAACGCCTTGCCGGCGTGTGGGTCCTGCGCGGCACGATCGCCGGCCGGGAGACGACCCACGATGTCGTCGCGGAGTGGGTTCTCGGGCATGAGTACCTGCAGATCCACGAGGTCTCCCTCGAGAGGGACGGCAAGGGGCGGCCCCAGTACGAGGCCATCGTTCTCATCGGGTGGGATGCGGCCGCTCGCGAGTATCAGTGTCTGTGGCTCGATTCGACCGGCGGCGGGGGCCTCGCCGCGCAAGCGATCGCTCGGGGGAAGCGCGATGGCGACACGATCCCGCTCCTTTTCAGAGAGCCCGACGGCACCGTCTCGTTCAACAACACGTTCGCCTACGACACGGCGGCGGACTCGTGGACGTGGCGTATGGACAACGTGAAGGACGGCAAGGCCGTTCCGTTCGGGCGCGTGCGGCTGACGCGGCGGTAGCGCCGCGGTGGCCGTCGCCGGGTGCGCGAGGCAGGCCGGCGAGGTCGCCGGGCAACGCGGCGGGGGTGGGGCGTGATGGAGTCGATCGTCTTCGGGAGCGGCTTCGCCTTCGCGGCGGCAATCCAGCCCGGCCCGCTGCAGGCGTTCCTGCTCGCGCGCGTGGCGGCGGCCGGCTGGAAGCGGACGCTCCCGGCGGTCCTGGCCCCGCTCCTCTCCGACATCCCGATCGCCGCGCTGGTCCTGCTCGCGCTCGGGAGGCTTCCGGGCGCGGCGCAACAGGGGCTGCGGGCCACCGGCGGCATCCTCCTCGTCTACCTCGCCTGGGCGGCGTTCCGGCAGCTGCGCCGGCCACCCGAGGCGCCAGCCGCGGCCCCTCCCTCCGCGCCGCGCACGTTCCTCCAGGCCGTGCTCGTCAACGTGCTGAACCCCAACCCGTACCTCGGCTGGGCGCTCGTGCTCGGCCCCGCTGCCGTGGCGGCGTGGCATCGGGATCCGGCCAGCGCGGTCGCCCTGGTCGTCGCGTTCTACGGGACGATCGTGGCGACGCTCGCGGCGCTCGTGGTCCTCTTCGGCACCGCCCGCTTCCTGAGCGACCGCGCGCGGCGCGGCCTGATCGCGGTGTCTGCGGCCGCCCTCGCGGCGCTCGGGGTCTATCAACTGGCCGTCAGCGTCCCCCGGCTCCTGGTGTTCTGACCGGCGTTCGCGCCCGGCGTGCCGGTGGCGCGGGGTGGGGGAGTACGCTGGCCAATGAAGAGCCGGAACGTGGCCGGCGCGGTACCGCAGGGCCGCGAGCGGTTTCGGGGAAGAGGATGACCATGCACCCCAATGCCGAGTTGATTGCGAGGTTCTACACGGCTTTCGGAGAGCGAGACGCCCGCCGCATGATCGCCTGTTATCACCGGGAGGTCGAGTTCTGCGACGAAGTTTTCCCCGACCTCAAGGGGGCCCGGGCCGGGGCGATGTGGCAGATGCTCTGCGGCCGCGCCGATGACCTGAGGATCGAGTTCCGGGACGTGACGGCCGACGACCGCGCCGGGCGTGCGCACTGGGAGGCGTGGTACACCTTCTCTGCCACCGGCCGGCGAGTCCACAACACGGTCGAGGCCCGGTTCGAGTTCCGGGATGGGGCGATCATCCGCCACCGCGACCGCTTCGATTTCTGGGCGTGGGCGTCTCAAGCGCTCGGGCCGACCGGTTGGCTGCTCGGCTGGTCGGGCCTCCTGCGCTGGCGCGTCCGCTCGCAGGCGGCCGAGAGGCTCGAGGCGTTCCTCCGGAAGCACGGCGAGGATCCTGCCTGAGGCCGGTTCGACCCCCGTCATCGAGCCCCCCGAGCCGCCGAGCGCCCTCGTGGAGAGCGGGGTCGCTTCGCTTCGCTCCCATCGACAGGAAACAGGGTCGTCGCAGCCAGAGGACGAGGGGCCCGGAGGGCAGGACTGGAGCGTTGGCGGAGGGGAGGAGATTCGAACTCCTGGTCCCTTGCGGGACGGCGGTTTTCAAGACCGCTGCCTTAGGCCGCTCGGCCACCCCTCCGCGGTGCGGTCAGGATAGGGTCAAAGCCGATTGCGCTCAAGCGGGTGTCAGCTGCGGGCTGGTAGACTCCGCGCTTGTGACGCTGCTCGCCGGCCTCGTCCCGGTCTTTCTGCTGATCGCGCTCGGCATGGCGGCGCGGCGGTTCGGCATGCTGAACAAGGCCGCGGCCGACGGCCTCAACGCCCTGGTCGCGAACTTCGCCCTCCCCGCGCTGTTCATCATCAAGGTCGGCACCTCGCCGCTGGAGTCGGCGTTCTCGCCGCAGGCGATGCTGGTGACCGTCGCGGTGACGGCGATCGCGACGGTCGCCGGCCTCGCCATCGCGCGCTGGTGGCGTCTGCCCGGCGCGCAGCGCGGGGTGTTCACCCAGGGCGCGCTACGCGGCAACATCGTCTACTTCACGTTCCCGCTGATCCTGGCGACGTACGGCGACCCGGGCCTGCGCCTCGCGGCCGTCACCTCGACGGTCCTGATCCCGGCGATGAACCTGTTCGCGGTGGCGGCGCTGGAGGCGTATCGGCCGCGCGGCGCGAACCGGGTTCCGGTCGCCGTGCGCGTGCTCGCCAACCCGCTGGTGGTCGGCGCCCTCCTCGGACTCGCGCTCGCGATCGCCCACTGGCAGCCGTGGGGCTGGCTCGCCGCCTCGCTCAACGCCCTCGCGGACCTCGCGTTCCCGGGGGCGTTGCTGGCGCTGGGGGCCGAGCTCGAGTTCGGGCGCCTCGCCGCGCTCTGGCGTCCGCTCGCCGCGGTTTCGGCGATCAAGCTGGTCGCGATGCCCGCGCTCGGCTGGTGGCTGCTGAGCCTCCTGGGCGCCTCCCCGCTCGAGTGCGCGGTGGGGGTGCTGCTCCTCGCGGCGCCGACGGCGGTGGCGAGCAACTCGGTGGCCGCCGACCTAGGCGGCGACACCGACCTCGCGGGCGCGTGCGTGCTGGCGACGACCGTGCTGTCGGTCGCGACCTACGTCGGGTGGGTGGTGTTGCTCGGCTCCTGAGGCCGCACCGTTTGGTCTAGAATCGGAACATGTCTCAGGACGAGGTCCGGCGCGCGGCCGAGATCCTGCGCTCGGCGACGCGGGTCGTCGCGTTCACCGGCGCCGGGGTGTCGGCCGAAAGCGGCGTCGCGACGTTTCGTGGCGCGGGCGGATTGTGGGAGGGACACCGGATCGAGGAGGTGGCATCGCCGCACGCCTTTGCCGCGGATCCGGTGCACGTGTGGCGCTTTTACGATCAGCGGCGGACCAACGTGGCGCGGGTGCGGCCGAACGCCGCGCACGAGGTGCTCGCCGCCTGGCAACGCCGCTTCCCGAGCTACACGCTGGTGACGCAAAACGTGGACGGCCTGCACCAGGGGGCGGGTTTGCGCGCTGTCGTCGAGCTGCACGGCTCGCTCTGGCGCGTGCGCTGCACGGGGTGCGGCCGCGAACGCGAGGACCGCACGGCGCCGTTGCCCGCGCTGCCGCCCCGCTGCGCCGAGTGCGGCGCGTTCGAACGTCCGGGCGTCGTCTGGTTCGGAGAGGGGCTTCCCGCCGAGGCGTTCCTGGGTGCCGAGTCCGCGGCGGAGGCGTGCGAGGTGCTGGTTGTCGTCGGCACCTCGGCGGTGGTGTACCCGGCCGCGGGCCTGGTGGCGGTCGCGGCGGCCGCGGGCGCGAAGGTGATCGAGGTCAACCCGGAGGCGAGCGCGCTGGCGCACCTCGCCGACGTGACGCTGCGCGGGCCGGCGGGGACGATGCTTCCGCGAGTGGACGCGCTGCTGGCGGGGGGCTGAGCGTGCGAGTGGCGGAGCTGGCGCGCGAGGAGCGGCCGCGGGAGAAGCTCCTGAACCGGGGGCCGGAGGCGCTTTCGGACGCCGAGCTGCTGGCGCTGCTGCTGCGCACCGGCACGGCGGGGAACGACGTGCTGGCGCTGGCCGAGAAGCTCCTGGCTGACGCCGGCGGCCTCGCGGGCCTGGCGGCCGCAGACCGCCGCATGATCCTGCGCGCCAAGGGGGTCGGACCCGCCAAGGGCGCGGTCGTCGCCGCGGCGCTCGAGGTGGGGCGGCGGTTGGCGCGTCTCGCGCTGCAGGGGCAGCCGTTGCTCGACCGGCCGGAGGTTGTCGCCGATTACCTGATGCGCTCGTACGGCGCGAGCCGGGTGGAACGGTTCGGCACCCTCACGCTCGACGCGCGCAACCGCCTGCTGCAGGTGCACGAGCTGCACCGCGGGGCGCGCTCCCACGCCGACGTCGAGCCGTCGGAGGTGTTCAACAGCGCGATCCTGGACAACGCGCACGCGCTGATCGTCTGGCACACGCACCCCTCGGGCGACCCGGCGCCCTCCGAGGACGACGTGGCGCTGACGCGGCGTCTGGCCGACGCGGGCCGGCTGCTCAACATCTCCGTGCTCGACCACATCGTCGTCGGGCGTTCCGGGTTCGTTTCGCTGCGCCAGCGCGGGGTGTTGACCGCGCGGTGAGGCCAGAGCCGCCGGCGGGGGTCCGGTCGCCCGCCGGGCTGCGGCGTTGCGACGGACGTTGTATCATCGCCGCGCACAGATGGTCTCCCTGGGCATCCCTCGCGTGAAGGTTGTGGGCGCCGAGACCCGGGCGCGCCGCGGCGGCGTCCCTCGGGCCCGCGCGCGGAGGGCCGCGCGCTGATGACGACCGACTCGGTGAGGCTCGCGGGAAGACTCGAGGACGTCACGCTGCCGGGGCTGCTGCAGATGCTGGCGGTCAAGGCGCGGACCGGCAAGCTGACCCTGACCTGCCGCGAGGGAGTCGGGCTCGTGGTCCTGCGCGGCGGGCGCATCATCTACACCGCGTCGAACTCGGCCCGCGAGGCGCTGGGCAACATCCTGCTCTGTCAGGGCCTGATCGACGAAGCGGCGCTGGCGCGCGCCCTCGACCTGCAGCACACCTCGCCGGAGGAGAAACGGCTGGGCGCGATCCTCGTGGAGATGGGCGTGCTCTCGCCCGGCGACCTCGACCGGGTGATCCGGCAGCAGACCACCGGGATCATCCGCGAGATGTGCGGTTGGGGGTACGGGTTCTTCGCCTTCGACCCGCTCGAAATTCCCGAGCAGGGCGAGGTGAGCGTGGACGCGCGCGACCTCGTGCTCCAGGCGGGGCTGGACGCCGGGGACGTGGCGCGGGAGTCGCTCGACGCACACAACTTCGAGACGCAGCCGGTGCGCTACGACCGGGGGAATCGGGAAACGGGCGGCGGCCCAGCGGCGCCCCGAGGTGCCGCGAGCAGCCTGGCATCGCTCAAGTCGATCATGGCCGAGCTGCGCTCCCCGGCGTTCGGCGGCGAGATCACCCTCTGGCTCCTGCGCCACGCTTCCGCCGTGGTGCGCCGGTGCGTCCTGTTGTCCATCTCCAAGGACGGGGTCCGCGGCATGGGTCAGATTGGGCTGGACACCGAAGGCGGCGGCCTCGGCGAGCGGCTGCGGCGGCTCCGGATCCCCGCCGGCGAGCCGTCGGTGTTCAAGGGCGTGATCGCCAGTCAGGCCGCGTTCCTCGGCCAGCTCTCGCACGACCCGTGGGACGAGCGTCTGGCCGCCGAACTCGGCGGCGGGTTTCCGGCCGAGGTGGTGGTCGTGCCGATGGTCGTGAGCGGCAACGTCGTCGCGGTGCTGTACGGCGACAACCTGCCCTCCGGCGAGCCGATCGGCGCGATCGACGGGCTCGAGCTGTTGATGCTGGAGGCCGGGCTCGCGATGGAAAAGACCGCGCTCGAGATCAGGCTGCGGACGTTGCAGGAGCGTCTGGGCGCCCGGTGACGAATGCCGGGGACCGGGGTCCGGGCACCGGGCATCGAAAAAACGTGGTCGGCGGTCCGTGCGCGTGGAACAACGAGCACGCGGCGTCGCCGGGCGTGGAGGCGGGACTTGCCCCGGCCGCGGTGTCTTGTCGTCATCCCCGCGGAAGCGGGGGTCCAGTCGTGGGCTTGGCGGCCGCATCCCCTGGATGCCCGCGTTCGCGGGCATGACGGTTCTCGTGGAGCCGGCGTGGTGCCGGGCGGTCCGGTCCCGCCCCAGCCGGTTCGGGATGTAGAAGCGGGCCACGCCGGCGGTGCTATCCTCACGTTTTTGAGGAGCGGGGGAGCAGCCGTGGCACGCGAAACGTTCTACATCACGACGCCGATCTACTACGTCAACGACCTGCCGCACATCGGCCACATCTACACCACGGTGGTCGCCGACACGATCGCCCGCTACAAGCGGATGCGCGGGTTCGACGTCCGCTTCCTCACCGGCACCGACGAACACGGCCAGAAGATGGAGCGCAGCGCCCGCTCGCGCGGCGTCGAGCCCAAGGCGCTCGCGGACGAGGTCGTACGCCGCTACCACGAGCTGTGGCGGCAGCTCGAGATCACCAACGACGACTTCATCCGGACGACCGAGGCGCGCCACCACGCCGGGGTCCACGCGCTGATCGCGCGCATGCAGGCCAAGGGCGACATTTACAAGGGGTCGTACGAGGGGTGGTACTGCTCCGGGTGCGAGGCGTTCTTCCCCGAGACGCAACTCGTGGACGGGAAATGCCCGGACCAGGGGCACCCCGTCGAGCTGCTCAAGGAGGAGTCCTACTTCTTCCGCCTGGCGGCGTACCAGGAGCCGCTGCTCGCCTTCTACCGCGAGCACCCCGAGTTCATTCGCCCCGGCACCCGTTACAACGAGGTGGTGCGCTTCGTCGAAGGCGGCCTCAAGGACCTCTCGATCTCGCGGGCGACGATCACCTGGGGGATCCCGTGGCCCGGCGACCCCGCCCACGTCGTCTACGTGTGGCTCGACGCACTCGCGAACTACATCACCGCGCTCGGCTTCGGGTCCGGCGACGCCGCGCTGTACGAGCGCTACTGGCCGGCCGCGCTGCACCTCGTCGGCAAGGACATCCTGCGCTTCCACTGCGTCTACTGGCCGGCGTTCCTGATGTCGGCGGGCCTGCCGCTGCCGCGCCAGGTGTTCGGCCACGGCTGGTGGCTGCGCGACGAGCGGAAGATGTCGAAGTCGCTGGGAAACGTGGTCCGGCCCGACGCCCTTCTCGAGCGCTTCGGCCCCGACGCGCTGCGCTACTTCATGCTGCGCGAGATGACGTTCGGGCAGGATGCCACCTTCTCCGACGAGGGGTTCCTCGCCCGCTACAACGCCGACCTCGCGAACGGGCTCGGCAACGCCGCCTCGCGTGTGCTCGCGATGACGCGCCGCTATTGCGACGGCCGCACGCCGGCCGAAGCGTGCGACGACAGTGTGCTGCGCACCAAGGCCGAGCAGGTGGTGGGGCGTTGGCGCGAGACGATGGACGCGTACGAGTTCCACCGCGCTCTCGAGGCGGTCTGGGAGCTGCTCGCGGCCGTGGACGCCT
This sequence comes from uncultured Acidobacteriota bacterium, assembly GCA_963727205.1. GTDB lineage: Bacteria > Acidobacteriota > Thermoanaerobaculia > Thermoanaerobaculales > Thermoanaerobaculaceae > RBG-13-68-16. Next base: position 101,122 of record CAVSFQ010000022.1, on the reverse strand, counting down.
ACGTCAACGAGAAGGCACCGTGGGGGATCGCCAAGGCGGAAGGGGCGTCGTCGCCGCGGCTGCAGCACATCCTTTACAACTGCCTCGAGTCGCTGCGCCTGGCCGCGGTGATGGTGTCGCCGGTCATGCCCGCGATGAGCGCGCGCTTGCTGGCGCAGCTTGGGGTGCCCGACACTCCGGGTTCGCTGGAGTGGGGCGGACTCGCGACCTCTCGGGCGCTCGGGCCGGAGGGGGCGCTGTTCCCGCGCGCGGATGTCGAGGCGTTCTTTGCGGAGGTCAAGGTGGACGAGAGCAAACCCGTGCAACCTTTATCCCAGGCTCCGGCTCCCAGCGCACCGACTCCGGCGGCGCCGCCGGTCGCGGCCGAGCCGATCGGCATCGACGAGTTCGTCCGCGTCAAGCTGGTGGTCGGAACCGTCAAGCTCGCCGAGCGCGTGCCGAAGTCGAAGAAGCTCATCCGGCTCGAGGTGGACCTCGGCGAGGCCGCGCCGCGCCAGATCGTCGGCGGCATCGGCGACCGCTACCAGCCCGAGCAACTCCTCGGGCGGCAGATCGTCGTCGTCGCCAACCTCAAGCCGGCGGTCCTGATGGGCGTCGAGTCCCGCGGCATGCTGCTCGCCGCCTCGCTCGACGGCGCCCCGTTCCTGCTCGCCCCCGACGGCGAGGTGCCTCCTGGGACCGGGGTGAAGTGACGGTTGGAAGTTGAGAGTCGAGAGTCGAGGGTAGCGCTTCAACCGCTCACGGTCCATGAGCATTTGCCGTAGGCGCGGGCTTCAGCCCGCGGTCGTTGTATTTTCTGCTGTCGTCGCGTACGCAGCCATCCAAACGAACACCACACCGCGAACCCGCACCGTGGACGACGAACGCTGCCCATTCGGCGGGCTGAAGCCCGCGCCTACAATGAACCCATGATCCTTCGCCTCCCGTACGCGCATGGGTGCATTACCGCGGACCTGCGCGGGCTGCGCTGCCAGGAGTTGCGGCCGGCGGCGCCGCGCCACGCCCTGCCGGTGGCGGCGCTGGTTGAGGCGGCTCTCGACCGGCCCGCCGCCGGGCCGGCGCTCGCCGAGCTCGCCCGCGGAAAGCAACGCGTCACCTTGCTGGTCCCTGATGCAACGCGCAAGGCTTCACTGCCGGTCGTCCTGCCGCTCGTGCTGAGTCGCCTGGCCGAGGCCGGGGTCGCGCCGGACGCGGTCACCGTGCTGGTGGCTTGCGGCACGCACCCGGCCGCCGGCGCACGGGAGCTCGCGGCCCTGCTGGGCCCGGTCCCGGCCGGCGTGCGCGTGCTGCAGCACGACGCCCGAGACGAATCGGCCCTCGTGCGTGTCGGCGCCCTCGCCTCGGGCGAGCCGGTGCGCCTGCACCGGGCCGCGGTGGAGGCCGACCTGCTGCTGGCGGTCTCGACCGTTCAGCACCACTACTTCGTCGGCTTCGGCGGGGGTCCGAAGATGGTGTTCCCCGGCGTAGCCGGCTACGCCGAGATCCAGGCCAACCACGGCAAGGTGATCGATCTGGCCAGCGATCCGCCGCGCCGTAACCCGCGCTGCGAGCCCGGCGTGGTCGAGGGGAACCCGGTGGCGGAAGAAGTCATCGCCACCGCGGGACTGCGCCCCCCCGACTTCGCGCTGCTTCTGGTGGCCGGCGCCGCCGGCACCCCGGCGTGGGCGGCCGGCGGGCCGCTCGAGACGGTGTTCCCGCGGGCGTGCGAGAAGGTTCGCGAGTGGTTCGAGGTCGAGGCCGGGCCGTTCCGGCGCATGGTCGTGGCCGCGGGCGGCTATCCCACCGACCACACGTTGATCCAAGCGCACAAAGCGCTCGACGCGGCGTGCCGCTTTGCCTCGCCGGACGCGGAGGTGCTGTTCGTGGCGGCGTGCGACGGCGGCGCCGGGTCGCCCGCGATGGAGCCGTTCCTGGCCGACCCGCGGGCGGCGGCGATCGTGGCGCGCCTGGCGGAGGACTACGTCCAGTACGGCCACACGACGCTGCGGCTCGTCGAGAAGACCGGACGATTCCGCGTGCTGGCCAGGACCGAACTGCAACGCGAGCTCGCCGAGCGCCTCGGGATGCGCCCGGAGCCCGACGTGGAGGCGGTGCTCGACCGCTGGCGCGACGAGGACCCGGAGCTGCCCGTGGGCCTGATCGCCGGGCCGCCGGTGTATCCGCGGCGGAGGCGGTGAGACGGTAGACAGTGGACGGAAGACGGAAGACGGGATCCGTCTTACCTCTACCTTCTACCTTCTCCCTTTTCCCGTTCTTCGGCGTCCGCCATCAGCTCGCGCCAGGTGTCACGCTCGAGGAAGCTGCCCGGGACGTTCGCCTCCATCTCGCGGAACATGGCGAGCGGCACCGCGAATGTCATAAGGCCATGGCCGAGCTGCTTCGCGACGTACTTGCGCGCCGACAGGTCGGTCAGGCCGACGATCGCGCGCGGGCGCTCGGAGCGCGCCTCGCGGTACGCGAGGATGCCGATCGTCTGGCAGCCCGCGCCCCAGGGGATGATCACGTTCTCGTTGTCGGGCCGCCCGTAGTTCGCGAGCACGACGAGCGCCGAGAGGCGGTCCGGGTCGACGAGGAAGATCACGACCTCGGGCCGCTCGTCGGAGAGCACCTGGCCCAGCGGCTTCAGGACCACGTACCGCGTCGGGACGTCGATCATCGGCAGCGCGTCCACGAACTTCTTGGTGGCCTCCGGGGTCTTGACGTAGCGTTCGCCGTAGGCGAGATCGCTCGCGGCGCTGCGCCTCGGGCCGGGCGCCGTCGCCGCTCCGGAACCGTCCTGCGGGCCGTTGCCGGTCGAGAGGAAGTTGTAGAAGCACTCGATCCCGCCTGGCCAGTTCTCGTACTGGTTGCCGAAGCCCAGGCCGGTGCCGCCGCCAAGGCAGCCGAACGTGCGGCGGTCGGCCGCCGCCGGCTTCCCCTTCGCCGCCGCCGCGAGCAGGAGCCACATGACGCACCCCCACTTGCCTTCGGCGAACTGCATCGCGCCTTCGGGGGCCTCCTCGGCGAAGAGCAGTGCAACCGGTTCGTACTGCGCCTCGATGGCCCGCGCGATCACGCTCTCCATGACGCCTCCCCGATCGGTACGCGCCGATTGTAGCCGCTCCGCCCGGGCCTTCAGTCCCGGCCGGACCGAACGCCCGACTTGCGGAGCTCGACGATGCGGAAGAACCCGCCCATCGCCGCGGGCTCGTCGCGGACGACGGCGAGCGGCGCCGCGGCATCGCGGAGAATGTCGCCGAGGCGGCGGTTGAAGTCCGTGGCGAGCGCGTCTGCGACGACGTTGGCGGCGCGGCGGAGGAAGCCGGCATGGGCGCCGTCGGCGAGGAACTTGTCGAGCACGACGGCGCGGCCGCCGGGCACGAGCACGCGGGCCACCTCGCGGACGCACGCGGCCGGGTCCGGCATCACGGCGAGGACGAGGTGGAGGAGGGCGGCGTCGAAGCTGGCGTCGGGCAGGTCGAGGCGGGCGCCGTCCATCACCGCGAACTCCACGCCGGGGCGGGCGTACCGGCGGGCGCGCGCGATCATCCCGGGCGCGATGTCGGTGACGAGGACACGGACGCCTTCGGGGACGAGCTCGAGGTCGTGGGCGGGGCCGCCGCCGACGAGAAGGAGACGCTCGCCGGGCCTCGGGTCGAGCAGGGCGACCGAGCGCCGCCGCTGGCGGGTGAAGAAGCGGACCCGGTCGTAAAGCGGGGCGTAGAGCGAGTAGCGCAGCCGGTTCCAACGAGGCGTGTTGACGCGCGTCACGGCGCCATGCTCACCGTCCCGAGCCGCTCGGTGGTGCCGGTGGGCAACGTCTTCGCCGGCAGGAGCAGGGCGCGGACCGGCGAGGCCTCGACCCCCGGCATGCGCAGCGGGGCTGCCACGAGCGTGTACTGGCCCACCGGCACCCCGTCGAGATCCAGCCCCTCCAGGATCAGGATCGTCTGGGCGGCGCAGCGCCGGTGCGCGAGCAGGTCAGTGGCGTCGGGGCTGTCCACGGACGGCGTGTCGACTCCGACCAGGATCACGCCGGCGCGTGCGAGGAAGTCCACGAAGCCGGGGGCGAGGCTCGCGAACGCCGCCGGGATCGGCGAGCCGGCGGGCCAGGTGCCCGTGGCGAACAGAATGCGGGGCGTCGAAGGTGACCAACCCACTGGCAGATCCGCCTCCGAGATCGGTCCGCGGTGGCCGGGGACGGCCACCACCTCGCAGCGGCCGATGCAGGCCGTGAGTGGGACGCCGGCCACGTCGCGCCCGTCGGGGACGGTGTGCAGCGGGGCGTCGAGGTGCGTGCCGACGTGCGGCGAGAACTGCAGGCAGGTAACGGCCGCCTGGCCCGGGGCGTGCTGGTGCGTCCAGCGTCTGGTGAACGGGGTGTCGCCCGGCCAGACCGCGGTCGCCGGCTCGAGCGCACGGCTGATGTCGATGACCCTGCCGACCATGGCACAATAGTCCCACAGAAATGCACGTAGCGGCCGCCCGCCGGGCGGCCGGCCTCTTGGTCGGTGGCGGATGGCGCTTGATGTGAGAGGGGTTTCCGACTACGCTCCGCACGCCCGCGCGGCGGGGATGCTCAAGGGGAGGCCTGGATGCCGACGAACCTCGTGCCGAAGAAGCTCTACCTCACCAACGGTGTCGGTGTGCACCAGGAGAAGCTGCAGTCGTTCGAGCTCGCGCTCCGGGACGCCGGCATCGCCGCCCTGAACCTGGTGTCGGTGTCCTCGATCTACCCGCCGGGGTGCAGGATCATCACCCGCGCCAAGGGCGAGGAGTACCTGGAGCCCGGCCAGATCGCGTTCGTGGTGATGAGCCGCGCCGAGACGAACGAGCCGCACCGCATGGCCGCCGCCTCGATCGGCGTCGCGGTGCCGGCCGACAAGAGGATGTACGGCTACCTCTCCGAGCACCACGCGTTCGGCCAGACCGGCAAGGAAGCGGGGGACTACGCGGAGGACCTCGCCGCCTCGATGCTCGCCTCCACCCTCGGCGTCGAGTTCGACGAGAACCAGTCGTGGGACGAGAAGCGCCAGATCTGGAAGATCTCCAACAAGATCGTGACGACGCGCAACGTCACGCAGTCGGCGATCGTCGGCCGCCCCGGGAAGTGGACCACGGTCGTCGCGGCCGCGGTGCTGCTGTTCGACTAGAGGGGGAGCGATGGCGGGAGCGACGAAGAAATACCTCGGCGGCGGCAGGATCCTGCCCCCCAGGGTGCGCGGCGACATGACCGCCGCGGAGCTGGTCGACGGCGTGTTCTCCGCCTACAACGCGGCCCGCCTGCGCGAGGGCGCGCGGCTGTTCGCCCGCAAGATGCTGGCGCCGGAGACGACGGTGGCGGTCTCGCTCACCGGCGCCCTGACGCCAGGCGGGTACGGCATCTCCTGCCTGGTCCCCCTCATCGAGGCCGGTTTCGTGGACTGGATCGTCTCGACCGGCGCGAACCTCTACCACGACATGCACTACGGCCTCGGGATGCACCTCCACCAAGGCTCGCCGTTCGTTTCCGACGTCGAGCTGAGGCAGGCCGGGGTGATCCGGATCTACGACATCTTCTTCGAGTACGACGTGCTGCTCGACACCGACGCGTTCGTGCGCGAGGTGATCGCCGCGCCCGAGTTCGGCCGCCCGATGTCGTCGGCCGAGTTCCACTACCGCCTCGGCGGGTACGTCGCGGAACGCGAGAAGCTCCTTTCGACCGAGGGCCACTCGCTGATCGCCGCCTGTCACCGCGCCGGTGTGCCGGTCTACACCTCGTCGCCCGGAGACTCCTCGATCGGCATGAACGTCGCCGCGATGGCGCTGACCGGCTCCAAGCTGGCGATCGACCCCAACCTCGACGTCAACGAGACCGCCGCGATCGTCTACGCCGCCAAGCGGGAGGGCGGCAAGAGCGGGGTGTTGATCCTGGGCGGCGGCAGCCCGAAGAACTTCGTGCTCCAGACCGAGCCGCAGATCCAGGAGGTGCTCGGCCTGCAGGAGAAGGGGCACGACTACTTCCTGCAGATCACCGACGCGCGCCCCGACACCGGCGGCCTCTCCGGCGCAACGCCCTCCGAGGCGGTTTCGTGGGGGAAGATCGACCCGGAGCAGCTCCCGAACGCGGTGGTGGTCTACACCGACTCGACGATCGCGCTGCCGCTGCTGGTCGCCCATGCCCTTGCCAACCGCGAGGCGCGGCCGCTCAAGCGGCTGTACGACCGGCGGGAGGCGATGCTGGCCAGGCTGCGCGACGACTACCTGGCGCGTGCTGGGAGACGCGGGCATGACGCGAACAGGCGCGGGAGGCCGGCCATGAGCGACGAGCGCTACGCCCCGTACCAGGAGTTCCTCGGGGTCCCCGCCGACCTCAAGCCGGCGCGCGAGCCGCGGGTGGCGGTGCTGCCGGTCCCGTACGACCTGACGACCTCGTACCAGCCCGGCGCCCGGCGCGGGCCGCTCGCCATCCTCGAGGCCTCGACGCACCTCGAAACCTACGACGAGGAGCTGGAGTGCGAGACCTGGGAGGAGGTCGGGATCGAGACCCTCCCGGCGGTGGTCCCCGACACTTCCGGGCCCGAGGCGACGATGCGCCGCATCGAGGGCGTGGCGCGCGGAATCGTGGAATCCGGGCGGTTCCTGGTGGCGCTTGGGGGCGAGCACTCGATCACGGCGGCGCTGGTGCGCGCCGTGGGCTCGCGGCACCCCGGGCTCGGGGTGCTGCAGCTCGACGCCCACGCCGACCTGCGCGAGTCCTTCGAGGGCTCGCGGCACAACCACGCCTGCGTGATGCACCGGCTGCTCGACGACGGCCTGCCGCTGGCGCAGGTCGGGCGTCCGCTCCCTGACCGGGGAGGAGCGCGAGCTGATCCGGGAGCGCGGGATCTGCACGGTGTTCGCGCCCGAGGCGGTCGGCTCACCGGTCGAGAGCTGGGTGAATCGGGTGGTGGAGGCGCTGCCGGAGGAGGTCTACGTCACCGTGGACCTCGACGCGTTCGACCCCGCGATCATGCCGGCCACCGGCACCCCGGAACCGGGCGGCCTCGACTGGTACCGCGCTCTCTCGGTGCTGCGCGAAGTGGCGCGGCGCAGGCGCATCGTGGGCTTCGACGTGGTCGAGCTGTCGCCGATTGCCGGCCTCGTCGCCCCGGACTTCCTCGCCGCCAAGCTCGTCTACCGGCTGGTCGGCTTCGCCCTCCTCGGCACCCGGGGCCAGGCGGCCCGACCGTAGCGGCCCCTGCCGCCCGGAACCGTTCTTGACACGCCCTGCCGGCGAGACTCAGGTTGCATTCTTGTGTCGAGAAGCCGCCCCGGGGGGCGCACCGTACCCCCGGTTTCGAGACCCTGGAGCCGGGGGCGGCAGGGGCTTGGGCTCCTTCTCGCGCTGCGCGCGACGGGGGAGGCCACCTACCGGCCGCAGCCGCTCAACCCGTCCGAGACGGCGGCGCGGTTCGCCCAGCGGCGGTTGGACGACGCGGTAACGTTGCCGGCCGGCGTCTACCTGGATTTCTCCGGCTCGGCGGCGGAGCCGGCTCGCTCGCGGCGCGACCTGTTCGTGGACGCGGCGATCGCCCTCGTCGGCATCTCATCCTGTGCTCGATGGTCGTGGGATCGGCGCGCAGCTTCCTCCTCGTTTTGGCCAACCTTCCGTTCCCCCTGGTCGGTGGGATCCTGGTGGTGCTCGTGACGTCGACGGCGTTCAGCTTGCTCGTCCTGCCCACCCTGGCGCTGCGCTTCAGCCGCGTCGCGCCCCCCGAAAAGTGTAACAATGAGGTACCTGGTACCTAAGAGGTGCGGTTTGGGAGGTGACGATGGCGTGGGTCGTGCTGGTGGCGGCGGGGCTGGTGGAGGTGGCGTGGGCGATCGGGCTCAAGTACACGGCGGGGTTCACGCGACTGATCCCCACCGTGCTCACGATCGGCGGCGGCCTCGTGAGCTTCTTCCTATTGGCAAAGGCCGCGCAGACGGTGCCGATCGGGACCGCCTACGCGGTGTGGACCGGCATCGGCGCCGTCGGCACCGCGGTGCTGGGGATGATCCTGTTCGACGAATCGCGCGACTGGGCGCGCCTGGCTTGCATCGGCATCGTGGTCGTCGGCATCGTCGGGCTGAAGCTCGTCTCGGCGCGCTGACCGAGGCCTCCCTAGCACTCGATCCCGACTGAGGCCAGCCGGCAACGAAGACCGCGCGGGCGGCCCGGGCTAGAATCGGTACGGCGCGATGCGGGAGAGCCTCCGAATGCAGATGGTGCAGACGCCGGTGATCCCGGTGGTCGGGCGCCTGATCCGGGACAACCCCGGGACGATCTCGCTCGGGCAGGGCGTGGTCGGCTACCCGCCGCCGCCCGAAGCGTTCGATGCGGTCGCGCGGTTCGCCGCGGACCCCGACAACCACAAGTACGGCCCGGTGGAGGGGATCCCCCCGCTGCTCGAGGCGATCCGGTCCAAGCTGGCCGTCGACAACGGCATCGGCGTCGACGACGACTCGCGCATCGTGGTGACCGCGGGCGGCAACATGGCGTTCGCCAACGCCGTGCTCGCGATCACCGACCCGGGCGACGAGGTGATCCTGCTCGAGCCGTACTACTTCAACCACCACATGGCGGTGACGATCGCCGGCTGCCGGCCGGTGGTCGTCCCGACGGACGGGGCCTACCAACCGGTGGTCTCGCGCATCGAGGCCGCGATCACCTCGCGCACCCGCGCCGTCGTGACGGTCTCGCCCAACAACCCGAGCGGGGCGGTGTACCCCGAGGCGACGCTGCGCGCGGTCAACGCGCTGTGCCGGGAGCGCGGCGTCTACCACGTGCACGACGAGGCCTACGAGTACTTCCTCTACGACGGCGCGCGCAGCTTCTCGCCGGCGTCGGCGCCCGGCGCCGCCGGGCACACGATCTCGCTGTTCTCGCTCTCGAAGTCGTTCGGGTTCGCGAGCTGGCGGATCGGGTACATGGTGGTCCCGGCGCACCTGTTCGACGCGGTCTGCAAGATCCAGGACACGATCCTCATCTGCCCGCCGGTGATCTCGCAGTTCGCCGCGGTGGGAGCGATGGGCGTCGGGAAGGCGTACTGCGAGCAGCGCCTGGTCGAGACCACCCGAGTGCGTCGGTTGGTACTCGACGCCCTCGCCGGGATCGCCGATCTCTGCGAGGTACCATGCGGCGAAGGGGCGTTCTACTTCCTGGTACGGGTTCGCACGGGCCTCGATCCGATGGCGCTGGTGGAGCGGCTGGTGCGGGAGCACCGGGTGGCGGCGATCCCGGGCTCGACGTTCGGAGTGACGTCCGAATGCACGCTGCGCGTTTCCTACGGCGCGCTCACGTGTGACACCGTTGCCGAAGGACTGGGCCGCCTCGTGCTGCGGCATCAGGGCCGTGGTCGGAGGGTGAATGGCGCTGCACGTCGTCGCCTGCCAGCTCGACATCGCCTGGGAGGAGCCTGAGGCCAACTGTCAGGCAGTCGCGGCGCTGCTCGAGGCGGCGACGCCGCCGAAGGGCGCGCTCGTCGTCCTGCCGGAGATGTTCGCGACGGGGTTCTCGATGAACCTCGAAGCGACCGCTCAGGCCGCGGATCGGCCGATCGAGCGCTTCATGGCGGCCACGGCGGCACGGCTCGGCGTCTGCCTCGTCGGCGGGGTCGTGCGGCGCGATCCGCCCGCCGCGCTGGGCCTCAACCAGGCCGTTGCGTTCGGCCCCGACGGTGCCGAGCTCGCGCGTTACAGCAAGGTCCACCCGTTCTCGTTCGCCGGGGAGGACCGCCGGTTCGCCCGCGGCCGCGAGGTCGTCACGTTCGCGTGGGGCGGCTTCGGCGTCGCCCCGTTCGTCTGCTACGACCTGCGCTTCCCGGAGGTGTTCCGGGTCGCGACCCGGGCCGGCGCGAACCTCCTCGTCGTGATCGCGAACTGGCCCGCCGCGCGCGAGACGCACTGGCTTGCCCTGCTGGCGGCGCGCGCGATCGAGAACCAGGCGTACGTCGTCGGCGTCAACAGGTGTGGGCGCGACCCCAACGCGGCGTACTCGGGAGGAAGCCGGGTCCTCGATCCCCGCGGCGAGGTGATCGCGGAGGTGGGCGACGGAGTGGCCGTCGTCGAGGCCGACCTCGACCTCGAGGCGCTCCTGACGTACCGGCGAGAGTTCCCGGTGCTACGGGACATCGACCCGCGCTTCCTGCCGGAGGCTCGATAGCGCTCGGTAATGCCGTCCCGCCGGAGCGGTGGGACAATCCGAAATATCGCTCGACTCGCGGGGCAGCTTCGGGCACTCTGGTGAAGGTCCATCCCGTCCCTCCGGGCTGTGGGTTTCGCCGCCGACAGGAGGCCGGACATGACTCGGAGGGGCCACTCCCATGACTGAACAACCTCATGAGAGTCCACAGCTAGGCCGGTGTCGTCACACCCCCGGCGGCGCCCGCTGGGGGCCGCCGCCGCAGCAGGCCGATGACGCTCCCGAGCGGGAGGAAGTAGACGATCAGGAGGGCGTACAGTCCCCAGGACTCGACCCGGCCACGGCCGAGGAACGCGAACACGAAGATCATCGCGTGCATGCGGATGACGTTGAGGTAGGGGGCGAAGAGCATGCCGCCGTCCGTGATGGCGAACGCCCGGGCGTAGGCGGGCAGGCGTGAGAGGGCGCTCGCCGCGACGAACGGCCAGTACCGCCGCATCGCCTCGCTCGCGCAGGAGGCGACGAGCCCGAACACCTGCTCCGGGTTCTTGCCGAACGGGGTCGCGCGCACCAGCGGGAAGAAGCCGTTGAGGAGCAACCCGTGGACGAGGTGGAACCCGAAGAAGTGAACGGTGAAGAACCCGACCATGAACAGGACGCCGGGGAGCATCACGACGACGCGGGCGACGCCGTGGTCGGGGTCGGGGAACGCCGCGAAACCGGGGCGCGATCGCAACATCCCGCCGACGGCGAGGAGCGTGCTCGCCCCGGCCAGCAGGAGGACGGCGGCCGTCACTCGGCTCATGGGGAGGATGCCGATGCAGACCATCGCGACGAAGGCGTTGAGCGGCAGGGCGGCACACCCGGCCGGCGGCTGGAACCCTCCGGCGGGTCGCACCGGCGGTGGCGCCCCGGGTCGCGTCCGTCGCGGCATCAGCGACGCCGGCGTGCCGTTGACGAGGGTCCCGAGGATCGAGGCCAGGATCAGCGAGTACCCGACCGCGAGGCTCGAGACCCACAGGCTCCACACCAGGTCGGTCGTCGCCCAGCTCTCCCGCACCGCCATGACGACGGTGACGGCGAATAGGGCGATCGAGACCGCGACCTCGCGCAGGCGGCTATCCATCCGACGAAATCCCTGTCGCCATCGTACCGTTTTGCGGCGGGCGCCTCAACGGACCACGTCCACGCGCCGCGGCTACTCGGACGCGCCGGCAGGGCCGCCGCGATCGGGCGCGGGCGCGACGTCCAACTCTTCGATGAGCGCGTCCGAGGCGGGGCGCTCCTGCTGCAGCCGGGCGGCGACGCGCTCGGCCTCGCGCATGACGCGCAGGATGTTGCCGCCCGCGACCTTGGCGACGTCGTCGTCGCTCCAGCCACGGCGCAGCAACTCCTCGAGCAGCGCCGGGTACTTGGAGACGTCCTCGAGGCCGACCGGCGTGCGGCCGATGCCGTCGAAGTCGGAGCCGATGCCGACGTGGTCGATCCCCGCCACCGCGCGGAGGTGGTCGACGTGATCGGCGACCTGAGCCAGGGTGGCGTCGGGGACGGGGTGCCGGGCGGAGAACCCCCGCAGCTCGGAATCGACGCGCTTCGGGTCGTTCGGGTAGAGCGCGCCCAGCCGCGCCCACTCCGCTTCCACCGGCTCGGAGGCGACGCGCGCCGCCTCGGAGACGAAGCCGGGCGCGACGTTGACCATCACGATGCCGCGGTTGGCGGCGACGCGGCGCAGGATGTCGTCGGGCACGTTGCGAGCGTGGTTGCAGAGCGCGCGCGCCGAGGAGTGCGAGAAGATCACCGGCGCCTGGCTCGTCTCGAGCGCGTCGAGCATCGTCTTGTCGGAGACGTGGGACAGGTCCACGAGCATCCCCATGCGGTTCATCTCGCGCACGACCTCGCGCCCGAAGCGGGTGAGGCCGCCGTGGCGGGGCGCGTCGGTCGCGGCGTCGGCCCAGTCGATCGACTTCCAGTGGGTGAGCGTCATGTAGCGCGCGCCGCACGCGTACGCCTGCCGCAGCACGGCGAGCGAGTCGGCGATCGAGTATCCGCCCTCGATCCCGATCAGGGAGGCGATCTTGCCTGTGCGGTGGATGCGCCCGACGTCCGCCGCGGTGGCGGCAAAGGCGAAGGTCTCCGGGTAGCGGGCGATCATGCGGTGGACCAGGTCGATCTGCTCGAAGAGGGCGACGGCGGCCGGCGGGCCCTCGAGCGTCGTGGGCACGAACACCGACCAGAACTGGCCGCCGACGCCGCCGCGCCGCAAGCGGGGGATGTCGGTCTGCAGGGGCGCCGCGAGCTTGCTCGTGTCCCCGGCGATGTCGATCCGGTCGAGGTGGTCGTTGACGCGCTCCTTGTAGTTCTCGGGGAGGTCGTTGTGGCCGTCGATGAGCGGCGTCGTCGCGAGGATCCGCGCCACCCTGGCCTGCAGCGCCCGCTCGGCTGCGGCGGGAGTGGTCTGCGCGGTGGCGAGAGCCGGGGCGAGCACGAGGAGGGCCATGACGGCGGCCGGCGCGATGCCCGCGGGGCGCTGGCGGCCGGGAAGGGGAAAGGAGCGGGGGGTATGGGCCACGGTAAACCTCCGGGCGCCATCTTGCGCGCCCGCGCCGCCGCCGGCAACCGCTGCCGCAGGCCGCCGCCTTGAGCTACGGCGTTGCCTGAGCGAGAATCGGTCCGTGGATCAGGACGGCCGCAGTGGAAGCCGGGGCTTCTTCGACCCGACCCGGCGGTTCAAGGGGCGGGCGGAGCTGTACGCGTTGGCACCGGCCCGGGTACCCCGATGCGGTCGTGACTCTCCTCGAAAGCGAGTGTGGCCTCGCGTCGGGATCGGTGGTGGCCGACCTCGGCTCGGGGACGGGGATCCTCGCCGCGATGCTGCTCGCGCGCGGCTGCCGGGTGTTCGGCGTCGAGCCGAACGCGGAGATGCGCGCCGAGGGGGAGCGGGCGCTCGCCTCGTATCCGGGGTTCGTCAGCGTGGACGCCCGCGCCGAGGCGACCACGCTCCCCGCCGCCAGCGTGGATCTCATCACGGCGGCGCAGGCGTTTCACTGGTTCGACCGGCCGCGCGCCCGGAACGAGTTCGCCCGCATCCTCAAGCCCGGCGGCTGGGTCGCCCTGCTCTGGAACCTGCGCCGCAAGGACGCCGACGCGTTCGCAGTGGCGTACGAGCGGCTGCTGGTCGAGTACGCGACGGACTACGAGCGTGTGGACCACGCCAACGTCACCGAACGGGTGATCGCGGAGTTCTTCGACCCCGCGCCGTTCCGGCTGCGGGTGTTCCCCAACCGCCAGGTGTTCGACTACGAGGCGCTCGAAGGCCGGCTGATGTCGTCGTCGTACGCGCCGGCGCCGGGCCAGGAGAACCACGCCCCGATGCTCGCGGCGTTGCGCGCAACGTTCGACCGGCACAACCAGGGTGGCACCGTGGCGTTCGCCTACGACACGCAGGTCTACTTCGGGCGCCTCTGAGCCGCCGCCTCGGGTGGAGGCGGCGGGACGAGGGAGTGGCCGGTCGCGGCCGGCATCCGAACGGCCAGCAACGCCGCGAGCGTCGGGGCGAGGTCGTACGGCGTCGTGTCGGCGTCGATCCGGCCGGGCGCGAACGGGCCGCCGAGGAAGATCAGCGGCACGTGGGTGTCGGGCTCGTACGGCGAGCCGTGGCCGGTGCCCCGGCCCGGATCCCAGTGCATGAGGACGCCGGGTCTCGGGATCAGCGTGGCGTCGCCCGAGCGCGCCGGGTCGAAGTCGTTGCGTACGAACTCGGTCATCGGGTCGCCCGCGGGCCACGAGGCGGCCTCCGATGCCAGGTCGACGCCGGCGAGCTCCTCCTCGAAGAGGGTGGAGAGAGCCTGGGGTAACGCCGCGTCCACGTCGTGGGGGCCGACCGTGCGATCCGCCGGCCCGCGTGGGTCGGCAACGGCGCGCACGGCGAGCGGCCGGGTGTAGTAGAGCGCCCAGCCCTCGACCGCCGCGACCGGCCGGCTCGCCGGGTCGAGGCCGAGCCTCTCGTCGAGAAGGCGGTTGAGGCGCGCGACGAACCCGACCGCGACGCGTGGTCCGTCGACGAGGCGGCCGCCGCGAGAGGTCGGATCGGTCCGCTTCTGGAACTCGGGGATCGGGGAGAAGCCGTGATCGGCGGAGAAGGCCAGCACGTAGCGCGACCGCCCGACCCGAGCGTCGAGGGTGTCGAGGAGGCGGCCGATGAGGACGTCGAGCCGGCGCAGGACGTCGAGGTTTTCCTCGGACTCGGGGCCGTAGTTGTGCGAGACGAGGTCCTGGGCGGAGAAGGAGACGGCGAGCAGGTCGGGCGATGAGCGCCGCCCGAGTTCGAGCCCTGGGTTGTTGAGCAACGCGATCGCGAGATCGCCGGTGAGCTGGTCAACGAGAGGGCTGGTGTAGACGCCGTAGAAGTAGCCGTTGCGGTTCGCGGCCAGGTCGTGAGGGAAGAGCAGGCCGTGGACCGGGATCTGGTAGTCGGCGAGCTGCTGGGCGGGGGCCGCCCAGTTGCCCGCGGGGGTGGCGACCGGCACCAGCAGCCGGCTCCACATGCGGCCGAGCCGGCCGGCGAGCTTGTCGCCGGCCTCGCTGTCGTTGAACGCTTCGATCACCGCCCGGCCGGCGGCCTGCGCCGGGCCGGTCGCGTCGTACGCTGGCGAGGTCGTGAAGCGGCCGGTGTTGATGTCGAACCAGGTCGCGATGTGGCGAGGGTCATGGCCGGCGAGGAAGATCGCCGCCCGGTCCTTGCCGGAGACCGTTACGACCCGGGCGCCCGGCCAGGTCGCGACCAGCCGGTCGCCGAGCGTGTCGGCGCGCAGGTGGGCGGGGCCCGGCACCGTTCCGCGCGCCGGCGGCCGGGCGGTCTGGGCGGCGCAGTACACGGTCCGCTGGCTCCCGTCGGGCGCGGTCTCCAGCCACCGGTTGACGACGATGCCGTGGACGCGCGGCGGCGCCCCGGTGCCGAGCGAAGCGTGACCGGGGCCGGTCTCGGTGTTGATGTGGCGGTAGCGGCTGTTGCCGGCGACGAGGCCGTCGTCGAGGAGCCGCTTGAAGCCGGCGACGTAGAGCGGGCGGTACTGCTCGAGGCGCGCCCACGAGAGGCCGTCGACGACGACGATCACGGCGAGGCTCGGCGGTTGGGTGAGGGGTGCAACGCCGGCGCCCGCCGCGATGGCGGGGACGGCCAGCGCCGCCGCCAGGGCGAAGACGGCAAGGCGCCGCCAGGCGTGAGGTGTCGATCTCTCGAGTCCGGTCATCTCGTGGTCCTCCGCGGACGCTCCCCGCCGGTCGCGGCGGGCGGGTAGCGCGCTGAGATTCTACCGAGTCCGGCTCAAGACTTCATGAAACCCGAAACGGTGGTGACGGGGCTTGCATTCTTATGCGCATTCAAATATGATTGTGCGCATAGCGCATTCCGCCCGGAGGGGGAGGGGCGGACGGACCGCGGAGGTTCAACCATGCCGAGCAAGGTGGAAAGCTGGCAGCAACGCCAGGCGGTGATCGAGGAACTCCTGCACCACGAAGAGGTCCACAGCCAGGCGGAGCTCGTCGAGCTGCTGACCGAACGGGGTTTCTCGGTCACGCAGTCGAGCGTCTCCCGCGACCTGCAGGAGATCGGCGCCGTCCGGATGAACGGCCGCTACGTCGCCGGCGACGCGCTCGGCGGCGCCGCGCCGGTTGCCTCGGAGCTCGCCGAGGCCGCCGCGTTCGTGAAAGCCGTCGTCCCCGCGGGACCGCACCTCCTGGTCGTCAAGACCCCGCCGGGGATCGCCGCGCTCGTGGCGCTCGCGCTCGACCGGGCCTCCTGGCCGGAGGTGGTCGGGACCGTGGCCGGGGACGACACCTTCTTCGTCGCCACCGCGGGGCGCCTGCAGCAGGCCCGCGTCGAAGCGAAGCTGGCGACGCTCGCGAAGGAGGCGGTGCATGCCTGAGCGCATCGCGCTCGCGTTCTCGGGCGGGCTCGACACCTCGTTCTGCGTCCCCTGGCTGGCCGAGCGCTACGGCGCGGCGGTGACGACCGTGACCGTGGACACCGGCGGGATGTCGCCCGCCGACCGCGCCGGCATCGCGGCGCGCGCGCGCGCCCTGGGGGCCGAGCGGCACGTGCTGATCGACGCGCGGGCGCGGTACTTCGACGAGACCCTCCGCCACCTGATCGCCGGCAACGTGCTGCGCGGCCAGGTCTACCCGTTGTGCGTCGGCGCCGAGCGCTCGCTGCAGGCGCGCCTCGTCGCCGAAGCCGCCCGGGAGGTGGGGGCCGAAGCGGTCGCGCACGGCTGCACCGCCGCCGGCAACGACCAGGTGCGCTTCGAGGTCGCGCTGCGGACCCTCGCGCCCGAGCTCGAGGTCATCGCCCCCGTCCGCGACGAGGGGTTCTCGCGCGCCCACGAGGTGGCGTTCCTCGCCGAGCGCGGGGTGGAGTGGCCGGCCGAGCGCGCCGCGTACTCGGTCAACTCGGGGCTGTGGGGGTGCACGATCGGCGGGCGCGAGACCGCCGACACCGTCGCGCCGCTCCCCGAGGAGGCGTGGGTCCTCACCCGCGGCGCCTTCGCGAGCCCTCGGGCCCCGGAGTCGCACGTAATCTCGTTCGACGCCGGGGTGCCGGCCGCGGTGGACGGCGTGGCGATGGGGCCGGTCGAGCTGGTGGAGAGCCTCAATCTTCTCGGTGGCGCGTTCGGCATCGGTCGGGGGATCCACCTCGGCGACACGATCATCGGGCTCAAAGGGCGGGTGGCGTTCGAGGCGCCGGCGGCGGTCCTGCTCATCACCGCCCACCGCGAGCTCGAGAAGCTGACGCTGACCGCGCGGCAGCAGCGCGTGAAGGACGGGCTCGCCGCGGTGTACGGCGACCTGGTCCACGAGGGGCAGTTCCTCGAGCCGGCGTGCCGCGACATCGAGGCGCTGTTCGAGCGCTCGCAGCGCCGCGTCACCGGCGAGGTGCGCGTGCTGCTGCGGCCGGGGTCGGCGTTCGTGGAGGGCGTGGCCTCGCCGTACTCGCTCAAGGCCGCTTCGCGCGCGGTCTACGGCGAGGCCGCGGGCGAATGGACCGCCGCGGACGCGCGCGGGTTCTCCCGCATGCTGGCGCTCCCCGGGATGCTGCACGCGCGCGCCGGCGGGGGGCAACCGTGAAGAAGGTCCTGCTCGACAAGATCGGCTCGGTGACCGCGACCTGCCGCCTGTCGCGCGAGGTGCGCCTCGGCCGTGAGATCCCCGGGGTCGAGGGCGGCGTCGTGGCGGTGCGCGTGGAGAACGCGAAGAGCACCTACAACCAGCTCGAGCTGCCCTCCGGCCGCTTCTCGCTGGTCAAGCCCGGCGACGTGGTCGCCGGCGCGCTCGGCCACCGCAAGGCGCTGTTCGGCTACTCGGGGTACCTGCCGCAACGGGTCGAGGTCGGGGACCGTCTCAACCTCCTCAACCTCGGCGGCGTGATCGGGGTGTGCGACGGCGTCAACCCGGACCTCGGCAACCCGTTCGTGGTCGAGGTCCTCGGCCAGGTCCTGCACTTCCCGTACCTCGGCGAGCGGGTCGGCCTGCCGGCGCACATCGCTCAGGGCGCCCTCCCGCTCGCCGACCGCCTCGACGTCGGCGGCATCCCGGTGGTGGCGATCGTCGGGACGTGCATGAACGCCGGCAAGACCCAGGCCGCCTGCTCGCTCATCCAGGCGTTCGCCCACCGCGGGCTCAAGGTCGCCGCGGGCAAGGCCACCGGCGTGTCGCTGCGCCGCGACGTCCTGGCGATGGAGGACGCCGGGGCGCGCCACACGCTGATCTTCACCGACCTCGGGGTGGTGACGACGACGGCCGACGTCGCCCCCCGGGTGGCGCGGACGATCCTCACGCACCTCGCGGCCGACGCCCCGGACGTGATCGTGCTCGAACTCGGGGACGGGCTGCTCGGCCTCTACGGCGTCGACGCGATCCTCGCCGACGCCGCGCTTGCGGCGAGCTTCGGCGCGCTGGTGCTCGCCGCCAACGACCCGGTGGCGGCGTGGGGCGGCGTGCAACTCCTGCGGGACCGCTACGGGCTCGCGGCCGCGGTGTTGACCGGGCCGGCGACCGACAACGTCGCCGGGACGGTGCTGACCGAGCGCGAGACCGGCGTGCCGGGCATCAACGCCCGCACGCACCCCGCCGAGCTGGCGGCGCTGGTGATGGCGAAGCTGGGGCTCGCCCCGATCGTGAACGGAGAGGCCGATGCCTGAGCCGGCGCCGGTCCCGGCCCTGATCCTGGGCGGGACCGGGTACGTGGCCGGCGAGCTGCTGCGGCTCCTGGCCGGGCATCCGCACCTGCGGACGGAGGCCGTGGTATCGACGAGCCAGGCCGGCGCCTCGGTGACGGCGTGCTTCCCGCACCTGGCCGGGGTGCTGCCGGCGGAGCTGCGCTTCGAGACGGCGGACGCGATGGGCTCGCACATCCCCCGGGGTCCGGTCGCGATCTTCGCCGCGACGCCGCACGGGACCACGGCCGCGCTGCTCGACTCCGTGCTCGCCGCGGCCCAGGCCGCGGGCGCCGAGGCGCGCGCGGTGGACCTTTCGGCGGACTTCCGCTTCGCCGACCCCGAGCGCTTCGCCCGGATCTACGGCCAGGCCCACGGCGCCCCGGGGCGGGCCGGCGCGTTCGTGTGCGCCGTCCCGGAGCACTACCAGGGGCGGCCGGCGGGACACGCGGCCCAGCCGGGGTGCTTCACCACCGCGGTCGTGCTGGCCGCCTACCCGCTGTACGCGCTCGGCCTCGCCTCGGGCGACGTCTTCGTCTCGGCGGTGACCGGCAGCTCGGGGAGCGGGCGCACGCCGCGTGCGGGGACCCACCACCCGGAGAGGAGCGGGAACCTCTACGGCTACTCGCCGCTCGCGCACCGCCACGAGCCGGAGATGCGGCAGCTGCTCGCGCCCGCGTGCGGCGGCGTGGAGCCGGAGGTGGAGTTCGTGCCGCACTCGGGCCCGTTCGTGCGCGGGATCCACGCGACGCTGCGGCTGCAGCTCGTCGAGCCGATGCCGGCGGCGGCGCTCGCCGCGGCGGTCGCGGAGTTCTACCGCGGCGCCCCGTTCGTGCACGTCACCACCGCCCCGCCGCGGCTTAACGAGGTCGTGGGCACCAACGCCTGCCGCCTCGGGGTCGCGACGCGCGGCCGCACCGCGGTCGTCGACCTCGGTGATCGACAACCTGGTCAAGGGCGCCGCCGGCGGCGGCGTGCAGTGGATGAACCGGCTCCTCGGTTTCGACGAGGACGCCGGCCTCAGGCTTGCCGGGATCGGCTGGCACTGAGCCATGGAGGGCAACGTGGCACGAACGACGGACCTCTCGTCCCCGGCGCTCCTCGACGTCGTGGAGCAGGTCGCGCTCCGGCCGGTCCGGGGCGAAGGGGTGCACCTGTTCACGGCGGCGGGCGAACGCTACCTGGACTTCTACGGCGGACACGCGGTCGCCCTCCTCGGGTACGGGCATCCGGCGCTGATCGCGGCGCTCGACCGGCAGGCGCGGTCGCTCTTCTTCCAGTCCAACATCGTGCCCCTGGACGTGCGCGAGCGCGCCGCCGCGAGCCTCGTGCGCTTCGGCCCGCCCGGGCTCTCCCGCGCGTTCTTCGTCAACTCGGGCGCCGAGGCGAACGAGAACGCCCTGCGCATCGCGTTCCTCGCCACCGGGCGGCCGCGCGTCGTCGCCGTGGAGGGAGCGTTCCACGGGCGCACCGCGGCCGCCGGCGCGGTGACCGCCGGCCACGAGCGCTGGTACGGTTTCCCAGTCGAGCCGTTCGCCGTGACCTGGGTGCCGTTCGACGACGCGGCGGCGCTGGAGCGGGCCGTCACCTCCGACGTCGCCGCCGTGATCGTGGAGCCGGTCCAGGGCGTGGCCGGCGCCCGCGCCCTTTCGCGCGCCTTCCTCGACACGGCGCGGGCCGCCACGGCCGCCGCCGGCGCCATCCTCATCTTCGACGAGGTGCAGTGCGGGATGGGGCGGACGGGGCACCCGTTCGCGGCGCAGGCGCACGGCATCCTCCCCGACCTGCTGACGACCGCGAAGGGACTCGGCGGCGGCTTCCCGGTCGGCGCCGTGCTCGTGGGCGAGGCGCTGGCGGCCGGGATCAGGAAGGGCGACCTCGGCACCACGTTCGGCGGCGGACCGCTGGCGATGGCGCTGGTCGAGGCGGTGATCGCGACGATCGAGGGGGACGGCCTGCTCGCCAACGTCCGCCGCCTGTCGGCCAGGCTCCGCAGCGAGTGCCTTGCCGGTCCGGTCACGGCGGTGCAGGGGATGGGGTTCCTGCTCGGCCTGCGCACCGTCCCCCTCGCGAAGGAGGTGCTCGCCCGCCTGCGCGGAAAGGGGATCTTAGCCGGCGGCAGCGCCGACCCCCACGTCGTCCGGCTTCTGCCTCCCTTGGTCCTGGAGGACGCGCACGTCGACGAGCTGGTCGCAGCGCTGAAGGAGATGCAACCATGAAGAGTTTTCTCCACCTCGACGACCTCGCCGACGACCGCCTCGAAGCGGTGCTCGCCCGCGCGGGCGACCTGGAGCGCCGGCCGCTTTCCGACGCGCTGCGCGGCCGCGTCGTGGCGCTCCTGTTCATGAACCCGTCGCTGCGGACGCTGGCCTCGATGCAGGCCGGCGTCGCCCAGCTCGGGGGCGCCTCGTTCGTGATCGCGCCGGGCCAGGGTTCCTGGCAGCTCGAGACCCGCGACGGCGTCGTGATGGACGGCGACGCCGCCGAACACGTGCGCGAGGCGGTCCCGGTGCTCGCCCAGTACGCCGACGCGCTCGCCGTGCGTTGCTTCGCGCGCGGGAAGGACCTCGAGGAGGACCTCGCCGACGGCGTGATCCGCACGATGGCCGCGCTCTCGCCGGTGCCGTTCGTCAACCTGGAGTCGGCGGTTTCACACCCGTGCCAGGTGCTGGCCGACTGGAAAACGCTGGACGACCTGGAGATCCCCCGGCAGGGCGGCCGCTTCGTGCTGTCGTGGGCCTACCACCCCCGGCCGCTGCCGTACGCGGTGGCGGCGTCGGCCCTGGCGATGGCTGCGCGGCGGGGGATGCAGGTCACCGTCCTGCGGCCGGAGGGGTACGCCCTGCCGCAGCCGATCATGGCGCGCGCCCGCGCCTGGGCGGCCCGCAGCGGCGGCAGCGTCGAGGAGACCTCCGACCGCGAGGCCGCGATGGCGGGCGCTCACGTCGTTTACGCCAAGTCGTGGGCGGCGCCGGCGTTCTACGGCCGGCCGGCCGACGAGGCCCCGCTGCGCGCCGGCTTGCGCGACTGGTGCGTCTCGGAGGCGTGGTACCGGCCGGCGGCGCCCGGCGCACGCTTCATGCACTGCCTGCCGGTGCGGCGCAACGTGAAGGTGACGGACGAGGTGCTCGACGGGCCGCGGAGCGTGGTCGTCCGCCAGGCCGGCAACCGCCTGCACGCCCAGAAGGCGCTGCTGCTCGAAATGTTGACGAAGGAGGGCGCATGACCGGTCCGTACGACCGCGAGGCGGCGATGGCGGGGCTCACCCGGGCGCTGCCGTACATCAGGCTGTACAAGGGGCGCGTGTTCGTGATCAAACTCGGCGGCGCCGCGAGCACGGACGCGGCCGTCCTGCTTCGCCTCGCCGAGCAGGTCAACGTCCTGCGCGAGGTGGGCATCCGGGTCGTGCTCGTGCACGGGGGCGGGCCGCAGTCAACGGCGCTCGCCGGACGGCTCGGGATCGCCACGCGTTTCGTCGGCGGGCGGCGGGTCACGAGCCCGGAGGCGCTGGAGACCGTGATCATGACGCTCAACGGGACCGTGAGCACCGCGGTGTTGGCCGCATGTCGCGCGGTTCACCTCCCGGCTGTCGGGCTCTCGGGGGTGGACGCCGCGCTGGTGCGGGCGAAGCGCCGGCCTGCGGTCGAGGTCGAGGACGGTGGGAAGCGGGAGACCGTGGACTTCGGCGAGGTCGGGGAGATCGTCTCCGTCGACCGGAGCGTGCTGGACAGCCTGCTCGCAGCGGGCTACGTGCCGGTGGTCAGCCCGCTCGCGGCCGACGACGACGGGCGCGTGCTCAACGTCAACGCCGATACGGTGGCCGCGACGATCGCCTGCGCCCTCGACGCCGAGAAGCTGCTCTTCCTCACCGAGACGCCCGGGATCCTCGAGGACCGGGCCGACAAGGCCTCGATGATCAGCTGCGCGGACCTCAAGGTCCTGGCGATCATGGAGGCGCGCGGAGCCCTGGCCGGCGGCATGCTCCCCAAGGTCAACGCGGCGCGCGCCGCGCTCGCCGGCGGCGTGCGCCGGGTGCACATCGTGGGGTTCCAGCCCAAGCACGCCCTGCTCATGGAGGTGTTCACCAACGAGGGGGCGGGGACCCTCATCGTGCGCGACGTCGCCGAGCTGCCCGCGGCCGAGCAGGGCGGCGCGCCGCAGGCCGCGGCAGGGGAAACCGCGCCGTGACCGACGCCGAGCTCCTGGCTCTCCACCGCGAGATGGTCGCGATCCCCTCGCTGTCGGGCGAGGAGGGGCCGCTCGCGGACTTCGTGGTGGAGTTCCTCGCCGCGCGCAACCTCGCGGCCCAACGGTTCGGCAACAGCGTGTTCGCCGTCGCCGGCCGCGGACCGGTTGTCTGCCTCAACTCCCACCTCGACACCGTGCCGGCGTCCCCGGCGTGGACCCGGCCGCCGCACCAGCCGACCGTCGAAGGAGGCCGCGTCTACGGCCTCGGGAGCAACGACGCGAAGGGGGCCGCGGCGGCGATGACCGCGGCGTTCCTGCGCCTGGCGGGGCGCGCCGACGAACTCGGGGTGCGCGTCCTGCTCGCCCTCGCGGCGGAGGAGGAGGTCGGCAGCAAGGGGACCGAGCGGCTCGTCCCCGAGCTGGCGCGGCGCGGCCTGCGGCCGGCCGCCGTAGTCGTGGGCGAGCCCACCGACCTCGACGTCGCGACGTCGCAGAAGGGACTCCTGGTGCTCGAGCTGGTGGCCGCTGGGCGGGCGTGCCACGCCGCCCACGGCCGTGCCCTCGGCGCGGCCAACGCGTTGCGGACCCTCGCGCGCGACCTCGTCGCCCTCGACATGGTAGACCTCGGTCCCGACCACCCCAGGCTCGGGCCGGTCACGCTCGAGCCGACGATGGCGCGCGGCGGCACGGCGCGCAACATGATTCCCGCCGAGGCGTCGTGCGTGCTCGACGTGCGCACCAACCCGGACCTCGCGCCGGAGGAACTCGCGGCCCGGCTGCAGGCGGCCGTGTCGGGCGAGCTGCGCGTCGCGAGCGCGCGGCTGCGCCCGTACGAGATCGCGGAGGACCACCCGCTCGTGCGGGCGGCGCTCGCGGCCCGGCCGCAGGCGCGGACGTTCGGCTCCCGCGGCCTGTCGGACCTGGTGTTCTTCACCGGCATACCGGGGATCAAGGTGGGCCCCGGCCGCAGCGAACGCTCGCACACCCCCGACGAGTTCGTCCTCGAGGAGGAAGTGCTGGAGGGCGCGCGCTTCTACGAGCGGCTGGTGCTTGGGTGCCGGGGGTTCCTGGGTGAAGGGAGGGCGGCATGACGAGGCTGTGGGACCGCAACGAACCGCTCGACCGGCTCGTGCTCGAGTTCACCGCCGGCGAGGACCACGCCCTCGACGACCGGCTGGTCGCGTACGACGTGCGGGCTTCCATGGCCCACGCCGAGATGCTGCGCGCCGCCGGGTACCTGAGCGAGAGCGACAACGCCGACGTGCAGCGCGCGCTCGCGGCGATCGGCGCGGCGCACGCGCGCGGCGAGTGGCGGGTCGCGCTCGAGGAGGAGGACTGCCACACCGCCCTGGAGAACCGGCTGACGGCCGCGGTGGGGGAGGCGGGCCGGCGCATCCACCTCGGCCGCTCGCGCAACGACCAGGTGCTCGCCGCGCTGCGGCTGTGGCTGAAGGACGAGCTGGAAACGCTCGCCGGCGACGCGGAAGGCGTGGCCGCCGCGCTCGACGCGATCGCCCAGAGCCGGGGCGCGCTGGTCATGCCGGGCTACACGCACATGCAGCGGGCGATGCCGACTTCGCTTGCCGGCTGGGCCGGGGCTTTCGCCGCCGAGCTGCGCGACGACGCGGCCGGACTGCTCGCGGCCAGGCGACGCGCCGACCTCAACCCGCTCGGCTCGGCCGCCGGGTACGGCGTCCCGGTGCTGGCGCTCGACCGCTCCCTGACGACGAGCGCGCTGGGGTTCTCTGCGGCGCACGAACCGGTCACCGCGGTCCAACTCTCGCGCGGCAAGGCCGAGGCCGGCGCGCTGTTCGAGGCCGCGCTGCTGGCGCAGGACCTCGGGCGCCTCGCCGCCGACCTCTGCCTGTTCGCGACCGAGGAGTTCGGCTTCGTGAAACTGCCGTCCGCGCTGACGACCGGTTCCTCGATGCTGCCGCAGAAGCGCAACCCCGACCTGTTCGAGCTCGTTCGCGGGCGCAGCGGCGAGGCGGCCGCGGCGCTGGCGGAGCTGCTGGCCGTCACCGCGAAGCTGCCTTCCGGCTACCACCGCGATCTCCAACTCACCAAGAAGCCGCTGTTCCGCGGGCTCGACTCGGCGAGCGCCAGCGCCCGCCTCCTGGCCCACGCTCTCCCGGAGATCGAGTTCGACGAGGCGCGGATGCGCGACGCGGTCGACCCGTCGCTGCGGGCGGCCGAGCGAGCGTACCGGATGGTGGTCGAGTTGGGCCTGCCGTTCCGGGAGGCGTACCGCCGGGCGCGGGAGACGTGAGCGTGGCGGAGCGGGCGCCACGGATGGTGCGAATCGCGCGCCGGGGCTACGGCGACGTCGTCCCCGTCGTGACGCCTGCGAGCGCCGGCCGGCGGCGCTCCGCCTCGGTTCGAAAGAGGCCGAGGCCGGCGGCCGGCCCGGCGGCCTCGTCGCGAGGGGGCCCGATTGTGGGCGGCCCCAGGATCGTCTACCCTCACGCCTCAATGGACAGGTCGCTGCTGCCCGAGCTTCTCGCACGTCCGCGGCGCGCGTGGCTCGGCCTTGCCGACGGCACGGTGCTTCTCGGGCATGCGGCCGGAGGCGACGGCACCGCCTCGGGCGAGGTCGTTTTCAACACCTCGATGTTCGGCTACCAGGAGATGCTCACCGACCCGTCGTACCGGGGCCAGATCCTGGTCCTGACGGCGGCCCACGTCGGCAACGTCGGCGTCAACGAGGACGACCGCGAGTCGGGCCGGGTGTGGGCCGAGGGGTTGATCGTGCCCGACCTGTCGCTGGTCCCGTCGAACTGGCGCTCGGGCGGGGGGTTGCTCGCCAGCCTCGAGGCGCAGGGCGTGCCGGTGGCGTGGGGCTTCGACACCCGCGCGCTCGTGCTCCGGTTGCGCGAGAAGGGCGCGCTCCCCGGCGTGCTGGTGTGCGGGCGCGAGCCGTCCCCGGACGAGATGGGCGCGCTGGTCGCCGCGGCGCGCGGGACCGACGGCTGCGACCTCACCCGCGCCGTCGCGTGCACCGAGACCTATACCTGGCAGGAAGGTCCCTGGCATCCCCCCGGTGCTTCCACGCTTAACGGCATCGGTTCTTGCGGACCACGGACCACGGACCACGGACCACGCATTGTCGTGGTCGACTGCGGCGCCAAGCGATCGATCTTCCGGCAGCTCGTCGGCGCCGGCGCGGAGGTCGTCGTCGTGCCGCCGGATACCCGTGCCGATGCGGTCCTCGCCCTGTCGCCCGGGGGCGTGGTCTTTTCCAACGGCCCCGGTGACCCGGCGGCTGTCGCAGGCGTTGCGGACACGCTGGCGGCGCTCCTGGGCCGCCTGCCGGTGCTCGGGATCTGCCTGGGGCACCAGCTCCTGGCGCGGGCGCTCGGCGGCTCGACGTACAAGCTCCCGTTCGGGCACCACGGCGCCAACCACCCGGTGCGCGACAACGCCAGCGGCGGGGTGTGGATCACGTCGCAGAACCACAACTACGCGGTCGAGCCGGCCTCGCTGCCGGCCGGCGTGCGGGTGTCGATGACCAACCTCACCGACGGCTCGGTGGAGGGGATCCGAGCGGACGGCCTGCGGGCCGAAGGGATCCAGTTCCACCCCGAGGCCGGCCCCGGACCGCGCGACGCCCTCGGCGTGTTCGCCCGGTTCGTCGCGCGGTGCGGGAGGCAGGCATGAAGGCCGCGTGGTCCGTGGTCCGGGGCCCGTGGTCCGCCTTCCGCACTTCGAGGAGGTCGCGAGTCTGTAACGGGTGGCTGGAGCGTCGTCATGGAGGTCTGGACCCGAGTTGGTTCTTCGGTCCACGGTCCACGGTCCACGGTCCACGGGTTGGGTGGAGGGCCTGATGCCGCGCCGCGACGACGTGAAGAGCGTGTGCGTGCTCGGGGCGGGCCCGATCCGCATCGGGCAGGCGTGCGAGTTCGACTACTCCGGCGTGCAGGGGGTGCAGGCGTTGCGCGAGGAGGGGTTGCGCGTCGTGCTCGTCAACTCCAACCCGGCGACGATCATGACCGACCCGGAGCGCGCCGACGCGACCTACGTCGAGCCGATCACCGCCGAGGTCGTCGCGGCGATCCTCGAGCGCGAGGGGTGCGACGCGCTGCTGCCGACGCTCGGCGGCCAGACCGCGCTCAACGTGGCGGTGGAGCTCGCCGCCTCGGGGGCCCTGGACCGCCTCGGCGTGCGCCTGCTGGGCGCCAGCGTGGACGCCATCCGCACGGCGGAGGACCGCGAGCGCTTCCGCGAGGCGATGCGGCGGGCGGGGCTGCCGGTGCTGCCGTCGGTGACGGTCACGTCGCTCGGGCGGGCCAACGAGGCCGCCGAGGTGGTCGGGTTTCCGGCGATCCTGCGCCCCTCGTTCACGCTCGGAGGCACGGGTACTGCGATGGTGTACAACCGCGAGGAGTACACGGCTGCGATCGCGTCCGCGCTCGCCGCCAGCCCGGTCGGCGAGGTGCTGGTCGAACGGTCGGTCGAGGGGTGGAAGGAGTTCGAGCTCGAGGTGATGCGCGACGCCGCCGACACGGTCGTCGTGGTCTGCTCGATCGAGAACCTCGACGCGATGGGCGTGCACACCGGCGACTCGATCACGGTGGCCCCGGCGCTCACCCTGACCGACAAGGAGTACCAGGTGCTCCGCGACGCCGCCGCGACCTGCCTGCGCACGGTGGGGGTCGAGACCGGCGGCGCCAACGTTCAGTTCGCGGTCCACCCCGGGACCGGGGAGTGGGCCGTCATCGAGATGAACCCGCGGGTCTCGCGCTCGTCGGCGCTCGCGTCCAAGGCGACGGGTTTTCCGATCGCGCGCATCGCGGCCAAGCTCGCGCTCGGCTACCGGCTCGACGAGATCACCAACGCGATCACCGGTTCGACGCCGGCCGCGTTCGAGCCTGCGCTCGATTACGTGGTGGTCAAGATCCCGCGCTTCGCGTTCGAGAAGTTCCCTGGGGCGGCCGACACCCTCGGCACCTCGATGAAGTCGGTGGGCGAGGTGATGGCGATCGGGGCGGGTTTCGAGGAGGCACTGCTGAAGGCGGTGCGCTCGCTCGAACTGGGGCGCGCCGGCCTTGCCGCGCCGCCGGCGGTGGCGGGGCTCGACGACGACGCGCTGGCGGCGCGCGTCGGCACGGCCAACCCCGACCGCCTGTGGGCCGCGGCCGAAGGCCTGCGGCGCGGCTGGGCGGTCGGCGCGGTGGCGGAACTGTCGCGCTGGGACCCCTGGTTCGTCGGGCGGATCGCCGGCCTGGTGGCGGCGGAGGCGTTGATCGCCGAGCGCGGCGGGACCGACGCCGAGACGCTGGCGGCGGCGAAGAAACTGGGCTTCGGCGACGCCGACCTCGCCCTGCTGCTCGGCGAGCCGGAGGCGGACGTGCGCGAGCGGCGCCGCCAGGCGGGGATCGCGCGGCGGTACCGCAAGGTCGACACCTGCGCCGGCGAGTTCGCGGCCGCGACCCCGTACCTGTACGGCGGCTTCGGGACGCTCGACGAGGTGCCGCCGCGGCGGCGGCCGGCGGTGGTGATCCTGGGGTCCGGCCCGGTGCGCATCGGGCAGGGGATCGAGTTCGACGCCTGCTGCGTGCAGGCGATCGCCGGGTTGCGGGCGCGCGGGCGCGAGGCGGTCATGGTCAACTGCAATCCGGAAACGGTGTCCACCGACTGGGACGCGGCCGACCGCCTGTACTTCGAGCCGCTCACGCTCGAGGAGGTTCTCGACGTGGTCGCCCGCGAAGACGCCGAGGGGGCCGTGGCGCAGTTCGGCGGCCAGACGCCGCTCAAGCTCGCGGCTGCGCTGGCGGCGGCGGGCGTCCCGATCCTCGGCACGCCCCCCGGGGCGATCGACCTGGCCGAGGACCGCGAGCGCTTCTCCGACGTGATCCGGCGACTCGGCCTGCGCCAGCCCCAGTGCGAGGCCGTGGTCACGCTCGAGGAGGCGAAGAGCGCCGCGGCTCGGCTCGGGTACCCGGTGCTGGTGCGGCCGTCGTACGTCCTCGGCGGCCGGGGGATGGAGGCGGTCTACCGCGAGGCCGACCTCGGGAACTACTGGAAGCGCGAGGTGCGGGCCGCGCCCGAGCACCCCGTGCTCATCGACCGCTTCCTCGAGCGCGCGGTTGAGATCGACGTGGACGCGCTCTGCGACGGCCGGGACGTCGTGATCTGCGGCGTGCTCGAGCACATCGAGGAAGCGGGGATCCACTCCGGGGACTCGTCGTGCGTGTTCCCGAGCGTCTCGCTCCCGCTCGAGATCACCGCCGAGGTGCGCCGGATCGCACGCCTGCTCGCCCGCGAGCTCGGCGTGATCGGCCTGCTCAACCTTCAGCTCGCGGTGCGCGACGGCCTCGTCTACGTGCTCGAGGCCAACCCGCGCGCCTCGCGCACGGTGCCGTTCATCTCCAAGGCAACCGGGGTGGCGTGGGCGTCTTTGGCGGCCCAGATCGCGTGCGGCGCGCCCCTGGCCGAGCTCGCCGTGGCCGACGGGGCGCCGCTCGGGGTCGCGGTCAAGATGCCGGTGTTCCCGTTCGACCGCTTCCCGGGGGTTGACCCGCTCCCCGGCCCGGAGATGCGCTCGACCGGCGAGGTGATGGGGATGGCGGACAGCTTCGGCGAGGCGTACGCCAAGGCCGCGCTCGCCGCCGGGCTCGGCCTGCCGCTGGCGGGCGCCGCGTTCCTCTCGGTGGCGGACGCCGACAAGCCGCGCGCCACCGCGCTCGCGGCGCGGCTCGAGGAACTCGGACTGACGCTCCTCGCCACCCAGGGGACGGCCGCCACCCTCGCCCGCGACGGCATCGCCGCGCGCGTCGTCCGCAAGGTCTCGGAGGGGCGGCCCAACACCGTGGACCTGATGGTCAACGGGGAGATTCAGCTCGTGATCAACACCGCGACCGGCGCCCGCGCGCACCGGGACGGGGTCACGATCCGGCGCGGCGCGCTCGAGCACCGCGTGCCGTACGTGGCGACGGTCGCCGGGGCGTTCGCCGCGGCGGAGGCGATCGCGGCACTCCGCCGCGGCACGCCGGAGCCGCGCTCGCTGCAGGCCTGGGCCGCGCGCGCCGCCGCCTCCCGCCCTCGCAACGGGGCCGCCGGGACACCGGGACCGTGATCCGCCTGCGGGCGGGGCGCGCGAGCCCGGGCGGGTCCGGGTTCGCGCCGCGGCCGTCGCTTTCGCGCGGCGGCGGTTTCGTGTACCCTGCGCGCGCCGCGGCGGCGAGGCGGCAAGGAGACCGACGATGACCGCAAAGCTTGAACACGAATGGGAGATCGAGCTTCCTGCCGCCACCGCGGAGCAGTTGCTGGCGGCGCTGACGACCCGGGACCGGCTGTACGGCCAGAGCATCACCCTCGAGCCCGAGGACGACCCCGCCAAGGCGGTGGAGGTGTGGCTGGCCTCGGTGGAGCGCCTGGAGGGCGCCAAGTACCGCCTCGACGTCTACGCCGAGATCTCCGGACCGAAGGAGTTCCTCGAGGCGGCGCGGGACGCGCTGCAGGACATCGTGTCCGAGCAGGTGGAAGCCGCCGCCGCGGAGGCGGGGGAGGCCACGCTCGTCGAGACGAAGAAGCTCGCCGAGATCGAGTTCCGCAAGGTCGAGGAGGACGACGAGCGCCCCTCGCTCGTAATCCCCGAGTGGCTGGCGCCCGGCGAGATCGAGGTCCCGTGGGGGTTCCGCTCCTACGACCCCAAGGGCGGCGCGTGGCCCGACGACGACACGATCAACGCGCACGACCGCCTCGTCATGATCCCGTTCGACGGCCGCCTGCTCCTGTACGCGTTGCCGCCGCTCGAGGACGACGACGAGGA
Source organism: uncultured Acidobacteriota bacterium (assembly GCA_963727205.1). Taxonomy (GTDB): domain Bacteria; phylum Acidobacteriota; class Thermoanaerobaculia; order Thermoanaerobaculales; family Thermoanaerobaculaceae; genus RBG-13-68-16. The sequence continues at coordinate 70,830 of CAVSFQ010000022.1, read as the reverse complement.
CGACGAGGAGTAGCCGCCGGCGCCACTGCGGCGCCCTCTTGAGCCAGGAACTTCGCGGTGGCCGCGCCGATGCCGCGGCTGGCGCCCGTAATCAGAACGGCTCGATCCTTCATGCGCATGCCAGACCCCGTTTTGCGGAGCGGCCTAGGCGGACTCGAGCGGCGTCCGGGCTGGATTGTCGCAGAAGACGCGGGGTCGGGCCAAACGCGCCCGCCTGTGTCGGGCGCCGCGTCGGATGGGTGCGGTCGGCATGGCCGATAGTGGTCCGGGGAGAGTTCGCTGGGTGGGGAAAGCCCGGTTGTCGCCGATCGAAGTCACCATCGCGTACCCCGACGGGTGCGAGCAGACGCCGGCGGCCAGGGCTCCGTTGGAGCGGGTGGCGGCCGACCTCGCCCTGCCGATCCGGCTCGAAATGGCCTTCGTCACAACCGTGGACGAGGCCCGCAAGTGCCGGTTGCACGGCAGTCCGACGGTGTTGGTCCAGGGTCTCGACATCGATCCCGCAATGCGGGAGCGCACCGACTACGGCTTCACGTGAAGGCTCTACGGGGCATCGGGCATGCCCGCACGGGAACTGATCGCCGGCGCTCTGCGGGAGGCAATGAACCCGTCGCGCCGGTGTTTGCTGGGCGCAAGGCGTCTTGGCTGCACCGGGCGATGGTGATACCTTTTCGCCCGCATCCGAACGGCTGCAACGGCGGGCTGGCGCGCATCGTCCCTTCCCCGACCGAAAAGGGAGCGTCGCTGATGTGTGGGATTGCCGGGATCTTCGCCTACGACCCGCGCGCGGGACAGGTGGACCGCGCGGAGCTGCGGGCGGTGCGCGACGCGATGCGGCGGCGCGGGCCGGACGGCAGCGGCGAGTGGTTCTCCCCCGACGGCCGCGTCGGCCTCGCGCACCGGCGGCTCTCCATCATCGACCTCTCCGATGCCGCCGCGCAGCCGATGGTGGCGGACGGCGGCAACTACGCGATCGCGTTCAACGGCGAGATCTACAACTTCCGCGAGCTGCGGGCCGAGCTGGAGGCCGAGGGACGCCGCTTCGCCACCGCGTCCGACACCGAGGTGCTGCTCGAGCTGTACCGGGCCCGGGGCACGGCGATGCTGGCCGAGCTGCGCGGGATGTTCGCGTTCGCGCTCTGGGATCGGCGCAACCGGCGCATGCTGCTTGCTCGCGACCTGTACGGCGTCAAGCCGCTCTACATCGCCGCCGGTGGCGGGGTCGTGCGCGTCGCCTCCCAGGTCAAGGCGCTGCTCGCGGGCGGGCGGGTGGCGCGGCGGCAGGACCCGGCGGGCGTGGCGGGTTTCTTCCTGCGCGGCGCCGTCCCGGAACCGTTCACCCTCTACGAGGGCGTGCGAGCGCTCCCGGCCGGCTCGTTCGTCTGGGTGGGAGAGCGGGGGGCGAGCGAGCCGGAGGCGTTCGCCTCGGTGCCCGCGATCCTCGCGGATGCGGCCGAACACGCGCCTCCGCTGCCCGAGGCGGAGTTGCAGGAACGTTTCCGCCTCGCCTTCCTCGAGTCGGTCCGCTACCACCTCGTGGCCGACGTCAGGGTGGGGATGTTCCTCTCCTCCGGGCGCGACTCGACCTCGACGGTGGCGCTCGCCCGCGAGGCCGGGGCGACCGACCTCAAGACCGTCACCCTCACGTTTTCGGAGTACCAGGGCAGCCGGCGCGACGAGGCGCCGCTCGCCGAGGAGGTCGCCCGCCACTACGGTACCGACCACAGCACGGTGATGATCTCCAAGGCCGACTTCGTCGCCGAGTTCCCGCGGGTCATCGAGGCGATGGACCAACCCACGACGGACGCGGTGAACTCGTACTTCGTGAGCCTTGCGGCGGCCCGCTGCGGCTTGAAAGTGGCGCTCTCGGGCACCGGCGGCGACGAACTGCTCGGCGGCTACGGCACCTACCGCAAGGTGCCGATGATGGTGAAGTTGGCGCGGGTGCCGTCGAAGTTGCCGCTGCTCCCCGAGGCGCTGCACCGCGCGTACCTCGCGCTGACGCCGAAGCGGAGCACGCATATCAGTCAGAAGCACGGCGCGATCCTCAAGTACGGCGGCAGCTACGCCGGCGCCTACTTCCTCAAGCGCGCCGTCTTCATGCCGTGGGACCTGCCGGAACTGATGGGCGCCGAGGCGGCGCGGGCGGGCCTCGAGCGCCTCGACATGATCGGGCTGATCGGCAAGGCGCTGACCCCGGACCCGCGCCAGCCGTTCCTGCGCATGGTCTCCCTCGAGTCGTGCATCTACATGCGGGACCAGTTGCTGCGCGACATCGACTGGGCGAGCATGGCGCACTCGCTCGAGGTCCGGGTGCCGCTCGTCGAGCACCACCTGCTGCGCGCGGTCGCGCCGCTGCTCGTGCACGCCCGCGGCAACCGCAAGCTGTTCCTCGCCAGGAGCCCCGCCGGCGGCCTCCCTCCTGCCGTCTACACCCGCGGGAAGACCGGCTTCTCGGTACCGGTGCGCGAGTGGATGCTCGGCGGCGACAAGGGTGGCAAGGGCCGCGAGTTCGGTCGTCGCGGCTGGGCCCGCCACCTCTACGACACGGCGTTCCGCCCCGACAGCGGCATCTGAGGGCCCCAGGCGGACTGCGATTTGGGCTTGTCCCGTAGATCGACCAATGGAAAGAGTGCGCTGGCGTCGACGGTTTCGCGACGAGATGTCGGCGCCCGAATGTAAAGTATTGACAAACAAATATTTCGTGATATAGTGAACACCTCTGCCGGACATCGCGCCATCGGGCGCGGCACCGGCCTCGCCTCCGAGCGGCACCTTCCGCGGGTCCGGGGTGGGATCAGCAATGCGGAAGATGACCGGTCCCAGAGCACCGGGGACCAAATGGGAGGCACACATGGCTACAAAGCTCTACGTCGGCGGTCTGTCCCAGTCCACAACTTCAGAGAACCTGCGCGCGCACTTCGCGCCGTGCGGCACGGTGGCTTCGGCCGTCGTGGTCACGGAGCGCGACTCGGCGCAGTCCCGCGGTTTCGGCTTCGTCGAGATGTCCAGCGAGGCCGAGGCTCAGGGCGCGATCGCGAAGCTCGACGGCCAACCCCTCGACGGGGCGTCGCTCAAGGTCAACGTCGCGAAGTCGAAGGAAGACCGCACCCCGCGCATGTAGGCAACCGGAAACCAGCCGTAAACGCCCGGGGTCTCACGTCATGGGACCCCGGGCTCTTTTTTGTGCGAGCTGCCAGCTCCGCGAGCCCCTGGCGGGTCGCCATTCCGGCGGGGTCGACCAGGTCAGGGCGGGCAAGCGGATCCGGAAATTCGCGGCGGGCCGGGCAGGTTTGCAATATTGAAGGGGCTCAATGCGCAAACTTTCCCTTGACCCATCTTCTTCTTCTTCTTCTTCCCGTTTCGACGAGGTGAAGCGCAACTGGCGGCAGATCATCGCCACCTATCAGCACTCGGACCTCAAGCGCAGCGTGTGGCAGATGGCCGACAGCGTCGTCCCCTATCTCGCGCTGTGGTACCTCTCCTACCGTCTGCTTGCCGTCTCGTACTGGCTTGCGCTCCCGGTCGCGCTCCTCGCGGCCGGCTTCATGGTGCGCGTGTTCATCATCTTCCACGACTGCGGCCACGGCTCCTTCTTCCGATCGGATGCCGCCAACCGGGTCGTGGGGTACATCACGGGCATCTTGACGCTCACCCCGTATGACGACTGGCGGGAGGAGCACGCCAAGCACCACGCCACCGCAGGCGACCTCGACCGGCGGGGCGCCGGTGACGTGTGGACGATGACCGTCAGGGAATACCGGGAGGCGCCGTTCTGGCGGCGGACCGGGTACCGGCTCTACCGCAGCCCGTTCATCTTCCTCGGTGTCGCGCCGTTGTACCTGTTCCTCGTCAGGCATCGCCTCACCCGCGCGGGGTCCAGCCCGCGTGCCAGGATGAGCGTGCACGCGACCAACCTGGCGCTCCTCGCGATCTTCGGCGCGCTCTTCGCGACCGCCGGCGTCAAGGCGACGCTGCTCGTGGAGCTGCCGCTGCTCGCGGCGGCCGGCGCCGCCGGCGTCTGGCTGTTCTACGTGCAGCACCAGTTCGAGGACGTCTACTGGGCGCGGCGCGGCGAGCGCGATTTCGTCGCGGCAGCGATGGAAGGCAGCTCGCTGTACGCGTTGCCGCGGGTGTTGCAGTGGTTCTCCGGGAACATCGGCTTCCACCATATCCACCACCTCGCGCCGCGCATCCCCAACTACCGGCTCCCGAAGGCCTACCGCGAGCAGCCGCTGCTCCAGCGCGTGGACCGGCTCACACTGGTGGCCAGCCTGCGCTCGCTTCGCCTCCGTCTCTATGATGAGGACGCCCACCGCCTGGTCGGGTTCCGCGAGGCGTGAGCCTGCCGGACGTGCCAACTCGGCGGCGCGAACCGGACCGAGGGGCTATGCTGAAACCCCGGGGCGAGTCCGTATCATCGGCTCGAGCGCCTCAGGGGGAGAGCTATGAAGATCGCCATCATCGGCGCCGGCGGGGTCGGAGGGTACTTCGGGGCGCGCCTCGCCGCGTCGGGCGAGGACGTGACCTTCGTCGCCCGCGGTGCGCAGCTCGAGGCGATGCGCAAGAATGGGCTGCGGGTGCTCTCGGCGCTGGGCGACCTCACGCTCGAGCAGGTCAAGGCGGAAAGCGACCCGAGCCGGGTTGGCGCCGTTGACGTCGTGCTCGTCGCGGTGAAGCTCTGGAACACCGAGGACGCGATGCAAAGCGCCAGGCCCCTGCTGGGGCCGGCGACCGCCGTGGTGTCGTTCCAGAACGGGGTGGAGGCCATCGACATCGCGACCCGCTACTTCGGCAAGCCCCACGTGATGGGCGGCGTCGCCCACATCGCGGCGGTCATCGACAGCCCCGGCGTGATTCGCAACAGCGGCACCCTGGCCAGGCTCACGTTCGGGGAGTTGGAGGGCGGCGCCAGCCCGCGCGCCACGGCGTTGCTGGATGCATGCAAGACGGCGGGTATCGACGCCACCCTGTCCGACGACATCCAGCGGGCCATCTGGGAGAAGTTCGTCTTCATCGCGGGGCTCTCGGGAATGACCTCGCTCACGCGGATGCCGACCGGTCCGATCCGCAACGACCCCGTGACCCGCGAGATGCTGCGGGACGTCATGGGCGAGGTGGCGGCTGTAGCGCGGGCCAGGGGGATCGATCTCGCGCCGGACATCGTTGACGCCCAGATGCGGTTCATCGACACTCTGCCGCCGGGGATGGTGGCGTCGATGCTCGGCGACCTCACGCGGGGGAAGCGGTTGGAAGTGGAGTGGCTCTCCGGCGCCGTCGTCCGGTTGGGGATGGAGACCAAGGTGCCGACGCCCCTCAACCGCGCCATCTACGCGGCCCTGAAGCTGCACGCGAACGGTGCGACGCCGTCTTCTGAGGACCGCCGGAACTAGGGACTGTCGTCCGGCCGTGTCGGATGCCGTTCGGACGACGAGAGGGGGTCCGAAGCGTGACCGAGGCCGCGGATTCGCTGAGGACTACGCGGCGTCGGGGCGGTCGCACTCGGCGTCTTTCCGGCGGAGCGCCGCGAATCCGTGCAAGCCGGCGAAGTGCTTGAGCAGGGGATGCACGATGGCGGAATGCTCGAATTCCACGAGCCCTCTCAGGAACCGCGTCAGCCATCTCGCTGGAAGCCTCCCAAGCACAAACCCCGTCAGCGGCTGCGGCGGGATGAGGAGGGAACCCGTCACGAACTCCTCGACGACGACGAGTCCGCTTCCGAGCTTCGCCCGCACCGCAGCACGCGCGAAGTAGTGCTGGTCGGGCTTTTCCCGCCGGCCGAGCAGACGCTTTAGGAATACCCTCTGCCTCATGAGGAAATTGCGTTGCCAGAAGATGAGAAGCAGCACGCCGCGGTCGCGTAGCACTCGCCGGTACCCGTCAACGGCCTGCGACACCCCGTCGTCGGGCAGGTGGTCCAGAGTCGAGAGGTCGAGCACGGCGTCGAAGGATCCGGCGCGAAACGGGAGCGCTCTGATGTCCGCCTGAACGACGTACACCGCCGGGACCCGCGAACGTGCCTGGGCGCACACCGGGTATTCGAGGTCGAGGCCGAAGAAGCGGCACCCGTGCTGCTCTTGAAAGTGGCCGGCGAGATCCCTCGTTCCACCCAGGCACTCGTTCCAGAGGTCGGTCTTCAGAACCGATTGAGGCCTGCCGTCGACTTGAGCCATCGCCCTGTCGACCGCCGATCGATAGGAATGGCCGAGGTACTCGGCATGCCACCGGCCGCGGATCGAACCGCCCGAGGCAATCTCCTCGCTCAGCAGCGCGTGGATCTGGTCGCTGTGCACGTGCTCTCCTGCGCCACGTGGCCGGGGGGCCCGGGTGCATTCCTCCCCCGGGCACGCCGGACCCACCCACGGAGCCCCACACCCGGCCGCTCACTGCACGCATTCACGCCCCGATCTTAGCAACGTCGCGCGGCCGCCGCCCCCGCCGCGATCGCTGACGCCATCCCCTCCGCTCGGTTTCTCCCGCGAACCGCCGCAGGCCGCCGGACTCGCCAAGACCGCGTCGCGACTCGATGGGAGGCGGTGGTACCCTTCGCCCCGACACTGGTCGGAGGTCCCGGGAAATGTCTCAGGGCAAGGCCCCGGTTTTGGTGCGGCTGGCGCGCGTATACGGCGAGAAGGGGCTCGGCGGCGTGTGGTTCGGCACGCTCTCCCGGGTGGGGTATCGCCGCCTGGTGCTGCTGGAGAGGCGCCTCGACGAGCCTGTGGCTCGAGTCTCACCGCGCGCCGACGTCGAGGTCCGGCTCCTTCGGCCCGACGACGAGGCCGCCTTCGAGGCGCTCGGTCAAGGCGATGCGGGCGTCTTCCGGAGCCGGCTCCAGGCTGGGCACCAGTGTTGGGGCGCATGGTGCGCCGGCGGACTCCGGCACGTCGCGTGGCTCGCGTTCCGGGAGGTCCACGTAGAGTACCTGAGCTGCCGGCTGCTCCTGGGCGACGATGTCGCGTACGTCTACCGCGCGTTCACGCAGCCGCCGTACCGCAGGCTGGGGCTCGGGCCCGCGACCCAGGCAGCGTGTCTGCGGACCCTGCACGAGAAGGGGTGCCGTTTGGTGCTGGCTGCGGTCCTGCCGGACAACCCGTGGGCCTACCCGCCGTGGCTCGTGGTGGGCTACCACCGCATTGGGGTCGTGAGGGCTCTCGGCGCCGGTCGTCGGCGGCGCATCTTCGTGAGTCTCGACGGACGACCGGACGCACCGGCCGGTTGGAGGTTCGAGAGCCACCGGGATGACGGGCCTCCGGAGAGGGACGGCCCGGCCTGAACCGGGACGGCGCGAGTCCGAGTCCCTCGGCAGCGGGTCTATCATGCCGGCAGTGAGTGCACCTCGAGCAGTCCTCCGATTGCGGAGGCTTGTCGCCCATACGGCGTACGTCCTCGCCGCCCAGACCCTCTACTGGGTCGCCGTCGGGTGGCGCCGGGCGCTCCGGCGGACCACCTTCATCGCCGTCACCGGCACGCACGGCAAGACCACCACAAAGGAGATGTTGGCGACGATCTTAGGGTCGTCGTGGCCGACGTTCCGCACCCCGAGCAACGAGAACACCGGACTGCCGCTTACCCTCAACATCCTCCGGGTTCGCCCGTGGCAGCGCTTCGCGGTGGTCGAGATCGGCGTCGGCGCGCCGGGCGAAATGGGGCGCCTCGCCCGACTCGTCCGGCCCGACGTGGCGGTGATCCTCACGGTGTTGCGAACTCATATGAAGGCGTTCGGGGATCAGGAACGGCACGCCCGCGAGAAAGCCGTGCTCCTGAGGGCGTTGCGTCCCGGCGGACTGGCGGTGATCAACGCGGACGATCCACTGGCAGCCGGGATGGCGGAAGTCGTTCGCGGCAGGGTGGTGCGTTCGGGCACGTGTCGCGACTTCGACGTCTGGGCCGAGGGCGCCACCTCTCGCTGGCCGGGGCGCCTCGAATTCGATGTCCGCACGAGGGACGGGGAGTCCTGCCATGCGCGGACACGCCTGGTGGGGACCCACTGGTGCACCTCGGCAACAGCAGCGCTGGCGACGGCCAGGGCTCTTGGAGTCCCCCTCCCCCAAGCGGTCGCCGCCCTTGCCACCGTGGAACCCTTCCAGGGCCGCATGCAGCCGATGTTGCTTCCATCTGGAGCGGTCATCCTGCGCGACGACTACGACGGCTCGATCGACGCCTTCGAGGCCGGGCTCAAGGTGCTTGCCGAGGCGCGGGCCGCTCGCCGCATCGCGGTGATCGCCGATGCGTCGGACTACGGGAGCACCCCTCGCCGGAAGCGGGTCGTTCGCCTCGGGCGGGCGAGCGCGCGGGTCGCCGATGTCGTCGTGTTCGTCGGCCTGTCCGCCGAAAGCGGGAGGCGTGGGGCGACCGCGGCCGGTCTGGCGCCGGAGAACGTCCACGCGTTCACGGCCCTCCCCGAGGCGGCGAGGTTCCTCCTGGACACACTCCGGCATGGAGATTTCGTCCTCCTCAAGGGGCGCGTCAGCGATCACCTCGCCCGCTTGTTCTTCGCTCAGCTCGGCCCGGTCCGCTGCCGGTTGGCCCACTGCGAGAAGCTGATCCTGTGCGACGAGTGCTCGGAACTCGGGATCGCTCCCGGCCACAGGGATCTGGCGACGATCGCGCCGGTCGAGCGGGCGACAGCGCACGGGGGGTCCGGCTCGGCGCCGGGGTCCGGCCGCACGGCGTGAGGCCGCGGGATGCCGGTCGCGAACCGTTTGACTGCGGCATGGTCCCCGGTATGATCCGCCGAGCGGCGACGTCGTTCCATCGTGGGCCGCGACGCCTCGTGGCGCCACCCGAGGAGCAGAGATGATCATCCACGAACCGCAGCTGAGACAGGGCAGGAAGGAAACCACGGTGGAGGCCGCCGTCGAGGTGGAGCGGTTCGATGGGGAGTACCCCGCCACGCTCTGGTTCACCTTCCCCGAGACCGTCGGCACCTCCGTCACCAACCGGGCCGACGGCTTCGCGGTGGCCCTGCTGCCGCTCGCCATGCGGCTGGGAGAGCGGTTGGCGGTCCATGGGGATCTCTCGTACCGTCTTGCGCACGGCATGCGCGACTACCAGAGGTTCCAATCCACCTGGAAGCCGGACTTCTTCACCCCCGTGGAGCTGCAATGCGACGAGTTGCGTAGCCGCGACCCGGGCGACGCTACGGGCGCGGTCGGAAGCGCGTTTTCCGGTGGCGTCGACTCTTTCCACACCCTATGGGCCCACCTCGAGCGGAACGAGCCGTACGCTTTGTACCGGATCACGCACTGCCTGATGATCAACGGCTTCGACCCCGACGAGGACCTCGCCAACACCGGCAGCTTCCTGAAGATGCAGCGGCTCTACGAACCGATGATCCAGCGGCTCGGCCTCGAGCTCGTCGTCGTGCGAACGAACCTGCTGCAGTTTCTCGGCCTCGCCATCCAGAAGCAGGCGTATGCCGCGTTCGTCACCGCCCCGGCGCTGGTGCTCGGAAGGCTCTTCTCGCGCTACTACGTGCCCTCGTCATACAAGTTCACACTCCTGGGAGGATTCCCCGACGGCTCGCACCCGATGTTCGACCATCTCCTGGCGACCGAGACGATGGAGACCATCCACGACAGCGGCCACCTCACGCGGGTGGCAAAGACGGTTGCGATCTCGCAGTGGCCGGAGACGTACGACGTTCTGCGGGTGTGCTTCAAGGCGACGGGCGTCCAGGCAGACCGCGATGCCATCGCGAACTGCTGCGCGTGCGAGAAGTGCCTGCGGACGATGATGACGCTGGACATCGCCGGCGCGCTTCAGAACTACAAGTGCTTTGCCAGGCCGCTCAAGGCGAGCAAGATCCGGCGCGCGGACTACGGCTATCCGGGGACGCGGGTGTTCGGCGAGGAGATCGTCGACTACGCCAGGGGGGAGGGACGGAGGGACATCGTCCGGAACCTTCGCTACGCCATCTTCCACAGCGCGGTGTACAGGGCGCGGATCCGGGCGATCATGCTCGCAAGCTATCAGCTGGAGCAACGCTCGCCGCGCTGGGCCGCCATCGTCCGCCGCCCCAAGCGGCTGATCCAGCGAACGGGCCTGGGCCGGGGCTGGCTGTACTGACGCGCGCCGGGGATGCTCGCCCACGCCCCGTCCGGTGCAGCGCCCAACCCGCCATGAACGGGGCGCGTTTGCGGATGAGAAGCAACGGCGCGCAAGCCGCCGTTGTCGTGTTGACCTCGGCGGTGCTGCTGACCGGCGTCGCCGGGCTCGCGATCCACAACCTCGGGTACGCAGGCATGTGGTGGGACGAGGCCGCGCAGTTCTGGATCTCGCAGGGCCTCAGCAACTACTCGCCTCCGTTCGCCGCTGCACACGGCGTGCGCGACGTCCTCCGCATGAACCGCGCCGAGAACCTCGATCCTGGAGGCTTTTCCGTCCTCCTGCACGCATGGACGGCGTTTGGGCGGGGTCTCGCGTGGTTGCGCAGTCTGCCGTTTGCCTTCTTCGTTCTTGCGGCGGCGGCGGTCGGGCTCCTCGGCTGGCGGTTGACGCGCTCCGCCCTGTTCGCGCTCGCGGCGGCGGCGACGCCGATGCTGTACCCGGCGGTGCTCTACTTCGCTCTCGAGGTCCGTGCCTACAGCATGGAGATGGCCGGGTTGGCGCTCGGAGCCCTCGTTCTGCTGCTGGCGCGGGAGAGGCCGTCGGTCGGTCGCGCCCTGCTCGTCGGCCTCACGTGCGCCGTGTTCCTCTCCTCCAGATACAGCTTCGCCCTGGTGACGGTCGCCCTCGGGGGCGCGTACTGGCAGGGGTGCGCGCGCCGAACGCCGCGGCCGGTCCGGACGCGGCGCCTGCTCGCGCTTCTCCTGCCCGCGCTCGCGGCTGCGCTGGGGATATGGTGGGTCACGCTCAGCCGCCAGCTGTTGCCGGGAATGACGACCGGTCCCCTCGGCATCGCCTCCCCGGAATACACGCGGGCCGCCGTCTTAGGCCGCGCCGCCCACGAACTCGGCCTGCTCCGGCGCAACGTGCTTTCGCCCGAGGCGCTGCCGATCACTGTCTGCGTGCTCGTCGCGTTCCTCCTTCGCCGGCGCGCCTACGCGAGCCTGGAAGGAGGCCTCAACGATGATGTGGAACTGGAGCGCTCGCGGGGTGCGTACACGATGCTGTACACGTTCATCGTCGGCCTCCAGGCCATCTCGGCCGTTGCTTCGGCCCTCGGTATGTACCCGTGGGACATCACGACCCGGTGGAGCGCGTACCTCGTGATGCTCTCCGCGGTCGCGGCGGTCGCGCTCGCGGCGGAGGCCCGCTCGCTCGCCCTGGCGAGCCTTCGCCGCCGCCAGGGGTCCGGCTCCCTGGAGCGTCCAGTGCGGCTTCTGGGCGGAGCCCTGGCGGTGTTGCTGGTCATCGCCGCGTCCGCTCACTCGCTGCTCCACCGGCAGTCCGTGGAGGGGCCGCACCGCACCAACGTGGCGTCGCAGCTCGACCGGTTGCCGCGAGCGTTGCCCCCGCACAGCGTCTTCGTGGCGTTCTACGAGGTTCCGATGGTGCGCTACCTCTTCGAGTACGGCCCGTATGCAGGCCGTCCCGGGTACCCGGCCGTCTTCAGGCTCGAGACACCGGCGGAGTGGCGCGCCAAGGTGCCGATCGCCGCGCGCGCGGAGGGCATCGCCTTCATCGTGTCCGCCCTTCCGGTGGCCGAGGCGCGGGCTCGCTTCCCCGGGGTCGTGTTGCGGCCGTTCGGGCCGCCCGGCACCCGGCTGCTCGCGGTCTCGACGTCGGCGGACACGCCGCGACGTCCGCCCGCCTGACAGGATCCTGAAGCCGTTTGCCCACGTACCTGCCCGCCCCCGCTTCGCCTCGCGGCGCCGTCGTGCCACCGGGCGGGTCGGGGCTGTGTAGGATGGACTCGAGCGATGAGAGGAGGTCCGATGAACAAGCGTGATGCCGTCCTCGGTCTGCTGGATGCGGGCAAGCCTCAAACCTACGTGCCCGCCGCATTCTTCCTGCACTTCGACCCTTCCTGCCATTTCGGCCGGGCCGCCGTCGAAAAGCACCTGGAGTTCGTCCGCGCCACCGGGATGGATCTCGTCAAGGTCCAGTACGAGCGTGGCTTCCCGAGCCTGCCCGGGATCCAGCGCGCCGCCGACTGGATGGCGATGCCGCTCTACGACGAGGCGTTCTTCGCGGGGCAACTCGAGGCGGTGGAAGGCATCGTCAACGCCGTCCGGCACGAGGCGCTGGTGGTTGTCACCCTGTACTCGCCGTTCATGTGCGCTTCCCACGCGGTGGGTGAGGACGCCGTTCTGCGGCACATCAAAGAGGACCCCGAGCCCGTCCTGAAGGGCATGGAGATCGTTACCGCGAGCCTCATGGCCTTCGTGAGGGCGTGCATCCGCCTCGGCGTGGACGGCTTCTACCATTCGACGCAGGGGGGCGAGACCCACCGGCTTTCGGACCGCGCCCTCTTCGACACGCTCGTGCGCCCGTTCGACCTGGCCGTGATGGGGGAGGCCGAGCGCGGCTGCCCCTTCAACATCCTGCACGTCTGCGACTACGCCGGGGAGTACGGCGACCTGGCCCGTTTCCGGGATTACCCGGGCCACGTCGTGAGCTGCCCGCTCAAGGTCGGCGGCCGGCCCCTGTCCCTGGCCGAGGCCCAACGGCTGTTCGGGCGTCCCGTCATGGGCGGGCTCGACCGCCGCGGCGCCATCGCCACCGGCGGCGAGGCGGCGATCCGCGCCGAGGTCGAGGCCGTCCTCCGCAACGCGCCCGAACGAGTCATCCTCGGCGCGGACTGCACCGTCCCCGCCGACACGCCATGGGCCAACCTCCGCACGGCGATCGAGGCGGCGCACGCCTGGCGGCGCGGCTAGGCCCCGGCCGCGCCCTTCGTGAGAGAATCCGGTAGTCCAATCACAGGAGGGTCGAATGCGTACGCTGCTGATCGCACTCGCGGCTGTGGCGGTCTCGGGGGCGTTGGCTGCGGCCGAGCCGCCGCTCACGAACGCCGACGTCGTGAAACTCGTCAAGGCCGGCGTGTCGGCCGACACGATCGTCGCCAAGATCCGGGCGTCCGAGACCGCGTTCGCGACGGACGCCGACTCGCTCGTCGCCCTCGCCAACGAGAAGGTGCCGGACGCGGTCATCCGGGCGATGGTGGCGCGGGCGGCGCCTCCCGCGGCCCCGGCTCCTGCGGCCCCACCTGCGCCGGTGCCTGAGCCGCCCAAGGTGGAGGTCACGAAGGTCGTGATCCAGGGGATCTACCGCACCCGCGGGATCTGCACCGCCCGCGGCGAGGTGACGATGACCCCGAAGGGGTTCGCGTTCAAGGCGCTGGAGAAGTCGCCGCTGTGTTCCGAGGAGGCGTTCGGCCTGAGCTCGACCGAGTTCGCTTGGGACGACGTGAGCCGCATTTGCTTCGAGTACGCGGCCACGGGGACCGTCCAGGTGTGGCTGAAGGACGGGCACGACATGTCGTTCAAGGCGACCCGCGCGGAGATCGAGGACCTTGCGGCCCGCATCAAGTCGCCGCGCGCCGACATTCCGGTCCGTTGCGAGGAGTGAGCCGCCCGCTGGGGTCCCCCGGTCCGCAGAACCGGCGCCGAGCGGACGGGGGCGAGCCCGGGGTGGGTCAGCGCCGCGCCGCGTGCTTGGGGCCGAGGTGGAAGAGGCGGCGCAGCCATGACACCTTGGGGCGAGGCGCCGCCACGGGCGGCGGGCCGGCCCGCCCCACCCGGAGCGCCGGCCGGTTGATCTTCTTGTGGCCCATCGTGAGGCGCGAGGGGCGCTCGGCCCGTCGGGGCGGCGCGGCCGCCTGCGCGAGGTAGACCGCGGCGCCGGCTGGACCAGCGGCGCGCGCCTGGACGACGAAGCGGTGGGGCGCCGGCCCGATGTAGTGAAACGGGTAGCAGGTGATAAGGGTGAGTCGAGGGGTGCGCGCCGGCGCCAGGACGGCGATGTCGGAAGGGTCCACGATCCGGATGGCGTCCACCCGGTACAGTCGCGTCGCTTCCGGCGTCGAAACCTTGATCGCATCGCCGAGGCGGATCCCCTCGAGGTGGCGGAAGACGCTGTCGCGGTGGCCGGCGATCGCGACGTTGCCGCCGCCGCCGGGCAGGGCGGTGGAGGCGACATGGCCGGCGGCCTGCTCCAGGCAACGCTCGCTCGTCCCCTGAAGGATCACGGCCGAGACGCCGACGCGCGGGATGTCGATGCGGCCGAGCAGGGCCGCTTCCGCCGGCGGCCGCCCCGGGGCGAACCGCTCGGGAAGCTCGAGGCCGTCGCGTCGCGCCTCGGTGAGCCGTTCGAGGATCGCCTCGTTGCGGACCGTGGCCACGAAGGCGTAACCCTTGACCGTGGCCCAGCCTCCGAGGCAGACCACTCCCACCACGGTGAGGGTGCGGCGCAGGAGGGTGAGAGCTGGACGCATGGCGATGGGCCTCCGGGGAGAAAGGGCCCCGGCGCAGGCACGAGGGCCCGCGCCGGGGTCCGACCGAGTGCGATCACGCCTTCACGACGAAGCGCAACGCGAACGCGGCGATCAGCGCCGCGACGCCGAGCAGGCCGATCAGCGGCAGCGGGCTCCCGGTCTTCGGGAGGTGCTGTCCCTGCGTCGCCTGAGGCGCCGCCGTCGAGGCCGAGGATCCGGCCGTTGATGCCTGCTGGTCACTGGAGGACCCGTAGGCGGCCGTGGAGGAAGGCTGCGACGGGCTCGAGGCGTTCTCGCCCGACGACGACGGGGCGGAGGTGTCCGAGCTCGTCGTGGCGGGCTGGTCCGAGCTCACCGAGAGCGCGAGCCGGCTCGCGACCATCGAACCGTTGTCGCTCTTGAACCAGAGGTCGACCGGATCACCGGCGCTCAGGGTGCTGGGCATCTGGGTGGATGCGTCGAGCTTGAACTCGGCGGTCTTGCCGACGGCGACATCTCCAGGCACCGGGAGGCCCTGGGCGGCGGTCACGCTGTCGAGCTTCACCTTGACACTGGTCGCGTTGATCGACACGATCGTGCCCGTGACCTCGATGCCACCCGACTGAGCGGGCGCCATCGCGCCGCTCGCCGCCTCGGACTGGGTCCCGTTCTGCTGCGCGAAAGCCGCAGGTGCGATAACCGCGATCGACAAAGCCAGAGCTGCGAGGATCCTGCTTCTCATCGTTCGTGCTCCTTTCCAGGACGTACGCGAGCTTCGTGTTCCGTCCCTGCCTGGCGCCTCGTGCCACGGTGGCCAGGGCGCCGACCACATCCTCGGTCCCGACGCGACCGGTTCCGCGCGGGGGCCGCTGCTCCGGATGTCCCCGGAGACCGGGAGGCGGACCGCCCGATCCCGCCAGGGTCGAAAGCAAACCGGGTGCCAACCTACCTCGGTCGTGTAAGCCTATTGGTGTCATTCGTTACGACGACTCGGTGAGACGGCGTCGCTACGAAGCGCGCCCGATCGCACACTCGGGCCGCTTGTGGCCACCGGTCAGTGAGTTGCGACGGAAGGGCTGCGAGGAGGACGACCGGGCGAGGAAGGGAAAACGACCCTGGGCGGGAAACCTTCCCGGCCAACGCGGGCTCCGGCAGGGTCGCGTCAGGGCCCGGTGCGGGCGGCCGCGCGTCCGGCCGCTCGGCCACGCGCCGCCTCAAGCTCGACCGGCAGACCCCCGCGCCTGGGCTCCGCTCATCCGGCGGCGATGCCGGAGCGAGCCTCACGCGCGGTGGGGACCGAGGCACGCCGACATCGGGCGTGCGCTTTCTCTCGCGCCTCGGTCGTGGACGCCGGACTGCGGGCCGTCACTCCCCCACACCGTCAAGCCGGTGCCCGCCGCGGCCGCGGCGGACGCATGCCTAAACCGCGGCCGCAGGCTCGCGGCCGCGGCACGGCGGCGGGAGGATGGCAATGGCCAGCCGGTTCCCGAACCGGTCGGCCCGGCGCTACTCGCCGCTGGCCATCTTCCGCGCGAACTCGTCGGCGGCGCGCCTCGTCTCGTCCTTGGTCATGTCCCTGACGCGGGTGGCCAGCTCCCACTCGTACCCGAACGGGTCGCCAACCGCCGCGGTGCGGTCGCCCCAGAACATATCCTCCGGCTTCCTCCTCGATTTGGCGCCGGCGTCCACCGCCCGCTTGAACGCCGCGTCGCAGTCGGGCAGGTACAGCCACAGGCGGATCGGCGAGGGGCGGCCGGGACCCGGCGCCGGCCCGGTCATCCCCTCGATCTCGTCGTTCATGAAAACGACCGAGTCCCCGATCTTCAGCGCCGCGTGCCAGACCGACTTGCCGTCCGGTCCCACGTAGCGGTCGAGCTCCTCAGCCTCGAACGCCTGCTTGTAGAAATCGATCGCCTTGGCGCAGCCGGCGATGGTCAGGCTCGGCGTGACGGTGCGCATGTCCTTGGGGATCGGCTTCACCTTGGTCGGCATGACATCCTCCTCGTGGCCCGAACGGCCAGCACCTTCGTTGCCCATCAAAAGGGGCCTCTTGACGCCTGAATTCCAGCCGGAAGGGGGGGCGACGCCGGTCCCGCTCGGGCGTCCGGCTCCGAGGTACCGGCCGGGGGCCCGTGCCGAGTGTGACGGCGGCCGATCCGGCCCGTGCCTCGGCCCAGGGACCGCGAAAGGAAGTCGTCGCAGGGGCCGTGTCGGAATCGAGACGCACTTGACACGAAGGGGTGATCACCTATATCGGTAGGAAATCCAGTCGTGGAGGAGGGGGCTATGCGGAGAGTCGTGGTTCTGGCGGTCATCCTGGTCGCCCTTTGCGCCGTCCCGGCGCTGGCGCAGCAGCGGAGCGGGACGCTGCTGCTGGACGCGAACGGCCTCGTCGACCTCAACTCCCCGGCGCTGGCAAATGAGATCGCGGCGATGCGGGCGGAGATCAAGGTCAACGGGTGGACGTTCAAGGTCGGCATCAACCCGGCGTTGCGCTACAACTTGAACCAGTTGTGCGGCCGCCGGGAAGAGCTGCTCCCGCCCGAGGCACTCGAGCGCGGCATGGCGGCCGGCGCGGCGGCGGCGAAGGCAAAGCCGCCGAAGAACACGCCGACGCCCACGCCAAGCCCGACGCCGGGACCTGGTCTCGACTCCTACTACATCGGTATCTTCACGCCGCCAAAGGACCAGGGGGGCTGCGGGAGCTGCTGGGCGTTCGGTACGATCGACGAGGCCGAGACGGCGGTACTGAAGAGCAAGGGGGCGTCTGTCGGGGCGGTCAGCGGGGACGTCATTACGGCGAGCGCCTCGGACCCTGACATGTCCGAACAGTACGTGCTCTCCTGCAACCCATTGGGCTACAGCTGCGCCGGCGGCAACAACGCGCTCGCGTTCCTGACTGGCACCTACAAGGGTGCGATGCAAGAGACGTGTTTCCCCTACGAGGCGGCAGAACTGGCGTGCAGTTACTGTTCGACGCCGACCTGGTGGCATCTGTCGGGCTGGGCCTACTTGACGAGCGACACCACGATCCCCACCGTGGCGGCGATCAAGCAAGCGATCTACACCTACGGCGCGGTCACCGCCTACGTGTACGTCGACCGCACGTTCCAGGCGTACGTCGGCGGGGTCTACAACAACACCAAGACGTACCGCTACACCAACCACCAGATCCAGCTCGTCGGCTGGGACGACTCCAAGAACGCGTGGCTGCTCAAGAACTCGTGGGGCGACGGCTGGGGGATCGACGGCTACATGTGGATCACCTACACGTCGTGCAGGGTCGGCGAAGGGGCTGCCTGGGCGACGTACTGAGGCCGCAGGGACTCCGATCGCACGACAGCGTTCCACCTTGCACGGGCCCCCGCTCTCCGGAGCGGGGGCCTTCTTCATGGATGGGCGAGCGGGGTCTATCTCGTCACAACGACGGTGGCCGCGAACGTGTCGGCCGGTTTTGCGTCCTTCTCCCAAGGGCGCACGTAGACGAGCTCGAGCGCGGCGGTGCCCGCCTGCTCGGCGCGGAACTCGTACCTGAGAGTCCCGCCGGCGCCCGCCATGTGGCTGTCCTCCGTGAAGGCGGGCTCGCCGAGCTGGCGGATCACCGGCTCGCCGGACGAGACGACCCGCCACGAGTACCCGGTCGAGGGGTTGGCGCGCAGCTCGAGCGTAAAGCGCTGCCCGACCCGCAACTCGAGCCGGCGGCCGTTGTCCTGAGCGCCCAACCGGACGGCGGCGCTTCCCCCTGTGGCAGCCTGCAAGGTCGCCTCCCGCGCGCCCAGCCAGCCGTGCGAGGCCGACACGGCGAGGAGCGCCGCCAGAACCCGTGAGGCAATTCTCATCGTTGTACCGTTGCTCTCGAGGTCATTCTACGCTCACCCTCACGGTGGGCTTGCGTTGTTGCGTTGCCTTGGCGCACGAGTTGGCGATCCTGCGCCGCCATACCCGCGGTCGCCGTAAGCCGAGCGATCACCGTGGCTCCGGCGCGTGCCGTCATTCCCGCGAACGTGGGGGTCCAGTGTCATGGCAGACGGTGGGTATCGCGCGTGACACCCGCCGGCCGCTACCGTCCGGTTTGGAAGCCCTCGATCAAGTCACGGATGCGGCGCGCGTCGGTCTTGCGGTGGCCATGACTCAGGATCGGGTTGGAACCGCCGCTCGAGTCGATCCGGATTTCCGCCCAGATGAGGCCGGTCGTGATGTTGACCGACGCCACCTTCGAGATCGGGATGCTCTCCTCGTTGGCGCCGACGAGGCGCGGCTTGATGCGCGCGACCCGCTCCTGGCTGACCTCGATGCGGACCGGGAACACAAGGTTGCCGCGGGTCCAGCGGCTGGCCGTGAATTCGAACTTCCCCTCAGGCATGAAGATCACCTCCGCCTCTCCACCATAGCGAGTCCCTTATCGGTTTGCCCACGATTGCTTTCCAGTTTGTCGCGACCGCAGTCTAGCGCCCGCCGTTCCGGCGAATCAACGCGGGCAGCCCGGAGAAGGGAGGTGAGGCGTTAGGTGGCGAAGACAATTGCGGGCGGGGGCAAGCAAGCCCCGCCCCTACACGCCGTTGCAAGGCCCTTCCTATGTGGGAGCGGCCCTTGCGGCCGCCAGCCGCCCCTTTCGGCGACACGGC
Source organism: uncultured Acidobacteriota bacterium (assembly GCA_963727205.1). Classification (GTDB taxonomy): domain Bacteria; phylum Acidobacteriota; class Thermoanaerobaculia; order Thermoanaerobaculales; family Thermoanaerobaculaceae; genus RBG-13-68-16. Next base: position 51,846 of record CAVSFQ010000022.1, on the reverse strand, counting down.
ACTCCCCATCGACCGCGCCGAACCCGCTGACTACGGTCGCGGGACGCGCTCGGCGAGGTCGCGGATCTGGGCGTTCTCGAGGATGCAACCGCGCATCTCCTCGACGGTGGCCTGCAGCATCGCCCGCCCGAGGTCCTCGCCCGTGACGTAGAGGCTTCGGAACGGCCTCAGGAGTCGGAACAGCGGCCGGAGCGCCTGGTACAGCCGCGGCGCGCTCTCGGAGCGCTCGCCGTCGATGACGGCCGGGCGCCAACAGAGGGCGTCGAACCCCTCGATCAGCTCGCGTTCGGTCTGGCCCTTCACCCGCGACCACATGAAGCGGCTGGCCGAGTTCGTCCCCTGGCCGCTGATGTAGTGAAACACGGCCGCAGGGCTCTGCGCCCGCAGCGCGCGCGCGGCGGCGAGGGTGAGGTCGTGCGTGACGACCCGATACGCCTCTTCACCCGAGACCTGCGTCGCCGAGACGCCGAGGCAGGACAGGCAGGCGTCGACGTCCGTGAACGCGTTCGCCGCCGCGGCGTAGTCCAGATAGTCCCGATGCACGAACGTGCGAAGCTTGGAGTGGGCGAGGGGGAGGGGACGGCGGGTGATCGCCCGCACCTCGCGCACGAGCGGGGAGGACAGGCAAGTACGGAGCACACTGCCGCCCGCGGAGCCGGTCGCACCGAAGATCAGGACGTTCATGTCGCAAATTGTACGCGCGACACCGAGGGCGCCGGCGAGCGCTCCGGTGCGGGCGCCCCCGCCCTGCCCGAGGCGAACAAGGTGAGGTCGCAGCACCCGACACCACCGATCCCGAGTATGACACCCATGAAGATCGTGAGGGGACCACACCCGACACCGGTGACGGCGGCACCGTGAGCGGAATGCGGCCCCGGGACGCAGCGTTACCGTTCCCAACACGATACGAAGCCGTTCAGAGGACAGTGGTTTGGACGCTTGGAAAGGGGATGCCGTCATGAAAGCATTGCTCGTCGCTATCGTCGCGCTCGCCCTGGCCGTCCCGGCCGTAGCCGCCGGCCACGCCGCCGACGAGGCCGCGATTCAGAAAGTGTGGCAGCAGTTCTCGGACGCCTGGGCGAGTGGCGACGCTCGCGCCCGCGCCGCGCTGTGGGCCGAGGACGCCACTCTCATCAACCCGTTCGGCCTCGAGGCGCGCGGCCGGTCCGCGATCGAGAAGCTGTTCGAGCAGGAGGACGCCGGGTTCGCCAAGGGCACGACCCAGACGTTCTCCGACCTCTCGTATCGGTTTCTCACGCCCACCATCGCCGAGGTGGACGCCACCGGCACGATCAAGGGGATGCGGGGCGACGACGGCGCGGCAATGCCGCCGTTGACGCTCCACGTGTTCGCCATCGTGACCAAGGCCGGCGGCAAGTGGCAGATCAAGGACGGCCGGCCGTACGTGATCGCCAAGCCGCCGGACATGGCCCCGGCCGGCGCGAAGTAGCCCGCCGCCACCGAGGGGCGCGCGGCCCGGCTGCTCGAAGGCGTCCGGATCAGGACGCCGTCGGATAGTCGGTGTAGCCCTTCGGTCCCGGCGTGTAGAACGTCGCGAAGTCCGGCGCGTTGAGCGGCAGTCCGCGCTGGAGCCGGGTCACGAGATCGGGGTTGGCGAGGAAGGGCCGCCCGAACGCGATGAGGTCGCCGCGCCCCTCGTTGAGCGCGGCCTCCGCCGTGTTGCGGTCGAAGCCGCCGGAGAGGATGAACGTGCGCGGCCACGCGCGGCGCAGCGCGAGCTTGAGTTCCTCGGGGACCGCCGGTGCGCCCATCGCGGAGTGGTCCACGACGTGAACGTACTGAATGCCGGTGGCCGCGAGTCGCGGCACCAGCGTCGTGTAGGTCTCCTCGATTTCGGGGTACGGCTTCATGCCGGCGTTGACGCCGTAGGGGGAGAGGCGGATGCCGGTGCGCTCGCCGCCGATCGCGGCCGCCACCGCTTTCGCCACTTCGAGGGCGAAGCGCTGCCGCTTCTCGACGGAACCGCCCCAGGCATCGGTGCGCTGGTTGGTCTGGGGGCTCAGGAACTGCTCGATGAGGTAGCCGTTGGCGCCGTGCACCTCGACGCCGTCGAAGCCCGCCGCGATGGCGTTGCGCGAGGCGTGGACATACTCCTGGGCGGCGGCGCTCACCTCGGCGTCGGTCATGGCGCGCGGCACCGGGTGCGGTTGCAGGCCCTTGGCGTCGGTGTACATCTCGCCCTCGGCGGCGACCGCGCTGGGGGCGAGCAACTCGGCGCCCGCCGGCAGGTTGAGCGGGTGGCCGACGCGGCCGGTGTGCATGAGCTGGACGAAGATGCGCCCGCCCTGCGCATGGACTGCATCGGTGGTCTTCCGCCAACCGGCAACCTGCGCCTGCGACCAGATGCCGGGGATGCGCGGGTAGCCGGTCCCGTTGGGCGACGGCGAGGTGCCCTCGGTGATGATCAACCCGGCGCCGGCGCGCTGGCCGTAGTACTCGGCCATCAGGTCGTTCGGGATGTTGGCGTCGATCGCCCGGCTGCGCGTCATCGGCGCCATGACGATCCGGTTTCGCAGCGGCAATGAGCCGAGCTTTGTTGGTGCGAACAGCGAGATTTCTGCCATGATCCGTCTCCAGTTTCGATCTTCGCCCAAGGATACGCGCAGGCGCAGCGAAGAGCGAAGGGATATCTCGGCGTCTCCGGGGAAGGCGTCGGGACGCGACGCGTATGCCGAACCCTAAGAGGCCTTCAGGCTCGCGATGTCGATGACGAAGCGGTAGCGCACGTCGCCCTTGAGCATCCGCTCGTAGGCCTCGTTGATCTTCTGGATCGGGATGATCTCGACCTCCGAGACGATCTTGTGCGCCCCGCAGTAGTCGAGGACCTCCTGCGTCTCGGCGATGCCGCCGATGAGCGAGCCGGCCAACCTCTTGTTTCCGCCGATCAAGGAGAAGGCGTTGACCGGCGTCGGCTGGGGCGGGACGCCGACGACCACCATGGTGCTCTGAGCCTTCAGCATCCCGAGGTACTTGTTGTAGTCGTGCGGCGCCGAGATGGTGTCGATGATCAGGTCGAAGCGGCCGGAGAGCTTCGCGAACGTCGCCTCGTCCGAAGTGAGCGCGAACGCCTGCGCCCCGAGACGACGCGCGTCCTCCTCCTTGCGGCGGGAGGTGCTGAGCATGGTGACCTCCGCACCCATCGAGGCGGCCAGCTTCACCGCCATGTGACCGAGGCCGCCCAGACCCACCACGCCCACCCGGTCGCCGGCCTTGCAGTTCCACTGGCGCAGCGGCGAATACGTGGTGATGCCGGCGCACAGGAGCGGGGCCGCGCCGGCCGGGTCGAGGCCCTTCGGCACCTTCAGCGTGAAGCGCTCGTCCACGACGACCTGGGTGGAGTAGCCGCCGAACGTCGGGGTCTTCCGGTCCATCTCGGTGCCGTTGTAGGTGAAGGCGGCGCCCTTCTGACAGAACTGCTCGAGGTCGCCGCGGCACGGGTCGCACTCGCGGCACGAGTCCACCATGCAGCCGACGCCCGCCAGGTCACCCTTCTTGAACCGCGTGACGCCGGCGCCGGTCCGGGCCACCCGGCCGATGATCTCGTGACCGGGCACCATCGGGAAGAGGGAGCCGCCCCACTCGTCGCGCACCTGGTGAATGTCCGAGTGGCAGACGCCGCAGAAGAGAATGTCGATGAGCACGTCGTGCTCTCCCGGCTCGCGCCGCTCGACGGCGAACGGCGCCAGAGGGGATTTCGCGGCGGTCGCCGCATAGGCCGGAACCTTGGTCGTCATTGGGTCTCCTCAGAAGTGCCGGCTCTCGTGTCGCATCGCCGCACTGGGCAGGTCAACCGAAAACTCCCCGGTTATCTTCCCCGGGGAGTCTGTCGCTGGGAAACGGTCGGGCAGGTTCGAGCCGGCGGTCGCGGCGACATATGGAGCGCGCCGCGACCGCCGGCGTAACTCACCTGCGCCGGTGGTTGAACCTCGCGGCGCGACGCATCTCCCAGTGCGGCCTCGGGCCCGGGACCCACACTCGCATGTACGAGACGGGCGGGGCGACCACCACCGGGGCGGCCGTCGCGTACCCCGGGTAGTACGGCGCGTAGGCCGGCGCGTAGTAGCGGTTGACGTTGCAGCCGGCGGCGTAGGGCCGGTAATAGGGCGCGACCGGCGGAAGGCTGCCGACCGAGACGACCAGGGGCGGCACGACAATCATCCCCCCGAGACCGACCCGAACGCCCCAGCGGGCTTGCGCCGGGGCCGCCGCGAAGAGGCCCATAGCGACCGCCGTGGCTGCGAGTGAGGTGTGAAGGATCCGTGTGCTCGGCATGTCTCTGTCCCCCTCGATCCGGTGAGAGAGCAAGTCCGATGCCAGGCGTGCGGCGCTTGCGACAGGCTCCCTCTCGCGCCGGCCGGGCGCCCGGGTGTCACCCGGACGATGCGGGTGCTCTCGACGGAGGTCGGTCCGGCCCGACGCTGGCCGGCCGGCCGGCGGGGCGGCTCAAAGCGCGGGCGGAGGGGAGAGCCAGTAAGGCTCCGGGTCGCCCAGTAAGGCGGGATCGAGGTAGCACACCGCCGACGCCATCTCGGTCCCCGATGGGCGCGGGCTCTCGCCCGGAGCGAGCGGCCGCCACCTCGGGTCGCGCTGGAAGGCCTCGGTGGCGGCCGCGGCCCTTGTCGCGGCCGTGCGGGCGCGGCCTTGCGCTTGGCGGAGCGAGAGCCCCGGGTTCTCCCCCTCGCTCGAGTCGGGGTGGGCGAGCTGGAGCGGATCGTTGCGCCAGCCGCACAGCGGGCAGACGCGGTTCCAGCCGGGGCCGTCTCCGAACGCCATGAACCCGCACGCCGGGCAGGTGCCGCCGGGTTTCCCAGTGCTCATCCGCCCAGGTCAACACGACCGCGCGGCGGTTTGTTCGCGGTGCTCGGGCCCGGGACCGGCGTTCTCCTGGCCGGGGTTCGAGGCCGAGGCGGGTCGAGTGTTCCCCTGGTGTGGCGTCGCGGGGAGCGAGATGGCGAGCCAGGCGACGCCCGCAAGGCCCGCAGCCCTCCCAGAGGGAGGCCTTCTCCCCACCCGGTTCCCGCCTCGCCCGTCCATCGAACCGGGGCTGGCAAGCGCTTCGGTGCGACGCCGGCGCCGGCGGATCGGTGCGCTACTTCGAAGGCGGCTGGCTTGACGGCGGCGTCATGCCCTTGAGGCGCATGTAGGTGACGATGTTGCCGTAGTGCTCCCAGTCGTGGGTGAGGTTGATGAGGAGGCCCTCGAACTTCGGGTGATCCTTGCCGAAGATCTTCATCGTCCCGTGAGCCTCGGCATCGGGGATGGCGTACGCCATGGCGCACATGGCCGACGAGCCCTTGAGCGCCTCGACGATGGCCGCCTTCGTGGTCTTCGTCTTCTCCACGTCGGGGGACGGATTCGGCTTGCCCAGCACCCGCGAGCAGAACGTGTACTGGCTGTCCGCGACGTGGGCGATGATCTCGCCGAAGCTGCGCACCTCGGGCGTCGGCTTGAACGAATAGTCGGCCTCCGGCACCTGGTCCGCGGCCTTGGTGATGAAGCCGTCGACGTACGTGTACGACCCACGCAGCATGCCCACCGCTCCGGAGGGAGAGGCCGCCTTCATGCCCTGGCCGAGGACCGGAGCGGCGACCGCCAGGAGCAGAACCGACAGTGCTTTCTTCATCGTGTTCTCCTTTGCGGAAAGGGTAACACCGCCGCGTGGAGGGCTGATTCCCGCTCCGGGCGCGGGCGCGGCGCGATCCGTGTGACCCGGCCCACGTGCCCCTGGCGCGCGCCCTGGACAGGCGTGTCCTTTCGCCGTGCGTCGATAGGATTGCGCGTTCAAGCCTGAGGGTCTTGCGGTCATCGCGAGGCCCCCGAGCACGGCGAGGGGGCCGCGGCGGTCCCGAAGTGCAAGGAGGGCGGTGTGCGATAGTTCGCCGCATGAGCGACGCCCAGCCCACCTCCCGCTACTGCTTCGTGTGCGGCCGCGACAACCCGGCGAGCCTCGGCGTCCGCTGGAGGAACGACCCCGGCGCGAAGCAAGTCCGCGCGGTCGTCACCGTGCGCGAGGAGTACAACGGCTACCCCGGGATCGTCCACGGCGGCGTGGTCGCCGCGCTGCTCGACGAAACCGCCGGGCGTGCGTTGATGGTTGACGGCGACTTCGAGCGGTTGTGGGTGACGGTCAAGTTGGACGTCACGTATCGCCGCCCGACCCCGACCGGCGTGCCGCTCACGGTCGTCGGCTGGGTCGAGCGCGAGGACGCCCGCCGCTCCATGACCGCGGCCGAGATCAGCCTACCCGACGGCGAGGTCACGGCGAGGTGCAAGGCGCTGATCGCCCGCCCGCCGGAGAAGCTGCTGGAGAAATGGCTCGCCGAACGCGAGCACTGGCGCATCGACCCGGAGTAGGGCGCGGGCCAGCAGCAGGACAGGCGCTCGCTCCGGCGGCGCCGACAGGGGAGTGGGGGTGGCCCGCTGGGCTCGCTCCAGCGACCGTGCCGGAGCGGGACTCAGCTCCTCAGTGCGGCGGCGCAGGCCCGGTCAGGCGCCAGCGCCCGCGCAGCAGGCGCTGCATCAGCGGGCCGCTGAGCATCGAGGTCACGAGCGCCATCACGACCAGCGCGACGAACAGCGACTCGCCGATCACACCGCGTTGCAGGGCGACCAACCCGAGGATGATCTCCATCCCGCCGCGGGCGTTCATCGCGGCGGCGACGGCCCACGCCTCGCCCGGCGGCATCCCGGCGAGCCGAGCCGCAGCGCCCGCGCCGAGCAGCTTGCCGGCGCACGCCAGCGCCAGCACGCTCGCCACGAGAACGGGTTCGAACGACCGCGCGAAGTCGACGCGCAGGCCGATGCTGGCGAAGAACAGCGGGGCAAAGAGGAAGGAGGCGAACCGCTCGGTCGTCTCCCGCATCTCCGGGCCGAAGTGCTCGCAGTCGCCGAGGGCGATCCCAACCAGGAACGAGCCGAACACCGCGTGGATGCCGATCCACTCCGCGAACGCCGCCGCGAGAAAAGCGAGGGCGAAAGAGAAGCCCAGCACCCCTCCGGGCCAGGAGAAGTGCCTGCGAACCCACTGCAGGTGGCGGTGGATCGCCCAACGACCGACGGTGAGCATCAGCAGCGCGAAGCCGATGGTGAGCGCGACCGTCGTCCCGACCGAATGCCGGACCGCCCCACCGTGACCCATCAGCGCCAGCACGACGGCAAAGACGAACCAGCCGGCGAGGTCGTCAACCATCGCCGCCGCGATCGTCACCTGGCCGACGTCGGTGCCGAAGAGGTCGAGATCCATCAGGGTGCGGGCGATCACCGGCAGCGCCGAGATCGCCAGAGCGGTGGCGAAGAACAACGCGAGCCCGAGCGAGTCCGTGCCGGGCTGGCGCGTCAGCAGCCCGGGCACGAGCAGAGCGGTTGCGAAGCCGAGCGCAAACGGCACGGTGAGGCCGCCGGCGCTCACGGCCACGGCGACCCGGCCGAGGCGCAGGACCCGGAACAGATCGACCTCCATCCCCGCGACGAGGAGGAAAAGCACGATCGAAACGGCGGCGATCCCGTCCATGACCGGACCGAGCGCACCGTGCGCCGGGAACAGCGCCGCCTCGGCGGCGGGGAACAGCGCACCCAGCACCGTCGGGCCGAGCACGACCCCGGCGAGGATCTCTCCCACGACGGCGGGCTGCCCGAGCTTGCGCGACAGCTCGCCGAGCAGCCGGGCCAACGCGAGCAACACACCCAGGGCGAGCAAAAGGGCGGTGATGTCCTCCGGGTGAAGTGTCGCCACGGTTCTCCCACTCCCTCAGGCCGACCAGGCGGATCGCGGTTGCCCATCCAAGCAAATCTGCGACCCGGTGTCAAGAAGGCGGGGCGGCCGTGCGGCTGGAGGGATCGACGCAGGATGCGGAGCCGCAACCGATTCCTGTCCGTGACTTTTGACGCGCCCGGCATCCGTGCGGAGTCGTCCGATCAACAGGTGGCGGACGAGGGGAGAGAGCGCTCAGACCCGCTCGGGCCGGGAGGTCGAGCGGAAGGGTGCGCCCCAGGTGGACGTCCCCGCCAGGCGCCCCCAGAGTGCGACGAGACGCCCTACGGCGCGCTCGCCGCCTTCTTGTCCTGGGCTCGTTCCCACTCCCTCTGCTCGCTCAGCATCCCCTTGGAGACGAGCGTCAGGTAGCCCTTCTTCCCCTCCGGGTCGTAGGCAAGGACGATCGTCGTGACGCCGCCCACCCAGACGTACCGCTCCACGGACTGGTTCGGTTGGGCTCCGTCGCCGAACTGCTCCTTCAGGGTATCCAGGACGCACTTGTAGTTGTCGTGGCCGCGGAACTCCACGCGCGCGTCGGACAGCCTCCCCTGCCAGAACCCGTACTCCACGCTCTCGAGCTTCGCGCACCCCATCGTCCGGCCTTCGTTTGGGTCTTCGTAGAGGCGGATGCCGCCGAAGGTGGGATCGGTCTGGACGGGCAACCCCCACGCCTTGGGGAGAGCCATCCCCCAGTCGTGCCCGCGGAACCCCGGCTCCTCGTTCTGATAGGCGCTCGCCAACACCGCCACGAACGCCACAGCGAAGACAGTCAGCACGTGCTTCTTCATATCGCCCCCCGTTCACTTGCCGCGCCAAGCCGCCGCTCCGGAGCCCGAAACCCCCACGTTCGTCGTGGCCGAGTGAGAGAGCCCGGTGGTTGCTTCCTTGCCTTGTACTCCCTTTTCGTCAGGTCTTCCAGGCGGGGAACGCGCTCGGACGTGGAGGCGGACCAGTTCTGTGGGGTCCGGCTCCCGCATCCTTCCGCCGCACCCGGCCTGCGACGGCCAAGCCTCCGGCAACGTTCCAGCGGCGCATACTGCAGTAGTACGGGTTGCGTTGGTGTGGCGCGAGACGGGGGTGGGCCATGGCGCGGCGGGCAGGTGCGGTCGTCGGGATGCTGTTCCTGGCGCATGCAGCGGTGGCGCAGGTCCAGTTCATCCAGCAGGGCAACAAACTCGTCGGGACGGACGCCAGTGGGTACGCCGGGCAGGGCACCTCGGTGGCCATCTCCGCGAACGGCAACACGGCAATCGTCGGCGGCCCTGACTACAACTGCTATCACTGCTACGGTATCGGTGCCGCGTGGGTATTCACCCGCAATGGCGGTGTGTGGACTCAGCAGGGGAGCAAGCTGACCGCTGACGACAGCGTCAGGCAATCCGACCAGGGCGCCGCGGTGGCGATCTCAGCGGACGGGAGCACTGCCATCGTCGGGGGGCCTCATGACCAGACGATCTACATCGGCTTCGGTGTCTACACGGGCCTCGGCGCCGCATGGGCGTTTACCCTCACTGGCGGGGTCTGGACACAGCAGGGAATCAAGCTGGTCGGCAACGACAGCGTCGGGGTTCCCTCCTGGGGCGCCTCAGTGACGATTTCGGCGGACGGCAACACCGCCATCGTCGGGGGTCCCGGTGACAATTCCTTTGCCGGTGCCGCCTGGGTGTTCACGCGCAGCGGCGGTGTGTGGACGCAGCAGGGCGGCAAGCTCGTCGGCGCCGACGCCAGTTGGTACGCCGGGCAGGGCATCTCGGTGGCGATCTCGGCGGACGGGAACACCGCCGTCGTCGGGGGGTCCAGTGACAACTCCGGCGCCGGCGCCGTGTGGGTGTTCACCCGGAGCGCCGGTGTGTGGACTCAGCAGGGCGGCAAGCTGGTCGGCAAGGGCGCTATCGGGCCTGCGGAGCAGGGCGATTCGGTGGCGATTTCGGCGGACGGGAACACCGCCATCGTCGGCGGATACCAGGACAACTCCGGTGCCGGCGCCGCGTGGCTGTTCACCCGAAGTGGCGGTGTTTGGACTCAGCAGGGGAGCAAGCTCGTCGGTGCGGGCGCTGTCGGGCCGGCATGGCAGGGCAATTCGGTGACGATCTCGGCGGACGGGAACACCGCTATCGTCGGAGCACCCCGGGACAACTCCGACGCCGGCGCCGTGTGGGTGTACACGCGGAACAACGGGGCATGGTCGCAGCAGGGCGGTAAGCTGGTCGGTACCGGCGCCGTTGGGCCTGCTCGGCAGGGGAAATCGGTGGCGATCTCGGGGGATCAGAGCACCGTCATCGTCGGCGGGGATGGCGACGCCGGCGGGATCGGCGCCGTGTGGGTCTTCGCCGCCAGCGGCTGCGATGCGCCCTCCATCACCGGGCAGCCCCAGAGCCAGATCGTTCAGGGCGGCCAGACCGCCACGCTCTCGGTGACCGCGACAGCCACGATGCCGCTCTCCTACCGGTGGTACCAGGGGAACACTGGCGACACCTCGACGCCAGTCGGCGCCAACGCGAGTACGTTCACTACGCCGGCCCTGCAATCGACGGCCAGCTACTGGGTGTGGGTTTTCGACGCCTGCGGCACTGCCGACTCCGCCACCGCAACGATTTCGGTGGAGCGGCGCATACGTCGCCACCTTCAAAGGGCAATGTAGCTGCTGATCTGCGGCCAGCCTGGCTCCCACCTCCGCAGCGTCACGAGCCGCGATACCGCCCTGTGAACCAGCCTTCACTCCCGGCAGGTGCGCACAACCGCGCCGACAACGGGGAGCGCGGTTGGGGTGCCGGCGCACGCTGTCTCGGGACGCTCCTCTTCGTGTTCGAGCGGTCGGTTGCACGGGGGTTGAACCCGGAGCGAGCGGTTTATCGGCTGGCTTGTAAGTTGGTGCCGGAGGAGGGGGTCGAACCCTCACGCCCTTGCGGGCCCGGGATTTTAAGTCCCGTGCGTCTGCCATTTCGCCACTCCGGCGTGGTGCGCAGCGCGGACCGAACGTGGCGGTCCGGCGGGGTGTCGGCGATCGTCGCTCGCGGTCCAGTCGTCGGGCGTCAGGAGTGCATCAGCGCGGCGACCTCGGCGACGGCGCGTAACGCTTCGGCGGCGGGGCCGTCCACCATCTCGACGTGGCCGCCGCGCTCGAGCACGGCGCGTGCCATGCGGTCCACCATGTGCGGCTCCGACTCGACCTTCTTGCCGCACACCGCGCAAACCTCGTCGGCGGGGTCGAAGAGCAGGTTGCAGGCGTTGCAGACGCCGCCTTCGACCGCGAGCCCCTGCAGGTAGACGAGCTTCCACACGCGCCCCTCGTTGATCGCCTCCAGCGTCGCGGCGAGGCCGGCCACCGCGCGGCCGTTCTTGCGGACCTCCTTGAGCAGGTCGCGCACGATCTCCAGCTCCTCGGCGCGCTCGAGCCGCGTCTGGACCTCGCCGGCGCGCGCGAGGATCGCGTCGGTGGTCGCGGTGACGGGAATCGGCAGCACTTCGACGAGACGGCCGCGAAGGCGCTTCGGCAGCGCGCGGGCGAGCTCCGAGGCGACGCCGACGTTGCCGCCGATGATGAGGCGGTCCACCTCGAGCTGCTCCATCAGGCGGGCGATCTCTCCGGCGACGAGGCGGACGTGAGTGGACACGCTCTCGTCGTGGTGCCGTTCCATCTTCGACTGCGAGCGGAGCTTGTCGGTGGTGGGCGAGTCGGGGCGGGGAGGGACCTGGGAGATCAGGTCCTTGTGCTCCTCGATGTCGCCGAGGAACACCGTGAACAGGCGGGCCCGTTTCTGGTCCACGAGGACGATGCCGAAGCGCTCGTGTTCGTCCAGCGCCTCGATGAGCGGGCGCAGGAAGGCGCCGTTGCTCCAGTAGGCGAACGACGGCAGCGCGATGCGGATGACGTTGCGGAACGTGACCCCGAGCGTGCGGTGGCGGGCGAGCACGAGCGCCTTCCCGGTCGGCTCGATCGTCTTGACGATCTCTTCGACCTCGCCGCACGTGAGCAGGAGCTCGTCGTCCTCAGGGTGCGCCGCCCGCAACTGCTTGAGCATGTCTTTGAGGTGCGTCTCGAACTGGCGCTTGCGGTTGGCGCCATTGGTCTGGTCCACGTCGAGGTAGACGGTCAGGGTCTTGCCCGGCGCCTGGGAGAGCTGTTGGAGCTGCTCGACGTCACGATGTCGGATCACCGCGACCCCCCTTTCGTATACTGCGATTCAAGTATAGGTGACCCCGCAACCCCCGCCAGGGAGGCCAAGATGACGGCGGCGGTGGCGGCGACGTTGAGCGACTCGACGCCATCATGAAGCGGCACCGATACTTGGCCGGCACAACGCACCATGACATCCTCCGACACCCCTTGGCCCTCGTTGCCGAGCGCGAGCAGGAGCGGTGCGCGCGGGCGCCAGCGCGAGAGCGCCACGCCCGCGCGGCTCGCGGTTGCGAACGCCTCGCCGCCGGCCCGCCGGATGGCATCGGCGAGCGGCGCGAACGCGGCTTCGGCTTCGACCGGGAAGACGAGGGCGTGGCCCGCGGAGGCGCGCACGGCGCGCGGCGAGAACGGGTCGGCGCAGCCGGGCGAGCATGCCACGCCCGAGGCCCCGAACGCGGCGGCACAGCGGATCACGCCGCCGACGTTGCCGGGGTCCTGCACGCGGTCGAGGTAGACGACGACCCCTGCGGGCGCGAGGCGGGCGGAAGGCACCGCGACCACGGCCAGGACGCCCTGGGAGTGGCGGGTCGGTGCGATCTGCGCCGCGGTCGCGGGGTCGAGCAGGTGCGCCCGTCCTCCCTGGAAGACCCTCTCGAGCGGGGGGCTCGCGCGCAGCGCGTCGAGCTGCTCCGCGACGAAGAACAGCTCGACGATCGGGACGCCGGCGGCCGCGAGGTCGAGCGTGAGCTTGAGGCCGTCCACGGCCGTGAGTTCGGGTTCCTGGCGGCCGATGATGCGGCGCAATCGCGCGACTCTGGGGTTGTGCCGGCCGAGAAGTTGCGGTGACCCCGTTTCACGCATTGCGGCCCCAGCAGGCAAGTGGTTCCTTCATCCGACCAGTGTAACCGGCGCCGCCCGGAGCCCGCGCGCGGTCTGGCCTCGCTCCCGCTGGTGTAAGATCCCGCCACGTTCTGGCGTTGTAGCGTGGCTCGGTTGCGGCCGTGGCAGAGAAGACGCCAGCCAAAGGGGGGGATGGACGATGGCGAGAGTTCGCGCACTTGTCGTTCTTGCACTGCTGGCTGTGGCCGCACCGGGGCTCTGCTTCGAGGGACCCGACCCGCGCACGCCGGGCGGACAGATCGCAGCCTGCGGCGGTGCCGCGAACTGGCAGGCTTTGGGGTACCTCGAGTTCAATGTGAAGATCACGGGCCCGGCGGGGGTCGAGGGGCCGTTCGCGTACCGCTGGGACCGGCGCGACGGGTACCTTCGCCTGAGCGGACCCTCCCCGGCGGGGGAGAAGACCGACGTCGCGATCGACCTCGGTTCGAAGACGGGCGGCGCGTGGGCAAACGGCACGCAACTCGCCGGCAAGGAGCTGGCCGAGGCCGTCAACTGGGCGCTGCAGCGGTTCGGCGAGGACACGCTATGGCTGACGTTCCCGCTCGACTGGGGGATCGCCGGCGTGAAGGTGAAGCCTCTGCCCGATGTGGCGGGCGAGGGCGGCGTGATGTCGCCGGCGGCTGACGTCCAGTCGGCGGTGGGCGACTGGAAGGTGACGCTCGATCCCGCGACCGGGCGGGTGGCGCGGACGGTCCTGGTGCGGCCCAGCGGCACGCTGACCGTGACCTGGAGCGGCTGGCAGGCGCACGGGGGCGTCTTCTTCGCCCACAACCGGGCCATCGCGGAGACCGGCGAGACCGTCGACGTGGACGTCGTGCAGGCGTTGCCGCAGGCGCCGGCCGGCGCGTTCTAGCTGGGTTTTGGCCTGATGTGACGATCCGCGGCGCCCGCACTGGCGCGGGCGCCGCCGCGCGTCCGGCCTTGCGACCGGCGCCGCGGACGGCTAGGATCACGCCGCGATGGAACTCCCCCCGTTGAACCCTGAACTGGTGACCGACGAAGGCAGTGTGCTCCGCGTGTGCCGCCGCGCCACGGCGGCCGGGACGGTGGCGCTCGACACCGAGTCGGACTCGCTGCACTCCTACCACCACAAGCTCTGCCTGATCCAACTCTCGTTCGCGGGGGAGCACGCGGTCCTCGACCCGCTCGCGATCGGCCGCGAAGGGCTGTGGCCGCTGGCGGAGGTGCTCGCCGACCCGCGGGTCGAGAAGCTGATGCACGGCGCCGACTACGACCTGCGGGTGCTGGACCGGGACTTGGGCGCCCGCGTCGTGCGTCTCGCCGACACGCAGGTGGCGGCGCAGCTCCTCGGGGAGCCGCAGACCGGCCTGGCGGCGCTGGTCGAACGCGAGGCCGGGGTCGCGCTGGACAAGAAGTACCAGCGTGCGGACTGGGGCGCGCGGCCGCTGCCGGCCGAGCTGCTGGCGTACGCGGCGGGGGATACGGCCTACCTCGATCTGGTGCGGACGCGGCTGGCGGCGCGGCTGGACGAGCTTGGCCGCGGCGCCTGGTGGGCCGAAGAGTGCGAGGTGCTCGAAGCGGTGCGCTGGGAGGCGCCGGTCCCCGACCCCCTCGCGTTCGAGCGGATCAAGGGCGCAAAGAAGCTTGCGGGCGAAGCCCGCGACCGCATCGCGGCGCTGCACGCCTGGCGGGAGGGAGTGGCGTCCGCCGAGGACGTGCCGCCGTTCAAGGTCCTGCGCGGGGAGACGATGCTGGCGTTGGCGGTGGCGCCGCCGGCGGACCTCGCGGCGCTCGGCGCAACCCCGGGGGTTGGCCGGGGGACCGTCCGCCGCGCGGGCGGCGAGATCCTGCGGGTGCTGGCGTCCCCGCCGCCGCTGCCGCCGCGGGCGAAGGCTCCTCGGTTCGCCGTCGACCGGGAGCGCGAGGGTCGGGTGCAGAAGGCCCGCGAGGCCCGCGACCTCGTCGCCAAGGAGCTCGCCATCGAGCCGGGCGTGCTGGCGCCGCGCGCGGGGCTCGAGCGGGTCGTGGACGGCCTGCCCGGCGACGAGGCGGCTCTTGCCCGGTGTCTCGGCCGCCGCTGGCGGGCGTCGGTGCTGGCGCCGGGACTGCTGGCGCTGGCGGCGACGTGGCGGGAAGGAGCGCGCCGCCCGGATGCCGCTCCGGCGTGACGAGGCCTTCGTCCTGGCTCGCTACCCGTTCCGGGAGCGGGACTTCGTCGTCGTGTTGCTGGGCCGCGCGGCGGGGCAGCTGCGGGTGGTGGCGCGGCGGGTCCGCTCGCTGCGCGCCTCGCACGCGACCGCGACCGAGCCGCTCGCCCACGTCCGGGTGACGTATTTCGAGCGCGCGGGCTCGGAGCTCGCGACCCTCGACGAGGCGGAGGTGATCCGCTCGGCGTTCGACCTGGCGAGCCGTCCCTCCGCCTGGGCGGCGGGCCAGGTGGTGGCGGAGCTGGCGCTGGTGTACACCCAGCCGGGCCAGCGCAACGAGCCGGCGTTCCGCCTGGTGGAGCGCTGCGTGACCTGCCTGCTGGACGGGCACGACCCGGCGGCGGTGGCGTGGTACGCGGAGCTGTGGTTCCTGCGCCTCGGCGGCGTGTTCCCGGAGCTCGCCCGCTGCGGCGTCTGCGGCGTCGGCCTGCCGTCCGGTCCGCGCCTGTTCGACCCGGTCGAGAAGCGGTTCGTCTGCGCCGAGCACCGGCCGGCGGGCAGCGTGACGCGCATCTCGGCGGCTGGGGTCGAATGGATGCAGCGCGCCTCGCGCCTGCCGCTCGAACAGGTCGGGGAGGCCCCGCCGGCTGACGCCGCGGGGTGGCTCGGGTCGCTGCGCGAAGCGTTCACCGAGCGCGAGGTGAAATCGTGGCGCTACCTCCGCCTGCTGCTGAAGGACGGCGGGGGAGCGGACGGCTCCCGATAGGCGCCTTGCCGGCGCGCCCGCGGCCCGCAGCGGCGCCTAGGCCGGCACGGCCTTGTGGCCGTAGGCGATGACGCCGGCCTCGCCGTCCTGCTGGATGCGGCGGAACTCGAGCTTCACCGCCATCCCGGCCTCGACCTTCGCGGGGTCGACGTCCGCGATCTGGCAGGTCACGCGCACGCCGCCGGCCAGCTCGATCACCGCGAGCGCGTACGGGACGTCGTGCTTGTGGCTCGGTGGGCCGACGTGGATCACGGTCCAGGTCAGCACCTTTCCCTCGGGCGCAACGGTGACGGTCGCGAACTTCCGGCCGTGGCACGCGGGGCAGACCAGACGGGCCGGGAACGAGACCGCGCCGCACGCCTCGCAGCGCGCCGCCTCGAGGCGGTACCGCGCGGGATACTCGCGCGCCGTGCGCGCCGGGTTGAGGGTGCTCATGACGCCACCTCCAGGATGTGGACGACGGTGGAGGCCCCGGTCCCGCCCATGTTTTGGGTGAGGCCGACGCGGGCGTTCGCGACCTGGCGCTTGCCCGCCGCGCCGCGCAGCTGGGTGACGATCTCGACCGCCTGAGCCACGCCGGTGGCGCCCACCGGATGCCCCTTGGACTTGAGACCGCCCGACGGGTTGACGGGCAACTCGCCGCCGAGGGCGGTGCGCCCCGACTCCGCCTGGCGCCCGCCCTGACCGGCGGGGCACAGGCCGAGGGCCTCGAGCACCATGATCTCGGCGATCGTGAAGCAGTCGTGAACCTCGGCGACGTGGATGTCGGCCGGGGTCTTGCCGGCCATCGCAAACGCGCGCTGCGCGGCCGCGGTCGTGGCTGGGATCGCGGCCATGTCCGGCCGCGATTGCAGCGCGATGTGGTCCGAGGCCTGGCCGACGCCGGCGATGCGGATCAGCGGCCGGCCGTGGGCGAGCTTTCGCGCGGTTTCCATGTCCGCGAGGACGACCGCCGCGGCGCCGTCGGTGATCGGGGAGCAGTCGAGGATGTTCAGCGGCTCCGCGATCTTCGCCGAGGAGAGCACGTCCTTGACCGTGATCTGTTGGCGGAACTGGGCGTGCGGGTTGAGCGAGCCGTGGCGGTGGTTCTTCACCGCCACCATGGCGAGCTGCTCGCGCGTCGTGCCCCAGCGCTCCATGTGCGCCCGCGCCATCATCGCGTAGAGGGCGGGGAAGGTGGCGCCGTGGAAGACCTCCAGCTCGGCGTCGGCGGCCGCGGCCAGCGCCGCGGTGCAGTCGTCGCCGGAGACGTCGGTCATCTTCTCCACGCCGGTCGCCAGGACGATGTCGGCGAAACCCGCCGCGATCTCGGCGAAGCCCGTCCGCAACGCGACGCCGCCGGATGCGCACGCGGACTCGACCCGCGTCGCCGGGACCCCGGCCATCCCCAGCTCGCCGGCGAGCAGGCCGCCGAGGTGCTCCTGGCCGACGAAGAGCCCGGGCGCCATGCTGCCGACCGTGATGGAGTCCACGTGGTCGATGCCGGCGTCGTCGAGGGCGGCGAGCGCCGCCTCGGTCCACAGCGTCCGCAGCGACGCGTCCCACACCTCGCCCCACCGCGAAAGCCCGATTCCCACGATAGCCACGTCGCGCATGGCTTCTCCCTTCACTCGCCCATGCGGATCTTGCCGCGGAGCTTGGCGTAGACGCCGTAGCTGACGTACATCTTGTTGTTGTCGAGCTGCTCGCGGGTGTGCGGCGCGGCGTCGCGCACCTCGTCGATGCGGTCGGTGACGGTCCACACGAACCCGTCCGAGCCCGCGCCGGAGCCGTACGACACCATCATGATGCGGTCCCCCGGGCGGGCCTTGTCGAGGACCGCCGTGAGGCCCATCGGGGAAGCGCCGGAGTACGTGTTCCCGAGCCAGGGGGAAAGCCACCCGGTCTCGAGCTGCCCCTGGGTGAAACCGAGTTGCTTGCCGGCGCGCATCGGGAACTTCCCGTTCGGCTGGTGGAAGACGGCGTAGGCGAAGTCCTTCGGCTGCAGTCCGGTCTTCTCGAGGAGCATGCGCGCGGCGCCGAACGTGGTCTTGAAGTACGCCGGTTCGCCGGTGAAGCGGCCGGCGTGGCGCGGGTAGTGCATGTACTCGCGCCGCCAGAAATCCGGCGTGTCGGTCATGAACGAGACCTGGGCGTCGAGCGTGGCCACGACGTCGGAGCCGCCGAAGATGAACGCCGCGGCGCCGGCGGCGGCGGAGTACTCGAGAGCGTCGCCGGGCGCCCCCTGCGAGGTGTCCGCGCCGACGGCCAGGGCGTGGGTGACCTCGCCGGACTTCACCAGGGCGGCGGCGATGAACATCCCCTCGCTGCCGGCCTTGCAGGCGAACTCGAGGTCGGCGCAGTGCACGGCCGGAGTGGCGCCGAGCGCCTCGGCCACCACCGTCCCGGACGGCTTCACCGCGTACGGATGCGATTCCGAGCCGACGTAGACCGCCCCGATCGACAGCGGGTCGATCCCGGCCCGGGCCAGCGCCCGGCGCGCGGCGGTGACCGACATGGTGATCGTGTCCTCGTCCGCCCCGGGGACCGACTTCTCGTGCAGCTCGAGGCCGCGCTCGTAGGAGGCGGCGTCCGCGCCCCAGACGGCTGCGATCTCCCCGAGACGGATGCGGCGCCTCGGGATATAGGCGCCATAGCCGACGATGCCGACGCTCATTGTGGCCTCCCCATGCCGGTGGACTTCGCGATCTTCGCGATCGAACGACCGCGTGACGGTACTCCATCGCCGCCGGTCGCCGCAAGGGGGCGGAAGCCGCTAAACTGGGTCGCGCGGGGAGACGCATGGAAAGACTCGTTCGCATCGGCAACGGCCAGGGTTTCTGGGGGGACAGCATCGACGCGCCGCTGGAGCTCCTCACCCGCGGGCCGCTCGACTACCTCGGCCTCGACTACCTGGCCGAGGTCACGCTCTCGATCATGATGCGCCAGCGCCTCCGCGATCCCCACAAGGGTTTCGCCGCGGACTTCATCACGCTGCTGCGCCGGGCCTTGCCCGCGATCGTCGAGCGCGGCGTCAAGGTGGTGACGAACGCCGGCGGCCTCAACCCGTCCGCGTGCCGCGACGAGGTGCTGCGGGTCGCCCGGCAGCTCGGCATCTCTGGCCTGCGGGTCGGGGTGGTCGAGGGCGACGACCTCCTCCCGCATGTGGACGAGCTGCTCGCCGCCGGCTGCCGCCTCGAGCACATGGAGACCAAGCGCCCGCTCGTGGACGAGCGCGCCAAGGTGCTCTCGGTCAACGCTTATCTCGGGGCGCGCCCGGTCGCCGAGGCTCTGGAGCAGGGCGCCCAGATCGTGCTCGCCGGGCGGATCACCGACACCTCCCTGGCGCTCGGCCCGCTGGTGCACGAGTTCGGCTGGGCGCGAGGACGCCTGGGACCTGCTCGCCGCGGGCACGATCGCCGGGCACATCATCGAGTGCGGCGCCCAGGCCACCGGCGGCAACTTCACGCGCTGGTGGGAGGTCCCCGAGCTGTGGGACGTGGGCTACCCGGTGCTCGAGTGCGCCCCGGACGGGAGCTTCGTCGTCACCAAGCACGCCGGCACCGGCGGGCTCGTCAGCACGAGCACCGTGGCCGAGCAGCTGGTCTACGAGATGGGCGACCCGCACGCGTACATCACCCCGGACTGCGTGGCCGACTTCGCCTCGGCCCGGCTCGCCGCGGACGGCGACAACCGGGTGCGGGTGAGCGGCATCCGGGGCGGGCCGAAGACCGAGTACTACAAGGTGTCGGCGTCGTACCGGGCGGGGTGGAAGGCGTCGGGGCAGCTCACCGTCTCCGGCCCGCGCGCGGTGGACAAGGCCCGCCTCGCCGCCGAGATCGTCTGGAAGCGCCTCGCCCGCGCCGGGGTGCGCTTCCCCGACGAGGACCGCGTCACCGAGCTGCTCGGCATCGGTGCGTGCCACCCCGGACTGGGCGACGCAGCCCGGCGACCCGCCCGAGGTGGTCCTGCACCTCGCGGTCCGCTCCGAGGACCGGGCGGCCGTGACGCGCTTCGGCTACGAGCTGGCGCCGCTCGTCACCTCCGGCCCGCCCGGCGTCACCGGCTTCGCCGGCGGCCGCCCGAAGGCGCAGGAGGTGGTCGCCTACTGGCCGGCGCTGGTGCGGAAGACGCTCGTAGATCCGCACGTCCGGGTGACCGTCGAGTCGGCGTAGCCTGCTTCCGCAGCTGCCTCCTCCCATCGCCCTCTCGTGTCGTTGCGAGCCCCGCCCTCCGCAGGGCGGAGCAGTCTCGCCCCCCGTTGTCATTGCGAGCCCCGCCGGGGCGGGGCGACGCAATCTCGAGGTCAAAGGAGTGCCCCCTCTGAACCCAACGTCGCGCCACCTCCGCCGCCTTGTGGTATGCTCCGCGCTCGCGGCCGCACCCGTGGGCCGCATGAGGTGTTTCTCGTGAACCTGCAAGAGCTTATCCTCTCGCTCTCGCACTTCTGGAGCGAGCACGGCTGCGTGATCCAACAGCCGTACGACATCGAGGTGGGCGCCGGGACGATGCACCCGGAGACGTTCCTGCGCGTGCTCGGCCCGGAGCCGTACCGGGTGGCGTACGTGCAACCGTCGCGCCGTCCCGCCGACGCGCGCTTCGGCGAGAACCCGTTCCGCTTCGGCAAACACTTGCAGATGCAGGTGATCCTCAAACCGTCCCCGGACGACGTGCAGGAGCTGTACCTGGCGTCGCTCGCGGCCCTCGGCATCGACCCCGACGTCCACGACGTGCGCTTCGAGGAGGACAACTGGGAGTCGCCGACGCTCGGCGCGTGGGGGGTCGGCTGGCAGGTCCTGCTCGACGGGATGGAGATCAGCCAGTTCACCTACTTCCAGCAGGCCGGGGGGATCGAGCTGAGGCCGATCTCCGCCGAGATCACCTACGGCCTCGAGCGGATCGCGATGTTCCTGCAACGCAAGGACAACGGGTTCGAGATGATGTGGGGCGGCGGCCTCGAGTACGGCAAGGTCCGCCACCAGGACGAGGTCGAGCTGTCGCGGTACGCGTTCAACGTCGCCGACGTCGAGATGCTGCGCCGCCACTTCGAGGACTGGGAGCGCGAGGCGGGCCGCTGCCTCGCAGCAGGACGAGCCGCTGGTCATCCCGGGACTCGAGGCGGCGCTCAAGATGTCGCACCTGTTCAACCTGATGGACGCGCGCGGCGCCGTGGCCGTGACCGAGCGCGTGGCGTTGATCGGGCGGGTGCGAAAGATCGCGGTCCGTTGCGCCAAGGCGTACGTCGAGCAGCGAGAGCGCTTGGCGTTCCCGCTCGGCCGGTGCAACGGGAACGGCAAGTCGAACGGCAAGGCCGCGGGCGCGAACCGGGCACCCGGGAACGGCGGCGGCCGATGAGCGCCTTCGAGTACCTGCTCGAGCTCCTCTGCGAGGAGATCCCGGCCAACGCGCTCCCGGGCGCTCGCGAGCAGCTGCGGGCCGGGTTCGAGGCGGAGCTGCGCGATGCCGCGCTCGCCGAGGCCACCGTGCGGACCTACTCGACCGTGCGCCGCCTCGTGGTGCACGTGGCCGGCCTCCCCGAGGCCCAGCCCGACCGCGAGGAGGAGGTGACGGGCCCCTCTGTCAAGGCAGCGTTCGCCTCCGACGGGTCGCCGACGCCGGCCGCGGTCGGGTTCGCGAAAGGGCAGGGTGTGGGCGTGGGCGCGCTGCGGGTCGTCAAGGGCGCCAAGGGCGAGGTCATCGCCGCCACGAAGCTGCTGCCGGGCCGGCCGGTCCCCGAGGTCCTCGCCGAGATCACCGTCCGCGTCGTGCGCGGTCTGCACTTTCCGAAGACGATGCGCTGGGGAAAGGGCGAGCACGTCTTCGTGCGCCCGCTGCACAACCTGCTGGCGGTCTTCGGGAAACGAACCTTCACGACGCAGGTGCCGGTCGAACTGTTCGGCGTCGCCGCCTCGAGCGGAACGCACGGGCACCGGACGATGGCCCCGGCGCGCATCGAGCTTGCCGGCGGGACCGGGTTCGCCGCCTACCTCAAGCGGCTCGGCGCCGCGGGCGTGAACGTCGACCCCGAGGCGCGGCGTGCGGTCCTCGAAGCAGAGACGCGCCGACTCGCAGCCGAGGTGGGTTGCGAGATCCGGCCCGATCCGGAGCTGCTCGCGGAGCTGGTCGAGCTCGTCGAGCACCCCGGCGTGCTGCGCGGGGAGATCGCCGAGCGGTTCCTGCAGCTCCCGGAGGAGGTGCTGGTCACCACCCTGCGCCACCACCAGAAGTGCCTGGTGCTGACGCGCGCGGGGCGGGTCGCGCCGTACTTCCTGGCGGTGTGCGACCGTTCCGGCGACCCGCAGGGGCTGATCCAACGCGGCAACGAGTGGGTGGCCGGCGCCCGCCTGACCGACGCGGCGTTCTTCTTCGCGCAGGATCGCAAGGCCCCGCTCGCGTCGCGCCGGCCGGCGCTCGAGAAGGTGCTGGTCCACCAGAAACTCGGCACGTTCGCGCGCAAGACGGAGATCGTCGCGACGCTCGCGGCGGCGCTCGGCGGGAGCGCCGGCGCCGCGGTGGACGCCGCCGCGCTGGCGCGCGCCTGCGAGCTGCTCAAGGCCGACCTCGTCACCGCGATGGTCGGGGAGTTCGCGGAGCTGCAGGGCGTCATCGGCGGTATCTACGCGCGCCTCGACGGCGAGCCCGAGGCGGTGTGGCAGGCGGTCTACGACCAGTACACGCCGGCCGGGCTCGAGGGCGCATTGCCCCGCGGCCCAGTGGCGGCGGCCGTGGGCGTCGCCGACCGGCTGGACTCGCTCGCCGGCCTGTTCGCCGCGGGGGAGATCCCGTCCGGCAGCAAGGACCCGTTCGCGCTCCGGCGGGCGGCTCTGGCGGCCGTGAGGATTTGCGCCGAGGCGCCGCTCGCGTGCGACTTGCAGGCGGCGGTGACCGAGGCGGTCGCGTTGCGCGGCGGCGGCGACGAGGCCGCGGCGGCGCTGCGCGAGTTCGTGCGGGAGCGCGTGCGCCACTACCTGACGGGGGCGGCCGGCGTGAAGCCGGAAGTCGCGGACGCGGTGCTCGCCGCCGGCTGGGGCGTGATTCCGGACGATGTGGCGCGCGCCCGGGCGCTCGAAGCGGTGCGCGGCGAGGACGTGTTCGCCGCGCTCGCGGTGGCGTTCAAGCGCGTCCGCAACATGGTGGGCAAGAGCGGCGAGGGAAGCTTCGCCGCCAAGCTCCTGCACGAGAAGGCTGAGCGCGAGCTGCTGGCCGCGCTCGAAAAGGCCGAGGGCAAGGTGGAGCGCGCCCTCGAGCGCGGCGACGTCCCCGCGGGCCTGCGTTCCCTGGCGGAGCTCGCGGCGCCGCTCGACGCCTTCTTCACCGACGTGCTCGTGATCTGCGACGACGAGGCTTTGAAAGCCGCGCGCCTCGCGCTGCTGGCCCGCGTCGAGAAGCTGTTCCTGCGCCTGGCCGACGTGTCCAGGCTTTCGGCTCAGTGAGCTTTTGGGACGACTGGGCCGCCAAGAGCGCGGCCCGCGGGCGGGCGGGGCCCGCCCCTGAATCGGGAGGGTGATCGTGGTCAAGCAAGCGACGACAAAACTGGTGTACTCCTTCGGCGGCGGCAAGGCGGACGGCCGCGCCGACATGAAGAACCTCCTCGGCGGCAAGGGCGCCAACCTCGCCGAGATGGCGAACCTCGGCATCCCGGTGCCGGCCGGCTTCACCATC
Organism: uncultured Acidobacteriota bacterium; assembly: GCA_963727205.1. Taxonomy (GTDB): domain Bacteria; phylum Acidobacteriota; class Thermoanaerobaculia; order Thermoanaerobaculales; family Thermoanaerobaculaceae; genus RBG-13-68-16. The sequence goes on along the minus strand of CAVSFQ010000022.1, from coordinate 28,537 downwards.
ACGACCGAGGTCTGCACCCACTACTACCAGAACGACCGTTCGTACCCGAAGGCGCTGGCGGCCGACGTGCAACGGGCGCTCGGCCGGGTCGAATCGGTCATGGGCGCCAAGTTCGGCGACGCCCGGAACCCGCTGCTCGTCTCCGTCCGCTCCGGGGCGCGCAAGTCGATGCCGGGGATGATGGAGACGGTCCTCAACGTGGGTCTTTGCTCGGCGACGATCCCCGGGTTGATCGCCAAGACCGGGAACCCGCGCTTCGTGTACGACGCGTACCGGCGCCTGATCATGATGTACTCCGACGTCGTGATGGAAAAGGCGGGCGGGATCGAGCCCGCCGAGGGGAAGGGGATCCGCCAGCAACTCGACCGCATGCTCGGCGAGATGAAGAAGGCGCGCGGCCGGGCGTCGGACGCGGACCTGACCGAAGCGGACCTCAAGGAACTGGTGCAGCAGTTCAAGGCGAGGGTCCGCGAGGTGCTCGGCAAGGAGTTCCCGGACGACCCGATGGAACAGCTCTGGGGCGGGATTGGGGCGGTGTTCTCCTCCTGGGACGGGAAGCGGGCGATCTCCTACCGCCGCATCGAGGGGATCCCCGACGAGTGGGGGACCGCCGTCACGGTGCAGGCGATGGTGTTCGGCAACATGGGCGACACCTCGGCCACCGGCGTGGCGTTCACCCGCAACCCGGCCACCGGCGAGAACAAGTTCTACGGCGAGTGGCTCGTCAACGCCCAGGGCGAGGACGTGGTGGCGGGGATCCGCACCCCGAACCCGCTCAACGAGGCCACCAAGAACGAGCAGAACAAGTCGCTCCCGTCGCTCCAGACCGCGATGCCCGACGTGTACCGGCCGCTCGAAGCGATCCGCAACAACCTCGAGGCGCACTACCACGACATGCAGGACATCGAGTTCACGATCCAACAGGGCCGGCTGTGGATGCTGCAGTGCCGCGTCGGGAAGCGCAGGGGCTTCGCCGCCGCGAAACATGCTCTGTGACATGCTCACGGAAGGTCTCATCGATGAGAAGACCGCCCTCATGAGGATCTCCGGCGATCAGCTCAACGAGTTGCTGCTGCCGACGCTCGACCCGACCTCCGAAGTCGCCGCCAAAACCGTGGCGAAGGGGCTCCCGGCAGGCCCTGGGGGCGCTTCAGGCCAGTTAGTGTTCACGGCAGCGGACGCCGTCAACTGGACCAAGCAGGGGAAGAAGGTCGTGCTGTTGCGCGAGGAGACCAACCCCGAGGATGTCGAGGGGATGCGCGCTGCGGTGGCGATCCTCACCGCGCGCGGCGGCATGACCTCGCACGCGGCGCTGGTCGCTCGAGGCTGGGGCAAGTGCTGCATCGTCAGGAGCGACCAACATGGAGGTCGACGTCCACAAGAGGCAAGCACACGTAGGCGGTCGCACCTTCAATGAGGGGGATTGGTTCTCTCTGAACGGGACTCGCGGCCACGTGTACGAGGGCAGGATCGCGACGATACCGGCGCGGCCGCTGGAAAACGCTGACTTCATAAAGTTCATGAAGTTGGCGGACAAGTTTCGCGCGATGAAGGTGCGCACCAACGCCGACACGCCGGAGGATGCCGCGAAGGCGCGCGAGTTCGGCGCCGAGGGGATCGGCCTGTTCCGCACCGAGCACATGTTCTACGGCAAGGGCTCCGAGCAGCCGCTGTTCCTGCTGCGCAAGATGATCGTCTCCGGCAGTCTGGCCGAGCGGCGCGCCGCCCTCGCCGAGCTGTACCCGTTCGTCAAGAAGGACATCAAGGCGACGCTCGCGGTCATGGACGGGCTGCCCGTGACGATCCGGCTCCTCGACCCGCCGCTGCACGAATTCGTGCCGACCCGCCCCGACGAGCGCGAGAAGCTCGCCCAGGCGCTCGGCATCACCGCCTCCGAGCTCGACAAGCGGGCCGACGACTTGCACGAGTCCAACCCGATGATGGGACACCGCGGCGTGCGCCTCGGGGTGACGTTCCCCGAAATCTCCGAGATGCAGTTCCGCGCCATCTTCGAGTCCGCTCTCGAGCTAAGGCGCGAGGGGAAGAAGGTCTTCCCCGAGATCATGGTGCCGGTCGTCGGTCTCGTCGCCGAGCTCGACGACCAGCTCGCGCTCGCGAAGCGGGTCCACGCCGAGGTGTGCGCCAAGTACGGGGTGGCCAAGATCGACCACATGTACGGCACGATGATCGAGATCCCGCGCGCCTGCCTCACCGCCGACAAGATCGCCGGCACCGCGGAGTTCTTCTCGTTCGGCACCAACGACCTCACGCAGATGACCTTCGGGTTCTCGCGCGACGACATCGGCGGCTTCGTCCCGGAGTACCTGGAGAAGCGCCTCCTCGCCGCCGACCCGTTCCAGATCCTCGACCGCGAGGGCGTGGGCCAGCTCGTGGAGATGGGGATCAAGCGCGGCCGCTCGGTGCGCCCGAAGCTCAAGGTGGGCATTTGCGGCGAGCACGGCGGCGAGCCGTCCTCCGTCGAGTTCTGCCACATCGCCGGGATGGATTACGTGTCCTGCTCGCCGTTCCGCGTCCCGATCGCCCGCCTCGCCGCGGCGCAGGCGGAGCTGACGCATCCGCGCGGGAAGATGCCGGGGTCCGGGGTTCGCGGCTCGGGGTCCGCAAAGGCCAAGGCGGGAAAGAGCGCCGCGAAGGGGGCTGCGAAGGCCGCCGCGAAGCCCAAGGCGAAGGCAGCGACGAAGCCCAAGGCGAAGGCAGCGACGAAGCCCAAGGCGAAGGTCGCCGCGAAGCCCAAGGCGAAGGTGGCTGTGAAGACCACGGCGAAAGCGAAGGCCGTCGCGAGGCCCAAGTCGAAGCGCGCGGCAAGGCCCAAGGCCAAGCCGGCGGCGAAACCCACGGCGAAGGCAACCACCAAGCCGAAGGCGAAGGGCAGGGGCAAGGCCCGACGCTAGTCGCGCTACGCGATTGACGCACGTTGTATCGGCGGGCGGCCTCCGGGCCGCCCTTCGGTTTTTGGGGCCGTGGCACCCCCGGCATCGCACGGTGGTATCCTCGCCGGCCGTGAGACGGAGTCCCCTTCCGCGACTCCGAAATGGGAGGCACGCATGAGGAAACTTCACACCGCGGCCATCGCGCTGCTGGCGTTCGCAGGGGCTGCGGCTGCCGCTCAGTCGCAGACCGCCCACGCCGCCGCGCAATCCAAGCTTCCGTATCCGCCCGCGCACCGCGACGCGACGGTTGACACGTACTTCGGCACCAAGGTCGCGGTGCCGTACCAGTGGATGGAGAACCTCGGCAGCCCCGCTTTGAAGCAATGGGTCGAAGCCGAGAACGCGCTAACCGCTTCGTACCTCGAGAAGGTCCCGGTCCGGAGCTGGATCCAGCAGCGGCTGACGCAGCTTTGGAACTACGCCAAGGTGAGCACGCCGGAGCAGGTCGCGGGCGGGCGCATCTTCTTCAGCCGCAACTCGGGCCTCCAGAACCAGTCGGTGGTCTACGTCGCGGATTCGGCGACGGCCGCGCCGCGCGAGCTGCTCGACCCGAACGCGCTCTCGCCGGACGGCTCGATCGCGCTGCTCGGTTACGAGGCCTCGCCCCGCGGCGCGTACCTCGCCTACGAGCTTTCGCGCGGCGGCTCGGACTGGGTGACGATCCACGTCCGCGACGTCGCCACGGGCAAGGACCTGCCCGACACGATCAGGTGGGTGAAGTTCTCGCGCGCGTCGTGGACCGAGGACGGCAAGGGTTTCTTCTACTCGCGCTACCCGGAGGCGCCGGCGGGTCAGGCGATCAGCCAGCGGGTCGTCGACCAGACGTTGTACTACCACCGGCTGGGGACCGACCAGAGCGCGGACGCGCTCATCTACGCCCGTCCCGACCTCCCGGAGTGGGTCATCGACGGGAACGTGAGCCAGGACGGCCGCTACCTCTTCGTCTACCTCCGCAACGGCACGGCGTCGCAGAACGAGCTGTTCTACGTCGACCTCGGCAATCCGCTGGAGCCGGCGGTCGCCGGCAAGGTCACGCCGCTGTTCACGAAGAACGACGCCGCCTACGCGGCCGTCGGCCACGAGGGGACGACGCTGTTCATCCGGACGACGCTCGGGGCGCCGAAGGGCCGGATCGTCGCGGCCGCGTTCGGGGACCCCGATCCCGCGCACTGGCGCGTCGTGGTGCCCGAGGGCGAGGGCGTGATCCGGGGTGCGGCGATGGCCGGCGGCAAGGTCCTCGTCAACCTCCAGGTGGCGGCCACGAGCCGGCTCGCCCTCTACTCCACCGCCGGCAAGCCCGAGGGCGAGGTCGCGCTGCCGGGGCTGGGCTCGGTCGCCGGGCTTTCCGCCCGCAACGACTCGAACACCGTCTACTACGGCTTCACCTCGTTCCTGATCCCCGCGTCCGTCTACACCTACGACGTCGCCAGCGGGAAGACCGGGACGTTCTTCAAGCCCGACGTGGCGTTCGACCCGTCGCCGTACCAGGAGAAGCAGGTGTTCTACCCGTCCAAGGACGGCACGCAAATCCCGATGTTCATCGTGGCGAAGAAGGGCGTGAATCTCGACGGGAGCAACCCGACGATCCTCTACGCGTACGGCGGCTTCGACATCACGATCACGCCGGCGTTCAGCCCTTGGCTGCCGGCGTGGCTCGAGCTCGGAGGCGTCTACGCGGTCGCCAACCTTCGTGGCGGCGGCGAGTACGGCGAGATGTGGCACCAGGCCGGCATGCTGGGGAACAAGCAGAACGTCTTCGACGACTTCGCTTTTGGCGCGAAGTACCTGATCGCCCAGAAGTACACCACGTCGCGACGGCTCGGCATCATGGGGTACTCGAACGGCGGCCTGCTCGTCGGCGCCTCCATCACGCAGAACCCGGCGCTGTTCGGGGCGGCGTACGCTGGGGCGGGGGTCATGGACATGCTGCGCTACCAGAAGTTCTCGGGCGGCGCGCTGTGGGCCCCGGAGTACGGCACGTCGGGCGACGCGAAGGCGTTTCGCTGGCTCTGATGCGTATTCGCCGCTGGCGAACGTCAAGAAGGGGACGTGCTACCCGCCGACGATCATCACGACCGCCGACCACGACGACCGAGTCGTGCCGAGCCACTCGTACCAGTTCGTGGCGGAGCTGCAGAACGCCCAGGGGTGCGCCAACCCGGTGTTGATCCGCGTCGAGACGAAGACGAGCCACGGCTACATGCCGACCGACAAGCGCATCGCCCAGACCGCCGACATCGACGCGTTCATGGCGTACAACCTGGGCATCGTCAAACCGCCGGCCCCGGTCGGCAGCGGCCCGACTCCGCACTGATGCCGATTTGCCGTCCGTCGTAGAGGAACCACCGTCGCTGCGAGCCCCGCTTCCGGCGGGGCGACGCAGTCTCGTGGATTTGGGCGGGATCGCTTCCCCCGCCGCCACCCCCATGCGGGCGCCGCGCGCCCGCCCGCGGCCCGCTATGTCCCGCCCCTGGCGGGACTCCTCGCGATGACGATGCTCCGCAACGGGCATAGCGGGCCCCGGGGACATGTCCGGCGCCGGTTCGTGGTTGAATAGAGACGTGGAGAGCGAGCACCCCCTGCTCGAGCGGGCCCGGCGGGCCCCCGAAGCGCCCGGCGTCTACCAGTTCCAGGACGCCAAGGGGAAGGTGCTGTACGTCGGCAAGGCCAAGCACCTGCGCCGGCGCGTTCTCTCCTACTTCTCGCGCCGTCTCGAGCCGCGCCTCGCCGGGATGCTCGGCCGCGCCAAGGGCCTCGAGTTCGTGGTCACCGGCACCGAGGTCGAGGCGCTCATCCTCGAGAACCGCCTCATCAAGCGGCACCGGCCCCGCTTCAACGTCCTGCTGCGCGACGACAAGACCTACGCCTACGTCAAGCTGACCACCGGCGAGGCGTGGCCGCGCGCGTACCTCACCCGGCGGGTGCTCGACGACGGCCACAGCTACTTCGGGCCGTACCTGGGGCACGGGATGGCGGCGCGGGTCATGGACCTGATCCGCACCCGCACCCAGGTGCGGACGTGCACGATCGAGGTCGACGGCTCGCTGCCGCGACCGTGCCTCTACCACGGCATGGGCGCCTGCCTGGGGCCGTGCGTGGCGGGCCTCACGACCCCCGAGGAATACGCGCGCGCCGTCGAGGAGGTCACGCTCCTGCTGGAAGGACGGCACCAGGAGCTGCGGCCGCGCCTCGAGGCGCAGATGTGGCGCGCGGCCGAGGCGCACGAGTTCGAGCGGGCGGCGCGTTACCGCGACCTCGTGCGGGCGCTCGACGGGCTGGCGCACGGGCAGAACGTGGAGATCGCCGGCGCCGGCTCGGCGGACGTGGTCGGAGTCGAGGGCGACGGCAGGGACGCCTCGGTGGTGGTCCTGATCTACCGCGACGGCAAGCTCGTGGACAAGCGCGAGTTCCACTGGGAGGGGCTGGACGGGCCTGCCGCCGGCGAGTTCCTGGGGGCGTTCCTCGGCCAGTTCTACGAGGCCAACCCGGCCGTTCCCGAGCGCGTCGAGGTCCCGGCCATGCCGGAGGATGCCGAGGCGATCGCGGGGTTCCTGCGCCAGCGGCGCGGCGCCCTGGTCCGGCTCGTGGTCCCGAAGCGGGGGCAGCGCGCCCGGGTCCTCGAGCTGGCGCAGGAGAACGCGCGGGAAGCGTTCCGGCTGCGGTTCCGCCACCCTCGGGGCGAGGCCGATCGGGTCGCGGCCGCGGTGGCATCGGTGCTCGGACTCCCCGGACCGGTCTGGCGGATCGAGTGCTTCGACATCTCGCACCTCCAGGGGGAGGCGCAGGTCGCCTCGCTGGTGGTGTGGGAGCGGGGCAAGCTCAGGAAGGGCGAGTACCGCTCGTTCAACGTGCGCGCGGGCGGCGGCGCGGACGATCCGGGCGCGATCGCGGAGGCGGTGGAGCGCAGATACCGCAGGCGCCTGGCCGAAGGGGCCGCGCTCCCCGACCTGGTCCTGATCGACGGCGGCCGCACCCAGCTCGACGCCGGGCTGCGCGCGCTCGCCGCCGTCGGGTGCGACCGTCCCGCGGTCGGGCTCGCGAAGCGGGTCGAGGAGATCGTGCTCCCCGGCGCGGCGCGGCCGTTGCTGCTCGAGCCGCACGATCCGGTGCTGCTGCTCCTGCAGCGCGTACGCGACGAGGCGCACCGCTTCGCCGTCACCCGCCACCGGCGGCGGCGCAGCGCGCGCCGGCTCGCGACGCAGCTCCTCGCGGTACCGGGGATCGGGCCGCAGCGGTCGCGCCGGCTGCTGCGGGAGTTCGGCTCGATCGACGGCGTCCGCGCCGCGGAGTTCGACGCGCTCGCGGCGGCGGTCGGGAAGAAGGCCGCGGCGGCGCTGTGGCGGAATCTCCACGGCGCCACCCTTTGACGATCAGACCGAGTTTCGCTACTGTTGCGGGTATGGGACGCACATCCGCGGCTGGCCAGCTGGCCCTTTGGGTCGGGCGAAAAGGGAAGGGCACGGCGCGCCTGCGCTGGGCCGACACCGAGCTGGTGCTCTACGTGTCTGGGCTGCAGATCGTGGCGGTCGAGGGCGACGACCACGAGCGCCTCGCCGCCGCGTTCGGTCTCACCGACGGCGGCGAGTGGTTCACCGAGGCGGCGGCGGCGGTGGCGGGCGGCCAGGTCTCACAGGCCGAGGCGAACGCGGTCGTCAAGCGGGCGGTTTCCGAGCGGCTGCGGGAGTTCCTCATGGCGCCCGACGCGGAGGCGACCTTCGACGGCGCTCTCCCGTTCGAGCCCAAGGGCCTCACGATCTCATACCCGCACCTCGTGATGGAGCTGGGGCTGGGCCCCGGCGGCGAGGAGCTGGTCGGCGTGTTCCTCCCCGATCCGACGTTGATCCTGCGCCGGCTCCCGGACTTCCCCAAGCGGGTGGGCGCGCTTGGTCTGCCCGATGAGGCGATGGCGATCCTGGCCAAGGTGAACGACCAGCGGACCGCGCAGGAGATTTCCGATCCGTCGCCGCACGGCAGGGACGTCGCTCTGCGCCTGCTCGCCGCGTCCGCCGGCGCCGGTCTCGTCGAGGCCGTGTCGAAGGTCGCCGAGACGCCGCTGTCCACGACGCAGGCGCCTCGGTTCGGCCTCGCGCCGCGGCGCCGGATCTGGCCGCGGGCAGCGCTCGTCCTGATACTCGTGTTGGGTGCGGCGCTGCTGCTGTATTTCCGTCCGTGGGAGACCGCCGCCGTGGTCGGAGGCGGCGGGCCATGGGCCGTGGCCGTGGACGGCGGCTGTCAGCCGGCCGAGCTCGAGCGCCTCTACCGTCGCCAGGAACAGGACAAGGCGAACCTGCGCGTGGTCCCGTTCGGGCGTGGGGACGGACAGTGCTATCGCCTGATCTGGGGCCATTTCCCGACGAAGGAAGCGGCGGACGACACGATGGCACACTTGCCGGCAGGGGTCGTCGCGCGGGGATTTCCGCCGCACGTTGTCCGGGTCGAGGGCAGTGCGCCTTGAGCGTGTTCTGAAAAGCGGCTAGACTCCCCTGAGATGACTCATGGCCTGATTCCGAAAGGGCGTTTCGACGCCGGTGGGTTGCCGCCGCTTCTTCGCGATGTGGTGCGCCGGCTGGCCGTCGGCCGCCTGGACATCGTTGGCGGGGGCGAGACGCGCCACATCTGGTTCGAGACCGGCCAGGCGCGGGCCGTGGCGTCCGACGCCGAGGACGAGAAACTCGGGAAGTGGCTGGTCAACCGCGGCGTGCTCGAAGCGAGCCGCATGGCGATCGCGCTGCTTCGCCAGCCGGACGGGGTCCGATTCGGTGCGTTCCTCGTGCAGGAAGGGCTCCTCGGCCCCGAGGCGCTCACGAAGGAACTCGAGGCGCTCTCGGTCGGTATCGTCTCGCACATGCTGATGGAGCCGGGCGAGTGGAAGTACTTCGACGGGGAGAAGCTGCCCGTCGACGCGGTGTCTTTGGACATGACGACCGCCTCCCTGCTGGCTGCGGCCGTGCGCGAGGTGCCCGACGACGCGCACCTGCGCAAGCTGGTCGGCGGCGACGGCTACGTGTGGACGGCGCAGGACGCGATCCTGCTGTACCAGCAGCTCCGCCTCACGGCACAGGAGGGGTACCTTCTCTCGCGGGTGGACGGTAGGAGCACGGTGACGCAGCTGCAGCGGCTGGCGCCGATGCCCCCCGACGAGTACATCCGAGCCCTGGCGGCACTCTCGGTGACGGGGCTTCTCGAGATCCGCGCGGCCTCGGCAGTCAGGCCGCTGGCGCCCGCCGAGGTCGAGAGGCGGGGCGAAGCCGAACCGGAGGCCGAGGAGGCGTTGCAGTACAGCCCGCAAGAGCAGCGCGAGTACGCGGAAGTGATCAAGCTCGCGGCCGAGATCCGGCACCACGACTACTACAAGCGGTTCGGCCTCTCCCCCGGGGCGACGCAGGACCAGCTCCACTCGCGCTACCTCGAGTTCGTGAAGCTCTACCACCCCGACCGCGCCCGCGAGAAGCACCTCACCTCGCTCAGGAGCGAGCTGGCCGAGATCTACTCGGCGCTCCAGGAGGCGCACGAGACGCTGGGGCACAGCGAGCGGCGGACGCGGTACGAGAAGACGCTCGCGGCGTCCCACAACGTCGACACCTTTCAGGCAGAGGAGCGCCGCCGCTCCGCCCGCGGCGAGGTCGTGGACGCCAACGTCAACCGTGCCAAGGAGCTGTTGCGCGCCGGCGACGTCGGGATGGCCGTCCAGTTGCTCGACCAGGCGGCGCGCCTGAACCCAACCGCCGAGACGCTGCTCCTGCTTGCCCGCGCCGAGTTCAAGAACCCGATGTGGAGCCAACGGGCGCTCGACCACCTCAAGCATGCGGTCGCGCTCGCGCCGGAGTTCACCGAGGCGTGGCTCGAGCTCGCGAACTTCTGGGCGACGCGCAAGCAGGAGGACCGGCAGAGGCAGTGCCTGGAGCGGATCCTCGACTACGAGCCCGGCAACGAGGACGTGCGGGCCGCGCTGTCCAGCATCAAGCGGCCGAAGGTGCTGCGCCGGCGCTCCTGACGGGGAGGCCTCGGGGTGCCCTGGCTGCTGGACGGCAACAACCTGGCGCACGGCGGGTCGCGCGAGAAGGTCCGCCGCGCCGCGCTGGCGGTGGCCAGGCGTGAGCGGGTCCGGATCCTGATCTTCTTCGATGGCGCACCGCCCCCCGGTTCCGGCGACTCGGAGATGCTGGGCGCGGTGGAGGTGCGCTACGTGGGGCACGCGGACAGCGCCATCGTGGCGTTCCTCCGCCCGCGCGGGCGGGGGTGGCGAGTGGCGACCGACGACCGCGAGCTGGCGCGCCTGGCGCGCGACGCCGGCGCCGAGGCGGTTTCCACCGCGGCGTTCTGGCGGAAGGCGGCGGCCGCCCTCGCGGAGACGCCTGGCGGGGCCGGAGCGGGACCCGGGGCCGCGGACGAGATCGCCTATTTCCGGGACCCGGGCCACAGGCTGCCGGACGCGCCCAAGCGCGTGCCGCGGCCGCGGCGGCGCCCGGGCCGCGGATAGGGGATACAATCGTCGACGGCACCGGAGGCGGCAGGCGCTCGCGATCCCGCCTCGGGCGGGACCGAGGAAAGTCCGAACTCCTGATGGGAGCACGCTGGGTAACGCCCAGCCGCGGCAACGCGAGGGAAAGTGCCACAGAAAACACACCGCCCGGCGGCCGTCGCCGGGTAAGGGTGAAAAGGTGGGGTAAGAGCCCACCGCCCGGCCGGCGACGGCCGGGGCACGGCAAACCCCGTGCGGAGCAAGGCCAAATAGGGGGATCGACGGGGCCCATCACCGGATCCGTCGCAAGGCGGGCGATCCCCGGGTAGGCCGCTCGAACCGGCCGGCGACGGCCCGGTCAGAGGAATGAGCGCCACCCCGCCTCTGGCGGGACACAGAACTCGGCTTATCGCCGCCTCTGGTGCCGGCGTGGGGGTCCGCAAGGGCCCCCGCGTTTTTTTGTGGCCTAGAATCAAACGATGAGCGCCGCTCCACGCCCGTTGCCGAGGCCGCTCGCGCCGGGGGCGCGGATCGGCGTGATGGCGCCCGCCGGGCCGTGCGACCCCCGGACGCTCGCCGCCGGAGTCGAGGTGCTGCAGGGGGCGGGGTACGAGGTGATCTGCGCGCCCAACGTCGCCACCCGCACCGGGCACCTCGCAGGCGCCGACCGCGACCGGCTCGCGGGAATCGTCGGTCTGCTCGACGACGGCGTCGAATGTCTGATGGCGGCGCGCGGCGGGTACGGCACGATGCGGCTGCTGCCCGACCTGCCGTGGGAGCGCCTCGCCTCCTGGGCGGGGTGGGTCGTCGGGTTCTCGGATATCACCGCGCTGCACGCGGCGCTCGCGACCCGGTTCCCGCGCGCCACGCTGCACGGGCCGATGGCGGCCTCGCTCGGGCGGGACGCGCTCGGCGCGGAGATGCTCCTCGCCTGGTTGAGCGGCCGGGCGCCGCGCCGCCTGTTCGGGTTGCGTCGCACGCTCGTGCTGCGGCCGGGCTTCGCGCGCGGCGTCGCGGTGGGCGGGACGCTCTCGATCCTCGCGGCGCTGGCCGGTACGGCGTTCGAGCCCGACTACGAGGATGCGGTGCTGTTCATCGAGGACGTCGCGGAGCCGCTCTACCGCCTCGACCGTTTGTTGACCCAACTGCGGCTCTCCTCTAGACTTCTGCACGTCAAAGCGGTGGTGGTCGGACGCCTGGCGCGGTGCGGGCGGGGCGAGACGGGTTGGCGCGACCGCTTCCGGGAGCTTCTCCTCGGATCGGTGCCCGCAGATGCGGTCGTGGTGGAAGGGGTTTCGTTCGGCCACGGGGGCGGCAACGTTCCTTTCCCACTCGGGGTCGAGGTCGAGGTCGACACCCCCAGAGGCGAGATCAGCTGGGGAGGTGGGTAGGTGGTGAAGGTCCGGATCGGCGGCCAGACGCACAGTCTGCAGGAGTTGCTCGCGCGGTTCCCGGCAGGGTCCGTGATCTTCCGCGAGGGCGACCTTGGCCGGGAGATGTTCATCATCCAGAAGGGCCACGTCCGCATCTCGCTCTCGGTCGGCGGGCGCGAGCAGGAGGTGGCGGTCCTGGAGAAGGGCGACTTCTTCGGCGAGATGGCGCTACTCGACCAGCTGCCTGCGCGCTCGGCGACCGCCGTCGCGATGGACGAGGTGGAGGCACTGCAGCTGCGCAGCACGGACCTCGACCTGCTCCTGCGGCGCAAACCGGACGTTGCGGTCCGGATGATGGCGAAGCTCTCGGAGCGCCTGCGCGAGACGAACCGGCGCTTCGAGGAGCTGGGCTCCCGCACCGAGTTGGCGGCGCTCGCCCCCGCCCCGGCCGGCCAGGGGCTCGAGGCGAGGGCCGTGCTCGCGCACGAGACATCGGGGCGTCTGTTCCCGCTGGTGCCGGGCGGGGACACGACGCTCGGCCGTCACGACCCGGTGACCGGCGTGACCCCGGACGTGGACCTGAGCCGGCTCGACCCGGAGCGCACGGTGTCGCGGCGCCACGCCACGATTCACGACGGCGATGGGACGCTCACGATCACGGAGACGAGCGCGTCGACGAACGGGACGTTCGTCAACGGCGTCAAGCTCGAGCCGCTCAAGCCGTGCCCGCTCGCCGACGGCGACGGCGTGCAGCTGGCCCTGGTGGCGATGCGGCTCCGCGTGATCCTCGGCGGCGGATGACGCTCGCGCTCGAGAGCCCGCTGTCGGCGGTCAAGGGCGTGGGCGCCGCGGGCGAGCGGACGTTGCGGGCCGAGGGCCTCGTCACCGTCGGGGACCTGCTCTGGCGCCTGCCGCACCGCTACGAGGACCGCTCCAACCCGCTCCGGATCGGCTCGCTGACCACCCCGGACGTCACCGTGACCGTGAGCGGGCGGCTGGTCCAGCTCGTCGAGCGCGGCGCCCGCAACCGGCGGCTGCGCATCGTCGAGGCGGTCATCGACGACGGCACGGGTTCGCTCCCGGTCGTCTGGTTCAACCAGCCGTACCTGGCGAAGACGTTGCCCGCCGGCGCCCGGGTCTGGCTGCACGGCGCCGTCAAGGTCGCGCGCAACGGGTGGGGGCTGCAGCTCGTCGCGCCCGAATGGGAGGTGGAGGACGAGGACGGCGAGCCGATCCACCTCGGCAGGATCGTGCCGATGTACGGGAAGCTGGGCAACTGGGGCGGGCGGAGGGTGCGCACGCTCGTGGCGCGGGCCCTTGAGGACCTGGGGGAGGTCGAGGACCTGCTCGCCGCGATGCTGCCGGCCGAGCTCGCACTGCCCCCGCTCGGCGACGCCCTCCGGTGGGCGCACTTCCCCCGTCCGCCCGCGAGCGATGCCGCGCTCGGCAGCCTGTTCGAGGACCTGGCGCGGCGCCGCACCCCGGCGCACCGGCGCCTGGCGTTCGAGGAGCTGCTCGCCCTCGCCGTGGTGCTCGAGCGGGAGCGCAGCCGGCGGCGGCGGCAACGCGCTTCGGCGTGCCCGGTCACCGACGGGATCCGCGAGAGCGCGCGCCGCGTGCTCCCGTTCCACCTCACGGAGGCGCAGCGGCGGGTGCTCGCCGAGATCGTCGTGGACCTGCAGCGCGGGTTCCCCATGGCCCGTCTCCTCCAGGGCGACGTCGGGTCCGGCAAGACGATCGTGGCGGCCTTGGCGGCGCTGGTGGCGCTCGCCGCGGGGCACCAGGTCGCACTTCTCGCCCCGACCGAGCTGCTGGCGCAGCAGCACCACGCGACGCTGACCCGCCTGCTGGCGCCGACGCCGTACCGGCCCGAGCTGCTGATCGGGTCGCTGCCGGCCGCCGAGAAGCGGCGCGTGCGGCAGGGGCTCGAGGACGGCAGCGGGCACCTCGTCGTCGGGACCCACGCCCTGCTCGAGGACGCCGTGGTCTTCGGGCGCCTCGGCCTCGCGATCATCGACGAGCAGCACCGGTTCGGCGTCGCGCAGCGGCAGGCGATGCTCGCCAAGGGCGCGGCCCCGCACTTGCTGGTGATGACCGCGACGCCGATCCCGCGCTCGCTCGCGCTTTCGCTGTACGGCGACCTGGACGTTTCCGTGATCGACGAGATGCCGCCTGGCCGCACCCCGGTGCGGACCGTGCTGCGCGACGACGCCGCGCGCGGGCGGTTGGCGGAGTTCCTGCGCAAGGAGGTGGCGGCCGGCGGGCAGGCGTACTGGGTGTTCCCGCTCATCGAGGAGTCGGAGAAGGTCTCGGCGCGCGCCGTCGCGACGCACGTGCGGGCGGTCCGGCAGGCGCTCGCCGGCGTGAGGGTGGAAGCGGTCCACGGGCGGACCCCGGCTCGCGAACGGGAGTCCGTGATGGCGGCGTTCGCCGCGGGCGAGGTGGGCGTGCTGTGCGCCACGACGGTCATCGAGGTCGGGGTGGACGTGCCCAACGCCTCGGTGATGGTGATCGAGAACGCGGAGCGCTTCGGCCTGGCGCAGCTCCACCAGCTGCGCGGGCGGGTGGGGCGCGGCCGCCGGCGCTCGTTCTGCGTGCTGCTCACCGGGCCCGAGTGTTCCGACGAGGCGAGGCGTCGCCTCGACGTGGTCGTCGCGACCGGCGACGGGTTCCGCATCGCCGAGGAGGACTTCCGGCAGCGCGGTCCGGGCGAACTGACGGGGCTGCGGCAGTGGGGGCGGCCGGAGTTCCTGGTGGCGAGCTTGTGGGCGCACCGGCGCGAGCTCGAGGCGGCGCGGGCGCTCGCCGCGGCGGCCGGGCGGCAAGGGGAACTTGCGGCGCTGGCCAAGAGGGTGCGCTGCCCCGGCGGCGTCGGTCCGGAGGTCCAAGCCGGCTGACGGGAGCCGAGTCGAACGGGGTGTTGCGGCGCTCGCCCCGAATCACGCTAGAATCTTGGCAATGGCAAATGCCGAACACGCGCGATTGGTTCTGTTGCCGGAGTGGTCGCGCTGGCGTGCCGAGAACCCCCGCATCATTCCGGACCTCGTCGAGGCGGAGCTCGGCGGCCAAAAGCTGCGCGGCGCCGACCTGTCGCGGGCGATCCTGACGAGGGCCAACCTGGCCGGCGCCGACCTGACCGGCGCCAACCTCTCGAACGCCGAGGTGGAAGGGGCGTTCCTGTCCGGCGCCGTGCTCGACGGCGCCAACTGCAGCGGCGTCCGGTTCGACCTCCTGGAGGTCCGGAACTGCTCGCTCAAGGGCGCCGTGCTCACCGGCGCGACGTTCCGCGGCGCGGATTTCTCCGGCTCCGACCTCGCCAGGGCGAACCTCGCGCAGGTCAACCTCGAGGCCGCCGTACTGGACGGGGTCAACTTCGCCGGCGCGGACCTGACGGGCGCTTCGCTGCGGGGCGCGCGGATGGACCGGGCGAGCCTGGTCGGCGCGATCCTGGTCGGAACGATCCTCGAGGGGGTCAACCTGGCGGGGAACGACCTCAGCGGTGCGGACCTGCGGGAAGTCGAGGCGACCCGCGTCCAGCTCCCCGGCGCCACGCTCGTGGGGGCCAAGCTCTGGAAGGCCAAGATGCGGGAGGGGAACTTCCTGCGCGCCGACCTCCAGGGCGCCGACTTCGACGGGGCCGACATCAGCCACTGCACCTTCCGCTACGCCAACCTCGAGGACGCGCGGTTCATCAACTGCGACGCCCAGGCGGCCGACTTCCGCGACGCGATGCTCCTCCACACCGAGCTCGTCGGCGTCCAGATGGCGGCCGCCCAGCTGGCCGGCGTGGACTTCCGCTCCCCGAAGCTGGGGCGGTTGTCGCTGGTGCGCGCAAATCTCACCGGGGCCACGTTCATCGGCTGCAACCTGCGGAGCTTCCGCTTCGAGCAGGCGCGGATGGAGGGGGCCGACATGCGCGAGGTCAACCTGGAGGGGGCGAAGCTCGACGGGGCGATCCTCACGGGCGCGAACTTGCGCGGCAGCCGGTTGCGGCAGGCGTCCCTCGTCGGGGCCGTGGCGATCGACGCCGACTTCTCCGGCTGCGACCTGATCCTCGCCGATCTGGCCGGTGCCGACTTCACCCGCGCCGACCTGAGGTTCACGCGCCTGGTTGGCGCCAACTGCCGCCGCGCCTCGTTCCGTTTTGCCGACTGTCGCAAGGCCGACTTCAACAAGGCCAATGTCGGGAGGGCGAACTTCTGGGGCGCGCTGATCGGCGGCGCACAGCTGCCGGCATCGGCGATCCATTGGCGGATCGGCCGGGTGATCACCGCGATCCTGACGGCGAGCCAGCGCAAGCGGCAGCAGAAGGAGAAGCGGGACCAGGAGCGCCGCATCCGCGAGACCGTGCGCCTGGTGCGGGAGATCGAGGAGAAGGACCCGCGGCTGCGCCGTCAGGTGCAGCGCTCCGCCCGCCTGCAGCAACCCTAGCCGAGCGATACGGGGGGCACGCGGAGCTCAGGCGCGTCGGCCGCCGCGCCGGCCAGCGTCGCGAGTCCCGGCGGGAGCTGAATCGCGAGGACGCCGGGCGGGTCGGCGAGCCGGTCGGCGGCGCGCAGGAGAAGTTGGCGCGCGGGACCGCTGCGGTCGTGCTCGGCGTGCCACGCGGCGGCCGCGAGCATGATCAACCCCTGCACCCGGCGCCGCTCGTCGCCCTCGAGCCGGCGCCACGCGCGCTCCCAGCGCTCGTGGGCGTCCCGGAAGCGTCCGGCGCGGTATGCGGCAAGGCCCTCCTCGAGGTTGCCGTCGGCGCCCGCGGCGGCGGGTGGCCGACTAGCCGTCGTTCAACTCCGGTGGCTCGGCTGGACGCGTCTCGAGTTCGAGCGCCCTGATCTTGACGAACGGGAGCTCCGACGCCCTGCGGCGCAGCTCGATCACTCCTGGGAACGGCCCGGAGAACGCACCGCTGGCGCGGTAGACGTACTCGTGCTCCGGCGTGTAGAGCTCGACTTCCCGCGCCTCGGGGTCCTGCTCCTCGCGCTCCTCGATCTCCTCGCCCACGACGCCCGGGGGCAACCCTGCCAGCAGCTCCGTCCTGATCCGGCCGGCCAGCTCCCGCGAGAACGCAACGGCGGAGAAGCGCACCCTCGCGCGCACGACCTCGCTCAGGCCGTCGAGCTCGAGGCCGGCTTCGCGGCCCCGCCTGCGCACGGCCGAGGCGAGGTCCATCGCGAGTTCCGCCGGCGCGAACACCAGGTGATGCGAACCTCTGGACAGGAGCTCGCGCACCCGTTGGGAAAAGCGCGCCTCCTCGAGGTCGAGGTCGCGGCCGAACACGGCCGTCTCCCGGCCTCCGAGGTCCGCTTCGCGCGCCGCGACGAACCCCCGCACGGCGCCCTCGATGCCGGTCACGGTGATCTCGTACCAAACGCTCATGGCTATCAGCTCCTCAACCGAAGAACACCAACGTCGCGAGCAGGAAGACCGGCACAAGGAACGGGAGGGCGTAGCGGAAAATGTACCCGAAGAACGATGGCATCTCGATGCCGGCTTCCTCGGCGAGCGACTTCACCATGAAATTCGGCGCGTTGCCGATGTAGGTGTTGGCGCCCATGAACACGGCGCCGGTCGCGATGGCCTGCAGGTAGGCGTGGTTCTCCGCAACCAGCCTCAGGATCGCCTCCCGCTCCGGCACCCCCGGGTAGATCCTGCCGAGCGCGGTCGAGAGAAACGCCAGGTAGGTGGGCGCGTTGTCGAGGAACGACGAGAGCAGACCGGTGCCCCAGAAGAACTGTGCGGGAGTCTGGACGGCATGGATCGCCGGTCCCATTGCGCCGTGTTCGCCGGCCCGAAGCACCAGCAGCACCGGAACGATCGTGGCGAAGATCCCGGCGAAGAGGATGGCAACCTCGCGCACCGGGCCCCACGTGTAACCGTTCTCCTCCCTGGTCCGGCGGCTCGTCGTCGCCAGCGAGGCCGCGGCCAGAACGATCAGAACGGCGTCACGCAGGAGGTCCTGGGCCTGGAGGGCGACGCCGAGGACCGACACGGCGCCCGGGTGCCAGACGCCGGATACGACGACGGCGGCGAGCACCCCTGCGAGGAAGATGAAGTTGTGCCAGCCTTCCACCCGCAGAGGCTCGTGGGGCACGTCCGAGGGCGCCCGCACGGCGGCGTCCTCGCGCCTCCAGTGGTAGACGTCGAGCGCGACGTAGGCGGCGAGGACGAGCCCGGCCACCAGGAGGAGTTCGCGCCACAAGCGCAGACTCCAGAAGAACGGCACGCCGTGCAGGAAGCCGAGGAACAGCGGCGGGTCGCCGAGGGGGGTCAGCGCGCCGCCGATGTTGGCGACGAGGAAGATGAAGAAGACGACGGTGTGGGCTTTGCGGCGCCGTTGCCTGTTGGCGCGCAGCAGCGGGCGGACGAGCAGCACCGCGGCGCCGGTCGTCCCGATCCAGGACGCGAGCACCGTGCCCACGACCATGATCGCGGCGTTGACCGCGGGCGAGCCGCGCAGCGTGCCCCGCACCAGGATCCCGCCTCCGATCACGAACAGCGTGCCGATCAGAATGATGAACGGGACGTAGTCGAGGAGCGCCATGTGGAGGATCTCGTCCCCTGCGGGCCGGCCATAGGCGGCGACGAAGGGGATCACGAGGGCGAGGCCCCAGGCCGCCGCGACCTTGGCGTAGTGGTGATGCCAGAAGCGCGGGGCGAGGAGGGGGAAGAGCGCGATCGAGAGGAGGGTTCCGACGAACGGCAGCGCGCTCCATGCGGGAAGCGTCCTGCCCAAAACCTCGCTGGCCGAGCCCGCGGCCGCGGCGGCGCCGGCCGCCATGGTCGCGGCCGTTGCAGAGGCCAGACCGGCGAGGACTCGCATGCGTGCCGCCTCCTCCTCAACCGCACGCCGGTGCCGAGCGGTGCATTGGCGAGGCTAACACACCGGCCGCGTGGACTGGATTCGCGCTTTCCGGCGCTAGGATGGTGGGTCAGGAGGAGCCATGATCCCAGTCCTCGACAGCGCGGCGATGCGCGAGGCAGATCGCGTGACCATCGACGAGCTCGGAGTCCCGGGCCTGGTGCTGATGGAGTCGGCCGCCGCGGCGGTGGCCGACGTGGTGGCCGAGAGGTTCCCGGCCGCCGGTCGGGTCGTGGTGGCGTGCGGCCCGGGCAACAACGGCGGCGACGGGCTCGCGATGGCCCGCCTGCTGCGCTGCCGCGGCTTCGACGTCGCCGTCGGGATGCTGGTCGCGCGCCGGGCGCTCAAGGGCGACGCGGCGTCTCAACTCGAGCTGGCGCGGCGCTTCGGAGTGCCGGTCAGCGACTGTTCGCGGGACGGGGCCGCCCGCCTCGCCGAGCTGCTGGCCGGCGCCGACGTGGTCGTGGACGCCCTGTTCGGCACCGGCCTCGACCGCCCCCTGACCGGTCGGTGGGCCGAGGCTGTCGACCTCGTCAACCGGGCCGGCCGGCCCATGGTCGCGGTGGACATCCCGTCGGGGCTGTTCGGATCGTCGGCGGGCGTTGCCGGTCCCAGCGTCCGGGCCGACGTGACGGTGACGTTCGCGGCGCCGAAGGTGGCACACGTGCTGCCTCCCGCGTGCTGGAGGTGCGGCGAGGTGGCCGTGGCGGCGATAGGGATCCCGCCCTGGGTCGTGGACGGCCACGCGTCCCTGGGCTTCGTCGAAGCCGAGGACGTCGCGGGGTGGCTGCCGCGCCGGGGGCCCGACGCGTACAAGGGGACGTTCGGGCACCTCCTGGTGGTCGCCGGGCACGAGGGGCGGGCGGGCGCGGCAGCCCTCGCCGCGCGCGCCGCGGTGAGGCTGGGCGCCGGACTCGTGACCGTTGCCACGACCGGCGCCGCCGCGGCGGCGGTGCAGGCGCTCGTCCCCGAGGCGATGGTCGACGTGCTTCCGACGAGCGACGGCGGCGAGGTCGCCGGAGGCGGGATCGAAGGCTCGCTCGCCAAGGCCACGGCGCTTGCCGTGGGGCCGGGCCTCGGCACCGGCGAGGGTCCGCGTCGCCTCCTTGGAGCGATCCTGGATGGGTGGCGAGGGCCTCTCCTCCTCGACGCCGACGCGCTCACGCTGCTCGCGGGCCGCCTGGGCGTGCTGCGGGCCCGGGCGGCGACGCCCGTGCTGACGCCGCACCCGGGCGAGCTGGCCCGCCTGCTCGGCGTCCCGACGGCCGAGGTCACGGCGGACCGGCTCGGCGCCGCGCGGCGCGCCGCGGACGCCGGCGGCGCCGTGGTCCTCGCCAAGGGGCCGCGCACCGTGATCGTCGGCGGCGGAGGGGTTGCCCTCGTCAACCCGACCGGCACGGCGGGGTTGGCGTCGGGCGGGGCCGGGGACGTCCTGAGCGGGGTCGTCGGCGCCCTTCTGGCCCAGGGAGTGCCGGCGCGGGAGGCCGCCGCGTGCGGCGCATTCCTGCACGGCCGGGCGGCGGAGCTCGCGGCCGAGCGCTTCCCCGGCGCGGTTCCCGCCGGCGAGCTCGTCGAGTACCTGTCGGCCGCGGAAGCCGAGGTCAGGCAATCGAAATGAACGGCGTCGGAGGAGTCAGGGGCGGGATCCTCCCCGACGCCGCCGCGACGGAGGCGCTGGGCGCGCGCCTGGCCAAGGTGCTGCAGCCCGGCGACCTCGTCCTCCTCGAGGGGCCGCTGGGCGCCGGGAAGACGACGCTGGTGCGCGGGCTCGTGGCCGCGCTCGGCGGCGATCCGCTCGAGGTGTGCTCGCCGACGTTCGTGCTGCTCGAGAGTTATGCCGTGTCGGGCGGCGCGATCGTGCGGGTGCACCACGCCGATCTTTACCGCCTGCGGGGGCGGGGGAGCGCGCCGCTCGACGAGGTCGGTCTGGGCGACGCGCTCGACGACCCGGCGGCGGTCACGGCTGTCGAGTGGCCGGAGTCGTGGAGTTGGCTGGGAGGGCTGGCGCGGCGGGTCTGCCGCGTCCGCCTCGACTACGAGGGCGACACGCGCGACGCCCGCGTCGAATGGTCGGGGCCGCCGGTCTGATTTGGCTCTGCCACTCAGCCTGGAGTGATGAGTGAGGTCTGTGAAGGGTCGACCGGGGGACGACGGGGCACGTCGAGGCCGTGGTTCTCGGTGGAGTGGCCGCTCAGGGGCGACTCACTCTTTCCCACTGCGTGGTCTCTTGCTTGCCCCTCGGGTGAAGCGGCGTTCGGGCCTTGCTCGCCCCCGCTCGCTGCGGCCCGAGGCTCCTGCGGTCGCGACCCAGCAGCGCGCCTCGCCGCCGGGTCCCTCGCTGTTCTCCTCCCTCGGAGAAACCCTCGGTCGCACGCGCAGGCGGGTCGGAGGGCGGCGCTCGATGCGCCGCCCGAGCGACACGGCCGCAGCCCGCGGGGCAAAACAGAACAGGCCTCACGCAGTGAAGAAGAAAAGCCAGGCCATTGGCTCCTCAGCGCGGACGCGCGGCCGATCAGCGCTTGAAGAAACCGCTCTGCGGCTTTTCGGGTGCGGCCTTGCCGGCGCCGCCCAATTGCTGGTTCAGCTCGCGGATGCGCTCGTTGAGCTTCTCGATGCGCCCCTCGGCATCGCGGAGCACCCGGTCCTTCTCGCCGCGCACGGACTCGAGCTGGTTGCGCAGTTCGGCGGCTGTGGTGCCGGTGGAGGCGAGGTCCTGCCGCGCCGCGGCGAGTTGGGTCTCGATCTGAGCGAGGAGCTCGTCCTTCTCGAGCGTGCGCTGCTTCCACCGCTCCTCCTGCTCCTCGTAGAGCCGCTTGATCTCCATCAACTCGATGATGCTCGCAAAGTCGGCGGGGGATGGTGCCACCGTGCCCTCCCGCTGCGCTTCCTCGATCCGTGGGAACAGCTTGCGCAGCTTCAATGAAAGATCGTCCGGGTCGTTCGACTTCTCCCGTGCCGTCTCGTAGGTGATGACCCCGTTCGCGAGCAGCGCGATGAGGCTCTGGTTCATGCTCTGCATGCGGAAGTACGCGACGGAGCTCTCGATGTCGTCGTGGATCTCCTTGATCTCGCCGTGTTCGATGCTCCGCGAGATCTTGGGGGAGTTGACGAGGACCTCGACGGCCGGCACCAGTCCCTGGCCGTCGGCGCGGTTCACGAGCTGCATCGAAACGACCGCCCGCAGCACCTGCGCGAGCTGAGAGCGGATCTGCCCTTGCTGGTCGGCCGGGAACAGGTCGATGATGCGGTCGATCGTCTGGCTGGCGTTGTTGGTGTGCAGGGTGGAGAACACCAGGTGTCCCGTCTCCGCCGCGGTAATGACGGTGGACACGGTGTCGAGGTCGCGCATCTCCCCGACCATGATGACGTCGGGGTCCTGCCGCATCGTGTTGCGCAGAGCCTCGCGGAACGCCGGCGTGTCGGTGCCCACCTCGCGCTGGGAGACGGTCGCCATGTGGTCGGTGAACAGGAATTCGATCGGGTCCTCGATCGTGACGACGTGGCACGGGCGGGTGCGGGCGATGTCCTGGATGATCGCCGCCAGTGTGGTCGACTTGCCGGAGCCGGTGGGCCCGGTGACCAGCACCAAGCCGGGCGGCAGGCTCGAGAACGTCGCCACGATCTCGGGCAGGAGCAGGTCGTCGTAGTTCTTGATGTCGAACGGGATGCGGCGGAACACGGCGGCGATCGACCCGCGTTGCTGGAAGATGTTGCAGCGGAAGCGCGCCACCCCGGCCACGCCGTACCCGATGTCGACCGACTGGTACTCGTCGAACTTCTTGTGCTGCCATGGGTTGAGGAGCGGAAACACCATCTCCTCGATGTCCTTCGGCTTGAGGGCCACCGACTTGATCGGCACGAGCCTGCCCTGGAGCCGGAGCAGCGGGGGACGGGTCGGCTTGAGGTGGAGGTCCGACGCGCCCTTCTTGGTCATGAACTTGAGAAGGTCGTCGAGCCCGAGCGGCGCGTCCATGGATCAAATCTAGCATCGCGTACGGACGGGGGTCAACGAGCGGCCCCGGAGGCGAGACGGCGGCGCGCCTGCGCGGCCGTCCGGACCTCGCCCAGCGCCTGGGCGAGACGGAGGGCGCGAACGGCGTCGCCGCGCGCCGGCCCGGGCGGCAGGGCGAGGAGATCGGCGATCTCGGCGCCCGAAAGCAGGTGCGGACGCGCCGAGAAGCGACGTCGCCAGCGCAGCAGCGCGGCGGCCGGGGGGAGGAGATCGCGGCCGTGCCCCGCGCCGCGGGCCAGCGCCCACGCCAGCGCGCCCTCGATGAGATCGCCCGCTCCTGCGGCCAGCCCCCGCTCGGCCGGCGTGTCGCGGCCGAGGACCGCCGTCAGGCGTTCCCCGAGCGCGGCCGCGGCCGTGGCGTGCGCCGCGGCGCGGGCCGGCCACCCGGCGGCGTCGAGGGCGGCAGCGGCGGGCTCCTCATGCCACGTGTGCGGAAACCCGGCCGCCGCGGCCGCGAGCACGGCGGGCGCGACATCGGCCGCACCGCGGGCGAGTGGGCCGCGGCCCGCTTGCCTGACGGCCAACTCGCCGGCGAGCGTCTCCGCCTCGGAGGCGTGCCCGTAGCCGTCCCAGGCCGGCAGGAGCACCTGCAAGATTCCGATCCGCACGGCCATCGCGAGGGCGCGTTCCGCCGCAGGCCCCGCCAGGAGGGTGCGCAGTTCGTTGCAGACGCGTTCGCGGGCCACGCCGGCCAGGCCGCGGGCGGCCGCGGTGAGGAGGCGCTCGGTCGCCGAGGTGAGACGGAGCCGGGGGTGGGTGGCGAGCAGGCGGACGGCCCGCAGTACCCGCAACGGGTCGTCGTGCAGGTTCTCGGGCCGCACGACCCGGACCCTGCCCGCGGCGAGGTCGCCGAGGCCTCCGACCAGGTCCAGCAGCGGACCGCGCGGCAGCCGCCAGAACATCGCATTGACCGTGAAGTCCCGCCGGAAGACGTCCTCCTCGATGGTGCCGGCGATTCCCCAAACGTCCACTTGGATTCCCGGCGCACGGACGCGCCACGTCACCAGCGGCGCGCGCCCGAGGGGGAAGCAACTCCCCTCGAGGTGCGCGGCGAGCGCCTCGGCGGCGGTGCGGGAGTTGCCGGTTACGGCGAGGTCGAGGTCGTGGGTCGGGATGCCGAGAAGGCGATCGCGGAGCGAGCCCCCCGTCAGGAACGCCTGGCCGTCGATGCCGGCCTGGCCGAGTTGCCGCAGGCGCGAGGAGGCAAGCAGGCGCCGCGCGGCATCTAGGCCGGTCATCCCTCGCCCGTCCACAGCGGCAACTCGACGAAGAAGCGGCTGCCGGCGTCGGGGACGCTCTCGACCCACACCCGGCCGCCCATCGCCAGCGCCAGCCTTCGCACGATCGCCAGGCCGAGGCCCGCACCCTCGGTGAGGTTGCTGCCAGGAACGCGGACGAACTCGTCGAAAATGCGGGGGAGGATGCCGGGCGGAATGCCGACGCCGGTATCCCGCACGCAGATCACCCCCCGGTCGCCGCGCTGCTCGACCGCGACGGTGACCTCGCCCCCGGGCGGCGTGTACTTGAGGCCGTTCTCGACGAGGTTGCGAAGCACCTGGTCCAGGCGCTGGAGGTCGGCCCGCAACGCGAGTTCGGCGGCGGGGGCGGCCGCAAGGCCGACCCTGGCCGCCACGGCGATCGGACGGAGTCCCTCCACCACGCCCGCGACGACCTCGCGGCTCGACACCGGCCCGAGGACGAGCGGCAGGCGACCGGTCTCGAGCGCCGCAAGGTCGAGCATCCCGTCGATGAGCCGCTGCAGGCGGCGGGCGCCGACGGCCGCCGCCTGGAGGAATTCCTGCTGCTGGTCCGACAGCCCGGCGCCGAGGTCCTCGGCGAGGGTCTCGAGGTACGAGCGCAGGATCGATAGCGGCGTCTTCAGCTCGTGGGCCGCGTCGGAGACGAAGCGGTCGCGCCTACGGGCGTACTCGGCGAGCAGCGTGTTCGCCTGCTCGAGCTCGCGCAGCTTCTCGGCCAGCGTGCGGCGGATCGTACGTTCGTGGTTTCGCCGTCGGGCTTCCGGGTGCGGCTCGATCAGCACGAGGCGCCGTTCGCCGGACAGCCGGCTCGACCACGCGAGCACATGGACCTCGCCCTTGCGCGCCGCCACCTGAGCCTCCCATCGCGAGGCGCCTTCCCCGGCGCCGCGGGGGACGAGGCTGAGGGCGAAAGGCTCTTCGCCGGGCGCCGGGTCGCGGCCGCGCAGGAGCCAGCGGGCGGGGGCGTTGGCGTTGAGCACCTTGTCCGCGCTGTCGACGACGAGAGCCGGCAGGGGCAGGAGGTTGAGGAGGGAAGCGGTATCCATCGCGCCGGGGGGGGGCGGCGCCATCCCGAGCTGACCCGCAACCTCGGCGGAGGGCATCCTGGAGAGGCGGTGCACGAGTTGGTGCGCCGTCAACGCCACGAGCGCCAGCTGGTCCGGTGCGACGGCGCGGTAGTACGAGACCTTGAGCACCGCCGGCTCGGCGCCGGGCGTGGCCGCGAAGACGGGGAACGCCGCCAGGCCCCTGACGTCGGCGGATTCGAGCAGCGAGCGGGCAGCTCTGAGCTCGGGGGCGGCTTCGATGTCGGGTGCGAGGTACGGGGCGCCGGTCCGACGCACCTCCATCAGCTCCGGGTAGCGGTCGGAATCGACGACCAAGTCCAGGGTCTCATCCTCGGCCGAACTCGCGAACACCCGCCACCGCCCGGCGGCTTCCGGCACCAGCAACGAGATCCGGCCGCCCGCGACTGCTCGCGCGAGGTGCGCAAGCACCGCCCGCACGAGCGCCGTCACCTGGCCTCCGGCGAGGAGCTCGATCGCCAGATCGCCCGCCGCCGCGACGCCCGCCTGTGAAAGCCCCGCTCGCGCCCCGCGGCAAACCGGACACTCCGCCGGCTCCTGCGGCGGGAACCAGGTCGTGGCGGAGATCCCTTCAAACATAGGCTTCCCAAGCGCTGACACGGCATCCTAGCACGGCGCCGCTTGCTCTCTTGCGGCCGCTGCATAGGCGAGACGTCGCGCCGAAAAGGCCGAACGTGCGTGCAAGCGTGTTACGATCCGAGCCGATTCTCGCGAGTCGGCGGTACGCCCGGGCGCGGGGTCTGTCGGAAAGGGCGTTGCCGGCCGGAACGACCTTGGAGCGGACAGCAGGGGGGTGGGGTCGTGAGCCCAACGCAGCGCACGGCGGCGCGCAGCCGATGATCGGCGCGTTGCTGCTCGGGCTGGCCCTGGCTGCCGATCAGCCTCTTCTGGCGAACGTTCCGGGAGGGGCGCGCGCCGAGTGGCGGCGGAGCGGCACGCCGGAGCTGCTCGTGCTGCCGCGGCCCGGCGAAGGGTGGGGCAAGCTCGCTGCCCGTGTGACGCCGGCGGCCGCCAACGCCGCCGAACTGCAGGCCGCAAACGACTCTCTGGCGAAGCCGCTGACCGGCGTTCGGATGCGGGTCCCCTGGGAACTGCTGCGGCCCGAGCTGCGGCTGGCGTGTGCGCGCTCTCTCTTCCCGCTCGACCGCAGGGTCGAGGGGGGCTGGGAGCACGAGGTCCTGGCGCCGTGGGACGGCGACGGCGAGTCGTGGTGGGAGCTCGCCCAGTGGTTCTGCGGCGCCGGGTCCCGCTATCCGGAACTGCGCCAGGCGAACCCGGCGCTCGAGCTCTACCCGGCGCGAGGGACGCTGATCCTGATCCCGGCGGCCGCGCTCCGGCCGGAGTTCCGCGCCGTCCGCGCAACGACTGCACGGCCGAGCCCGGCCGCGAGCGCTCCGCCACCGCCGCCCACCTCGACCGCCGCCGCGCGCGTCGCCGCCGCGCCGACGGCGCCGGCCCACGCCGCGGCCGGCCAGGGCGGCGGGCTCGAGTACCGCGACGGCGAGGCGATCTACCGCCTGCGGCCCGGCGAGGCGCTCTACTCCGCTGTGGTCGTGAGGTTCACCGGTCAGCTTCACGCGTCCGACGTCAACGCCACGGCCCGCGAGATCGCGAGCCGTTCCGGCATCGCGGACGTGACGGCGATCCCGGTCGGCTACGCGGTGCACATCCCGTTCGACGTGCTGCTGCCGGAGTTCCTGCCGGCCGGCGACCCCCGGCGCCTGGCGTGGGAGAAGGACAGGGAAGAGCTCGCGGCGATCAAGCGGGTCATCCGCGCCGCCAACCTCGACGGCATCCACGTCATCCTCGACGCCGGTCACGGCGGCGCGGACACCGGCGCCGTGGTGGACGACGTCTGGGAGAGCACCTACGTCTACGACGTGATGAGCCGGGTCAAGCGCGTCCTCGAAGAGCAGACCAAGGCGACCGTCTGGACGACGGTGGACAACCCGGCGTTCACCCGGAAGAACCTCGAACGCGACGTCCTCGCCAACGACAGGGGCCAGCGCCTGCTGGTGCAGCCGCCGTACGACCTCGACGACGCCACCACCGGCGTGAACCTTCGGTGGGTCCTGGCCAACTCGTTGCTGCAGCGCCTGAAGCGGCAGAAGGTCAACCCCGAGCGGGTGGCGTTCGTGTCGATCCATGCCGACTCCCTGCACCCCGCGGTGCGCGGCCTGATGGTCTACGTCCCGTCGCGCTCGCTGCGGGGTTCCCGGGCGCCGTGGCAACGCGCGGCGTACCAGTGCCGCGAGACGCGTTCGCTGGCGGCGCCGCGCTTCCCGGCCGCCTTCAGGTCGCGGGCGGAGGCGCTCTCGATCCAGCTCGGCGAGGCGATCGTGCGTTCCGCCGAGCGCTTCGGGATCCCGGTCCATCCCTACCAGCCGGTGCGCTCGTCGGTGCTGCGCGGCGGGTCGCGGTGGGTCCCGGCCGTGCTGCGGTACACGCTCGTCCCCTCCGCCGTGCTGGTCGAGATCTGCAACCTCAACAACGAGCAGGACCGGAAGCAGCTCCTCACCTGGAGGTTCCGCGAGAAGCTGGCGCACGCGATCGCCGCCGGCCTCGCGGAGGGCTTCTCGCGGTGAGCTGGCGGACCTTCGCCGGCCTCGCCGCGGCCGTCGTCGCGATCTCGTTCGGCGCACCGCTCGCCCGCCTGACCGACGCGGCGCCGCTTGCGGTCGCGATGTGGCGCATGACCCTCTCGGCGGCCGTGCTCCTGCCGTTGGCTGCGGCTCGCGGGGCCGCCCGCGTGCCGGTCCGCCACCGTCCGGCGGCACTCCTGGCGGGCCTGCTTCTGGGCATGCACTTCGGGCTCTGGATCCCGTCGCTGTGGCTGACGAGCGTTTCTTCTTCGGTGGTGCTGGTGTCGACGCAGCCGTTGTGGCTGCTGCTGCTGTCGCCGAAGTTCCTGGGGGCGAGGATCGGCGGGCGCAACCTCGCGAGCGTGACGGTCGCACTGACCGGAGTCGTGATCATCGCGGGCGGCGATTTCAGGGTCGCGCGCGGTGCCCTGGCGGGCGACGCGATGGCGCTCGCCGCCGCCGCGTGCATGGCGGGATACCTCGTAGTCGGCAAGAGGTTGCGCGCCGAGGCCCCGCTGCTCGGCTACCTGGCGGTGGTCTACGGGGGCGCCGCCGTGACGTTGATCGCGGCCGTCGCGCTGCTGGGCGTGCGCCCGTGGCCGTCCTCGAGCGTGGCCTGGCTGCCGCTGCTGGCCATGGCCGCCGTCCCGACCCTTACCGGGCACACCCTGCTGAACTGGGCGCTCGCCCACACGGCAGCGTACCGCGTCAACCTCGCGGTGCTGTTCGAGCCAGTCCTGGCCTCACTGCTGACCTGGGCGTTCGTCGGGGAGGTCCCACCGCTCCACGTCGTGCCGGGCGCCGTCCTCGTGCTCGGGGCGCTCGCCCTCGAGTACCTCCCCCGCCGCGAGACGGCCTGACCGTCCCTGGGGAACAGCCGCCGCGAAGGCGCACCCTAAGCGTTCGGGCGCGACGGCGGGCGCCGCCGCACTCACGACCCGGCGACCTCCTGCG
>CAVSFQ010000021.1:17500-20238 GCA_963727205.1 uncultured Acidobacteriota bacterium | reverse complement strand
GACGAGTGGTTCCGACGGGTGCATCCCGACGACCTCGGCAAGCTCAAGGCCGCCGTTGGCGCGCTGCTCGAAGGCCGCTCGACGGTCGTCGAGGACAGCCACCGCATCCAGCGCAGCGACGGGAGCTGGGCGCACACCGTGTGCCGCGCGGTCGCCGAGTGCGCGACGCCGGCGGCGCCGCGGTCCGCGTGACCGGCACGCACACCGGACGTCACGGAAACCCGGGGGCTCGATCCTCTCACCGGTCTCCTGGGCCCGGGCCAGCCTGATGGAGCGGATCGCGCTCGCACTGCGTCCGGGCCGTGGCGGCGACCGGCGGACCTCCGCGGTGCTCTTCCTCGACCTCGACCGATTCAAGAACATCAACTACGCCCTCGGGCACCGCGTCGGCGACCAGATGCTCGCTGTCGCCGACCGCCTGCGCCGGTGCCTGCGACCGGGGAAGCGCCGGCGCCGCGCGCGACGGCCGCCCACGTCGGCGGCGACGATTCGCCGTCCTGCTCGAGGGGATCGCCGACGTCAACGACGCGGTCCGCGTCGCCAAGCGCATCCAGGACGAGCTCCAGGCGCCGTTCAACGTCGAGGGCCACGAGGTTTTCACCAGCACCAGCATCGGCATCGCGGTCTTCGACCCGACTACGAGCGCCCGGAGGACCTGCTGCGCGACGCCGACACCGCGATGTACCGCGCCAAGGCGCTGGGCAAGGCGAGCTATGTCGTTTCGACTGGATGCACGCCGGCGCGGTGGCGCTGCTGAAGCTCGAGACCGAGCTGCGCCGCGCCGTCCAGCGCGAGGAGTTCCGCGTCCACTACCAGCCGATCGTCGATCTCGACACCGGGCGGATCACGGGCTTCGAGGCGCTGGTGCGCTGGCAGCACCCGGACGGCGGGCTGTTCCCGGGCGAATTCATCCCGGTCGCCGAGGAGACGGGCCTGATCGTCGCCATCGACCGCTGGGTGCTGCGCGAGGTGTGCCGGCAGCTGCGGGTCTGGAACGCGCAGTTCCGCCGCAGCACGCCGCTCACGGTCAGCGTCAACGTCTCGGGCGTGCAGTTCATGCAGCCCGGACATGATCGTCGAGATCGACCGCACGCTGCGCACGTACGGCCTCTACGGCAGGACCCTCAAGCTCGAGATCACCGAGAGCGTGATCATGGAGCACGCGCGCTACGCGGCCGACATGCTCGCCAGCTCAAGGCGCTCGACGTCGAGCTTCGATCGACGACTTCGGCACCGGCTACTCGTCGCTCTCCTACCTGCGGCGCTTCGAGATCGACACCCTGAAGATCGACCGCTCGTTCGTGGCGCGCATGGACACCGACGAGGACTGTGGGAGATCGTCCGCACGATCGTCACCCTCGGCACAACCTGGCAAGGACGTGGTCGCCGAGGGGGTCGAGCGCCGCCGGCAGCGCGAGCTGCTGCTGGCGCTGGGCTGCCGCTACGGCCAGGGGTTCTTCTTCTCGCGGCCGGTCGATGCGGAGGCCGCGACCGCCTGCTCGCCGCCGACCCCCGCGGCCAGTCACTGCTCAAGGGCTGACGAGCCGTCTCCGCGCGGCGGCCACAAAAGCGAAAGCCCCACGGTTTCCCGTGGGGCTTTCATACTTCCCGGCGGCGACCTACTCTCCCAGGCAGTTTCCCACCAAGTACCATCGGCCCAGAGAGGCTTAACTTCCGTGTTCGGAATGGGAACGGGTGTTTCCCTCTCGGTATGGCCACCGGAAAAACTCACAAACCTTCACAACTCAACGGGGATTCGAGCCTCACACAAGAGAGAACGGGAAGTGTGGTCAAGCCGCACGGTCGATTAGTACGGGTCAGCTACGCGCATCGCGGCGCTTCCACCTCCCGCCTATCAAACTGGTCATCTACCAGAGACCTTTAGGGGCTTTACGCCCGGGAGACCTAATCTCGGAGTTGGCTTCCCGCTTAGATGCATTCAGCGGTTATCCGTTCCGGACGCAGCTACTCGGCGCTGCCGCTGGCACGACAACCGGTATACTGGAGGTCCGTACGTCCTGGTCCTCTCGTACTAAGGACATCTCTCCTCAAGTCTCCTCCGCCCACACCAGATAGGGACCGAACTGTCTCGCGACGTTCTAAACCCAGCTCACGTACCGCTTTAATCGGCGAACAGCCGAACCCTTGGGACCTGCTTCAGCCCCAGGATGCGATGAGCCGACATCGAGGTGCCAAACCCCGCCGTCGATGTGAACTCTTGGGCAGGATCAGCCTGTTATCCCCGGCGTACCTTTTATCCGTTGAGCGACGGCCCTTCCATACGGGACCGCCGGATCACTAAGCCCGACTTTCGTCCCTGCTCGACTTGTAGGTCTCGCAGTCAAGCTCCCTTATGCCTTTGCACTCTACGGCTGGTTTCCAATCAGCCTGAGGGAACCTTTGGGCGCCTCAGTTACACTTTGTGAGGCGACCGCCCCAGTCAAACTACCCACCTGCCAGTGTTCCCGAGCCGGATTCACGGCTCCAGGTTAGAATCTCAGAGCAGTAAGGGTGGTATCTCACCGACGGCTCCACCGAAGCTAACGCCCCGGCTTCACAGCCTCCCACCTATCCTGCACATACAGCACCAAGATTCAGTGACAAGTTGTAGTAAAGGTGCACAGGGTCTTTCCGTCTTGGTGCGGGAAACCGGCATCTTCACCGGTACTACAAATTCGCTGAGCCCCCCGTGGAGACAGCGCCCAGATCGTTTCGCCTTTCGTGCAGGTCGGAACTTA
>CAVSFQ010000021.1:0-12500 GCA_963727205.1 uncultured Acidobacteriota bacterium | reverse complement strand
TTCTGGTGTGCGGCCCGACGGGTGCGGGCAAGACCTCGACGCTCGCAGCGCTCGTCGGCGAGATCAACCGCACCAGGAGCTGCCACGTCGTCACCATCGAGGAGCCGGTCGAGTACGAGCACCCCAACGTGCGCGCGATCGTCGAGCAGGTCGAGGTCGGCGCCGACGCGCCGTCGTTCGCGGCGGCGCTCAAGGCGGCGCTGCGGCAGGACCCGGACGTGCTCCTCGTCGGCGAGATGCGCGACCTGGAGACGATCGCGATCGCGCTCACCGCGGCCGAGACCGGGCACCTCGTGCTCTCGACGCTGCACACCGCCGACGCGGCACAGGCGATCCACCGCGTCGTCGACGTCTTCCCGGCGGCGCAGCAAGCGCAGATCCGGCAGCAGCTCGCGCTCGCACTCACCGCGGTCGTCAGCCAGCAGCTGGTCCCCACGGCGGACGGGCGCGGCCGCGTCCCCGCCGTCGAGCTGCTCCTCGTCAACGCGGCCATCCGGCAGCACATCCGCAAGGACCGGATGGAGAGCTTCCGCAACGAGATCACGCTCGGCAGGCGCGCGGGGATGATCGCGCTCGAGGAATCGCTCGCGCGCCTCGTGCGGGCCGGCACGATCACGCTCGAGGAGGCCCAGATCCGGGCGAACCACCCTGAGGAGCTCGAGAGCCTGCTGAGAGACCAGGGGTCCGGAGACCGGGCTTTCGGGACCGGCCGCGACTCCAGACTCTAGTCGAAGATCACCCGGCGTCCTTCAAGGCGCCACGCACGGGTGAGCAGCATGCGCAGGGCGGCCGGGTAGGCGATGTGCTCCTGCTCGAGGATCCGGGCCGCGAGCGTATCAGGCGTGTCGTCGTCGAGGACCGCGACCGCGCGCTGGAGCACGACCGGCCCGGAGTCGCACCCGGAGTCCACCAGGTGCACCGTGCACCCCGAGACCTTGACGCCGTACGCCCACGCCTGACGCTGGGCGTCGAGGCCCGGAAAGCTCGGCAGCAGCGCCGGGTGGATGTTGACGATGCGCTGCGGGAAGCGCGCGACGAACGTCGGCGAGAGCAGACGCATGTACCCGGCGAGGCAGACCCACTGTGCCCGCGCCGCCTCGATCGCCGCGGCCAG
Source organism: uncultured Acidobacteriota bacterium (assembly GCA_963727205.1). Lineage (GTDB taxonomy): Bacteria > Acidobacteriota > Thermoanaerobaculia > Thermoanaerobaculales > Thermoanaerobaculaceae > RBG-13-68-16. The sequence goes on along the minus strand of CAVSFQ010000021.1, from coordinate 11,386 downwards.
GAGACGCTCGTGCTCCTCCCTCGCCAGGCTCTTGCCGGGGATGGCCGCGATCGGGATCCCACGCTCGCGGGCGCGGTCCAGGCCGGGCGCGCCGGGCCGGTTGGAGACGACGAGCACGATTTCGGCCGGGACCTCGCCGCGGGCGCATGCCTCGGCGAGTGCGACGAAATTCGAACCCCGCCCCGACAGCAGCACCGCGATCCGTGTCAAGCCCGCCACCCACCCTCCCGGGGGTCCGTGGTCCGTGGTTCGTGGTCCGTCATTCCCTCACCCCACGTCGTCGCGTACGGTGCGCCCAGTCCAATTCGGACCACTGACCACGGAAAACGGACCACGCGACTCTCAGGCACGGCGTTCTCCGACGAAGCGCACGCCGCCGCCTGCGACGCAGCGGCCGACGACCCAGCCCGGGCCGTGGGGGACGAGCCGCTCCAGTACCGCGCCGAGGCGGTCCGGCGCGACGACGAGGACCATGCCGACGCCGAGGTTGAACGTCCGGCGCATGTCGTCCTCGGGCACCCGGCCCGCATCGCGGATCACCCCGAAGAGCGCCGGCTCGTCCCACGAGTCGAGGCGGATCTCGGCGCCCACGCCTTCCGGCAACGCCCGCGGCAGGTTGTCGGGGATGCCGCCCCCGGTGATGTGCGCGGCGCTGGTGACGAGCCCCTCGTCAAGGAGCGGCGCCACAGCGGTCAGGTACGAGCGGTGCACGGCCAGGAGCGCATCGGCAACGGTCCTCCCGAGCCCCGGCACCTCGCCGCCGACGCCGAGCCCCAGGACCTCGAGGAGCACCTTGCGCGCGAGCGAGTAGCCGTTGGTGTGCAGGCCGCTCGAAGGGAGGGCCACGAGGAGGTCGCCGGCGGCGGCGTTCTCTCGGCGCAGCAGCCGGTCGCGCCGGCACGAGCCGACGATGAAGCCGGCGACGTCGTACTCCCCGGGCTGGTAGAACCCGGGCATCTCCGCCGTCTCGCCGCCGAGCAGGGCGCAGCCGTTGGCGCGGCAGCCGCGGGCCAGCCCCTCGATCACCTCGACCGCGACGCCGGGGTCCAGGTGGCCGGAGGCGAAATAGTCGAGGAAGAAAAGCGGGCGCGCCCCCTGCACCAGGATGTCGTTGACGCAGTGGTTGACCAGGTCCTCGCCGACGGTGCCGTGCGCCCCGGCCATCTGCGCGACCTTGAGCTTGGTGCCGACCCCGTCGGCCGAGGCCACGAGCACCACGCCTGCGGGGTCGTCCGGCTCCAGGGTGAAGAGCCCGCCGAAACCGCCGATCTCCGAGAGGACCCCGCGGGTGAAGGTGGATTTCGCCAGCCGCTTCACTTCGGCGAGCGCCCGGTCCTGCGCGGCGATCGAGACCCCGGCGCCCTCGTAGGTGAGCGGGGCCCGTCCGGTCGGTTCAGCTGCCTTCATCACCGTTCTTCCTTGGCGACGACGCCGGCGCGGTCCTCCTCGTCCAGCACGCGGTAGTTGCCGGAGAAGCAGGCGGTGCAAAAATTCGGTGCCGGCGTTTCGAGACACGAGAGCATCCCCGCCTCCGAAAGGTATCCGAGGGAGTCGGCGCCCACGAACGCCCGGATCTCCTCGACGCTCAGCCTCGCGGCGATCAGCTCGCGGCGCTCGGGGGTGTCGATGCCGTAGAAGCACGGCCCGGTGGTCGGGGGCGAGGAGATGCGCAGGTGGACCTCCTTGGCGCCGGCGGCCTTGAGCATCATCACGATCTTGCGCGAGGTCGTCCCGCGCACGATCGAGTCGTCGACCAGGACCACCCGTTTGCCCGCGACCGCGGAGCGCACCGGGTTCAGCTTGACCTTGACGCCGAAGTGGCGGATCGCCTGGCGCGGCTCGATGAACGTGCGCCCGACGTAGTGGTTGCGAACCAGGCCGAGCACGAACGGCAACCCGGACGCGCGCGAGTAGCCGAGTCCCGCCGGGACGCCGGAGTCGGGGACCGCGACGACGATGTCCGCCACGGCCGGGTGCTCCTTCGCCAGGCGCTCGCCCAGCCGCTCGCGCACCGGCCCGACGTCCTCGCCGAACACCGTCGAGTCCGGGCGCGCGAAGTAGACGTGCTCGAACACGCAGTGAGCGAACGGCGCCGGACTTGGCGGCCGCAACACGCGCGGTTCCTCCCCCGACAGCTCCACCACCTCGCCCGGGCCGACCTCGCGCACCATGCGCGCTTCGATCAGGTCGAAGGCGCAGGTCTCCGACGCCACGACCCACGCCTCACCGAGGCGGCCAAGCACCAGAGGCCGGAAGCCGTGCGGGTCCCGCGCCGCGAACACCCGGCCGTCCACCAGCACGGCGAGCGACCAGGCGCCGATGGCGGCGTCCAGGGCCTCCAGCAGCGCGCTCTCGAGCGTCGCGGCCCGCGAGCGCGCGAGCAGGTGCAGGAACACCTCCGAGTCCGAGGTGGACTGGAAGATCGCCCCCTGCCGCTCGAGTTCCCGCCGCAGCCGCAGGGCGTTGACGAGGTTGCCGTTGTGCGCGAGGGCCACCTGCCCGCGGTGGGTCTTCGCCACCACGGGCTGCGCGTTGGCCAGGGTGGAGTTGCCGGCGGTGGCGTAGCGTACGTGTCCGAGGGCGACCGGACCCGGCAGCTCGCCCAGCACGGAGCGGTCGAAGATGTCCGCCACGTACCCCATCGCCTTCTTGTAGCGCAGCTCGCGCCCGTCGAAAGCGGCGATGCCGGCCGACTCCTGGCCGCGGTGCTGCAAGGCGTACAGGCCGAGGTAGACGAGGTTGGACGCGTCCGGATGCCCGAGCACCGCGCACACGCCGCACTCGTCGTGGAACTTGTCGCCCATCGCGCTCATGCCCCCGAAAGCCATGCCAGGCTTCCCTCCCGCAACGCCGAAAGCGCCGCGATCGGCTCCTCGATGAGGTTCCTGCCGCCGAGCGTCACCGTCATCTTCACGCCGCCGGCGACGCCGAGCCTGGCCAAAGGAAGCCCTTCGCAGGCCCGCTCCAGCGCCGGCTCGAACGCCGCCGGCGCCGCCAGCAGGAAGGCGCCGCGCCACTCGCCGAACAGCGCGCGCACCGGCGAGACCCCGGGCGGCAGCGTCAACTTGCACCCGACCGCGCCGCCGCTCATCTCCACGGCGGCGACCGCGAGCCCGCCGTCGGAGAGGTCCTTGGCGGCGGCGAGGCCGAGCCGCACCAGGTCGCGGACGGCGGCCCCGGCGCGCCGCTCGGCCGCATATTCGACCGGCGGCACCGGCCCCGCCTCGAGGCCGAGCGCGATCTGCAGGAAACGGCTGCCGCCCACCTCGCCCTCGACCGGCCCGAGCAGGTACACGGTGTCGCCGACCAGCCAGCGCGCGCGCGGCCGGTGGCGGACCTCGGGGACCACCCCGACCATCCCGACCGTCGGCGTCGGCAGGATGCCGTTGCCCGAGGTCTCGTTGTAGAACGAGACGTTGCCCGACACGACCGGCACCTCGAACGCCCGGCACGCCTCGGCGAGGCCGTCCACGGCCGCGACGAACTGGCCCATCACGGCGGGGTTCTCCGGCGAGCCGAAGTTGAGACAGTCGGTGACGCCCACCGGCTCAGCGCCGACGCACGCGAGGTTGCGCACCGCCTCCGCCACCGCCTGCGCCGCGCCGTTGAACGGGTCGAGGGAGCACGCCAGGGCGTTGCAGTCGGTCGTGGCGGCGAGGCCGATACTCGTGCCCGGGACGAGCTGCAGCGCCGCGTCGGCGCCGGGGCCCACCACCGTGCTCGCCCCCACCGAGTGGTCGTACTGCTCCCAGATCGGCCTCGAAGTCGCAAACACCGGGCTTCCGAGCAGCGCCCGCAGGTCGGCGGCCCAGTCGCGGTCGTGCAAGGGGGGCAGGGTGACCGCGGCGGCGGGAACCGGCGGCGTCCACGGCCGCTCGTAGCGGGGGGCGTCGTCCACGAGCGGCGCCACCGGCAGGCGGAACGCCGGCTGCCCGGCGAAGGTCGCCACCACCTCCGGCTCCGGGATGACCGCCCCGATCTCGACCGCGTCGAGTCCCCACCGCCGGCATACTTCGAGCACCGGAGCGACGTTGGCGGGCGTCGCGACGAGCAGCATGCGCTCCTGCGACTCCGACAGCATCAGCTCGTACGGGGTCATCCCCCGCTCGCGCGCCGGCACCTGCGAGAGGTCGAGGGTGAGGCCGCAGCCGGCGCGCGCCGCCATCTCGAACGCCGAGGAGGTCAGTCCCGCCGCGCCCATGTCCTGAATGCCGACCACCACGCCGCTGTCCATCAGCTCCAGGCAGCACTCGATCAGCAGCTTCTCGGTGAAGGGGTCGCCGACCTGCACGGTGGGGCGTTTGGCGCTCGCGGTCTCGTCGAAGACGTCGGACGCCATCGTGGCGCCGTGAATGCCGTCGCGGCCGGTCTTGGAGCCGAGGTAGACGACGCGGTTGCCGGGCCCCGACGCGCGCCCGTAGAAGATCCGGTCGGCGCGCGCGACGCCGACGCACATGGCGTTGACCAGGATGTTGCCGTTGTAGCTCGGGTGGAAGTCCACCTCACCGCCCACCGTGGGCACGCCGACGCAGTTGCCGTAGTCGCCGATCCCGCGCACGACGCCGTCGACCAGGTGCCTCATGCGCGGCGCCTCGAGCGCGCCGAAGCGCAGCGAGTCGAGGAGCATCACCGGCCGGGCCCCCATCGTGAAGACGTCGCGCAGGATGCCCCCCACGCCCGTCGCCGCCCCCTGGTACGGTTCGATGAACGAGGGGTGGTTGTGGGACTCCATCTTGAAGACGCACACCCAGCCGCGGCCGAGGTCGACCACGCCCGCGTTCTCGCCGGGGCCCTGGATGACCCGGGGGCCGCCGGTCGGAAACCTGCCGAAATACGCCCGGGAGGACTTGTAGGAGCAGTGCTCCGACCAAAGCGCCGCGAAGATCCCGAGCTCCGTGAGGTTGGGGTTGCGGCCGAGGTCGGCGAGGATGCGCTGGTACTCCTGCTCCGACAAGCCGTGCTCGCGGGCCAGCTCCGCCGTCGCGGGGGCGTTCCAGATCATGCCGCCTCCACGAGCGCGCGGATGAGCGCCGCGCCGTCTGAGCCGCCGAGCAGGGCGCTGACGCGCCGCTCCGGGTGCGGCATCATGCCGAGGACGTTCCCCTCGCGGTTGACGAGGCCCGCGACCGCGTTGATCGGCGCCGTTGGGGTTGGCCGCGCCGCCGATCTCACCCCGCTCGCTGCAGTAGCGCAGCGCCACCGCGCCCGCCGCCTCCACCTGGCGGACAACGTCCGGCGCGGCAAACCAGTTCCCTTCCTTGTGCGCGATCGGGAGGCGGAGGACGTGGCCGCGCCGCAAATGCTTGAGCAACGGCAGGTCGTCGCGCTCGACGCGCAAATGGACGTCGCGGCAGATGAACCGCAGCGTCCGGTTCATCAGCATCGCGCCCGGGAGCAGCCCGATCTCGAGCAGCATCTGGAAGCCGTTGCAGATCCCGAGGACCGCGCCGCCGCCGGCCGCATGCCGGCGCACCGCGGCCATCACCGGCGAGTGCGCCGCCATCGCGCCGGCCCGCAAGTAGTCCCCGTAGGAAAATCCGCCCGGGAGGATCACCGCGCCGCAACCGGCAAGGTCGGCGCTCTGATGCCACACCGGCACTGCTTCGCCGCCGGCCGCCTCGACGGCTGCGAGGGCATCCCGGTCGCAGTTGGAACCCGGGAAGATGACGACCGCCACCCGCTTGCGCCCGCCTGCCACCGTGCCACCCGCGCGGTTGCCGTTCCCGGAACCCGGAACCCGACCCCGGACCCCGGCCTCGTCATGGCACCCGGACCTCGAACTCCTCGATCACCGGGTTGGCGAGCACCTCGCGGCACGCCGCCTCGACCCGGGCGCGGACCGCGCCGGGGTCGTCGCCCCCGACCTCGAGGAGCATCAGCTTGCCCACCCTGACCTGCCCGACCTCCGCGTACCCCAGGCCCGCCAGCACGCGCCGGATCGCCTCGCCCTGCGGGTCAAGCACCTGCTCCTTGAGCTTGACGCGAACCTCGACCTGCATCCCGCACCTCCTGCCCCGCCCCGCGGGCCCCGCCTGGCGAAGCGTACCGCGAACCGGCCGCCCGGCCAAGGAACCGGGCGCGCCGCGGCGCCTGCCGGCCGTCCGGGTTCAGCCCGGCGGCGTGCCGGCGTCCCGGCCCGCTTCCCGTTCGACCACGAGCGCGCTGTGCTGCGAGGCAACCGCGAGGCGCACCCCAGACCCGGCGAGCACGGCGGCCAGCTCGCGCGCGACCAGGCCGGGGTTGTTGTTGGTCTGCGAAAGGTGCATGCCGACGACGACCTCGAGCCCGGAGTGGACGAGCCGCTCGAGCGCGCCGCACGACTGCTCGTTGGAGAGGTGGCCGGTGCGCGAGGCGATGCGCTGCTTGAGCGGCCAGGGGTAGGGCCCCACGCGCAACATGTCGCGGTCGTGGTTGCACTCGAGCAGCAGCGCGTGGCAACCGGCCAGGCGCTCCGCCAGCAGCTGCGTCACGACGCCGGTATCGGTGACGAAGCCGACCCGGTGCCCGGCGCTCTCCAGCACGAAGCCGACCGGCTCGCGGGCGTCGTGGCTGGTCGGCACCGGCAGCACCGTGATCGTCCCGAGCCGCACCTCGCGCCCCGAGGCCAGCGCCCCGGCGCCCGGCGGCGGCGCCGCCATCCCCTTCACGGTGCCGGGCGTCGCCAGCACCGGCACCGGGTGGCGGCGCAGGAAGACCTCGAGCCCCTTCACGTGGTCGTCGTGCTCGTGGGTGAGCAGCACCGCTTCGATCCTTCCAGGGTCGATGCCGAGCGCTTCCATCCGCGTCACCAGCTGGCGGCAGGAGATGCCGCAGTCGACCAGCAGACATGTGCCGCCGGCCTCGACCACGGCCGCGTTCCCGCTCGAACCCGAGGCCAGGACCGAGACGCGCACGTCACGCCCCCGTCGAGCCGAACCCGCCGGCCCCGCGCGCCGACGGCGGCAGGTCGGTGCGTTCCTCGAAGGCGGCTTGGACGACCGGGGCCACCACGAGCTGCGCGATCCGCTCGCCGCGCCGCACCACGCACGGCCGGTCACCGAGGTTGACCAGGATCACCATGAGCTCGCCGCGGTAGTCGCTGTCGACCGTCCCGGGCGCGTTCGCCACCGTCAAGCCCTGGCGCAGCGCCAGGCCGGAGCGCGGCCGCACCTGCACCTCGTAGCCCGGAGGGACCGCGAGGACGAGCCCCGTCGGGACCGCCCGGCGCTCCATCGGGGCCAGCACGACCTCAGGCTCGACCGCCGCCGCCACGTCGGCCCCCGCCGCCCCGGCGGTGGCGAAGCGCGGCAGCGGCAGCCCGTCGCCGTGCGCCAGCCGCCGGACGGCGACCACGACGGGCGCGCTCACACGACCCTCCGGTCCAGCGCTGCCGGCAAGCGCAGCCCCGCCTCCGGGCCGCACACCGCCCCGGAGATCGCATCCAGGCGGACCACCCGGGCGGCGAGCGCGCGCACGCGTTCCGGCGTCACGTCGTCGAGCTCGCGGCGGACCCGACCGGCGTCGAACGGGCGCGAGCGGCCGAGCAGCTCGGCGGCGTGCGCCTCCATGAGCGCTTCGGTCCCCTCGGCGCCGAGCACCACCCCGGACGCCAGCGCCTGCCGGGCCAGGTCCACCTCATCGTCGGTGACGCGGCCGGCGGCGACGTCGCCGAGCACCCGGAACACCGCGTCCCAGCACGCGTCGGCGTGGCGAACCGGCGCCGAGAACGTCACCTCGAGCACCCCCGCGACCGCAGCCGCGAACATCGAGCTCCCCACGTCGTAGACGAGGCCCAGCCGGTCCCGCAGCTCGCGGAACAGGCGGCTCGAGGCGCCGCCGCCGAGGAGCTGGTTCAGCACGCCCAGGGTGAATCCCTCGGGGTCCCCGGACGGCAGCGCGGGGAGCACGAGGTTGGCGTAGAGCTGCTCCAGTCCGTCACGCGCCTCGGCCGTCACCCCAGGCCGCCACACCGGCGCCGCGAGCGGCGGCGGCGGCGCGCCGCGGCCGGGCAGGCGAGCCACCCGCTCCCGGATGAGGCCCTCGTCCACCGGACCGGCCGCGACGAGCAGCAGGTTGGCCGCTGAGAAGCGCGCGCGGTGGAAGAGATCGAGGTCGCGTACCCCGAGACGCTCCACCACCTCCCGCCGGCCGAGGACCGGCCGCGCCAGGGGATGGTCGCCCCAGCAGGCGGCGAGCGCCTTCTCCGCCACGACCTCGACGGGCGAGTCCTGGATGAGGTCGAACTCCGCGGCGACGACGCGGCGCTCGAGCTCGACCTCCGCGGCGAGCACGCGGGGGCGGAACACTGCGTCCAGCACGAGGTCGAGCGCCTCGTCGAAGCGCTCGGCGGGGACGTGCGCCGTCACCGCGCACGCCTCGCGGGTCGTGAATGCGTCCACGGCGCCGCCGAGGGAGTCGATCAGCTCGGAGATCTCCTCGGGCGTGCGCTCGCCCGAGCGTCGCAGCAGGAGGTGTTCGAGCAGGTGGGTGATCCCGGCCGCGCCGGCGTCCTCGTGCGCGGAGCCGCTCCGGACCCAGGCTCCGACCGCCGCGGTCGCCGAGCCCGGCAGCACGTGGACGAAGATCGTCGGTGGGCTCTCCATGGGCGGGCAAGTGTACCAGCCCCGGCGGGCGCCAATCGCCCCCCGCGACCGCCGCGGGCTCACGGACTCGGCGGCGCCGCCGACGCAGGCCGGATGCCCGGGTTGAGCTTGGAGGGGTCGTAAAAGAACTTCCACTCGCAGTACCGGGTGTGGCCGTTGTAGATCTTCACCGCCTCGTCACACACGCTCGACCTGACTCCGATGATCGGGCCGCCGCGCGGTCCCTGGCTCCCGGGTGTCCCTGGACCGGGCGTCGGCTGCGGCGTCGGTTGCGGCGTCGGCGTCAGGCCGCCGGGCAGCGGCTGCAGCGTCGTGCCTTCCTCCCCCAGGTACACCGGGACCCAGTCAGGGCGCCCGGTCATCGGGTCGTTCCAGATCTTGCGCAGCACCCGCGGGTTCGCCTTGGCGAGCTCGGCAAGCGCAATGGGAAAACGGCCGAAGCGCGCCCGGAACAACCTGATCGCCTCGACCACCTGGTTGCCGCGGAAGATCAGCTCCTCCTCCTTCTCCCGCTTCTGCTGGAAGCTCGCCGTTTCCACCGCAACGGTGAGGAAGATCGCCATGATCGCCATGATCACCATCATGGCCGCCAACGTGAACCCTGCCTCCGCCATAGAGGCGTGGTCCGTGGTCCGTCCTCGGCGGTCCGAAGTGCCATGTGCCCAGGATCCACGCGCCGCCGGCGGCCGCCGGCCCCGTTCACGGTCCACGGTCCACGGTCCACGACCCACGGCTTTGTTACCAGTCGGCGTACTTCGTCCCATCGAGGGCGGTCTCCGGGGAACCGGAGTGGATGTCGATGATCCCCGGGCTGCTCTGCTGCTGGCTCTCGTCCTGATCCTCCGGCGCCACCTCTTCGTACACGAGGACCCACGTGTCCTTCGACTTCGTGAGGGGGTCCACCGGCACGCTCCGGAGGTAGCCCAGGCTCACGATCTCGTCGAGCGAGGTCGGGTACCGGCCGCGGTCGGCGTGGAACTGGTCAAGGCAGGAGCGCATCGTGAACAGGTCCTCCTTGAGCGCGGACTCGCGCGCCCGCTCCGGCGCCGTCCGCATGGCGGGCACGGCAATCGCGGCGAGGATGCCGATGATCGCGACCACCACGATCAGCTCGATGAGCGTAAAGCCTCTCACAACCCGGGGTCCGGGACTGTTCTGGCGGGGGGTCCCGCGTCCGCTCCACCCCCCACCCGGACGCTCTCGACCCCCCGTGCCCCCCCCGCGCACCGGAAGTGAATCCCGGCGCGCGGTGCCCGGTGCCCGGCGCCCGGCGCCCGATGTCGTATCGCCTGTGCCCTGTCTCATCGCTACCAGTCCTTGTACTTTGTGCCGTCGAGGGCGGTGCCGCCGGAGAGCGAATAGACGTCGTACACGTCTTGCCCTCCCCACGAATCCGAGGTCATCTCGTCCTGGTAGGAGCGCAACCCCCACTCGGCCTTGCCGGTCATCGGATCCATGGGGATGCGCCGCAGGAACTTGCGCTTCGTCAGCTGCCCGACGATGCTCACCCCCTGCGCCAGGTCGTCGAGCGTCTTCGGGTACCCCTCGGTGCCGACCTCGACCTTGATCATGCCCTGGTCCGCCAGCTGTTTGTAGTTGTCGATCGCATTGCGCATCAGGCGCAGGTCGAGACGCAGCTCCGACTCGCGTTCGCGCTTCATGGTGAAGCGCGCCGTCGGCACCGCCACCGCGGCCAGGATCGCCACCAGCGCCGTGACCATCACGAGCTCGGCGACGGTGAAGCCGCGGCTGGCTCTTCTCACTGCCCGCCCCCGCCTGCCGGCGGCGGCACCGCCACCACCGTGCCGTTGCGGGCGACGACCGCCCCGACCGGCCCGGCGAAGATCATCGGCAGCTCCCCCGCATCGTGCGGCCGCACCACGATGTTCAGCAGCGTACCGCTCCCCGTCACGCGCCCGTTCCAAGTCACGGTGATCCAGCCCAGGTTGGGGGTGTGCGAGACGTTCGCCTGGACCTCGCCGCCGTCGCCCGGCAGCACGCCGCCCTCGATCCGTGTGACTTCGATCCGCGCCGGGTCGTAGGCGATGTGCAGCGGGCCGGTCAACCCGGAGACGCCGGGGTCGAGCACGACCTGCATCACGCCCTCGCTCCCGACGACGACCGGGAGCCTCGCCGGGTAGAAGGTGAGCGCGGGCAGGCCGCTGGCGTCCGTCGCCAGCGCCGTGCCCGTCACGCTCTGCGCCGATGCCTGCACGGCCTGAGTCGACGCCGCCATGCCTTGGTCGGTGCTCTGACCGGAGGCCGCTGTATCGGTTGCCGTGTTCTGCGCGCTTCCCCCGCCTGAGATCGGGTTGAGTACCGTCCCCGGCAGGTTCAGCCGTGGTCTTGCCGCCGGTGCCGGCACGACACCGGTCGGCGCGGCCGGCGTCGCCGGCGACACCTGTTCCTGTGGAGCGGGCGTCTCGGGTTCCGTCGGCTGCGGCGCCTCCTCCCCGATGCCGTTGCCGGGTCCGAACCCCGGCAGCACGCGGCGGGACGCCCCCCCGAGCGGGTTCCCCGCCACCGCCGACTGCACCCGCGGCGAGTTCCCGAAGATCGTGACCCGGTTCTCGGTCCCGACCCACAGCGGCGCGAGGTCCTCTTCCGTGATGTCTGGGTAGCGGATGATGTGCGGCGTCAGTGTGAGGATGAGGTCGGTCTGGGCGGTCTGCCTGGAGGTGTTGGTGAAGAGCCGCCCGAGGATCGGGATGTCGGAGAGCCACGGCAAGCCCGAGTTGCTGGTGGCGTTGGTCTCCTTGAGCAGCCCCGCGAGCAGCGACGTCTCGCCGTCTTTGAGGCGGATC
>CAVSFQ010000020.1:0-8679 GCA_963727205.1 uncultured Acidobacteriota bacterium | reverse complement strand
CGGCCGCAACCGGACGAGCAACCGCCGGCCGGCCCGGCGGCGTGAAAGGTGTGACGGGCGTCCAACCCAGGCCGGGCCAGGGAATAGAATGATCCGAGGAGACCCGACCCGATGGCTTTGCTTTGCCCAAGGCACCTCACCGTCCTGGCCGCTGCGCTGCTCGCGGCGGCGACGGCTTCCGCCACCTCGATCGTCCCGCCCGAGAATTTCGGCGAACTCGCGCGGACGGCCGATGCGGTCGTGCTGGCGCTGGCCGGGGCCCCGCACGTCGTGCGCCACGGCGCGGTTCTCTACACGCGCACCACGTTCCGGGTCGTCGAAGCGCTGAGCGGCCCGCTCAATGTGTCCTCACGCTTCTCCGTCGAGGTTCTCGGGGGCGAATCCGGGGGCGAGAAGTGGGTCTTCCCGGGCTCGCCGCAGTTCGAGACCGGAGCGACCTATCTGCTGCCGCTCAGCAACAAGGGCAATGGCGTCTGGCTGCCGCAAATGGCCTCGTACGGGATCCTCCGGCAGGTAGTGGGGCGAGACGGGTCCACCCTGCTCGAACCCCTTGCGGATGGCGGCAGGATCGAGGCGTTCCCGCGTCCCGACGGCATCCTTCCCGAACCGGTGGAGACCTTCGTTGCAGCGGCGCTCCTGCCCCATCTCCGCGCGGTGGTCGAGGGCAAAGCGCAGTGGGACGGCAACGCCGTCCGCGCGCGCTCCCAGCAACTTCCGTTCCACGCCGTGGCCCTCGCCGCCCCGCCCGGATGCGCCTTTCTCGGCAACGGCCGCTGGCAGTTTGGCAACCCCGACCCAATGTACGCCTCGAACCAAGCGGACACTTCGGTCAGCGACGGTGGCTATGGCGAGGTCCAGGACGCACTCGCCGTGTGGGGGGGGATGGGGTCGAGCCTGTTGCCGGCGTACGCCGGCACCACGCCTCCCAGTCTGACCTGCACGTCCAGTTTCGACTCGCCTTCGACTGACGAGGTGGTGTTCAACGATCCCTGCGACGATATCCCCGACATGACTAGGTGCTCGGGAACCCTCGCGCAGGGCGGCTACGGGGCCGTCGGGCAACACACGTTCGACGGAACGACCTGGTGGTCGATCAACCACTGGTACGTCGTGGTCAACAACGGCGCCGGCTGCATCGGCCCCTCAAACTACACCACGATGCTCGCTCACGAGATGGGGCACGGGCTCGGCTTCGACCACACTGCCGACTCCAACTCGCTCATGTACCCGAGTTGCTGCCAGGGCCCTGACAGCCTCGACATCACCTGCGCGCAGTACCTCTACCCCGCCGCCGGGCCGACGGCGACGCCGACCCCCACGCGCACGCCGACGCGGACGCCAACCTCCGGCCCGACGCCGACACCGACCTGGACGCCGACCCCGGGTCCGACGCCCACGCCAACCTGGACACCGACGATTGGCCCGACGCCCACGCCGACGCCCACCAGGACGCCCACGACCCCTCCGGGCCCGCCGGTCCCAGCCGGCGTGTCCGCCAGCGACGGCACGTTCCCCGACCGCGTGCGCGTCACCTGGAACTCGTCCCTCGGCGCGGCCGGGTACTGGGTCTACCGCAACACCTTCAACAGCCCCCCGGCCAATGAGATCGCATTCACCTCCGCGACCTCGTTCGACGACCTCACGGCGGGTCCGGGGCAGTTCTACTGGTACTGGGTGCGGGCGATCGCCTCGAGCGGGTCCACGAGCACCTACAGCCTGCCGGACACCGGCTTCGCCAGCACCGCACCAACGCCGACCCCCACGGCGCCGCAACCGACGCCGACGCCGACCGCGCCGGTGACGCCGACGCCGTCGGTCCTGACGGCTTCGTTCGCAGTTTCGTCCGCGGCGCCCTACGCGGGCCGCGCCGTCCAGTTCACCGACACCTCGGCCGGCGTGCCGCGCTCGTGGCAGTGGACGTTCGGCGACGGCGCCTCCTCGACCGACCGCAACCCGAGCCACGCCTACGCGCGGCGCGGCGCGTACGCCGTCACGCTCCGGGTCGGCAACGGCACCACGACCTCGCAAGCCGTCCGCACGATCACGGTCGGCGCGCGCGCGCGTCGCCTCCTCCCGCGCGAGTAGCAACGCAGCGGACGCTGGAGACCACGAGACCACGACGGCAGGCCGGGGGGCGACAGCCGGCAGCAGCGCCACAGAAGACCGGCGTTTGCGAGCAAACGCCGCTACAGAAGCCACGACAGCGCGCCCGGCGGTCGCGCCCCACATCGGCAACGTGGTCGGTGATCCGAGCCGGCCGCGCCGGCCGCAGGCCGCGTGGCCTCGATCCCGCTCCCTCGAAGGCGAAACGCGCGCTTCGAGCTGGGCATGCAGCCGCGCCGGCCAGGCCGCGTAGCCTCGAACCCCTCCCTCGAAGATGACTCTCAACGGTAGGCAGGACCTTCGAGCTTGGCGGCGTGCAGCTGGCGCCGCCGCGAGTGGGCCAGCCGCAAGGCGCGCGAACCCCGCCGCGCCGGAGTGTAGCCGGAGGCTACATGAGGACGCGAGCGGGGGCGAGCGCAACGCCGCGGATGGTCCGCTATCGGCGGCGCCCCCTACTTCTTGGCCCGAAGCACGTTGAGCGCGCTGCCGGCCTTGAACCACGCGATCTGCTCGGCGTTGAAGCTGTGCCGGCAGCGAACTCGTCCGTCGCTGCCGTCGGCGTGATGCACGACGACCTTCACCGGCTTGCCCGGGAGCGAGGCCCTCCAGGCCGACGATGCTGACGCGGTCGCCCTCCTGGATCTTGTCGTAGTCGGCCGGATTCTCGAAGGTCAGCGGCAGCATGCCCTGCTTCTTCAGATTGGTTTCGTGGATGCGGGCGAAGCTGCGGGCGATCACCGCGACGCCGCCGAGGAAGCGCGGCTCCATGGCGGCGTGCTCGCGGGCTGCCCTCGCCGTAGTTCTCGTCGCCGATCGCCACCCAGCGCACCCCTCGGCCTTGTAGTCGCGGGCGATCTTCGGGAACGGCATCGACCTCGCCGGTGACGGGTGCTTCCCCTTCCCGGCCTCGCCGCTGAACGCGTTGATCGCGCCGGTGAACATGTTGTCGCTGATCTTGTCGAGGTGGCCGCGGTACTTCAGCCACGGGCCGGCGGGCGAGATGTGATCGGTGGTGCACTTGCCCTTGGCCTTGAGGAGGACGGCCAGGCGCTGTAGTCCTTGCCGTCCCACGCCGGGAACGGCTGCAGGAGCTGCAGCCGCTCGGACTTCGCGCACGTTCACCGTCACGCGCTCGGGCTGCTCGGCCGGCGCGACGTACCCCTCGGCCTTGAACACGAACCCCTTTGCCGGCAGCTCGGGCGCCTCGGGCGGCGGCGTCAGGCGGAACGTGCGCCCGTCGACCGGGATCTTGTCGGCGACCGGGTTGAAATCGAGGCGTGCCGGCCACCGAATAGCGCGGTGACGATCTCGGGCTGGCGATGAACGCCAGCGTCGCGGGGTTGGCGTCGTTGCGCGCCGGGAAGTTGCGGTTGAACGAGGTGACGATGCGTTCGCGTCCCCTTCTGGATGTCGTCGCGCTGCCACTGGCCGATGCACGGGCCGCAGGCGTTGGCGAGCACGGTGGCGCCGATCTCCTCGAGCACCGCCAGCTGGCCGTCGCGCTGGATGGTGTCGTGGATCTGCTCCGAGCCCGGCGTGATCAGGAACGGCACGCGCGCCTTGGTGCCGTGGCGAGCGCCTGCGGCCACGGCGGCGGCGCGGCTGATGTCCTCGTACGAGGAGTTGGTGCAGGAGCCGATCAGCGCCACCGTGATCTCGCCGGGTAGCCGTTCTCCTTGCCGCCGCCGGCAGCGCCGAGATCGGCCGCGCCAGGTCGGGCGTGTGCGGGCCGACGACGTGCGGCTCGAGCGTGGACAGGTCGATCTCACGACCCGTCGTAGAACTTCTCGGGGTTCGCCGCCACCTCGGGGTCGGCGGTCAGGAGGTCGCGGTTGGCGCCGGCAGGTCGGCCATCGCCGCCCGCCGCGTCGCGCGCAGGTAGGTCGCCATGCGTGCGTCGAACGGGAACACCGAGGTGGTGGCGCCCAGCTCGGCGCCCATGTTGGTGATCGTCCCCTTGCCGGTGCAGCAGATCGAGGCGCAGCCCGGGCCGAAGTACTCGACGACCTGTTGGTGCCGCCCTTCACCGTGAGGATGCCGGCGAGCTTGAGGATGACGTCCTTGGGCGAGGTCCAGCCCGAGAGCTTGCCGGTGAGCCGACGCCGATGAGCTTGGGCTGCAGCACGTCCCACGGCAAGCCCGCCATGACGTCCACCGCGTCGGCGCCGCCGACGCCGAGGCGAGCATGCCGAGGCCGCCGCCGTTCGGCGTGTGCGAGTCGGTGCCGATCATCATGCCGCCGGGGAAGGCGTAGTTCTCCAGCACCACCTGGTGGATGATGCCGGAGCCCGGCTTCCAGAAGCCGATGCCGTACCGCGCCGACACCGACTCGAGGAAGGCGTAGACCTCCTTGTTCTCTCGACGGCGCGGGCATGTCCTCGGCGGCGCCGAGCGCGCGAGGATGAGGTGATCGCAGTGCACCGTGCTGGGCACCGCCGCCGGTCCATCCCGGCGGCATGAACTGCAGCAGCGCCATCTGCGCCGTCGCGTCCTGCATGGCGACGCGGTCGGGCCGCAGCTCGATCTACGCCTTGCCGGGCTCGAGCTCGGCGCGATCGGGCTCGTCGAGGTGGCCGAACAGGATCTTCTCGGCCAACGTCAGCGGGCGGCGCAGCCGCGCGCGCACCTTCTCGAGACGGGCCCGGGTGCGGGTGTACACGGCGTTCACGAAATCAGGAGTGCTCTCGATCGCTGCCATTCGTTCCCCCTGCGGGACCACCTTGTGGCGGCGGGCCGCGGTGCTCCGCCTGCGGAGTATAGACCCGTCCGGGCATGCCGGCGCGACGGCGCCCCGCGAGCGACGGGCTTCCGAGCAACGCTGGCGCGCGAACGCCGGCCACCCCGGTCAGCGCCGGCCCACGGCCGACCGCCGCGGCTATACTCGCACCGCGCCCCAGCGGGCGGCGCGGCAGCCGGATGCGTTCCTGGCCCCAGCGCGGGCGTGAACCCGGCCGGCCGATCGTGCGTTGGAGACAGTGGAGGTGCCCATGCGCCGTGCCGTCCTCGCCGCCACCCTGACCATGCTGCTCGCCGGAGCGGGTTGCGTCCGCGTCCGGACGCCGCTCGCGGTGCACGAAACCCGCACGTTCGCCGCCGGCCCCGACAAGCTCGTCCGCCTCGACGTAGGCTCGATCGACCTGCGCGTCACGGTGACCGAAGGGGCCACGATCACGGCCGCCCTCGACCTTGACGCGCGGTCGTCGTCGCGCGGCGCGGCGCAGCGTTGGATCGCCAACCACACCCCCGTCTTCGAGGACTCCCCCTCGGCGCTCGAAGTCCGGCTGCCCTCCCGCCACCGCGGGATCTTCGTCCTCGGGTACCTGAACGGCCGGGCGCGGCTCGACCTCACCGTCCCGCCCGCGTGCCGGCTCGAGGTCCGCACCTCCTCCGGGGACGTCAGCCTCGCCGGCGAGGCGCTGCTCGCCGGAGCCGCCCGCGTCACCACCACCTCCGGGGACCTCGCGGTCGAGGGCGGCCTGCGCGAGCTGATCGCCAAAACCTCTTCCGGGGACGTCCGCATCACCCGGCGGGCGCTCGTGGCCCTGGAGGCCGACACCTCATCGGGCGACGTCACCCTCGAGACCGGCGCCGAGCGCGCGACGGTGGACACCTCGTCCGGCGACATCCGCCTGGAGGGGCTCGCCGGCGACCTCGCGGCCGGCGCGTCGTCGGGGGACGTCTCGGCGAGCTGGGAGCGGATTCCCCCCGCCGCGAGCGTCCGCGTCCGGTCGTCGTCGGGGGACGTCCGTCTGCGCATCCCCGCCGGGACGCCGCTGGCGGGCGAGATCGCCACGACGAGCGGCAGCATCCGCTCCAGCGTCGACGGCACGCGCGGGCGCCATGACCACCAGCTCACGTTCACTGCCGCGGGGCCCGCGGTGACGATCGAGGTGCGCACCACCTCGGGCGACGTGAGCGTCCGCACGCACCCGTAGGCTCGCGCCGCCGTCCGAGGGTGAGCGACCCGGCCCGCCGTAGCTGCCCGCTGGATCTCGAGATCCGGAAGACCGGACGCGGTCGGCGCGGGCGTGTCCGGAAATTCGGATATAATCCGGAACAATGGATGCCTTTAACGAACAGGCGCCCGCGTCGGCCGACTCCGCGACGTTCGTGCTGCCGCGCCGGGGCTGGCTCAAGCTCCACGAGCACCGCGGCCGTAGCCTGTCCTCCTCCTCGCCGGGATCATCGCCACCGCCGCAGGCTTGCTGGGCGCGGTCCGCCGGGTGGACGAGTTCCAGCGCCTCGACTTCCGCACCCTCCGCGAGGCCGAGGGGTACCTCGTGGTCAGCGTCGGCTTGCGCAGCGGAGCCGCCCGCGCCGGACTGGCGCCTGGGGACGTCATCGTCGGCCTCGACGGGGCTCCGGCGGCCACGATCGAGGACCTCGAGCACTCGCTGTACGCCCGCCGGGTCTCGACGTTGTCGGTGATGCGGGAGGGACGGGTCCGCGACCTCGCCTACTACCCGCCGGTCCCCCAGGTCGACGTGCGCTACCTCCTGGTGGCGTTCGCCGCGATGTTCACGCTGGCCGTCGCCGCCGTCGTCTACCTCGGCCATCCGACGCCGCAGGCCGGGCGTTTCCTCGCCCTCGCCGAGGCGCTCTTCGCAGCCGTTGTCGTACCGATCCCACGCGACAGCAGCGCCTCCTGGCAGCTCCTCCTCCTGATCCGCGACTTCGGCCGCCTGGCGTTGCCGCCGCTGCTGGTGGTGTTCTTCGCCAGCTTTCCCGCCCGGATCAAGCGCTTCTCGTGGCTGTGGGCCGCGTTCATCCCGTCGCTCGCCGTGGCCGCGCTGCGCACCGGCCTCGCGACCGGACTCGTGCCACCGGTGGTTGGGGACGTGCTCGTCGCCGACGCGCTCGACGGCGCCACCGCCGTGCTCGCGGTCCTCGGGGTGCTGGCGGCCGCGGCGCTCTCCGTGCGCACGTACGTCTCCAACCGGAGCGACCCGACGCGCCGGCGGCAGGTCGAGTGGGTCGCGCTCGGCGCCGCGGCGGGCTTCGCGCCGTATCTGCTGCTCTCGCTGATCCCGCAGTGGGCCGGCGCCGAGCTCGAGGTCCTGACCTGGATCTCGCTGCTGCCGCTGGCGCTGGTGCCGCTCGGCGTCGCCTCGTCGCTGCTGGAGTTCCGGCTCTGGGACCTGGAGGACATCTCGCGGCAGGTGGTCGCGACCGGCGTGGCGGTCCTCCTCGGCGGCGTCAGCTTCGCCTTCCTCAACTACGCCGTCACGCAGTTCGGCTTCCGCCTCGGGAACTGGCGCAACCTCGTCGCGGTGGCGGGCGGCGTCCTGCTCGCCACCCTCACGGTGCCGGCCCGGCGGCTGCTGCTCGAGGGGTTCGAGCGCCGCCGTACCGCGAGCGCCTCGCCGCCCGGCGCGCGCTCACGACGTCGCCGAGGAGGCGGTGGCGCACCGCGACCCGGAGACGTTGCTGCAGCGCCTGGCGCAACTGCTGCGCGACGCGCTGGCGGTGGACAAGGTCGTGACGTACCTGGCGCTGGGCGGGAGGCTGTACCCTTCCGGCGCGACCGAGCACTGGCCCGTCCTCTCGTCGGCGGACCTGCGCGACCCGTTCCCCACCCCCGCGGAGGCCGAACTCGCCGAGCGCGGCCTGTGGCACCGGTTTCCGGTCGAGCGCGACGGCCGGGTGATCGGCCTCGTGTACTGCGGGCGCAGGCGCGGGGAGATGCCTCTCGGGCACGGCGAGCGGCGCCTCGTCGGGGCGCTCGCCGCGCAGGCCCCTCGCGCTCGAGAACACCCTGCTGATGGCGAACCTCCGCCGCCAGGTCGAGGACGCCGGTTACTCGAGGACTACCTCGAGCGCATCTTCCAGTTCTCGGCGGCCGCCCTGCTGATCTGCGACGCCTCCGGGCGGGTACTGCGCGCCAACGAGCGCGCCGGCACCTTGCTGCGGCGGGAGCCGCGGCTCCTCGTCGGCGAGTTCCTGCACGCGCTCGTCGAGGTGCGGCCGGAGTGGCGCTCGCTCCTGCCCACCGACCTCGCCGGCGTCCAGGTGCGTTTCTCGGCCGGCGGCGAGTGGCACACGGGGCTGCTGTCCACCTCCGCGCTCGAGGTGGAGCCGGGCTTCGACGGCCGCGTCGTGGCGCTCGACGACATCACCGAGCAGCTCAACCTCGAACAGCGCCTCGCCGAACAGGAACGCCTCGCCTCACTCGGCGGCCTCGCGGCCGGCCTCGCCCACGAGGTCAACACGCCGGTCACCGGGATCTCCAGCTACGCCCAGTTGCTGCGTGAGCTGACGCCGCCGTCCGACCCGCGCGCGCCGCTCGCGGCGAAGCTCGAAGAGCAGGCGTTCCCGGTATCGCGCATCGTGACGAACCTCCTCGAGCTGGCGCGGCCCTCGGGGTTCGAGCGCGAGCTCGTGGACTTCTCGGTGCTGGCCCGCGACGAGGCCAACCAGATGAAGGTGGAGGCCGAGCGCGGCGGCGTCACGATCGAGATCCAGCCGGCCGAAGACGCCGCCGCCAACGTCAACCGCGTCCAGTTCGAGCTGGTCGTCCACAACCTGCTGCGCAACGCGATCCAGGCCACCGGCGCCGGCGGCGCAGTCCAGATGCTG
>CAVSFQ010000019.1:0-24625 GCA_963727205.1 uncultured Acidobacteriota bacterium | reverse complement strand
GTCCGCTCCCGGTCAAGCCCGGCCCGGCGGTGCCGCCGCCCGCCTCACGGCACGCAACACGCTCGAGCCCGTGGTGTGCCACTTTCGAGGTCGCGATGTGCGCACTTCGGCGCCGGAGACCGCCCCATCCGCCAGCCCCTTGGCCACCGTCGCAGACTCCGGCCCTTCCGCCATCCATCGTCACCGTCAATCGGCATGGCCGTGGCACCGATTGGGGTTGCGACCACACGGATCGCCGCCGCGCTGGGCATATGACGGGCCCCAAAGACAGATCAGCCGGATGCGCGCCGGGCACCTTTGGCCTTCGGTACAGTTCGGACCGAGTGCAACCTGGCAGGGCGTCGGTTCCGGCGACGTCGTTCACTCTCGACCGTCCTCGGGACCCGGCGCCAAGAAACGAGAAGGGTGTGTGAGCGTCATGCCTGACCCGACGAGCCTGCCTTTCAACCCCTTACGCAAGACGCTCTATTCGGTGCACGACCTGTTCGCCGGGTTCTCCGACGGCGACGTTGCGAGCTACGCCGCGTGCCGGGACGTCAAGATCCTGCGTTACTTCGTGACCAACGGCAAGAACCCGTCCCGTCACAGCGGGGCGAGCACGCTCGAGGCCCTGCACGACAACTCCATATCCTCAGCCGTGCAGCGCCTCCTGGGGATGCAGAAGCGAGTCGTGGGCATCATGGGCGGGCACAGCATGGCGCGCGGCACGCCCGCCTTCGTCGCCATCGCACACGTCGCGTACGACCTCGCGCGCGCGGGGTTTCTCGTGGCGAGCGGCGGCGGTCCCGGCGCGATGGAGGCGACGCACCTCGGCGCCCTGCTCTCGACACACCCTCCTGAAGACCTCGACGACGCGATCAAAGCGCTCCGCAGTGCAGCGACGCTGCCCAGGGACGCCGGCAAGCTCGTCGGGAAAGACGGTCGGATCGACACCACCGTTGCCGTCGAGTTGTACCGGTGGTTTGCTCCGGCGTTCCGTCTGGCGACCTCGATCTTCGCGGACAGTGCGACAGCCCCGGAGCCGAGTCTCGCGGTGCCGACGTGGCTCTACGGCTATGAGCCGACGACGCCGTTCGCATCGCACATCGCGAAGTACTTCCAAAACAGTGTCCGCGAGGACGGTCTGGTCACGATGGCTCGCAGCGGCATCGTGTACGCGGAAGGTTCCGCCGGGACGGTGCAGGAGATCTTCCAGGACGTCGCCAAAAACTGCTTCGGCGATTTCTGTCCGATGGTGTTCCTCAGTGCCGCGAAAACTGACTTCTGGTCGAAGACGTTGCCGGTAGAACCTCTGGTCGAAGCGATCCTGAAGGACAAGGCCGAGACGCAACGCGCGTGCTGTTTACCGACAGCGCGGCGGCGGCGGTCGACTTCCTCGTCAAGCTCAGCCAGCCTGGAGCGGCCCTACCACCGGCTCCACTCCGACGCCGTCCGAACGCGGCACACGCACCAGTTAGGACCCTCAGATCCAGCAGCGTTGGCAGACCGGTTCGATGCCAATTCCCCACCTGTCGTAGAGGGTTGCCTGTCACTGTGAGGAGCCCAGCGACGCAGCCTCGTGGCTCAGGGAGGGCGGTGGGCATCTGGTTGGGAGCGAGATCGCTCTCCCCACGGCAATGCGGGCGCGGTGCGCCCGCTCGCGGCAGGCTGGGTCGCTGCGCGCCTCCTCGGGGCAGGCTCTTCCCCACCTGCGGCGGGACTCCTCGCGATGAACGAAGACGCTACCGTTCAGATGAGAGCAGCATCACCGGTCGGGAGGGTAATCGGGGATCGCCGCCACTTCACGGCGCCTTCCTTTCGGAAACCGCAGCAGGACTCATCGCGTCTCCCGGCAGGTAGCATCCCGACGCGACTTCAAGGGCAAGCCCGAGATCGGCCTGCTCGGCCCGGAGGCGCACCACGGCCATGGCCTGGGAGAGGTACGCCGCGCGGGCCGCCTGCGCCACGACCAGGTCCGCGGCACCGGATGCCGTTGCTTTCTCGTAGGCCTCGGCCACCGCCTTCAGGGAGGGCAGCGCCGCGTGTGCGGTCTTCAGCCGCTCCCTGACGGTGGCCAGGTCCGCCATGATCTGGGCCACGTCCGCTCGCGCAGCGAAGAGCCGCGCCGCGAAATCGTCATAGAGCTGTTGCCGCGTCGCCGACGCGTAAGCCACCCGTCCCTGGCCGCGGTCGAACAGCGGGAGCTGGATGGCCACGCCGTATCCCGTGGTTACGACGTTGTCCGTGTCGCGGGCGTGGCTGAGATCGATGCCGATGTCCGGGAACTGCGAGCGGATGGCGATCCGTAACCGGTCGTCCTGGCTCTCGTAGCCCTTCTTGAGCGCGAGGAGGTCGAGCCGCCGCTCGCCCAGGTTTTCGACCAGCACTTCCTGGGACGGCAGGTTGGGCCAGTCCGGGAGGCTCGCGTCCGCCCGCAGGACAAGGGGCTCCCCGGGGGGTAGTCCCAGGAGCGCTTTGAGGGTCCGGCCTTGCCGCCCCTCCTCTTGCTCGAGCAGGAGGAGGCCGTCGCGGGCCTGTTGCCAGCTCGAGTTGGCGGCGGCTTCCTCCACGCCGCTCACCGCGCCCGTTCGGACCGCGCTGGCCATGGCTGCCACTGTCCGCCCCGCCTCCCGTTCCGCCGAGCGGGCCAGAGGCAATTCCTCGCGCAGGGCCAGAATATGGAAAGCGGCCATGCGCGCCGCCTGCGCCACCTGCCACTCCTGCCAGGCGATGTCCAGGTCCACGGCCTGCGCCTGCGCCCCGGCGGCCTCGCGGCGGAGGGAGTAGGTCAGCAGGGAGGTCAGGTCGAAGCCGAGCCGGGTGTCGTAGCCGGTCACTTTGCCCCGGTCGCTGCCGCCCGTGGGGATGTCCTGGCTGTAGGAGGCCACGGGGTTGGGCAGGAGCCCGGCCTGGATGACTTGGGCCCGCGCCAGGCCGCGCTGGTCCCTCGCCGCCCGGAGTTGCGGGTTGGTCAGGACCGCCACCACGGCGGCCTGGTCAGGCGTCAGGCCCCGCGCCAGGTCGAGGTGAACGGGCTGCAGGAGGGGGTGCCGGATCCGGGCCGCCTCCACCGTGACGGCACGCATGTCCGGCGGCGCCAGAATCCGCCGCTCTGCCTGCCGGTCCAGGGGCAAGGGGTGGTAGGTGGCACAGCCCAGGATGGCCATCAGGGCCAAGCCTGGGACGGTCCGAGGCAGTTGTCGTGGCATGAAGAGATCTCCTCACCGAACGACAGACACTCCGTTGTTTATCATTGCACAGGTTCAAGATGACGGGTGTTATCCTCGCTGCGGCGGGTGAGGTCCTTCCGAGGAGACATCATGTGGGCAACCCGAAAGAGCGTCGCGCGATTCGGTTTCCTCCCTCTCCTCCTCGCTCGGGCCGCGTGGGCCGGCTCGCCGCAGACGGCCCAGGGCTGCGTCATCGTGGAGGAGCGCCCCTTCTCCGTCGCGCCTTCGGCCTATGCCGTGGTCGAGCCTGTGGCGGCCATCTCGGTGCCGGCCCTGGTGGACGGCTCGCTGGTGCAATGGAAGGCGCTGCCCGGCATGGCCGTCCGGCGGGGGGATGTGCTGGGGCGGCTGGCCGGCCCCGAGCGTGCCAAGGAGATGGTCGAAGCCCGTTCCGCCCTGGAGGAGGCGCGCAGCGCCTTCGACCTGGCGAGAAAGAACGAGGCCGCGGCTCGCGAGACCTACCCCGTGATCACCGATGTGCGGAAGCTCAACGAGGCCCAGGCAGCGGTGGCCCAGGCCGAGAGCGCGCTGAAGGCCGCCAAGGCTCGCTGGGCGTTTGTTCGCGGCGCGGGCGAGATCCGCGCCCCGGTGACCGGCGTGCTGACGGGCGTCTACGCCGCCGACGGCCAGAGCGTCGCCGCCGGAACCGTCCTGGCCCGCATGGAGGACTCCAGCCGGCTCTGGCTTCATGCCGTCTTCTACGGCCGTGATGCGCTGCCCTTGACGCCCGGCCTGCACGGGCTCTTCGCCCCGCTTGGAGGCGGCGAGGCCGTGCCGGTCCGCGTCGGCGGCGTCATCGCCCCCATGCGGCCCGACGGCGGCCGCGCCGTGGGTTGCCTGCCCGTGAGCCCGCCGGCCTGGTTCAGCGGCCAGTCCGGCACGCTGAAGCTGGAGGTCCCACCCCTCTCGTGGCCCGCCGTTCCGGAATCCGCCCTCATCCTGAAGGGCGAGTGGTGGTACGTGCTCGTTCGCGGCCAGGCCGGAGACGAGCGCCGGAAGGTCGAGCCCGGCCCGGAAGCCGGCGGGTGGCGGGCGATCCTCCGGGGGGTGAAGCCGGGCGAGCAGGTGGTCGTGAAAGACGCCTACCTCCTGTTCCACCGCGACGTGTCCAAGACCTTCACCCCGCCGGACTGAGGCCGCCATGGACGCGAAATCGGTCATCCGGCAGACGCTGGAGCGCCCCGTCCTCTGGTTCCTCATCTACGGCGCCCTCCTCGCCTACGGCGTCGTGGCTTTGATCCGAATCCCGACGGAGGTGCTCCCGCGCTTCAACTACCCCGAGATCTCCATCACCGTCCACTACCCGGGTGCCACCGCCGAGGACATGGAAAACCTCGTGGCCCGGCCCCTGGAAGGCCAGCTCCTCTCCCTGCCCGACCTCTCCTCCCTGCGTTCGGTGATGGGCCAGAACACCCTGGAAATCGACGCCCGCTTTCGCAGTGGCGGCGACGCCCAGATGGACCTCCAGAGCGCCTACGGCGCCATCGACCGCGCCCGGGCCAGCCTTCCTCCGGACGTTCAACCCTACGCCCAGATCATGGGCGCGGCCATCAACGAGGTGGCCGATTACGCCCTCGAGATCCCGCCGGGCGTATCGCCCGCGCTGGCGCAGCGGGTGGTCATCACCCGCATCGAACCCGCAGTGCGGGCCATTGCGGGCGTGGAGCGGGTCGTCGTCTTCGGCGGAGGCACCGAGGCCCTCTGGGTCCAGCCGGACCTGAAGGCCCTGCGCCAGTACGGCGTCCCCCCTGCGGCGCTCGAAGCGGCGCTGAAGAGCAAGGTCCTGCTCGGGCCGGCGGGTTACCTGCGCATGGGCCATGAGGACGTCCTCGTCCAGGCCAGGGACCTGCCGGCCGCCGTCGCCAGCCTGGACACCGTCACCGTCCCCTCGCGCTCCGGCGCGGTGCCGCTGCGGGCGCTGGCCAACATCGTCACCGCCGCCGAGCCGATGCGAAACGCCGAGGAGCTGGACGGGCGCCAGACCGTGGCCATGTTGATCTTCAAACACCCGGGCGCCTCCACCGTGCCCGTCACGCGCGCCGTGGAGCGCACCCTCGAGTCGCTCAAGGAGCAGCTCCCGCCGGGAACGCGGTGGGTGAGCGTCTACAGCCAGGGCCACCTGGTGGGCCTCATCGGTCACGATCTGGGCCGGAACCTGGTCATCGGCGGTCTCCTGGCCGTCCTGGTGCTCTTCTGGCTCCTGGGGCTCCACCGGGGCGTGTGGATCCTGGCCCTGAGCATCCCCACGGCCCTTTTGATGGGGATCGCGGGCCTCCACGCCACCGGCCAGAGCTTGAACCTCCTGACGCTCGGGGCGCTCTCGGTGGCCGTGGGCCTCCTGGCCGACGACGGCATCATCGTCCTCGAGAGCATCTCCCACCGCTGGGAGACGGGGCAGGAGGGGCGGGAGGGGGTGTGGCTGGGCCTGTGCGACATCGCCGCGCCCGACACCACCGGCACGCTGAGCGCGGTTTCCGTCTTCTTGCCCCTGCTTTTCGTGGGCGGCATCGCCGGCCTCTTCTTCATCCCCTTCGCACTGGCCATGAGCCTTTCGCTCCTGGCTTCCCTGCTCATCTCGCTCACGCTCATCCCGTTGCTCCTGGGCCTCCTCCGCGGCCGCCGCAGCGGCAAGCCGGCCCCGGGCGCGGGCTTCATCGCGTGGCTGGAGCGGCACAACGAGCGCCTCTTGAACCTGACCTTGCGGCGCCCGGGCTGGAGCCTGGCGACGGCGGTGGCGCTCCTGCTGGTGAGCATCGCGTCCCTCCTCTTCGTGCCGGTCAACTTCCTGCCCCTGCCCAACGAGGGCGTCCTGCTCGACAGCTTCACCCTGCCTCCGGGGACGGGGCTGGACGAGACGAAGGCGGCCGTGTCGCGCATCACGGCGAAGTTCCTGGCCGACCGCGACGTCGAACACGTCTTGGCGCGCATCGGCTCGTCCGAGGAGACGAGCTACACGGAACCCAACTTCGCGGGGGAGATTCAGATCAAGCTCAAGCCCGGCGTGAAGGTGCAGAGCCTGGACCGCCTGGCCGCCCGCCTGCTGCACGAGGCCCGGATGGACGGGGTTCAGCAGAGCATCGACACCCCCACCATCGAGCGCCTGGGCGAAAGCCTGTCGGGGCTCCCTCAGCCCTTCGCGGTGACGGTCTACGGCGAAGACCTGGCCACGCTCCGGGACCTCTCGCAGGAGGTCACCGCCAGGCTGCGCCGGATTCCGGCCCTCACCGACCTCTTCAACAACGACGCGTACCCCGTCAGCCAGATCCAGATTCAACCCGATCCCGCCGCCCTCGCCGTCTACGGCATCACGCCCGCGGGGCTCTACGCACAGATCCAGCCCCTCCTCGGGGGCACGGTGGTGGCCCGCATCCCCCAGGGCAACTACCACCTCGATCTCTACCTGCGGCTCGCGGACGCCCCCGGGCTGGGGATGGAAGGCCTGCAACAGCTCTTGCTGCGCACCGAAGACGGCTGGACGCCCTTGGGCCAGCTCGCCTCCGTGAAGCTGATGCAGGGACCCAACGCCGTCCGCCACATCGACGGGGCACGCGCCGTGCAGATCCTGGCCACCCCCACGGGCTCGCTCGGAAGCACCATCTCCGCGGCCAAGCGTGCTCTGAAGGGTCTGGCCATTCCCCCCGGCTACCGGGTGGATTTCGGCGGCCTTCTGCTGCAACTCGAGGATGCCGCAGTCGGGCTCGGGATCGCGCTCCTCGGCGCCCTGTTGCTGCTCTTCGGAATCCTCCTGCTCCAGTTCGAAGGCTTCCTCCTGCCGTCCATCCTGCTCCTGGAGATGCCGCTCGCCTTCACCGGAGGGGCACTCGCGCTGGCCGTCAGCGGGAAGGGGCTGAACGCCATGGGGCTCGTGGGGCTCCTGACGCTCGTGGGCATGAGCCTGAACCACGACATCGTCCTCCTGCACCGGGCGCGCCGCAACGAGGCCCAGGGCATGGAGCCCGAGGCGGCGGTGCGGGAGGCCGTGAGGGTGCGCTTCCGCCCCATCCTCCTCACCACGCTCACCGCCGCGCTGGGCGTGCTGCCCACGGCCCTGGGCTGGGGCCTGGGCGCAGAGCCCGAACAGGGGCTTGCTCTCGTGATTCTCGGCGGAACCCTCTGGAGTTCCCTGCTCAGTACGAACCTGATCCCCGCGCTCTACCTGCGCTGGGCCCACGACAAGCCGGTGGAGGCGCCCCCACCACCCGAACACACGTGAACCCGCGGGAGGTCCGGACTGCGGCGACCATGCCGGGCACGATCAGCCCGCCGCCGGGTGGCGCCACAGCGGTCATCCCGCGGGCCAGCTCGCAGGCCGCGCGGCGGAACCGTTGCGGTGTCACGTCCACGCGCATTGACATGATTGCCGGCGCGCGGTCTCGTCGAGCTCAGGCCGGGCGGACCGCGAAGTGGCAGGTCGTGCCGCCGCGGCGCACGGTCTCGAGGATCTCGACGCGGCACGGGCGTCCGAGCGCGGCCTCGCACACCGTCTGGTGCGTCGCCTTCGTGCACTCGCAGTGCAGGTCGTTGGGGCGCGCCGGGCGGTTGCGGGCGGCCGGGCAGTAGCAGCCCTTCGAGACCTTGCCGTAGCGGATGTGCAGCGCGCCGTCCTCGATCCAGGCCTCGAAGTTCTCGTGGTACGCCCGCTCCAGGTTCGCGAGGCTGCCCTTGCCCTTCCTCGCGATCTCCCGCTTGAACGCGTGGCGCCGGTAGCAGCCGCGGCCGCACGCCTCCAGCAGCCGCACGCGCGCCGGAGGGTCCACCTCGGCGTCGATCGCCTGGAACAGGTCGGTCAGCCACGCGTTGACGAACGCGTTGTCCTGGTTGGCTCTCTCGAGGTCCTCGGCGCACCCCGGCTCGTCCGCGCCGGCCGGGAGGGAAACCCCGGCAACGGACGCCGCGACGACGCCGAACGAGGCCCTGAGGAAGGTCATCCGGTCCAGGCCCGCCTCCACGCGCCGCGAGAACCGCGCGGCCGCCCTAACCGGTACGTTTCCCGGCGCCGCAGGTTGCGGGCCGCGGGCGGTGTGGCGATCGCTTCGCGCCGGGACTGACGTGGGATCGTGAGACGGCGCGACCGAATTTCCCTGCGCGCGTCCGTCCCCTAGTCGGTCGCCGGGACAGACGCGGGCGCCTGCGCGCGGGACCTGACGCCGAACATCAGGTGCAGGGCCAAACCGGGCCGGGCTTCGAACGGCAGGGCGTTCCCGCGGGTGTCGGCGGGACGTTGGTCCCTGAAACGATAGGGGGCGCGCGACAGCCGAAGCTCCACGTTGGCCCCCGGCCAACCTCGCGCGGCAAGGCGCCGCATCCGCACGTCCGCGCTGCACACCCACCGGCCGTACCTTTCGCGATCCCCGATCATAGGCCGTCTCCGTTCGCGGTGGCGGTTCGCCGGCCTGGCTTCAGCCACCTTGCCGTCAACGATCGCTCCCACGCCCAGGGTTGGCCTGACGAACAGGCAACGCGCAGGCAAGGTGGCGGCAACGGCCGCATCACTCCGCCGTCCTGCCGTTCGAGGTCCGTCCGAAATGCGGCCGCGGCCACCGCGACGACGGCCGTCCTCCCGGTCGCGACGGCGCCCCGCCGTCAGTTGTCAGGAATGGTCGATAACGCTCGCCGCCGCCTGCCTCGGCCCGAGTGTCCTCCATGGGTGACGGGCGAACGCGCGCCGTGCCACTCCTGGTGGCACCCGGGCTATAAGTTAACATATTCTCTCGCCATTACTTACACGTGTCACAACGGCTGGCACCATCCTTGCGGGTCTTTCCCGCAGTTGGCCTGCCCACTGCGGCCACCGGAAGGGAGGCGACCAATGCGCAGCATGAAACGGACACCGCCTCGCACCGCCACGATTGTGCTCGCTGCCCTCATGTTGGCCACGGGCCTCTCGTCTTGCATCGCGACGTTCGGCCCGCGCGACCGGCGCCACGGCCGCGACAACGACCGCGACCGCGACCGCGACCGCCAGCACTCGCAGTACGACCGCCGCGACGAGGACCGCGGGCGCGGCCCCGGCCGCATCGATTGGCCGAGCGCCATCGTGAGGCCGCTGCCGCCCACCTCGACCTCGATGTAGACCGTGACGGCACACCCCGGCGGGGCGGCGCCGCGCCGATCAATGTGGCGCCGGCGCCGCCCCGCCTTCCCGATAAGCGCCCGCTGGGGCCGCCGAGACTTCGCCGCTGCGCGACGTCCACCGCAGCACGAACCGTGGGGCGTGGTGCGCGGCTGCCGGGAAGGGGGCGCGTGTGGACCGCAAGGAGTCCTTGAAGAGCGCGTGCAGGTTGGGCGTGTGCGGGTGTGCCCTGAGCGTTCTCGGCGCGGCGAGCCCGCTGGTCGCGTCGGCCGCGCCGCGCCGCGCGTGAGTGACGGCCGTTTGTCTCACCACGAACCCGCGATGGACGCAATGGGATACCTGGTACCCATGCGTCCCCTATTCGGTCGCCGGTACAGGCGCGGGTGCCTTCGCGCGAGACCTGACGGCGAAGATCAGGTGCAGGGCCCAACCGGGCCGGGCTTGGAACGGCAGGGCGTTGCCGCGGCCGTTGGCGGACCGTTGCTCCGCAAAACTGTAGGGGGCTCGGGACAGGCGCAGCTCCACGTTGGCCCCCGGCCACGCGTAGCCCACGCCGCCGCCGAGCCACAGGCCGGTCGTCGCGGACGAAGCGTGCAGGGGGGTGACCTCCTGCCCCCCGTCGCTGTAGTGGACGACGTCCTCGATGTACACCCGACTGACCTGCACGCCGGCGCCTCCGCTCAGGAAGGGCCCCCGGTAATGCTCCCGGAAGTAGACGATGCCGTCGAGGCCCAGCCTGTACGTGCGGAACACCACCCTGGTGTCCTCGTAGGAGCCCCCCAACAGCTCGACGAGGGCACGCGCCGCCAGGTTGTACTCGTCGACTCGGTACCCGGTCCACTCGAAGGCCGGCCGGAGCTCCAGCCGGCTCGCGACCGGGAGGTACCCCTGGAGGGCGAACCCGAAGCCGGGATGGCGGTTGAGGTCGAAGGACATCGAGCCCAGCCCGCTGGCCGCCAAGACCCCGAACCCAACCTGCAGGCCCGAACCCCCGGGCGTGGAGGGCTCACCGGCGAGCCCGACCGTGGCCGTGAGCGTCATCGGACAGGCTGCCAGGACAACCGCTCGGACAATGGCTCTCGTTGCCTCCCGGCGGCCGCCTCGGCGGCTCCTCCCTGATGCGATGCAGGAAACAGCTGGCGATTGGGTTTCCCCCTTGTTCGTCGGCTCGATCCCTACGCCCCCCTGCCTCCACCGGTCGCCCCTGTCGCGATACCCGAGCATGCGGCTTCTCCTTCCGCGGTGGCGGTTCGCCGTTCCCAGTTCAGCCACCCTGCCGTCCACGATCGTGCCCCGAGCCGGGATTGGCCTGACGGACAGGCAACACGCGGACAACGTGTCGGCAACGGCCGCATCACCCGAGGAAAGCCGGGGTGTCGGGTACGCACCTGGCTGCCCTGTGGTCAAGGTGGGCGCAACGAACCGGCGGACGAGGATCTCGAATGCACCGGCCGACTGAACGGGCTTGACCGCCGTCTCGCAGTTGGCTTCCACGGATGACGAGCCCGACCTAGGGACTCGCCAAGCACGTACCTGACACCTTCGTACCTATCCGCGCGTATGTGAAGCCGCCGCGCGCGCTACCTGGGGCGCCCGGAGTGGTCAGCCTCCCGCTGGCGCCTCGCCCATCGTCTCCCACTTGTGGCGCGGCAACCGCCCCTGCGTGCAGTACGGTATGTATGGGTCGCTCCCAAGCGTCATCTCCCGCCCGCAGCGCGGGCAGCGGGGCGGCCCGCACGCCGGGCATGTCGGCCAGCCATCCGCGTCCCACCCCCCGCACTGCTGCACCATCACCTTCTGCTCCAGAAAGATGCGGGTTTCCGTGGGCTCGTCCGTCATCTCCGTACCCTCCATCCCATCTCGCCCTACCATCGTCAAGGACGTAGCCGTGAAAGAAAGTTGTCAAGCCTCGTTGGCCCATTCAAGAGAACGAACCTGGTGTCTCAACCTGATCATTCGGCGCGCGTGGCAGGATATCTTCATCCATTTGCATGATGGTTGTGGCGACGACGTCTCAGCCGTTGAACCGCGTCGTGCAGAGCGTTGAGATCACTTTGCGTGCTGGCCGCGGGAGGCGCTTTCACATCTTGAGTTGACTCCCGCGAGGCCTTCGCCTACCCTTTGTGTCATAGGTTTGTGCCAAAAAGAAGGGGTGCCGATGGGTGTCGTGCGCGGACTCCTGACCGAAACCGCGGGAAGCGGGCCGCCGGTGCTCGTCATGCACGGCGGCATGGGGATGGATCATCGCTATTTTCGCCCATGGCTCGACACCCTCGGCGGCGCTGCCACGTTGGTGTACTACGACCACCGGGGGAACGGGCGGTCGGACGACCCCGACGATTGGGAGGCGTTCGGCCTCCCGCAGTGGGCCGCGGACGCTGACGCCGTGCGGGCCTCGGTCGGCGCCGACAGGATCGTCGTGCTCGGGCACTCGTGCGCGGTGTTCCTCGCGCTCGAGTACGCGCGGCGCTACCCGCAGCGCGTGGCGGGGCTGGTTCTGTGCGCCGGCGCGCCGGTGATCGACTACGGGGAGAAGATCTTCGCGCTGGCAACGGCCAGGGGAACCGCGGCGCAGCTTGCCAGCCTCACCGCCCTGTTCACCGCAGCGGAGCTCGACGACGAGACCTTCAAGGCCCATTACCTGGCGGTGCTGCCGCTGTACTTCCATCGCGACCGCCCTGAGTACGGGGAGCACGTCGGCCGGAGCGTCAGGTTCAGCGCACAGGCCTTCCTGCACGGCCGGGTCAAGCTGTTCGCCGAATTCGACAGCCGGCCGTGGTTGCCGGGGATCGACGTCCCGGCCCTCGTCATCGGGGGGCGGGACGACGTCATCGCGCCGGTTTCCGACGGGGCCGAACGCCTGGCCGACGGTCTCCCGCAGGCCGAGCTCGTGGTCTTCGAGGCCAGCGGGCACTTTCCGTTCGTCGAGGAGACGGAACGGTTTGCCCAGGTGGTGAGCGGTTGGCTCGGTCGCCAGCGTCAGGGTTCGTAGCCCCATGCCCGGTGCACCCTTGCCGCTGCCATCGTTCCTGAGGTCGCCGCCGGCGGCGGTGCTGCAATCCGTCATGGGGGTCGTTGAACGCCTGTATGAAGCCGTCGGCGACGACGAAGCGCTCAAGGAGGCGTGCATCCTGTTCGGCAGCGGTGTCGGCGCCGAGATGATCGCGGTGCACCGCTACGACTTCGACCGGCCGTTGGGGAGCGTCCTCGTCCCAATTCTGGGCTTCGGCGGAGACACCTGCGCCGCGTACGCCGAACACTACTCCGCCGTGAACGTCTGGATGCTCCGGGGCCGCGGGGTGGTGCGGCCCGGCTCGGTCACGGTCAGCCACCTGCTGTGCCCCGATGCCGTGCTGGCCCGGAGCGAGTGGTACAACGACTTCCTCCGACCCCGGGGGCTGTTTCACTCCATGGGATGCGTGGTTCAGGTTGCGGGCCGCGTCACCAAGACCGTCACCTTCCTGCGCCCTCGCCGACTCGGAAACTACACGGAGGACGAGCAGCGCCGTCTTCAGGTGCTGGGTCCGCATATCCAGAACGCCTTCCGCCTGCACGAACGAATTGCGTCGGCTCGCGTCTCCGACCAGATCGGCCTCGACTTGCTGGAACGGGTTCAGACCGGGGCGATCCTTCTCGGCCGCGGGGGTGAGGTCAAGGCCGTGAACCGCGCGGCCTCCCGGTTGCTCGAGGCTCGCGACGGGCTCGAGGTGGCGTTCGGACGGCTCCACGCGACCGCGGCGGTGAGTGCTGCGGTCCTTTGCAGGACCCTGCGTGCGGCGCTCGGCGAGGCTTGCGGCCAGTGTCCGCCCGAGACCGGCAGCGCTCTGGTGATGCGTCCGTCCGGCCGCCGCGCGTACCAAGTCACGGCGATCCCGCTGCGCCTGGGCGGCTCGTGCTTCAGCGAGCCGCAGGCGGCCGCCGTGGTGTTCGTGAGCGATCCGGAGGCGACCGGCACGACCTCGGTTGCCGAGCTCGGGTCGGCCTACCATTTGACGCCGAACGAAGCCAAGTTGGCAGCCCTCCTTGCCGAGGGGCTCGAGCTTCACGAAGTCGCCGATCGCATGGGGGTTTCCATCAACACGGCCCGCTCGCACCTGGCGCACGCG
This sequence comes from uncultured Acidobacteriota bacterium, assembly GCA_963727205.1. Taxonomy (GTDB): domain Bacteria; phylum Acidobacteriota; class Thermoanaerobaculia; order Thermoanaerobaculales; family Thermoanaerobaculaceae; genus RBG-13-68-16. Next base: position 11,237 of record CAVSFQ010000019.1, on the reverse strand, counting down.
TTCTCCAAGACCGGGACCAGCCGGCAGGCGGAGCTCGTTCGGCTTGTCCTGCTCGCTCAGCGAGCCCGTTGAGGTCTCCCTTGGACAGGCTCGTCGAGCTGACCCTTCGGCCCAGATCGGTGCGGATCGGTCGATCGGCACCCATGCGACCTCAGCCGATCGGGTTCGCCTCGGATTCCGGCTCACTCGCCGATTTCGATCTCATCGGGTTGCCGCGAGAGCTCCCCACGGCCAGAAGGACCGCGAGCATCAGCAGCCAGCTCGCGGTCCGGACGCCGTCGAGGACACCCTCCGCGGTGATCGGGAGCAGCAGGAAGCGGGCGGGCGCGATGAACGGCACCCAGGCAAACAGCAGTGTCGCTCCTGCCACGACCCGCCTCCGGCGTGAGTGTCCCTCGTCACCGGCGACCCGCAGCAGATATGCCATCGGTACAAGCACGAGCATGTCGTCGTAGAGCTGGTGGTAGGTCCACATCCGAGCGACCACGGCGCACACCGCCATCAGCCACCAGGTGTCTTGGCTGTGGTGGCGCCACACCCATCCCCCCAATGCCAGCAGCAGCAGCATCGACAGGGCAGGAATCCAACTGTCCACGCCCGATCCTCGCAGCCAACTCTCCAGATTCCCGTACCCTCGGCTGATCACGGCTGTTCGATTGGCGGCCAGCCACGCTGCGATCAGGGCGGGGAGAGGGAGACCCTGGAAGCGGGCGGCGACGAGCGTGAGCACTACGTAGCCGCCACCGGCGGCCAGGCTCGCGGCCGGGTTCGCGGCCGCCAGCAGCGGCACCCAGAACAGCGGCGCCGTGAGGGTAGGCTTGACCAGGGCCGACAGGAGCAGGAGGGCGGCTCCAGCCTGCCGCACCACGCTCGACGGACGCCGGCAGGCGAGCACGACACCGGCAAGGGCGAGGGCCACGGTCGGGACCGTGAGCTGGGCGACGGCGACGGAGTAGCTGACCGCCTGGGACGAAGCGACCGTCAGGACCACGAGCATCCGCGTCTCGACGCTGCGTGCGGCCGCCGCGCGGATCAGCAACGCGATGAGTGCCACCAAGCTCGCGACCACGACGGCGGCCCACAGGTACCGCGCCGCCACGGGAGTGGTCCACGCCAGGAGCGGCCAGAGCATGGCGTAGGTGGCCGGCGGGTATCGAGCCGGTCCGATGTGGCCATACACCGGCTCGCCGCTGAACCAGGCGCGCACCTCGACCCGCCGGGAGAGGAGATCCATGGCGGCATGCGGGTCGTTGGCGACCAGGAGCACGTGGAACCCTGCGGTGAGGCGCTCGGCAGCCAGGAGCGCGAGCGCCACAAACGCGACGATGAGCAGCCATCGCCTGGGCCGTCTCCAGCCGGTGCGCCTCCCGCGACAAGCCTCGTCCGTCGGTTTCTCGTCCACGCGTCCTCTGCCGGCTCCCCGGGCCGGCATGATACGGAAACTCTGCGACCCTTGGCGAGCGTTCGCCCGCATCCCAGACCCATCTTCTTGTTTGGTACCAGTACCCCATTCAATCGACTTTGGTGTCAAACGACAGAATTATTGACCCCCTGGTGGCGGTTGAGCCAGGCAGGCGGTTTGGTACCCGTTGCGGTACCCATGGGAGCGGGTGGAAATTGCCGACTAGCCCGGATTGTTATCGACCGAGAGTCACGGAAGGAACACGCCGTTGAGAGTCGCTCCTGGCACCCGCCTCGGCCCGTACGAGGTGCTGGCTCCGCTCGGAGCCGGCGGCATGGGGGAGGTGTACCGCGCGCGGGACACTCGGCTCGGGCGCGAGGTGGCGATCAAGGTCCTGCCGGAAACCTTCTCGTCCGACCCGGAGCGCCTCGGCCGCTTCCAGAGCGAGGCACGTTCGGCCTCGTCGCTGAACCACCCCAACATCGTCATCATCTATGACATCGGCGCCAAGGGTTCGGTCTCGTACATCGCGATGGAGCTGGTGAAGGGCGAGGCGTTGAGCGCGCGACTGGCCCACGGCCCCATGGCGATCCGGGAAGTTCTGGTGATCGGTACACAGATCGCCGAGGGGCTCTCGGCCGTTCACGCGCTGGGCATCGTCCACCGGGACCTCAAGCCCGCAAATGTCATGGTGACCGCCGAAGGTCAGGTGAAGATCCTCGACTTCGGCATCGCCAAAGTGACGAATCCGCAGGGCGCCGGCCCCGCGGCAACTCCCGGCACAACACTCTCGCGGGCCACGGAGCCGGGCCTCATGATGGGAACCCTCGGCTACATGTCACCCGAGCAGGTGTTGGGACAGCCGGTCGACTTCCGGTCCGACCAGTTCGCCTTGGGCGCGATCCTCTACGAGATGGCGACGGGGCGGGAGGCTTTCCAGCGCGCCTCGGCACCCGAGACCCTCACCGCCATCCTCCAGGACGAGCCCGAACCAATCGGGGCCATCAACGCGCGGGTCCCCCTGCCGTTCCGCTGGATCGTTGAGCGCTGCTTGACGAAGGAGCCCCGGCGACGGTATGCGTCGACCGAGGATCTCGCGCGCGACCTGGCGACCGTGCGGGACCGCCTGAGCGAAACCGCGAGTGCACCCGCCGTCGTGGGCGCGTCCGTCGCCCGATCGCGGCGGCGAAGCCGGGTCCTGACGGCTGCCGGGGCGGTTGTCCTCCTCGCCATCGGCCTCACCGGATGGCGACTGATGCGGAACGACTCGACTTGGGAGAACCCCCTCGCGGGCGCGCGCTTCACGCGCCTGACGGACTGGGAAGGCTCGGAGATCGACGCCACGATCTCGCGCGACGGAAAGTTCGTGGCGTTCCTGTCGGACCGCGACGGTCCCCTCGACGTCTTTGTGACACAGGTCGGCAGCGGCGAGTTCCTGAACGTCTCGCGCGGTCACTTCAAGCCCCTCTACATCGAGGAGCTTCGCACCATCGGCTTCGTCGACGACTCCCACCTCTGGGCGCGCACTGCCGCGGGCACCCCGGCTCACCCCGGCGAGGTGGCCATGCTGCTCGTCCCCACCCTGGGCGGCAGTCCACGCCCGTTCCCCGTGGCGAACGTGGCGGAGGTCGATTGGTCTCCCGACCGGACGCGCACGGCCTTCCATCCGGCTGCGCCCGGAGATCCGCTCTTCGTGGCTGACCGCAGCGGGTTCAACCCGCACGAGATCTGCGGCGAGAAACCAGGAGTTCACGAGCACTACCCGCGGTGGTCTCCCGACGGAAGGTACGTGTACTTCGTTCGCGGCATCCCGGCGGCGTTCGACATGGACGTCTGGCGGATCCCCTCGACGGGCGGCACGGCCGAGCGCCTCACCGACCTGCACTCGCGGGTGAGCTATCCGGCCTTCCTGGACGCCAGGACGCTGCTGTTCGCGGCGAAGCGGTCCGACAGCGAGCCGTCGGTCCTCTACGCGATGGACGTCGGCCGAAGAGTCCCTCATCCCATGAGCTTCGGCCTCGAGGAGTACCTCTCGATCGACGCGAGCGGCGACGGGCGGCGGCTGGTCGCGACCGTCGCGCGGCCGGACCGGAACCTCTGGACGGTGCCGATCTCCGACCAGGCCGTGGGCGAAGGCGCGGCGCAGCGATTCCGGACCCCGTCGGTTCGCGCCACCGCTCCACGTTTCGGGCCGAACTTCATCGTGTATCTCTCCTCGCGGGGCGGACCGAACGGCCTTTGGAAGCTCGAGAACGGCGTGGAGACAGAGCTGTGGAGCGGCTCCGACGGGGCGGTGAGCGACACGGCGGCGGTGTCGCCCGATGGCGGTCTGGTCGCGTTCGTGGCCAGTGTCGGAGGTCGGGCGCGTCTCTATGTCATCGGCTCGGACGGAACAAACCCCCGGCAGCTCGCGGACAAGCTCGACATTCGCGGCGCGCCGTCCTGGTCTCCCGACGGAAAGTGGATTGCCGTCGTCGCCGGCGAGGGCGGGGAGGGCCAGCCGCTGTTCCGCGTGCCAGTGGACGGCGGGCCGCCGGAGCGACTCGTGCAGGGAGTCGCCTACAGTCCGGCTTGGTCGCCCGACGGCCGCTTCATCCTCTACGCCGAGGGGCATCAGGGGCGGACCCTGCAGCTCAAGGCGGTGACGCCCGACCGCCACCCGTTCGCCGTGCCCGCCCTGACGGTGAGCCGGAACGAGATCCTCTTTCGCTTCACGCCGGATGGCAAGACGCTCGTCGTCATGCGGGGCGAGCACCGCGACCAGAACTTCTGGCGCCTCGACCTGGCGACGGGCAGGATGGCCCAGCTGACCGAATTCAAGCCGGGATCCGAGACGCGCGGCTTCGACGTCTCGCCGGACGGCAAGGAAATCCTCTTCGACCGGTACCGCGACAACGCCGACATCGTCCTCATCGACCTGCCACGGCGCTGACGCCGTCTGTCGCGGCGTCGGTACCTTGTCGCTACCGGTGTCAGCATCTCACCTTCTTGTGGTCGACTTCGCTCCCCATCTCCCGCGGTCGGGCGCGAGCGAGGCACCGGCACCCGCGGAGCGTTCCGGCCTCCGAGGCGTCACCTCGTCCCGTGCGTGAGAGCGGCTGGACGGTGGACTTGGGCTGTCGTCGGAGCTCGAGCGAACGCCATGCCACGCCGCGCGCGGGGAGAGCGGCCTGCGCATGCCATCAGGCACCCGTCGGTGGGAGTGACGAAACCGCCTCGCGCCTCTATGATCGCGTCATGCGAGCCCCAAACCTGCCGCCGCTCGTCGCCTTTCTCGTGTCCTGCCTGACGCTGGCGAGCTCCCTTGCCGCCGCCGAGGCCAAGCCCTACTTCACCCTGCACGAGGTCGGCCCCGGCGTCTTTGCCGCGATCTGCGTCCCCGGGAGCGCGGCGGGGAGCAACGCCGGCTTCGTCATCGGCGACGACGGCGTCGCGGTCGTCGACACCTTCCAGTCGAGCGCCGCCGCGCAGCAGCTGCTCGCGGCCATCCGCGAGCGAACCAAGCTGCCGATCCGCTTCGTCGTCGACACTCACTATCACCTCGACCACGTGGCCGGGAACGGCGTCTTCCGCGACGCCGGCGCGACGATCGTCGCGCAACGCAACGTGCGGGCGTGGGAGCGGACGGAGAACCTCAAGTGGTGGGCGCCGAACGTGCCTCCCGACAAGCGGGCCTGGGTCGAGTCCTTCGTCCTGCCGACCCTGGTCTACGACGACGGGGTCGACCTCTACCTCGGCAACCGCCTCCTCGAGGTGCGGGCGCTGCCCGGGCACACCGGCAGCGACTCGGTGGTGTTCGTTCCCGACGCCGACGTCGTCTTCACCGGCGACCTCTTCTGGAACGCCACCCTTCCCAACACGACGGACGCCGACACCGCCGCCTGGGTGACGTCGGACGAACGGCTGCTCGCGGACCACCCGAAGGCGACCTTCGTCCCCGGCCACGGCGAGGTCGGCAAGGCCGCCGACGTGGCGGCGTTCCGCGGCTACCTCGAGGCGCTGCGCGGCGCCGTCGCCTCCGCCCGGCAGGCCGGCCTGAGCGGCGATGCGCTGGTCTCCGAGGTCCGCGGCCGGCTCGCCCCCCGCTTCGCGCACTGGGGGTTCTACGATCACTTCATCACGCAGAACATCACCCAGATGGACAGCGAGCTCGCCGGGACCAAGCGCCGCCCCGTCCCGGTGAGGTGAGCGCGCCCAGGGCCGACGCCGCCGCCGGCGCGGTCGTCACGTCGCGCGAGGGCAAGGCTGCGACCTACGCGGGACTGACACCTCTGTCGCGGAGCAGCGGAAGGATCGAAGGCCGTCCGCGTTCGGCTTGCGGGGTCAACAAACACGCTCTTCGCGCCAATTACCTTTCCGCGCTGGCCGCGGTACGGGACAGCGCGCTCGATGCGGCCTACTACCGCAAGCAACACGCCTGACACGAAGGACACCCCAAGCCGCACGTCGTCGCGCTTTTGGCTCTGGCCCGGCAGCGCTTCAAGGTCGTCTACAAGCTGATGACCACGGACACGGCCTACGACAAGAGATCCTCATCGCCAGTCACCTCGACCGCGAGCGCCAAAACACGAACAACGGCACACGAGCGGCCTAGCGCCTGCCCGCATCTAACGTCGTTCGACTTCACCTTGACTTCTGATAGACGTACCTATGAGCGTGAGCCGCCGCTCGTGGAAGAAGGCATCTTGCAGCTCGCGGCTCGAAACGAGGGTGGGCCCGATCGCGTGCGCAGAACCCGCCTGCAACGCAGCCGAGTGCACACCTGCCATCCGCTGCGACAGGAGTCGCGCGAAACCTCCGCCGCCACTCGGCTGAAGACGAACAATGTCAATGCCCATGGACGTCGGATCCATCCACTAGTCTTTCGAACCTGGGGTTCCTCCGCAGCGGGTCGAAGTTCGGATCGATCTTGAGCCAGCCGGGCGAGAGCAGGTAGGGGATCTTGACGAGCCGTTCCAAGTGGTCGAGCGCCTTCTCCGGCTCGCCGACGAGGATCTCGATCCGCGCGAGCTGGTGCTCGAGGTAGGGGCCGTTGTAGGCATCTTTGGTCACGGGCAGGAGCGCAACGCTGCGTTCCCCCTCGCGGATCGCCTCGTCCCTTCGGCCGAGGTAGGCCAGCGCGAGGCCGAGTTGGGCGTGAAGCTGAGCGTCCTTGGGCGCCGCCCGCAGCTGCTGCTCGAAGGCCTTCCTCGCCTCCTCGGCGTGGTAGCGGACGTTGGCCGCATCGCCATCGAGCGCGTAGGCCTGGACGAGGCAGAGGCTCCAGAACCCCTTGTTGTTGTCGAACGCGACCGGCGTCAGGCGCAGGAGAAGCTCACGCTGCTCCTCGTCGAGGACCCAGACGAGATCGAAGTAGGTCGCCAGGTAGGAGACGATCGCGGTGGGCTCCACCTCCTTGGGCGCGGCCCTAAGCACGGCCCGGGCGCCCGTGAGATCGCCCTCCCCGAGGAACGTCATCGCCTTCTGCTCGATCAGCGTGAGGTTGGTGGGCGCCAGAGCCAGGCCTCGATCGAACGCCGCGCGAGCTTCGGGATATCGCCTCATACTACGCAGCGCGATGCCGAGCGTCCACTTGTTGTTGATCGAGCGGGGATCGAGGCGTTCGGCCTGCTTGAAGTGCTCGACCGCCGCATCCCAGTGGCCGAGGTTCTGCTCGGTCAACGCGGTAGCCCTGATGAGATCTGCGTTGCCAGGCGCAACATGCCGCCCCTTCGAATACTCCTCCTGCGCGCGGTTGAGGTCCGCGACGACCACGCGCATGTAGGTGCCGAGGGCCAGGTATCCGTCGGGCTGGTCTGGCGCGAGGGTGACCGCCTTCTCCGCTGCCTGGCGCGCGCGTTCGGCCAGCTCCGGCGTCGGCACGCTGTTGCCGTACAGGATCGAGTCGGCCTTGGAGATCTGCGCCCAGGCGCGCGCAAAGCCGGGATCGAGCGCCACGGCCTGCTCGTAGAACCCGAGCGCTCGGCGCAGGCTGACCGGATCGTTGATCGCCAGGCTCCTCGATGCCTCCTCGCCCTTCAAGAAGGAGTCGTAGGCAGCGAGGTTCTCCGTCGGCTTCTCCGCGAGCCACTTCTCGTCGTTCGCTCCGAGCGCTAGATCGAGAGCCTGCGCCACCCGCGTCGCGATATCCGACTGCACCTGGAAAACGTCCGTCAGCGCCGCGTCGAACGACTGCTGCCACCTCGAGGTGGCGGCGCCGGACTCCTTCACCTCGACCAACTCGGGGCTGACTTGGACGCGGCTGGCGCCTCCGGTCTTCTCCCATCGAACCGTGGCCGTCAGCAGGTATCTTGCTCCCAGCTCGTGTGCGATCTGGTCAGGCGTCTTCTTCGTCTTCTTATATGGGGTTGAGCTGCCTCTCGCGATCACCTCGATCCCCGGCAACGAGGTGAGCTTGCCGCGTACGGTGTCGGCCATGCCGTCGGCAAAGTAGTCGTCTTCGGGGCGACCCAGGTTCTCGAACGGCAGCACGGCCAGGCGCTTGACGCCGCCGCCATTGCCCGATGCCTTGTGAGGCGAACGCAGGAGGACGATGCCCGCGACAGCCAGAGCGACGAGGGCCGCACCGGCGATGAGGGCCTTCCTTTTTGCAGCCCGCGGCGCCGCCGACCGCTCGCCGCTCGTCACGGTCGGCGAGGACTGCTCGGAGAGCGCGAACACGAGGTCTTTTGCCGATTGGAAACGGTTCTCCCGGTCCTTCTCCAGACAATGCCGGATGACGTTGTCGAGAGCGGGCGAGATGCCCCGCCCCGACTCCGAAAGCTCCGGTGGTTCGTCACGGAGGATTGCCGCCATCGTGTCGCTCTCGGTATCCCTCTTGAACGCCTTCTTGCCCGACAGCATCTCGTAGAGGATCGCCCCGAGCGAGAAGAGGTCGCTGCGATGATCGACGGGGAGCCCCCGCACCTGCTCGGGCGACATGTATCCCACGGTGCCCATGACGGTTCCCGGCTCCGTACGATCCGGGACCGCCGAGCGTCTCGTCTCTTCGCCGGCGCCGGCCGGCTCAACGCGTTTGGCCAGGCCGAAGTCGAGGATTTTGACGTGGCCGTCCCTCTGGACGAACAGGTTTTCCGGCTTCAAGTCCCGGTGGACGACTCCTCTCTCGTGTGCGGCGGTAAGGCCTCTGGCGACCTGGAGGGCGTAGTCCACGGCCTGTTTCGGAGGGATCGGTCCGGCGGCGAGCTTGTCCCGCAGCGTATCGCCCTCGAGAAGCTCCGTTACGGCATAGGCGATCCCTTCGTGCGCTCCGACATCGTGAATCGCGAGGATGTTCGGATGAGAGAGCGCGGCGACGGCCTTGGCCTCCCGCTCGAACCGCTGGCGCAGTTCCGGGCTTGCGGACAGGTGCTCCGGCAGGACCTTGACGGCGACCTCGCGCTCGAGGCGCGTGTCGCGGGCCCTGTAGACCTCCCCCATCCCCCGGCACCGAGAGGCGCCACGATCTCGTATGGCCCCAGCCGCTCACCGGCGTGCAGTGTCATCTTCGGCTTCGCCTACGCCTCCATCCGGGGCCTCTTGCCTGGGAACATCGCCCCTCAAGCCCCCACACTGGGCGAAGGGAGAAGGCTTTATGAACCGAGCCAGCTCCTCGGCCAACGCCCCGGACGCCGTGCGGACTCACAGCGGGCGATCCACTCGTTCCCGATCTCCAACTCTTCCCACTCTCGACACTTCACAACCGTCGGAACCGTTCGAAATTCCGGGTTCCCGAACGCCGAACTCGAGCTGACACGCGCCTCGATCCGGCGCGGCCGGTATTTCGGCACGTCAGAAATAGAAGAAGGGAATTGAAGCAGGTGTCAGGCGCGGAAGTGGTGGGTTTGTGTCGCGCGGCATCCATTCCGCCGCCGCAGGTCCAGGGGGTCGGCTCGGAACGCCGGCAACGGCGCCCTCGGTACCTCAACACCTCCCCTGTCGATCTGTTCCACGATTTCACCGCATCATGGATAAATCGTGATTAACGGTTCCTACGTCCCTGCCTCACGAGCCTCGGTTACCACGTAGACCCCGCTCGACTTCAGATGTAGGTCAATGCCACAACTCCCCACGATCGGTCGCCCTTCGTCGTGGGCCTCGAGAACGTTCGATTCGACCGGTGAGCTCTAGTTTCGCTGCCACCGGGGGGCCCACCTGCTCATTCGATCAGGCACCGATGCGATGCGCCTTCGGCTTCACGAGTGCGTTACCGGGCGGAGCTGCGCTGCCGCTTCGCGGCGCCGGATTTCGCCGTCACCGCGGCACGCAACCGCGCGATCTGCGCGGCGTGGTTGCGGGCGTGCGCCGCCGTCGACTCGACCAACCGCTCGGTGCCGAACACGCCGCGCTCGGTGTGCCACCCCTGGCGTGTCCAGTCGTCGGCGGTCATCCCTTCGAGGATCTGAACCGTGGTCGCGCGCGCCGCGCGGAACGCCTCGAGCGCAGGCGCGATGTCCCGCTCGTTGTACCGCAGGCGGTCAGCGAACGCTTCCTGATCGTAGCCGTAGATCACGGGCCGCTCTTCGACCAGCAGACGCCGCCACCGGATCGCCCCCGTCATCTCGGCGTCCGCGAGGTAGTCGACGAGCTCGGCGGCGGTCCACTTGCCCCGAAGGGTTCGCGCCGTGAGCTTTCCCGGCCGGAAACCCCTCGAGCGCGCGCACCACCTCGTCGTACCCCGCCGCGTACTGCTTCGCCAGCTTCGCGCGTTTGTTGCTTCGTCATCGGCGTCCTCCGTCCCACACCAGAACCGAGCCGGGCCGGCGCGTACTCCCGTTGGCCGTGCCGCGTCCGAGCCGGCGGATAGGCACCGGGCATCCTCTCTCACCGTTGGCTCCTGTGGTACCTGTGCGACCTCGGCCGTGCCGGTGATGACCGCCGACAGGACCTCCGGAGAGGGTTGTCGTCAACGTCGCCTTCACGGTGAACGGCCCCGGCGCCGGTCATCCTCCGGCACGATTTACCAAGGCCGAGCGAATTGGGCTGAGAGCCGTAGGATCGGGCAACACGCCCCTCGTGCCGGCGCCTAAATTTCCCCTGCGTGGTCGAAACGGCCGGCGCCACGGCCTGCGGGCCAGGGGCGGCCGGGGAAGCGGCCGGTCACGTTGGGGGTTGGCGCAGTCACGGGAGGGAGCGGATGGAATCGGCGTTCTCGGATCTGGGCAGATGGGAGGCAAGCTCGGGGTCCTCTTCGCGCGCGCCGGGCACGAGGTCGTCTTCAGCTACTCCCGGCGCCCCGAGACCCTGGAGAAGCTTGCGCGCGAGGCCGAGGGGCGAGGGCGCGCCGGCACGCCTCGGGAAGCGACGGAAGGCGCCGGCGCCATCCTCCTCGCGGTGCACTGGTCCCGCATCGAGGAGGTGCTCGATCAGGCGGGCGACTTTTCGGGCAAGGTGGTCCTCACCTGCTCGCTCCCGATGAACGCCGACAACTCCGCCCTCGTGATCGCCCACACGAACTCCGGCGCCGAGACGCTCGCCATGAAGATCCCCGGGGCCAAGGTCGTCTCCGCCTTCAACACCGTGCCGAGCGAGGTCCTCTCCGGCGTCTACGAGGCCCGCAGCCGGAAACCCAGGCCCAGCCTCGTCTACTGCGGCGACGATGCGGGCGCGAAGAAGGTGGCCGCCGGGCTGATCCGCGACGTGGGCTTCGACCCGGTAGATGCGGGCCCGCTGTGGGTCGCCCGCTTCACCGAGCCGTTTGCGCTCCTCGTCGGCGACTCGCATACGGGGCCAAGGCTGGTCCCGGGCTGGCGTACCGGTTCGAAAGGTCCGGCCGATGAGCGGCCATCCTTTGGAGATGAGGAGCTGACCATGAAAACTCGCACACTTGGACGCAGCAACCTCGAGGTCTCGGCGC
>CAVSFQ010000018.1:0-28733 GCA_963727205.1 uncultured Acidobacteriota bacterium | reverse complement strand
AGAATGCTTCGCACCGCTAGCGGCGGGGCTCGCAATGACAGGGGGTCCTTGGCGGCCGACGGCACATCGGTATCAGCGGTGCTGGTGAACGCCGTTGTGCTTGAGGCGGTAGATCCCGAGCGAGAGCCGGTTCTGCTGCCGGTTGACGAGGCTGCGCTCGCCCGGTGTCAAGACGCCCCCGTTCGCCCGCCGCATCGCGCCGACCTCGCGGTTGAGCGCGACCTCGCGCCGCTCGAGGCGCGCCGTCTCCTGCGCCGTGAGCCGCCCGCTGGCGATCCCCTGGGCGATGCGCCCCTGCTGCCTCCAGTCGCGCACGCCGATCCGTCCGGCGGCGTCCGCAGTGCCGGCCGTCGCGGCCGCCGCGACCACCGCCGCCCCGATCGTGAGTGTGAGCATCCGTGCCATGGTTGCCTCCCTTCGCCGTGAAAGACGGCGGCGCCGACGTAAGGTTGACGGGTGCCGCCCCCAGTCCGGGCCGGGGGGTGACCTGCGACACCGGCCGCCTCCCGGCGGGGACGAGGTATCGTCACGGGCGGTCGCCGGAGCTTGCGCCGCCGCGCCGGTTCTTGTAGTGATGGGGAAGATGCACCGCGAGGGAGGCGGGCGATGAAATCTCTGACTCGATACCTGACGATGAACGTGCCGGCGCGGATGGAGTTCGTCAACATCACCGAGGATGTGAAGCGCGCGGTGCGCGAGAGCGGCGTGCAGGAAGGCCTGTGCCTGGTCAACGCGATGCACATCACGGCGTCGGTGTTCATCAACGACGACGAGCCCGGCCTGCACGAGGATTACAAGCGCTGGCTCGAGCGGCTGGCGCCGTTCGACCCGTCGCCCGAGACCTACCACCACAATCGCAGCGGCGAGGACAACGGCGACGCCCACCACAAGCGCCAGGTGATGGGGCGCGAGGTCGTGGTGGCGGTCACCGGCGGGAAGCTCGACTTCGGCCCGTGGGAGCAGGTCTTCTACGGCGAGTTCGACGGCCGCCGGCCGAAGCGCGTGCTCGTCAAGGTGATCGGCGAGTAGGGCGCCGGAGCGCCCGGATCAACCGGTCGGAGCGGCCGCCTTGCGGGCCGCCATGAACGCCAGGTACCGGCGCTTGTTCTCCATCGCCTCGGCCTTGAGCGCCGCGGCGTCGCCGGAGAACAGGCGGGCCACCGGACGACCGTGGCCGAAGTGCTCGCGCACGATCTCGCCGACGTCCTCGACGCCGACCCGCGAGTACCACACCCCCTCGGGGTAGACGACCATGTTCGGGCCACGCTCGCACAGCCCGAGCGAGCCGCAGGTCGTGACCTGGACCTCGTCGCCGAGCCCCGCCCGGCCGACCTCGGCGCGCAGCGCGTCGAGCACGGCGGCGCAGCCGTTGGCGCTGCAGGACGGCTGCCCTTCCGGCTTTTCCTGGGTGCAGACGTAGACGTGGAAACGGAACGGTTCCATGACGTGCCTCCCCGCCCGCCCATCTTCCCACGTCTCTTCGCACGGCGCCGCTCGTCGCCTTGACTTCCCTCGCTGCCTTGCGGTTACACTGGCGGCAGACAACCGATTGCTTGGGGGATCACATGAGGCACACGTTCTCGATGTTCGCGTTGACGCTGTTGGCGGCGACCGCGCCGCTACTGTCGGCGTGCAGCTCGGACAACGCCGGCTCTGTCTCCGCCGCTATCGCGGACGGCGCCAACCGGCTCAAAGGCTCGGGGCAGACACAGACAACGGTGCGCATCCAGCTCCCGAGCCCCGGGCCGTACGTTCTCGTGGTTTACCCACCGTTCCGCAGCGCAGCCGACGAGAAGTTCCTCGACACCATCGCCCCAGCGGCGCTCGAGATGAGCCAGGCCGGGGCGGCGATCTCCCCCAAGGCGGAGGGGCTGCTCAACACGATCGTGGTCTGGCAGAAGGGGAAGCTGGCCACGTTCGATGCGGGGTTCCGCAGCGCAGCCGGGGCGAAGCAGGTGTTCGGGGTGGTGAAACAGGACGCCAGTCCGGCGGAGGTCACGCTCACCCGGCAAGGCGGCGCGGTCTACATCACGGCGATCAAGTAGGCGGCGGGCCCGAAACGTCCGGCCGGGCCGGGCGGCCCGGCTCCGGCCGCGACACCCGGCCGCGCTCGACGAGCCAGGCGAGCAGACGGGGCGTGTGCCGCGCGAGCAGCACCGCGACCTTGCCGTGGACGGTGATGACCGCCTCGCGGCGCCGGTGGGCGATGGCGCGCACCATCCGCCGCGCCGCGGCCTCGGCCGGCATGCGCAGCCACGCCGGGACCGGCTCGCGCGCCTTGGGGTGGAACGTCCCGCGGTTGTCCACCCGCCGGATCTCGCTGTCCACGAACCCGGGCGTGAGCAGCACGACGGCGACGCCGCGGGGCGCGAGCTCGCCGCGCAGCGCGCCGGCGAACGCCCGCACCGCCGCCTTGCTCATCGCGTACGCCGAGCTGCCCGGCGCCGAGAGGTAGCCGGCGACGCTCCCGACGAGCGCGAGCGTGCCGCGGGTGCGGGTCAGCTCGGCCAGAGTGGCGCGCGCGGTGCGCAGGACGCCGAAGACGTTGGTCTCGAACTGGCGCCGGTAGTCGTCGAGGGCGAGGTCGGCGAAGCGGCCGGCCACCCCGAACCCCGCGTTCGCGACGACCACGTCGAGCCTGCCGAACTCGGCCACGGCCGTGGCCACCGCCTGTTCGAGGTCGCCGTCGCGGGTCACGTCGCACGGGACCGCACGCGCGCGTCCCCCCGCGCCCGCCAGCTCGGCGGCGAGCGCCGCGATCCGGTCGGCGCGCCGCGCGAGGAGGACCACGGCGGCCCCCTGGCGGGCGAACTCGCGGGCGAGCGCCTCGCCGATCCCCGACGATGCGCCGGTGACCAGCGCCACCTTGCCCGCGAAACGCGCCATCGCCGCGCCTCCTAGTCGGCGAAGTGCTCGATCACGCGCAGCAACGCCTGCTGGCAGACCTTGCAGAACGGCTTGGCGCCTTTGGTGAACATGATGCAGTCGAGCATCGGCCGGTACAGGCCGGTCGAGGAGTACCCCGCCCCCTCGAACGCCCCGACCTGGCCGACGAAGCGCGACTTCGCGAGGTAGGCGTCGACCTTCTCGGCGTGCTCGCGCGAGAGGCGCTCCGACTCCTCCTGCATCTTCTCGACCTCGGCCCGCGGCGCGCCCGCGCGCTTGGCGGCGGCGATCTTGTCGTTGAGCGCCTCGCGCACCTTCTGGTAGGCGAGGTCCATGGTGTCGAAGTCGGCCTTCTCCCACGGCGTCGGGATCGGCGTCCCTGGGGTGACCAGCGCCTTCCACTTGAGGTTGGCCGGGTCGAGCAGCGCGGTGATGTTGGGGGCGTCCGGCTCGACCCCCTTGGGGTAGAAGTCGGTGTAGGCGACCGACGAGGTGTAGTACTCGTCGGCCAGACCGCCGAACGAGTGCCCGAACTCGTGCAGGAAGACGTAGCTCGACCACTGGTTGTCGGCGGTGAAGGTGCAGTAGAGGTTGTAGATCCCGCCGCCGCCGTAGCGCGGCGAGTTGACCATGATCATGAGCGCGTCGTACGGCACGTGGGCCGCGAGGTCGCGCAACCGGCGGTTCTCCTCGGTCAGCACGTAGCGCTCGGAGCCGAGCGCGTCGAACGTGGCGCCGAGCGTGGTGTTGCGGTGGACGCCCCAGCTCGGCTCGGAGGCTCCGCTTTCCTGCGACGGCTTGAACACCCCGGCGATGTTGAAGCTCCCCCTGTGGCTCGCGTACGGCTCCTGGGAGAAGAAGAGCTTGACGAAGCGGGCGAGGTCGGCGCGGAACTTCCCTTCCTGGGCGGCCGTGTACCCCTCGGCGAGGACCGCGATGTCCACTTTGACGTGCGGGTCGCCGCCGTGCGCCGCCTGGACGACGGTGACCCCCGCGTCGAGCGGCGCCTGCACGACGGAGGTCGAGTTCGGATCGATATCGGTGGCGAAAATCTCGCGCAGGGAGCCGTCGCGCTGTCGCACCGCGATCGAGAACCGCACCGGTTTCTTCGGGCAGGGGATCAGGACGGACTCCTGGAACGTCCGCTGCACGCCCTTCTCCGCCGCGGCGGTGGTGCGGTACTCGCCGAAGTAGCTGTCGTACCCCTTGGAGAACAGCACCACGCCGGTGACCGGGTCCACGACGGTCGCGAGGTAGCGGCCGACCCCGAACCGGTCGGTGAGGTGGCGCAGGCTTCCCGCCCAGCTCCCCTGCCGGAGCACCCGGTCGAGGGTGACGGTCTCCCCGGCCGCGTTGCCGGTGTGGTAGGTGTCGACCCGCAGCGTGGCGTCGACGAAGACGTCGTCGAACGCGACGGGTTGCACGGTGGCGAGCGGCGCGGCGAGCGCCATGGCGGCGAGGACGGCGAGATGGACCATCGGACCCTCCGCCCTCATGGTAGCCGAGGCCGGGGCGGGAGCGAGGGCGGCCGCCCTACGGCCGCGCGGCGGGCTCGGAGCCGGACTCGGCGCCGGGGTACTTCGTGGCGACGTAATCCTCGACGAGGGCGGTGAACGCGGCCGCGAGCTCGTCGTAGTTGCCCTTGAGCGTCGTGAACTTCTGCCCGTCCACGAACACCGGGCACGACGGCGCCTCGCCGGTGCCGGGGAGCGAGATGCCGATGTTGGCGGCGCGGGACTCGCCGGGGCCGTTGACCACGCACCCCATCACCGCCAGGCGCATCGTCTCGACCCCCGTGTACCGACGCTTCCACTCCGGCATCCTCTCCCGCACGTAGTTCTCGATGCGCTCGGCGAGCGCCTGGAACGTGGTACTGGTGGTGCGGCCGCACCCCGGGCACGAGGTCACCGACGGGGCGAACGCACGCAGGCCGAGCGCCTGCAGCAGCTCGCACGCGGCGATCACCTCGTCGCGGCGGTCGCCGCCGGGGCGAGGCGTCAGCGAGACGCGGATCGTGTCGCCGATCCCCTCGTGCAGCAGGATGCCGATCGCCGAAGCCGACCAGACGAGCCCTTTGATCCCCATCCCGGCTTCGGTGAGCCCGAGATGCAGCGGCTGCTCGGTGCGGGACGCGAGATCGCGGTAGACGGCGATCAGCTCGCCCGGCTGCGAGAGCTTGCACGAGATCACGATCCGGTCGGTGCCGAGGCCGGAGGCGAGCGCGAGGTCGGTCGAGGCCAACGCCGAGGCCACCATGCATTCGTTGATGATCTTGTCGGAACTCCTGCCGAGGCCGCGGTCGGCGTTCTCGCCCATCTTCGCGGCGACGAGCTCGGAGTCGAGCGACCCCGCGTTGACCCCGATGCGCACCGGCTTGCCGTTGTCGGCCGCGATATGGCAGATCGTCGCGAACTGCTCGTCGCGCTTGGCGCCGTGGCCGACGTTGCCGGGGTTGATGCGGTACTTCGCGAGCGCTTTCGCGCAAGCGGGGAACTCGCGGAGCAGGATGTGGCCGTTGTAGTGGAAGTCGCCGATCAACGGGACGCCGCAGCCGGCGCCGTCGAGGCGGGCGCGGATCTCGGGCACCGCGGCCGCCGCCTCCGGCAGGTTCACCGTGACCCGCACCAGCTCCGAGCCGGCCACGGCGAGCTCGAGCGCCTGCTTCGTGGTGGCGGCGACGTCGGCGGTGTCGGTGGATGTCATCGACTGCACGACGACCGGCGCCCCGCCCCCGATCCGGACGGCCCCGACGTTCACCGCATGGGTCCGACGACGCGCGCTCTGGGTCATCAACGTTCCGACCTCCCGTCACAGGCAACGGTACAGGCCGGCGAAAGAGTCCGTCAACACGCCACCCCGCCCCGTGGTCGTCTTGATGTGGGGCGCGCCCGCCGGGCGCGCGGTCGTCGTTGTTCCTGCGTAGGGGCGGCCCTTGCGGCCGCCCGCGGGTAGCGGGAGGCGCCAACGCCGCCATCGCGGGCGGGGGCAAGCCCCACCCCTACATTGTCGTTGGAAGCGGCCGCAGGGCGGGCGAGGCGCCCGCCCCTCGGACTGTCGATGGGGCGCGCCACGGACCGTACGGGCGCCTCGCGACGCCCGCACGGCCGCTACATGCGAAGGGAACTCGTTGTCAGGCCGTGGCGGTCTGCTGTTGCTTGTCCGCCTCGGCGTGGACGGCGGCCATGTCGAGCGCCTTGACCTGGCCGATCAGCTCGGTGAGCGCCTCGGCGGGGAGCATGCCGGGCTGAGAGAAGAGCAGCACCTTCTCGCGGAAGATCGCCAGCGTCGGGATCGAGCGGATCCCGAACGCGGCGGCCAACTCCTGCTGCGCCTCGGTGTCGCACGACGCGAACGCGATCTCGGGGTTGGCCTCGGCCGCCGCGTGGAAGATCGGCTTGAACGCGCGGCACGGCCCGCACCACTCGGCCCAGAAATCGATCAGAACGATATCGTTTTTTGCGATCGTCTCGTCGAAGTTGCTCGATGTCAGTTCCTTGACAGCCATGTGTCCTCCTTGGGGCGGGCCGTACCAACCCGCCCGGTGGCGGAGTCAAATGATCACTCCATCACCAATGAGTTATATACTAAGCCCTGTCGATGCGTTTGGCAACCCCCCGGCCGACCGTACCCGCGGCGCGCAACGGCGCACCGGCGCGGGCGCTCGACGGGGAGGTCGTAAAATGGACGGCTATGTGGTTTGACGCGCCCGTGCGCGCCGTCCGGAAGCGCCGCTGATGCGCCTGCTGCGCGACCCGGTGTCGGGCTTTACCCACCTCGGCGCCGCCATTGCGGCGGTGATCGGCGCCACGGTGCTGGTGACGCTGGCCGCCGTCCATCACAAGTGGTGGCACCTCGCCGCGTTCATCGTCTACGGCATCTCCCTGGTCCTGCTCTACATCGCCAGCTCGCTCTACCACCTGCTGCCGGTTTCCGAGCACGCCCGCCGCGTACTGCGGCAGCTCGACCACGTGGCGATCTTCCTGCTGATCGCGGGGACCTACACGCCGCTCTGCCTGGTGCCGCTGCGCGGCCCGTGGGGGTGGTCGCTGTTCGCGGCGGTGTGGGCGCTGGCGCTCGCCGGCATGGCGGTCGCGATCTTCGCGATCGACGCGCCGCGCTGGCTGACGGTGGGGCTCTACCTCGGTCTCGGGTGGCTGGTCGTGATCGCGATCTGGCCGTTGTTGCACCGGCTTTCGCCGGCAGGCCTCTTCTGGTTCGGTCTTGGCGGGCTCTTCTATACGGTCGGCGCGGTGATCTACGCGGTCAAGAAACCCGACCCCGTCCCCGGGGTGTTCGGCTTCCACGAGATCTTCCACCTGTTCGTGATGGCCGGCTCCGCCGCCAACTTCTGGGCGATCGCGAGCTCCGTCCTGCCGCTGCCGTGAGCCGGCAGGCTCGACCTGCGCTACGATCGCAGTAATGCCCGAGCGCGAGCGGCGGTGGAACGGGTGGGGGGTCGCGGGGGAACGCTTTCCGGTTCCCGAGGCGGCGCGCTCGTTCCTCGCCGAGAGGCTCGGTCGAGGCGATCCCCTGCCGGTGCTCCCCGAGGCCGAGGTCAAGCTTCCAGCGCCGCGCCCGTTCCCAGCGCTGCCGCTGCCGGCCGCCACTGACGCCGGGTCGCGGCTGCGCTCCGCCTGTGGCAGCTCGCTACCCGACCTGGTCGCGCTGCGCACCGGGGTCGTCGCGGCGTACCCCGACGCGGTCTGCGCCCCGGACACGCCGGAGCAGGTGGTCGAGTTGCTGCGCGCGGCCGCGGCGGGCGGCGTGACGGTGGTCCCGCGCGGCGGCGGCACCAGCGTCACGGGTGGCGTGACCGTGTCCGCCGGCGACCGCCCGGTCGTGGTGCTGTCGCTCGAGCGCCTGCGCGGCCTCGTGGCGCTCGACGGCGACTCGCAGCTGGCGCGCGTCCGCGCCGGCACGTTCGGGCCGGAGCTGGAGGCGGCGCTCGCCCCGCACGGGCTGCGCCTCGGCCACGAGCCGCAGTCGTTCGAGTTCTCGAGCGTCGGGGGGTGGGTGGCGACCCGCTCCGCCGGACAGCGCTCGACGGGAGTGGGGAAGATCGACGAGCTGGTCGCCGGCCTCGAGGTCGCGACCGAGGCGGGCCTCTGGCGTCTCGCGGCGCAGCCCGCCTCGGCGGCGGGGCCGGAGCTCCGCCGCCTGCTCATCGGCAGCGAAGGGCGCTTCGGCGTGATCACCGAGGCGACGCTGCGGCTGCGGACGCTCCCGGAGCGGGAGGACGGGCTCGCGGTGCTGCTCCCCGGGTGGGCAGCGGGCGTGGAGGTGTGCCGCGAACTCCTCCAGGGCGGCGTGCCGGTCGAGACGATGCGCCTGGCCGACCCCGAGGAGACGCGGTTCGGCATGACGCTCGCGGCGCTGTCGCCGCTCGCCGCGCGCGCGAGCCGGGTGCTGTTCGGCCTGCGGCGCTACCGCAACGGCTGCCTGCTCCTCCTCGGCTGGGCCGGCGACACGCAGGGGATGACGCTGACCGAGCAGATCGCCGCTCGCCTGTGGCGCGCGGCGGGCGGCTTCGCCCTCGGCCGCGCCGGCTGGCGGCGTTGGCGCGCCGACCGCTTTCGCCACCCGTACCTGCGCGACGAGCTGCTTTCAAATGGCTGGGGCGTGGACACGCTGGAGACGGCGGCACCGTGGTCCGGGCTGGAGGCCGTCTACGCCGGCGTGCGGGAGGCGCTGCAACGGGCCGCCGGAGCGGCCGGCATGCGGGTCGTGGTGGGCTGCCACCTCTCGCACGCGTACCGCGACGGCGCCTCCCTCTACTTCACCTTCCTCTGGCCGCTCGCCCGTGGCCGCGAGATCGCCCAGTGGAGCGCGCTCAAGGGCGCCGCCACCGACGCGCTGCTCGCCGCCGGGGGCACGCTCTCCCACCACCACGGGGTGGGGACGATCCACGCCCCGTACCTCGAGCGGGAGGTGGGCCGCACCGGCGTCGCGGCGCTGGCGGCGCTCGCCCGCGAGCTCGACCCGGCAGGGGTGCTCAACCCCGGCGTCTTGTTGCTTCGGACCACGGACCACGAACCACGAACCACGGGTGGAGGGGCGGGCTGATGTTCCCCCCTGGCTGGCGCGAGCGCGCGTGGCGCAGGCTCGGCGAGCGGCTCGACCTGCTCGTCGTCGGCGGTGGCATCACCGGCGCCGGGGTCCTCCACGACGCGGCGCTGCGCGGCCTCGCGGTTGCTTTGGTCGAACGCGGGGACTTCGGCGGCGGCACCTCGTCGCGCTCCTCCAAGCTGATCCACGGCGGCCTGCGCTACCTGCGGCGGATGCAGCTCGGCATCACCCGCACCGCCTGCCGCGAGCGCGACCAGCTGGCGCTGCTCTCCCCGCACCTGGTGCGCCAGATGCGCTTCCTCTACCCGTCGTACGAGCACGACGCCACGCCGGGGTGGCAGATCGGCCTCGGCCTCTCGATGTACGACCACCTCACGCCGGTGCACCACCGCCACGAGCGCGTGGACGCGGCCGAGGCCGCCGCGTTGGTGCCGCGCCTCGCTCGGGGCGGCCTCGAGTTCGGCCTGCTCTACGACGACGCCGTCGCCGACGACGCGCGCCTAGTGCACGCGGCGGTGAGCGCCGGGGTGTTGGCCGGCGGCACGGCGCTGAGCTACGCCCGCGTCGAGGAGCTGGTGCGGGACCGCGGTGGGCGGGTCGCCGGCGCGCTGGTGCGCGACCTGGAGAGCGGCGCCACGCAAGAAGTGCGCGCGACCGTGGTCGTGAACGCCACCGGCGTCTGGGTGGACGAGGTGCGGGCGATGGGCGGCGCGGCGAGGTCGAAAGTGCGCCCGTCGCGCGGCTCGCACCTGCTCTTCCCCCGCGCCGTCCTGCCGCTCGACGTGGCCGTGACCGCGCTCTCGGCCGACGACGGGCGCCCGGTGTTCGCGGTGCCGCACCCGGAGGGGACGCTGGTCGGCACGACCGACCTCTTCCACGACGGTCCGCTCGACGACCCCCGCCCGACGCCGGAGGAGATGGCCTACCTCCTGCGCTTCGTCCAGACGGTCTTCCCCGCGGCCCGCGTGACCGGACGGAGCGTCGTCGGCGCGTTCGCCGGCGTCCGCCCGGTGCTCTCCAGCCACGCCGAGAACCCTTCCGCCGCGTCGCGCGAGGAGGCGGTGTGGGAGGAGCGCGGCCTGGTCTCGACCGCGGGCGGCAAGCTCACCACGTTCCGCGCCACCGCCGGCAAGGTCGTCGATGCGGCGGTGAAGCTCCTCCCCGAGGCGCGCCGGGAGAGCGTGGCGCCGGAGCAGACCGCGGCGGTGGCGCTGCCGTGGCGCGCCGACCCGGCCGCGCTGGCGCGGGGACTCGCCGCGATGGGCGTCGCGGAGGACGTAGGCCGCGGCATGGCGCGGCGTCTGGGCGCGCTCGCGCTGCCGGCGGCAGCCTCCGGCGCGGCGCTGCGGCCGCTCGCCGAAGGGCTCGACCTGTGCGCGGCCGAGCTGGTGTGGCAGCTGCGCTTCGGCGGCGTCGTGCACCTCGAGGACCTGCTGCTGCGGCGCGTGCGCCTGGGGATGTGGCAGCCGCGGCGCTGCCTCGAGCTCGCGCCCTCGCTGCGGCCGCTGCTGCGCCGCACGGCCGGCTGGACCGTCGCGCGCTGGAACGCGGAGCTGGCGCGCCTCGCGCGTGCGGTCGCCAACTGGCTGCCGGCGGAGGCGAAGTGAGCCAGGCGCTGGTCCTCGTCAACCCAACGGCGGGCGGCGGCCGCGCCGGCCGCTTCTGGGAGCGGTTGCAGCCGCAGGTGGAGCGCCTCGCGCCGATTCGCATCGTGACCCCCGCCGGCGCGGAGGCGTCGCGGCGGGCCGTGCTGGAGGCGCTCGAGTCGGGGTGCGAGCGCGTCGTCGCGGTGGGCGGCGACGGCACCGCGCACCTGGCGGCCGGCGTGCTGCTGGGGTGTGGGGCGGCGGCGACGCTCGGGATCGTGCCGGCCGGGACCGGATCCGACCTCGCCCGGCCGCTCGCCATCCCGCGCGACCCGGTGCAGGCGCTGCGGCGGGCGCTGCTCGGCCCGCCGGCCGCGATCGACGCCGGCCGCTGCGACGGCGAACGCGGCGGCTTCTTCTTCATCAACATCGCCTCGGCGGGGGTCTCCGGCATGGTGGACGAGACCGTCAACGCGGTGGCGAAGCGCGGCCGCACCACGTTCCTGCGCTGCACCCTCACGGCGCTGCGCCGCTACCGCTGCGTCCCGGTGCGCGTCTGGGCCGACGGGGAGGAGTGGTTCGCGGGGCCGATCCTGCTCCTCGCGGTGGCCAACGGCACGACGTTCGGCAAGGGGATGCGTGTCGCCCCCGGCGCCGCCCTCGACGACGGGCTGTTCGACGTCGTGCTGGTGGGCGAGGTCAGCGGGCTCCAACTCGCCCGCCGCCTGCCGCAGCTCTATTTCGGCCGCCACCTCGGCGCCAAGCCGGTGCGCTTCCGGCAGGCGCGCGAGGTGCGGCTCGAGCCGGAGGCGCCGCTGCCGCTGTTCGACGTGGACGGCGAGACCTACCCGAGCGGCGCCGTGACGTTCCGGGTGTTGCCGGCCGCTCTGCGGGTCGCAGGGCCGGATCTCGCCAAACCCGCGCCCGCGCGGTAACCTCTGGGCATGGCCAAAGCGATCCGCATCCACGCAACCGGTGGTCCCGAGGTGCTGCGCTGGGAAGAGGTCGAGGTCGGGCGCCCCGGCCCCGGCGAGGCGCTCGTCCGCCAGACCGCGGTCGGCCTCAACTTCCTCGACACCTACCACCGCTCGGGGCTGTACCCGTTGTCGCTGCCGGCGGTGATCGGCTCCGAGGCGGCGGGGGTGGTCGAAGAGATCGGCCCCGGCGTGGCCGAGGTGAGGCCCCGGGATCGCGTCGCCTACGCCGGCGTGGCCGGCGCGTACGCCGAGGCGCGCGTGATCGCGGCCGACCGCCTCGTGCCGTTGCCGGCGGCGATCGACGACCGCACCGCGGCCGCCGCCATGCTCAAGGGGATGACGGCGCAGTACCTGCTGCGCCGCACCTGCCCGGTCGCCGCCGGGGACGCGGTGCTGATCCACGCCGCCGCGGGCGGGGTCGGCCTGATCGCCTGCCAGTGGGCTAAGAAGCTCGGCGCGGTGGTGATCGGCACCGTCTCGACCGAGGCGAAGGCCAAGCTCGCCCGCGAGCACGGCTGCGAGTTCCCGATCGTGACCGGCCGCGATGACTTCGTGGCGCGGGTGCGGGCGATCACCGGCGGCCGCGGCGTTCGCGTGGTCTACGACTCCGTCGGCAAGGACACGTGGGACGGCTCGCTGGACTGCCTGCAGCCGCTCGGCATGATGGTCACGTACGGCAACAGCTCGGGGCCGGTGCCGGCGATCTCGCCGCTGGTCCTCTCGGCGAAGGGGTCGATCTTCCTCACTCGTCCCTCGCTGATGACGTACGTCGCGCGCCGCTCCGACCTGCTCGCGACCGCAGCCGAGCTGTTCGACGTGATCGAAAGCGGCGCCGTGAAGGTCGAGATCAACCAGACCTACCCGCTCGCCGAAGCCGAGCGCGCCCACCGCGACCTCGAAGCCCGCCGCACCACCGGCTCGAGCGTGCTGCTGCCGTAGGCGCCGGGCGGAGCGGGGAGGTCGGCCTCCGCCTGGGACAAATCCAGGTCAACGGCGCCTGCCAGGTGCCCTCTTTACGGGCACAGCCCAGGACCTTGGCTGCTTGCGTCCCTGATGCTGCTACCGAGCCGCAAGGCGAGCGACCGAGCTCCGGATCCCAGGCCAGGACGTGGCCGGGATGTTTGGTTGCATTCATACGATCACGCTGTTAGGCTACATTTCAGTCGTCCGATGTTGAGAAGAAAGCGATTGGCGCGTTCCCGAAGGTGACTGGTCGTTTCAGGCTCGAGAATCTTGTGGCCGACACTTCGCTGTGCGACGCAGGAGGAGGAAGACACTCATGATCCACTGGCAGAGGGCGGTACCAATCGCAGCCGTTGTGGCCGCATCGCTTCTGACGGCGCCGGCGGTCTCGGGGCAGTCCAACTCACTCACGACGGGCTATGTGTGGGATAGCGGCTGGTGCGCGGGACCGTTCATGAACATCACGGCCGCGGTGCCGTTGACGATTACCAGTTTCGACATGTACTTCAAGGGCACGTTGAACCGCAACGTGAGCGTCTACTACAAGAGCGGCACTTACGTCGGCTCGGAAACGACTCCAGGGGCGTGGACGCTAATCGGCACCGTCAACGTCACACCCGCCGGCGACGGTATCGCCACCCCGGTGAACCTCGGCGGTGTGTCCATTCCGTCCGGGCAGACCTACGGTTTCCACGTGTGGGACAACCTCGGTACCGGCGCTGCTGACGGCGGCGGCCTCATCCTCGATGCTGGCGCCCCGCCTCACTCCAACGCCCAGATGACCCTGACGTCCGACGCCTACACCTGCGACGGCTCGTTCACCAGCGTGAATTCCGGTTTCGGATGGGAAGGGACCGTCTACTACGAGTACCAACCCGCCGAAGCCATCCCGGCGCTGGGAACGAAGGCTCTCGCTGGTCTCGCCGCACTCGTGCTTCTTCTGGGCTGGATCGTGCTGCGCCAGCGGTCCGGGGCCTAGCCGCCGGACCGACGACTCAGGTTGTAGCCAGACTACCTGGCTGAATCGAGATGCTGCGGTCGACACTCGGGCGACACGGCTCGTTGCGACGCTTGGCCTTGTAGGAAGCCACCTTGCCTCTCCGCCTGTCCCCGGCGGAAGGCGGCGGTGAGAACCGAGCCGCCCAGCGATCTTGGAATCACGGCCGACGGCCGGCTAGGCTACTCGCACAGCCTCCAGCGCTGCGTCCTGACGGACAAGGACGGCAAGAAGCAGGAGTACGTCGTTCGCGTGACCGACGGCTACCGCAAGGTCAAGGGCAAGTGGCTGATCGCTCACGAGCACGTCTCCTGGCCCGTGGACCCTGAAACCG
The DNA here is from genome assembly GCA_963727205.1 of uncultured Acidobacteriota bacterium. GTDB lineage: Bacteria > Acidobacteriota > Thermoanaerobaculia > Thermoanaerobaculales > Thermoanaerobaculaceae > RBG-13-68-16. Next base: position 14,924 of record CAVSFQ010000018.1, on the reverse strand, counting down.
GTAAGGCCGACCTCGTGTCGAAGCCATGATCGGAATGTGGGGAGACGACCATGGGGTCGGGTCGTCATCCCCGCGAACGCGGAGGTTCAGGCATCTTCGCCGCGTGTCGGCCGGGTCGTGTAAGGGTGGGCCTTGACACTCGGGGTCATTGCGAGCCCCGCCGCTGGCGGGGCGACGCAATCCCGAGGTCTTGGCGAAGACGATCGGTGACACGGTTGGGGACGAGATCGCCACGTCGTCCCGCCGTTGGCGGGACTCCTCGCAATGACCGCGAGTTGCAGGGTTGCGACGTCTGCGTCCTCAGCCGTCGACTTCCCAGCGGAAGCGCAGCACGGCGAGTGCGCCGAAGACGAGGGCGCAGCCGGTGAGTAGCGCGATCGGGAGCGCGGCGGCCGAAAAGCCGAGCCCGCGCCAGGTCGTGGCGTCGAGGCCGTCCATCGCCCAGCGGGTCGGGATCACGACGGTCAGCTTCTGCAGCCACGCCGGGAACACGAACGTCGGCACCCACGCGCCGCCGAGCATCACCATGAACAGGGTCGTGACGATCGCCAGGCCGCGCGTCGCCTCGGGGGTCTTGCCGAGCGCGGCGATCAGCAGCCCCCACGCCGCGGTCATCAGCGAGAACGCCGCGCACACCCCGAGGAACCCCGCCACGCTGCCCGCGATGCGCACGCCGAAGACGACGCCGGCGAAGGCGAACAGCACCATCAGCACGAACATCGAAGTCAGCGCGGCGCTCGCCGCCCGGCTGCCGAGCAGAACGCCCCGCGACAGCGGCGCGGCGCGCAGGCGCTTCCACACGCCGGTCTGGCGCTGCGTCAGCAGGCCGATGCCGACCTCGATCCCCATGAACAGGATGAACTGGATCCCCATGCCGCCGAACGAGTGCGCGTAGCCGTTGTACTTGACGCCCGCGCCCGAGGTCACCGCCTCGGACTTCACCTGGTAGGGGACCGTGAGCCCGGCGCTCCGCGCCGGCCGGCCCGCCGCCGTGTCCGCGTCCCGCGCCGCGTTCCACCCCTCGAGGCCGTGCAGCAGCTCGCGCAGGCTCGTCTTCTGGTCGGCCGGCATGGTGCTCGTGTCGAGCTGCGCGAGCGTGTCCCTGGCCATCGCGCGGCCGGTTGGGCCGTTGAACATCTCCTTGCTCACCGCCTCCATCACGTGGCCGGTGAGGATCCCCTCGACCATCCCCATCTCCGCGCCGTGCGACGGGTCGTAGAGCACGCCGATCTCGGGCTTGGCCGCCGCGCCGTTGAAGAACGCGCGCCCCGCGTCGGCCCCGAACCCCTTGGGGATGACGAAGGCGACCGTGGCCTTGCCCTTGCGCACGGCCTCGCGCGCCTGCTCCAGGGTGGCGGTCTTCACGGCGAGGTTCTTGTCGGCGGTCAGTGCGGCGGTGATCTCGCGCGAGACCGTGCTGCCGTCCTGGTCCACGGCCAGCACCGGGATGCGGCTGGGCTCGGTCGGGGCGCCGCCGAAGATGTAGCCGAAGAACGACCCGATCGCGATCGGCGCCGCGACGGTCATCAGCAGCGCGCGCCGGTTGCGAAAGAACAGCTTCAGGTCCTTGCGGGTGAGGGCGAGGAACGGGGCGAGCATCAGTCGCGCAGGCTCCTTCCGGTGAGCGTGAGGAACACCGTCTCGAGGCTGGCGCGCTCGCTCGCGACGTGCGAAAACGGGTGGCCGTGCTCGACCAGCCACAGCAGGATCCCCGGCGCATCCGCCGCCAGGTCGCGGATCCCGATGCTCAGCGTCCCGCCGTGCACTTCCACCGACTGCACGCCCGGGAGCGCCCGCACGTCCTCGAGCCGGAGGTCGTCCGCCTTCGCGCCCTCGAGCTCGACGGTCAGGACGTTCGCCACGGGGAGGAGGCGGTGCAGGCCCGACAGCGTGTCGTCCGCGATCACCTGGCCGTGGTCGATGATCACCATCCGGTCGCAGAGGCGTTCGGCCTCCTCCATGTAGTGGGTGGTGTAGACGAGCGTCTTGCCGCGTTTCTTGAGCGTCTCGAGGTTGTCGAAGATGGCGTTGCGGCTCTGCGGGTCCACGCCCACCGTCGGCTCGTCGAGCAGCAGCAGCTGCGGGTCGTGCAGCAGCGCCGCGGCCAGGTTCAGCCGGCGCATCATCCCGCCGGAGAACCCGGCGACCTTGTCCTTGCCCCGTTCCGTGAGCCCCACCAGGTCGAGCGCCGCTTCGATCGCGCGCCGCAGCTGCGCCCGGTCCATGCCGTAAAGCGCGCCAAACAGGTGGAGGTTCTCTCGTGCGGAGATCTCCGGGTAGAGCCCGATGTCCTGGGGGACGAGGCCGATCGCGCGCTTGGCCGGGTCGGTATCGCCCTGCAAAGCCCGCCCGTCGATGAGCACCGTGCCGGAATCAGGCCGCAGCAACCCCGCGATCATCGACACGGTCGTGGTCTTGCCGGCCCCGTTCGGTCCGAGCAGCCCGATCGTCTCGCCCCGGCCTGCCTTCAGGCTGACCCTGTCCACCGCGACGACGTCGCCGTAGCTCTTGCGCAGGGCGGTCACTTCCAACATGGACTGTCGCCTCGGGGCGTACCTGTAACGATACGACAGAACGTGGAGGAAATTCCCACCGGCCGCTCCGCTTGCCCACCAATGGTCATCGCGAGGCCCCCGAGTCCCGCACAGCGGGACGGGGGGCCGTGGCGATCTCGTGCCCGTCATGCCAATTCACCGTCCTTCGTAGAGGAATTGGTGTCATCGCGAACGCAGGTACGGCCCGGTGTTGTCATCCCCGCGAACGCGGGGATCCAGGCCATGGCCCCCGTGAGTCCGTGACTGGGTTCCCGCGGGAGCCTGCCCCGGACGCCGATCCGGGGCGGGAACGACGGCCCGGTTCCGCCGGCGGCGGGGCTCGAAGTGAGAGTGGTTCCTCTACGACAGATGGCAAATCGGTATCAGGCAACCAAGGGCGCGCCTGGCGCCTCCGTGCGGCGCTATCCTCCGCCGGTGATCACGGACCCGGCCCCGCGGGCGGCCGCCTCGCGTCGCCAGTACGAGGCGAGCGACGCGCAGCACACGCTGGAGCTGCCGCCGGCGGAGCCGCTGCAGCAGGACGCCGAGCGGCTGCGCGCGGCGCTCGAGGCCGCGCAGGCGCCGGGGGTGCGCCGCGCGGGCCAGGAGCTGCTCGACCACGTCGCGGAGTTCTACGGGGTGCCGCCGCCCCGTCTGCGGGTCCTCGGCGTGCGGCCGCACCGGGTGCGGGACGGCCACCTCGAGTCCGAGCTCCACGGCGACTACACCTTTGCGACCGCCGTCCTCCGAGTCTGGATGCGCACGGCGATCCTCGGCAAGGTGACGAGCTACCGCGGCATGCTCAACACGCTCCTGCACGAGTTCGCCCACCACCTCGACGTGAAGCTGTTCGACTGGTCCGACACGCCGCACACGCGCGGCTTCTACTGGAGGGTGGACGCCCTCTACCACCTGGCCCTGGCCACGCCCGCCGACAAGCGCAAGCCGTTGGTCTGGATCAGGACCGGCACCGGCTGGCGCATCGACTGGTCGAAGCTCCGGTGACAAGGCGAGATGGTGATGCCAGCCACCGATAGCCGCCGTTCTTCCGCGCCCGCCCGCTCGAGGGGCGCTACTCCTTCTTCGCCATCCCCGGGGTGCCGGGGTGGGCGGCGTCGTAGGCCGCGATGTCGGCGTCGTTCAGGTGCTCCGCCTTCCACACCATCACCCGGTGGATGCGGTTCCAGCCGCTCGGGTGGTCGTAGAAGACGATCTCCTCGAGCGGCCCGGGCTTCATCTTGCGGTACTCCGACAGGTGCAGCGCCGCCTGGGCGAAGCCGTCGGGCTGGCGGGCGACGTTGACGCCGTAGTTGTCGGCCTCGGTCTCCATCGTGCGGGTGATCGTGTTCGTGACCGGCGTCAACACGAACATGAACGCCGAGAACAGGAACAGGAGGAGCGGCAGCCCGGCGACATCGCCGACGCTGCGGATCCTCCAGCGGGCGCCGTAGCGCGCCTGCAGCGCCTCGAACGCCCAGCGCAGCGCTGCGAAGGCGGCCACGATGATCACGCCGATGAACAGCATCCCCTTGTAGACGTGGTTGAGGACGTAGTGGCCCATCTCGTGGGCCAGCACCGCCTTGATCTCCTCGTTCGAGCCGCGGGTCATCAGGTTGTCGTTCATGGAAATCCGCGTCGTGCCGAACAGCCCGCTGACGTGCGCGCTCATCCGCGTGGTCTGCTTCGAGGCGTCGAACTCGTAGACGTCGGTCGCCGGGATGGCGTTCGCGCGCGCCATCGACAGGATCTCCTGCTTGAGCGGCGTGTCGGCCAGCGGCTTGAACTTGTTGAACACGGGCTCCAGGTAGACCGGCGAGATCGCCGCGCCGAACATCACGAGGGCGATCAACACCAGCGACCCCCAAAGCCACCACGTGCGCGGCGCCCGGCGCAGGACGGCGTAGATCGCGGTGATCGCGAGCGTGCCGAGGATGAGCCCGATCGCCAGGCCCTTCGCCTGGTCGCCGAGCCAGGCGCCCAGCGTCTGGGTCGACATGCCGTACTGGTGCTCGCGGAAGTAGCCCTCGTAGGCGCTCCACGGCAGCATCACCACAAAGACGATGGCGATGTACTGCAGCGAGTAGAGGGCGGTCTGCAGCCACCGGAAGCGGGTGACCCGCTCGACCCAGTCGCGCATCCGCGCCGAGAGCCCGGTGCCGAGGAACAGCCAGGCGACGACCAGGCCGGCGATGAGGTCCCACAGGATCAGCCAGTAGCCGCCCTCGAAGTAGGCGTCGGACTTCGCCCGCGCCTCCGGCGAGAGTTGAGCCACGTAGGCGGCGGTGGCCGCGTCCGGGTCGAAGTGCGCCGCCGCCGACGGCGGCGCGGCGGTTCCCGGGTTCGGAGTCTCGGCCGCGGACGCGGCGCCGCAGACCAGCATCGCGACGAGCGTTACGAGCAGTGTCGTCCTCATACGGTTCATGGGTGTCCCTCCCGCGCAGACGTCTCTCTGACTGAGGATACGCATTCCGGCACGGCGGGTTCTCGCCGCACCCGGCCCCTGCGGGCGCCGCCAATTGGCAGCTGGTAACTCCATCTCACCCTCGTCACCACGCGGCCGAACGGTACCAGGCATCCCGTTCAGTCTGTTGCATGGCACCTCTTCCGTGACCGCAAGTCGGAGCGGAGACGGTCAATCGGCGGACCCGTGGGTCTCCGCCGCGGGCTGGACATGCCAGCTCCACGATCGTCGTATGCGAGGCAAGGGGCCTGCACAAGGGTGAATCTGACGTCCCGCGCACCAACCCGGCGTTTGCAACGGTCGCGGAGAAGATCGGGCAAACATTGCCGAGGAGCCGGACGAGTTCATCCAGGCGACAATAGACGAAGTGGGATACCTGGTACCTATCCGCACCTGGTACCCATTACCACGTTTCCCGGCGACCGATCGAGGCGGCTCACGTAGGTCGAGAAGGCGAGACGGCGACACCCGGTACCGGTTCGGCGCCCGCAACCGATCTACCGGCAGACCGCCACGGCGATGGTGCTGTCGGCAAGGGGTTCGAGCCGAACCGACGCGCCCCAGCGGCTGCTGAGCTCCTTGATCTCATCCGTGAAGTGGTCCGCGGGCGCGAGCAGAATGGTCAGCGGAGCGTGCGACCGTTTCTCCCGTCGTGCCGTGAGCAGCGTTCGCCAGTCCTCCGTCGCGCCGTTGGAGAACGTCAGCTCCGTCGTGACGCCCTGATGGGACAGCCGCCGCTCCAAGGTGACGAGCCCGATCATATCGGTCCAGTTGTGGAGGAAGCGCGCCTCGGAGTAGAGATCGCCTCGGGTGGAGCGAACGCGCGCCGCCATCGCGCGGGCCGCAGGGCCCTCGGTAGAGTAGCTCCCCGGCCACTGGAACAGCGAGAGGTTGTAGGCGCCCAGCCCGAGGATGGCCGGTATCGCCACGACGTGACCCCAGCGGCGGAGCGGCGAGGCCGAGGCCCACCGGATGAACCGATCGGTTCCGAGACCGAACCACACGGCCAGGGGGAACGTCCACAGGTCGATCCGATATGACCGGAGGTAGGTGCAGAGCACTGCGGCTGGAATCGACACGACGAACCACAGCAGGATCGTGGCCTGCTGCGGCTCGCGGAAGCGGCGTAGACCCACGGCGAGGCCGAGAAGCACGAACGGCGCCTGCCACCAGAGCAGCAGCCGGATCCGGGGTGGGCACTCCACCGCGAGCAAGTTAGGGTCGCGCTCTCCCCAGGTCGGCCGGAGATGCCAGGCCACCTCCGCGATGTTCCGCCGTACCAGATGGAGAGCCGCTGGGGCCACGTCACGCAGCCCTGGCGCGAGTGCCGTCTCCGGCCGGCCGTTGACGTCGTGCCAGAAGCTCCGGCTCTGGAACAGACCGAGCATCGACTCGCCGCCGCCCGAGGCGTACTTGTCCAGCCGTCCGAAGCGGGCCTCGACCGCGACCACCCCGACGACCAGCACCAGGAGCACGGCGAGGCGGCCGGCCCGTTCCCGCAGCCACCTTCTGGGCGCAGCCGTCAGGCCTCTGACCTCGACGACGGCGATCACCGGCAAACCGATCAACGGGACCAGCCTCCCAGGCGTGTACTGCACCGTCGCCAGGTACAGTGCGCCGGCGCAGAGGACGCCGTCCCACCAGCGTGGGTTCTCCGGCCGGCAAAACTCGAGCACCGCAAACAGCGCGACCAGGGCGAAAAACCGGTTCGCCGACAGCGAGAACGCATGCATCCCATCGAAGATGAAGAAGGGACTCAGGGAGAGGAACATCGCGGTTCCCGCGGCCGCCACCGGCGAGAAGAACCGTCTGACCATGACGAAGGCCAGCGGGATGCACGCCACCACCCAGCCCATCGCCACCAGGCGTGTCGACCATGTGCTGACACCGAGTACCTTGAGCGCAATGGCGGTCGGAACGGAGAAGAACGGCGCATTCGCGCTGTCGCTGAGAAGGTTGACCGACCAAAGCCAGCCGCGGCTCGCGAGCCAGGCCAGGCCTTGCGCTCCCACGCCTCTCTGCGTCACATGGGTCAGGACGTCGAGCTCCCACAAGAAGACTTCGCCGCGGTACACGTACCCAAGCCAGGCGAGCGAAACAGCAGCCAGGACGGTCGCAAGAACCATGTAGAGAACGGGATCGATCCGCCCTCCGACTACGGCCACGACCGAATCGGCCCTCGGCAGATCCGGGGAAGCTCCCTTCTGTTCAAGTCCAGTACCTCTGACAGACGCCACGAGCGGATCCTCCACCATCCGATGTCAAATCGTTTTCGCTGATAGCAACCACCCGAATGTCGCAGGCGTTCGCCGATCGCCTCACGTGGACCGTGTCACCGATTGTGCGTCGCAAGAGTATAGCGCGAGCAGAAGATCGGCTCAATCCGGGTTAGAAGGCTCGCGTTAAAAGGCGTGTGTAGACCGAACATGGGCGCCGGATGGAACAGCTGGCAGGCCCAGCGAGGGTGCCAAAGCCAGCCGCGCCGGGCCGAGGTCGAGGATCGGTACCAGGGATCACCATCTCACCTTCTCGCACTGCGCGTGAAGGGTTCCGTCTCGGCGCGCACCCCTGCGTCCTCAACGCCGGCTGGTGTGGAGCGTGAATCGCCCCTGGGAAGCCGAGGCCAGCGTGAGGGCGCTCCAGGCTACGCTCCGCTCGTTGGCGCCTTGACCGTCAACCATGCCGTCTCGCCTCGTCAGCATGCACACTGTGGCGCAACAAGGCCGCGGCGGAGCGGGCGGGGCCGTTCCGTGGCCATGCGCCGGTTGTCGCGGCGGCCGACCGCCCATCGGATCGGTACCAGGTATCCCATTCAATCTGTTGCGTGGCACGTCTTCCGTGAGCGCAAGTCGGAGCGGGAGCGGTGAATCAGCGGACCCACGGGTCTCCGCCGCGGGCGGGACCTGCCAGCTGCACGGCCCGTCGCACACGTGGCAAGGAGCCTGCACACGGGGGCACCTGACGTCCCGCGCACCAACCCCGCGTTTGCAGCGGTCGGGGAGAGGATCGGACAGACGCTGCCGAGGAGCCGAACGAGTTCGTCCAAGCGACAATAGGGGGAATGGGATACCTGAGGTACCTATCCGAACTTGTCAGCTATGCCGGACCTGGTACCTATCCTGCCCACCGAACTCGAGGGCGTCGCGACCCAGCTCAGGGACACGTTCGGGATCGCCCATCTCGCACTCCTGGACAGCGCCTTCGTGCGTGTACGGTCGGGCAGCGGCGCTGTCACCGAGAGCATCGTGCACGGGCTCGGCGACCCCGCCCATCCCGCGTCGTACGACCTGTCGATCGAGCGAGTCAGCGTGGCCGCGACCGATCAGGGCAGGATGATTCGGCTCGCCCACCTCGACTTCCGGCTGGTGGTGTTCGTTCCGACCGGGATCGGCCTTTCTCAGGGCGCGACGAAGTATGTGGAGCAGGTGAAAACCGACGTCGAGTTCCGCGAGGGGCAGAGGGCGGTCGTGGGCCGCACCAGCGCCGCGGGTCCGGGCGAATCGCTGTTCCTCGTGGTCACCGGCAAGGTGATCGAGTAGGCGGACCGTCACCTGGCGCCGCAGGTCGACGGGTGGGGGCCTGACGGATAGATAGGTATCACCCTCTCACCTTGTTGTCGTGGAAACCGGTAGCTCTTCGCCATCGGGGAGGTGACTAACGTCTCATGGGCGGTGGGTGTTCGTTGCTGGGGCGTCTGTCGCATGTACCGCCGGGTTGCGCGGGCGAGCCGGCGCGAGCGGCAGGATGGCTTCATCCACGAGCAGCGGGTAACGCTGGACGAGAGTTTCGCCGAATTGGAAGTCGGCCACGCAGACGCGAGAAGGTGAGATGGTGATACCTGGTACCAATACGATCTCAGGGCATTGCCGCACACAAACGCCATCGGCGAAGCGGTGGAGTGCTCGCCTCGCGTCCGGCGCTCGGCAGGCGGGTCACCCGCCTGCCGCGACCACGTGACTGCGCTCCTGCGGGGCGCACGATCCCGTCCTACAGCCGTCCCCGCCTGCTGTACCAGTACCCGCCACCGCCTCCGAATAGGAGAACCAACACAACGATCAAGAGAATCAGGCCCATGGTTTTTCTCTCCCTTCCTACGTCGCCCCCGAGCCAGCGATTCGGTCTCGGACGCATCTCGAGGGTAGCCCTCCGGCGTCCCGCCCGGAAGCGCACTTTCTACCCGGACGCCAAGTCAGGAGAGGGTATGAAGTACTCACCTCTGCCTATCGCGTCGCTACCCATAGCGACCGTTTATCGCGTTGCGTACCTGGCACGTCTGGCACAGGAGAGCCCTGGATGCGTTGGGGCGAGCACAGTGCCGGAGCCGCTGCGGGCCAGCGTGGAGGAGGTCCTCGCCGTGGTCGAACGGGCGACCGGCCTGACGCGTGAGCGGCTGGCGTCGGGGGTGAAGGATCGCGGGATGGTCGCGGCGCGGAGTTGCCGGCGGTCGTAGCGGTGCACCGGTGTGGGGCGCGGGTGACAGACGTGGGCGGGCGCCTGGGGCGGCCGGCGGACACGGCGAGTCGATGGCCGAGCCGCGGCGGTTGGCGGCGCCTGGCCGAGTCCTCGTTCGGACGTCAGGCGGACGCGCTCGAAGCGGAACTGAGGCGGGGCTGACTCCTTGGCGGTGCGATCCCCAACGTGTCAACGACGCCGGACCTGGCGCCTACCCCTATCCCTGCAACCGGGCACTCGTCTCGGCCCGTACACCATCGTCGCCCCGATCGGCGCAGGCGACAGGCTGCCGGCCGGGTGGAATTGGTCAAGGCAGCCGAATGTTGATCTCAACAGGAGATACACTCATGCAGCAGCGTGCGACCGGCGTCAATCCTTCGGAAGAGACCATCACGATTGGTCCGCTGGGGATCCGGTTCCTCCTCACCGGCGATGATTCCAAAGGCAGCGTGTCGGTGTTCGAAGTGCTCGTCCCCGTCGGGCAAAAGCTGGCGGCGCCGGCCCACAAGAACGACGCGTACGAGGAGATCCTTTACGGTATCGAGGGCGTCCTGACATGGACGGTTGACGGCACGCCCATCGAGGTTGGCCCCGGGCAGGCGCTGTGTATTCCCCGCGGCGCGGTACACCGCTTCGATAACTGGGGCAGCGAGGATGTGAAGCAGCTCGTCGTCATAACCCCTCCGATCATGGGCCCCGCGTACTTCCGTGAAGCTGCCGAAGTCATCGGTGGCGCCGCCGGCGGTCCGCCCGACGTCGCGAAGATGAAGGACCTCTTCCGGCGTCATGGCATGACGCTGGCCGCTCCCCCGCCTGGTAGGTAGCAGACCACTAGTAGGGTTTCCTCCTGCATCGTCTCCCCGATCGGCATGGGCGAGATTGGCGGGGTCAATCACGCGATCGTCGGTCATTCCGCAAGCATCCGCTCAGCTGGAGGCCTGCTCGAGACCATAGGTACCGGGTATCACCATCTCACCTTGTTGCCGCAGAAACAGGTAGCTCTTCGCCATCGGGGAGGTGACTAACGCCTCATGGGCGGCGGGTGTTCGTCGCTGGGGCGTCCGTCGCATGTATTACCGGATTGCGCGGGCGAGCCGGCGCGGGCGGCAGGATGCCTTCATCCACGAGCAGCGGGTAACGCTGGACGAGAGTTTCGCCGAATTGGAAGTCGGCCACGCAGACGCGAGAAGGTGAGATGGTGATACCTGGTACCAATACGGCGCTGCCGAGCGATGCGTGCGAGGCGTTATGGCATAACGCTTGACGATCATACCGTAGCGCGTTACCATTGGCTGGGATGATCCGGAGCTTTCGCGATCGGGAGACGGAGGCGGTCTTCGCGCGGCGCGGGTCGCGGCGGTTGCCCCCTGATCTCCAGAGGGCTGCCCTGCGCAAGTTGGTCATGCTCGACGCTGCGGAGACCCTCTCGGACCTGAGGGTGCCGCCGGCCAACCGCCTCGAGAAGCTGTCGGGTGATCGCGAGGGCCGGCACAGCATCCGGATCAACGAGCGGTGGAGGGTTTGTTTCGTTTGGAAAGAAGGTGATGCCCATGACGTCGAGATCGTCGACTATCACTAGGAACCGCCGGTCACATGGGGCTGCGAAGCTGCCGCCGGTGCACCCCGGCGAGGTCTTGCTCGAGGAGTTCCTCAAGCCGTTGGCCCTCTCGCAGTACCGCGTGGCGAAGGACACGAGTGTGCCGCCGCGCAGGATCAACGAGATCGTCCACGGAAAGCGGGCGGTCACGGCCGACACGGCCCTGCGTCTCGCACGGTACTTCGGCACCTCGGAGCGGTTCTGGCTCAACCTCCAGTCCCGTCACGACCTCGAGCTCGAGAAGGAGCGCCTCGGCGAGCGCCTCGCCAGGGAGGTCGTGGTGCTCGCCAAGGCGGGCTGACCCCGTCAGCCGTCAGGGGCAAGCTCTATCCCGCCTGCCGCGGGACTCCTCGCGACGAGGCGGATTCCCCCACGAACGACGGCGGATTCGTGTGAGCCGCCCACGCGGCGTGTATCGCCGCCGCCGAGCAGGCGTACGAGGAGGGCGGCGTCCGCGGCCTCTGCGCCGAGCGCCGCTGAAAGCTCGCGATCGACGCGATGCGTGCCCTCGACCTCCAGGCGCTCCCCGCGCTCTGAAGCGGGAGAAGCGCAGGCCCGGCGGCGCACCCCGAGAGCCTCGCTGATCACGCCCCGCCGCCTGGTGGAGCTCGGCGTGTCAACGTCGCCGGACCTATTCCGGTACTTGTTCCGATCACCAGGCCCCGGTCCTTGGCGAGCCCGGCGGAGGCGGTCATACTTGCAGGAGCGGAGCGTCAAACCTCGCGGGGTTCGAGCACGCTGAGGAGAGTGAGGGCCATGGCGACCATCGGGTTCGAGCGGGACGGGGAGTGCGGGATCATCCGCATGGACGACGGCAAGGCCAACGCCATGGACGCGGCGTTCTTCGCGGGGCTCGACCGGGCCATGGACGAGGCCGAGGCCTCGGGGTGCCGGGGGTTGGTCTTCGCCGGCCGCCCGGGGTTCTTCTCCGGAGGGCTCAACGTGAAGACCCTCCCGACGCTGGATCCCGGGCAGCTCAAACAGCTCCACCGCTCCTTCGCGCACACCATGGCGCGCGCCGCCCTGCTGCCCGTCCCCACCGCGGCCGCGTGCGCGGGCCACGCCGTTGCGGGGGGGTTCATCCTCGCCCTCGCCTGCGACCTCAGGCTCGTCGAGGAGGGGCCGTTCCGCCTCCAGATGAACGAGGTCCTCATCGGCATCGCGCTGCCCTCGTGGGTGCTGGCCATCGCCCAGGCCGTGGTCCCGCCGCAGCGGCACGCGGAGGTCCTCCTCCACGGCAAGGCCTACGCCCCCAGGGAGGCCGTCGCCGCCGGGTTCTTCGACGAGCTGGCCATGCCCGGGAGCGACCTCGTGGCGCTCGCCAAGGAACGGCTCGCGCCCCTCGCCTCCCTCAACCCCCAGGCCTATGCCCTCTCCAAGCGGAGGATGCGCGGGCCCGCCATCGAGCGCGCGCTGGCGCTGCTGCCGCAGGAGCGCCTGCCCGGCGAGGCGGAGTAGGGAACGAGGGTCGGAGCGGGCCCGAGAACAAAGCACCGGCAGCGGGTATCACCACTAGGTACCAATTGTCATTGGATGCGGTACGTCACATTCAGCACCGGGCTGGGCGCCGACGCGGCGCTCTTCTCGACGACCTGAAGCGGCACCGTGAGCCGCGCCTGCTTGATCATGCACACGCTCGCCTGCTGTTCCCGGCAGTACACGAGCGCCAGGTCGAGGGTCACCTCCGCGGTCCCGGCCTTGAAGACCGCCGGGAACGTCATCGGAAAGTGCGGCCCGGCGCCGGTGAACGTCGTCGCTCCGGTGAACGAGACCGCATCGCCTCGACTCACCGAGACGGACACCTCGGAGGGAGCCTGCGGGTTGGGGGCGAAGCCCTCCGGCAGCTCCACGGCGAACCGCACCGAGCCGGAACCTGCGCCGACCGTCTGCGGCGGGAGACGAACCGCCGCTTCGCCGTAGACGTGGTCGGACGCGAGCATCGATGCGCCCTTCAAGACGAGCGTGGAGGCCGCACCGGTCGCGATGTCGACCGTCCTGATCGAGTTGTTGTTGGTGTCGGCGACGTACAGGACACCGTTCGCGGCGTCGATGCCGCCGGGCTCGTAGAAGAGAGGGTCCCTCCCGTCGCGCCAGCCGGGCGCGCCGCCGGCCAGCGTACGCACCGCGCCGGTGCGCGGGTCGACGACTCGGATCCTGTTGTCGTACGTGTCGGCGACGTACAGCGAGCCCTTGTAGGCGACGACGCCGAGGGGATGCTGGAAGAGGGCGCGGCGTCCCTTGCCGTCGCGGTCGCCGAAGTTGAACAGGCTGTTCCCGGCGCCGGCGAGCGTCGCGACCACCCCTCGCCGCGGGTCGACGACGCGGATGCTGCTTCCTTCGGCGTCGGCAAAGTAGATACGCCCGTCGTCCCCGATCGTCAGGCCGCTCGGCTGGGCGAGTGTCGCCTCGTCGAGCGGCCCGTCGGTGTAGCCCTCCGCGCCCGTTCCCGCGAACGGCCCGATGCGTTTGGTCGCCAGGTCCATCTTCCAGATCTGGTGACACCCGGCCATGGCGATGTAGAGGTCGTTGCCGTCGCTCACCAGATCCCAGGGTGAACTGAGCGCCACACCGGGCGCCGTGCCGGCGCGGGGCGGGTAGGCGGAGGCCTGGGCGCCCGTCCCGTCGAGCGTGGTCACCGTTCTCCCGGCGAGGTCCGCAGCGCGCAGCGCGTGGTTGTTCGTATCGGCGATGTACAACGTGTCCCCGGCCGCGGAGAGCGCCACGCCTTGCGGGTGGTTGAACTCCGCGGTGGCGAAGTCGCCGTCCCGGAACCCCTGTTTCCCGCTGCCGATGATCGCGAGCACCTTCCCGGAATCGAGGGCGGCAACCACGATTCGGTTGTGGTCGGTGTCGGCGATGAAGAGGCGTCCACCCTTCGCGTCGACCCGCACCTTGCCGGGAAACGCAAGCACCGTTTGCGGCAGCCCCTGCTTCTCGAGCTTCAGCTTCAGGGGCCGGCGATCGAGCAGCCCTTCAGCCCCGAACTTCCCGACCAGGGAAGAGATGATCTCCTTGAACTCCGGGTAGAACCCCTCGCCGGCCCGTTCGGTCACGACGTTGCCCGCGGGATCGACGATCGCCAGCGTCGGCCATACGTTGACCCCCCACTCCTTCCAAACCTGGAAGTGGCTGTCGTTGACCACCGGGTAGTCGATCCCGTAGCGCAGGATGATCTCGCGGATGTTCCGCGTGTTGCCTTCTTCGGTGAACTTCGCGGAGTGCACGCCGATGACGACCAACGTGTCGGGGAAGTCCGTCTCGAGGCGCTCGATCCACGGGAAGTCGTGCATGCAATTGATGCAACCGTAGGTCCAGAAGTCGAGGACCACGACCTTGCCCCGGAGCGCCTTCAAGGTGAGGGGCGTCGCCGTGTTGAGCCAGGTGAGCCCGGAGGGAAACTCCGGGGCGGGCCTCGACCCGGCGAGCGATCCGCCGTCCCCGGATTCCGCGGCCCGCGCGCAGCCGACGAGCGCGAGCGAGGCGGTGCCGGCGATGAGCGCAACGGCGACGAGTGGCGCGAGTGCTGGTCGGCGCATGACGGGTACGAAGCCCTTCTCTGATAGCGTGATCGGCCGCACGCACATTCCTGGTGACACGGTCCGCGGGTGCCGGGGGCGCTCTCCTTCGACCTGACGCGACGTCCCCGCGCGCCTGCCGTGTCTTGAGGTGCTCGGCCGCTGCGCCCTCACCAGGATGATCTCGGTATGCGGCTCCGAGAGGAAGTGGCGCCGAAGCCTGGATCGCACCGTTCGGCAGCTCCGCGGCACTTCGAGCCTATCGGGCAGGTGTCTTGAGGGTGCGACCCCAGGAAGGTGAGATGGTCATACCCTATGCTTCTCGAAACAATGTCAATAAGCGTGGACGTGGTGCCTATGGTACC
>CAVSFQ010000017.1:0-8208 GCA_963727205.1 uncultured Acidobacteriota bacterium | reverse complement strand
GGTCCGGGCTTCGCGACCGGGCTCACCCGACCTCGCCCACCCGCGTCGCTTGCCCCGCCGTCGTACGGCCCATCGCCCGTCGTCATCGCCACCTTCCGCCGCCGCCCGAGCCGCCGTCGCCCGATCCGACCCGCGACCATGGCGACCGCGTCACCACACCCCGGCCGCGGCCGGCAACCGCCCGAGGCCGCGGCATCATCCCATAAGCGCCGAGTGGCTTGCCAGGAAGCGCACCGTCTTCCCATACGAAGGTGACGGGCCCGTCGTTGACGAGCTCGACCTCCATCTCGGCGCGGAAGACCCCGGTCGACACCTTGACCCCGTGCGCGCGCAGCGCCGCCACGAGCGCGTCCACGATCGGCTCGGCATCCTCCGGGCGGGCCGCGCCGATGAAATCCGGCCGCCGGCCGCGCCGGATCGAGCCGGCGAGCGTGAACTGCGACACCACGAGGACCTCGCCGCCGACCTCGTCGAGCCCGCGGTTCATGTGTCCCTGCTCGTCCTCGAACACGCGCAGCGTCGCGAACCGCGCGGCCGCCCGTTCCGCGTGCTCCCGCCCGTCGCCGGTCTCGACGCCGACCAGGAGCAGCAGCCCCCTGCCGATCCGCCCGGCCACCTCGCCGCCAACCGTCACCGAGGCGCGGCGCACGCGCTGCACCACGATCCTCACGCCGCCCGCCTCCGCCGCAGGAACTCGCGCGCTTCGCGCCACTCGGGGGCGCCCACGGCGACGAGCAGCGCCAGATAGACGGCCCCGGCCGCAAGCGCGTAGGCGCCCAGCTGCGCGAGCGAGCGCACGCTCGTATGCAGAGGTACGGGGAATAGGCGGTTGAGGCCGAACGCAACGACGCCCAACCCGGCCGCAGCGATCAGGTGGCGCCCCGTCGCCGGCAACACGTCGCGCAGGCGCGGCAACCGCCGGTGGCGGCCGTCGAGCCAGACCAGGGTCAAGGTGTTGGCGACCTGCCCGCACGATGCGGCCGCCGCGATCCCCGCCACCCCCATCGCCCGGGTCAACACCAGACCGAGGGAGCCGAACACCACCAGGCTGGAAACCGCGGCGACCAGCGGCGAGCGGGTGTCCTTCCACGCGTACGAGGTGTTGGCGAGAAGCCTGGACAGTCCGAGGAACGGCAGTCCCAGGGAGTACATCACGAGCGCGCCCGCCGTCGTGTGCACCGCCTCGATCGTGTACTTGCCCCCTCCGAACAGGACGCCGGTGATCGGCGCGGCCAGGAGCACGCTGAACACGGTGCTCGGGATCGCCACCGACGACAGCAGGCGGATCGCGAACGCCAGCGTCGCGCGCGCCTTGCCCTCGTCGGCCACGCGCTCCGCCGCCAGCATCGGCAGCACCGCGGTGGTGAGCTGGACGATGAGCACCCCGTACACGAGCTCGTTGAGGCGCGAGGCGTTGTAGACGCAGAACACCGCGCCGTTCCCGAGGCTCGCGGCGAGCTGGTTGGAGAGCAGCAGCGTCACCTGATAGACGCCGAGCGCCGGCACGCCCGGCAGCATGAGCCGCAGCACCCGGCGCACCTCGGGGTGCGAGAACGCTTGCCGGCCGGGCACGAGCGCGAGGCCGACGTCGCGGCACGCGAGCCACTGCAGCCCGAACTGCACGAGGCCGCCGGCGAGCACCCCCACTCCCATCCACTCGGGCCGGCCGTCGAACACGACCACGCCGGTCACGGTGCCGGCCACGATGCAGAGGTTGACGGCGATCGGCGCGGCGGCCGGGAGCAGAAACCGGTCGGAGGCGTTCAGGACGCCCTGGGCCAGGGCGGCGAGCGAGATCAGGCCGAGGTACGGGAACATGATGCGGGTGAGCTTGACCGCCAGCTCGAACTGCGCCGGGTCGCGCGCGAACGCCGCCGCGACCATGGTCACCAACAGCGGCGCCGCCAGGATGCCGATCGCCACGATCACCGGCAGGGCGATCAGGAGCACGCTGGTCATCGCGCGCACGAACTCCCTCGCCTTCGCCGGGTCGCCGCCCCTCTTGAGCTCCGCGAGCGTCGGGATGAACGCCGCGTGCAGCGTCCCCTCCGCCAGGAACGCGCGGAACATGTTCGGGATGCGGAACGCGGTCACGAACGCGTCGCTCACCATCCCCGCGCCCAGGAGCCTGGCGATGACGTTGTCGCGAACCAGGCCAGAGAACCGGCTCGCGACCGTCACCGCCGCCATCCCCCCGGTCGCGGTCACCAGGCGCCTCTTCGTGGTCATCGCGCTCACTCTAGCAAAGCGGGGCCGCAGGCCCTACATTGAGGGTGAAGGCGAAAGGAGGCGTCCATGCGTCTGGCGTTCGCACTCCTCGCATCGCTCATGATTGCGGGCGCAACCGCGGCCGCCGACCCGCCGGTCCCGGCGCCGTCACCGAGCCCATCGCCGGCTGAGCGGGCCGCAACCCGGCCCCTCTCTCTGGACCTCGACAAGCTCTTCGATCTCCAGCGCGCGCGCGGGCACGCCGAGTTCGATTCCTCGCTGCGCCAGGTCTGGTGGAACGACCCGATGGTCCGCCTGTCCTACGCGGTCGCCCGCGAGGAGGCCGCGGCCCGGCGCGGGGGCCTCGTCGGTTACCCGGCGCCGTTCTCGGCGACCGCCATGATGTCCCGCCCGCCGGGCGCCGACCTCCGCCTCGTGCTCGCCGGGCCGTTCGCCTCCGACTGGCACGATCTCTCGACCCAGGAGAAGTTCGGCCGCATCGCCGAGGGGGCCGTCTACTACGGCCTGATCTACGCGATCCTGCGCGCGCTGCACTGAGCGGACGCTCCCGGCCGCCACATCGTGCTCCTTGCCGTCGCGATCGCGGGCTGCGCCTCGCGGTGTCACCCCCTCGTCTTTCGCGCGGCGATTTGGTAATCTTTGGAACCGTCCACGCCGGGAGGCGAACGATGAGCGTCAACAAAGCGATCCTGATCGGAAACATCGGCCGCGACATCGAGTTGCGGCACACCCCCAGCGGCCTCGCGGTGGCGAAGTTCTCGCTGGCCACGAGCGAAAACCGCAAGGACAAGAACGGGCAGCGCCAAGAGCAGACGGAGTGGCACAACATCGTCGCTTTCGACAAGCTCGCCGAGTTCTGCGAGAAGTACCTTGGCAAGGGCCGGTCGATCTACGTCGAGGGCTCCATCCGCACCCGCACGTACGACGAACGACAAGGCGGAACCGCCGCTACTTCACCGAGATTTATCGCCCAGGACCATCCGCTTCGTCGGGCCCAAACCCCAGGGGACCGAGAGCGGCGGCGGCAGCGGCGCGCAGCAGCAGCGGCGGCGGCGGCGAAGCGCCGGAGTTACCCGCCCGAGAACGAGGACGACATCCCGTTCTGAGGCGCGAGACGATAGGCAGGCGGTGAAAGCGGTACGATAGGACGACGCGTGGGGGCCCCTCGGGGCCCCCGCGAGCCTCGCAACCGACGGGGGACAACCACGATGGCCGGACCGGTCTGGCGTTTCGACGAGAACAGGGACGCGATCTGCGACTTCTGCCTGCGCGAGTGCAGGGGCATGTACGTCGAGGGCGACGTCGCCGACAACGAACTCGCGCCCGTCCGCGCCGTTTGCCCCGACTGTCTGGCGCGCACGAACCGCCTCGTCGTCTCCGGCGAGATCGGCGGCCGCGCCAAGGCGCCCGCGTACGCCCACAACGCCTCGGCGCCTACCGCGTCAGAGGAGTGAGGTTGGCGGGGCCGAGAGGACTTGAACCTCCGACACGAGTTCATGCGTCCGCGAACTCGGCCGCGTCCTCCGTGTCGAACCCCGCGCTCAAGACATATTCTCGGAACCCGAACGACCGTGACCGTAGCGGCGAACGCGAAGAGCAGCGGCGACGGAATGATGATCTCACGGCCCCTCCCGCCCCCGCGCGCACACGCGACGCCAAGGACCTGACTTCCCAAATCGTACTGGGCCCCGGCCCCCAGGCCTGGCCCCCGACTCCGACGATCTCGGCCATGTCGAGGTCCGCCGCGACCGCTGCCGAACGCCGGCTCCCCCCGGGCCGCCCCATCTGCCCGGAGCGCCCGCAGGGTCCCTGGCGACCCGAAAGGTGTCACCCACGTCTTGGATCAAGACGGGGTCCCGTTCTGCGTCCCGTTGCGTAGCATTTCGACGCGACACCGCCGCCCCGGAAACACGGGACTTGCGACAGCGATTATGCTAGTCTCTATAGACAGCAACCAACTGACTCGCAGTTCGCGCTCACGGAGGAGGCACCGTCATGGGAAGCGGATCGGCGTGGCGGATCGCGGGCACCGTCGTGCTCGCACTGTTCGGGGCGGCCATCGGGGGACCCTGCTTCGCCCAGGAGGGCGGGCAGACGGGAAAGGAGGCGGTGAAGGAGGCGCAGCAGGCGCCGCAACAGGAAGAGCAGGTGCAGCCGAAGAAGGAAGAGCCGGTGGGACGAGCCGTCGAGGAGATCGTGGTCACGGCGCAGAAGCGCCCGGAGGACGTCCAGAAGATTCCGGTCGCGGTCTCGACGCTCTCCGGCACGGACCTCAACATCATCCTCACGGCGGGCCCTGACATCCGCGCGATCTCGGGCCGGGTGCCGAGCCTCACGCTCGAGTCGTCGTTCGGGCGTGCGTTCCCCCGCTTCTACATCCGCGGCCTCGGCAACACCGACTTCGACCTCAACGCGTCGCAGCCGGTGTCGATGGTGGTCGACGAGGTCGTGATGGAGAACCCGATCGTCAAGGGGATGCCGCTGTTCGACCTCGACCGCATCGAGGTCCTGCGCGGGCCGCAGGGGACGCTGTTCGGGCGCAACACGACCGCCGGGGTGGTGAAGTTCGACACCAAGAGGCCGACCAAGGAGTTCGAGTCGGACTGGACCGCCTCCTACGGGTCGTACAACAACATCGACGTCAACGGCGGGGTCGGCGGGGCGGTCACCGACACCCTGTTCGCGCGCTTCTCGGCGTTGTGGCAGTCCGAGAGCGACTGGGTCTACAACAAGTGGTCCGGGTACACCGGCAAGAACCCGGCCCTCGGCGGGCACGAGATCGGCGCCGCCCGCCTGCAGTTCCTGTGGAAGCCCAGCGAGGACTTCAGCGCCCTGTTCAACGTTCACGGCTGGCACGTCGACGGCACCGCGCGGATCTTCCGTGCCAACATCATCCAGAAGGGGACCAACAACTTCGTCCCCGGGTTCCGGCAGGACACCGTCTATCAGGACGGCATGAACGAGCAGCAGATCAGCGCCCTGGGCGGCCTGCTCCGGCTGGACTACGACCTCGGCTCCGCGACCCTGACCTCGGTCACGGGCTACGAGAGGATCAACAACATGTACAGCCGCGGCGACATCGACGGCGGCTACGGGGCGGCGTCCCTGGGCGAGGCAACTACGGGCCGGGTTTCATCCCGTTCTCGTCGGAGAGCGCCGACGGGATCCCGTACCTCGCGCAGGTCACCGAGGAGTTGCGCCTCGCCAGCAACGGCGCCGGGGTGTTCAACTGGATCGTCGGCGCGTACTACTTCAACGAGAACGTCGACATCGACTCGTTCAGCTACGACAGCCTGACGGCCGGGAACCCGCAGAACGGCTACGCGACGCAGTACCAGAAGACCGACAGCTACGCCTTCTTCGCCTCGGGCAACGTCAACCTCTCCGAGCGCTGGTCGCTCCGGGGTGGGCTGCGCTACACCAACGACAAGAAGGACTTCTCCGCCGACCGGCCGCAGCCGCTCTTCCAGCCGCCGCTGACCCACCCGATCACGAGGCACACGTCGGACAGCAACGTGAGCTGGGACCTGAGCGCGTTCTACGCGGCCGCACCCGACGTCAACCTCTACACGAGGGTCGCCACCGGCTACCGCGGCCCCAGCATCCAGGGCCGCATCATGTTCGCGCCCGACTTCTCGGACGGCCAGGACCCGGCGACCAACGGCGTCTCGGTCGCCAAGGCGGAGACGATCACCTCGTTCGAGGTCGGGATGAAGTCGATCGTGGCCGATCAGAGGCTGCGGCTGAACCTCACCGCGTACGTCTTCCAGATGGACAACCAGCAGCTCACCGCGGTCGGCGGCCAGTACAACGTCGCCACGCTGCTCAACGCCCACCGCACCAACGGCCACGGCTTCGAGGCCGACGTCGAGTACATCCCGACCCCCAACTGGTTCGGCAGCTTCGGCCTCTGGTAGAACCCGACCAAGATCGACGACAGGAACCTCACGGTGGCGCCGTGCGGCGGCGGGTGCACGGTCACCAACCCGCTCAACGGCGCCGGCTGGTCTTTGTCAACGGCAACAGCCTGCCGTACGCGCCGGAGTGGATCTTCTCCGGCGTCCTCAACTACCAGTCGGACCCGCTCAACCGCGGGTTCTTCGGCAGCTTCGACTGGGCCTACTCCAGCGACAAGAGCTTCTTCCTCTACGAGTCCAAGGAGTTCCACTCCGACAGCCTGGAGTTCGGGCTGCGCCTGGGCTACGGCTGGAACGACGGCAAGTACGAGGTCGCCCTGTTCGGGCGGAACATCCTCGACGCGAAGATCCTCCAGGGCGGGATCGACTTCGACAACCTGACCGGCATGATGAACGACCCGAGGATCATCGGCGTCGAGTTCAACGCGAAGTTCTAGGCGCGCCCGTCTGCTCGAGATCGGCGGGCGGGGAACGTTCCCCGCCCGCCTCGTCGCGGCCGGCCACGATCGTCGCACGATTGACCACCAAGGAGGTGCCGATGTCACGCCGTCTGGTTGCCGCCCTCGTCCTCGCCGCGGTCTGGGTCCTCGCGCCGCCTGCCGCGGCGGAGGACGTGTGGCTGGTGGACGGGGGCCTGGTCGTCGCGATGGACAAGGCGGGGACGGTGATCCCCGACGGGGCCGTAGCCGTCCGCGGCAACCGGATCGAGGCGGTGGGTCCGTCGGCGGAGCTCGCGACCCGGTTCCCGGGGCGCGGCGTCTCGACGCCTCCGGCCGGATCGTCCTGCCCGGCCTGATCAACGCCCACACGCACGTGCCGATGACGCTGTTCCGCGGGGTGGCCGACGACCTGGACCTGAAGGGGTTCCTGTACCGCCGCATCTTCCCGCTCGAGGCTCGTTTCGTCGACGAGGAGTTCGTGCGCTGGGGGACGCGCCTGGCCTGCCTCGAGACTGCTGCGCGGCGGAGTCACGACCTTCGTCGACATGTACTACTTCGAAGACGCCATCGCCGAGGAGGCGGCGGGCTGCGGGATGCGGGCGGTGGTCGGGGAGACGCTGATCGACTTTCCCGCTCCCGACAACAAGAGCTGGGCGGATGCGCTGGCGTACACCGAACGGTTCGTGACGAAGTGGCGCGGTCATCGGCTGATCACGCCGGCGGTGGCCCCGCACGCCACGTACACCGTGTCGCCCGACCACCTGCGGGAGGCGCACGCCCTGGCCGCGAAGCACGACGTGCCGATGCTCATGCACCTGGCCGAGGCTCGCTCCGAGGTGGATCTGATTCGCGAGAAGTACGGCAAGGGGCCGGTGGAGTACGCGGCGGGGCTCGGCATTCTCGACCATCGAGTCGTGGCGGCGCACATGATCTGGCCGACGCCTGCGGAGATCGCGCTGCTGGCCGAGCGCAAGGTCGGAGTGGCGCACTGCCCCCAGTCCAACATGAAGGGGGCGGCGGGGGTGGCCCCAGTGCCCGCGCTGCTGGCGGCGGGGGTCGCGGTCGGCCTCGGCACCGACGGCGCGGCCTCCAACAACGACCTGTCGCTGTGGGAGGAGACGGACGCGGCGGCCAAGCTCGCCAAGGTGACGAGCGGCAACCCGGCGGCGCACGCCCCGCACCGCCCTGGCCATGGCGACGCGGCTCGGCGCCGAAGCGATCGGCCTGGGGCAGGCGATCGGCTCGCTCGAGGTCGGCAAGCGGGCCGACCTGATCCTCGTGCGTACCGACAGCCTCCACCAGATCCCTCCTACGACCCGTACTCGCTGCTCGTCTATGCGACCAAGGCTTGCGACGTGGACACGGTCATCATCGACGGCGAGGTGGTGATGGCGGCCGCTCGCGTCCTCACTGTGAGCGAGGCGGCGGTGCGGGAGCGGGTGGCGGCGTACCGGGAACGCATCGTCGCCGCGGACCTCGAGCCCCGGAAGTAGAGTCGGCCGAGAGCCGAAATCCAACCCGTGGGTCTCGACGCGCACGCCACCTCAGGCGGGTCAGCCGTGGGAGGACCGACGCCAGGAACCGGTGCCGCGACTTGGGGGCAGGCCACAAGGGCAGCGGTC
>CAVSFQ010000016.1:0-55558 GCA_963727205.1 uncultured Acidobacteriota bacterium | reverse complement strand
GAACGACCGACCGGGAACGACCGGCCGGAGCACGGATTTCCCTCCGTATCTCCGCCCAACTGCGGCGTGACACTCTACCCGACTAGCGAAAACCATGCCAATCTCCGCCGCTCCACCGCTGGGGCCTTCTCTTCACTGCGTGAGGCCATCTTCTTTTGCCCGCGGGCTACGGCCGTGTCGCTCGGGCGGCGCATCGAGCGCCGCCCTCCGACCCGCCTGCGCGTGCGACCGAGCTGGCCAGATCGGCGGGCGGAACCTCGCCGTTCCTCGCCTCCGCTGCGCTCCGGCTCGGCCGGCGTTTCCACCCGCCGCTCTGGCCGCTCGGGACCCGCACGCTCCGGCGCCATCGGCCTTCGCCCGCTGGGCGGTTTCGCCCCCACCCCCCTCGTTGGCGAAAGCGCTGCCGACGGACTTCGGCTTCGCCAAAACTCTTGGTTTCCGGCAGGGCCTCCGACTGATGGGTGGGGGGCATTCCATCCGCCCCTCGGGTGAAGCGGCCATCGCTCAGGAGGCCGCGGGACCCCAGCGCGCGCATCGCCGCCGGGAGACGCTGGCTCCGACCGAGCGCTTCATGCGAGGGAGGAGAACAGCGAGGGACCCGGCGGCGAGGCGCGCAGCTGGGGCGCGGCCGCAGGAGCCTCGGGCCGCAGCGAGCGGGGGCGAGCAAGGCCCGAACGCCGCTTCACCCGAGGGGCAAAGCAAGACGCTCCACGCAGTGGAAGGAAGAGGTGGAAATGGTCGGGGCGAGAGGATTTGAACCTCCGACCACACGGTCCCGAACCGTGTGCTCTACCAGGCTGAGCTACGCCCCGACCTGACGAGCGCGGAGCTTACACCATGCCCGGGCGGCCCGCAACCGGCCGGTCGGCTCACTGCGTGAACGAATTGAGGGCGCCCTTGATGTCGAGGAAGGTGCCGAGGCCCGTGAGATCGATCGAGATGCGGTAGTCGCGGGTCTTGTACGGCGCTATCCGGTAGTCGTGCAGCTCGAACATCGCGTTCCAGCAGCTGCCGCGCCAGCGGAACACGTAGCGCTGCTCGAGGAGCTGGTGCTGGTGGACGTCGTACGAGATCTGGCTCTCGAGGCGCCAGTGCGAATTGCCGGGAGCCAGGCCGAAGAAGAGGCGGGTCTGGGACGACGTCACCTGGCCGGTCGGATCGTAACTCGAGTACCAGGTCAGATTGAGCGCGTTCGCCCCCTTGCTGTAGCCGCCGGAGAGCGACGTGCTCTGCAGGTTGTGCGTCACGGGGTCGAAGTCGGCGCGGGTGTCCAGGGTCGCGGTCGGGACCGGGAGCACCCGCAGCCAGAGGTCGAGGGGGCCCTTCAGGCTCGCGGGGAGCGGTTGGCCGGGTTGGCCGGTCGCGGAGTCGAACGTGGTACGTGCGGGAGTCAGGGGGTCGGACAGCGAGTAGGGCTGCGAGATCTCGAGGCTCGCAACCTCGCGACTTCCGGCCGGACCGGTCTTGACGAGGAGGTAGTTGCCGAGCGTCCACTTCACCTGGTTGGCGACCAGCACGGAGTCGCGCTGGTCGAACACCGGAATCGGCGAGCTGGTCGGATTGTCGAGGCTGCCGCCCGGATTCGAGATGTAGGTATAGTCGATGCGAGGCTCGAAGAGGTGCTTGAATTTCTTTCCGTCGTGCCTCGTCCAGATGCGGGAGAGTGACGGCCCCACGATCGAGACCCCCGCGGTCCCATAGTGGCGCGAGATCGGCTCCTTGACCAACGATTGGTCGTTGGCCGAATACTGCGAGGTGTAGTACGTCTCCCGCGCACCGATCGTCGGCGTGATGTTGAGCCATGCGAAGCCGGGGGTGAGCAGGGACAGCGTGGGGAAGATATCGAGGCGTCCGTACCGCCCGCGCAACGACGCCGAGCGGTTGACTTGGAGTGCGTCGAGGAGGCCGTCGGCGGACACGTACAGCGGGGTCTTCCCGATGCGGGTCGAGCGCAGGAGGTACTCCACCTCCCCGAGGCGATCGAGCGAGACCTGGGACGTGGTGACGCCGGTGGTGTCGGTGAAGAACGTCTTCAAGTGGTCGATCCGGAAGGTGAGCGCCTGCGGACCCCACGTCCGCGCGAGGTTCACGTAAGAGTACAGGGTGCGCGAGCCGGTCGAGTTCGTCGTGCCCTCGAAGCGCTGGAAGAAGTCGATGTCGGAGATCTGCTGCAGCTCGGCGTGCAGCGCCCAGCCGCCCGCAAAGAGCTGGTTGTGCTTGCCGTTGGCCTTCCACTTCCAGCTCTTGCTTGCGGGGTCCCAGACGAACTCGTCCGCGATCTCGCCGAAAGCGTTTTCGGCCGGGGCCCAGCGCGCCTCCTGGCCGATGGCGAGGTAGTTCTTGGTGAACAGCTCGACGAAGAACGTGGTGTCGAACGAGCGCGAGACCGGCCAGAAGAACGAGTTGCCGAGATAGGCGCCGCGCTGGCTGGAGTACCCGAACGTTGGGACGAGGAACCCGGCGGCGCGGTCGCGCTTGACCGGCCAGAGCAGCCGTGGCGTGTAGAAGATCGGGACGCCGCGGACCTTGATCGTGGCATCGCGGAAGTGCCCGTACCCTTCGAGCTGCACCACCGCGTCGCGCACCTCGATGCTCCACGGCGGCGCCTTGTCGGTGAGGTCGCAGCTCGTGAACACGCCGCGGGTGAAGTGGTACTTGTCCTCGCTCAACTTCTGCAGCTTGTCCCCCCGGAAGTGGTAAGTGGGGGGGAAGAACGCATCCACCTTGTACATCGTTCCGAGTTTCGTGCGCAGGTCGAAATCCATCCGGTCGCAGGCAATGCGCGTCTGGCCCTGGTCGAGGATGACGTTTCCCTCGGCGTGGAGGTGCATCGTCTTGAGGTCGACCTCGACCTCGTCGCAACGCAGCGAGACGTCCTGGTAGTGGAGCTGCACGTCGCCCTGGGCGCACCAGAGCTGGTCCTGGACCCACTGCTGCTGCGCGGCATCGACCGTGACTTGCTCGCCGAGCGTCGGCGGCGCGCCGGCGGCCGCGGCCGGCAACCGGCCCATCGGGACGGAGGCCAAGCCGGCCAGCACAACGAGGCCGCCGCGGGACCAGCGCACCGCCGCGCTCCCCAGACGTTTCCACAGCCGTCGCGCCAACCGCCCTCCTCGCCAGCGGCCGCATTCTAGCTTGGAGTCTACGCTTGCAGGGGTATCCTCGTCGCCATGCGGTGGCTGGCGCTCGACGTGGGATCCCGGCGTGTCGGGGTGGCGGTGTGCGACGCGGACGAGCGGGTCGCCTCCGCCCTGCGCGCGCTCGACTACACCGGCCCGGAGGGGCTGGCGGGCGCCGTGGCCGCCCTGGTCCGGACCTGGGAGGCCGAGGGGGTCGTGGTCGGCGTGCCGGTGACCCGCTCCGGCCTGGGGCGGGGGGAGCGCCGGGTGGCGGGGTTGGTGGCCGCGCTGAGGCGCGCGCTCGCCGTTCCAATCGAAACCGCCGACGAGAGCGGGACGACCGGGGCGGCCGAGGAACTCCTGGCCGCGGCCGGCGTACCGCGGCGGCGGTGGCCCGAACTGGTGGACGGCATCGCCGCCCGTCTCATTCTCGAGCGTCACCTTGCAACCCGCGCGGGTTCCTTGTCGCAGCGTTGACCTCGCCGGGGGCGGGTGTTAGCGTGACCCCAGTCCGGGAGGCCCTGAGATGGCCGATACCTTTTCGAGCTTCGGAAAATTCCTCCTCCTCAAGCAACGGAGCCAGGACGGCCTTGGCACGCTCTGGCGCGCGGGGGAGATGGAACGCGACAGCTTCCGCAGGATCGTCTGGCTGCGGCGCTTCGATCAGGGGGGGTTGAACCGGGCCGCGTTGGCCGCGGAGACGGCGGTGGCCAACCAGGTGTCGCAGGTCCTGAAGGCGACCAACGTCGTCCGGAACAGCGTCTGCGGCAGCGAGGACGGCGTGCCGTACGCGGCGTGGGACTACGTGCCGGCGCAACCCCTCGACCAGCTGATGGCCCGCGCGGCTTCCGAGCAGTTCCCGATCGCGATCGACAACGCTCTGCTGATCGTCGAGAAGCTGGCGGCCGCGCTGGCCGCGGCGGCGGCGGTCGAACTCCAGGGGGAGGCGCTCGTGCACGGCTTCCTCGTGCCGCACCTCGTCATGGTCGGAAACGACGGCGAGGCGATGGTGGCCGGCTTCGGCCTCGCGCGCGGCCTGCGCGCCAACCTCGACCGCGTCGCCGTGAAGCGGACCGCCGCGCCGTACCTCGCGCCCGAGGTGCTGGGGAACGCGCCCGCATCCCGCCGGTCCGACGTCTACTCGCTGGGAGCCATTCTGTTCCAGCTGCTGTGCGGCCAGCCGCTCCCCGCGGACCCGGCCGGCCGCGCCGCCGCCCTCGAGCACCCGGCACTCGCCTTCGACGAGGGGCCGGTTCCGGCCGACGTGCTCGCGATCCTGGCGAAGACGCTGTCGCCTCGGCCGGACGACCGCTTCGCGTCGGCCGCCGACTTCAAACGGGAGCTGGAGAAGCTCCTGTACGGCGGCGCCTACTCGCCCACCACGTTCAACCTCGCGCTGTTCATGGACCGCCTGTACCGCAACGAAATCGAGCAGGAGGACCGCGAGGTCCAGCGCGAGCGTGCCCTCG
Organism: uncultured Acidobacteriota bacterium; assembly: GCA_963727205.1. Classification (GTDB taxonomy): domain Bacteria; phylum Acidobacteriota; class Thermoanaerobaculia; order Thermoanaerobaculales; family Thermoanaerobaculaceae; genus RBG-13-68-16. Next base: position 50,970 of record CAVSFQ010000016.1, on the reverse strand, counting down.
ATGTCGCGGCGCACTACCAGCCTCCGAAGGCCGATGAGCCCGAGGCTCCCCCACCGGCCCCGAGCCGCACCGGGATGCTCGCCGCGGTCATCGGCGGCGCCGTGGTCCTGCTCGGCGTGATCGGGTACCTAGTCCTGAGCCGGCCGTCGTCGCCGCCCCCCCTCGACCAGGACGCGCAGAAGAAGATGCTGCAGGAGCTGGTGAACACGCAGGTGGCGCGGGCGCTCAAGGAGAAGGAAGACCAGCTGAACCAAGAGCTCCAATCCGAGAAGGCGAAGACCGAAGAGCTGCGCCAGCAGCTCGCCGCGCAAAAGCAGGGTCCGGCGGCCAAACAGATCTCGCCGGAACAGCAGCAGAAGCTGCAGCGGGAGCTGGCCGCGCGCGAGGCGGAGCAGCAGCGGAAAGAGGACGAGCTGGCGAAGTTGAAGCAGCAGCAAGAGGCCGAGGCTGCGAAGGCCCGCCAGCAGCAGGCGCAGGCGAGCGCGAAGCTCGCGATGCAGCCGACCGCGGTTCCGACCACGATGCCCGCGGCGGTCGCGGCGCCTCCGGCCGCTCCGACGCAGGCGCCCGCCGCGCCGCCGCAAGCGCCCACGGCGGCCCCGGCTGCGGCGCCTGCGGCGCACGCGACCGCCGAGGTGCCGGCCACGACCGGCCTCGGTTTCGGCGTGCGCGAGGGCGACCTGGTGGACTTCACCCAGGTCGACGTGCAACCGCAGAACCTCGTCGAGACGAAGGTGACGCTGCCGCGCACCGTGATGCTCGCGAGGTCGCCGATCAGCGGCTACGTGATCCTCAGGGCGCTCGTCAACGAGAAGGGCGGCGTGGACCAAGCCCAGGTCCTGCGAGGGCTGCAGCCGCCGCGGCCCGAGATCGACAAGGCCTGCATCGAGGCCGCCAAGCAGAACCGCTACCGGCCGGCGATGAAGGACGGCAAGCGGGTCAAGACCTGGATCACGGTGACGTACCACATCGTGATCCAGCCGCCCCGATAGGTGTTTCGATCCCGCGGGCGTTCGGCCCGCCTTCGCGGCGGGCCTTTCCGTGCGCGGCCTGCGCGGGACGCACGGCTCGCGCGCCGAGGCGGGGCGGCCGGGAAGCCGCTACCGCGCGCTGGTCTGGATGTTCGCGAGGAACTCCTCGTTGGTGCGGTACTGCTTGAGCTTGGTGAGCATGACCTGCATCGCCTCGTGGGGAGGTAGGGCGGCGAGCGCGCGCCGCAACAGGTAGATCCGCTCCACCTGATCCTTCGAGTAGAGCTTCTCCTCCTTGCGCGTGCCGGACTGAGGGATGTTCATGCACGGGAAGATCCGGCGCTCGAAGAGGTCGCGCGTCAGGACGATCTCCATGTTGCCGGTGCCCTTGAACTCCTGAAAGATCACCTCGTCCATGCGCGAGCCGGTGTCCACCAGGCAGGTGGCGATGATCGTCAGCGAACCGCCGTGCTCGATGTTGCGCGCCGAGCCGAAGAACCGCCGCGGCTTCTCCATGGTGCGGGCGTCGATACCGCCCGAGAGGATGCGCCCCGAGCTCTTCTGGTTGTTGTTGTACGCGCGCGACATGCGGGTGAGGGAGTCCATCAGCACCACGACGTCTCCGCCGAGTTCGACCAGGCGGCGTGAGCGCTCGAGGACCATCTCGGAGATCTCGATGTGGCTCTGGATCGACTCGTCGGATGACGATGCGTAGACGTCGCCCTTGATGATGTTGCGCTTCCAGTCGGTGACCTCTTCCGGGCGCTCGTCCACCAGCAGTACGAAGATCTGAACCTCGGGGTGGTTGACTCCGATCGCGTGGGCGAGCTGCTGCAGCAGCGTGGTCTTGCCCGCCTTCGGCGGGGCGACGATCAGGCAGCGCTGGCCCTTGCCGATCGGCGCCATGAGCTCGATCACGCGGGGTTCGAGGACGCCGGGGTCGGTCTCGAGCTTGAAGCGCGGCGTGGGGTCGATCGAGGTGAGGTCGGAGAACGGCATCGCGCGCTGGCGGTACTCGTCGGGAGGGAGCCCCTCGATCGCGGTGATCTCGACGACGGCCGGGCGCTGGTGCCCGTTGGGCGGCTGCACCGACGCGGTCAGATGCAGCCCGCTCTCGAGGTGCCAGCGGGACAGCAGGGCGCCGTCGAGTGCCGGATCCTCGCCGGTCGGGTGAAACCTCGTCGTCGCCGGGAGCAGAAACGCCTTGCCGTCGTCACGGCGCCAGAGGTAGCCCTCGAACGGCGCGGCCGGCGCCGCGGGCGAGGCGGGGTGACGGCGGCCGCGCCGCCGGCGCGGCCGGCGGCGCCGGCTCGAGCCGGCAGCGTCGTTGGACTCCTGGGCAGGAGACGCGGGAGCGTCGTTGAACTCTTCGGCCATACTTGTCAGGCTCCTTGGCTCACCCAGCCGCCGCCTGCGCAGCAACGGCGCAGCGGTGACGGGGGCAAGCCAGCACGCGACGCGCGGGAACCGGCGGGAGTGAACACCGCATCCGCACCTTCGCGTCCCCGACAGTGTAGCGCATAAACCGGGGCCTGCCAACCCGTCAACCCCTTTGTCAACTCCCCGGTTGTCCGATCATGACCGCGAACGACTCGAGGACCTCGCGGTCCCACCAGCCGCGCGCCGTCTCCTCCCGCTGCACCGTCAGCGCGTCTTCGGCGGAGAGCGCCTTGCGGTACGGGCGGTCGTTGGTGAGCGCGTCGAACACATCCACGACCTGGAAGACGCGGGCGAGCAGCGGGATGTCGTCGCCGGACAGCCCGTCCGGGTAGCCGCTGCCGTCGCGGTGCTCGTGGTGGTGGCGGATGACCGGCAGCACCGGCCGCAGCGTGCGCAGCGGCGCGCAGATCTGCACCCCGATCTCGACGTGCGAGCGCATGACCAGCCATTCCGCCTCGTCGAGCTTGCCCGGCTTGAGGAGGACCGCGTCGGGGATGCCGATCTTCCCGATGTCGTGCAGGTAGCCGGCCCGCCGCAGCGTCTTGATCGCCTCAGGGTCGAGACCCAGGTGCTGGCCGAGCCTGGCCCCGAGCTGCGACAGCCGGTCGCAGTGCTCGCCGGTACCCTCGTCGCGCGCCTCGACCGCGCGCGCGACTGCGAACAGCATCTTCTCCGCGTCGTCGAGATCCTGTGTGAGGCGCCGGAAGCTCACCAGGTTGCGGACGCGGACCTCGAGTTCGACCAGGTCGAAAGGCTTGGTGAGGAAATCGGTCGCTCCGGCTTCCAGGCCCCGGAGGCGGGCGTTCCTTGAGTCGAGGCCGGTGAGGAACACGACCGGCAGCAGCCGCGTCTCCTCGTCGGCTTTGAGCCTGCGGCAGACCTCGAAGCCGTCGATGCCGGGCATCATGACGTCGAGGAGGATCACGTCGGGCTGGCGCTCGCGCGCGAGCAGCAGCCCGCTTACCCCCTCGAGCGCCTGCCAGACCTCGAAGCCCAGCGGCAGGAGGGCGTCCCGCATCGCCTCGAGGCTCTGAGGTTGGTCGTCGACGATCAGCACCGTGCCGGCTGCGGACATGACTGCCAATGATTTTACACGATGGCGCGGCCGCGTAAGCCCCGCAGACAAGAGGGCCGCCCAGCCGGGCGGCCCTCTGGGTCAGGAAGGAGGAATCCTACGGCAGGCGCAGGAAGACGAAGCTCTTCTGCTCGGTCTGCGGCCGGTAGACGTAGAGGCGCACCATCGCGCCGGAGCGCAACGCCGAGAGCGCGTCCGTGAACTCCTGCTGCGAGGTCACGTCGTGCGAGTCGATGCGCATGACGATGTCGCCGGGGCGCAGCCCCGCCTCGTCGGCCGGCGAGGAATCGGAGACGTCGGTCACCACCACGCCCTCGATCTCCCTGGGCACCTCGAACTGCCGCCGGGCGCGGGTCGAGAGGTCATCGACCTTGAGGCCCAGCTTGGAGCTCGGGGTGTTGTCCGTCGGAGTCGAAGCCGTCTGGTCGCCCTCCGCGTCCGGCCGCTCGCCGAGCACCACCGAGATCATCTGGCGTTTGCCGTCGCGGATCACCTCGAGCTCGGTCTTGCTCCCGGGGGCGATCGCCGACACGTGGTCGATGAGCTGGCGGGTTTCCTTCACCGGCATGCCGTCCACCGCGATGATCACGTCGCCGGCCTTGATGCCGGCCTTGTCCGCCGGACCGGGCCGGCTGACGCTCTGGACCAGCGCGCCGTTGCGGGACGGCAGCTTGAACGCTTCCTGGGCCTTCTGATCGAGATTCGAGATACTCACGCCGAGGTAGCCGCGGATGACCTTGCCGGTCTTCTCGAGCTGCGGCAGCACCGACCTGATGGTGTTGACCGGGATCGCGAACCCGAGGTTCTGCCCGGCCGCGTTGATCGCCGTGTTCATCCCGACCACCTGACCGCACAGGTTCACGAGCGGACCGCCCGAGTTGCCCAGGTTGATCGCGGCGTCGGTCTGGATGAAGTCCTCGAACGAGCGCGTGGCCTCGGAGAGACCGAGCGTGCGATTCTTCGCCGACACCACGCCGACGGTCACGGTGTGTTCCATGGCCAGGGGGTTTCCCACCGCCATGACCCAGTCGCCCACCCGCAGCTTGCTGGAATCGCCCAGCGGCAGCGGCGCGTACGGCCTTGTCGCATCGATCTTGATGAGGGCCACGTCAGTCGCGGGGTCGCGGCCGACGACCTTGGCGGCGACGCGGTCGCTGCCTTCCGCGATCCGGACCCACACCTTGTCGGCGCCCTCGACGACGTGGTTGTTGGTGACGATCAGGCCGTCGCTCGAGATGAAGAACCCGCTGCCGGCCCCGGCCCGCTTCTGCGGCCGCCCCGAGTTCGGGCTGGGAATGCCCGGGCCGAAGAAGAACTCGAACGGATCCATGTCGCCGTGGAAGCGGCGCATCTCCTGGGGCTTGACCACTTCCTCGGTGTAGACGGACACGACCGAGGGGTTGACCTTTTCGGCGAGGGTGGCGAAGTCCGGATAGCCGGTCTGCGGCGTGCACGGGGCGGCCGGGGCGATCGCAGCGGTTACCGGCGTGCTCTCGCGGGCTACGGTGTGCGGCGTCAAGCCCAACCCTCCCGCCAGGACCAGACCCAGGACGGTTGCGCCGACCGCAACCGCACTCATCGAGAACGCACGTTGACGTTTGTTGGCTGTGTTCATTCCAGGCTCCTCTCGGGGTCGGGCGTGCCCGCCCCGCCGGTGATGGCAGCAAGTTCCGTGCCACTCCTTGCGCGACTGGGGCCGTCACGCCGTTGGCGATGGCGTCATTTTGACGTGGCCAGCTCCGGGGTGCTCAGCACGACCCGGTCCTTACCGGCGGCCTTCGCCGCGTACATCGCCTGGTCGGAGGCGCGCAGGAGCTGGTTGCGGCGGTGATCGGAGCTGCCGAGGCGGGGCACGTGGTCCGGGTAGACGGCCACCCCCACCGAGCAGGTGAGCGGCCCACTGAAATCCACCGGGCCGCTCGCCCAGGAGAACCTCCCGCGCAGGAACGCCTGCGAGCGGATCGCCTCCCGGATTTCCTCGGCCACCTGGACCGCCGCCGGCGTGTCGAACCCGGGCAGAATGATCACGAACTCGTCGCCGCCGTAGCGGGCGAGCGTGACGCGCGGCGAACGGACGACCCGTCGCAGGACGTACCCGACCTCCTTGAGGACCTGGGAGCCTGCGAGGTGTCCGTGACGGTCGTTGACACCCTTGAAGTTGTCGAGGTCCATGAACAGCAGCGCCACCCGCCCGGAGGCGGCGTCGGCGTGCTCCAGGTCCTCCGCGAGGTGCCGGTGGAAGAAGCGGTCGTTGGCAAGGCCGGTGAGATCGTCGCTGCGCGCCGCGGCGCCCGCACGCCGCGCGTCGAGGAGGTTCTGGATCGACACCGACGTGTACGAGGCGAAGATCTCGAGGAGCGCGCGGTCGCGTTCGTCGAACGGCTTTCCGTCGAGGCGGTTCACCATCTCGAGCACGCCGCAGACGCTGTTCTCGATCCGGATCGGGACCGCGAGCAGGCTCGCGGTCCTGAACGCGTGCGTCTCGTCGAAGCGCGAGTAGAAGAACCGGTCGCTGCTGGATTCGGCGACGAGGTGCGACTCGCCGTTGCGGTAAACGTGGCCGACCACGCCTTCGGTCGTAGGGATGCTGGCGCCCAGCAGCGCGTCGGCCGAAGGGCCGAACGTGGCGATGAAGTAGAGCTGTGTCCCGACCGCGTCGCCGGCGCGCTCGAACGGGTGGTCGAGCAGCACCGAACCCGCCTCGGACGGGACGAACGCGTTGGCGCGCTGCAGCACTTCCTCGATGAAGCTCCCCGGGTCCATCGTCTCGGGGACGCCGGTGTCGTGCCGGTAACGTTCCAGAAAGGTCTCGAGTTCCGCCGCCGGCAGCACGCAAATCCTTGGCGGAGTTGTCGTCACCCTTCAAGTCTAGCAGCGGCGCGGGCGGCTGTCGCGATCAGGCGGTCGACGCGCAGTCGCAGGTCCGGAACGGTATCGGCCGGATCGCCGAGGCCCGGGGCGACCCGGAGCCGCTCGCAGGCGCTGACGAGGGCGGCCGCCTCCGCCGCGTCCGCCGGCGGGCAGCCGGCCGCGGTCAGGGCGTCCGGCGCGTCCGCCGCGGCGACGCCGTACCGCGACCGCGCCCAGGCCTGCACCGCGAGCTGCAACTCGCGCAGCTCGGCGGGCGCGCCGGCGCTCGAGCGCGTCCGCCGGCCGCTGCGGCCGCGCCAGGCCCGCGCCGCGAGGACGGTCCCCGCCCCGGCAAGGAACGCGGCGGCCGCGACCGCCGCGGCCGGCAGCAGCGGCGCCTGCTCGCGGCGGCCCGACGGCGCCGCGGCCGGGGCGGCAGCGGCGGGAGGCCGCACCGCGAGCGTGAGCGCCGGCAGCGTCTGGCTGGCGTAGCTGCGGCCGGGGCGGTAGGTGCAGAACGTGACTTCCGGCAGCTCGTACGTGCCCGGTTGCGCCTCGATCGGGATCCGCCAGCGCCGCCACCCTACGAGGCCGTGCCGGGACGGCTTCCATGCGTGCGACTCCTCGGGCTCGAAGCTACGCACCCCGGCCGGGAGGGGCAGCGGCGGCGGTTCGAGGAGCGGCAAGTTCCCGGCGCCGCGCACGCTGACCTCGACCGAGGCGAGGTCGCCGCCGGCCGCGTCGGCCGCGACCAGCCGGCGCGAGAACTCGAGGTCGCCAACGGCCCCGAAGAACGGCGCCGGCGCGGGCGGAAGCTCCGCGACCTCGACGTTTTGCGGCCGCGAGGTGGCGGTGAGCGTCGGCGCTCCCGGGTTGTCCGGCTCCGCGCTCCAGTCGGCGGCGCGGGCGATGGCCGGCGGGATCTCCAGGCGTCCGGCGTGGACCGGGATCACCAGCCAGCCCCCCAGCGGCAACAGCCCCGGCGGCAGCCCGCCAAGTCCGGCCGGCGGCGCGCCGCCCGCGGGGATGCGCTCGCTCCAACTGTCGGGGAACGACGCCTGCACATCCCACCCTTCGCCGCTCGCCTCGGGCGGCGCCGCGACGAAGAACTGGACGATCAGCGGTTCGCCTACCGCAACTTTCGCGCTCGAGAGCTGCGTGAACAGCTCTGGACGTGCCCCCCCACGGCGCCCGCCGGCCAGGGCGTTGCCGCTCACCGCGTTGGTGAACACCTCGCTGTCGCCGAACCGGACTCGGGTCGGGCCCACCGCGATCGGCCCGAGCGTCCGGGCGCGCAACACCCAGGTCAGAACGGTGGTCGCGACCGGTTCCACCCCGCGCCAGGTGATCTCCTGGGCGAGCACGGGCCCGGCGAGCACCTCCAAGTTGGTGAGGTCGCCGAGCGTGCCGCTGATGTCCCCGGCGGTGGGGCCCTCGCTCACCACCTGGTAGCGGATCGTCCCCGGGATCGTGCCCTGGGCGAAGTGGGCCACCGGCGCGGCCGCGGCCGCGGTGGCGAGGCATGCGACGGCGAGCGCCATCAGGGCGGCGCGCATCACCAGTCCCCTCCGTTCATCGCGCCGGCCGGGGCGGCGGCGACGCGCGGCGCCGGGACGAGCGCGGCCCGGGCCGCGGCTTCGACGAGCCTCGCCCGGCTGCGCGCGTCGTCGGGGGCGGGGGAAGGCTCGGCGCTCGCCTGGGCGCGGCTGCGCGCCAGCGCGAGCTCGAGGTTGCGCCACGCCTCGGCGCGCGCCGGATCCGCCTGCACGGCCCGCCGCAACGGTTGTACGGCGCCGGCCGGATCGCCGCGCAGCAGCCGCACCGTCCCGAGGTCGTACCACGCGGTGCCCGCGAGCGATGGGACCTGGGCGAGTTTCTCGAGCGCGGCCTCGCCGGCGTCTTCGCCGGCGAGCGCCGCCGCCATGGCCCACGCCAGCCGCAAGCCGCGGTCGCCGGGGTGCAGCGCCAGCGCCTCGGCATAGGCACGGCTCGCCTCGCCCCACGCGTTGCGCTCGAGCGCAGCCCCGCCGCGCCGCGCCAGCACCGCGGCGCTCCCGGGGAGGATGCGCTGCCACCACGGTGGGGTGGGCGTCGGCACCGGCGCCGCGCCGAGCGTGGCAGGGACCAGGAACAGCAGCGCGGCGGCGCTCTTGCGCCACGGCCAGAGCAGGAACGATGCGGTTGCCAGCAGGGCCGCGGCGAGCGCCGGCGGCGCGGAGCGCACCGGCGTGGTCTCGTGCGCGCTCGTCCGGACCGCCTGCGCCAGCGCGACGGCGAGGGAACGGGCGGCGTCGGCCGAGCCGGCGTCGATGGCGTCGGCGGGAGAGGCGCAGAGGTCGCGCATCAGCTCGGGATGGGCGCGCGAGCGCACCAGTGCCCCGGCCGGATCCCGCACGTAGACGGCGGCGCCGTCCGGAGTCCGGCGCGGCACCGGCGCGCCGTTCTCGGTGCCGGCCACCAGCGTCACGATCGCGACGCCGCTGCGCCGCAGGCCTCGCGCCATCGCGGCCCCGTCGCCCTCGAGCTGCTCGCCGTCGGAAACGAGGACGACGGCGCGAGCGGGGCCGCCGGCGTCGAGCATCGAGGCTGCCGTCGCGAGCAGGAGCGCGAGGTTCGAGCCCGGGGCCAGCCCCTGGCCCAAGTTGGGGCCGGCGAGGGCCGCTGCGACGGAGCCGGCGTCCGTGGTGAGCGGCACCTCGCGCCGCGCGCTCCCGGCGCCCACGGCAAGCGCCCACGTCGTCTGCGGCGTCCGCTCGAGCGCCTGCCGCACCACCTGCGTGGCCCGGCCCAGACGGTCGGGGGCGACGTCGGCGCAGCGCATCGAGGCCGACACGTCGAGCGCGATCACGGCGTCCAGCCCGCGGCCCGTCGCGAGGTCGGCCTCGCCCCACCTGGGGCCGGCGGCGGCAACCGCGGCGGCGGCGGCGGCGAGCAGCCATAGACCGGCGCGGGCGGCACCGGTCGCAGGGACCCCGCCGAGCCAACGCGACCAGAGGGGCCGGCTCGCCAGGCGCGCCTGCTGCAGCGCCCGCCAACGGGCAAGCCACGGAACGGCCGCCGCGGCCGCGAGCGCCGCCACCGCGAGCACGAGCCAGCCCGGGTCTTTCCAACTCATGCCCACGCCCTTCGCCCGGCGGCGTCGAGCAGCGCCGCCGCGACCAGCAGGCAGGCGGCCCAACGCGCCGGAACGGCGCTGCGGTCCTCGGCGGTGGCCCGGGGCCTGGCCGGCTTTGCAACCGGTTGCAGGCGGGCCAGATCCGCGAACGCGGCCGCGAGCGCGGCGCCATCGCGGGCGCGGACGAACCGGCCGCCGGTGCGGGACGCGATGGCCCGCAGCAGCGCCTCGTTCACTCGTCCCGAGCCACCCTCGGCCTCGCCCCCCGACACGGCCACGGTGTCCACGGGGATCCCGCGATCGGCGGCGGCCTCGGCCGCAGTGAGCGGGTCGAGCGCGCCCGCGTTGCTCTCTCCGTCGGTGACGAGGACGATGCCCGCGCTGCCGCGCGCGCTCCCGCGCAGCAGTTCGAGCGCCACCGCGAGCCCGTCGCCGAGAGCGGTGCGGGCCCCGAGAGCGGCCGGCGCGAGGTTCGACATGAGCGCGATCAGCGTCGCGTGATCGTGGGTGAGGGGCGCCACCACGGCCGCGCGGGCGCCGAACGCGACGAGTGCCAGCCGGTCGTCGTGGCGGGCGGCGGCCAGGGTTTGCACGGCGCGCCGAGCCGCCGCGAGCGCGTCGCCTGCCTCCCCGGGAGCCCCCATCGAGGCGGAGACGTCGAGCAGCACGACGACGTCCCGTCCGGTGGACGGCGCCCGGCTCATGAAGAGGCGGGCCGGCCCGGCGGCGGCCGCCCAGGCCGCCCCAACGCCGAGCAGGGCGAGCGCCGGCGCCGCCTGCGCCAGGCGGAGGCGCCGACCCGCCGTCGCCAGCGCCGGCACGCGCTGGTGACGGTTGCGGCGCGCGGTCAGCCAGGCAAGGAGCAGCGGCGCCGCCGCCGCGAGCGGCAGCAGCCACGGGTGCGCGAAGCCGTTCACCGCGCCGCCCCCGCCGCCGTCGCCAGCGCCGGCACGATGGCGAGCACCTCGCGGACCAGCAGCACGGCGTCGTCCGGCGCCGGCTCACGGCTGGCGTAGCGCGCCTCGTCGGCGAGTACGAGCGCGAGGCCGAACGGGCGCGCCGCCACCGGATCGAGTCTGGCGGCCAGCAAGCGGGAGAGTTCCCGCGTGGTCATCGCGACGCACGGCGCGCCGGTGACGTTCTGAAGGAACTCGCGGCAGGTGCGGGCGAGCCGGTCGGCGGCGTCGGGCCGGCTCCAGCCCGCCGGCAAGGTCAGCGGGCGCAGCGCTCTCGCGAGCGCGCCGGCAGGATCGGGCCGCCGCCAGCGGCGCAGGGCCGCGGCCACAAGCGCCACCGTTGCGGCGAGGAGCACGGTTGCGGCGGCTGCGAGCCAGGGCAGCGGCGGTGGCGCCGGGACTACGAGGGGGGCGACGGAGGCCTGCGCCCCCAGCGTCGGCTGCACCACGACGACGTCCGGGTCCGGCGCGCCGGGCAGCGGCACCGCGAGCGTTCCGAGGGCGAGGGGCCTGAGCACCACGGTGCCGCCCGCCGCCGCCGGCCGGGGGGCGGCCCCGACGAGGAAGTCGCCGACCACTGCGCCCTCCCGCAGCGCCGCGGCAGGACCGGCAACGTGGACCGGCACCGGCGCGCCGAACGGGACCGTAAGAGCCGCGGCCAGCAAGGGAAGGGCGAAGCTAGGCACCGCGTCTCCGGCCGCGGGCGAGGAAGGCGCGCGCCAACACGGGTCCCAGGTTGGTGGCCGGCGTCGCGGTGACCACGTCCGCCCGCACGCCTTCGAGTTCGGGGGCGGGGAGCGCCGGGGACGCGGCGCTCCACCCGGCGGCGCCCGAAGGGGCGCGGGCGGGGATCAGGGCGCGCGCCGTGCCGATCCCGGCGCGGTCGTCCCACAGCCGCACGACGAGCAGCTCGTGCCGCCGCGCGAGCGCGGCCAGGCGCCGGCCGTACCCCTGTCCGAGCAGCGGCGAGATCACGACCAGGATGCCGGGGCGGGGCAACAACCTCGGCGCCTCGGCGAGCGCACCGGCGAGGTCCCCGATGGTCGCGGCCGGCCGCAGCCGGAGGACGGCCTGCACCATGCGCAGCAGCGCCGCCGGGTCGCGCTGCGGCGCCAGCAGCAGCTCCAGGTGGTCGCTCCAGGCCGCGAGCGTCACCCGGTCGCCGCCGGCGATCGCGGCGCTGCCGACGAGCGCGACCGCGTCCGCGGCCACGTCGAGCAGGCAACGGTCGCCGCTGCCGGCGGCGAGAGCGGCCCCGACGTCGAGGAGGAACAGCACGGTGCGGTTGCGCTCCTCGACGTAGCGCCGGACCGCGAGCCGCCCGGTGCGCGCGGCGACGCGCCAGTCGATGGCGCGCACGTCGTCCCCGGGTTGATACTCGCGGACGCCGGAAAACTCGATCCCCTCGCCCTTGAACGCGGAGCGGTACGCGCCCGCCCACGCCGGCGCCAGACGCTTGGCGGCCTGCAGCTGCACCCGCGCCAGCCGCCGGGCGAGATCGGGCGGCGCGCCGGCGTTGGGTTCGCCCTGGCCGAGGTAGCGGCGCCAGAGCGCGGCCAGCGTCACGGCACCTCCACCGCGAGCAGGAGCTCGCGCACCAACTGCTCGACGTCGATCCCCTCGGCCTGCGCGTCGAGCGTCAGCACGAGGCGGTGGCGCAGGATCGCCGGGGCGACCTCCTTGACGTCCTCGGGGATCGCGTAGCTGCGACCGCGGAGGAGGGCGAGCGCCTGCGCCGCGCGGGCGAGCGCGATCGAGGCCCGCGGCGACGCGCCGTACCGCACCCAGTTGGTGAGGGCCGCCGTGTGGTCGGGGCCGCCGTGACGGGTGGCGCGCGCGATCCGCACGGCGTACTCGCGGATGCGGGCGTCGACGTGGACCTCCATCGCGGTCGCGGCGACCTCGGCGAGCTGCGCGGTGGTGAGGCTTGGCCGCAGCGGCCCGGCTTCGGCGGCCAGGTGCGCGTCCACGACCGCGCGCTCGTCGGCGTGGGCTGGGTAGTCGACGAGCACCTTGAAGAGGAAGCGGTCCACCTGTGCTTCGGGCAGCGGGTACGTCCCCTCGATCTCGATCGGGTTCTCGGTGGCGAGCACGAGGAACGGCCGCGGCAGCGGGAAGGTGCGGCCGCCGATCGTGACCTGCCGCTCCTCCATCGCCTCGAGCAGCGCCGACTGCACCTTCGCCGGCGCGCGGTTGATCTCGTCGGCGAGCAGGACGTTGGTCACGACCGGGCCGAGCCGGGGGACGAACTGCCGCCCGTCGGGATCGAAGACCTCCGTCCCGGTGAGATCGCCGGGCAGCAGGTCGGGAGTGAACTGGATGCGGGTGAAGGTGCCCTGCACCGCCGCCGCGAAGCTGCGGGCGGCGAGGGTCTTGCCGAGCCCGGGCACGCCTTCGAGGAGAACGTGCCCCTCGCACACGGCGCCCAGCAGCATGCCCTCGACGAGGGCGCGCTGGCCGATCACCGTGCGGCTCACGTCGGCAACCAGGGCGCGGCACCGGCCGCTGTCCCTCTCGACCCTCTCGCGCAACTCGGCGGCATCCACCATCGACACTCCTCCAGGCACCGTCTAAGCAAGGCCCGTGCCGGGCTGTCGTGCGCAGGGACGGGCCGATCGTGCCCGCCGCTGCCGTTTTGACGCCCGCGCCTCTTGACTTCGGGCGTGGGAAGGCTACAATCCACGGGCTGGAGTGACGCGGGGTGGAGCAGTCCGGTAGCTCGTTGGGCTCATAACCCAAAGGTCGCAGGTTCAAATCCTGCCCCCGCAACCAAACCAATCCAATGAGCCACGCGAACACGCGTGGCTCATCGTTTTTCCGGCGGCGTTGCGCAGGATTTGGTCCCGCCTCCAACCCCCACCCTCCGGGGTCAAATCCTGCCCCCGCAACCAACGCCATTCCGAGGGCCACGCGAAAACCGTGGCCCTTTGTATTTCGGGCCGCGGTGCCAGGCAGGATTTGGTCCCGCCCCCGCCCAACCGCCTCCGGGGTCAAATCCTGCCCCCGCAACCAACGCCATTCCGAGGGCCACGCGAAAACCGTGGCCCTTTGTATTTCGGGCCGCGGTGCCGGGCAGGCTAGGATTTCTTCCACTGCGTGGAGGCCTCTGCTTTGCCCCTCGGGTGAAGCGGCGTTCGGGCCTTGCTCGCCCCCGCTCGCTGCGGCCCGAAGCTCCTGCGGCCGCGACCCAGCTGCGCGCCTCGCCGCCGGGTCCCTCGCTGTTCTCCTCCCTCGCATGAGACGCTCGGTCGGAGCCAGCGTCTCCCGGCGGCGATGCGCGCGCTGGGGCCCCGCGGCCTCCGGAGCAATAGCCGCTTCACCCGAGGGGCGGATGGAAGACCCCCCGCCCACCAGTCGGAGGTCCTGCTGAAGCCGAGAGTTCTGGCGAAGCCGAAGGCAACCAGCAGCGCTTCCACGAGGCGCGGGGGTGGGGGTCAAAACCGCCCAGCGGGCGAAGGCCGATGGCGCCGGAGCGTGCGGGTCCCGAGCGGCCAGAGCGGCGGGTGGAAACGCCGGCCCTGAGCGAAGCGAAGGGAACGGCGAGGCTCCGCCCGCCGCTCCGGCCTGCTCGGTCGCACGCGCAGGCGGGTCGGAGGGCGGCGCTCGATGCGCCGCCCGAGCGACACGGCCGTAGCCCGCTGGGCAAAAGGAGATGGCCTCACGCAGTGAAAAGGAGGAAGGCAGGTCCCCCGGCGACTGGAGGGCGTAAACTGACGCAACGGAGTTACCGATGATACGACGACTCGTGTCCGTTCTGCTTTTCCTCTCGACACCGGCGGTCCTGATGGCGCAGATGCGGACCGAGAAGCCGCCGCTGCACGCCCTGCACTGGATGGCGGTCACCGGCAAGCCGCTGTCCGCGACGGCGGGCGCCATGATCTTCGACCGCGGCGGCAACGCGGTGGACGCCGCGGTGGCGATGATCGCGGCCGGGTGCACGATGTGGGACACGCTGAGCTGGGGCGGCGAGACCCAGGCGCTCATCTACAACCCGAAGACCCACAAGGTCATCGGCATCGACGCCCTGGGCGTGGCGCCGACCGGGGCGACGCCGGAGTTCTTCAAGGCCAAGGGGATGAAGTACCCGCCCGAGTACGGCCCCCTGGCGGCGGTGACGCCCGGGACCCCCGGCGGCATCATGGTGATGCTCGCCGAGTACGGGACGATGTCGCTCAAGCAGGTGCTCGCGCCGGCGATCGAGATGGCGGACGGCTACCCGATCGAGGCGCAGGCCGCCGACACCATCGAGCACGACAAGAAGTGGCTCGAGCAGTGGCCGTACTCGCGGGCGCTGTTCCTCCTCCACCGCAAGGGGGCCGGGACGCCCGGCGCGGCGCCGGAAGGCGGCGAAGGCGAAGGGCCGACGCCGGCGCACGACCGTGCCGTCGCGGGCGTGTCCGGCTCGCGCCGCGAGGGGCCCGAGCCCGGCGAGATCTTCCGCCAGAAGGACCTCGCCGCCACGCTGCGCGCGCTCGTGGCCACCGAGCAGGATGCGCTCAAGCAGGGCAAGTCGCGCAAACAGGCGATCTACGCCGCCTACGACCGCTTCTACAAGGGCGACATCGCCAGGGAGATCGCGCGCAGCACGCAGGAACAGGGCGGGCTCATCACCACCAAGGACCTGGCCGACTGGCAGGTGAAGATCGAGGAGCCGGTCAGCACGAGCTACAAGGGCATCGACGTCTACAAGCTCACGGTGTGGACGCAAGGCCCCGCCATGCTGCAGGCGCTCAACATCCTCGAGAACTTCGACCTGCAGGCGATGGGCTACGACACGTCCCGCTACATCAACACGGTCTACCAGGCGATGAGCCTGGCGTTCGCCGACCGCGACTTCTACTACGGGGACCCGTACTTCCCGCCGGTGTCGCCGGTGGCGGGGCTGCTCTCCAAAGCGTACGCGAAGGAGCGGGCCAAGCTCATCGACCCGAATCATGCCAACCCCGGAATCATGCCCGGCGACCCGTACCCGTTCCAGGGCGGCGTGAACCCCTACGCGCAGCTGCTCGCGCGCTGGAAGATCGCACAAGGAGCTGGCCCCGGCCCCAACGGTACGCTGGCCGCGTCGGTCGCCGGCGCGGAGTTCGCGCGCTACCGGGAAGACTTCACCGCCGGCACGACGTCGGTGGAGGCCGCCGACTCCGAGGGCTGGGTGGTGTCGGTGACGCCCTCGGGCGGGTGGCTCCCGGCGGTGATCGCCGGGCACACCGGCATCGGCCTCTCCCAGCGCATGCAGTCGTTCGACCTCGACCCCGCCGAGTCCCCGTTCAACGTGGTGGCACCGGGCCGGCGGCCGCGGGTGACGCTGAGCCCCACCTTGGCGCTCAAGGACGGCAAGCCGTTCCTGTGTTTCTCGGTGCAGGGCGGGGACACGCAGGACCAGAACCTGCTGCAGTTCTTCCTCGACGTGACGGAGTTCGGGATGACGGTGCAGCAGGCCACCGAGGCGGCCAACTTCAACAGCTACCAGATGCACAGCTCGTTCGGCGAGCACGAGGCGATCCCGAGCAAGGTGCTGCTCAACGACGAGGTGCCGCCGTGGGTCCGCTCCGAGCTGCGCCGGATGGGGTACACGATGGTCTTCGAGCGGCGCACCTCGGGCCCGATCAACGCGATCCTGTTCGACCTCGCGCACGGCACGATGTGGGGCGGCTCGAGCAACCACGGCGAGGACTACGGCATCGGCTGGTGACGGTCGGGGGCGTGCGGGCCGGAGCGGGCGGCCGTCCCGGTCCCGTCGCCGGCCACCTGACAACCGGCGCGAAAAGGCGCTAGACTGCCGCGTCGAGTTGCAGCAAAAAAACCCTGCCGCGAGGACGGACCACATGACAACAGCAAGGATCATCTGGACCAAGGTCGACGAGGCGCCGGCGCTGGCGAGCTACGCTCTGCTCCCGGTCGTCCGGGCCTACACGAAGGGTTCCGGCATCGAGTTCGAGACGCGGGACATCTCCCTCGCCGGCCGGATCATCGCGAACTTCCCGGAGAGGCTGACCGAGGCGCAGAAACTCCCCGACGACCTCGCGCAACTGGGCGAACTCACCAAGCGCCCGGAGGCCAACATCATCAAGTTGCCGAACGTCAGCGCCACCGTCCCGCAGCTCCGCGCCGCCATCAAAGAGCTGCACGAGAAGGGGTACGACATCCCGGACTACCCCGAAGAGCCCAAGGACGACGCCGAGAAGGCGCTGCAGCAGCGGTTCGCCAAGTGCCTCGGGTCGGCCGTGAACCCGGTGCTGCGCGAGGGCAACGCCGACCGCCGGCCGGCGGCCGCGGTCAAGAAGTTCGCCCAGAAGAACCCGCACAAGATGATGAAGCCGTGGCCCGCATCGGGGTCCAAGGCGCGGGTCGCGTACATGAGCGAGGGGGACTTCTACGGCACCGAGACGTCGCTCACCCTGGAGCGGCCGACCGAGGTGAGGATCGTGTTCGTCGCCGCCGACGGGACGACCACCGTGCTGAAGGACAAGCTGGCCCTCCTGGCGGGCGAGGTCATCGACTCGGCGGTGATGCGCGTCGCGGCGTTGCGGACGTTCTACGCCGAGCAGATCGAGGCCGCCAAGCGGGACGGCGTGCTGCTCTCCCTCCACCTCAAGGCGACCATGATGAAGATCTCCGATCCCATCATGTTCGGCCACTGCGTTGCCGTGTACTACAAGGACGCGCTCGACAAGCACGCCGAGACGCTGAAACAGATCGGGGCCAGCGTCAACAACGGCCTCGCCGACATCCTCGCTCGCCTCGATCGATTGCCGGCGGCGAAGAAGGCCGAGATCGAGGCGGACATCGCCGCGGTCTACAAGAACCGGCCCGCCCTGGCGATGATCGACTCGCACAAGGGCATCACGAACCTGCACGTGCCGAGCGATGTCATCGTCGACGCCTCGATGCCCAACATCATCCGCGACGGCGGCAAGATGTGGAACAAGGACGACCAGCTCCAGGATTGCATCGCCATGGTGCCGGACCGCTGCTACGCGACGATGTACGCGGAGATCCTCGAGAACGCCAAACGGAACGGCCAGTTCGACCCTGCCACGATGGGCGACGTCTCCAACGTCGGCCTGATGGCGCAAAAGGCGGAGGAGTACGGCTCGCACGACAAGACGTTCGAGGTGCCGGCCGCCGGCACGGTCCGGATCGTCGACGCCGGGGGCGCCATACTCCTCGCCCAGACGGTCGCGGCCGGCGACATCTTCAGGATGTGCCAGGCGAAGGACGCCCCGATCCAAAACTGGGTCGGCCTCGCCGTGGCGCGGGCGCGCGCGACCGGGTCCCCGGCCCTCTTCTGGCTCGACGACCGCAGGGCCCACGACGCCGAGATCATCAAGAAAGTGAAGAAGTACCTGCCGGACCACGACACCAACGGCCTCGACATCCGCATCATGCGGCCCGTCGATGCCATGAAGTTCTCCCTCGAGAGGATCCGGCGCGGCGAGAACACGATCTCGGTCACCGGCAACGTGCTGCGCGACTACCTGACGGACCTGTTCCCGATCCTCGAGCTCGGCACCAGCGCGCGCATGCTGTCGATCGTGCGCCTGATGAACGGCGGCGGGCTGTTCGAGACCGGCGCCGGCGGCTCGGCCCCGAAGCACGTGCAGCAGTTCCTCAAGGAGGGCCACCTCCGGTGGGACTCGCTCGGCGAGTACTGCGCGCTCGTGCCGTCCCTCGAGCTGGCGGCCGAGACCACCGGCAACGGGAAGGCCAAGCTCTTCGCCGCAACGCTCGAGGAGGCGATCGCCACGTACCTGGAGGCCGGGCGACTCCCGTCCCGCAAGGTCAACGAGATCGACAACCGCGGCGCCACCTTCTACCTGGCGCTGTACTGGGCGAAGGCGCTGGCGGCCCAAACCGAGGACCCGGCGATGCAGGCCCGCTTCGCCCCGGTGGCGAAGGCGCTCGCGGCGAACGAGGCGACGACCGTGGGCGAGCTGCTCGCCGCTCAGGGGAAGCCTGTCGACCTCGGCGGCTACTACCTGCCCGACGATGCCGTGGCCGAGAGGGAGATGCGTCCCAGCCCGACGTTCAACGCCGTCATCGACGCGATGGCGTAGCGAGCGCAGAAGATCCGGATACTCAGGCCGCGGCCATCCGCCCTACACTTCGGCCGGACCGCGGGAGGGAAGGGCCCGCCGCGATCGTGTCAGCCGGCGGCGTCGAGCCGCGGAGTGCCGGCCTGGCCGCGCATCACCTCCAGGAGGGTGACGGCGATCGCCAGCGCGACCGGACCGATGAAGATGCCGAGCAACCCGAACGCCGCGAGGCCGCCGAAGACCCCGAGGAACACGATCAGGGTGGTGAGCTCATCGGCGCCCCGGACCAACATCGGGCGCAGGACGGTGTCGACCAACAGCACGGTGACGATAAACCCCCACAGGAGCAGGAAGATCGCGGCGGCGGGGTGGCCCAGCGACCAGGCCCAGACGGCGCCCGGCAGCCACACCAGCGCCGTCCCCCCCAGCGGCAGCAGGGACACGATCGCCATCACGACCCCCGCCAGGACCGGCGAGGGAAGCCCCGCGATCCACCAGCCGATGGCTCCCAGCACGCCCTGAACCAGGGCGCACAGCAGCGAGCCGCGGAAGATCGCGGCCAGCATCGACTGCAGCGACCGGCTCATGCGGCTGCGGCCGTCCGCGTCGGTGGGCAGGAGGTCGAGTGCCGCCACGGCCATCCTTTCGCCGTCCCGGAACAGGAAGAAGAGCAGGAAGATCACCAGCGCGCCGGTGAGCATCGCGTCGAACATCCCCAGCACCAGCTTGCCGCTCAGCGCACCTGCCATTGCCGATATGTGCGTCCCAACCCCGCTGGTCAGCTTGTCGAAGGCCTTGGGAGAGAGACCCGCCCAGACCCTGGCGTCGTCGAGGAAGCTTGCGACCTTGGGGAGCGCCACGAAGTCCGAAAACGATCTGACGTCCCCGGCACTCAAACTGGTCGTGATCTTCGTCGCCGCGGCGATGGTCTGGTTGGTCAGCACCCTCACCAGCAACCCCCCCGGGACGAGCACCCCGACCGCAACGGCGATGGTCAACAGCGCGGCGGCGAGGCTGCGATGCCTGGGCATGCGGCGCTCGAGGAGCGACCAGGGTTTCTGGAACGCGACGGCGAGCACGATCGCCCAGGCGATGGCCGCGAGGAACGGCGAAAGCACGCGGTAACAGACGAACCCGATGCCCAGCACCGCGAGCAGGAAGAAGATGACGGCGTAGATCCGGGTGTGGTTGACCTCTTCCATCTCGAACCTCCTCACTTCGCTTCGTCTATTCTCCTTCGAATCCTGCTTCCCTGCGCGACCCGGTGGCGCAAACAAAGGGGGCGCTCGTGCGCCCCGTGATCGCTGCGAAGGTAGGAGGAGGTGTTGATGGCTACGTCATCCTGCGGATCGCTACGAAGCCCGCCAGGGCGAGGAGGCCCACAAGCACGACCATGGCCCACCCGGAGAGCGTAGGGACGGGCGCCACGCCGGGAGGAGTCGGAGTCGGCGTCGGACCGCCCGGTGTTGGAGTCGGCGTCGGGGTCGGTGGGGCCAGACAGACGGGGACGTTGACGGTGTTGGTATCCAGCGTCACGGCACCAGTCTGCGCCAGGGCTCGACCGGTCAAGGTCGCGCTGGTATTCAGGGTGATGCTCGTGTGCGCGAGGATGGTTCCGGCGAACGCAGTGCTGGTGCCGAGGGTCGCCGAGCTGCCGACCCGCCAAAACACGTTGCAGCTCATATTGCTATTCCCACCGGTATTGATAAAGGCAACGGACGAGCCGCTCGCAGTTGTGAGTGTGCTGTCCGGCATCTTGAAGATCCAGACCGCATTGGGGTCGTTCGAGGCGTCGAGCGTGAGTATTCCCGTCAGCGAAAATGACGACGTGGAACAATAGACGCCCGGCGTGAGCGTCAGTCCACCCAGATCCTTGTTGCCGACGGGATAGGTTGTATCGCACGGCTGATCCAGGGCGGTGAACGCAACGCCGGCATCACTCTGAGCCTGCTGCGCGACCGCATCAGTTTGGTGTACGGCTCCGGTGAGGGTGATTTGCGCCAGGCCAGTGATCGAAGTACCCGGGTAGAGACCGAGATCTCCGGTGATGGTGGTCGAGTCGGTATTCGTCACGGTCGAGCCGCCCAGGACCGCAAAGGTTTGCGCCGTCCCGAGCGACGGCGCGGTGGCGGCCAGGGCCAACGAACCACCACAGAGAAGCGCGGCGAATCCGACGCTTGCCAAGACACTCACGTGCTTGAGGTTCATGTTGGCCCTCCCCATTTCCGCATCCCTGATCGGGGCAACCCGATCGTCGGTCGGCAACCGACCACCTCATTGGCGTTCCCTTGCACAGAACTGACGTTTTTAACACTAGCTCGCTCGTTCGATGGGGGTAAACGGTGGTTTCTACCTAGACGCGACACTGGAACTTGGGTAGAAACTACGCATACGGTGGGCCAACACCCTGCGCCGCCTGCTGGTTTCGCGCCGGTCCGCGAGCGGCTCGGAGGCTGAGCGGGTGCTATTCGACTTTGCGGCTCGTTCGTGCCCCGCCGGTTCGCAGGAACAGGAGCCCGCCGAGCAGGAGGACCCAGGCCATGACGTAGGCCCAGAGCAGGAAGAGCACCACGCTGCCGAGCGTGCCGTAGAGCTGCGTCGCCTTCCAGAGCACCGGGACGGCGAGGGAGAACGCCCGGCTGGCGCCGATCCAGCCCAGCGACGCCAGCAGCGCGGCGAGCGCCACCCGGAACCAGCCCGCCCGCGGGCCGACGACCACGCGGTAGGTCAGGTAGATCGCGCCGAAGAGCACAGCTGCCAGGAGGGCCGCTCGCAGCGCCGAAAAGGCCGAGAGTGAAACCTCCGACAACTCCGGCAGGTGAAGCAAGCCGTGCTCGATGGCGGGGGCCACGAGGAGGAAGATCGCCGTCGCCACCAGCGCCACGATCCAGACCACGAGCAGCAGCAGCGACCTGGCGGCCGAGCGCCAAGCCTTCACCGGCGGGCGGACCTCGGTGGAGACCATCGTGCCGAGCGAGTGAATGCACAGCGACATGAAGCGAAACGAGGTCCAGAGCGCCACCACGAAGCCGACCGTCAACCACCCGTGGCTGGCCGAGGAGCGCGCCCAGGCCAACACCTCGCCGGGCGCGACATTGGACGCTGCCGGCAACACGGCGCGCAGCACCTCCTCGATGGAGGCGCTCAGGTCGAGGGGCAGCCAGCGGCTGACCAGCGCGATCGTAACGCCGACCAACGGCACCAACGACAGCGCCAGATAGAACGCCATCTCGGCGGCGGCACTCTCTGCCCGCGCCAGCTTCGCCGCGACCGCCTTGGTCCTGACCCAGGCCATGCGGACCAATGTATCGCACGCCTCGCCGGGGGACAACACGGTAAGGGCCGGCAACCCGCCGACGGTGCAGGACTGCCGCAGGCGCCGCCAGGGGCTGCGACCAACCGGTTGGGTAGTTCTTACCCAACTCCCGGCTTCACCTCAGGGTAAAAAGTGCGCATCCCGGTTGGGGGCAGGAGCGCTAGATTTAACGGATGCTAGGGGAAGGACGATGTTCCATGCAACCGCCGCCGCCGATCGAGGTGGTAACCTTTTCGGTGGCCGGGACCACGTGCAACGCCGGCGCGGGTGAGACATGAGGAGCTTCCGATTGCGAGCCCAGGAACACGACCATCGTGACCTGCCTGCGGGCGGTGTGCGCCGGGGGCGACCAACACCGCGGTGGCGCCTGGCTCTCCGGAACGTGACGCGAGTCGTGTCGACGGTGTTCGCGATGGCCGGGTGGCGGCTCGAGCACCTCAATGCGGTGTGGGTGGCCGGCAGCATCGCCTCGGTGTTCCTCGCCCACGTCCTCATCGACAGCGCCGACTGGCGGCTCATCCTGCCCTACTTCTTTTTCACGCTCATCTTCTACTACGGCGGGAACGCCCTGATCCTCACATCCGGCCTCCCCGCTCGCGCCATCGCCCGCTTCGGCGAGCGGCGCGCCTTCCGGGGGTACGAGACCCTGGCCGGGCTGATGTTCCTCAACCAGGGTCTGGGCGTCGGCTGCATGGCGGCGCTGCACGTCCCCAGGTTGGAGGAGGTGGTGCCCGTACCCCTCGTCCTCGCCGCAGGTGTGGCGCTGTTCGCGGTGGGCCTGCTCGTCAAACTGTGGGCCACGCTCACCGTTGGCGTGGACGTGTACTTCTTCCGCGACATGTTCCTCGGGCGCCCACTGCCCACCGCCTGTGACGGCGGGCCGTACCGCTTCCTGCACAACCCGATGTACTCCGTAGGGCAGCTGCAGGGATACGGATACGCGCTCCTGTACGGCTCGCTTCCCGGCGTCGTCGCCGCGGGCGCCGGACACCTGCTGATCTACGTGTTCTACGTCGTGGCCGAACGGCCGTTCGTGCGGCGCAACTACACCGTGCCGCGCGCGGTCGAGACGATCATGTAGGCGCCGCCATGAGGTCACAGCGATCGCGAAGCGCGCCGTCGCCGAGAGCGCAGGGCCGGACCTTCAAGCCCATCGGCCGCGCCTCACAATGCCCGAGCCTCCGCGTGGCCTGGACCGCCGCACTCCTTCTGGCTCTTGTCGCGACGCCCGCGCCCGCACAAGCTCCGGCGTCCCCAGCCGGCCCGCCGGCGGCGACGGCCGTTTCACCCCCGCCGACGCCCCTGAAAGCGGGCACCAAGCTCGTGCTCGATCAGATCGCCGAGTGCGTCGACAGCGGCTCGTTCAACCTCGCGATCGACCTTCGTGCCGGGCGCGTCCCGGTGGCCGAAGCGTGGAACGTGGAGGCCGTCGGAACGCCGACGGTCAACCTCGTTGCCACGGCGGTTGCAGGGCACGTCAGCCGCCTCGACCTGACGGTCAGCGGCGGCACGCTGCTCCTCGATGGCAATGACCTGCGGCCCAAGATCCTCGTCAAGAGCCTCCGCTTCGAGGCGGGCAAGGGGATCACCGAGGCCAGTTACCGCGGCCGCGGAATCTGGAGACCGATCGTCTGGCTGTTCCGGGGCCTTGCCACGTCGGCGCTGCGCAAGCTCGAGTTCCGCACCGACATCCTGTCGGTCTTGCACGGCGATGTCCTGGCCGCGAAGGGTGCGGCCGCACCGGCGGCGCGCGGCGGGGCCCCATTGTCCCCGACGTCTTCGGCAGCGGCGCCGCCTCGTGGTCCGGCGTTCATCGACCTCGTCAGGGAGGTGCGGATCCACGACTCGGAGTTCGTGGCGTACGGCGGCCGCCCCTTGAGCCTGGGCCCGATGATCGAGCTCCACACCGCCGCACAGTCGAGGAAGGCCACGCCTGTGCACGTCGCGATCGTCGCGGGCGTCTTCCGGCCGGCTCGGGAGGGCCGGCCGGAGCAGTTCGGGGTCGTCGGGCGGGTCGACGGCGAGATCGAGAACGGCGCCATCGCCTTCGTCGGCAGCCGCTGCACCTTCTCGCACGGCGAGCTGAGGGAAGGCGCGTTCCAGGTCGGATCACCCTCCGGCGGCCCGATCGAGGCATCGCTCTCCGCCGCCGCTCTCGCCCTCGACCTGACGGCGGGGGAGTTCGACGTGCCCGGCGGCCCGAGGGTCGACGTCGAGGCGCCCTCGCACTTCGTCGTCCGCGATCTTCGGCTGCGCCCGGACGGGCATTACTCCGGCATCGTCGACGCGGAGCTGTTCGGCAAAGCGGGCAGGATCCAGCGGGACGGGGTCGTGGTCGCGTTGAGCGACGTGAAGCTGCGGACGAAGGGGGCGGCGATCGCCAACGGGCGGGCGACCGGCGACGTGGAGCTGGAATCCAACTACCGTATGGACTACCCGCTCGTGGTGCGTTATCCCATCGCGCAGGTCGGCGAGCGGCGTGTCCAACTCCTCTTCCAGGGGTTGTTCGCGGCAACGCTTCACTTGCAGGACGCGGGCAGCGGCGGGGAGGGCGCCGTCACCGGAGAGTACCGGTTCACGGTGCCGTGGCACCCCATCGAGCAAGCCGCGTTCGAGGTCCTGCGCGCGAAGTGGATTCAGGACATCCCGCCGGTCATGCGCAAGGTGAACTTCGTGATCGAGCCGCGGCGGTTCGGTCCGTGCGGCGGGGCCTGCTTCCTGGTCGATCTTGACGTGACGGTGGAGAAGAAGGAAGCCAAAGGCCGTCTCTTCCGTCAGATCTGCGACACGCAAGGGAAAGCGGACCTCGTCGTCGATGCGGCGAGCCGCAGTTTCCTGCTGCGCAACGTGCGGATCGAACCGCGGTGCCGGGGCATCGTCGGTTGGGTCGTGAACTTCATCGGGCCGCTCCTGACGAAGACCTACACGGACGTGACGCTCTTCCAGATGCCCAAGGACCTTCCCTTCACGATCGAATCGGTCGGCAGCGGCGCCGACTGGCTCGCCATCGCGGGCAAGGTCGCGTGGACGTCGAAGGCGGCCGGCGCGCCGCCCCAACCGTCTCCCTAGCGCTCACCGGCTTTAGCGGCCAGTTTCAGGAGGTGTCGGCGCTCGTGTTCCAGCGGCCGGCGCTCACCCGCGTGCGCCTTCGGGGTAGTTTCTACCCACGCGGCGATGTTGCCCCAGGGTAGTAAGTGCTCTTCCCGACCGGGGACCGGAGGGCTACGTTTGAGCCATGTCCGGGAAGGGACGGTATCTCAGGAGGGAGAGTGTTCTGGCGATCGTCCCCAGGCATCGACGGCCCGATCATGATCAGTAGTTCAACGATGGCGAGCGGCACGTACGCGAAACGCAAGAGAGGTGCTGAAATGAAGAGATTGGGAAGTTGGTTGGCTGTGGGTATGTGCGCGGCGCTCCTCGGATTTGCTCTTGCCCCCAAGGCGAACGCCCAGGGCACGGTCGAGCAGTCGTCCTTCAATTTGACGGAGCCGCTGGACATCGGCGGCACGATCCTGCAGCCCGGCGACTATCAGATCAAGGTCGTCCTGCTCCAGGGGAACCGCAACCTGCTGCGGGTGATGAACGCAGACGGGACGAAGGTGCTCGGCACCGTCCTCTCGGTTCCTCATCAGGAGGGGCCGGGGGCAGTGAAGATCCCCGCGAGTCGCTACACCTACTACCCGGCGAGCGCCGGCCACATCATGGCGCTTCGGACCTGGTACGCGCCCGACACGCCGGGCCTC
Organism: uncultured Acidobacteriota bacterium; assembly: GCA_963727205.1. GTDB lineage: Bacteria > Acidobacteriota > Thermoanaerobaculia > Thermoanaerobaculales > Thermoanaerobaculaceae > RBG-13-68-16. The sequence goes on along the minus strand of CAVSFQ010000016.1, from coordinate 25,468 downwards.
GGCGGTCATGACATCGTCTATCCCGAACAGCGTGCCATGGAACTCGCCGCCGCCGTCAACGAGCCGGTGGTCGCGATCCCGGACACGGCCAAGGAGGCGGATTACGCGACCGCGCCCCTCGTCGTGGTCACGCCGGCAAAGGAAGTGAAGCCGTACGAAGTGGTGGCGGCAGAGAAGCCGCCGGTTCCGGAGGCCGCGCCGGTTGAGCCGGGCAAACCCGAGGTTGCAGCAGTGCAGCCGGCCAAGGTGGCAGAGAACCGCGTCCACCACAAGCGGCTGCCTAAGACGGCGAGCGATGTCCCGCTGTACGCGGGACTCGGCGTCCTGTCGCTTCTCGGCGCGATCGGTCTCGGCGTGCTCGGGAGACGGTTGGCGTGAAAAGGTTCTCCTGCGCCGCGCCGTGGCTCCGCCGCGGCGAGATGGCCCTCTGGGTAATCGGCCTCTCGCTCCTCGGCTGGGTCCTCGCGACGACCTTGATCAGCAGGGCCTACCAGGCGCGTCAGGAGCGCGCCTTCTTTTCTCCTGAAACGAGGCGGGATATTGCCGCGAGCGCCGACGCGAACCCGCTCGTCCTCGCCACGAGCGCCGGCGTGGATCCGCTCGTCCTCGGCCGAATCGAGATCCCGCGGATCGGCGTCAGGGCCATCGTGCGGGAGGGAGACGACGACACCACGCTGGCCATCGCGGTCGGCCACATTCCTGGTACGGCACAACCCGGCGAGCGCGGGAACATGGCGCTCGCCGGGCACCGGGACTCCTTCTTCCGTGCGCTTCAGGGCATCCAGCGCCAGGACACGATCCGGATCGTCACCCTGAGGCGGTCCTACGAGTACGTCGTGGACTCGACCGAGATCGTGGGCCCAAAGGACACGAAGGTGCTCGACCCGACCAGCGATGCGGTCCTCACGCTCGTGACGTGTTATCCATTCAAGTACGTCGGGCACGCGCCCAACCGGTTCGTCGTGCGGGCCTCGCTGGTCGCGGCCCCCCCGCCAGCGGCAGGTGGAGGATAGGACGACAGGTTTTTCGAGCGAGCGCGGATCTCGGTCGTGACGCGCGCACACAGCGATGAGGAAGGAGCGTGGCATGGAACTGGGCGTGATTGGACTCGGCCGGATGGGAACCAACATGGTGCGGCGCCTGCGGCGCGCCGGTCATCAGTGCGTCGTCTTCGACCTCAATCCGGAAGCCGTGCAGGTGCTCGCCAACGAGGGCGCGGTCGGGGCGGCATCGCTCGAAGAGTTCGCCCATCAGCTGGCGAAGCCGCGCGCCGTCTGGATGATGGTGCCGGCGGCGGCGGTCGATCAAACGCTGAACGCCCTCGTCCCTTTCCTCGACCGCGACGACGTCGTCATCGACGGCGGCAACTCCTACTACCACGATGACATCCGCCGTGCGGCCGAACTCGAACCGAAGGCCATCCACTATCTGGACGTCGGGACCAGCGGCGGCGTCTGGGGTTCGGAGCGGGGTTACTGTCTGATGATCGGCGGCGAGGACGCCGCCGTCCGGCGCCTCGACCCCATCTTCGCCGCCCTCGCCCCGAGCATCGAGGCGGCGCCGCGCACGCCGGGACGGGAGAAGGCCGGCGGCACCGCGGAGCACGGCTACCTGCACTGCGGGCCGAGCGGCGCGGGCCACTTCGTCAAGATGGTCCACAACGGCATCGAGTACGGCATCATGGCCGCCTACGCGGAGGGGTTGAACATCCTCCGCCACGCCAACGCCGGCAAACGGCGGGGCACCGTCGATGCCGAAACCACGCCGCTGCGCCACCCCGAGCTCTACCCGTACGACCTGAAGCTGGCCGACATCGCCGAGGTCTGGCGCCGCGGCAGCGTCATCGCCTCCTGGCTCCTGGACCTGGCCGCCATCGCGCTCCTCGAGAGTCCGGACCTGGCGAAGTTCACGGGCCGGGTGTCGGACTCGGGCGAGGGGCGGTGGACGATCATGGCGGCCGTCGACGAGGCGGTCCCGGCCCCCGTTCTCAGCGCCGCGCTGTACGAACGCTTCGCCTCGCGCGGCGAGGCCGACTTCGCCGACAAGGTGCTGTCGGCCCTGCGGTACGAGTTCGGCGGCCACGAGGAGAAAGCTGCCGGCCCGGAGGGAGGCGCCTGATGGCCGCTCCCCGGTCGGACGCATTGGTGCTCTTCGGCGTGACCGGCGATCTCGCCCACAAGATGATCTTCCCGGCGCTCTACGCGATGGCGAAACGGGGCGCTCTGAAGGTCCCGGTCGTCGGCGTCGCGTTCCCGAAGTGGAGCTTGGCGCATCTGCGCAAGTACGTGACGGACAGCATCAAACGATCGGGCGGGATCGACAACCAACGCGCCTTCCGCCACCTCTTGTCTCTGCTCAGCTACGTGGGCGGCGACTACAACGACCCGGCCACGTTCACGGCCATCAAGACGGCGCTGGGTCGCGCACGGCGACCGGCGCACTACCTCGCCATCCCGCCCTCACTCTTCGAGACCGTGATCAAAGGGCTGGGCGCCGCGGAGCTGGCCGGCCATGCGCGCGTCATCGTCGAGAAGCCGTTCGGGCGCGACCTGGCCTCGGCGCGGGAACTCAACCGCGTCGCGCACGCGGTGTTCCCGGAAGACTCGATCTTCCGCATCGATCACTTCCTCGGGAAGGAAGCGATCATGAACATCCTCTATTTCCGCTTCGCCAACTCGTTCCTGGAGCCGGTCTGGAACCGCAACAACGTGGCCAGCGTCCAGATCACCCTGGCCGAGGGGTTCGGCGTCGAGAACCGTGGCGCGTTCTACGAGACCGCCGGCTGTCTGCGCGACGTGATCCAGAACCACCTCTTCCAGATCGTCGCCCTGCTCGCCATGGAGCCGCCGGCCTACCGGGGCTATGGCGCCGTGCACGCCGAGAAGGCCAAGGTCTTCCAGGCCATGCGCCCTCTGAAGCCCGAGGACGTGGTGCGCGGCCAGTACGCCGGCTACCGGAAGGAGCCGGGCGTGGCGAAGAACTCCGACGTCGAGACCTTCTGCGCTCTGCGGCTCTTCATCGACTCGTGGCGCTGGGAGGGGGTGCCGTGGTACCTGCGCTCCGGCAAGTGCCTGGCCGAGACCGCCGCGGAGGTCCTGGTGGAGCTGAAGCCGCCGCCGCAGAGGCTCTTCGGCGACTCGGCGACGGAAACCGGCCACGGCAACTACTTGCGCTTCAGGCTCTCCCCGAGTTCGGCCGTCGCCCTTGCCGCCCGCGTCAAGCGCGCGGGGAAGGAGTTCGTCGGCGACCAGCGCGAGCTCTACCTGGCCGAAGAGCAACCGGGAGAAGAAGCGCCCTATGAAAGGCTCCTGGCCGACGCGATGGCCGGAGACGGGGCGCTGTTCACCCGCGAGGACGCGGTCGAGGCCGCCTGGGCGGTGGTGGACCCGGTCCTCAAGACCCACAACCGGGCCCGCCCGTACCGGCGCGGCGGTTGGGGGCCGCGAGAGGCGGACGCGCTCATCGCGGCGGACGGGCCCTGGCACAACCCCAAAGCAGGAACTGCGCCGGGAGGGGACTGATGAAAGCGACCCAACAACTCCACGAAATGGGCCAAAGCCTCTGGCTCGACAACATCACCCGCGGTCTGCTGACCAGCGGCACGCTTCACCGCTACATTCAGGAGTTCTCGGTCACGGGGCTCACCTCCAACCCCACGATCTTCGACCACGCCATCAAGAACAGCCACGGGTACGACGACGCCATCCGCCGGAAGGTGGAGGATGGCCGGTCGGGCGAGACGCTGTTCTTCGAGCTGGCGCTGGAGGACCTCAGGCAGGCCGCCGATCTGCTGCGGCCGATTCACGACAAGACGAACGGCGTGGACGGCTGGGTGTCGTTGGAGGTCTCGCCTTTGCTCGCGAACGACACGGCCGCCACCATCGCTGCGGCCAGGAAACTCCACCTCCAGGCGGAACGGCCCAACCTCTTCATCAAGATCCCGGGTACCAAGGCAGGTCTCCCCGCGATCGAGGAGACGATCTTCGCGGGCGTGCCGGTCAACGTGACGCTCCTGTTCTCCCGCGAGCACTATCTTGCAGCCGCCGAGGCGTACGCTCGGGGCATCGAGCGGCGCGTTGCCGCCGGGCTGAAACCCGATGTCTTCTCCGTCGCCTCGGTGTTCATCAGTCGTTGGGACGTCGCCGTGACGGGAACGGCACCCGCGACGCTGCGCGACCAGCTCGGCATCGCGATCGCCAAGCGGACGTACAAGGCGTACCGGGAAACGCTCGACTCGCCACGCTGGCAGCGGCTGATGAACACCGGCGCCCGACCCCAGCGCCTCCTGTGGGCCAGCACCGGCAGCAAGGACCCGAAGGCGTCCGACATGCTCTACATCAAGGCGCTGGCCGCGCCGTTCACGATCAACACGATGCCGGAGGCCACCTTGAAAGCGTTGGCCGACCATGGCGACTTCAGCGCGGCCCTGGCGGCCCACGGCGGCAACTGCGAGGAGGTGCTCGCCAAGTTTGCCAATGCCGGCATCGATGCCGGCGCCCTTGCCGACCAGCTTCAAGTTGAAGGCGCGGACTCGTTCGTCAAGTCTTGGAACGAGCTGATGCAGTGCATCGCGTCCAAGGCCGAGGTGCTCAAGAAGGCCGGTTGATCGAGGAACCGGTGGCGGCTGGAACAAGCTTTGGCGTTGCGACCGTCTCGAAGGGGAAACAACGATGTCTCCGGCAGTGACGATCTGCAAAGACGGCGACGACTTGGCGGCGCACGCGGCCGATCTCTTCGCCCAGGCCGCGCAGGCAGCCATCCGGGCACGCGGCCGCGCCATGCTGGCCCTGGCAGGAGGCTCGACCCCGAAAAAGACGTACAGCGCGCTGGCGCAGCCGGCCCGCCGCATCCGGATCGATTGGGCTCGCACGTTTCTGTTCCTTGGGGACGAGAGGTTCGTGCCTCCGGACGACCCATCCAGCAACTTCGCCATGGTGCGGCAGGCACTGCTGGCGCCGCTCCGCGCGTCTGCCGGGCACGCGTTTCCCGTTCCGACGCAACTGGGGACGGCTGCCGCCGCCGCAGCGGCGTACGCGGCCACGCTCGCCGAGGCGTTCGGGATCGGCGATCGCGGTGGTCCGCCACGGTTCGATCTGATCCTGCTGGGTCTGGGCGACGACGGGCACACGGCCTCGCTCTTCCCCGGAGCCGCGTCCCTGGCGGTCACCGACCGATGGGTGGTGGCCAGCCCGCCGGGGACTCTCCCGCCGCCGGTTGAGCGCATCACGCTGACCTTTCCGGTGCTGAACGCGGCGCGAGAGATCGTGTTTCTGGTTTCCGGCCAGAACAAGGCAGAAGCGTTGCGCGACGTGCTGGAGGGGAAGCCCAGCCGCGAGCAGCGCCCGGCGGTATGGGTCCGTCCCGTGGACGGCACGCTCACCTGGCTCGTCGACGAAGCCGCGGCCAGCCGGCTGACACGCTCACGATAGGCGCCATTTGGCGCTCGGAGGGGTCGAGATGCAGAGGCAACCGAACTCGATGACGGACGCGCCGAAGGATCGATCTCGCGCGGAAACGCCGCCGGTCCGTCTGCTGATCGCGGACGTGGACGGCACGCTCCTCACGCAGGACAAGGTCCTGACCCGGCGGGCCATCGAGGCGGTCCACCGTCTCCATGACGCCGGCATCGCCTTTGCCGTCACCAGCGGACGCCCGCCGCGCGGGATGACGATGCTGATCGAACCGCTGGCCTTGACCACGCCGATCCCGGGTTTCAACGGCGGCATGTTCGTCGGTCCCGACATGACGATCATCGAGCAACACGTCCTGCCGGCCAGCGTCACCGCGCGCGTCATCAAGACCATTGCAGCGCACGGCCTGACGGTATGGGTCTACCGGGGCCAGGACTGGTTCGTCCAAGGAGACGGAGCGCCGCATGTCGCGCGAGAGCAGTGGACCGTCAAGTTCCCACCGACGGTCGTCCCCGGCTTCGAGCGACTGCTGGACAACGTGGTCAAGATCGTCGGGGTCAGCGACGACCTGGATGCGGTCGCGCGCTGCGAGTCCGATACGCAGAAGGCGTTCGCCCAGCAGGTGTCGGCCGCGCGCTCGCAACCCTACTACCTGGACGTGACGCATCCGAGCGCCAACAAGGGCGCCGTGGTCGGCTGGATGTCCAGCTTCCTGCACATCCCGGCCGGCCAGATCGCGACGATGGGCGACCAGCCGAACGACGTGCTCATGTTCGCCAAGAGCGGCCTGAGCGTGGCCGTGGCCAACGCCAGCCAGGAGGTGCAGCACGACGCCACGCGCGTGACGACCTCGAACGAGGAGGAAGGCTTCGCCAACGCCGTCGAGCGCTTCATCCTCCCCAACGCCAACCCAGCCGGAGGCACGACATGACCCCACGCGGGAACGGTTCGATCGAGCACGGACGGACGGCATCCGCCGGCCGCATCGGATCAGGCAACAGCGGGCGCCAGCATTCGCGGCGAGTCCCACAGGAAAGGCCGTTCTCATGGCCGGCGGACTGCAGCGCATGGCGGAGTTGGGGAAGCAACTCAGGGTGGACAGCATCCGGTGCACGACGGCGGCCGGATCGGGCCACCCGACGTCCTCGATGTCGGCCGCCGACCTGATGGCGGTGCTCCTGGTCAACCACCTCAAGTACGACTGGGACGAGCCGGGCAACCCGAACAACGACCGCCTGATCTTCTCCAAGGGGCATGCCAGCCCGCTGCTCTACTCGATGTACAAGGCGGCGGGCGTCATCACCGACGACGAGCTGATGTCGTTGCGCACGTTCGGCAGCCGGCTCGAAGGACATCCGAAGCCGTTGCAGCGCGCCGACGGATCACGGCACGCCGCGCGGCCTGCCCTGGGTGGATGTGGCGACCGGCTCCCTCGGGCAAGGCCTGCCCGTCGCCGTCGGCATGGCCCTGGGCGGCAAGTACGTCGACAAGCTGCCGTTCGACGTCTGGGTGCTGCTGGGCGACAGCGAGGTGGCCGAGGGCTCGGTCTGGGAAGCGTTCGACAAGGCGGGCCACTACAAGCTGAACCACGTGATCGCCATCCTGGATATGAACCGGCTGGGCCAGCGCGGGCCGACGGACCTCGGTTGGGACGCGCCGGTCTACGCCGCCCGCGCCCGCGCCTTCGGGTGGCACGCCATCGAGATCGACGGCCACGACATCGCCGCCATCGATGCCGCGTACAGGGAAGCGCTCGCCCAGGACGAGAAGCCCACCTGCATCGTCGCGAAGACCGTGAAGGGCTCGGGCGTCGCGCTCGTGGCGGACAAGGAAGGATGGCACGGCAAGGCCCTCAGCGCCGACCAGGCCAGGGAAGCCATCGAGGAGCTGGGAGGCGAGCGCCACATCACCGTCGATGTCGCGAAGCCCCGAGCATTGCAGCCGGCGGCCCCGCCAGCGGCCCGGCCGTTGCAGCTGCCGGCCTACGAGGTCGGAACGAAAGAAGCGACGCGGAAAGCGTTCGGGGATGCGCTGGTGGCGGTCGGCGGCAACCGTCCGGACGTGGTGGTCCTCGACGGCGAGGTGTCGAATTCAACGTTCACGGAGGAGTTCAACAAGGCCTATCCCAACAGGTTCTTCGAGGTCTACATCGCGGAGCAGCAGCTCGTCGGCGCCGCCCTCGGCCTGAGCGTTCTCGGGAAGGTCGCCTTTGCCGCAACGTTCGCCGCCTTCCTCACCCGTGCCTTCGACCAGATCCGCATGGCGGCCGTGTCCGCCGCCAGCGTTCGCCTGTGCGGGTCGCATGCCGGCGTCAGCATCGGCGAGGACGGGCCGTCGCAGATGGCCCTGGAAGACCTGGCGATGATGCGGGCCGTCCACGGCAGCACGGTGCTGTACCCGTGCGACGCCAACCAGACGGCGTGCCTGGTGGCGGCCATGGCCGAGCTGCCCGGCATCTCCTACCTGCGGATGACTCGCGAGAAGACGCCGGTCATCTACCCTCCGGGTGAGGCGTTTCCCGTCGGGGGGAGCAAGGTGGTGCGGCAGTCGGCGGCCGATCAGGTGGCGATCGTCGCCGCAGGGATCACCTTGCACGAGAGCCTGCGGGCGTTCGAGCAGCTCGACTCGGAAGGCATCCGGGTGCGGGTCATCGATGCCTATTCGGTCAAGCCGATCGACAAGGCGTCCTTGCGCGAGGCCGCGCGGGTCACGGGGGGCCGCCTGGTCGTGGTCGAGGACCACTGGCCCGAGGGCGGGCTCGGCGACGCCGTGCTGGATGCGTTCGTTGGTGTGAGGGAGAAAGCCCCGACGGTGGTCAAGCTGGCGGTGCGCTCCATGCCGACCTCCGGCACACCCGCAGAACTCCTGAACGAGGCTGGAATCAACGCCGAGGGCATCGCGCAGGCCGTCAGGGAGTGCCTGCGGGAGCCGCCCGATCGGGCATCGAAAGAAGGACAGGCATGACGACGACCAGGGCCCAGCTCACCCAACGTCCGGCGTGGAAGGCCCTCGAAGCCCATTACCAGAAGATCCGGGGGCTGCATCTCCGTGACCTCTTCTCCGGCGATCCCAAGCGGGCCGAGCGCATGACGGTCGAAGGCGCCGGCATCTACTTCGACTACTCGAAGAACCGCATCACGGACGAGACGGTCACGCTCCTGCTGCAATTGGCGGAAGAATCCGGCCTGCGGTCCCGCATCGATGCGATGTTCCGGGGCGAGAAGATCAACGTCACCGAGAAGCGGGCCGTCCTGCACGTTGCCCTGCGCGCCCCGAAAGCGCAATCCATTCTCGTGGACGGCGAGGACGTGGTGCAACAGGTGCACGCCGTCCTCGACAGGATGGCCGACTTTTCCGCCGCGGTGCGCAGCGGGACGTGGAAGGGCTATACCGGCAAGGCGATCCGCAACATCGTCAATGTCGGCATCGGCGGGTCCGACCTGGGGCCGGTGATGGCGTACGAGGCGTTGCGACACTACAGCCGGCGCGACCTGACCTTCCGCTTCGTCTCCAACATCGACGGCACCGACTTCGCCGAGGCGACGCGCGACCTGGATCCTGCGGAGACGCTGTTCATCATCGCGTCGAAGACCTTCACGACGCTGGAAACGATGACCAACGCGGGCACGGCCCGCGACTGGACCCTCAAGGCCTTGAAACACCCGGCCGCGGTCGCCAGGCATTTCGTGGCGGTCTCGACCAACGTCGAGGAAGTGGCGAAGTTCGGCATCGACCCCGCCAACATGTTCGAATTCTGGGACTGGGTCGGCGGGCGTTACTCGATGGGCTCGGCGATCGGGCTCTCGACGATGATCGCCGTCGGAGCCGAGCACTTCCGCGCCATGCTCCACGGCTTTCACGAGGTGGACCAGCACTTCCGCACTGCCCCGTTCAACGAAAACCTGCCGGTGCTCCTCGGACTGCTGGGGTTCTGGTACAACAACTTCTTCGGCGCGCAGACGGCCGCGGTCTTGCCCTATGAGCAGTACCTGAAACGCTTCCCGGCGTACCTGCAGCAACTGACGATGGAGAGCAACGGCAAGCACGTCACGCTCGATGGAGCCGAGGTCACCTACCAGACCGGGCCGATCTATTGGGGGGAGCCGGGAACCAACGGCCAGCACTCCTTCTACCAGTTGATCCATCAGGGAACCAAGCTCATCCCCTGCGACTTCATCGCGTTCGTCTCGCCGCTCAACCCGCTCGGCCGCCACCACGACGTGCTGCTGGCCAACGTCTTTGCCCAGACCGAGGCGTTGGCCTTCGGCAAGACCGCGCAGGAGGTCCAGGCCGAAGGCACGCCGCCCTGGCTGGTGCCCCACCGCGTCTTCGAGGGCAACCGCCCGTCGAACACGATCGTGTTGGACCGGCTGACCCCGGCGGCGCTGGGGAGGCTCGTCGCGTTGTACGAACACGCCGTGTTCACCCAGGGTGCGATCTGGCAGGTCGATTCGTTCGACCAGTGGGGGGTCGAGTTGGGCAAGGTCCTCGCCCAGCGCATCGTCCTCGAGCTGGAAGGTGCGGCCGACCCCCGACCGACGCACGACAGCTCGACGAACACCCTGATCCGGCACTACCGCAAACTCCGGGACACGGCATCGTGACCATCGTCGGGTAGTTCTTACCTAACCCGCGGCTCGGATCCTGGGTACAAAATGCGCTATCCGGCTCACCGCCAAGGAACTAGATTCGTAGGCGACTGAGAAGGAAGGTGCCCTATGGAAGTCGTTGGATGTGGTCGTCTCATTGGAAATGTCGGCTCGCGGCCGATGGCGCGGTGTTTTGGGTACGGCGGTGGACGGTGAAGAAGAACCTGACGGCGCCGCTGACCCTCCTGGGTGTGGTTGTCTTGGTTGCCAGCCTTGGGTCGAGCCGGCCGGCGGCGGCGCAGGGCTTCTACCTCGGCGGCGCCTTGAGTCACGCGGCGATCAACGCGACCGTCGTGGACGACACGCGAAACTCGTACAAGTTCTTCCTGGGATACGAGTTCCCTGTCTTTCTCGGAGTCGAGGCCGGCTGGGTCAACTTCGGCAAGTTCGACGGCGTGATCACCGCCGCGGGGGGCAGCACGCGAGTGGGGTACGACGCAAAGACCGCGACCGCCGCCCTCACCGGCCGGATCCCGATCGGCCCGCTCGTCACGCTCTACGCGAAGGGCGGCTACATGTACTGGAGCACCGACGTTGCGCTCACCGGCACCGCGACCGACCCGCACTTCGAGGCCGGGACGGACCATGGGCATGACCCGTTCTACGGCGCCGGTTTGCGGTTCAACTTCGGCAAGCTCTCGGTGTTGGCGGAGTGGGAGAAGTACAAACTCCGGGACGTGGACATCAACGCGGTCAGCGCCGGAGTCCGCGTCACGCTCTGAAGCGGTACGACGTACGGAACTGTGGAAGTCCGCGGAAGGAGACACATTTTATGGTAAAGATTCTGGCAGTCGCGCTCGTCCTCTTCTCGGCAATGTTCATCCCGGCCGTGGGGGCCCAGGGATATGCGCAATACGAAGCGTTCTCGCCCGATCAGCTCGACAACCTGCTGGCGCCGATCGCGCTCTACCCCGATCCGCTGCTGGCGCAGGTGCTCCTCGCCGCGACGTTCCCGGACCAGATCGACGACGCGGCGCGTTTCGTGCGCGCCGATTCCAACCCGGGCGACGTGGACGGGCAGTGGTGGGACGTCAGCGTCAAGGCCGTGGCCCACTACCCGACCGTCGTGGCGATGATGGCGGACAAGCTGGACTGGACGACGGCACTGGGGCAGGCCTATGCGAATCAGTCCACCGACGTCATGGCCTCGATCCAGCGGCTGCGCGCCCAGGCGCGCCGGGCAGGCAACCTCTACACCACCTCGGAACTCCAGGTCGTCGACTCCGGCGGCGAGATCTCGCTGTGGCCGGCGCAACCCCAGTACATCTACGTGCCGCAGTACGACCCGGCGGTCGTCTTCTTCGCCCGGGCGCCGCTGTTCTTCGGCGCCCGCTTCGTCATCGGGGCGTGGCTCAACTTCGACTTCAACTGGGGCCAGCATCGCGTCTTCTATCACGGCTGGGATGGGAACAGCGGCTGGATCGGACGGAGCCGCGAGTACATCCACCCCAACGCCTACTACGTGAACAACACCTACCGGAACGTCCCGATCAACCGCGCCGTCATCCGCCAGCCGCTGAACTACGGCGCGCTGAACCGCTACGACGACATTCACCGCACGACGAATTTCAACAACTTCCGCAGCAGCAATCGGGTCGTGAGCCAACCGCCCGTCGGTCGCGACAATCGGGTCGTGACTCAACCGCCGGTTCAGCCGTACCGTGCGCCGGTTCAGCCCTACCGGGCGCCGGTCCCCAACAAGATCATCACCCGCAACATCGACACCACCAATCCACGATATCAACGATTTCCGCGGTCATGTGCCGCAGCAGCCGGTGCAGGTCCACGCGCCTGTGGCACCGGCGTTCAACCCCGTTCGCGGCAATTTCGACCCGCGTGTGACCAGCCAGCGCGGCCAAGCCAGCCGGGCGCTGGTCCGGCCGACTGCAGCCCCGGTCGTGCGCCGCAACGTGGTGAAGCAACCTTCGCGCCCGCCTGTGATCCAGAAGAAGGACAAGAAGGACGGGAAGAAGAACTGAGCTTGGGGAGGTCCGGAAAATGACGACACACTGCGAGCCAACACGACCTGAGGGCGGGAAGGGGCTGGAGCATATGAGAATGCAAGAACCAACGAGGTCACGTGCACGTCGCGGCGGCGCCCCGTTTGCGCGAGCGCTGCTCGCGTTCCTCTCGATCGGGACGTTCTGTGCCGCTTCCGTGCTGGCCGCGCCGCGAAAGGCGCCGAAGCAGGAACTCTTCGCCACTCCCGAAGCCGCGCTGCAGGCTCTGGTGAAAGCCGTGAAAGCCAGCGACCAGCGGGAGTTGACGGCGATTTTCGGGCCCGACCGCGAGCAGCTGATGTCCGGCGACCCGATCGCCGACGCCAACGCGCTCAAGGAGTTCTCCGCCGACCTCGATGAATACGCGACGCTCGAGAAGGTCAACGACTCGACGTACACGCTGATCGTCGGCAAGGAGCACTGGCCGTCGCCGATCCCGATCGTCAAGGAAGGCCGCAAGTGGCGCTTCGACACGGCGGCGGGGGTCGAGGAGATCTCGAACCGGCGGGTCGGCGAGAACGAACTCTCCGCGATCGCGACGTGCCGCGCTTACGTGGTGGCGCAGTGGGAGTACTACACCGAGGCGAAGGACGCGTCGAAGGACGGCCTCGCCGTCTACGCGCAGAGGTTCATCAGCACCCCGGGGGAGCGCGACGGCCTCTATTGGGAAACCGCCGAGGGCGGCCAGCCGAGCCCGATGGGGAGCCTGGTGGCGCAGGCACGGGAGGAGGGCTACCCGCTGGGCATGGCCAAGAGCGCCGACGCGCCGAAGCGCTCTCCGTACCACGGGTACTTCTTCAAGATCCTCAAAGCCCAGGGACCGCACGCGCCCGGAGGCGCGTTCAGCTACGTCATCAACGGCAACATGATCGCTGGCTATGGGCTGATCGCCTACCCCGCCAAGTGGGGCAGCTCGGGAGTCATGACGTTCATCGTCAACCAGCAGGGCCGCGTGTACCAGCAGAACCTCGGTCCGCAAACGGCGGACCTCGCCGCCGCGATCACCGAATACGACCCGGACCCGAACTGGAAGCTGGTCCAGGAACCGTAGACGGCAACGGGCGGTCTTGAGCTGTTGGAAGGAAGAGAAAGGTAGGTGTTCCATGCAACGCAAAGTCCTCGGTGTCCTCTTCGGTGTGGCTCTGCTGGCGTTGGTCGCGGTGGCGGCGAGCGCGGAAGAGCTGACGGTCAACTCCATCGTGGCGGCCCAGCACTCCGGCGCCCCGGCCGACGGCATCGTCGCGATGGTCAACAGCCCGGCCAACACCATCGCCATGACGGCCGGGGACCTCGTCACGCTGCGCAATGCGGGCGTGCCGGAGAGCGTCATCGCGGCGATCTGGGCGCGTATCCCGGCACCGGCGCCGGCGCCCGTGCCGCTCCAGCCGGACGACGCTCGCCTGGTCGACTTCGTGCGCCTGATCAAGTCGGGGGTGTCGGGATCGATCATCGCCGAGCAGGTGAAGCAGTCGGGCCAGACCTACAACCTCTCGGTCAACGACCTTCTCTACCTCAAGGAGAACGGCGCCCAGGAGTCGACGATCGCGGCGTTGATGGCGACCAGCGCCGGGGCTTCGGCCGCGCCGGCCGCTGCTCCCTCTGAGCTGACCTTCAACGACCTGGTGTTCGTGAAGACGGGGTTCTGGAACAAGAACCGCAAAGGCAGCCTGGTCATGAACGGTGACACCCTCGCGTGGAAGGACAGCGGCGACCCCAAGGAGGACTTCACGTTCCAGACGACGGGCCTCGAGAAGGTGTGGCTCACGTGCGACGCGCGGTCGTCCGGAAACTTCTGCTATCAGATCAACTTCAAGATCGTCCAGGGCGACCGCTACCGGTTCCGGGACAGCCACCGCGAGTCGGGATCCAACGCGGCCGTCCTCAAGCTCATGGAGGCGCTGCGCACCTACTTCCCGCGCCTGACCTTCGGAACGCCGAGCGTCAGCGACTGACCTTCTGAACCGGCCGCGCGCGTGGCGCGCGGCCATGACATGGGTCCTCAGGACCCGGAACGGATGCGACATGAAGAAGCAAGAAGTGCGCGGCAAAGCGAAGAAGGTACAAGGACGCGTGAAGGAAGCCGTCGGCAAGGCCACGGGCAACAGCGCGCTCGAGCGGAAGGGCGCTCGGCAGCGAGCCGAGGGCGCGGTCCAGGAGGGCGTCGGCAAGGCACGCCGCAAGGTCGGCGAGTTCGTCGCCGGGGTTGCCAAGGCGATCAAGAGGTAGGACGGGCCCATCCCTCTCGACGGTCCCCGGGACACGGGAGGATGGCACAAGAGGGCCGTTGGGAAGGAGCGTCTCTTCTCCTTCCTCGATGCGGGCGCGAAAGGAACGTGCCATGACCATGTCACTGACGTCGTTACTGATCCTCCTCCTGATCGCGGCGGTTTGCGGCGCCGTCGGGAAGGCCATCGCCGGAGGGGTTCGCGGCGGACTGATCGTTTCGATCGCCCTCGGCTTCATCGGGGCCCTGCTCGGACCCTGGGTCGCTCGGGCGCTCAAGCTCCCGGAGCCGTTCATGGTGACGATCGGCGGGCAGCCGTTCCCCGTCCTGTGGTCGATCATCGGCGCCGCCGTGTTCGTGGCGATCATTCACCTGTTCTCCCGGAGGTGGTGACCGCGCAGCCGGGTGAGAGCCTCGCACCCGCCGCTCGCTGCGGCGGGATAACGGCGCTGCCGCGAGCGTCTCTGGCAATTGGGAGTTCGGTTCACATGGGGAGCTGCACGGAGGCCCCGGGATTACGGACGAAGAGGGAGGATGAGATGTCAATCGCCAAGGTTTCCGAGATCAGCGCCACTTCGACCAAGAGTTTTGAGGACGCCATCGACCAGGGAATCAACAGGGCGAACAAGACGCTTCGCAACGTGCGAAGCGCGTGGATCAAGGAACAGCACGTTCGGGTAAAGAAGGGATCCATCACGGAGTTCCAGGTCAACATGATGGTCACGTTCGTCATCGACGACTAGCCTGCATCTCCGACCTGGGTTCGTCGCGGGCGGCCCGCTCCTTTCGTTCACTGCGTGAGGCCTGTTTCTTTCTGCCCGCGGGCTGCGGCCGTGTCGCTCGGGCGGCGCATCGAGCGCCGCCCTCCGACTGGACATGTCGATGCTCATCCCCGCGTGGCGGTGGGAAGGCGATCTCGCCGAAATCCATGAGACGGCTTCGTCGTCCTGCCTTCGGCAGAACTCCTCGCAGTGACAAGTGAGGGGAGGGAACTGCTTCGGCCCGCCGCCGCTCCCGCGGGCGGCGGGACTCGCAGCGATTCCCTTGCGACGGACTGCAGATCGGTATCACGCAGCATCCGGCTGCGGGCCGACGACGGAGGGTGGTGGCCACGAAGCGCGTAGTTCCTACCTGGGCCGCCACTGCGCCTCTTGGTAGAAAGTGCTCTTCCCGATGGCGCACCAGAGGATTACGTTCAATACAGGTTCCAGGAAGGACGGTCTGCCATGAAGCGCAAGGGTGACGAGCCGACAGTGACCGCTGGTCCGATGCTCGGGGGCGGAAACGTCGGAGGGGTGGCCCTTGTCACTTCGGTAGGCGCAATTCCGGGATCGCCTCGGGACGGTCAACCTGCCAAGATGTTCGATCGCGTCCAAGGCGCAACCGACCACACGATCCGCCGGCAACCATTCCCTCGGCGACAGGCGACGGTGGCGCTTCCGACGGCGCAGAGCGCCCGGGGCGTGTGGCAACGGTTGCATCGACTCGTCAGCCTGTCGGGCTTGGGCTGGGCGTTCGTCGTCGCGGCGGTCCTCTGGGAGCTTTTCGCCGTCGATCTTTCCCAATGTGCCGGCTGGGGATGGGACAAGGGAGGGTTCTTCTTCGCTTGGGGTCTTGGGATTTTCGCCTTTGGTTGTTGTCTGAGAACAAGCAAGAAGCGGCCCGCGGTCTCCGCTCTATTTCTCGGCGTGAACATCCTCGTCGTGGGTGTTCTCGCCCTGGTCGTCGGCACGAGATAGGCCGACCAGCGGACCGCGACAGGGCGTGCGTCTTGCCGGCCGCCGTTGCCTCGTGACCTAGAGCAGGTTGTGCTCCTCGGCGTAGTTCACCAGTTCGACCCGGCTGTCCAGCCCGAGCTTGCCCATCAGGTTGGCACGGTGGTTCTCGACGGTGCGCATCGAGAGGCTGAGCAGTCCGGCGATCTGCCGGTTGGTGTTCCCCTTGGCGAGGAGGCGCAAGACGTCGAGTTCGCGGCGGGTCAGCGCAACCGCCGGCACGCCGCGCCGGTGCTCCGTCGTGACCGGCTGGTGCAGGAGCGCGCGGGTCATGGCGGGGTGTACGTAGATGTCGCCACGGCTCGCCGTATGGATCGCCTGGATGATCTCGGACCCCTCGGCCCGCTTGATCACGTAGCCGGCGGCGCCTGCGCGCAGCGCGCCGTGCAGCAGGCCCTCGTCCTCGTGCATGGTGAGGAACAGCACGACGAGGTCCGGGTGTTTTTCCTTCAGCCGCTTCGCAGTTCTGATGCCGTCCTCGGGAGGCATGGTGATGTCGAGCAGGACCATGTCGGGGTGCAGCGTCTCGGCGAGACGCAGCGTCTCCGTGCCGTCTTCCGCCTCGCCCACGACCTCAACGTCGGGGTCGGCTCGAAGAATCCCCCGGAGACCGGTGCGGACGACGGCGTGGTCGTCAGCAATCAGGATGCGGATCGGCACTCGGCACCTCCACCACGACGGTCGTACCTGCCCCGGGCGCGCTTTCCACGCTCAGGGTCCCGTTCAGGGCCTCGGCTCGCTCCTTCAGTCCCATCAGACCGAAGTGATCCCCACCCTTGACCTGGCCCGGTTCGAACCCGACGCCGTTGTCCTCGACCATCACGAGCACCCGGTCGCCGCGGCACTCCGCCAACACGTCGACCCGGGTCGCGCCGGCGTGACGCACGACGTTGGTCATCGCCTCCTGGACCACGCGGTAGAGAGCCGTCTCCACCGCCATCGGCAGGCGCACGCTCGTGAACCCGCGCGCCTTGAAACGGACCGTGAGGCCGAACTTGGACCCGGCCGACCGCGCGTACTGGCGGAGGGCCGCCTCGAGGCCCAGGTGATCCAGGCTCGCCGGCCGCAGGTCCGCGGCCAGACGGTGCAGGCCGTCGATGACGGCATCGGTTCTCTGCATGAGTTCCGTCACCCGTCCGGTCACGCTCCCGCCCTCGTCGATCTCCCTCTCCAACAGGCGGAGCCCGAAGCGCAGCGAGGCGAGGGCCTGACCCGCCTCGTCGTGAAGCTCCCGGGCAATGTTGCGGCGCTCGCTCTCCTGCACTTCGACGAGGCGGCGCGAGAGCAACTGCATCCGCGCCGTCGATGCCTGCATCTGTTCGAAGAGGATCGCGTTCTCGACCGCGACCGAGGCCTGGGACGACATCGCCTCGGCCAGCCGCACATGCTCTCGGTTGAAGTAACCGGCCTCCCGCTTGGCCAGCGAGAACAACCCTGCCACGGTGCCGCGAGCGAACAGGGGGACCCCCATCCAACTCCCCTCGGACAGGCGACCCGTCGGGAGGCTCCAGCCGGGGTGGGCGCTGACATCGGGGATCAGAACCGCCTTGCCGGTCGTCAGGATCCTCTGGACGATCGGATGATCGGTCGGATCGAACTCCGCTCGCTCCTCGGCCGGAATAGGGACCACGCTGTTGCCGTCGAAGACGGCCCGGACGGAGACACGCGACGCCTCTTCGAGGAGCATGACGTGGGCGCGGTCGAAGGGGACCAACCCTCGCAGGTGGTCGAGGAGGGTCGCCAGCACGGTCTCGCGGTCCAGACTGCGGGTGAGCGCCATGGTCGCCTCGCGCAGTGCGTCGGCGGTGGCCCGGGCGCGCTGCTCGGCCTCAAACGCGAGCCATCTCGGCGTCACGTCCCGCGCCACGCTCAGCACCGACGATATGGCGCCGTCAGGCCCGGTTTCCGGGACGAGCCGGCAGTCGAAGTGGCGCATCCCATCCGGGGCCTCCAATCCGAACTCGAATTTCTCGGGCTTTCCGGTCGCAAAGACACTCCGCAGGGCGGCGTCCCACGCCTTGACCAGCTCGGACGACATTCCCAATTCGCGGTTCGTCTTGCCCACGACGCCCTGCCATGGGCGGCCGGTAAAACGCCGGACCGCGGGACTGACGTAAAGATGCCGCAACGTTGAGTCAAAGCGCACAATGATGTCGGGCAGGTTCTCGACCAGCGTCTTGAACTGCTCCTCTGCCTGGCGCAGATGCGTCGCGCCCTCGCGCACTTCCCTTGCGAGGCCGTTCCGGTCCTTCTCGAGGCCGTTGACGGTGCTGCTGTTGAGCTTCGCGACGGCAACCATCTCGGCAAAGACCTCGGCGAGTTGGGAGTCGCCCGCGGAGAAGCCCCCGGGCTTGTTGATCAGGCCGACGAGCCCGGCCACATCGCCGGCGATGAGGATCGGCGCGAGCAGCGCGCTCTCCAGGCCCGCGTGATCGCCGGCAGGGGACGCCTGCGCCGCGCCCTTGGCCAGATCGTTGGCGATGACGACCCGGCCGGCCTTGGCGGCGCGCGAGCAGAGGCGGCGAAGCGGCGCGGGTAGACCGCCGGTGGCGGGAAACCCGAAGTTGCCGGGATCGAGACAGACGGCCTCGACGCCCTTCCCGCCCGGCGAGGTCGCGGCCACGAAACCGGCATCCGCGCCGAGGATCGCCTTGCACGCCCCCAGGACCGCGCGCCCCGCATCGGCGAAGGCGCGGTTCTCCAGCAGCGCGCGCGCCGCCGATAGCAACGCGGCGACTTCACGGCTGCGGCCGTTCGTCTTTCCCTGCGGCTCCGGCGAGTTCCTCATCCGGCCTTCCTCACGCTGCGACGGACAGCGCTGACGCCTCCGGACCGACCCACGGTCGCGCTGCGAAGGTGGAGGAGCGCGGCCCGGGGGCGGATGCTTGCCGAAAAATATACCACTGAACGCCGGGCCGCCGGTCGCCGCCGTGATCGCCGGGTGCGTACTCTTCATTCGGACGGCGGGTCCTGGTCCGGGTGGTAAGTGCGCTTGCCGGAGGTGTTTGAGCAAACTACGGTGCATTTGCATGGCCGTCCGGAGGCTGACGTGAGTGAGCAATGTGACTGGAACTTCGATCTCGAACGACTCTTCGGCGTCGCTACCGCCCCGGCCGGACCTGGGCAGGGGACCGGTCGGGTAGTTCTTACCTAAGTCCCGCTTTCGCTCCAGGGTAGAAAGTGCGCTTCACGGTTGCAGGGACAAAGGAGCACCATGGCGATGTGCACGGGAGGGGAAGGTATTCCATGAAGCGCGCAGGAGTGGACAGGTTCTCCGTCGTATGTCGTGCTGCCGGCGCGCGGCGTGGTGCGACGCGGATCAGTCCGGATGCGCGTGTGGGCGCGAGGCCTCCCGTTCTCCTGGAGCTGCAGTGGCAAGGCCGCAGCGGAAAGTTCCGCCACCTCGCGCTCACCCCGCGTGGGTTGCGGCGGGTACTTACGGCTTCCGGCCTCGTCGCCTTGCTCGCTCTCGCCGTCGTCGGCATGCGATTGGTGCGGTCGGATCGAGCCCTCGGGCATCTCGCCGTCGGCTCGGTTGTGCGCGAGAACACGGAACTGAAGGCACGGCACGACGCGCTGCGCGAGCGGGCGTTCGACCTTGCCGAGCAACTCGACGAGCGCGTCGAGCTGGGGCGCAGGATGCTCGGGATGGCCGAAACCCCGGCTCATGCCTGGGAGGATCAGAGCCTGCGCCTGCCGGCGAGAGACGCTGGGGACGAAGCGATCCTCGCCTGGCTTTCGGAACAGGAGGCGCGGTTCGAGGCGCTCGGGAACGAACTGGCCGCTCGCCGGGTTGAGACAGGCGGACAGCAGGCGTCCGTCCCGGCGCCGGCAGACAGGGTGCCGGTACCAGTGCGCGGCGCTGCGATGTTCCAGGTGGCGGGTCTGGGTTCAGCCGGGCCTCGAGAAGCGGCGCCGACCAGGCGCTGACGACCACGCAGGAGGTGATCACTGTTCGGACGGCGCCGCCCCGAGAAGGCGATGCCTCTCAGGGGCGAGCTTCTGAGCCCCGAGGGCCTCGAGGAGCGTGCCAGGACGCTCGCCGCCAGCTTCACCTTGGCGCCTGCGTCGCGTATCGGCGGGCGCAATGTGCTGCCGCGGCTGGAAGGAAACATCCGCGCCCTGAACGCGGCGTACCGCTCCCTCGCCGACGACGTCCACCAAGGCGTTGCCGTTCCCCCGGCGGCCGAGTGGCTGCTCGACAACTTTCACCTCGTCGAGTCGGAGGCGCGCGCCGTGCGGCACGACCTCCCGGTCCGGTACTACCGGAAGCTGCCCAAGCTCGCGGCACGCGAGTTCTCGGGCAAGGCCCGCATCCATGCGATGGCGCTCGAGCTGATCCGGCACGGCGACGGACGGCTCGACGCGGAGCGCCTCACGCGGTTCGTCCTCGCCTTTCAGACGGTGGCGCCGTTGACGATCGGCGAACTGTGGGCATGGCCCAGCATGCTCAAGCTCGCGCTCCTCGAGAACCTGAGGCTTCTGACCGACGGAATCATTGCCGGCCGGACGGCGCGCCTGGAGGCGGACGCCGCCCTCGCGCGCCTCGCGAAAGGCGATCCTTCCGGCCCTCTGCCCGACCCCCTCCCGAACGCCTTCGTGGCGCAGCTCCGGCAGCGGATGCGCGAATACGACCCCCGCGTATCCCCCCTCGCCGCCGCGGTGGAGCAGGCGCTTGCCGCGCGGGGGACGACGCCCGAGGATGCGGTCCGCTCCGAGAACCAGCGCCACGCGACCGATCAGGTCTCCACCGGCAACACGGTGACGAGCCTCAGGTTCTGTGCGACGCTCGACTGGAGCCGCTTCGTGGAGCTGGTCAGCCCGATGGAGGAGATCCTGCGGCGGGACCCGGCCGGGGTCTACCCGCGGATGGACTTCGCCAGCCGCGACCGCTACCGGCACGCGGTGGAGGAACTCGCCGAGCCGACCGGCGAGGCGCAGGTGCGCGTGGCGCTGCGCACCGTCGAAAGCGCCCGCCGGGCCGCGGAGCCGAAGGGGGTCGGCGACAGGGAGGCGCACGTCGGCCATCACCTGATCGGCCCCGGCCGGCGCGGCCTCGAGATCGACGTGGCGTACCGCCCGCACCTCGTCAAACGACTCCGCCGTTGGGCCTTCGCCCATGCGACCGCGGCGTACCTCGGCGGCATCGGCCTTTTGACCGGCTTCGGTATTTTCGGTGCCTACGCCTACGCAGGCGCCGCGGGCGCCGCCGGGATGGCGACGGCTGCGGCGGTGCTCGCGCTGCTCCCCGCGAGCGAACTCGCTCTGCTCGTCGTCCAGCGCATCGTGGCCGCGCTCGTGCCGCCGCGCCGGCTCCCCCGCCTCGATTTCGGCGAAGGGATCCCCGACGGCGCCCGCACGATGGTGGTCGTGCCCGTGCTCCTGGGCAGCGTCGGGGAAGTCGAGCGGCTCCTGGCGCACCTGGAAGTGCAGGCGCTCGGCAACCTCGACCCCCGGATCCACTTCGCGGTCCTCTCCGACTTCAAGGACGCGCGGACGCTCTCGGTGGCCGGCGACGACGAGATCCTGGCCGCAGCGGTGGCCGGTATCGAGGCGCTCAACCGCCGGCACGTGCCCGATGGGAACGACCGCTTCTACCTGTTCCACCGCGATCGGCAGTGGAACCCGAAGGAAGGCGTCTTCATGGGCTGGGAGCGCAAGCGGGGGAAGATCGAGGAGTTCAACCGCCTGTTGCGTTCCGCGACCGACACCAGCTTTTCCGTCAAGGTCGGGGACCTGTCGATCCTCCCGGCGGTGCGCTACGTCCTCACCCTGGACGCCGACACGCGACTCCCCAGGGGCGCCGCACGGACCCTGATCGGGATCATCTCGCACCCGCTCAACAGAGCGGTCGTCGACCCCGCCCTCCGCAGGGTCACCCAGGGCTACGGCATCCTCCAGCCGCGCGTGAGCGTCAACCTGGGGAGCGCCGGCGGGTCGCTGTTCGCGCGGGTGTACGCCGGGCACACCGGCGTCGACCCCTATACGACGGCGGTCTCGGACACCTACCAGGACCTGTTCGGCGAAGGAGCTTTTACCGGCAAAGGACTGTACGACGTCGACGCGTTCGAGGCGACCGTCGGCTGGCGCGTCCCCGAGAACGCGCTGCTGTCGCACGACCTCTTCGAGGGGCTGTACGCACGTACGGCCCTGGTTTCCGACGTGGAGGTGGTGGACGACTACCCCGCCAACGTCCTCGCGCACGCGCGGCGGCAGAACCGCTGGGTACGCGGCGACTGGCAGATCCTCGCCTGGCTCTTCCCGCTGGTCCCGACGCCACACGGCTTCGTGAAGAACCGCCTCCCGCTCATCAGTCAGTGGAAGATCCTCGACAACCTCCGCCGCAGCCTCGTGGCGCCCGCGCTCCTCGCCTACTTTGCGGCCGCGTGGACCTTCCTGCCGGGGAGCCCGCTCGCCTGGACCCTGGGCGGCCTCGCGGTCGTTGCCTTCCCGTTCGTCGCCTCCCTGTTCCATCTCCTGGAGCGGCGCCCCGCGCACGAGCCGGCTCGCGTCCACCTTCGGGGCATCGTGGAGGATCTGAGCACGGCCTTCGCGCAGGCGCTCTTGACGCTGATCTTCCTTCCGTTTCACGCGTGGGAGATGGTGCATGCCATCGCCGTGACGCTCGTCCGGCTCGTCATCACGAGGCGCCGCCTCCTCGACTGGGAGACGGCGGCCGCGCAGGCGGCGCGGGCCACGCGGGTCTTGCGGGAGGGGATGCGTTCCTTCTTCGTCGAGATGGCCGCGAGCCCGATTGCGGCCCTGGGACTCCTCGCCCTCACGGTTGCCGTCCGTCCCAGCGCTCTTCCTCTGGCACTCCCGTTCCTCGCCTTGTGGGCCACGGCCCCCGCCAGCGCGTACTGGCTCAGCCAGCCGATGGTGCCACGCCAGCGGGAGCTGTCGCCCGAGGACGGTGCTCTCCTGAGGAAGGTGGCGCAGGAGACCTGGCGCTATTTCGAGACGCTGGCCGGCCCGGAGGATCACTGGCTCCCTCCCGACAACCTTCAGGAAGACCGGGAACCGCTGGTGGCCCACCGGACCTCGCCGACCAACATCGGGCTGGGCCTCCTCTCCACGCTCGCGGCGCACGATCTGGGCCTGTTGCCGGCGGATGCGATGGTCGAAAGGCTCGAGGCGACGCTGACCACGGTCGAAGGGCTGGAGCACCACGAGGGGCACCTCCTGAACTGGTACGACACGCAAAACCTCGCGCCGCTCCTGCCGCGCTACGTGTCCACGGTGGACAGCGGCAACCTCGCGGGGGCGCTGCTCGCCCTGGCGGAAGGGTGCCGGCAGCTGGGCGCGTCGCGAGGAGACCTGGCGTCCCGCCTGTCCGACCTGGCCCGTCGCGCGGCGGCCCTGGCGGACGGGATGAACTTCGCCTTCCTCTACGACCGCCAGCGCCAGCTCTTCGCGATCGGCTATCGCCTGGCCGACGCCGGCGGGCCGGGGCGACCGGACGGCGCCTACTACGACCTCCTGGCCTCGGAGTCGCGCCTCGCGAGCTTCTTCGCCATCGCCAAGGGCGACGTCCCGCAAAGCCACTGGTTCCACCTGGGACGGCTCGTGGTCAGCGTGGAGGGCGTCCCGACGCTCGTCTCCTGGAGCGCGACGATGTTCGAGTACCTGATGCCGCTCCTGCTGATGAGGACGTATCCGGGGACGCTCCTCGACCAGAGCTGCCGCATGGTCATCAAGAAGCAGATCCGGTACGGGCGCGAACGGCACGTTCCGTGGGGAGTCTCCGAGTCCGCCTACGACCTGACCGACCGGCTGGGCAACTACCAGTACAAGGAGTTCGGCGTCCCGGGCCTGGGGTTGAGGCGAGGGCTGGCCGACGAACTCGTCGTCGCTCCCTACGCGACCGCGTTGGCCGCTCTCCTGGAGCCGGCCAAGGCCGCACGAAACCTGCGGCGCCTGACGGGCGAGGGAGCCGAGGGGGCGCTCGGATACTACGACGCCATCGACTACACGGCGCGGAAGCCGGACGAGAGCGGCGAGGAGGCGGCCGTGCGGCCCGGCGCCGGCGTCATCGTGAAAACCCACCTGGCGCACCACCAGGGGATGACGCTCGTCGCCATCGCCAACGTCCTCCTGGGCGACGTGATGGTGGACCGGTTCCATGCCGACCCGCGCATCCAGGCGACCGAACTCCTCTTGCAGGAACGGATCCCGCGCGAGGCGCCCATCATCGAGCCGCGCCCGGCCGAGGAGACCCGAGCCGAACCGCCCGCGCTTGCTCGGGCACCTCGCCGCTTCCGCTCGCCGCACACGCCGTACCCGCGTGCGCAGATCCTCTCGAACGGCAGCTACGTCGCGATCGTCACGAACGGGGGCGGCGGCACGAGCTTCTGCCGCGGCCGCGCCGTGACGCGATGGCGGGAGGACCGCACCTGCGATCCCGGAAGCCAGTTCGTCTACCTGCGTGACGTGCACACGGGCGCCGTCTGGTCCGCGGCCTACCAGCCCACGGCCAAGGAGCCCGAAAGCTACCTCGTGGAGTTCCTCGCCGAGAAGGCAACCTTCGAGCGGCTCGACCACGACATCGCAACGCGCCTCGAGGTCGCCGTCTCGCCAGGGGACGACGCCGAGATCCGGCGCGTCTCGCTGACCAACCGGAGCGATCGCCCCCGCGAGATCGAGCTGACGAGCTTCGTCGAAATCGGTCTGGGGTCCGTCGACGAAGACGTCGCCAACCCCGCGTTTGGGAAACTCTTCGTCGAGACGGAGTGGATTTCCGAGAATACGGCCCTGCTGGCGCGGCGCCGGCCTCGCGGCCCGCACGACCCGGCGCTCGTCGCGTTCCACGTGCTCTCGATGCAGGGCCCGACGCAAGCGCAGGTCGAGTGGGAGACCGACCGCATGCGCTTCCTGGGGCGTGGGCGCGGCCCCGACGACCCAACGGCCATGGACGGGCGCGCGCTTTCGGGGACGACCGGCGCGGTTCTCGACCCGATCATGAGCCTCCGGACCAGGCTGCGGCTTGCGCCCGGGGGGTTCGCCCGCGTCTCGTTCACGACCGGCGTCGCCGACGGAGAGCCGGCCGCACGCGAGTGCGCACAGAAGTACCACGACCACGGCGTCGCCGCCCGCGCCTTCGCCCTGGCCTACACGCAGGCGCAGATGTCGCAGCGGCATCTCGGCATCTCGGTCGAGCAGGCCCAGCTCACCGAACGGCTCGCGTCCCGTGTCTTCTTCTCCGACGCGTCCCTTCGGGCCGACGGGGAGACGCTGGCGAAGAACACGCTCTCTCAGGACGGCCTGTGGAAGTTCGGCATCTCGGGCGACCTTCCGATCGTCCTCGTCCGCGTCAAGGAACCGGACGACGTGCAGCTCGCCCGGCAAGTCCTGACCGCCCACGAGCACTGGCGCCTGAAGGGGCTGAAGGCGGACGCCGTGATCCTGAACG
>CAVSFQ010000015.1:0-43875 GCA_963727205.1 uncultured Acidobacteriota bacterium | reverse complement strand
GACGTCGGACTCGGTCATGCTCGTCAAACGGCGCCCCTGGCGGCGCTCGGGATGTGATCCCCCCCCGCCGCCTCGACACGGCATCCGGTTGGCTCAGGCTCTCGCGTATGCATGGGATCCTTCGTCCCGCCTGCGGCGCGACTCAGGATGTGATTCCGGCCCGCTGCCTCGGAACGCCTCCCGGTTAGCTCAAACTCTCGCTTCTGCACGGGATCCCTCGCTGCGCTCGGGATGTAATCCCCGCCCGCCACGGCGGGCGGCCCTGGCTCTCGCTCTTGCATGGGATCCTTCGCTCCGCTCAGGATGTGATTCCCGCCCGCCCCGGGCGGGCGGGAATCACACCTCCATGATCTCGTGCTCCTTGGCGGCGAGGATCTCGCCGATGTGCTGGATGTGCTCGTCGGTCAGCTTCTGCACCTCGTTGAGGCCGTGGTGCATGTCGTCCTCGGAGATCTTCTTGTCCTTCTCGAGCTTCTTGAGCTCCTCGTTGCCGTCGCGGCGGACGTTGCGCACCGCGGTCCGGGCCCGCTCCGCGTACTCGTGCGCCACCTTGACGAGCTCCTTGCGCCTCTCCTGCGTCGGCGACGGCACCGGCAGCTTGATCGCCTTGCCGTCGTTCATCGGGTTGAGGCCCAGGTTGGCCTTCTGGATCGCGTGGTCGATGGCCGAGATCAGCGTCGGGTCCCACGGCTGGATCACGATCAGCGTGGGTTCGGGGACCGACAGGTTCGCCACCTGGTTGAGCGGCGTCGGGGTGCCGTAGTAGTCCACCCGCACCCCGTCCAGGAGCCCGAGCGACGCCCGCCCCGTGCGCACGGTCTTGAGCTCGTCGCGCAGCACCTCCACCGCCTTGTCCATGTGCGCCTTTGTGGTTTTGACCGCCTCGCGCATCCTCGCTCCTCCCCGCGGGCCCAACCAGAAGGGCCCTGCGTCGAGACATCAACGCACTCTATTGTATCCGCTTGGACGGCAGTTGACAGTCGCGGCCGCCTCGCCCTACCCCACGGCCTCGGTTGGGCTGCGGACGAGCGCAAGTTTCCGATTGTCGCCCGTCGACCGCAGAGCGTGAACTCCGGTCTACGAGACGGTGGAGCCGACGTCCTCGCCGAGGACCACGCGCCTGATGTTCCCGGGCACCCGAATGTTGAACACTCGGATCGGGATCCTGGCGTTCTGGCAGAGCGACACCGCCGCAGCGTCCATGATCTTCAGGCTGTGCTCGAGCAGGTACTGGTAGCTCGCCAGCTTGAGCAGCTTGGCACCCGCGTCGCGCACCGGGTCGGCCGTGTACAGGCCGTCCACTTTGGTGCCCTTGAGCAGGGCGTCGGCGCGGATCTCGGAGGCCCGCAGCGCGGCGGCGGAGTCGGTCGTGAAGAACGGGTTGCCGGTGCCCGCGGCGAAGATCACCACCCGGTTCTTCTCGAGGTGCCGGATCGCCCGTCGGCGGATGAAGGGCTCGGCCACCTCGCGGATGTCGATCGCGGTCAACACGCGCGTGAAGCAGCCGCGCTGCTCGAGGGCGTCCTGCAGCGCGAGCGCGTTGATCACGGTGGCGAGCATGCCCATGTTGTCGCCGGTCACCCGGTCGAGCCCCTGCTCGGTGGCGGCGATGCCGCGGATGATGTTGCCGCCCCCGATCACGATCGCCACCTCGACGCCGAGGTCGCGCACCTCGGCGATCTCGCCCGCCAGGACGGGGAGCACCTCGGACGCGATCCCGAACGGCTGGTTGCCCATCAGGACCTCGCCCGAGAGCTTCAGGACGATGCGCCGGTACGCCGCCGAGCCGGTCACTTCGCGGCCGCCGCAGCCCCCTCGCCGAGCTTGAAGCGGAGGAAGTCCTTCACGACCACGCCTTTACGCTCCGCGAGCACCGCCGCGACCTTTTTCGTCGGGTCCTTGACGAACGGCTGCTCGACCAGACAGGCCTGCTCGTAGAACTTCGCGACCTTGCCTTCGGCGATCTTCTCGATCACGGGCGCCGGCTTGCCGGACCCGGCGGCCTGCGCCCTGGCGATCTCGCGCTCCTCGTTGACGGCCTCGGCCGGCACGTCGGCGGGCGACACCCAGCGCGGTTCGGCAGCCGCGATCTGCATCGCGACGTCCTTGACGGTCTCCTCGTCGGCCTCGGCCGAGATCTCGACGAGCACGCCGATCTTGCCTCCCATGTGGAGGTAGGACCCGATCCGCATCCCCTCGCCCGCCGCCATGAAGCCGGCCCGCGACAGCTGGATGTTCTCGCCGATCGTGGCGATCTGGGAAGCGATCACCTCGGCGACGGTGTGCAGCGGGTCGGCGATCGCGCGCATCGCCTTGACCTTCTCGGCATCGCCGACCCCGTCGGCCGCCACCTGGTCGGCCAGCCCCTGGACCAGCGCCTGATACTGCTCGGTGCGGGCGACGAAGTCGGTTTCGCAGTTGAGCTCGACCACGCCGCCGCGGCGGCCGTCCTCGATCACGGCGATCGCGACCAGGCCGTCCTTGGCGGTGCGGCCGGCCTTCTTCGCCGCAGCCGACAGCCCCTTCTTGCGGAGGATCCTGACCGCCTCCTCCATGTCGCCGTTCGCCTCGGAGAGCGCCCGCTGGCAATCCATCATCCCGGCGCCGGTCTTCTCTCGCAGTTCCTTCACCACTGCAGCAGGAATCGCCATCTCGTCCCTCCCAATCAAATCAAGGGCCAGGAAGCGCCTCGCTCCTGGCCCCAACAACGCCGGGGTCGGGGTCCGGAATCCGGAGCCCGGAGCCCGGAGCCCGATCGTTCAGCGCTTCTCGTACTGCTCCGTACCCTCGTCGTACTCCTCGAACGTCTCCTCGAGCGACGGCAGCACCGCTTCTTCGCCCGGAGCCGGCGCCGGCGCCGGAACCTCTGCGGGAGCCGCGACGACGGGGGCGGCCGCGCTGGCGGCTGCAGCCGACCGGACCAACGCCGCCTCGGACTGGGTGCGGCCCTCGACCATCGCGAGGCCCTCGAGAACGGAGTCGGCGATGCGCGAGGTGAAGAGTTTGATCGCGCGGATGGCGTCGTCGTTGCCGGGGATCGGGTAGTCCACCACGTCGGGGTCGCAGTTCGTGTCCACCACGGCGACCACCGGGATGCCGAGGCGGTTCGCCTCGTGCACCGCGTTGTGCTCGTGGTTGGTGTCGATCACGTAGAGGGCGTCGGGCAGCGACTCCATGTCGCGGATGCCGCCCAGGTTCTTCTCCATCTTGACGCGCTCGCGCTCGAGATGGACTCGTTCCTTCTTGGTGATCTGCGACTCGGCGGCCGCGAGCTGGCGCTCGATGTCCTTGAACCGCTCCACCGAACGCCGCAGCGTCACGAAGTTGGTGAGCGTTCCGCCCAGCCACCGGTGGGCGACGTAGAACATCCCACTTCGGGTGGCTTCTTCCTTGACGACGTCCTGCGCCTGGCGCTTGGTGCCGACGAACAGCACCGTACCGCCGGACGACACCAGATCGCGCACGAAGTTGGAGGCTTCTTCGAAGAGCTGCAGCGTCCTCTGGAGGTCAACGATGTAGATCCCGTTACGCTTTCCGAAGATATACGGCCGCATCTTCGGGTTCCAGCGCCGGGTCTGGTGACCAAAATGGACGCCAGCCTCGAGCAGCTCTTTCATTGAGATGGAAGCCAAGAGTGTTTCTCCTTTCAGGCTTTCCTAGCGCTTCGAGAACTGGAACCGCCGCCGCGCCTTCGGCTGGCCGTACTTCTTGCGCTCGACCTCGCGGGCGTCGCGCGTCAGGAAGCCGGCGCTCTTCAGCTTCGGCCGCAGTTCCGGGTTGAATTCGAGCAGCGCGCGGGACAGGCCGTGACGGATTGCGCCGGCCTGGCCGGTCATACCGCCGCCCGCGACGTTGACGACGATGTCGAACTTGTCGGAGGTCTCGGTGATCGCCAACGGCTGGCGGATGACCATCTTGAGCACGCGGTTGGGGAAGTAGGTCTCGAAGTCGCGCTTGTTGACCTTGATCACCCCGGTGCCCGGACGCAGGTAGACTCGGGCCACGGCGGTCTTGCGCCGGCCCGTCCCGTAGAACTGGATGCTCGCCACGACTGTTCTCCTTACCCTTGGGCCGTGATGGCCTGCGGCTGCTGCGCCTGGTGCGGGTGCTCCGCCCCGGCGTAGACCTTCAGTTTCTTGAGCAACGCCCGGCCCAGCCGGTTCTTGGGCAGCATCCCCCAGACCGCAAACCGGACCAGCCGCTCGGGGGACTTGTCACGCAGCTCCCGCGCGGTCTCCTGGTGGAGGTGGCCCGGGTCGCCGGAGTGACGGTAGTACCGCTTGTCCTCCCACTTGTTGCCGGTCAGCTTCACCTTGTCGGCGTTGACCACGATGACGAAGTCACCGGTGTCGAGGCCTGGAGTGAAGCTCGTCTTGTGCTTGCCACGCAGCAGCGTCGCCACCTTCGTGGACAGCCGTCCGAGCACGACATCGGCGGCGTCGATCACGTACCAGTCGTGGCGGATCTCATCCTGTTTAGGCACGTACGTCTTCATCGTCGCTCTCCACTCGCCCACACGAAACCCCGGCGAGGCGTACCCCGACTCGCAAGGGGACGGTGATCGTACCCCGCAGGCGCCGGACCTGTCAAGCGCATCCGCGCCTGCCGGGAGTTGAGAGTGGAAAGTTGCAGGAAGACGGAAAACGGAAGAGGGAAGACGGAGGGCGGACGACCTGTGCCGACCGCCCGGCCAGCGGTGTCTTCCCTCTCACGTCTACCTTCTTCCGTCTCCCGCTCCGCAAATCCTCCCGAACTCTCAATTGCTTGCGCCGTGTCAGCTCTTGAGCCACCGGTCGAGCCACGCGAGCACAGTGTCGTGCCATAGGATCGAGTTCGCCGGCTTGAGCACGAAGTGGTTCTCGTCCGGGAAGATGAGGAGTTCCGACGGGATCCCCTTGCGCTGCAAGGCGGTGAACGTCCCGATCCCCTGCGAGTACGGGATGCGGAAGTCCTTCATCCCGTGGATGACCAGCGTCGGGGTCTTCCAGTTCTTCACGAACTCGATCGGGTTGACCTTGGCGTAGCCCTCGGGGTTGGCCCACGGCGTCCCGCGGTGCTCCCACTCCGGGAACCACAGCTCCTCGGTGTCGTAGTAGGCCATCCGCTCGTCGAGGTTGCCGTCGTGGCACACCAGGCACTTGAAGCGGTCCGTGTGGCCGAGGATCCAGTTGATCATGTAGCCGCCGTACGAGGCGCCCAGCCCCCCGACCCGCTCCTTGTCGAGGAACGGGTAGTGGGCGAGCGCGTAGTCGAGACCCTTCATCAGGTCCTCGTAGGGCGCCCCGCCCCAGTCGTCGTTGATCGCGTCGGTGAACGCCTGGCCGTAGCCGGTCGACCCGTGGAAATCCACCATCACCGCGGCATATCCGGCGCCCGCGTACGCCTGCGGGTTCCAGCGGTAATGGAAATCGTTGCCGAACATCCCCTGCGGGCCGCCGTGGATCATGAACGCGACCGGGTACTTCTTGGCCGGATTGAAGTCCACCGGGTAGACGATGTAGCCCTCCACGGGGTCGCCGTGAGCGCCGGTGAATGCGAACCGCTCGGGCGTGCCGAAGCGCGCCGCCGCCACCTTGGCGTCGTCGAGATGGGTGACGCGGGCGATCCCCTTGCCGTCGCGGCCGACGGTGTACAGCTCCTCGGGGCCGAGGAGCGAGTTCATGCCGTAGAGAATGCGATCGCCCGCGACGGACTGCGGGCCGTCGATCGTCCCCTCACCCACCACGACCCGGCTCGTACCGGCCATCGGGTCAACCGCGAACAGGGCGTGCTGGCCGTAGCTGTCGGCGGTGCAGTACAGCTCGCGGCCGTCGCCCGACCACGCCAGCTCCGACGGGGAGCGGTCGCCGCGCGGCGAGGCATCGGCGCGCAGCGTGAACTTGCGCTCTTTGCCGCTCGCGAGGTCGCGCAGCACGATGTCGAACCGGTCCGACTCGTAGCCGGGGCGGCTCATGGCGAAGTACGCCAGCGTCCGGCCGTCGGGTGAGAAGCGCGGCGTCCCGTCCCAGGCCGGGTTGGTCGTGAACCTGACCGGCGCGGCCGACCCGTCGATAGGGACCCGGAACAGGTCGAAGTTCGTGGACCGCGCCTCGGCCGACGGGTCGGCGCCCATGTCCTTGGTCGAGAACACGACGGCCTTGCCGTCGGGTGAGATCGCGTAGTCGCCGCTGTCGCCGAACGGCTTGGTGGGGCAGTCCGCGGCCATCGCCCCCATCAGGTCGGTCGCCTTGGCGCCGGCGAGGTTGTAGGCGAACAGGTGGTTGCGGGTGCCGTTCTCCCACGTGTCCCAGTGGCGGATGAACAGGTGGTCGAACACCATCCCGCTCGCTTTGTCCTGTTCCCTGGCGTCCAACGCCTGTCTGGTCTCTTCCGGGGTCTTGCCGGGGAAAACGGCCATGCTGAAAACGAGGAACTTCGCCCCGGGTCCGACGTCGAGCGCGTCCACGTCCAGCGGCATCCTGGTCACCTGCTCGGCCTCGCCGCCGTCGAGCGCGATCCGCCACACCTGCGCCGAGCCTGAGCGCGAGGACACGAAGAAGATCGCCTTCCCGTCGGGGCTCCAGCGCGGCTGCGAGTCGCTCGCCTCGGCGGACGTCAGCCGCCGCGCGAACGAGCCGTCGGTTGCGGCCAGGTACAGGCTCGAGTGGCGCTTGTTCTTCGCCAGGTCGGTCACGCTGACCGAGAACGCGACGAGGCGGCCGTCGGGGGAGACCCTCGCCTCGGCGATCCGGTCCATCGCGAGCATGTCGTGCACCGAGAACGGGTGGGTCTCGGCGGCGGCGACGGCGCCGGCCGCCATGCCGCACACCAGGGTGAGCGAAAGCAACCGCAGCATGTCGTCCTCCCGCCCGCGGGCGCGGGCCGTCCGGTATCGTACACGCAAACCGGCCGCCGGGCCCGCCCATTTGAACGACGGGCCCCGGGATCACGTACGATGGACGAATGAGCGGTGCGGGGAGGGTTGCCGTGTTCCTGACCATCGTCCTTGGCGTCTGGACCATGATGCACGTGTACGTGTTCTGGCGGGCGGCCTCGGTGCCGGCGGTCGCCGACCACGTGTCGCGCGGCGCCCTGGTGGCGATCGCGGTGTTCCTCTGGCTGTCCTACCCGCTGGCACGCCTGCTGGACCACTGGCGGCTCGGCGCCGTTGGCCGGCCTCTCGAGTTCTTGGGTACGACGTGGATGGGCGCGCTGTTCCTGGCGTTTGCCGTCCTGATCGTGCTCGACGCCGTCACGCTCGGCGGCTTCCTGCTCCCCCGTTTTGCCCCGGCGCTGCGCGGCTGGGCGCTCGCGGGCGCGGCGGTGCTCGCGGCCGTCGCGCTGGTCCAGGGACTCCGCCCGCCGGTGGTCGTCGACTACGAGGTCAAGCTCGCCGGGCTCCCCGCCGGACGCGACGGCACCGTCCTGGTCGAGCTCTCCGACCTGCACCTGGGCACGCTGATCGGCGAGGCGTGGATAGCGCGCCTGGTGGACCGGGTCGACGCGATGAAACCCGACCTGATCGTGGTGGACGGCGATCTCATCGACGGCAACGTCGCCAGGGTCGAGCCGATGGTGCCTGTCCTCCGGCGCCTGGCGGCCCCGCTCGGCGTCTGGGCCGTCACCGGCAACCACGAGTTCTACGCCGGCCTGGCGCGGAGCGTTAAGCTGTTCGAGGACGCGGGCTTCCACGTCCTGCAGGACCGCTCGGCCGAGGTCGTCCCCGGCCTCGTCTTCGCCGGGGTGGACGACCTCACCGCCCGGCGCCAGTTCGGCCTCGACGGCGCGCCGGTCGAGCGCGCGCTCGCCGGCCGTCCGGCCGGCGCCACCGTGTTCCTCTCGCACACGCCGTGGCAAGCGGAGCGAGCGGCGGGCCTGGGCGCAGGTCTGATGCTGTCCGGCCACACCCACGACGGCCAGATCTGGCCGTTCGGCTATCTCGTCCGGCTCACCTACCCGCTTCTGGGCGGCCGCTACCGGGTCGGCGGCATGACCGCGATCGTGTGCCGCGGCACCGGCACGTGGGGACCGCGAATGCGCCTGTGGCGCCCCTCCGAGATCGTCCGCGTCACGCTCAGAGCTACTTCTCCCACTGCTTGAGGAACGCGAGCAGCTTCGCCGGGTCGTGGCCGGGCTTCGTCTTGTCACCGGTCTCGAACACCCCGCTCTCCTGCAGGTGCAATACCTCAAGCTGCGGCGACAGAACCACGAACGACGGGAACCCGAGCGTGTTGGGGTTGCCGAGACGCGCCATCGCCTCCGGGTTCTTGTTCTCCTTGGAGTAGTTGAGGTGCACCAACTCGTAGTGCGCAGCCACCTCGCTGCGGAGCGCCGCGTCCTCGGTCATGAGGCTGTCGAGCGCCCGGCACCACGGACACCAGTTGCCGCCGACGACCACCAGCACGCGCTTCCCGTCGGTGGCCGCCTTGGAGGCCGCGGCCTGCACCTGCTTCCAGCCGTCCACGGCCGGATCGTACGGGCCTTTGACGGTTGCGGCGGCTTCGGCGGCGGCGTTGCCCACCACGACGAACAATGCCAAGACGACGAGGATTGCTGCAAGACGCTTCATGGACCCCCCCGCCGCGCGGACGCGCGGCAGGGGAATAGTACGCGGGCGAGGGCGCCCGCGCCACAGAAGCGGGGTCCCCCGCTCCAGCACCAATGATCAAGCTCTGGGGCGGGCGCCTCGCCCGCCCTGCGAAGGCCGAGCGACAGGTGGGTGTGGAGCGCGGCCGTGGGCAGCCGTCACGCCGGGCCGCGGTAGCGGACCACCAGAAGCGTGACGTCGTCCTCGGCCTCGCGGCCCGCGCGATGGGCGGCGGCCGCCTGGAGCAGCCCCTGCGCCACTTCCTCGGCGCCGGCGCCGGCGAGCCCGCCGAGCGTGCGCTGCACTCCCTCCACGCCGAACTCCTCGTCATTGGGGGAGAACGACTCGGAAACCCCGTCGCTGTAAAGCACGACCGACTCGCCGGGGGCGAGCCGCAGCGTGTCGGTCCCCCACGTAGCGGCCGGCAGGAGCCCGAGGATCGGTCCCTTGGGGGACATCAGCTGGACGGTGCCGTCGCTGCGCAGCACCGCGAGGGGGCAGTGCCCGGCGTTGGCGAGTTCGAGCGTGCCATCGGCCGCGAGCACGCCTGCGCCCAGCGTCAGAAAACGGTTGCCGGGGTTGTGCTCGATCAGGCTGCGGTTGAGCGCCGGCAGCACCGAGGCGATCGGCTGGCCAAGCTCGTGCAGGAGGCCGAGGAGGCCCTGCACCATCGCCATGAGCATCGCCGCCGGCACCCCTTTCCCCGAGACGTCGCCCAGAGCCACCGCGAGGGCGCCGTCCTCGCGCACCGCGGCGTGGTAGAGGTCGCCGCCGACGATACGGGCCGACTGGGAGAAAGCGAAGACGTCGGCGAACGGGACCTGCGGCGGCGGCCGCAGCAGCGCGGCCTGGATCGTGCGGGCGAGCGCCATCTCATGGTCGATCTTGGCCTTCTCGCGCGTCTCCCGATACAACCGCGCGCTGTCGATCGCGACGGCCGCATCCACCGCCAGCGACTCCAGGACCGCGAGGTCCTCCGGCCCGAACCGATGGCCAGCCTTCGCGCGTTCGAGCATGATGCCGCCGATGACCTCCACGGTGGCTACGAACGATGCGTCCTTCGCCGGGCCCATCGGGCGGCGGGCGACAACGAGCGGCGCGGCGACCGCGAGGGCCGCCCCACGGGCGACCATGGACGTCGACGGCGACAGCTCCACCCCGGCCCCGGCGTGCATGACCCGGCGCTCGGCGAGCGCCCGATCGAACAGCGAGCTGCGCGACGCCCATGACGTCTCCGAGAGGTCGTGAGGGTGGCACGCCACCGTCCGCCGTTCCCCGTTCTCGATCAGGATCACGCAGCCCCGGTCCGCTCGAAGCATCCGCACGGCGGCCTGAAGCACCACGTTCACCACGTCCTCGAGCACGGTCGCCGCGTTGAGGGCGCGCGCGACCTCGAGCAGCGTCTGCAGGTGACGGACTCCGCCCTCGTCGTCGCCGCTCTGCTGGGCGACGATCTTGAGCGCGCTCGAGGACTCCTCGGGCTGCGCCAGGAACTCGGTGCGCGGCCCCAGGCGCACCACGTCACCGGGGTGCAGCACGGCCCGTTGCACCTTCATATCGTTGACGAAGGTCCCGCCCGAAGAGCCCAGGTCCTCGATCACCAGCTCCCGTCCGTCCCAGCTCGCCTGGGCGTGCCGGCGCGATACGGTGGGCTCCGCGATCACGACGTCGCACGACGGGTCGCGGCCGAAGCGGAGCCCCGGCTGTTGCACCCGCACGCGGGCCGCCGTTGCGCCGGGGTCCCGGGGGATGAGCGCCGGCGCGGAACTCCACTCGTCGCGTGGCTCGTCGATCACCGAAGAAGTCTAGCAAAGGAAGACGGTTCCGGCACCTCCCGCGGCCGGATTGACATAACGCGGTATACTCCGACCCGCGCCGATGGCGCCCGAATGAGGACCGTCACCTATTTGACCCGCAGGAGAATGTTGAAGAACGGCACGATGGCGTTCGTCGGCGGGAGCTTGCTCGCGCGTTCGGGTTGGCTCGAGGCCACCGAACTGCCGATGGTACGGCGCGTCACCTTCACCCACCCGATGCTGCCGGAGGCGTTCGACGGCTTCCGGATCGCCCAGGTCTCAGACCTGCACGCGGGGCCGTTCATGCCGCCCGAGCGCCTCGCCCGGGTGCGGTCGCTGGTCGAGGGGCTGGCGCCCGACATGGTCGTGTTCACCGGGGATCAGCTCGACCGCCGTCAGGTCGACGCCGATCTGTTCGTCCAGGGTTTCGCCGGCATCGACGCCCCGCTCGGCACGTTCGGCATCCTCGGCAACCACGATCACCTCGCCGGCCCGCGCGTCGGGCTCGCCGCCCTCGAGGCGGTGGGCATCACCCCCCTCGTCAACGAGACGGCCATCCTGGAGCGCAACGGCGAGACGATCGTGCTTGCAGGGGTGGACGATCTCGACGCGATCCCCGGCTGGGGGCCGGACTTCTCGGTGATTGAGGGCGGCGACGCGACCTTCCGCCTCGTCCTCTGCCATCAGCCCGGCGGCTGGCGCTCGGCGCGCGCCGCCGGCGCCGACATCACCCTTGCCGGCCACACCCACGGGGGCCAGATCGCCCTTCCCTCGCGCGGCGTCAACCTCGCGCGCCTCTCGACGCCCTATGTCGCCGGCCCCTACCAGCGTGGCGAGCAGTTCCTCTACGTCTCCCGCGGCATCGGCGTCGGTGCGATCCCCCTGCGCTTCGGCGTCCCCCCCGAGGTCGACCTCGTCACCCTCCGCCGCGGCCCCGCATCAGCCGTCTGAGGCCCCGCCTCGGGGCCGGTTCTTCCCGGTACGAGATCCATCGCGATCAGGCACGATCTGTCTTCCCTGCGTGGGGGCTGACCTCTCTTGACGGTCCATCGGGCTCCGCGGTCGATCGCCGCCCACCGCACCGGCGGATCGAATGCTCCCGCCCACGAGTCACACAGCCTGTGGACGAATGAAGGCGCCTCCGGGTTCGCCCAAACCGCACGAGGCCTCAACCTCTCAGGAGGCGCATAATGAGTTCTCCAAAGAGGTTCAGAGGGTTCCATGAGCGTAAGCCGAAGACGCAAATCAAGCCTTCGAGGCTCGGTTTGCCCATTTCCAATAGTCCGTCTAATTTGCGTTAGGCGTCTCATCAACTGGCCAGCCAAAAGCGTGAAGGAGTGACCCGATGGCGAAGAGTGCCGCGGCGTGTGCCTCGTTCGGCCTTACGGTTCTATGCGTGTTTGCAGGCTATGGGCAGTCCCAGTCGCTGGTGGGCCATAAGCCCGTATCTGCAGCCGGTGAAATGAGGTTCTTTGTCGGCAGCACGGATAAGGGAATGCTGGCAGACGTTGAAGTCCTTCTAATGAACACCAGTGGACGGCTTGTTGCGGTTGGCAGGACAGACGGTTTCGGCGCGATTCTCGTTCCCAAGGCCAGGCTGGGCGGGGCATCAGCAGTCCTCTTTTGCAAACCAGAGCACTATTTCTGCGGGGCGTTCCGCCTCGACGAGCGTGCATCCTCGGCCCCAGGCTTCCTCGAGTACGACGAGCATTTCATTCAGCTCGCCCCACTGGCATTGCGATGACGGGTCGTCGAGTCGGGCACGTCGCGTCCACGGAGACGCCTAACAGCGCGCTGGACCGGACGGATCGTCCTGTCACGCCCGTTGCAAAGGCGCAACGGGCGCGCCAGTCCGTCCCGCCGGTCAGCGCGAGCGTTAGGCGCAGCCTAGGTAGATCATGACTGGTGAGACGATCGTGGACTTGTGCCTGCTGGTGGCCGCTGGCGCCGGGGTTGTGGGGTCGCTTGCACTTGAGGCTGCCCGGCGAGTATTCCAGGCCGAGTACCCTGCAGCGTGGGCCAGCTACCCCTGGCTCGTTGATTCGGGGCATCCAGAGCAACCGTTTCTCCGGCGGGTGGCATTCACCTTCACGTCGCTGTTTTCAACTCCTGTCGCCCTGCGCTCCGACGCGCGGGCCACGCGCTACCTTCGCGTCATGAGGTGGAGCGTTGCCGGATTCGTGGCCGCGATGGTCGCATTGGTTGGCGAGCTGGTGCTGAGATGACGGTCCGACCGGGCCCCCGTCTAACAGTTCGTTGCAGTGGATTGCTCCGAGGCCGCGTGACTCCCGCTCGTCCCGTCCCCGGCAGGATTGCGGGAGCGTGGGGTGCCGTCGACCCGCCGGTGCCGCTGGCGGCCACTGGCTCCTTCGCCCGCGGGACCCGCAAGCACGGCAACCTCCAAGCGGTGGAAGAGCGGTGGAAGAGTGACCGATGTGGGCGGCGCCTGGACCTGCCTCTCGCGCACTTTCCTCGCCTGGTTGAGCTACGATCGGAGGGGATGCTCATCCGGCGTGCGAGCCGGCGCGCCGTTGGACCTGATACGTCAACAGTGCCGGCCCTGCCGCTGGTTCGGGGCGTGACCGGGGAGGGATTATGAGGAGTCGCATCGTCGTCTTCGCTGCGTCGGTGTCCGTCCTGCTAGGGTCAGTATGGGTCGCCGCACAATCGCCTGCGCCGATTCAGCTGCCTGCGCCGCAGACGGAGGGGGGCAAGCCGCTGATGCAGGCGCTCAAACTGCGGGCGACGAGCCGCGAGTTCGCCCCCGAGCCGCTGCCGCCGCAGACCCTCTCGAACCTGCTGTGGGCGGCGTGGGGGATCAACCGCCCCGACTCCGGCAAGCGGACGGCGCCCTCCGCCCACGACTGGCAGGAGACGGACGTCTACGTCGTCACCGCCTCCGGCGCGTTCCTCTACGACGCCCGGGCCAACCGCCTCGTGGCCGTCGCGGCCGGCGACCTGCGCGCACTGGCGGGGGTGCAGGCGTTCGTCAAGGAGGCCCCGGCGACGCTGGTGTTCGTCGCCGACACGGCGCGCATGAAGGGCGCTGCGCCCGACATGCGGCAGAGCTACGCCCGGACGGACGCGGCGTTCCTCAGCCAGAACGTCTACCTGTTCTGCGCCTCGAGCGGCCTGGCCACCGGGGTGCGGGCGATGGTGGACCGCGCCCCGCTCGCGAAGGCGCTCAAGCTCGCCCCCACGCAGCTCATCACCCTGGCCCAGTCCGTCGGCTACCCGAAGAAGCAGTGACGTCCCCGGCGCCGCGTGAAGAGACCGCGGTTCGGGGTTCGGGGTTTGGGCAAGGCGAAAACGTCGTCAGTGGTCAGTGGTCCGAGCCGTCCGAGCCGGCCGCAGGCCGCCCGGCCTCGATTCCCTCCCTCGAAGACGAACGCTCCACCGATAGGCAGGCCCTCGCAGCTTGGGGCGTGTAGCCGCGCCGCCGAGAGTGGGCCAGATGCTAGGAGGACGAGACGGTCGGACCGGAGCGTAGCCGGAGGCTACGTGAGGATCCGAACCGCCGAAGGCCGACAACGCATATGGTCCGCTATCGGCGGCGCCAGCCGGAGCACTACTGGATCTGGATGGGGGGGAGCCAAACCGGCCCCGGCGCCCCGACCTTGCCGGCGATCATCTCCCTGACCATCGCCTCCAACCGGGCGCCGGCGTCGTCCTTCTCCAAGATCCTTTGCCACAGCGGTTTCGTCCGCGGGTAATACGTGAGCTCGACGGCGGCGTCCGGCTTCAGGCCCGCGAGTTGCTTGGCGACGGCGACCGCGTCGTCGAACGTGCCGAGCTGGTCCACGAGACCCTTCTCCTTGGCCTGCGCGCCGGTGAAGACCCGCCCGCGGCCGATGGCGTCAACCTGCTCGGGGGTCATCTTGCGCGCAGCCGACACCCGTTTCAGGAACGCGTCGTAGACCCGGTCGAGGGATCCCTGCACGACCTTCCGCTGCTCCGGCGTCCAGGGATCCACGGAGCTGAAGAAGTCGGCGTTCGGGGCGGTGTCGATCCTCCCCCAGGTGACGCCCAACTTGTCGTCCCAGAACTTCGTCATGTCGAGGTGGCCGGCGAAGACGCCGATCGAGGCGGTGATCGTGCCGGGGTCGGCGACGATCCGGTTCGCGCCGCAGGCGATCCAGTAGCCGCCTGAGGCCGCCACGTCGCCCATCGAGACCACGACGGGGATCTTGGCTGCAGTCTTGGCCATCTCGGCGCGGACGATCTCGGAGGCCACCACGCTGCCGCCCGGCGAGTTGATCCGGAACACCACCGCCTTGGCGCCGGAGTCCCGCACCTGGCGCCAGGCGCGGGCGATCGAGTCGGACCCCATGATGTCGCCGCCGAACACCGGCATCGGCGAGTAGCCGCTCTCGCCGCGCAGGATCTCGCCGTCGGCCACCAGCACGGCGATCGGGGCGCCGCTGGTGTTCGGACGGTCGGCCTTCAGGTACCGCCAGATCGGGACCTCCTCGAGCTTCCTCCCGTTCAGGTTCGAGCTCTCCTCGACGAACGTCTCCCAGTCCGCGATCTGGTCCACCAGCTTCTCCTTGAGCGCTTCGGGCCCGAGGAACGGACCGCGCTGAATCAGGCCGGCGGCCTCGGCCGGGGTGAATCCGCGCCCGGCGGCGATCCCCGCCGCCACCTGGCTCGAAAGGGAATCGAGCAGCCAGGTGGTCATCTCCCGCGCGGCCGGCGTGAAGTCCTTGTCGGTGTAGAAGAAGCGTGCGCTCTTGTAGGCCCCGATGCCGGGGAACTCGGGGACGATCCCGAGCTTGTCGAGGGTGCCGCGGATGAACGGCGTGCGCGAGGCCAGGCCGGTGATGTTGATGTCGCCCATCGGACCGAGAACGACCCGCCGGCAGCCCGTGGCCAGGAGGTACTGCGCGTTGCCCGGGGCGCCCTCGCCGGCGGTCTCGAGGTACGCCGAGGTGGCCTTGCCGGCCTTGCCCAAGCTCTCGAGCAGCCCGCGCAGCTCCTCGATCGTCGCGAAGCCTGCCGTGAACTCCTGCACCTTGACCCGCACCGCCCGGATACGCGGGTCGGAGGCGGCTTGCACGAGCGCGTCGCGCAGGTCGCGGCGCGACAGGGTGCGGTTGCCGAAGAGGTCCCCGAATGGGGAACCCGACGAGGACAGCTCCGGGATCGGCCCGGCGATCTCGATCGTCAGGATGCTGTCCCCCGGCACGTGCGTGGTCGCGTAGCGCGCCCCGAGCACGACGGCCAGCACGCCGATCACCAGGATCGCGAGTACACCGCTTACCGCCGCCAGCGCCTTCGTCCTACTCGTCATGGGTTCCTCCAGCAGTTCCGCCCCCGATGATACGCGACCGCCGCCGCGAGGTTGCCCGGATCCTGATCGCAGGGACGGTCAAGGAAGGGAAGACGGTAGAAGGAAGAAGGTAGAGGAAAGGCAAGGCTGCCTTCGTCTTCCATCTACCTTCTTCGCTCTCTTTCCCTTTTCGCTTATCCCTCTTCCCGGCACTACTTGGCGTCGCGCTTGGCCACGATCTTCTCGATCTCGTCCATCGCCCAGTTCATCTGCGCCTCGAGCGCCCGGTACGGGGCCGGCGTCGCGAGGTCCACGCCCGCCTCCTTGAGCAGCTGGTACGGGTAGCGCGAGCCGCCGGCCTTGAGCAGGCCGAGGTAGCGCTCCCGGGCGCCGGGCTGGCCGTCGAGCACCTCGCGGGCCAGCTGCGTCGAGGCGGCCAGCGAGGTGGCGTACTGGTAGACGTAGAAGTTCATGTAGAAGTGCGGGATGTACGCCCACTCCACGGTGACCTCGTCGGGGATGCGGACGACTCCCTGGTCGCTGCCGTGGTAGCGCCTGAGCAGCTCGCCGTAGACCTTCGTGAGCTTCGCGCCGGTCAGCGCCTCGCCCCTCTCGACCGCCTCGTGGATGGCGAGCTCGAACTCCGCGAACATCGCCTGGCGGAAGAACGTCCCGCGCAGGCTCTCGAGGTAGTTGCCGAGCAGGAAGAGACGTTCGTCGTCGGTCGCCGCCTGCGACAGCATCCGCCGCAGCAGCAGCGCCTCGTTGAACGTCGAGGCGACCTCCGCCACGAAGATCGAGTAGTCCGCGGTCGGGTACGGCTGCGCCTGGTTCGCGAGGTACGAGTGCATCGCGTGGCCCCACTCGTGCGCGACGGTGGACACGCTCTCGTAGTCGTCGTTGTAGTTCGTCAGGACGTAGGGGTGGACGTCGTAGGCGGAACCGTTGGAGTACGCGCCCGAACGCTTCCCCGGCTGCGGGAAGACGTCCATCCAGCGCGAGGCGAACCCCTTGCGGACGGTGTCCACGTACTCCGGCCCGAGCGGCGCGAGCGCCTCGAGCACGAGCGCCTCGCCCTTGGCGATCGGGAAGCTCATGTCCACGTGCTTGACGAGCGGCGGGTAGATATCGTAGTAGGCCAGGTCCGGGATGCCGAGCAGCTTGGCGCGCAGCCTGAAGGCGCGGTAGAGGGTCGGCAGCGCGTGGTTCGTTTCGCTGATCAGCGTCCGGTAGACCGCTTCGGGGACGTTGCTGCCGTCGATCGCCGCATCCAGGCACGACGGGTAGTTGCGGGCCCGCGCGTAGAACAGGTCGCGCTTGACCTCGGCGTCGAGGGTGGTCCCGAAGGTGCGCTCGTACCCCTTGAACGTTTTCCAGAACTCGCGGAAGACGATGATGCGGTCGGCGCGGCTCGGCAGCGCCCGGTACTTCGCGTAGCCGGCCTGGTCGAGGCGCACCTTCTGCCCGTCCGAAAGCGTGACCTCGGGGAACGGCACGTCGGCGTTGGCGAGGATGCCGTAGATCGTCGAGGGCGCCGGGGTCACGAGGCCGGCCTCGGCGAGCAGCTTCTCCTCGGGCTGCGAGAGCGTGTGCGCCCGCTGCCGCTCGATGTCCTCGAGGAAGAACCGGTACGGCGCGAGACCCGGCGCCTGTTTGATGAACCCGGCGACGGTGCCGGCGGGCAGCGCGAGCACCTCGGGCGCGATCCAGGACGTGGCCGCGGCGAACTGGGCGCCGAGCTGCATCACCTCCTGGCGGGCACCGAGCGCTTCCGGCACCCGAGTGTCCTCGTCAGAACGCATCGAGGCGTACGAGCTGATCCTGCCGAACTCCTTGGCCAGACCGAAGTAAAGGTCGAGCGCGGACTGCATCGCCGCCGGCGAGCGGCCGAGCGTACCCCGGTGCGCGTCGAACTCGGAGAGCCGCCCGGCGAACTGCTGCCGCGCCGCGTCGAACGCCGCCGGCGTGGCGTAAAGATCGTCCAGATTCCAGTGATACACCTCGGGCACCTTGGCCGGCGCCTGCGCAAATGCCGTCACGCTCATGATCCCCCCCAACACGATCCCTGCCACCCGCATTCTCGCCATCGTCCCCTCCGAGTGTTCCAGCACGACCCGGGGAGTGTACCTCGGGCCGGCGCCGCTGCGCCTCCCCAATCGACGGCCGGCCGCCCGGCGGGCGGCCGCTACACCACGAGCATCGCGTCGCCGAACGAGTAGAACGCGAAGCGTTCGCGCACCGCCAGTTCGTACGCCGCCAGCACCCGCTCCCGCCCCGCCAGCGCCGAGACCAGCATCAGCAGGGTCGAGCGCGGCAGGTGGAAGTTCGTGAGCAACGCCCCGGTACCGCGGAAGGCATAGCCGGGCCAGATGAACAGGTCGGCGCGGCCGGCCCCGGGGAGGACGCGACCGCCGCCGGTTGCCAGCGCGTGCTCGAGCGCGCGGCATGACGTCGTGCCGACGCACACGATCCGACGCCCAGCGCCGAGGGCGCGGTTGAGCGCGGCCGCGGCCGCCGGCGAGACCTCGTAGTCCTCGGGGTCGAGATGGTGCTCGCGCGGGTCGTCCGCCTGCACCGGTTTGAACGTCCCCGGGCCGACGTGGAGGGTGAGGCGGACCCGCTCGACGCCGCGGTCGGTCAGCGCCTCGAGCATCTCGGGGGTGAAGTGGAGGCCCGCCGTGGGCGCCGCAACGGCTCGGCCCGCCCGCGCGTAGACGGTCTGGTAGCGCTCGCGGTCGGCGGCGCTCGGGCCGCCCTCGCGGCGGATGTACGGCGGCAGCGGCACCTCGCCCACGAGCGGCGAGCGCCGCCTCGTCGAGTGGCGGCGAGAACTCCACCCGCCAGGTGCCCTCCGCGAGGCGCTCGCGGGGGATCGCGTGCCCGGCCGCGAGCGCGAGCGCTGCACCCTCGCGCAGCCGCTTCGCCGGCCGCGCCATCACCTCCCAGTCGGCGCCGCCGAGGGGGCGGACCAGCAGCAGCTCGGCCTCGCCCCCGCCGGGCCGCAGCGCCCGCAGCCGCGCCGGGATCACCTTGACGTCGTTGAGCAGGAGCAGGTCGCCAGGGGCGAGCAGCGCCGGCAGCGACGACACCCGATCGAGCGACACCGCACCCGTGTCGCGGCGCAGGACCAGCAGGCGGGAGGTCCCGCGCGGCCGCGCCGCCTGCGCGATCAGCTCCTCGGGGAGGTGGTAGTCGAACTGGGCGGTCCGCACAGGGAGATGCTACACGCTCGCACGGCGGGAAGAAGGAAGCAGAAAGGAGAAGGGAGAATGGAGAAGGGAGAAGGAGGACGGAAGATGAAGGCGGTCTTGCCTTTCCTCTCCCTTCTTCCCGGAGGGCCGTCAGAGGAGAAAGCGGCGGCCGGTCCCCGGGCGCGGG
The DNA here is from genome assembly GCA_963727205.1 of uncultured Acidobacteriota bacterium. Classification (GTDB taxonomy): domain Bacteria; phylum Acidobacteriota; class Thermoanaerobaculia; order Thermoanaerobaculales; family Thermoanaerobaculaceae; genus RBG-13-68-16. Next base: position 24,866 of record CAVSFQ010000015.1, on the reverse strand, counting down.
CGCGGCAAAGCCGCAAGGGAACCGAGAAGCGTGCTGGAGCCGGTCAGAAATGCGAGCAGCGCCGCCGGGGTGACGGCGCCGCGCGCCGCGGCGCGCGCGGCGGCCAACACCTCGCGCCGCCGCGGGTCGGCGGCCTCGGCGAGCATCCCGGCGCGCTCTTCACTCGAAAGCATGCTCGAGCCCCACCATCAGACCGTCCAGCTCGAGCTGCTCGCCGAACAGGGCGAAGTACTCGCGTACGCGGTCGAGGTCGAGTTTCGCGCCGCGGGCCGCCGTGGCCTCGAGCAACGCGCGGATGTCCACGAGCTCGCCGCGGCGCCGGTCCGGGTCGTTCACCAGCGCCTGCACCTTGAGGCCGATCAGGTCCTCCACCTCGACGACGGGGATGCGCAGCCCGAGCTCCCCCACCTCGACGCGCCGGGCGCGGTCGAGCATCGCCAGCGAGTGCGGCCGGTGCGCGTGCAGGAAGTCGATCGGGCAGAGGTGGGGCCGCGTCGGGGCGAAGTGCGAGCTTTCCTCCCAGCGGAAGGTCACGGTGTACCCGAGATCGGTGAGCAGGCAGTCGAGCCGCTGCGCGAATGCGCCGTCGATCAGCACGTCCACGTCCACGGTCGTGCGCGGGACGCCGTGGATCGCGGCGGCGACCGCCCCGATCACCGCCCACCGGCACCCCAGGCCGTCGAGGCACCGCGCCACGTCCTCAAGCGTGCACTCGAAGTTCATCGCCGCAGACCCCGCAGTCATTGTACGCGGTTCGCGGGGCCGTGTGACCAAGCGCCGCCGGCCGCCGGGCCGGGGCTCAGCCCTTGGCGCGCTCGACGAAGCGGCCGTCGCGCGTGTCCACCTTGATGCGCTCGCCCGTGGTCAGGTACGGCGGCACCAGCACCTCGATCCCGGTCTCGAGCGTGGCGGGCTTGAGCTGCGCCTGCGCCGTCGCCCCCTTGATCGCCGGGGCGGTGTCCACGACCTCGAGCTCGACGGTCACGGGCAGCTCGACGTTGAGCACCTCGCCGTTGTACAGCAACGAGTGCAGCTCGAGCCCGTCGGTCAGGTAGCCGGCCGCATCGCCCAGGGTCTCGTGCCGCAACGTGAACTGGTCGTAGCTCCCCATGTCCATGAAGGCGAACTCGTCGTCTTGGCGGTAGAGGAACTGGACCGGCCGCTTCTCGCAGTCGGCGGCGTCCACGGTCTCGTTGCCGCGGTAGGTGCGGGCGAGCGACTGCCCGGTGCGCAGGCTGCGGGTCTTGACCTTGACCAGCATGCTGGCGCCGCGCGCGCTCGGGGTCTGCACCGCGACGTCGGTCACCTCCCACGGCGCGCCGTCGATGTCGAGGATGTCGCCGCGCTTGATCTCGGTGGCGCCGATCATGCCGTCCTCCCCGTCTGCGTCCGTCCGGCGCGCCTCCGCTTGCGGCCGCCCAGCTCGGCCCAGCGCGGGCAGTCCACCAGGTGGTCGTTGGCCAGGCCGCACGCCTGCATGTGTGCGTACACGATCGTCGGGCCGACGAAGCGGAACCCGCGCCGGACCAGCTCGCGCGAGAGCGCCTCCGACTCGGGCGTCAGCGCCGGGATGTCCGCGAGCGTCTTGCAGGCGTTGACGATCGGCGACCCACCGACGAACCGCCAGATGAAGGCGTCGAATGAGCCGAACTCCTTCTGCACGGCGAGGAAGGCGCGCGCGTTGCCCACCGCCGCGTTGACCTTCAGGCGGTTGCGGATGATGCCGGGGTCGGCGAGCAGCTTCTCGACCTTCGCCGGCGTGAAGCGCGCGACCTTTTCAGCGTCGAACCCGGCGAACGCGCTCCGGTACCCTTCCCGCCGGCGCAGAACCGTGCGCCAGGAGAGGCCCGCCTGCGCCCCCTCGAGGATGAGGAACTCGAAGTGCCGGCGGTCGTCGTGCTCCGGCACGCCCCACTCGGTGTCGTGGTACGCCTCCATCAGCGGGTCCGGGGCTCCGAGCCAACAGCGCTTTCCCATCGCCGGACGATACCAGAGCCGCCACGGCGGCCCAAGCGCACGCACCGTGCTACCTTGGCGGCCCGGCCGTGCCCGAGGAGGTCTCCCGATGCGCCGAGTCCAACCCGACGAACTGTTGCTGAAGCCGTTCGAGATCCTCGACCGCGACTGGGCGCTGCTCGTCGCCGGGCGCGAACGCCCCAACCCGATGACCGTGTCGTGGGGCGGGCTGGGCACGCTGTGGAACCGGCCCGTGGTCACGGTCTACGTGCGCCCGAGTCGCTTCACCTTCTCGCTGCTGGAGGGTTGGCCCGAGTTCACCCTCAACGTCCTCGGCGAGCGCCACCGGAAGGCGCTCGACCTGTGCGGCACGCGCTCCGGGCGCGACACCGACAAGTGGCGCGAGACCGGCCTCGCCCAGCTTCCCGGCGCGGCTGTCGCCGTGCCGCGGGTCGCCGAGGCCGAGCTGGCGCTCGAGTGCCGCGTCCTCGCGACGCTCGACCTCGACCCCGAGCGCTTCCTCGACCCGGCGGTCGCCAAGCTTTACCCGCGCGAGGACTACCACCGCGTCTTCCTCGGTGAGGTCCTGGCCGCCTGGGCCGAGGACCGATTCCTCGCCTCGCCCGCGTAGCCCGGTGACGCGACGCCTGGGCGCGGGCCGTCGTGCGGCCGTTGCGTGAGGAGCCCGTCGGGTTTACGGTGTCGCCAATAGATCCGGAGGGCGCCCAATGGAACCCCAGCCCGCGAAGCGTCTTCTCAACGAGTGCGACACGCCGACGAGGACGCACTACCTGATCCTCGCGATGTCGTGGGCGGGCTGGCTGTTCGACTTCTACGACCTGATGCTGTTCTCGTTCCTCGTCATCCCGATCAAGAAGTCGCTCGGGCTCTCCGACTCGTCGCTCTCCCTGCTGGTCGGCACCACGCTCGCGGCCACCGCGCTCGGCGGCATCGTGTTCGGCTGGCTCGCCGACCGGTTCGGGCGCAAGACCGTGCTGTCGTGGACGATCCTGGTGTACTCCCTGGGAGCGCTGCTGTCCGGGTTCGCGCAGGGCGTCGCGTGGCTGGCGGTGTGCCGGATCATCACCGGCCTCGGCGTCGGGGGCGAGTGGGCGACCGGGCAGACGCTGGTGGGCGAGACGTTCCCCGCCCGCATGCGCGGCCGCTTCGCCGCCGTGATGCAGACCGGCGCCCCGCTCGGCATCGCGGTCGCATCGGTGATCGGCGGGTTCGTGGAGCCGGCACTGGCGAACGCCTTCGGCCCGGAGTGGGGCTGGCGGGGTTGCTTCTTCATCTCGGTCCTCCCCGCGCTGCTCGTCGTGCTCATCCGCCGCCACATGCCGGAGTCGGACGTCTGGCTGGAGCGCAAGCGCCTGGCAGCGCCACAGGAGACGAGCCAGGTCAAGTACCTGCTCACGACCCCAGACCTGCGGCGCCTGTTCCTGCTCGGCCTCGTTCTCGCCACCACCGACATGTCCGCGTACTGGTTCACCTACTCGTGGATGCCGAGGTACCTGTACGAGCACCTCGGGTCGTCGATGGGGAGGGCGGGGATCTGGATGCTCGTGACCCAGACCGGCGGCGCGCTCGGCTACCTCTCGTTCGGGGTCGTCGCCGACTGGAAGGGCCGCCGCGTCGCGTACACGATCTACTCGGTCGTCTGGGCGATCGGGCTGTTCGCCGTCACCTGGTTCTGGGGCGCGCTCGCGGTGTACCCGGCGCTGACCGTACTTTTCATGTTCCTGGTCGGGCTCGGCACCGGCAACTACTCGGGGTACGGCCCGATCTTCTCGGAGATCTTCCCCACCCGGGTGCGCAACACCGCGATGGGCGCCGCGTTCAACCTCGCCCGCGGCGTGCAGTTCTTCACGCCGCTCGTGATCACGCTGGTCGCCACGCGCTACGGCCTCGGCGGTGGAATCTCCCTCGCCGGTTTCTTCGCCCTGATCACGGGCGCGTGGGTGTGGACGCTGCCCGAGACCCGCGGCCGAAAGATCGGCGTCGAGGGCCGGTGAGCCCGACGGCGGCCTAGGGAGGACCGCATGGTCGCAGCGAGCGCACTGGCAGTCTGGGTTGCCGCGTTTCTCATCCAACCCACGTCCGTCGGCCCGAAACCCGATCGCGAGCGTGAAGGTCTGCGCGGGCCGGTTCAGTCCGTGTTCTATCTCGGCGCACGCTCGTATAACCCTGGCACGGGTGGTGCCGAAGCAGATCTCGTTTTCGACAGGCAGGGTTGGCTTCTGGAGGCCCGCTATGGGGAGGCTCGCAGCCTGTACCAGCGAAACGTGAAGACAGGTCAGACGGTCATCGTCAACCTTGGGCCGGATGGGCGGCCAACCGGAGTGAGGACAGTCGTCAGCTTCGACGCGCGACGACAAGAGGTCGTGGAGGAGAGGACGGACAAATTCGGACTGATCGGACGAACGGTCCAGAGGATAAACGGTGGAGGCAACATCGTCGAGAGGGTGGACTACTACGGAAACCCGCCCGGCTCGATCCGCCACCGATCGCGATTCGGCTACGACAACCAAGGACGCATGGTGAAGGCTATCGAGTGGGACCCTCACGGACCAGACAAAGCCACCGTCCTCTACAAGTACGACGCGGCCGGGCAGGTCGCCGAGGAGAGCTGGTTCAACGAGGATGGCACGCTCCGCGGGACGACCGGCTTTACCTACAAGCTCGACTCCCACGGTAACTGGCTGGAGCGGACGTCACAACTGTGCGGGCCAGGGGCTAAGCCAGACAGGAAACTTGGTTGTTCCGCGCCCACAACCGAGACGCGGGCGATCACCCACTACGAGGGCGGGCGGTAGCGTCGCTGCAGGTGCGGTCACGCGAAGGGCGGCCGAACGGCCGCCCTTCCCTTCGGTTCGATTCGAGATTCGCTTACGCGGAAAGGCCCAGCAACTGCTCGAGCTTCGCCTTCGAGGCCTTCTCGACCTCGGCGTGGAGCGAGCCGCCGTGCGAGTCCATCGTGACGACGACGGGGAAGTCCTTCACCTGGATCACCCAGAGCGCCTCGGGGACGCCGAACTCCTTGAGCTGGAACACCTGCTCGACCTTGACCACCGCCTGCGCCAACACCTGCGCGGTGCCGCCGACGGCGTGGAAGTAGACGGCGCCGTGCTCGGCCAGTCCCTTGAGCGTCTTCGGCCCCATCCCGCCCTTGCCGATCACGCCGCGCAGGCCGTACTTCCCGATCACGTCGGCCTGAAACGGCTCCTCGCGCGCCGACGTCGTCGGTCCCGCGGCCACGAACGTGTAGTGCCCGTCCTCGTGCTTCTTCACCACCGGGCCCACGTGGTAGATCACCGAGTCCTTCATGAACGGCGCGACCTCCTCGCGGAAACCGTGCAGCAGCCAGTGGTGCGCGGCGTCGCGGCCGGTGATCATGCGGCCCGACAGCTCCACGAAGTCCCCGACCTTGAGGGCGCGGATCGTCTTTTCATCGGAAGGAAGCATCAGTCGAGCCATGTGACCTCCCCGGAGGGGCTGAACTTCGCGGTGGCACGGCGGTTCGCCCAGCACATGTAGGAGATGGACACGAAGTAGGAGGCGGGCAGCCGCCCGAGGTAACCGACCTTGACCCCGAGCACGGTGGTCTTGCCGCCGAACCCCATCGGGCCGATGCCAAGCTGGTTCGCCTGCTCGTAGAGTTCCTTCTCCATCGCGGCCAGCTCGGGGACGGGGTTGGTGTCGTCGAGCCGGCGCAACAGCTGCCGCTTGGACTCGACGAAGCTCGAGCCACGGTCCCCGCCGAAGCACGCGCCGATGATCCCCGGGGCGCACCCCTTGCCCTGCGCCTGCTGCACCGCGTCGAGGATGCAGCGCTTGACGCCGTCGAGGTCGCGGTCGGCCTTGAGCTTGGTGTTGGGCAGGCTGTACTGGGCGCCGACGTTCTCGCAGCCGCCGCCCTTCAAGATCAGCCGCACCTCGAGGCCGACCTCGTCCCACTCCTCGCAGTGCACGGTCGGGATGCCGGGCGCCTGGCCGTGACCGGTGTTCTTGTCGGTCAACGGGTCCACCGCGTTGGGGCGCAGGAGCTGCTTCGCCGTCGCCTGCCGCACCGCCTCCTCGAAGGCGGCGGTGAGCATCCGGGTCGACATCCCCACCGGGTGGTGGATCCACACCAGCGGCGTACCCGTGTCCTGACAGATCGGCTGCCAGTTCCCCTTCGCCATCTCGATGTTCGTGAGGATCGATTCGAGCGCCTTGGCCGCCAGCGACCCCGGCGCCTCCGCGTCGCGCCCGCGCTTGAGCGCCGCGAGCACGTCGGGCGGGAGCTGGGAGGACGCGTGCGCGATCACCTCGACGAACTTCTCGGTCCACTGCTCGCGTGTCAACACCGGGGGAGCCTCCTTTGGTTGCGTGGCGATCGTTGCGAGGTCCATGGCGGACCCGTTGGCCGGCATTCTAGTCCCCCGCGCGCCGCTCGCGCCAGCGACCGCCCCGCGGGCCTTGCCCGTCCCTTCAACGCGTGAGGCCTCTCGCTTGCCGGTCCTGCGGGCTGAGGGAGCCTCAGGCCAGCTTCGCGGCCGCGGCCTTGAGCTCGTCCACGTGATGCAGGCTCTCCCACCGGAACTCGGGTTCCGAGCGGCCGAAGTGCCCGTAGCTCGCGGTGATTCGGTAGATCGGCCGGAGCAGGTCGAGCTCCTCGATGATCCCTCGCGGCGTGAGCGGGAATACCTCGCGCACCGCCTCGGTGAGCCGCTCGTCGGGGATCACGCCCGTGCCGCTCGTGTCCACCATCACCGACACCGGATCGGCGACCCCGATCGCGTACGCGAGCTGCACCAGCGCCTCGCGCGCGAGCTTGGCGCCGACGATGTTCTTGGCGATGTGGCGCGCCATGTAGGTTGCGGAACGGTCGACCTTGGTGGGGTCCTTGCCGGAGAACGCTCCGCCCCCGTGGGGCGCCCAGCCGCCGTAGGTGTCCACGATGATCTTGCGGCCGGTCATCCCGGTATCGGACTGCGGTCCGCCGATGACGAACTTCCCGGTCGGGTTGACGAGGAAGCGGGTCTTGGCGTCCACGAGCTTCTTCGGCAACACCGCCAGGCCGACCTTCTCGACGATCTCGTCGCGCGCCGCCGCGGTGATGCGGTCCCCCTTGCGGTTGAGGATCTCCTCGGTGTGCTGCGACGAGATCACGACGGTGTCGATCCGGTGCGGCTTGCCGTCGCGGTACTCGACGGTCACCTGCGACTTGCCGTCCGGCCCCAGGTACGGCAGCACGCCCTTGCGCCGCACCTCGGCGAGGCGGCGGGTGAGCTTGTGCGCGAGCGTAATCGGCATCGGCATCAGCTCGGCGGTCTCGTCGCAGGCGTAACCGATCATCAGGCCCTGGTCGCCCGCGCCGCCGCTGTCGACGCCCTGGGCGATGTCGCCCGACTGCCGGCCGATCGCGTTGAGGATGCCGCAGGTGGCGTAGTTGAAACCGTACTTGGTGTCGGTGTACCCGATGCGGCGGATCAGGTCGCGGACGAGGTCTTGCACGTCCACCCAGCCGTCGGTGGTGATCTCTCCGCCGACGATGACCAGCCCGACCGTGATGAAGCTCTCGCACGCCACCCGGCCCTGCCCGACCGTCTTTCTCTCGATGTCCTGCCGGAGCACCTCGTCGAGCACCGCGTCCGAGATCTGATCGCACACCTTGTCGGGGTGACCCTCCGTCACCGACTCCGACGTGAACACGTGAATCCCCCGGTTGTTCACTGGCTCTCTCCCCTCGTCCCGGGCTGGCCAACTCCCCTTCCAGCCACGGCTTGGCTCGAACGATAGCACACGGCTTCGGCTCCGGTTCGCGCCGTTCCTACTCGCCGCGGCCGGCCGCAGCGGACGGTTCCGGGGCGAGCGCCAGCACGGCGCGCGCCCGCTGCCGCAAGCGCCCGACCTCAAGGCCGTACAGGCGCAGGCGATCGTCCGGAAGCGTGCGGAGTTGCTGTTTGCGGAACGCCAGCGTCACCAACAAGTCCAGGATCTCCCACCGCTCGTCGCGGCGCGGCCACCAATCGGAACGGATGCGGCGGCGGTAGCTCGGCAGCACCTCGGCCACCCAGGCGGGCAGGACCCCGAGCCTGACCTCGTCCCTGAGCTGTTCGGACAGGACCCGGCGTTCGTACCCCAGGCAGGCAAAAAGCACCGCCGCCAGCGCGGCCCCCGCCACCGCGGCGAGCCCCAGGTTGCAGGCGATGTTGGCCTCGCCCCACGCCCGCCAGCAGGCGAGCGCCGCAACGGTGAGCGCGGCGACGAGCCCAGCCGCGCCGGCCGCCGCGGCCAGCGCCGCCGGAAAGCGCAGGGCGCGGCGCGAGGCGAGCTTGGCCAGGCCGACCCCGGCGCCCAGCAGCGCCCCGGCCGCAGCGTGCAGTACGGTCACGAAGACGAGGGCGGCGCCGTCCGGGCGCCACGGCGCCCGCGCGAGCACGAGGCATGTCGCCCCGGCCGCGAGGCCGACGCCGGCGACGCCCCCGAACACCGCGCCGTCGGCCGGCCCCTCGACCGCGCGCGAACGCGCCGCCGCAACCGCCGGCAGCACGGCCGCCACGACGACCAGCGCAAGGGTGAGCCACGGCGCGCCCAGCCACGCCTCCGGGAACGCCACCCCCTCCTCCGGGGCCTGCAGCAGGCGAGTCACCGGCGCGAGCGCGAGCAGCGCCGGCGCCGCGAAGCTCCAGACGGCGGTCGCCCAGAGCCACGCGAGCGCGCCCCAACGGTGGCGGTCGAGCCAGAGTGCGCCGCACGCCGCGGCCAGCAACGCAGCCATCGCGGCGAGCGGGGCGAGCAGCGCCAGGCTCACCGCCGCACCAGTTCGTCCGCCGGGAGTCCGGCCTGGGCGAAGTAGAGCTCGGCCGTCTGCACGTCGCGGCGGATCTGCGCCACCAGGTCCATGCTCGACCCGAATACCCTCTCGTCGCGCACGCGGCGGAGGAACGAGAGCCGCACGGGTTCGTCGTACACGTCGCCGGTGAAGTTCAGCACGTGGCACTCGACGGTCACCTGCGAATTCTCGTAGACCGTGGGCCGCACGCCGATGTTGGTCACCGAGGCAAACACCCGCGAGTACGAGGGGATGTGGAGGACGGTCACGTACACCCCGTGCGCCGGCAACAGCTCGTTCTCGACGTCGACGTTGATCGTCGGGAACCCGAGCTGGCGGCCGAACCGCTTGCCGCGGTACACGCGGCCGTCCACGTAGAACGGGCGCGCCAGGAGCCGCCAGGCCTCGTCGACGTGGCCGCGGGCGATTTCGTAGCGCACCCGCGTGGACGAGACGACCTCGCCGCCGTCCCCGAGCGGCTCGACGCCGACCACCCTGAACCCCATCTCGTGACCGAGCGTCGAGAGGAAGTTGACGTCGCCCAGCCGGCCGGCGCCGAAGCGGAAGTTGGTCCCGAGCCGCACCTCGGCGGGTGCAAGGCGGCGGAAGAGGAACTCGCGGGCGAACTCTTGCGCCGTGATCGCCGCGAAGCGCCGGTCGAAGCCGATCTCCACCAGGGTGTCGAGGCCCAGCCGATCGAGCAGCTGCGCCTTCTGCGCCCGCGTCGTGACCAGTTTCAGCCCCGAGCCCGGCCGCAACACCTTCTCGGGGTGCGGCTCGAACGTCAGCGCCACCGCCGGCACGCCGAGCGCCCGCGCACTCTCCACCGCTCCGGCGAGCAGCATTCGGTGGCCGGCGTGCACGCCGTCGAAGTTGCCGATCGTCACCACCCCCCCGCGGGGGAGGTCGGAGGACGGCGTCGGGTCGCGCAGGACGTCCATCGGGTTATCGCGCCGCCGCGGCCGGCAGCGCCGGCAGTCGCGAGGGGAGCAACAGCGGGCGGCGCGCCGGGGCGGCCAGGAGCACCTCGCGGATCTCGCCGACGAGGTCGAACGCATAGGTCTTCGTGATGCGGACGCGGACGATGTCGCCGGCGCGAGCGCTGCCGTCCGAGAACAGCAGCCGGCCGTCCACCTCCGGCGCCTGGCGCGGGAGGCGCCCCTGCAAGAGGTACTCCGATTCAGGGCTGGCGCCCTCCACGATGGCGATCGTCTCGCGCCGCCTGAACGCGCGGTTGAGCTCGCGGCTGATGCGCTCCTGCTGCTTCATGAGCGCACGCCGGCGCCGCCCCTTCGTCCGCGCGGCCACCGGGTCGCCGAGCGCCGCGCCGGGGTTCTCCTCCTGGAACGAGTAGACGAACACCCCGACGTGATCGAAGCGGACTTCCTCCACGAACGCCTGCAGCTCGGCGAACTCCGCGTCCCCCTCGCCCGGGAACCCGACGATGAACGTGGTGCGCACCGCGAGGCCCGGTACGGTGTCGCGCGCCTTCGCGATCAGCTCCCGGTAGCGGCGTGCGTCGCCGCCGCGCTTCATCAGCTTGAGGATGGGGCGGGAGGCGTGCTGCAGGGGGATGTCGAGGTAGGGCACGAGCCGGCTCTCGCGCGCCATCAGCGGGAAGATGCCGGGATCGAGCGTCGCGGGGTACGCGTACATGAAGCGGAGCCACGGCAACGAGGTCCCCGCGAGCAGCGCCTCGAGCAGGCGGCGCAGCCCGGTGCGTCCCATCCCGAGGTCCTCGCCGTAGCGCGTGGTGTCCTGGGCGATGAGCACCAACTCGCGCACGCCGGCCTCTTCCAGGCGGCGCGCCTCGGCCACGAGCGAGGCGGTCGTGCGCGAGCGGAAGGCACCGCGCATCGCCGGGATGTGGCAGAACGTACACGGGTTGTCGCACCCCTCGGCGACCTTGAGGTAGGCGAAGACGCCGCCGGTGGCGAGCAGGCGCGGCGCGGTGTGGTCGTAGAGCCTGAGCGCTCCGCGCTGGTCCGGCAGGTGGCGGCCGAGACGGCCGAGCACCGCCTCCGGCGCGCGCTCGAGCTCGTCCAGGCCGACGAACGCGTCGATCTCGGGCACCTCGGCCGCCAGCTCCCGGGCGTAGCGCTGCGCCATGCACCCGGCGACCACCAGGCGGCGCAACGTGCCGTCCCCCTTGCGCCGCGCCACCTCGAGGATCGCGTCGATCGACTCCCGCTTCGCGTCCTCGACGAACCCGCAGGTGTTGACGATCACGACCTCGGCGGAGTCGAGGTCGGTGACCACCTCGGCGCCGTGCTCCGCCAGATGACCGAGCATGACCTCCCCGTCCACCAGGTTCTTGGCGCACCCGAGCCCTATCATTCCGACTCTGATCGACTGCGGGGCGCGCGCCGGACGCGCGGCCTTCTTCACGAGCGGTCATTCTAACATCGCGCCGGACGAGAATGATTCCCGGCTTCGAGTGCGCGGGGCCCCGGTGGGAATCCCGGGCCGGCCGCCGGCATTCTTGCTGGCGATGAGCGACACCACGACGATGGGAATTCGCATCCTGGTGACACCGTCATACCTGCCCGAGTCCAGCGCGCCCGAGCGGGCCAGTTACCTCTTCTCCTACCACATCCGGATCACGAACCACGGCGACATCGCCGTCCGGCTCCTCCGCCGTCACTGGACGATCACGGACGGGAACGGTCACGTCGAGGAGGTCGAGGGGCCTGGCGTCATCGGCGAGACCCCGGTGCTGCGACCGGGTGCCTCGTTCGAGTACACGAGCTTCTGCCCTCTGCACGACTCCGTTCGGGACGATGCGCGGCAGCTACCTGATGCGGTCCGAGGGCGGCGGCCAGTTCGAGGTCGAGATCGCTCCGTTCTCCCTCATCGCCCCCCAGGCGGTGAACTGAGGCGCCACAGGCGCGCCCGAGCGCCGGGGCGCCGCCCGATGTCGCCAACAGCCGTCACCGCGAGGCTGCGAAGCCGGTGAAACGGACCCGGCCAACCATCGCTGGCGGCGCGGCCTCTCCCGCCGTAGACTCGTCCCCGACGGTTCCGGAAGGACGTTGCCGCAGGGGAGGGACCCATGGACACGACCCGAATGACGCGAAGAGGGTTCGGCGCGGCGCTCGGCGCCGCTGCCGGAGCGGTGGTCCTCCAGCGAGGGCTGGCGCCGGGCACGGCCGAGGCGAGCATCGCGCTCGGCCAGCCTGCCGATTCGATCCAGCTCAACTCGAACGAGAACCCGTACGGGCCGTCCGCTGCCGCGCGCGAGGCGACTGACCCACTCGCAGGCGTCGCCGGCCGCTACCCGGATAGCTCGGAGGACGAGCTGCGAGAGCGCTCTGGCGCAGCCTGCACGGCGTCGCGCCCGAGCAGATCCAGCTCGGCTGCGGCTCGAGCGACATCCTGCGCATGGCCGTCGCGGCGTTCCTCGGGCCGGCAAGAAGGTGGTCGCCGCCGAGCCGACGTTCGAGGCCGTGCTCGCCTACAACCGCGTCACCGGGGCGACGCGCCGTCAAGGTCCCCCTCGACGGCGCCTTCCGCCACGACCTGCAGCGGATGGCGGCCGCCTGCGACGCCGCGACCGGGCTCGTCTACGTCTGCAACCCCAACAACCCCACCGGCACCGTCGTGACGGGCGAGGAGTTGGCCGCGTTCCTCACGCGGGTTCCACCATCGGCCACGGTTCTGCTCGACGAGGCCTACCACCACTTCGTCGAGCACGCCAGGTACCGCAGCGGGACCGGACCTCCTCGCCGCCCACCCGAACCTGATCGTGGCTCGCACTTTCTCCAAGATCTACGGCATGGCCGGCATGCGTCTCGGCTACGCGGTCGCCGCCAAGGACAAGGTCGAGGCGCTCAACCGGCTTCGCCTCGTTTTCCAACACCAACGCCGCGGTGCTCGCTGCGGCCCTCGCGAGCCTTGCCGAGCCCGACCTGGTCCCCCGCATGAAGCGACGCCTCAACGACACGCGGAAGTGGCTCACGGGACAACTGACCGCCGACGGCCGCCGCTTCATCCCGTCCGACGCGAACTTCGTCATGATCGACACCGGGCGCGACGTGGCGCCGCTCATCGCCTCGTTCGCGGCTCGCAAGATCCTCGTCGGAAGGCGGTTCCCCTCGATGCCGACGTGGCTGCGCGTCTCGGTCGGCACCCCCGCCGAGATGGCGACGTTCGTGGCGGCCCTCCGCGAAATCCTCCCCGCCCGCGCCGCCGCATGATACCGGGGCTCGGGGTTCGGCCAAAGGAGGGACGTGGTCCGTGGTCAGTGGTCCGTGCCGGCTGCGCCGGCCGTAGGCCGCGCAGCCTCGAGCGCCTCCCTCGAAGACGAGATCGATGCCGACAGGCAGGGCTTCGCAACTTGGGGCGTATAGCCGCGCCGCCGAGAGTGGTCCGCAGCCAAGGCGCGGATTCCCGCGTGCGCGGGAATGACGGCGGTAGGCAGGGCCTCCAAGCTTGCGGCGTGTAGCCGCGCCGCCGCCGTTGGGCCTATCGCAAGGCGCGCGAACCCCGCCGCACCGGAGTGTGGCCGGAGGCCACATGAGGATGCGAGCGGGGCGAGCGCAACGCAGCGAGAGGTCCGACGCCGGCGGCGCCTTAGGGGTAGAGGCGGTTGATCATGCGCGGGTACGGTATCGCTTCCCGGAGGTGCTGCAACCCGCACAGCCACGTCACGACCCGCTCGATCCCCATCCCGAACCCCGAGTGCGGAAACCCGCCGTACTTGCGCACGTCGAGGTACCACTGGAACGCCGCCAGCGGCAGGTTGTGCTCGGCGATGCGCTGTTCGAGCTTCTCCGGCGAGGAGATGCGCTCGCTGCCGCCGATGATCTCGCCGTACCCGTCCGGCGCGATCATGTCCACGGCGAGGGCCCGCGCCGGGTCGTTCGGGTCCGGCTCCATGTAGAACGCCTTGATCGCCGCCGGGTAGCGCGTGATCATGATCGGCTTGCCGGATTCGTCCGCGAGCGCCGTTTCCTCGTCGCCGCCGAAATCGTCGCCGAACGTGACATCGAAGCCCTTCCCGCGGAGCTTCTCGACCGCGTCGCCGTAGTCGATGCGGGGGTACGGCCGCGCGGCCGCGGGCTCCAGCCTGGCGACGTCGCGCTCGAGCCACTCGAGTTCCTGCTTGCAGCGGTCGAGGATGCGCGCGACGAGCGTCGAGACGAACTCCTCCGCGAGCTCGAGCAGGCCGTCGAAGCGCATCCAGGCGACCTCGGGCTCGACCATCCAGAACTCCGTCAGGTGCCGGCGGGTCTTGGACTTCTCGGCGCGAAACGTCGGCCCGAAGCAGTACACCTTGCCGTGCGCGGCCACCGCCGGTTCGAGGTAGAGCTGCCCCGACTGCGAGAGGTACGCCTTCTCGCCGAAGTAGTCGGTCTCGAACAGCGTCGAGGTCCCCTCGCACGCGGCCGGGGTGAGGATCGGCGAGTCGATGTTGACGTAGTGACGGGTGTAGAAGAAGTCGCGGATGCCGAACGTCAGCTCGTTGCGCACCCGCATGATCGCGTGCTGGCGCTTGGAGCGCAGCCAGAGGTGGCGGTGGTTGAGCAGGAAATCGGGGCCGTGCTCCTTGGGGGTGATCGGGTAGTCGGGGCACAGCTGTTCGATCGCGATCTCCTCGACCTGCAGCTCGACGCCACCCGGGGCGCGCGGCTCGGCCTTGATCGTGCCAACCACGTGAAGTGACGACTCCTGTGTCACCCGCCCGGCTTCCTCCCACACCCGCTCCTCCACGCCGGGCCTGAACACCACCGATTGGAGGTAGCCGGAGCCGTCGCGGACGACGAGGAAGCGCAGCTTGCCCGAGGAGCGGGCGTTGTAGAGCCAACCGGACACCCTCACCCGCTCTCCGACCAGCCCTGGCAGCTCGCGAATCTCCGCGTCTCGCATCGCAAACCTCCGTCAAGCCGTGCATTGTAGCGCAAGCCCGGCCCTCGGCCGGGCCGGCTTCTACACGGCTCTGCACTACAATGTGACGTGCCGACACACGTCGCGGGGCGTCGGAGAGTCCTGGTGAGACGCGCCCGTGGCGTCGGGGCGAGGCGACGCCCAGCCGCCGGCAGGGAGAGACCGATGGCGGATGATCCGATCCGGGGAATTCGGGCGTTGACGCTGCTTCTCATGGTGGCTGGTGTTCTCGCCTTGGCGTCCTGCTACCGCATCACGGCCACGAACATCGGTTCCATCGTCAAGGACGCGAGTCGGTACAACGGCAAGACCGTGACGGTCTGGGGCACCGTCAAGGAACGCATCGACCTGCCGCGGCTCAAGTGCTACGTCCTCGACGACGGGACCGGCACGATCGCCGTGTCCACCACCGGCCCCCTTCCCAGGGTCGGCGACAAGATGCACACGCGCGGCCGGGTCGACGCTGCGTTTGCGATCGGCCGCCGGCAGATCGTGGGGGTCATCGAGCCACCCAGACCGGCACCGACCCCGATGCGGCCGCCCCGCGGTGCCGTCCAACCGAGCTGACCGACACCCCACGAGCACCTGGGGAAAGACCTGGGCGCTCGACCGCACGGCGGCGTCAGCCTCCCGTTGGCGAGGCCTCCGGGACTCCAGCGGCGGGCTGGAGCGCCGGCAGTCGGGTGAAGACGCCCTCCGGGCGCAGCAGGTCGCGGCAGCGCAGGAAATAGATCGTCCGCACCGGACGGCCGTCGTGCTCGACGACGAACGGCGGTTCCTCTCTCACGGAGGCGAACACCGCCGCCAGCGGCGCCTCGAGGCCGGTGCGCTCGGTGACGAAGAGGAAGTCCCGGCCGCGCAGCGCCTCGGGCGGGTACCAGTAGAGCGACGCGAGGCCGTGGACGCCGCCGTGCACCCTGGCGAGCCGCGTCCGGATCCGGCCCTTCGACAGGAACGCGTAGAGGTGGACATCGGTGTAGCTCTCGGAGGCCATCATCTCCCCCGGCTGCAGCCGCCGCTCGATCTCGGTCATGATCTCCTGGTTGGCGACGGCGGCGGCCAATTTGTCGGCGACCGCGCCGCGCAACCGGCCCACGAGCGGCCAGTGCACGTCGAGGGCGGTCGTGGCGAAGAGCACGAGCGCCACCGCCGCCAGCGAAACGGCGACGCCGAACGCGGCGCCCCACCGCACCAGCCGGCGCGGGCGCGGCGATGCGAACGCGAGCACGAGGGCGGCGAGAACGACCCCGGGGCCAGCCCAGTGCGGCGAAATGTCCTCGCGCAAGGAGACGTACCCGAAGAACACGAACGGGGACGCCGCCCCGACGAGCACGGCGTTCCAGGCGGGGTCGCGCCGCCGCCATGCGCGCCACCACGCCCCCGCCATCGCGACGAACAGCGGCGGCGACGTCAGCAACGCCACGAACGCGACGAACTCGAGCAGGTAGACGGCGGTCAGCGGGCCGCGGTCGTGTCGCTGCTGGAGCTGAAAGGTGAGGTTCACCCAGTCGTGCTCGGCGCCCCAGATCCAGACCGGCGCCGTGAGCGCCGCCGACAGGGCGCCGGCGAGGTACGGCACCGGCGTGCGCAGGTGCGCCCTGGCCTCGCGGCCGGCCAGGACCGGGATCAGGACCGGCAGGACCAGCACCGCGGGGAACTTGGCGAGGAAGCCGAGTGCGACCGCCACGCCAAACCCCCACCACGCGCGCCTCTCCCCCTGGGCGATTGCCACGGCGGCCCACGATGCGCCGAGGTAGCCCGCCATCATCCCGATGTCGGTCGAGGCGTAGAACGAGCCGAAGAAGAACAGCGGCGTGGCGTGCAAGAGGAGGTACGTCCACGCCGCTTCGCGCGGGCCGCCTCCCAGGCGCCGTGCGAGCGGCAGCAGGAACGCGCCGATCAGGAACGCCGCCGCGATCGCCGGGCCCCGGACGCCAAGGGCGGTCTCGCCGAACACCGCCCGGAACGGGATCGGCGCGAGCATCATCAGGGGGGGCTGGTCGTACGTCGCCCAGTCGGGGTGGCGGGAGCAGTCCCAGTAGTACGCCTCGTCGCCCGAGACCGGCACGATCATCGCCAGCACCGCGTGCGCCAGCACGAACGCCAACAGAAGCCAGAGGTACCGCCGCGCCGTCCAGCCGTCTTGCGGTTCTCGGACCCCGGACCCCGGACCCCGGACCACGGTCGCTACTCCAGGTTCGCGCACTGCTCGCGGAGCTTCTCGAGCGCGGCCTTGGCCTCGACGACGCGCTCCCCCATCCCCGCCTCACGGCACTTCGAGCCCGCGGTGTTGACCTCGCGGAGCAACTCCTGGAGGAGGAAGTCGATCTTCTTGCCCACCGGCCCGCCCTGCGCCAGCAGGCGCTCGAAGTGATCGAGGTGCGCCGCGAGGCGCTGCACCTCCTCGGCGACGTCGGCGCGCTCCGCGGCGACCGCCGCTTCCTGCAACAGGCGGTCCTGGCTGACCTCGGTGCCGTCCAGCAGCGACGCCAGCCGGTCCGAGAGGCGCGCCATCAGGCTGGTCCGCACCTGGTCGTTGACTTCCGCGAGCCAGCCGCGGAACGAGGTCAGCAGCGCGATCTCCCCGGCGACCTGCGGCAGCAGCGCGGCCGCCTCGCGCTCCCGCACCGCCACCAGGCCGTCGCGCGCCTGTCCGACGAGCGCGAGGAGCGCCTGTTGTTCCTCAGGAGTCAGACCCAGCTCCCCGCCCCCCTCGGCGAACCCCGGCAGCGCCAGCAGGTCGCGCAGCTCGAGCGGCGCGAGCTCGATCCCGGCGGGGCGCTGCGCCAGGGCCGCGAGCAGCAACTCGGCGACCTCCCAGTGCAGCACGAGGCCGGCGGAAGCGCGGGCCAGGAGGGCGAGGTCGACGGTGACCTGCACGCGCCCGCGGGCCAGACCCGCCGCCAGCACAGGGCGAACGGCCGCCTCCAGCTCCGCGGTCTCGACCCGCGGGTGCGTGCGCAGGGCGACCTCCAGGAAACGTGAGTTGACCGAGGTGAGCCGTACCTCGGCGCGCAGGCGCGGCGAAAGCTCCCCGCCGGCCTGCCCGAACCCGGTCATGCTGCGCAACGTCCCAGCCATCGGATCCCCCTTCGCGCGTCGCTGCAGGCTACATGTAAAGTCCGCCGGAGACGTTGATCACCTCGCCGGTGATGTACGACCCGGCGGGCCCCGCGAGGAACAGCACGACCGCCGCGATGTCCTCCGGGGTGCCGAGGCGCGGGATGGCCAGGTTCGCCATCAGCGCTTTCTTCTGCTCCTCGTTGAGCTTGTCGGTCATCGGAGTCTGGATGTACCCGGGCGCGATGGCGTTGGCGGTGATGTTGCGGCTGCCGAGCTCGCGCGCCAGCGACTTCGTGAGTCCGATGATCCCCGCCTTGGACGCCGAGTAGTTGGCCTGGCCGGGGTTGCCCATCAGGCCGACGACCGAGGAGATGCTGATGATCCGCCCCTCGCGCTGCTTGACCATGACCTTGACGGCCGGTTGGGTCACGTTGAAGGCGCCGTCGAGGTTGACGGAGAGTACCTTGCGCCACGACTCCGGCTTCATGCGCATGAACAGGCCGTCGTCGGTGATGCCGGCGTTGTTGAGCAGGACATGCAACCCGCCGAGTTCGGCCGAGACCTCCTCGACCACGCGCTGACACCACTCGGGGTCGGTGACGTTGAGCGGCTTGACGATCGCCTTGCCTCCGGCCGCCAGGATCTGATCCACCACGGATTGCGTCGGGTCGGTCGGCAGCGACGTGCACGCGACCACGGCGCCCTCGCGGGCGAGCGCCCGCGCGCACGCGGCGCCGATCCCGGTTGCCGCCCCCGTCACCAGTGCCACCTTTCCCTGCAAGGTCCCAGCCATCGTTCCCTCCCAAACGGCTCATCGTTGATAGTTTAAGGTAGAAGGGAAAAGGTAGGAGGGAGAGGAAAGACAACGCCCGTTTTCCGTCTTCCGTCTTCCCTCTTCCGTCTTCCGTCTCAACTCTTGAATTTTGACTCTCCGCCGAGGTACGCCTCGATCTGCTCGGCGGTACCAGCCTGGATGGTAACAGCCTGGCGGGCGATCCGGCGGATGAGGCCCGAGAGCACGCTCCCCGGCCCGACCTCGACGAACGTGTCGAACCCGTCGGCGACCATGCGCTCGACCAGCTCGACCCAGCGCACCGGCGCGTCCACCTGCCGGATGAGCCCGTCTCGCACCGCGCCGGGGTCCGTCACCGGCGCCGCATCGACGTTGTTGTAGAGCGGCACCGAGAGCCCTGCGAAGGGGAGCGCCGCCAGCACCGGCACGAGGCCTTCGCGCGCAGCCGCCATCAGCGGCGAGTGGAACGGCGCCGAGACCGGCAGCGACACCACGCGCTTGGCGCCGCGCGCGGCGAGGAGCGCCCCGGCGCGCGCGACCGCGCCGGCGTGGCCGGCGACCACGGTCTGCTCCGGGGCGTTGAAGTTGGCCGCCACGACGGTCTCGCCGCCGCCGCTCGCCTCCCGGCAGCACGTCTCGACCAGGTCGCGGCCGGGCCCCAGCACGGCCGACATCGCACCGACGCCGACCGGCACCGCCTCCTGCATGAGCTGGCCGCGCCGCCGCACGGCGCGCACAAGATCCTCGATCCCGAGCCCTCCCGCGACGCCGACCGCGCTGTACTCGCCGAGGGAGTGCCCGGCGACGCCGTCGAACTTCGAACCGCGCGCCGCCAGGACCGCAAACGCGGCCAGCGAGGCGGTCAGGATCGCCGGCTGGGTGTTGGCGGTGAGCCGGAGCTGCTCGTCGGGACCCTCGAAGCAGAGCTTGGAAAGGGGTTCGCCGAGCGCGGCGTCGGCGCGCTCGAACACGGCCCGCGCCTCGGGGTACGCCGCCGCGAGATGGCTCCCCATTCCCGCGAATTGACTACCTTGACCGGGAAAGACAAAGGCCGTCTTACCCATCGTGCCGGCTCACCACTTCAGCAGGGTCGCGGCCCAGGTGAGCCCGCCGCCGAACGCCGCCAGCAGCACGAGGTCGCCGCGCTTGAGCACGCCGCGGTCGATCGCCTCGCGCATCGCCAGCGGGATCGAGGCCGATGAGGTGTTGCCGACGTGCTCCAGGTTCAGGTAGGTCCTCTCGGGCGGGAGCCCCAGCCGCTCCCCGACCGCGGCGATGATGCGCAGGTTGGCCTGGTGCGGGACGAACAGGCTCACCTTGTCGGCGGTCACGCCGGCGCCGGCGAGCACTTCCTGGCACACCTCCGTGATCGAGCGGACCGCCACCTTGAACGTCTCGTTGCCGCGCATCTTGATGAACGGCAGCCGGGCGTCGATGTGCTCCTTGACGTTGGGAGGGTACTTGCTGCCGCCGCCCGGCATCTGGATGAAGTCTGCGTACGTGCCGTCGGTGTGCAGCGCGGAGCGCAGGATCCCCTCCCCGGCGGGAGCGGCCTGGAGCACGGCCGCGCCGGCGCCGTCGCCGAACAGGATGCAGGTCGCGCGGTCGGTGTAGTCGGTGTAACGGGAGAGCGTCTCGGCGCCGATGACCATCGCCGTCTTCACCTCGCCCGTGATGATGAACTGGCGCGCGACGTGCATCGCGTACAGGAACCCCGAGCACGCGGCCGCGATGTCGAAGCACGTCGCGTTCTTGATCCCGAGCGCCGGCTGAATGATCGCAGAGGTCGCCGGGATCGGCTGCTCCACGGTGGCCGTGGCGAGCACGAGCAGCTCGATTCGCTCGGGTTCGACACCGGCGTCCGCCATCGCGCGCTTGCCCGCCTCGACGGCGATCGTGGCGACGCTCTCGCCCTCGCTCACCACGTGGCGCTCCCGGATGCCGGTGCGCGAGACGATCCACTCGTCCGAGGTGTCCACCATCCTCTCGAAGTCCTTGTTGGTCAATATTTTCTCGGGCAGGCAAGTACCCAAACCTGCGATGCGCGCGGTCAGCGCGTGTTGGTCATGCACGTTGGACCCCCTCCGATGCGTTGCGGGCGCGAAGCTCGCCGATCTTGGCTTCGATGTGGCCGACGACCCCGCGCGCGGCATAGCTGTGGGCGAGGCGGATGGCGTTCCTGATCGCCTTCGCGCTCGAGCGCCCGTGGCCCACCAGGCACGCCCCGCGCACCCCGAGCAGCGGCGCCCCTCCGTACTCGGCGTAGTCCGCCTTGCGCTTGAGGGCCGTGAGCACGCCTTTCGCCAGCAGCATGCCGATCGCCGACTTCGCCGAGCGCTTCGCCTCGCTGCGCAGCAAGGCGTAGATCATTTCGCCCAACCCCTCGGAGGCCTTGAGCACGACGTTGCCCACGAAGCCGTCGCAGACGACGACATCAACGGTGCCGTTGTAGATGTCGCGCCCCTCGACGTTGCCGACGAAGTTCAACCCGGCATCGGCGAGCAGGCGGTACGCCTCGATCGTCACGCGGTCGCCCTTGCCCTCCTCCTCGCCGATCGAGAGCAGGCCGACGCGGGGGTTCGACACCCCCAGCACCGCCTGCGAGTAGAAGTGGCCCATGACGGCGAACTGCTCCAGGTTCTGGGGCTTGCAGTCGACGTTCGCGCCGACGTCGAGGACCAGCGTCTCGCGCACAAGTCCGGGCACGGGGGTCGCGAGCGCCGGGCGCTCCACTCCCGGGATCATCCCGATGATCAGCTTCGCGGCAACCATCGCCGCGCCGGAGTTCCCGGCGGTCACGAACGCGCACGCCTCGCCGTCGCGGACGAGCCGGGCCGCTTCCGCCATCGAGGAGCCGCGCTTGCCGCGGACGGGCGCGGTGGGCGGATCGTCCATCGCCACGACGTCGGGCGCGTCCACGATCTCCAGGCCGCTCGGGACGCCGCCTGCTTGCGCCAGCTGCCGGCGCAGCACGGCCTCGCGCCCCACCAGGAGGACCCGCACCCCGAACTGTCGCACCGCCTCGACCGCGCCCGCCACCGTTGCCGCCGGGGCGTGATCCCCCCCCATCGCGTCCAGGGCTACCGCACCCGAAACCGCCTTGGTCATACCTCGGCCTGGGTCAGGCGAGCTCCTCGACATGCAGGACCTGACGACCCTCGTACATGCCGCAGTGCTGGCACACACGGTGAGGCTGCTTCGGCTGGAAGCAGTTCGGGCATACCGACTGGGCCGGCTCGGCCAGGTGATCATGCGCCCGCCGCTTGTCGCGGCGCGCCTTGGAATGACGACTCTTTGGGTTGGGCATCGGAACGACCTCCCGCGTCTACTCGTTCGGCCGCCAGCCAGCCAGCGGCGTGAACCGATCATCGTTGCTCTGTGGGGGGCACGAGCACGCCCCCAGGTTGAGGTTCGCGCCGCAGCGCGGGCAGATCCCGCGGCAGTCCTCGGCGCACAGTGGTTTCATCGGCACGGCGAGCGCGAACTGCTCGGCCGCCAGCTCGGCGAGGTCCACGAACGGCTCCTCGAAGTAGCGCACTTCGAGGTCGTTGCGACCCAGCCGCGTCTCGTCATCCTGCGGCGCCGCCGTCACCGGCAGCAGGTGCAACTCCACCGGCTCCGCGAACGCGAACTCGAACTCGGCCAAGCATCGGCCGCACCTCAGCCTGGCGCTCCCGGCCGCCCGGCCCTCGAGCAGGAACCCCCGCCCGGCCCGTTCGACCCGGCCGGAGAGTTCCACCGGCGCAACCGACACCACGTCCACCCCGCCCGCAGCGGGTGGTACGACCGGCCGCTCGTCGAACTCCAGCGGCTCGGTGTCGGCATGGGTCAAGTCGATCCGGAGCACACGCTTCCCCTTCCGGGGACCGTGAAGCATAGCAACAGGCCGCCACCGCGTCAAACCCGGATGGGCTTCGCCTTCTTGCCCTGCGGGCCGCTGACGACCACGGGTGTCCCGGGCTCTCTCTTCACTGCGTGAGGCCTCTTCTTTTGCCCCGCGGGCTGCGGCCGAGTCGCTCGGGCGGCGCATCGAGCGCCGCCCTCCGACCCGCCTACGCGTGCGACCGAGCTGGCCAGATCGGCGGGCGGAGCCTCGCTGTCCCCTTCGCTCCGCTCAGGGTCAGCGTTTCCCCCCGCCGCTCTGGCCGCTCGGGACCCGCACGCTCCGGCCCAATCGGCCTCCGCCCGCTGGGCGGTCTTGGCCACCCACCCCCCCACCAAGCGGAGGTTTTGCCGGTATCGCCTGGTGTTGGCATAACGCTCGGCCTGCAGTAAGACCCCCGACCTGGGGGCGGGGGGTGTCGTTGATCCGCCGGTGCCGCGGGTGGCCATTCGCTCCTGCGCCCGCGCGTCCCGGACGGGCGAGCCGCGCCGGGGTGTCGATGGCTCCGACCGAGCGTCTCATGCGAGGGAGGAGAACAGCGAGGGGCCCCGGCGCGGATCGCCCTGTCCGGTCGCGGGCGCAGGAGCATGCGGGCTCGGGCGCGGGGGCGCCCGGGCCCGCATCCGGCCACCCGCGGGACCGGCAAGAAAGAGGCCTCCACGCAGTGGAAGAAGGATCAGCAAGTCCGCGCGGCCCGACCGCAGCCCGCGGGGCAAAAAAAGAGGTCTCACGCAGTGAAACGATGGCCTTGGGGCGCCGGGACCGGTCCCGCAGGGCGGGCGCTAACCCTTGTCCCCGAGCTTCGCCGCGAGGCGGGTCAGCTCGCCGGCGAGGTCGGCGATCCGCTCCTCGAGGGCGGCGACCCTCTCCACCAGGCCCGCGGCGCCGGAGGTTCGCGGCGAGGGTGCCGGCTCGGAGCGGCCGGACGGCGGGCCCGCGACGAGATGCGCCCAACGGCTCTCCTTCTGCCCCGGGCCGCGGCCCAGCTCCGTCACCAGCGGTTCGGGACCCGCGGCGAGACGGCTGAGCGCCGCCTCCACATCCCCGACCGACCCGAACGGGTGCAGCCGGTCGCACCGCGAGCGCAGCTCCCCCGGGGTCTGCGGACCGCGCAGCAGCAGCACCGTCACCAGCGCCTTTGAGGCCGCGTCCAGCTCCCAACTCCGGTCCAGGTTGTGCTCCCAACGCTCGGCCCTGGTTCCCTCGACCGGCCAAACCAGCACCTCAGCCCTCAGGCGCTCGAGCGCCCCCCGCGCATCCGCATCTGCCAGGTCCATGACCGGGTCGCGGTTGCTCTTCTGGTTGCACGCCGCGGCCAGGGCGTTCAGGGTCAGCGGGTAGTACTCGGGGGTGGCCTGCTGCTTCTCGAGCAGGCACCCGAGCACCCGCACCTCCACGGCATCGAGCACTCTCGGCAGGCGAATGGCGCACCTCCTATCGTTATGATACGGCCTGCGAAGCGATGCGCCGTGCGGCGCCGGGCCGTCCGGGTGGACCCGGCTTGACACCCGCGCTCGGCCCGGTGAAGCTTGGTCCATGATCACGGAAACGAAACCGTTCCCAGGCGCATCGCCGCCGCGCCCGCGGTGAGTGCCGACCAGGAAGGGGCGACGACCGCGATGAGGCGCAAAGGCTCGAGTGGCACCGAACAACCCCCAGACGAGGGGAGCCACGTTTCCCTCGAGGGGCTTCACGGCACGGTTGCGGTCCCTCCTTATTCGGCTGGGTTCACCAGGCAGTGGCGAGCGTTCGTGGGCCCGGCGCTGCTCGTGAGCGTGGGCTACATGGACCCGGGGAACTGGGGGACGGACCTCCAGGGGGGGGCCCAATTCAAGTACGGTCTCCTCTGGGTGGTCGCCCTCGCGAGCCTCATGGCGATTTTCCTTCAGGTGATCTCGGCTCGGCTCGGCGTCGCGACAGGGAAGGATCTGGCCCAGTGTTGCCGCGACTGGTATCCGACATGGACGCGCTGGCCGAACTGGCTCATGACCGAGACGGCCATCGGCGCCTGCGACCTGGCGGAAGTCCTTGGCAGCGCCGTCGCCCTCAACCTCATGTTTCACATCCCGTTGATCTGGGCCGTGGTCATCACCGGATTCGACGTCTTGCTGCTCCTGATGCTGCAACAGTTCGGCATGCGAACCATTGAGGCCGTGGTCCTAATTCTCGTCGCCACGATCGGCCTGTGCTACATCATCGAGATCTTTGCTCCTTCCTCAGACCAGGCCGAACTTCCTCGAGATGGGCCACGCGATGTTGTTGCCGAGCTTCCGTCAGGCCGGGCATGCTGTACGTCGCGATCGGCATGATCGGCGCGACGGTCATGCCCCACAACCTCTACCTTCACTCGGCGCTGGTCCAGTCGCGGAGTTTCCAGCGAGACGAACCGTCGATCCGGATGGCCATCCGGTTCAACACCATCGACTCGACGCTCGCGCTCTCAGTCGCCTTTCTGGTCAACGCCG
>CAVSFQ010000014.1:0-12023 GCA_963727205.1 uncultured Acidobacteriota bacterium | reverse complement strand
CCCCCGCTGCCGC
Organism: uncultured Acidobacteriota bacterium; assembly: GCA_963727205.1. Lineage (GTDB taxonomy): Bacteria > Acidobacteriota > Thermoanaerobaculia > Thermoanaerobaculales > Thermoanaerobaculaceae > RBG-13-68-16. The sequence continues at coordinate 12,010 of CAVSFQ010000014.1, read as the reverse complement.
CGCTGGAACCATCGTATTGCTCGCGGGATCGCGCTCGTTGGCCGGCATCGGCACCGCGGTAAGCGCCGAAAAGCGCGTGCCGTACCTGCGGTTCACGCCCGCGATGCCGCCGTACCTCCGCGCCAGGAAACCGCGCCACACGGCGGCGGCGTACGGGGTGTACTGGCCGATCTCGTAGGAGTCGGTGTCCGGGTCGAAGCAGAGCAGCGAGCCGCGCTGCGAGACGAACGGCTCGTTGAACAGGCCGACGCCGAACGCGACGAGGGCCGGCTCAAAGGAGAAGTTCTTCGCGTAGAACGCGGTTTCCTCGGCGAGCCAGCGCTCGTACGCCGGCTTGCCGACCGTCGCGAGGAAGAAGTCGGGGGTCTCCTTCCCCGACGGCAACCGGCCGCGCTCGGTCAGGACGTTGGTGTACAGCCAATTGCGGCGCTCGCCCGCGGCGTCGGGGAAGGAGCTGCCGTCGATGCGGCTGAGCACGACCTCGACGCCGTGCTTGCTGGCGGTCGCGAAGATCCGGCGCAGCTCCGCGAGGCTCTCCGGCTGCTCCCAGATGTGCGGCGGCGGGACGACGTTGAGGATCTCCGCGCCGTTCGCGATCGCGAACGCCACCAGCCGGTCCGCCTCGGCGGCGCTCGCGAAGAAATCCCAGTGCACGGTGAACCCGATCCGCGGTCGATCGCGAGCCCCCGCGGCCCGGATCGGCACCGCCGGGCCGCGCCGGGCGGGGGCCGCGAACGCGGGCGTGGAGAGCGCGACGAGAGCCGCCGCCAGCACCCGCGCATAACGCTTTCCGCCCCCGGCCAATGCCCGCACGCGGGGACGGTAACACACGGCTGCAGGCGGTGCCGGCGTGCTACCATTTTGGCCGTGAAGGCGTTCGCAGCGCTCGCCGGCGCCCCACGATGGGTTGACGGGGCGCGTTGGGGCAGGATGCGATCGAAACACCAAGGACGACACTTGAACGGCGGTAGATGGAAGCTCCCGGTTGTGCTGGGATCGCTTTCCCTCGCCGTTGCGTCGCTTGCATCCGGGGCCGGGATCACGAAGGTGCTGGTCGTGTACGAACCCGGCCCCACGCCGGCGGCGAGCGGCCTCGGCGATGCGCGCCAGCTGCAGCAGCTCCTCGGCCACTTCTCCACCGCCGTCACGCTCGTGCCGGCGGACGCCTACCGGCCGGGCGAGATGGCGAGCGCGGACGCCACCTTCGTCGTCGGGTTCACGAAGGCGTTCGACCCCCCCGCGGCGGTTCTGCGGGACGCCTACGCCGACGAGGGCACGTTCGTCTGGCTCAACACCGGCCTCGTCGAGTTCGGCCGGGCGTTCGACCTCGGGGCCAGGTTCGGGTTCGTGGACGAGGGTTTCGACACGACATCCGTCTTCGACTCCGTGCAGGCCGGCGAGTACCGGTTCACCAAGACCGAACCCAACACCAACGTGCTCAAGGTGGTGGACTCGGACCGCTGCCGGGTGCTCGCCACCACGACGTCGAGCAAGACGCGCCGCACGGTGCCGTACGTGGTCCGCTCCGGCTCGTTCTGGTGCGTGGCCGACTCGCCGTTCTCCTACGCGACCGAGGCGGACCGCTACCTGTACTTCGCGGACCTGTTGCACGACATCCTCGGCCAGGACCACCCGCGCTCCCACTCGGCGCTCATCCGGATCGAGGACACCAACCCGTTCTCCGACCCGGCGAGCCTGCGCGCCGTGGCGGACCTCTTGTCCGCCCGCAAGATCCCGTTCCTCGTCGGGGTGATCCCGTTCTACGTCGACCCGGCGACGCAGACGCGGGTGGCGATGTCGGAGAAGCCGGACTACGTCGATGCTTTGCACTACATGATGGAGCACGGCGGCACGATCGTCATGCACGGCGTCACCCACCAGTACAAGGGCGAGACGGCGACCGACTACGAGTTCTGGGACGAGAGCGGCAACCGGATCCTGCCGGAGGACTCGCGGGAGTACGTCGACCGGAAGCTGCGGGACGGGGTGGCCGAGTGCATCAAGAACGGCGTCTACCCGCTGGTGTGGGAGACGCCCCACTACAGCGCCTCCACGCTCGACTACTCGGTGTTCGCCGAGCACTTTTCGACCGCGATGGAGCAGCGGCTGGTGCTCGACAACCTCGACTACTCGCAGTACTTCCCCTACATCATCAAACGCGACATCTACGGGCAGAGGGTCCTCCCGGAGGACCTCGGCTATGTCCCCCTCGACCCCGACATCGCCAAGGAGAACGCGTCCGTCGACAAGCTCCTCTCCTTCGCCAAAGTGGACCTCGCGGTGCGCGACGGGTTCGCGTCGGCGTTCTTCCACCCGTTCGTCCCGATCGAGTGCCTCGCCCGCCTGGTGGACGGCATCCGCGCGCTCGGGTACACGTTCGTGGACGTGCGCGAGATGTCCAACTCCGTCGTCATGGACGACCGCGCGATCGTGAGCGGCAACGCCACCGTCAAGCTCGTCCTCGCCGACCAGTACCTGCGCGAGTCCTGGATCGACGGCAACGGGAAGCTGGTGCGGCGCGAGGTCTCCCCGACGCGGCTGCGCGGCGCGGTGGAGCGCGAGGTAAAGCTCCCGCCGCGGTGGATCTACGTCGCCGAACCGCGCGAGTACCGGGAGCGGCCGCTCTCGCTGTGGGAGAAGGCGAAGGGGCAGGCCGCCGACCTGCTGGCCAGGATCGCCAGGAGGCAGGCGCACTACGCGCCCGCCGACGTGCTCTTCCTCTACGACCCGAACGCCACGGGGGGCGCCGCCAACGACCAGGCGAGCCTCGCCGCGCCTTTTTTGGCGCTCAATATGCCGGTGGACCAGGTGCCGCTGGCCCCGGGCCTCGCCATCGACACGGGCGACCACAACCTGGTGATCGTGCCGTACTCGGTCGCCGAGGCCTTGACCGAGCCCCAGGTTGCGGCGCTCAAGAGCTTCGTGGAGGGCGGCGGCAACCTGATCACCGATTTCCGTAACGACCTCGCCACCGCCTTCGGCGTTCACTTTCTCGATTCGACGCTGCTCATCGAGCGCGTGCGCGACCGCCTCTATCCGGACGAGCCCCTGCACTGGACCTCCGGCGAGGTGATGAACAAGTTCGAGACCAACGACGAGGACGAGGTCCTGGCCTCCGACGAGGTGACGGGGATCCCGGTCGTGATCGGGCGGCGCTACGGCGCCGGGCGGTTCATCCTCTTCGGCACCCGCTTCGACCCCGCGAGCACGGGAGGCTATTCCCGCTACCCCTACCTCGCCAGCTACGTGCAGCGGTTCTTCAACCTGACCCCGCTCGTGCGCCGGGAGCAGCTCGAGATGTTCTTCGACCCCGGCTACCGGCACACGGTGAGCATCGAGCAGCTCGTCGCCCGCTGGGCCGCCGCCGGGATCCGCATCCTCCACGTCGGGGGGTGGCACGAGTACGCCAAGTGGACGTACGACTACGGCAAGCTGATCGCCCTCTGCCACGCCAACGGCATCCTGGTCTACTGTTGGTTGGAACCCCCGCAGGTGAGCCAGAAGTTCTGGCAGGACCACCCCGAGTGGCGGGAGAAGAATTACAAGGGGCAGGACGTCCGGCCCTCCTGGCGCTACCCGGTCGCGCTCACCGACCCGGCCTGCCTGGCGGCCGCGACCGAGTTCTATCGCACACTGCTGACCGGCGCCGACTGGGACGGCGTCGACATCGGCGAGCTCTACTTCGAGGCGGGGCGCGGCATGAAGGACCCGCAGCTCTTCACACCGCTGCACCCCTCCGCCCGGCGCGAGTTCAAGTTTCACTACGGCTTCGACCCGATCGAGCTCTTCGACTCCGCGTCGCCGCGTTACTGGCGCCGCGACCCCGCCGCGCTCGCCGCATTCACGAAGTACCGCGTCGCGAAGAACGTGCAGCTGCACGAGGCGATGCTCGCCATGGCCGCCTCGGTCGCTCAGGGGAAGCCAGGGTTCCAGACCGTGGTGACGGTCCTCGACAGCCTCGCCGCGCCGGAGTTGCGCAGCTGGCTGGGCGTCGACGCGAAACAGATCGCCGCGCTGAGCGCGAGGTACGATTTCCACCTCCAGGTCGAGGACCCGGAGAGCATGTGGTCGTCCGATCCGCGCCGCTACCAGGCGATCGCCGCCCGCTATGCGGGCCTGGTGGATCCGGCACACCTGGCCCTCGACCTCAACATCCTCTCGTTCCGCGCCGCGAACGCGATCACGCCGTTCCCCACCCGCGTCCAGACGGGAACGGAGGCGGCGTGGCTCGTCCACTCGGCCGCGCTCGGCGCGCCGCGGGTCGCGATCTATTCGGAATCGAGCATCAACCAGCAGGACCTCCCGTTCCTGCCCTCGGCGTACGCCGCGCGCACCAAGGTCAAGCGGGTCGAGGACGGCTGGGCGATCGACACTCCGACCCCGATCGTGCTCCAGCTGGCGAGCGACGCACAGGAGATCTGGCGCGACAACCAGAGGGTGCGGACCATCGGCCGCGGGCGCTTCCTGCTGCCGGCGGGGAGCTATACCGTGCTCGAGGTGGAGCCGACGCTGCAGGCGCTGCAGCCGGGCGTGCCGGACTCCCACCTGCTCTCGATCACCGGCGACCTCCTGTTCCAGAAGAGCTCGCAGCGCAGCGTGACGTTCGGCTACAGGTCGGGGAACCGTTGCATCGCGACCCTGGCGCGGCAGCCGTTCGCCCTCTTCATCGACGGGCACGAAACGGCGTTTACGGCGCTCGAGGGCAGCGGCCGCGACGCGCTGATCCTCCCTCCCGGCGAACACACCGTGCTGCTGGTGACCCAGAGTGGCGTGTCGTACGGCGTCAACATCACGAGTTTCTGGTCGTCGTACGTGATCGAGATCTTCGGCGCCCTCGCGGTTGGGCTTCTCGTCAGCCTCTACCTGATCGTGCGCGTGCGCCCGCAACCCCGCCGGCGGCCCGCGTGAGCGCCCTCCAGCTCGATCTCTCCATCGTCTTCGTCGTGGCCGTGATCCTGATCTGGTTCATGATCGCCTATCAGCTCGTCCTCACGGTGGCGGGTTTCTTCCACGTCCTGCGCTCGGCGAAGGAGAAGCGCGAGGTCGATGCCCTCGTCTTCGACTGGCCCGAGGTCGCGGTGTTGATCCCGGCGCACAACGAGGGGATCGTGATCCGCCGCACGCTGGAGGCGATGCTGGCGTTCGACTACCCCGCCGACCGGTACGAGGTGCTGGTCGTCAACGACGGCTCCTCGGACGACACCGGCGCGATCGTGCGCGAGTTCGCGAGCCGCGACCGCCGCGTCCGCCTCATCGACGTCCCTCCCGGCGAGGGAGGCAAGGGCAAGTCGCGCGCGCTCAACATCGGCCTTTCCCACACCGACGCCGGCCTCATCGCCGTCTACGACGCCGACAACACGCCGGAACCGGCCGCGCTGCGCTACCTCGTGGCGCAGCTCCTCCTCCACCCCGAACTCGGCGCCTGCATCGGGAAGTTCCGCACCGTCAACAAGGACCGCAACCTGCTGACGCGCTTCATCAACGTGGAGACGCTCTCGTTCCAATCGATCGTGCAGGCGGGGCGCTGGACGCTGTTCCGGGTGTCCACGCTGCCGGGCACGAACTACGTCATCCGCCGCCCGCTCCTGAATCACCTCGGCGGGTGGGACGAGAGCGCCATCACCGAAGACTCCGAGATGTCGATCCGGATCTACATGGAGGGGTTCCGGATCAAGGTGATCCCGTACGCGGTCACCCACGAGCAGGAGCCGGAGACGTGGAGCGTCTGGTTCAAGCAGCGCACGCGCTGGGTGCGCGGCAACAACTACGTCGCGACCAAGTTCTTCCGCCAAATCCCGAGGTTCAAGGACAAGGTCCTGGCGATCGAGGTGCTCTACCTGCTCTCGCTCTACTACGTCTTTTTCATTGCCATCGTGGTCTCCGACCTGCTGTTCCTGGCGAGCCTGGTCGGCCTCGTCGCGATCCCCCTGCCGGGGCCCTACACCGCCGTGTGGCTGCTCGCGTTCCTGCTGTTCATCATGGAGATCCTCCTCGCCCTCGCGTACGACCGGGAGGACTCGTTCGGCAAGATCGGCCTGATCGTGCTGGCGTACTTCACCTACTGCCAGCTCTGGATCGCCGTGGTCGCACACGCGATCTGGCTCGACGTCGTCAAGCGCGAGAAGCAGACCTGGGTCAAGACGATCCGGTTCAACCGCAAGCCGGCGCGCGGCTGACCGCTCTCAGCCGAGCGGGAGCTCCATCGACACGGCGTCGCCGGCGGCGGCGGGAGGCGGTTCGATCTGCCGGAACCCCATCGCGCGGTACATCGCGATCGCCTCTTCCATCCACGGCGCGACCTCGAGACGCATCAGCGTGTGACCGGCATCGCGCGCGCTGCCGATCACGGCGAGCGCCAGCCGCTTGCCGACGCCCTTGCCGCGGAACTGATGGCGGACGAACAGGCGCCTCATCTGGCAGGCGCCGCCACCGAGGGGCCGCAGCGCGACGCATCCCGCCAGGCGGCCGTCGCAGCGGGCCAGCAGCAACGTCCCGGACGGAGGCGCGTAGACGCCGGGGAGCTCCGCCAGTTCGCGGGCGAAGTCCTGGAGGGAGAACTCCCGCCCGAGCGATGAGGCGTACTCCTTCATGAGCGTGCGGGCCTCGGCGATATCGCCGTCCCGGTCCGCCTGCCGGATCTCGATCTTGCCTTTCCTGCGGAACACTCCAGGTCCCTCCGCGCGCATCTTGCCACACAACCGCGCTCATTGTGCGCTTGAGACGCGAGACAGACAACCGGGCGCCGGAGCGCCGCCTCCCGCGCCTTCACGGGATGCGGACGATCGTGCCGGCCTGGAGGAACCACAGCTCGAAGTCCGGGGGCCGCGGCAGGCCGAGCGCCTCCTCGAGGGCGCGCCGGTAGACGGCGCCCTGCGGCGCGTAGCCGGCGGCCCTGGCGTCGAGCCCGGCGGCACCGGTCACATCGTCGGTCTTGTAGTCGGCGACGACGAGTTCGCCGGTGTCCGGGTCGCGGTAGAGGAGGTCGATCGCCCCGGAGACGAAACCGACCGGCGAGGCCGGCTGGTCACCGGGCGGGAGAAGGACCGCGAGCTCGCGCGCCACCACGTGCGGCGCGATCGCGCCCAGTCGGCCGAGCAGCGGACCGTCGGCCAAGCGGGCGAGGACCTCGGCGGCCCGGCTCTCGGCCTCGCGCCGCCCATTGGGCCCGATCAACCCTTCCACCAGCGCGGCGAGCGATCCCCGGGCGGCGGCGAGCTGGCCGCCGATCTCCGCGTCGAGGTCGAGCGTCTCCAGGACGCGGTGGACCGCCGCTCCGGCCGCCGACGCGGGCGACGCGCCGTCGTCTCCGGCGCGCGCCGGTGCGGCCCCGGCGCTTTCCCCGGCCGGATCAGCTGCTTGCTCGTCCAGCAGCTCGCGCAGCCGCCGGTGCGCCTCCTCCGAGGCGGGGGCGGAGAACGCCGTCGCCATGCGGGCGGCGGCCTCGACCCGCAGTCCGGCCAGCCGCTCGGCGTCGCGCGCGACCTGTTCCGGGGCGGTGAGTGGCGGCGTCACCGCGGCGTTCGCGGCGGTGCCGTCCCCCGCCGCGCCGAGCGCCGGGAACACCCAGCGCGCGCCGTCGCGGTCGGCGTGGCAACCGCCCGCCGCGAACAACTCCGCGGCGAGCGCCGCGAGCCCCTCGGACGGCGCCCGCCGGGCCAGCAGATCCATGTGCGAGCGCGGCGGCCGGGCCGGGTCCGCCGGCCCTACGGGCCAGTTCCCGGCCACCACGAGCCGGTCCTTCGCCCGCGTCATGCCGACATACAGCGTCCGCACCAGCTCCGCGTCCTCGACCCGCCGCCGCCTCGCCTCCACGGCGTGCCACCCGGGGGTGGGGGCGCCGAGCAGGGCGTATTCGAAGCGTCCCCAGATCTCCTCGGCGTCGGTGCCGGGCCCGCCGTTGCGGCGCGCCTTCCCGTGTGCCTGCAGCAGGTAGACGTGGGCGAAGTCCAGTCCCTTGGCCTTGTGGATCGTCATCACCCGCACGGCGTCCTCGGCCGCCGCGAGCGGCCGACCCTCCTGCGCTTCGCGTGCCTCGGCGACGCTCGACCGCAGCACGCGCAACACCGCCTGCGGCTCACCGCCCGTCTCGATCGCGTCGAGCAGCGTACGGAAGAAACGGTCGAGGTTCGCCGCCCGGTACGCCCCCAGGGCGCGCGCCGCCTCGCCCGCCTCGAACAGCGTCGCGGTACGCAGGCGCTCGACGAACACGGCGGCGGGCTCGCTTGCGAACGATCGGCGCAGCTGCGCCAGCTGTTCCAGGAACGCCGTCAGGTTGCGCTCCCACCCCCGCACCCGCTCCAGGCCGGGAACCCCCTCGGGGAGCGCGCCGGCCGCCTCCGCCACCAGCGCGGCGAGATGGGCAAGCTCGGCCGCGCCCGGCGCCGTGAGTCCTCCGACCCGGTCGGGGAACGCCCGCGCCCACAGCGGCACGAGCGCCGCGTCCGGCGCCCCGACGAGGCTCGAGCGCAGCACCGCGACCAGCGCGAGGTGGTCGCCCGGGTCGAGCACGGCGCGGACGAGCGCGGCCGCCTCGATGATCTCGCGGCGGCGGTAGTACGAGCGGTCGCGCTCGACGGCGTGGGGGACGCCGGCGTCGCGCAGCGCCCCGACGACGACGTCGAGCGACCCGGTGGTGCGCAGCAGCACGCCGATCTCCCGCCACGCGACGCCCTCGGCGTGGCGGGCGCGGATGTCCGCGGCGAGCGCGCGCGCCTCAACCTCCGCCGCGTCCCTCGTCCTCGCGGGCGCGAGCGCTTTCGACCCATCGTCCGGCCGCACCCACGACACCCAGTGCTCGACGGGCGCGCGGCCGGCGGCCGCGGCGGCGCGCTCCGGACTCGGGAGCAGGGGCTGGAACGCCGGCTGCACGCCGTCCTGGCGCACCATCACCGGCTCCACCACCCGCCGCACCTCGTCGAGGACCGCGGTGAGCGAACGGAAGTTGACCGCGAGGCTCAACACCTCGCCGCCGTTCGCGCGCACCAGGCCGAGGAAACCGTCGTACGCCGCGAGGTCGCGCTGAGCGCCAGCCGTAGATCGACTGCTTCGGGTCACCGATCAGGAAGAGGCCGGGCCGCTCCCCGGGCGGGCCGTCGAGAGCGAGCAGGCGCAGGATGTCGCACTGCAACCGGTCGGTGTCCTGGAACTCGTCGACGAGCAGCTGCGCCATCCCCCCCCGCACCGAGGCCAGCACCGCCGGCCGCCGAGCCAGCAGCTCGCGCGCGTCGCGCAACAGCGCGGCGAACGTCTCGGCGCCGCGCGAGCGCATCGCGCGGACGAGCTCCGCGTACAGGGGACCGAGCGAGCGCCACGCGGTCGCGAGCAGCTCGGGGTCGAGGCGGGCGACGTGGCGCGCGAGCGCGGCGAGGCGCCCGGCCGGCGCGCGCAGGTCGGCCGCCACGTCCGCAAGCGCTTCCGCCTCGCGCCCGGTGGACTTGCCCCGGCCCCACTCCTCCAGGCGCTTGACGAGCCCGTCTGGCAACGCGCCGGCCACCGCCGCGGCCAACTCCGCGAGCGTCCCAAGGGCCGCCGCCCCGATCGCCTCGCACCCGTTCGCGATCTTGATCGCGTTGGCGGTCTTCCCCAGCCCCCCCACCCGCGGGGCGACGAGCGCGGCGACCGCCTCCGCTGCGGCTCGCACCTCGCCGGCGAGCGCCGCGACCGCCTCGGGCGCGAGCGGGTCTTGCGCCAGCGCCTCCGGCGGCACCCCGTTCGCCGCCAGGCCGGCGAGCGCGGCCGCGAGCGTCTCGGGGCCGAAGCCGCGCACCGCGAGCGCCACGAGCGGGTCTTCCTCGGGCCGCGCCAGCGCGGCCCGGAACGCCGTCTCGACCGTCTCCTTCGCGACCTCCTCGACGACCCGGCCGTCGGCGTCCACGGTGAACGAGGGGTGGAGGCCGGCCTCCAGGGGGGCATCCGCCAGGAGGCGGCGGCAGAAGGCGTGGATCGTAGCGACCACGAGATGGTCGAGCGCCGCGAGCAGCGCCGCCGCCCGCGGCCGCTCCTCGCCGCCCGCGCCGGCGAGCGCCTCGGGGAGCACGCCCTTGGGAAGAGCGCCGCGCTCGACCTCGGCGAGCGCCTGCGCCACGCGGCTCGCCATCTCGGCGGCCGCGGCCTCGGTGAAGGTGATCGCGACCACGCCGTCCAGCACTCTGGCCGCGATCCTCTCGGCGGCCGGCGCCTCGCCCTTCCCCGAGCGCTGCTGCAGCGCGGCCAGTTCGGAGGCCGCCCGCCGCCACCCCGGACCCAGACACCAGCCCACGACCCGCGCCACCAGCGTTGCGGTCTTCCCGGTGCCGGCGCCGGCCTCGAGCACGAGCGGGCGCTCGAAGGAGGTCTGCGCCCGTCGCCTGGCCTCGGCGTCGGCGGTGCGCAGCGCGTCGGGCGGCAAACCGGCGCTCATCCCTCGTCCTCCCCAGACGCTTCTTGGCCGGCGGCCTTTGCGTGCAGGCGCCAGACCGCGAGCAGCGCCGCCTCCGGGTCCCCGAGCCCAGCCGCGTGCGCGTTGGCCGCCGCCCACAGCGCCAGGCGGCGGCGGGACCCGCTGTCGCCGCGCAGGCACGCGTCCCGCACGTCGCAGTTCGAGCAGCGGCGCGGCTCGTCCCCGCCGTCCGGCTCCTCGAGGCGGGGGAAGAACGCGCCGTGGTCCCACGCCCCCGCCACCGCCCCAACCGCGGCCGCGAACGCGGCGGCGAACTCGCCGTCGCCTCCCCGCACCGTCGCGGCCGCCGCGCCGGGGTCGATCCCCGGGCGCAGGAACAGGTAACGCGCCTCGGCGCCGGGGCCGGCCGCGAGCGCATACGCCGCCGCCTGCAGCGCTTCGCCGCGGCTGGTCGCCGCCAGCAGGTGGCGGCGGCGCGTCGTCTCCCGTCTTCCCCGTCGAGAGCGGCCTCCCCGTCTTGAAGTCGGTCAGCACGACGCCGTCGTCGGAGAGGTCGACACGGTCGACCCGGAACGTGAGCGCATGCCCGCCGCGCTCCGGCGGCAGCGCCAGCGAGCCGGTCACCTCCGTCCCGGCGACCCTCGCCACGCCGGTCTCGGGCCAGGCGAGCCGTCGCGCCGATTCGAGCAGCGGCGCCGCCTGCCGCGCGAGCACCCGGTCGAGGCCGGGCAACGCCAGGCCGGCCTCGCGGACGAGACGCGAACAGACATCGCGGACGATCGCCTGCAACGCTTCCGCTTCCGGCCACGCCACCGCCGCCGGGGCGGCGGCGAGCGCTTCGGCGAGCGTGGCCGGGACGCCGGGGGCCGCCTCACGCACGATCGCTTCCAACACGCGGTGCACGGCGGTCCCGACCGTCGCCCGGTCCACCCCGGGCATCGCCGCGAGCGCATCGGGGGACGGCTCGAGGTGCAGCAGGCGCTGCAGGAACCCCTGCCACGGGCATGCCGCCAGTTGTTCGGCGGTAGTGAGCGCGAGTCCGCGGCGGCGGGGGTCCTCCGCGGCGAGCGGCGGTCCGACGAAACCGAAGTACGGCCCCAGCTCCCGCGCCCTCGCCCGCCCAGCCGGCGTGCCGCGCTCCGGGTCCAGCTCGTCGAGGACGGCGAGGCGGGAGGCGGCTTCGGCGGGGCCACCGGCCTCGCGGCAGGCGACCTCGAACGCAGCCGCGAACACCGCTCGCGGCGCGTGGAGGCCCGCCAGCACGGCGTGCTCGTGCGCCGGGCGCAGGTCGCCGACCGGCTCCACCGCGAGTGCCGGAGGTGCCAGCGCCGGCGCGTCGAGGCAGGCGACGAGGCGGAGCCGCTCCAGCAGCGGCGATGCCGTCCGCACCCGGCCGTCGTCGTCGCACGCCTGCCACGAGAGCGTCACCTCGTCGGCGGCCGAGGCCAGCTCGGCAAAGAGGAAGCGCTCCTCGTCGAGGCCGCCGCGCTTGATCGGGATGTCCGGCAGGAGCGCGGCGAGGGCGAGCCGCACCCGGTCGGAGAGGAGCGGGTCCTCGCGCACCTGGCGCGGAAACGTGTCGCGGTTGAGGCCGAGGACGAAGAGGTGCCCGAACGTGCGCGCTACGCGCTG
>CAVSFQ010000013.1:0-46774 GCA_963727205.1 uncultured Acidobacteriota bacterium | reverse complement strand
GTCCGGGGATCTCGCCCGTGTCCGCGGCGATGTTCGCGACCCGGTTCTACATCAACTACTTTGCCGTGGAGATCCTGTTCGGCGTGCCGAACCACTTCGGCATGGACAGCGAGGCGGTGATTCGGGAAACCGCCGACATCCTCCGCCACGGCATGCTGCGTCCCGGCGCCTGAGGCCGGCCCCGCTGAGCAGCCGCTCGAAACCCGGCTGCTATCCTGACCGTACACGCTCCAGCGTCCGGTGCCGGGCCGGGCAGAGCGCAATTTCTCCGAGGAGGCGATGCGTGAGCGCTGAGGCGGTTCTCCAGGTACGGGAAGTGACCAAGACATTCGGCCAGGTCCGCGCGGTGGACCGACTGTCGTTCGCGGTCGCGCGCGGCACGATCACGGGCCTGCTCGGCCGCAACGGCGCGGGGAAGACGACGACGCTGCGCATGATCAACGGGATCTTCCTGCCCGACGCCGGGGTCATCGAGCTGTTGGGCGCCGCGGACGCGGCCGCCGTACGCGACCGGATCGGCTACCTTCCCGAGGAGCGCGGCCTGTACCGCAAGATGCGTGTGTTGGATCAGCTCCTTTTCCTGGCCGAGATCAAGGGGCAGCGGTCCGCCGTGGCCAGGGTTCGCGCCGAGGCGTGGCTCAAGCGCTTCGACCTCTGGGACAAGCGCGCCGGCAAGCTCGAGGAGCTCTCCAAGGGGAACCAGCAGAAGGTGCAGCTCATCGGCGCCCTGCTCCACGATCCCGAGGTCGTGATCCTCGACGAGCCGATGTCGGGGCTCGATCCCGTCAACGTCGTCCTCGTGCGCACGATCCTGAAGGAGCTGAAGGCACAAGGGCGGACGATCCTGCTCTCGACCCACATGATGGGGGAAGCGGAGAAGCTCGTGGACGAGATCGTCCTCATCCACGAGGGCAGGGCGGTGCTGGCGGGCGATCTGGAGCAGGTGCGGGCCTCGTTCGGGTCGAACACGGTGCACCTCGCCTTCGAGGGGGACGGCGCCTTCCTGGCCGCCCTGCCCGGCGTCGCCGCCGCGCGGGTGGACACGAACGCCGCCGAGCTCCGGCTCGATCAGGGCGCCGATGCGCAGGCGGTCCTGACGGCCGCGGTGGCCAGGGTCAGGGTCAGCCGGTTCGAGATTGCCTCGCCCTCGCTGGAGGAGATCTTCATCGATCGCGTCGGCGCCGGGGCGCTCGAGCGCCGGCCGGCGGAGGTGGCGGTATGAGCAAGTTGCTGGCGGTGCTCAAGCGGGAGTACGTCGAGGTCGTCCGCAAGAAGTCGTTCATCATCATGACCCTGATCTTCCCGTTCCTGATGGCGGCGCTGATGTTCGTCCCCACGCTCCTGATGATGAAGGGGATCGAGAACAAGCGCGTGGTCGTGGTGGACGGCACGGGGAAGCTGCGGGACGCGTTCGGCACCCACGCGCCGGACGTGCCCCTCCGGCCCGCGAGCAAGGCCGGCCGCGAGCTCGCGAAGCAGGCCGAGGGGCCGCAGGCGACCAAGGTGGCCGCGCTCACCACCGAGTACGTCGCGGCGTCGGGCGACGTGAAGGCCGCGGCCCAACCCTACCTGGACCGCCTCCGGGAGAACGACGACACGCGGGAACGGCTGGACGGCGTGTTGGTGATCCCTTCAGACGCCTTCACCGACGCCTCGGCCAAGCTCGTCTACTACAGCCGCGCCGCGTCCGACATCATGACCCAGGAGCGTCTCGCGAGCACGGTCAACCACGCCCTGGCGCGAGGCAGGCTCGCTGGCCGCGGCATCGACGCCGCCGACGCCGATCGGCTGCTCAAGCGGCTGGACCTCGAGAGCGTCCAGCTCTCGAAGAGCGGCAAGGAGAAGAAGGGCGGCGAGCTGTCGTTCCTGGTCGGGTTCATCTTCGCGGCGCTGCTGCTGTTCCCGACGATGATCCACGGCCAGGAGGTGATGCGCGGCATCGTGCAGGAGAAGACCGAGCGCGTGGTCGAGATCCTGATCTCATCGATGCCGTCGTTCGACCTGCTCTCGGGCAAGGTGGCGGGGCTCGCGCTCGTCGGGCTCACGCAGGTCGGCGCCTGGCTCGCGATGGGCGGCGCGTTGGCGCTCTACTCGGGCGGCGCCGCCATGGTGGCGGGGGTCAACGTCTTCCAGTACGTGGACCTGCGGGTGATCCCGTGGTTCTTCGTGTTCTTCCTGCTCGGGTACCTGACGTTCGTGTGCATCTACGCCGTGGGCGGCGCGATCTCCAACTCCGACAAGGAGGCGCAACAGTTCATGGGGCCGATCATGATGGTGGCGATGGTCCCGTGGATGCTGGCGTTCCCGATCCTGCAGAACCCCGAGTCGACGCTGGCGACCGTGCTCTCGCTGATCCCGGTGTTCACGCCGATCACGATGTTCATGCGCATCATCGTGAGCGAGCCGCCGATGTGGCAGGTAGGCCTCTCGATCGCGCTCTCGGTCGCCACGATCTACGTGTTCTTCTGGATGACCGCCAAGATCTTCCGGATCGGCATCCTGTCGTACGGCAAGCGGCCGAGCCCGGCCGAGCTCTGGCGCTGGCTCAAGGTGGCGTGAAGTAGGTCTGTCCCTCGCGGGACTCGGCGCTCGGCTCGGTGGGCTTCCCTGTCCAGTGGGTGGGCTTGGCCTTCTTTCGCTGCGGGGATGTCTCTTTCTTGCCGTTTCCGCGGGGTTGGTTTCTTTCTTCACTGCGTGAGGTTGTTCTGTTTTGCCCCGCGGGCTGCGGCCGTGTCGCTCGGGCGGCGCATCGAGCGCCGCCCTCCGACCCGCCTACGCGTGCGACCGAGCAGGGCGTCCCGCGGTGGGGCCCCTCGCTGTCTCCCGCCGCTCGCTGCGCTCGGGCGGGAGCATCGACACCCCACCGCGGGACGCCCGCTCGGGACCCGCACGCTCCGGCGCAACCGGCCTCCGCCCGCTGGGCGGTCTTGGCCACCCACCCCCCCGCCGAAGGGAAGTCCTGCTGTTGGTGCCTGACATCGCCAGGACCCCCGTCTTGCAGCAGGACCTCCGATTTGGGGCGGGGGGTGTCGTTGATCCGCCGGTGCCGCGGGTGGCCATCTGCTCCTGCGCCCGCGGGTCCCGGACGGGCGAGCCGCGCCGGGGTGTCGATGGCTCCGACCGAGCGTCTCATGCGAGGGAGGAGAACAGCGGGCCCCGGCGCGGATCGCCCTGTCCGGTCGCGGGCGCAGGAGCATGCGGGCTCGGGCGCGGGGGCGCCCGGGCCCGCATCCGGCCGCCCGCGGGACCGGCAAGTAAGAGGCCACGCGGTGGAGGGGAGAATCGGGCGTGCCGCCGGCGGCACAGGGGCCGATCCAAGGAGCGGGGCGGGGACCGGGGCTACGGCATGAAGGCGTAGGCGAGGTAGATCTCGGAAGGCACCGGGATGCCGTTGCACGTCGCCGGCGCGTACTTCCACTCCTTCACCGCCTTCTTGACGTTGGCGCTCAGCACCCCGCGGTCCTGGATGAAGGCGAGGCCGTGGATCAGGCCGTCCGTTCCCACCTCGGCGAGGGCGATGACCGTTCCGAACTGCCGTCTGGCCTTGGCGTAGGTGTTGTCGCCCGCATCCTTCTTCGTGACCAACCTGGGAGGCGTGGGCGCCTCGCACGCCGGCCACCGTTCGGCGCCGGCCGGCGCCGCGAAGCCGCCCTCCGTCTGGGCGCCCGAATCCGCAACCAACTCCACGACGGTCGCCTCGACCGCAAGCTCTTTCCCCTCGAAGCAGCGCATCGTCTTGGGGTACGCCTTCGTGCCGAGGGTGACCAGGCCCTCGTACTCGAAGTGCGGCAGCTCCTTCCCGTACCCGGCGGAGAGAAGGGCGCCGGTGTCGGCATCGAAGCAGAGCGCCGCCCGGCTGTCCTTCGACGGCGCCACCTCGGAGATCGCCGCTTTGCCGGCGATGTCGCGCTGCCAGAGCGTCGCGGTGGGTCCGGTTTCCACGCAGAGCGCGGGCCGGCCGGCGGCCGTCTGCTGCGAGATGCTCTTGACCTCGGCACCCGGCGCCAACTTCAGGTGCGACCCGAGGTCGAGGAGCTGCGAGACCTCGTGGAACCGGTACGGCTGGTCGATCACGTTGCGCTTGCGCCAGTACTGGCCATCGTTCAGCCCGGTGGTCTCGGTGTAGCCGGGGAAGCGGACCTGCTCGAACCACTGCGAGGGTGAGCCTGCCAGGAGCAGGACCTCGCCCTCTCGCGTCCCGCTCACGAGAGCGAGGAGCTTGACGTGGACGCGCATCCGGAAGCGGCCGGTGTCCGGCGAGAGCAGATTCTCGAGCATGGCGGCCCTGGCGACCAGTGCGATCCCGCGTTGCTGCTGGTCATCGGCGGCGAGGGCCGGCATCGCGCCCAGGGCGGCAAGTGCTACGAGTGCGACGAGGGCAAACCGGACCGGGCGGAGAAGCAACAACCCCACGATGGATTCGGACCTCATCGCGCGCCTCCATTTCCGAGTGGACCTTTTGCCGACAGTATGGGTCCGTCGAAGCGCAAGCGCAACCGGGTTGGCGGTGGTCCGGACCCCGGTGCCCGGACCCGTCTCCTCAGTCCACGGTCAGCGTCTTCGAGAGGTTGCGCGGGTAGTCCGGGTCCATCCCCCTGGCGACGGAAAGGTAGTAGGCGAGGAGCTGGAACGGCACCGCGCCGGCGACCGCATACTCGAGGTCGGAGCCGGCCGGCAGCGGGATGAACTGCGAGGCCTCGGCCTCGAGCTGCGGGTTCGGGGCCGCCAGCACGACGGCGTGGCCGGCGCGGCACGTCACCTCGGTGACGTGGTTGGTGAGCATCTCGGCGCCGGAGGGCGGGGCGGTGAAGAACACCGGGGTGCCGCGCTCGACCATCGCGAGCGGCCCGTGCTTGAACTCCGAGGAATACAGCCCCTCGCACGGCAGCCCGGTGACCTCCTTGCACTTGAGCGCGCCCTCGAGGGCGATGGCGTGGCCGAGGCCGTACCCGAGGATGAAGAGCCGGTCGCAACCAGCGAACTGGCGGGCGAGCTTCGCCATCGGAGCGTCGGTCTTGGCGATCGCGCGCTCGATCCAGGCCGGCGCGGCGTCCAGCTCCTCGACGGGGTGGCCGCCGACGGCGGCGGCGAGCGCAATCAGAGCGATCACCTGGTTGGTGTACGTCTTGGTGGCGGGGACCGAAATCTCCCAACCGCACGCCAGCGGCAGGTAGACCTGCACCTTGCGGGTCATCGTCGAGGCGAGGACGTTGACGAGGCCGAGCGGCACGACCCCCTTCGGCGTCGCGAAGTTGATGGCGTTGAGCACGTCCTTGGTCTCGCCGCTCTGGGAGACGTAGAGCGCCACGTCGCCCGGACGCAGCGCGGCGCCGAACTGCTCCTGGAACTGCTGCGGCAGCACCGGGACCGCGAGCGTGCCGGCGAGGCGCGACCAGAAGGTGGAACCGAGCACGCAGGCGTGGTACGACGAGCCCGAGCCCACCAGGAACACCCGCTGTGCGTGGCGCAGCACGTCCACCATGCGCGGCAGGTGCTCGGAGGCCTCGAGCAGGTGGAGGAGCGCCCGCGCGGTGTCGGGCTGCTCGTGGATCTCCTTGAGCATGAAGTGGTCGTAGCCGCCCTTCTCGGGCGAGCCCATCCCCTCGCTCGCCTGCTTCGGCGGCCGGATCACCTCGCTCGAGTCGGAGACGTTGAACAGGCGCACGCGGCCGGGCTCGAGCACGGCGAACTCGCCGTCCTCGACCGGGATGACGGTGCGGGTGAGCGGCAGGATCGAGGGCAGGTCGGAGGAGCAGCAGGTGAAGTCGGGGCCGATCCCGACGACGAGGCCCGAGCCCTTCTTCACCGCGACCAACCGGTTGTGCTCGCGGTCGGTGACGACGAACGCGAAGTCGCCGGCGAGGTCGTTATAGGCGGCACGGACCGCCTCGGGGAGCGCGAGGCCGCGTTTGACGTGGCGCTCGACGGCGTGGACGCACGATTCGCCGTCGTTGGTGCCGCGCACGGTCATCCCTTCGGCGATGAACTGGCGGCGCAGCTCCGCGTTGTTGACCACATTGCCGTTGTGGGCGCCGACCATCGTCCCCTCGGAGTCGAGGTGCGGCTGGGCGTTCGGGATCGAGGGGGCGCCGAACGTCGCCCAGCGCAGCTGGGTGATGCCGCGCAGGCCGGTCAGCTCGGCAAAGCGCAGCTTGTCGGCCACCTCCTGCACCCGGCCGACGTCCTTGCGCAGGTCGATGCGGCCGCTGGCCTCCACCGTCGCGGCGCCGACCGAGTCGTAGCCGCGGTAGGCGAGCCGCTTCGCGGCCGCGGTCAGGGTCTCGCCCAGGGGACGCTCGGACGCGCAGACGATGCCAAAGATGCCGCACATACAGACCTCCTCATGGTCAGGTGAAAGGGCCGTGCCCGCAAGATGCCCCGGAGTCGAGCACCGGTGCGGCGGGCGGCCAATTGTAGCCTCTCGGCGCCACCCACGGTTCACCGCCCGGAGGGCGGAGCTGCGGTAGAGTGCTGCCATGCACTCGAACGACGGACGCCAGCGCGCCACCCTGCAACGCATCGCCCACCGCGCCATGATCGAGCGCGGACTCGAGCCGGACTTCTCCCCGGCGGTGCTCGCCCAGGTCGCGGGCCTCCAGGCGGCGGCGCCTCGGAGCAACGGGACGCGCGACCTGCGGGCTCTTCCCTGGTGCTCGATCGACAACGACGACTCGATGGACCTCGACCAGCTCTCGGTCGCGCGCCGGACGGACGGCGGGGCGGCGCAGATCCTGGTCGCGGTCGCCGACGTGGATGCCCTGGTCGGCAAGGGGTCGCCGGTGGACGTCCATGCCCGCACGAACACGACCTCGGTGTACACGGCGGCGGAAATCTTTCCCATGCTGCCGGAGAAGCTCTCGACCGACCTCACCTCGCTCGCCGACCGCCAGGACCGCCCTGCGGTCGTGGTCGAGATCACGGTGGGAGCCGACGGCTCGATCACGGGTTCGGACGTGTACCGGGCGGTGGTCACGAACCACGCCAAGCTAGCGTACGACGCGGTGGCGGCGTGGCTGGAGGGGACCGGCCCGGTTCCGCCGGCGCTCGCTGCGGCGCCGGGCCTCGAGGTCAACCTGCGGATGCAGGACGATGTCGCGCAGCGCTTGCGCGAGTCGCGGCACGAGCACGGCGCCCTCGACCTGCAGACCATCGAGGCGCGCCCGGTGTTCGATGCGGGCGAGATCACTGACCTGCGCCCCGATGAGCGCAATCGCGCGAAGGAGTTGATCGAGGACCTGATGATCGCGGCCAACGGCGTGACCGCGCGGTTCCTCGCGGCGAAGGAGCTGCCGTCGCTGCGCCGGGTCGTGCGCACGCCCAAGCGCTGGGAGCGCATCGTGGAAGTGGCGGGCCACTTCGGTGAGGCGCTGCCCGCGCAACCCGACGCCAGGGCGCTGGCCGGATTCCTCGCCAGGCGGCGGGCCGCCGACCCGCTGCGCTTTCCCGACCTCTCGCTCACGGTGATCAAGCTGCTGGGCGCCGGCGAGTACGTCGTCGAGCGGCCGGGGCAGGTCGCGCCCGGCCACTTCGGCCTCGCCGTCAAGGACTACACGCACGCCACCGCGCCCAACCGGCGCTTCCCCGACCTCATCACGCAGCGCCTGCTCAAGGCCGCGCTCGCCGGCGCGCCGACGCCCTACGCCGACCCGGAGCTCGCGGAGCTGGCGACGCACTGCACGCAGCAGGAGGACGCCGCCAACAAGGTCGAGCGCCAGGTGGCCAAGTCGGCCGCCGCAATGCTCCTGGCGGGGAAGATCGGCCAGGAGTTCGACGGCATCGTGACGGGCGCCTCCGAGAAGGGAACGTGGGTGCGTGTGTTCCAACCTCCGGTCGAGGGGCGCGTGATGCGCGGCTTCGACGGGGCGGATGTCGGGCACAGGATGCGGGTCCGCCTCGTGCATACCGACGTCGAGCGCGGCTTCATCGACTTCGAGCGCGCGTAACCGGCGCCCGCGTGCACTCCGCTTCGCCGGGTGACCGGTGGTAGTATGCCCTTCGTGGCACGTCGTCGTCCCTCCTCCGCTTCCGGCCCCCTCCTCGAACGGCATCGAGGGGTCTTTGACCCGCTCATTTCCGCCGCGCGCGTCTCGGGCATCGGGGAGGATTCCCGGCCCCTGGCAGGCCCAAGACGCCCGGAGAGGCGGTGACCGGACATGAGCGACCGCCCGAAAGCTCAGAGTGGACCAGCAAAGATCCTCATCATTGACGATGAGCGCGACATCGTGGAGTACCTGTCCATGGCCCTCGAGGACGCGGGGTTCAAGGCGGCGGGGCTGGCGGACACGGAGGGCGCCCTCGCGTGGATTGCTGCCGAGCGACCGGACCTGGTCCTGCTGGACGTGATGATGCCCGGCCACACCGGCCTCTCCCTCTACAGGGCGATGCGCGAGGGCGAGGCGACGAAGCGAATCCCCGTGGTCATCATCAGCGGCTACGCGCGGAAGGACGATTTCTCGAAGATGGGCCTGGACGAGTTGGAGTCGGGACGGCTGCCTCCCCCCGACGGGTACCTGGAGAAGCCAATCACGGTGCCCACGTTGCTCGCCACCTTACGGAGGCTCTTGGAGCGCGATGAAACCCGAAGCGGAACAGGATGAGGTTCGAAGGCTTCTGAGCGATCGCCTCTTCGACCTGGCGCCGGTCATGATGGTGGCGCTGGACGCGGAGTTCCGGATCGTGGAGGCGAACGCGGCCTTCGCCCGGCTCTTCGGCGAGTGGGAAGGCAAGCGCTGCTTCGAGCTCATGAAGGGGCGCCAAACGCAGTGCGAGCAGTGTCAGGTGTCGCTTGCCTTCGCCGACGGCAAGGCCAGGCTGTGCGACGAACTCCTGACCGTCGCACGCGATACCATCTCACAGTTCATCGTACGGGTCGCGCCCCTGGGGCAACCCGGGGGCGGGGGCGGACCGTACCTCCTGTGGATGGCTTCGAAAGTCAACGAGGCCAGCATCCTGCAGCGCGAGAACGACATTCTCTTCGAGGGGGTGCCATGCTACGTGACGGTCCTCGACCGCGACCTGGAGGTGATCCGCGCCAACCGCCGCATGCGCGAGACCTTCGGGAAGGTCCCCGGTAAGAAGTGCTACGAGGCCTACAAACGGCGCGACCGGCCCTGCCGGAAGTGCCCCGCCCTTCTGGTATTCGAGGACGGGCAGGAGCACACGGCCGAGCAGGTCGGGGTCACCGCGAACGGGGAGGCGGCGCACTACATCGTGACGGCGTCACCACTCTCCCGCGAGGGGGGCTCGCCGAACGGGAAGGTGAATTTCGTCATCGAGATCGCCACCGATGTCACGCACCTGCGAACGCTGGAGCACGAGAAGATCGAGGCCGAGCGGATGGCGGCGGTCGGCCAGACCGTGGCGGGGTTGGCGCACGGGATCAAGAACATCCTCATGGGCGTGGAGGGCGGCATCTACGTCATGGAATCGGGGATGCGCAAGGGCCAGATCGACCGGGTCGATCGCGGCGTCCAGATGCTCAAGCGCAATGTCGAGAAGATCTCGTCGCTGGTGAAGAACCTGCTGAGCTTCTCCAAGGGCCGGCCGCCGTGCGTGAAGGTCGTCGATCCGAACGCCCCTGCTCACGAGGTCCTCGACCTTTACGCGGGGATGGCCCGCCAGGCGGGTGTCGTCCTCGAGGGCGTGCTCGAGGAGGGACTGGCGCCGGCCGCCCTGGACGCCGAGGGGATCCACGCGTGTCTCACCAACCTCGTCTCCAACGCGGTCGATGCCTGTCTGGCGAGCGAGAAGAAGGATCGCGAGGTGGTGCTCACGACCTCAGAGGCGGATGGGGCGCTGGTGTACGAGGTGGCGGACAACGGCTGCGGCATGGACTACGAGGTCAAGAAGAGGATCTTCACGACGTTCTTCACCACCAAGGGAGCGGGAGGCACTGGGGTCGGGCTCTTGACCACGCGGAAGATCGTGCAAGAGCACGGCGGCAAGATCCTGGTAGAATCCGACCCGGGCAAGGGCACCAGATTCCGCATCGTCTTGCCGCGCGAGCGGCTCCCCGTCGTGACGGCGGTCGGCGCGGCTGTGAGCGAGGGTCAGAAGGAAGGGGCATCCCGTGGCGAGACCCAGTGAGAGGCGCGTTCTGGTGGTGGATGACGAGGAAGACGTTGTCACGTTCCTGACCATGGCGCTCGAGGACGCCGGGTTTCAGACCGACTCGGCCCACAGCGTCGACGAGGCTCTCGAAAAGGTCCGGGTCTCGCCCCCCGATTGCATTTCCCTCGACATGGTCATGCCGGGGAAGTCGGGCATCGTCCTCTTCCACGAGCTGCACAAGAACCCCGTATGGTCCAAGATCCCCGTGCTCTTCGTAACGGGCCACGCGAAGGACGAGAGAGTCAAGGGCGATCTGGACGCCGCCGCCTCCCTGGCGCAGAGCACGATGTCGGGCCCTGCCACCTACCTGGAGAAGCCGGTGACCGCCGAGAGCTTCGTCCGGGCCGTGGCGGCGGCGGCGGGCGTCGAGTTGCCCGAAGGCGAGGAGGGCGTGCCGTCGCCGATGGACCTGCGGAGCGAAGTCGAACGGCTAGCCCGCACTGCCGATCCCGAGGCCCTCGCAGAGGCGTTGCGCCTGCTCAAGTCCAGGTCCTGACGGCGGCAGAGGCGTGGCGCTCGCGGGGTTTCTCCGCCCGCAGCGGCGCGTCTCCCTTGCCCGCAGCGGGGATTAGGCCGGTTTGAGTGCGGGTTCGGCGTCTCCCACGAGGCGCTTGACCTCGGCGAGCAGGTCCTCGGGTTTCACGGGTTTTTCCAAGTAGCCTTCGGGGGCCGGGACCTGGGCACGGGACGAGATGAACTGCTTGAAGTCGTGGGTGACGCCTGTGACGATGATGACCGGAACCCTCCTGAGCGCCTCGTCTTCTTTGAGCTGCCGGTAGGTCTTCACGCCGGTCATCTCGGGCATGGTGATATCCAGCGTGATGAGATCGGGGTGGCCCTTCCTGATCTGCCCCATGGCCTCATCCCCGTTGGCGGCTTCCAGCGTGTCGTAGCCCGCGTCTTTGAGGACCGTGCTGAGGTAGGTCACCACGTCCGGCTCGTCGTCCACCACCAGGATCGTCTTGCTCATCAGGGACCCCCTCTCAGTGCCACTCCCAGTCGATGAAGCCGGGCTTGGCGTCCACCATGCAGTTCACGATGAGCTCCACGAGCCCGCCGTACAGGATCCGGTTCTTGTTCCACAGGTCGTAGTAGGCGAGCATGTCGCGGAACTGCCCCTTGCAGTTGCTGCACGGGGCGCAAATGTACTTGTTGACGGACGGGTCCATGCACTCCGAGAACGCGTTGAAGACCTGCTCCATCTTCTTCCGGCCCGAGACGTGGAAACGCCAGTCCTGGAAGTTGTTGCCGCTCATGATGGCAAAGCCCGAGCCGCCGCCGCAGCAGTAGTTGTCCACGCCGTGGGGCTCCATCTCGCGGAACTGCGGGCAGATCTTGCGGACGATCTCGCGCTGCGGCTCCACCACGCCCATGAGCCGGACCAGGTTGCAGGGGTCGTGCAGCGTGACCGGGAAGTCGTTCCGGCTGGGGTCGAGCTCGAGGCGGCCGTTCATGACGATGTCCCGCAGGAGCGTCATCGAGCTTTCGCGCGGGATGTTCAGGTCGCCGGTGAGGACGCGGTCGGCGATGACCGAGAGCGCCTTGTGCGCGTGGCCGCACTCGCCGAGCACGATCTTCTTCACGCCGAGTTTCTTGGCCGCCTGGGCGTGCTTGATCGCCACCCTGGCGAACTGGGCGTCGTCGTACCAGAGTCCGTAGTTGATCGAGTCGTAGCCCGCCAGCTCTGAGGAGAGCGTCCACTTGATCCCCGCCGCGCTCAGGATCAAGGCGAAGGCGCCGGGGTTCTCGGGCCAGGCCAGGATCTCGCCCGCGTTGTGGATGAGGAGGACGTCGGCGCCCTCCACGTCCCACGGGGTCTCGACCTTGATCCCCGTCCTGTCCATCATGTCCTCGTCGATGAACTCGATGTTGTCCTTCACCACGAGCGAGCTCATGCCCGTCGAGGACCCCACCTTGAGCTGGAGAACGGAGCCGTTGTCGTGGCACTCCTTGGCGTTGATGCCAAGCTCCTGGCTGAAGAGCTTGCGGAGCTCGTGGGCGACGAGGCCGTTGTCGGCGCCGATCGGGCAGGTCTGGGCGCACCGCCGGCAAAGGTTGCACCGGTAGGCCAGCTCGGCGAGGCGCGCGACCAACGGCCAGTTGATCTCGATGTCGCCGTGCTGCCAGGCCGAGAGCGCGCCGCCGTGCTTGACGCTCTTGAAGTAGAGCCGGCGAACGAGCTCGGACCGGAAGGTCGGGCGGTAGAGCTCGTTGCCGCCGCTGGCCTCGAAGATGTGGCAGGCATCGGAGCAGGTCTGGCACTTGGCGCAGTGCTCCATGGAGAGGACCAGCGGCTGGAGGAACGTCCAGTTGTTCTCCCTGGTGAATAGCTTGTCCAACCCCGCCAGGAACTTCCGGACCAGCTCGTCTTCCTCCGCCTTGGTCTTGGGCTGGGGAATGTTGATGGCGCAGGTATCGTCGAGCCCGCACTCCACCGCGCCCATGACCTTCTCCGAGAGGACCGCCCAGGCGTGGTCCTTCTCGGGCGAGTCGAGAGGGTAGGGAAGGGGCATGAGGTCCTGGTTTTCGAGGTGCGCCAGGGGTTTCCTGTCCCGGCGCGACATGTCGGTGAGCTTGATCCTGTCCTTCATTTCTTGGCCCCTTCCCAGGGGTTGGTGGTGGCGATGTCCGCCCAGGTCCTCTTGCCGTCGGCGCCCACGTGGGCCGCGGACCAGTTGGGCCTGTAGGTCAGGTACTCGGCGAGCTTCGCCTCGATCGCGCTGCCTCGGAGGTTGACCTGGTCGTTCCACCGCACGTCGTGGTAGGTGAAATACTTGCCCACGAAGTGCGACATGTGGGTCAGAGGGATGTACGCGGCCAGGAGCGCGCAGAGCACGATGCCGGCCGCGAGCAGGGCCGGCACCTGGAGCGTCCGGTCGAAAGTCAGGAGCCCCCGGATGAGGGCCGCCACGCTCGGGTCCCCGGGCGACCTCAGCAGGATCCCCGCCGTCAGGACGCCGAAGGCGACGATGAAGAAGAGCAGGTTGAAGACGTCTCCCGCGGTGGTGTAGGTCTTCAGGTCGGCGTCGGTGAGCCGCCGGTGCAGCAGTCCCACGGCGCCGACCATGGCCAGCGCCATGCCGGCAACCCCCGACACCGTGTAGACCCATTGGACGATGGTTCCCAGTGGCCCCGCCATGAGGGCAGGGGCCGCGAGGCCCGCGACCGCCGCGACAAACACGAGGCCGCACGTTCCCGCCAGAAGGTAGAGCCCGAAGTGGAAGGGGAACGAGCGGTACCAGAGCTTGCGGTTGAATTCGCGGAGGGCGTTGAGGAAGAGCATCTCCGGGACCATGACCCGAAGCTCTCCCGCCAGGTTGTAGTGGCGCTTGCGGGTCCACCAGTCCTTGTCCTCGAAGTAGGACCCCCCGTGCGTCACCTTCGCAGGGTCTTCGTGGGGCACCGGGTAGAGTTCCCAGCGCAGGTGGATCGGGGCCCGCGCGTACATCCACGCTCTGGCTGCGGCAGCCACGGCGAAGACCGCGGCGCCCGCGCAAAGTGCCACATACACCAAAACACTCATGCTCATACCTCCACTGGTCGGTGCCCGCTGCGATCGAGGCTCAAACCTTCCACCGTGCGATTCCTTTCACAACCAGGGTAAGAATAGCTCTTTCGACGGGGACAGGCGAGTCCCCTGAGGCCTTTTCCCCGCCGTGGTCCCGTCGGGCGGTTGGCGTCGATTCCGTCATTCCTGCGGACGTGGGCTCGAGCGCCGTGCACTATGCCGGCGCGTCGAACCCCACACTCTTCGCGCGCATGAACGCGTTCAGGTTGCCGAAGAACAGCGCCGGCTGCTCGAGATACGCGACGTGCCCGCACTCCGGGATCGGGAGCCAGCGCGAGTCCGGGAAGATGTCGAGCATCTTTCGTTGCGCCCACAGCGGGATCGCCCGGTCCTGCTCGCCGGGCATGACGAGCGTCGGGGTGGTCACCGCGCGGTATTGCGGCATGCGGTTGTCGAGCTCGCCGAAGTACTCCTCCTGCGCTTCGGTCAGGCGGACCAGGGAGTGGATGCTGTTCCTGTACCGGTCCTCGAAGCGCTGCCGCATGGGCTCGAGCGCGTCGCGCCCGATCCGCCGGACGAACGGCTCTCCGAAGATCTTCTCGTACAGGTAGTGGGTGTACAGGCCGAAACCACTGGGGCCGAGGCTGTAGAAGCGCAGCGAAAGAGCCTCGTACATCTCGAACAGCTCCTCCCGCGAGAGGATGATCCCCGAGAGCGTCAACGTGTGCAGCCGGCGATAGAACTGGCGGGCGTGCTCGATCGCGACGAACCCGCCGTAGGAGATTCCCGTCGAGTGGATCCGCTCGATGCCGAGCGCGTCCATGACCATCGTAAGGTAGGAGGCGATGCGAGTGATCGAGTACGGCTCGTCGAGGGCGGACGATTCACCCTGGCCGGGGTAGTCGTAGAGCAGGACGTCGAACTCGGGCAGCAACAGCGGCAGGAACGGGTACCACGCCTTGGTGTGCATGGCGAGGCCGTTGAGGAGACACACGGCCTCGCGGCTGCCGTCGCCGAAGTACTCGTAGTGGATCGAGTGCCCGTCGGCCGTGATGAACCCCTCGCGGCTCGGGACGATCTGCTCGGCCATTCGCTCCTCCACTTCGGAACGCGTGCAGGGGCGCCCCTTGCGGGCGCCCGCGCAGCGAGACGCGACCGTCGTCGCCGACCGCGGGGGGGGGCAGGCCCCGCCCTTACACCGTCTCGTCGAGCTCGCTAAGCGCGCTTGAGAACCGTGCAGACCGACGCGCAGATCGGGCCGCCGATGTTGAACGTCGCGGCGACCTTGGCGTTCTTCACCTGGAGCTCGGGCGGGACCTTGCCGAGGAGCTGCCACGCCGACCAGCCGATCATCGCCACGCCGGTGGCGCCGATCGGGTGTCCCTTGGCGATCAGGCCGCCTGAGGTGTTGATGCCGCACTCGCCGCCGACCGCGGCCTTGCCGTCGACCCAGTACTGCGCGCCCTTGCCGGCCGGCGCCTTGCCGAGCACCTCGGCCGCGATCGCGGCCATCACCGTGAAGCAGTCGTGCACCTCGGCGACGTTGACGTCGGCCGGCGTGACTCCGGCCATCGCGTACGCCTTGCTCATCGCGGCGTAGGCGGCGGCGGGACGGAGGACGTCGCGGCCCTCTTTCTTGAGCGGGTCGGTCGCCTGCGCGTAACCGGAAATCTCCACCACGTCGGCCTTGGCCACGCCCAGCCGCTTGAGGCCCTCTTCCGTGGCGACGATCATCGCGGCGTAGCCGTCGGTGATCTGCGAGCAGTCGTAGGTCTTCAGCGGCAACCCCTCGACGACGTAGCGGTTGATCCCCTCGATCTTCATCGCCTGCTCGAGGGTGATTTGTACCTTCTGCATCTGCGCGTACGGGTTGTACTTGGCGTTGCCGTACTCGTTGACGGCGATCTGCGCCAGCTGCGCCTCCGTGACGCCATAGGTCTTCATGTAGAGGTCCATGACCTCGGCGAACAGGTGCGGGAAGATGAACACCTTCCCCGCGCGCTCGTCGGGGTGCGAGAAGTACCCCAGCACCTCGCCGATGAGCTTGCCGTCCATCTTGCCGTCGGCGTCGCGCATCTTCTCGAACCCGACCGCGATCCCGACCTCCCCGTCGCCGACGAGGAGCTTGTGGATCACCGAGAGGATCGCCTGCCCGCCGGTGGCGCACGCGTTCTCGACCGCGTCGATCGGCTTGGCGGCGAGGCCCGGCACCATCGCCATCAGCCCGGAGAGCAGCCCCTGCTTGTTGAGGGAGACGTTGCAGACGGCGCCGACCGAGCCCACGTCCATGGCGGCGGGGTCGGCCTTGATCTCGGCGCACACCTCCCTGACCGCGTTCGCGATGATCTCCGGCGGCTGCATGCCCATGAGCTTGCCGAACTTCGACTGGTGGTAGGCGGCGACATAGACGGGTTTCCTCATGCTGTCCTCCCGGCGGATCGTGGCCGCGCCGATTCGCTGCGGCGCACGGTCGACCCGCCCATCATAGCGTGACACCGGTGCAAGAAAATCGAGACACGATTGGACGAACCGCTCCGGCTGCTCGACCACGAGCACGTGGCCGCTGTCGGGAACGACCTCGAGCCGCGCGCCCGGGATCGCCTCCGCGAGCGCCCGCGCATGGTCGATGGGCATGACGAGGTCGGCGCCCGCCGCCAACACGAGGACCGGGCACGTGATCTTCCCGAGCACGGGCCGCAGGTCGATGTCCTCGATCGACGTGAGCAACTCGGCGGCCGCCGCGAACCACCACGGCGGCAGCAGCGCGATCTGAGCGGACCGGGCCGCCAGCTCGTCGTGATGCGCGGCGATGTACTCCGGTGAGTAGAAATATGGCACCAGGATCTCGCCCACGGAAACGGCGGCTCGACCGGCGGCGGCGTCGCGGCAGGCGCGACCCAACTCCGCGCCGCCGTCGCGCATGAGTGGGGTGGCGACGTCCGTGGCGGTGGCGACCACCATTGAAGCGACCCTGGTGGGGTGCGTCGCGGCGAGGAGCAACCCGACCTCGGCCCCGAAGGAGGCCCCGATCACCCGAATGTGCTCGATCTCGAGGGCGTCGAGGAGCGCGATCACGTCGGCGACGTGCCCGTCGAGGGTCCGATGCGGCGGCTCGTTCGAGCGCAGCTGGCCGCGGAAGTCACAGCGGACGACCCGGTACCGTTCGACGAACCGGTCAATGAACGGGTCCCACGACGAGATGCTCATCATCCCGCCGTTGAGCAACAACAGCGGCTCGCCGTCGCCGTCCAGCCGGTGCGCCAACACGCCTTTCTGGTCCACGTTCACCCCTTGCCTTCTCCCGGCGTCGTGTGGCCCGCTCCCTGTAGGCGAGCGTAACGCGTCCTGCAGCTCCCCCTTGACCACCTTGCCGTAGGCCGTTCGGGGAAGGGAGTCCGTCGAAATGAACTCTCTCGGGATCTTGTACTTTGCCATGCGGGCTTCGAGAAAGGCCGCGAGCTCGGAGGCGCTCGGCCCAGGCTCGGCGCGCGGCACCACGAACGCGACCCCGACCTCGCCCCACGTCGGATGGGGGACCCCGATCACCGCCGCATCCTTGACCCCCGGGTGGAGCAACAACTCACCTTCGATCTCGGCTGGGTAGACGTTGACGCCGCCCGAGATGAACATGTCCTTTCTCCGGCCTGCGATGGTGAAGAACCCGTCCTCGTCGCGTCGCGCCAGGTCCCCGGTGTGGAACCAGCCATCGGGGTCGAGACCGGCCGCGGTAGCCTCCGCGTTGTTCCAGTACCCGGTGCAGACGTGGGGTCCTCTCAGGAGGAGCTCGCCAACCTCGCCGACAGGAGCCTCGCCACCCTCGGCATCGACCAGGTTGGCTTGGGTGAACATCAGGGGACGCCCAATCGAGCCCTTCTTCCGCACCGAGTCCTCGTTCGACATGGCGAAGCAGTTGACCCCCACCTCGGTGAGGCCGTACCCCTGGCGAAAGACGACCCCGCGTTGCTGGAACGCCTCGATAATGTAGAGAGGCAGCGGCGCACCGCCCGAGGCCAGCCATCGCACGTGCGAGAGGTCAAGGCAGGCGAACTCGGGCGTCTCCATCAACAGCTTCCAGATCGTCGGGACGCCGAGGACGACGGTGCAACGTTCACTCTCGATGATGTGGCAGATCTCGGTGGGATCGAAGCCGGCGTGCAACACGATCGTCCCGCCGATGGCGAAGATCGGCAGAAGAAACGCGCCCAGGCCGCCGGCGTGGTACAGGGGGGTGAAGATCGGGGAGACGTCGTCTTCGCGGAGCTGCCACGAGATCGCTGTGTTGTAGGCGTTCCACGCGATCATCCGATGGGGGAGCATGACCCCCTTGGGCTTGCCGGTCGTGCCGCTGGTGTAGAGGAGGCAGTAGGTGTCCTCGGGGGAGACCGTGGTCCGTGGCCCGTGGTCCGTGGTCCGAGACAGGAGATCGGAGTACCGGAGGTCTCGCCGGATCGACGGGGTCGTCGAGGGCGACCCAGCGGTCGAGTTCGACCATCCCCTTGAGCTCGCGGACGACGGGAGCGAACGCGCCGTCGTAGACGAGGGCGCGCATCCCGGAGTCGCGCACCATGTAGGCCAGCTCGTGGGCCGTCAGCCGCGTGCCGAGAGGCACGATGATCACGCCGCTCTTGCCGGCCGCGAAGAAGTTGTCCAGGAACTCGACTCGGTTGTGGGCGAGGAGGCCGATGCGCTCGCCTTTGGTCAGGCCGAGCCGATTCCGCCAGGCGACGGCGCAACCGGCCGCGCGGGCGTCGAGCTGGCCGTAGGTGAAGCGCTCGCCGGTGGAGACGACCACCAGCGCGGTCTTCTCCGGCGTCAGTCGCGCCCGCTCGCCGAGGACGTCACCGTGCAACATCCCGCCCTCCCAACCGCCCCGTGGTCCGTGGTCCGTGGCCCGTGGTCCGCCACGCCGGTCCAGGGGTCCCCTCGGCGTCTTCGGTCCACTTACAACCGAGTGCGGACCCCAACACCCGGCGGGCGTCCCGCGGCGGCGATGGGCGGAGCGGGTCGCCACGGCGCGGCATCAAGGTTTGGCTCCCAAGACCTGATGGAGTGCGGCGAGAAGCCGGTCGGGGCACTCGACCTGGGGGACGTGGCCGCAGCGGTCGAGGGTGACCAGAGTGGCGTCGGGGAGAGCGGCCTGCATCCGGCGGGCGTAGTCGAGCGGCACCAGGCGGTCCGAGGCGCCCCAGATCAGACGGACCGGCACGCGCATCGCTCGCAGCTGGGCGTCGTCAAGGACGAACCCTCCCATCGTGGCGGCGGTTGCGGCAAAGCGGGCGAGCGCGCCCTCGCGCGCCTGGCGCACGATGTCGTCGAGCACGAAGGCGGGAACGGGGGGGCTTGCCGGGTCGCGCGTTTGCGCGACCGACTCTCGCGCCTCGCGGCGGTTTTGCGGCAGCACGCGCGCGCTCAGGTTGCTCCCCCGGATCGCGCCGCCGTCGACGCAGACGGCCATTGCGACGCGGTCCGGGTCCCGCTGGGCGACCAGCATCGCGATCCAGGCGCCGAGAGAGTTGCCGACGATGACCACCTTCGGCCCGGGGCGAGCGCGTCGAGGTCCGCCGTGACGCCGTCGAGCACGGCGGAGAGCTCGATCGGGCCCGAGCGCGGCGCCGCTGCCCCCGTGGCCGGCGAGATCGGGGACGATGACGGTGTGCGTCCGCGCCAGCTCCGGAGCGACCTTGAACCAGGTGCCCGCGTTGTCGCCGGCGCCGTGCAGGAGCATCACCACGGGCCCATGACCGCCGACGAACACGGTCTGCTCGCCGGCCGGGGCGAGAACCTGCACTTTCCGCAGCCCCGCCGTGCGCAGCGCGGCCCGCGTTTGCCAGGCGAAGACGGTGAGCGGCCGGTACCTGACCATCCACCCGACCCAAACCGCCGCTCCCCCGACGATGGCGAGGATGACGACAAGCGCGATGCTGCGGATGCTCATGACTCCCCTCCGCCGTGCGCTGCTTCCGGTCCCTCTGACCACGGACCACGGACCACTGACCACGCCCTTGCTCTGCCCCGTCCTCACGGCATCCTGAACGCAGCCCCCGCCTGGTTGTACCCGACGCCTGAGCCGATCATCACGACGAGGTCGCTGCGAACGGATCTTACCCTTCGCGATGGCGTCGTCGAGCGCCATCGGGATGCAGGCCGAGCCGGTGTACCCCCACCGCTCCATGATCGTGTGGGTCTTCGCCATCGGCAAGCCGAGGTCGGCCATGACCAGCTCGATCGAAGGCTTGCGCACCTGGGTGAAGATGATGAAGTCGATGTCCGCGACGGCGAAGCCGCCCTCCTTGGCGACCCGCCGGACCAGGCGCGGCCACCCCTCGTGGTTGATCTCCGGCGGGTAGCGATCGAGGATCTTCACCGTGGTGCGGCCGGCGTTGACCGACTCGACGGTCGCCGGCTCGAAGGTGCCGCCCGAGTAGATCCCCCAGTGGCGGTGGTACTCGCCGCCGGCCTGTGACGCGGAGGACACGAAACCCGGCGTTTCGCGCGGTTCGAGCACCGCGGCGCCGGCGCCGTCGCCGTAGAAGAAGATCATCGGGTCGTTCGGGTCGGTCAGCTTGTGCATCATGTAGACGCCGACCACCAGCACGACGTTGAGCCCCGGGTTGGTGGCGACCATGCCGGCCCCGATCGCGAGCCCGGTCGGGAACGAGGCGCACGCGCAGCCGACGTCGAAGGTGCCGGCGTTCTTGGCGCCCAGCTTGTGCTGCAGTACCACCGAGGTCGCCGGGCTGATGTAATCGGGGGAGTCGGTTCCCAGGATGATGAGGTCCACCTCCTCGGGCTTCCGTCCGGCGCGTTCGAGCGCCTGCCGCGCGGCCGGCAACGCGATGTCGGAGGTTGCCCAGTCGTCGGGGGCCCACCAACGGCTCGTGATCCCGCTGGAGGCTTCCATCTTGTCCACGAACTCGGGCGCCGCGGCGTCGAAGCGCGCCCGCAGCTCGTCGTTGGTCACCTCGCGTTCGGGCAGGTAGTGCCCGGTTGCTACGATGTTTGCGATTCTGGCCATGATCACCTCGGTTCTCTGGGTGAAGGATTAAGCGTAAATATGCGAGATCAACGCCGCCCCTTGTACTACGACATTCGGAACGCCGCCCCTGCCAGGTTGTAGCCCACTCCAGAGGCGATGAACACGGCCAGATCGCCAGGGTGGAGCTTGCCCTGTTCCCGGGCGTCGTCGAGCGCCATGGGGATGCAGGCGGATCCGGTGTAGCCGAACCGCTCCATGATCGTGTGGGTCTTCTCCATCGGCAGCCCAAGGTCGTTCATCACCAGCTCGATCGAAGGCTTGCGCACCTGGGTGAAGATGATGAGATCGATATCTGCGACGGCGAAGCCGCCCTCCTTCGCCACCCGCCGGGTCAGTCGCGGCCACGCCTCGTGGTTGAGCTCCGGCGGGTAGCGAACGAGGATCTTGGTTGTGGTGCGCCCCGCCTTGACCGATTCCACGGTGGCGGGCTCGAAGGTGCCGCCGGAGTAGATTCCCGAGTGACGGTGGTACTCGCCGCCGGCCTGGCTGACCGAGGATATGAAGCCGGGTGTGTCTCTCGGCTCGAGGACCGCCGCGCCGGCCCCGTCACCGTAAAGGAAGATCATCGGATCGTTCGGGTCGGTCAGCTTGTGCATCATGTAGGCGCCGACCACCAGGACGACGTTGAGCCCCGGGTTGGTCGCGACCATACCGGCGCCGATCGCGAGCCCGGTCGGGAACGAGGCACAGGCACAGCCGACGTCGAAGGTGCCGGCGTTCTTCGCCCCGAGCTTGTGCTGCAGCACGACCGACGTGGCAGGGGTGATGTAGTCGGGGGAGTCGGTGCCGAGGATGATGAGATCCACCTCCTCGGGTTTCCGTCCGGCGCGTTCGAGCGCCTGTCGCGCGGCCGGCAGCGCGACGTCCGAAGTCGCCCAGTCGTCGGGCGCCCACCAGCGGCTCTTGATCCCGGTGGAGGCCTCCATCTTGTCAACGAACTCGGGCACCGCAGCATCGAAGCGCGCCCGCAGCTCGTCGTTGGTCACCTCGCGTTCGGGCAGGTAGCGTCCGGTTGCCACGATGTTGGCGTATCGGGTCATGGTCACCTCGATTTTCCGAGTAAGAGGTCAAACGTCAAAAGGCAAAGGGACGACAAAGGCTGATGCCTCGAGGCGCCCAGCATGGCTTGACCTCGTGGGTGCCTGGCCAGTGTCTCTGCGTCCTTCCTTTCACCTCTTCCCTTTTCCGTTTTCCTATCTCTGGTCACGTCCCAAGGACGATCCCGCCGTCCACCGAGATGACCGCGCCGTGGACGAACGACGCCGCGTCGGACGCGAGCCAGACGTACGCGTTGGCGATGTCCTCGGGCTTGCCCATCCTCCCCATCGGGGTGTGAGAGACCATCGCGTCGATCACCTTCTCGGGCATGGCGGAGACCATCTCGGTGGCGATGAAACCGGGGGCGACCGCATTGACCCTGATCCTGAACTTGCCCAGCTCCCGTGCCCACGTCTTCGTCATCGTGATCAGGCCACCCTTTGTCGCGGCGTAGTTGGTCTGCCCGAAGTTGCCGTACAGGCCGACGACCGAGGACGCCGACAGCACCACGCCGCCTCCGCCCGCGATCATGTGCGGGACGGCGGCGCGCGTGCACATGAACACGCCCTTCAAGTTCACGTTGATGACGGCGTCCCACGCCTCGTCGGTCATCGTCGAGACGACGGCTCCGTCCTTGACCTTGACGAGCTGGGCGTCGCGCACGATCCCCGCGTTGTTGACCAGCACGTCAATGCGGCCCCATTTGGCGATCACGGCGGCCGCCGTCTCGGCGACCGCCGCGCCGTCGGCGACATCGACCCTGGCGAACATCGCGTCGCCGCCCGCCGCCTGGATCTCCTTGTTGACCTCGTCGGCGTTGCCGTCGCTCACGTCCCACGCTGCGATCTTGGCGCCTTCCTGTGCGAACCGGCGCACCGTCGCCCGCCCGATCCCAGCCGCCGCTCCCGTCACGATGACCACTTTCCCCTTCAGCCCTGTCTCGATGGACACACGTTCCTCTCTTTCCCTTGGGGAGCTCCAACGTCGGACCCCGGACCCCTGACCCCGGTTCTTTCGGGGGCAGGGTGGGGGCTCGGACCCCGGACCCCTGACCCCGGATCCCGATCTCTAGAACGACCACCTCAAGCCGAGCTGGACCTCCCGAGCGGGAAGCGTCGAGCTGTACTTGCCGAACAGCGGGTTGGTCACGTACGCGGCCGCCGGGTTCGTGATGGTCGGGCCGGAAAGATACTGGCCGGTGTTCATCGAGTTGACGTCGTAATTGACGGTGTTGAAGAGGTTGAACGCCTCGGCGATTACCTCGAGCCGGCCCGCGCTCGCGAGGTGGAGGGCCTTCGTGAGCCGCAGCGAAACGCTGCGATAGACCGGACCGTCCTCACCGTTGCGCTTGACGCCAGGGGCGCGATCGCCGAGGAAGCTGTCGCCGTTGTAGTCGTACCCCAGCCGCTTCGTCCACGGCTGGCCCGAGCCGTACTCGAGGATTGGCGCGGCGGTCAGGCCCCAGCCCAGGTTGAACACGCCGGACACGACGATGTGGTAGCGCTCGTCTGATTGGCTGCGTCCCCACTCGCCCTCGGGGTTGGCCGGGTCGTTGGGGTAGCCCGCCGTGTACACGGGGCTGAAGTCGTCGGAGAGGTTCTTCTTGTCCGCGAACGTGACCGACGCCGTGATCAGGTGCCCGCCCTTGATCGTCCCGTTGAGGCTGAGCACGAGCGCCTTGTACTCGGAGTGACCGAGGTTCGTGAAGGTGTTGATGTTCGAGTAGCTGGTGTTCGGGCGCGTGTGGGTCGCGTTCCCGGACCAGTTGGCGTCGCGGACGAAGATCTCGTCGTGCCCCTTGACGTAGATCGCTTCGGTGTCGAAGAACAAACCGGTGCCGCCCAGCCGCGTCGTCCACCCGAGGGTGGCCTGGTCCGCGTAAGGGTTCTTATAATCGGGGGCGAGCATGCTGATCGAGAGCTTCTGCGGGATGCCGGTCGTGCTCGGGTTCGCAGGGTCGAGCGCCGGGAACACCGCGTGACACACGTTGGGGTCCGTGATGCCGAGCGACGGGCACAGGGGCCAGTAGAACACCCCGTTGACCCGGGTGTACAGTTTGCGGCCGGTGACGCCGTTCTGCTGCAGTTCGGCGAACGCGGGCACGAGGAGGAAGCGGCCGACGAAGCGGCCGACGCCGCCGCGGACCAGGTTGCGCCCGTCACCCGAAACGTCCCAGGAGAAGCCGAGGCGCGGCTGGTAGTTGTCGTAATTGCGCTTGCGGCCGTTGGGGACGAGCGGGGACCGGAAGTCCGGGTTGTTGCCGTTCGTGTCGAGGTCCCAGCGCAATCCGTACTCGAGCGTGAGGTTGGGCGCCGCCCTCCAGTCGTCCTGGAGGAACACGCCGATGAGGTTGGTGCTGATGTTGACGTCGGCCGAGCCCACCCCGTAGAGGTAGGAGATCGGGAGTGCACGCGTGTCGTTGTAGTAGACGAACGTGCCGTTCGTGAACGTGGGGATGTTGGACTCCTCCTTCACGTGCTGGAGGGAGAGCCCCATCTTCCACTCGTGCGTGTCGCCGTACATGTGGGCGGTGTCGCGGATCTCCCACTGTGTGCCGTCGCCAATGATGTCGCCGGTGGTGTTGGTGCCGGTCTTGAGCGTGTTGCCCGACGAGAACCACTCCTCGACGGCGCTCGAGTTCGTGGGCTCGCCGTACTTTCGGCCACCCACCTGGAGGTAGAGTTCGTTCAGGTAATTGGGGCTGGGCGCGAGGGTGTGCTGCAGGGTGAGGTTCCAGTTGTCGCGGTTGAGCTGGTTGCCCCACGACTGGTCGGAGACGCCGCCGACGTGGAAGTTGTCCTCGCGGTAGCGCTCGTAGGTGAACTTGGCGGTCACTCGCTGGCTGTCGGAAACCGAGTGGTCGATGCTGGCGAACGTCATCGTCTGGTCCCACGGGTGGGGGATGTCCTTCGCCTGCGAGGCGAACGCGCCGCCGGGACGGAACAGCAGCGGGAGGTCGTGGGTCTTGACGTACTCCGCCGACAGGAAGAAGTGGGTTTTGTCCTTGACGATCGGTCCGCCGAGGGTGAAGCCGTACTGCCCGCGGTCGAAGGGGAGATCGCCCGTTTCGAGCGCTCCCTTCGCGCGCAGCCTGTCGGAGCGGTAGTACGCGAACACGGTCCCCACGAGGTTGTTGGTTCCCGAGCGCGTCACGACGGAGAGCGCGCCGCCCGCGGAGCCGCCGATCTCGGTGTCGAACCGGTTGGTGATCACGCGGAACTCGCTGATCGCGTCCTGCGAGAACTGCACCCGGGCCAGGCCGAGGGCGGGGTCGGTGAAGTCCACGCCGTCCACCATGATCGTGGTCTGCGACGCGTTGCCGCCGGCGCCGATCACCGGGTCGCCGCTGATGAAACGGTAGCCGCCGCGCTCGCGCTCGACGCCGGGGGCGATGAACGCCAGCTTCTGGAAGTCGCGGTCGGGCACCGGCAGCGACTGGATCTGCTGCGGGACGATGTTGGTCGAGGAGTCAGTCTTCACGATGTCGACGAGCGGGACCTCGCCGGTGACCGTGACGGCCTCGGCCCTGGTCGTGGCCTGCTGCATCACGGCGTTGACCCGCAGCACCTGGCCGACCCGCAGTGCGATGTTCTCCTCGGCGACCGGCGCGAACCCGTCGAGGTCGAGGAGGATCGCGTACGTGCCCGGCGGCAGCGCGGCGAAGCGCGCGAGGCCGGCGGCGTCGGTCGGCAGCGTCCGTTCCAGACCGGTGGCGGTGTTCGTGAGCTTCACCGTCACGCCGGGCAACGGCAGCTTGCCGGTGTCCGCGACCCGAAGCTCGATCTGCGCGTTGCTGATCTGCGCGACGACCGGCCCGGCAAAGAGCAGGCCGATCAGGCAGGCGGCCGCGACCGCGGCGGCTCGCCGCGGCCAGGCGTGGTTGGGAAGCCTTCGCATCACCATGGTTGTCTCCTCCTGGGCGCGCTGCGCCCTGACCCGAAAAGAAGTTTCGAGTTGACGTTTGAAAGTCGAGAGGCGCGAGTCGACGGTTCCACGCGCTCGGGCACACGGCCAGCGGAGCCGTCGCGCGAAAGCTGGGTCTGCCTTCGGTACTTTCGGTTCATCCTTACCCCTTCAAAAAAACGAACGCTCGATATGTTTTACGATGCCGACTCTAACCCTGCGTTCCACACGTGTCAAGAGGGGTGGCCTGAAAGAAGACGTGGTCTCATGACCAGGCCGGTCGCGGCGCCCCGGTCGCCGCGCGTTCGGCCGCCGGCGGGCGCTCTTTCGGCTGGGCGCCGGTGCCGCCGGTGAGGGGGGCTGGGTCGGCGCGGGACGGCAGCCGAGCGGGGGATCGGCCGGTCGCAGCGCCGGGCGCCACGGACGGCCCGGCAGGGTGGGCGGGGAGGGAGTCGGCGCGGTGACTCCAGCGCGGACGACCCCGATGGCTCCGCATCCGCCGCGGGCGCCCGGCGGCGGCGCGGGGGTCGGCGGCGTCGCTCGCGGCGGGGCTCCCGGCCGAGCCGCGCATCGCGCGTGGTCCGGGAAGCGGACGGTGCCCCGCCCCAACGGTTTGTACCGGCGCGCACGTATGAAGGGGAAGACGGAGCCTGTGGGGCGCACGAGCCGGCGGCGAGCCGGGGAGAGGGGACACGGTGACGAAGCTCAAGAAGGCCGCGATGGCGGTCTTGGCGGGCGCGGGGCTGGCGACCGCGGCGCTGGGACAGGTGCCGGCTCCGATGCCTGAGCCGGTTCCGCCGCCGACGAAGCTGGAAGCGTTCCGCAGCGAGGAAGGCGCGGTGATCTTCCGCGGCTTCACGCGCGTCGGCGGGATCACGGGCGCCGCCGGCGCCGAGATCGGCGTCGAGGCGCAGGAGTACACGAACGCGACCACCGGCGCGAAGGAGAGAGGGATCGCCGTTGCCATCAGACCGGGCGGGCGCGATCAGCCCCCGCGCGTCGCGCTCGTGGACTACGACGAGATCGAACCCCTGGTGCGCGGCGTCGACGCCATCTGGAGGTCGGGCCGCGCGGTCACCCGCCTCCAGGACTACCAGGCGAGCTACCGCACCCACGGCGGCTTCGAGATCGCGACGTTCGGCCGCGGCCAGCCCGGTGTTGCCGCGCTTTCGGCGGGGTGGACAGACCGCGTCGCCACGGTGATCCCGGTCAGCGAGCTGCAGAAGCTCGAGGAGCTGCTCGCCGCCGCGAAGGCCGTGCTCGACGCCCCCGTGGATTGAGCCGCGCACCGCTGCCGCGGCCGGGTCAGCGGCGGAGCGAGCCGTAGAGGTCGAGGGCGGCAGCGGCGAGGCGCGCGGGTGTCCACAGCCTACGGGCGCGCGCCGCCGCAGCCGCGGACGCGGCTTCGCGGCGGGTCGGGTCGCGGGCCCAGGCGCTCATCAGGACGGCCAGGGCCGCCGCGTCGCTCGCGGGGTAGAGGTCGCCGGTAACGCCCGGCTCGACGAGGTCGCGCACGCCGGCCAGATCGGCCGCGAGCGACGGGACGCCGCACCCCGCGGCCTCGGCGATCGCTCGGTGGGCGTGGTCGGAGCCGGCAGCGGGGAACACGAAGATGTCCATGGCGGCGTACAGCTCCTCGAGCCCGGCCTCGACGTAGCCGGGAAAGACGAGACGGTCGGTCACGCGCAGCCTGCCGGCGAGCGTCTGGAGCGCGTCGAGGTACGGCCCCTTGCCGATGACCATCCCCCAGACCCCGGGGGAAGCGGCCAGGGCGTGGAGGAAGAGGTCGTGGCCGCGGCCGCGGTCGAGCTTGCCGATCGTGCCCGCGACGACGGCTTCCGGGGGGATCCCGAGGCGCTCGCGGGTGGCGCTCCCGCCGCCGCCGGGGCGGAATCGGTCCTCGAGCGCCACGGGCAGCACGCGGGCCGGCGCGCCGCGCACCGCCGCGAGGCGGCGGCACGCCGGCAGCATCGCCGAGCTGGCGAGGCCGAGGCCGGCAACGCCGCGGAACAGCCACCGGTGGTAGGGGTCGGGCCGGAGATGGCCGAGGTGGTGGACGCCGCGCACCAGGGGCGTGGCCGAGCCCTTGAGGGCCTGGCGCGCGAGCAGGTGGTCGTGGGGAAGGTGGGCGTGGACGACGTCGCAGCCGGCGGCCAGGCCCCGCACCCGAGCGATCGCGGCGCGCACGTCGCCGAGCGTCCGCTCCTTGGCGAGAACCGGCCGGCCCCACTCGACGTCCCGCAGCCGTTCCTCGAGGTTGCGCCCCGGGCGATAGGCGAAGACGCACTCGTGGCCGGCCGCGCGCAGCGCCTCGGCGAGCTGGAGGGCGGTGGCGGCGGCGCCGGTCCAACGGTCCGCGGCGACGAGCTGGAGCACCCGCATCGGCGCCATGGTAGCCGAGAGTCAGCGCTGAAGGGTGAAGAAGGGAAAAGGGAAAAGGGAAAGGGAAAGGAAAGACGAGACTTCCCGCGGTCCCTCTTCCGTTTCCTGTTTTCCATCTTTCGTTTCCCCTCTTCCCTCTTCTTTCGACTCCCAACGTGTCGGGCGGGCGGGAGTGGTAGCATGCTTGCGGAGGCTGCCATGCCCGTCGATCCGCAGCTGTTGGAGATCCTTGTCTGTCCTGCGTGCAAGGCGGACGTGGAGCTGGTCCCGCTCGCTCCGGAGACATGCGCCATGCTGGTGGAACGCTACCGCGAAAAGTTCCGCGACGAGACGCCGGAGGTCCGTGAAGGGCTCAAGTGCGCGAGCTGCCGGCGCGTGTACCCGATTGTCAGCGACATCCCGGTGATGCTGATCGACGAGGCGCTCCCCGCCGAGGGGTGAGGCGCGTTGGAGGACCGAGTTCCGCTCCGCCCCGGCCGCGCGCGGGCGCTGGCTGCGGGTGCGATCGTGGCGGCTGCAGCCACCTCGACGCGCCTGGGGATCGCGAACCCGTTGCTGGTGATCGGCGGGATCGCGGCGTGGCGGGCCTGGCGCGCTGGTGACCTGCGCGGCCGTCCCCACGCCCGGGTGCTCGTGCCGCCGCTGATTCTGTTCGCCGTCGCCTCGCTGGCCTCGGCGGTGTTCTCCCTCGACCCGCTCGACAGCTTCGACATGCTGCCGCGTCTCGCGGTGCTGTTGCTCGTGCCGCTCTCGGCCGCCCTCATCGACGAGGTGTGGTGGCGGCGCCTGGTGGCGAGCCTGGCGGTCGCGACCACGATCCTGGCGGTGTGGGGGCTCATCCAGTACGTACGCGGCTTCAACGACCTCGAACACCGCATCACCGGACCGCTGTCGCACTACATGTTGTTCGCGGGCTGGGTGCTGCTGGGTGTGGTGGTCGTGCTCGCCGAGCTGCTGCTCAACCCGGTCCGGCGCGTGTGGCTGCTGCTGCCGCCGGCGGTGCTCGGGACGGTCGCCCTGCTGCTGTCGTACACGCGCAACGCCTGGGTCGGGCTCGCGGCCGCGCTGTTGGTGCTCGCGGCGGTCTGGCGCCGTCGCCTGCTGTTGCTCTACCCGGTAGCGGCGCTGGCGCTCTGGTTCGTCTTCCCGCATTCGGTCCTGGACCGGGTCGTCTCGGTCTTCGACCTCAAGCAGGCCTCCAACTACGACCGTGTCTGCATGACGCTTTCCGGCGTCCAGATGATCCGCGACTACCCGATTACCGGAGTCGGGCTCGGCATGGTGGCGCGGATGTATCCGCTCTACAGGCGCGACGACGCCCCACGCTGGCGCGTCCCCCACCTGCACAACAACATCATGCAGATCGCCGCGGAGCGCGGCCTGCCGGCCCTCGGGGCGTACCTTTGGCTGATGGGGGCGTTCTTCACGGTGACGTGGCGCGCGCTGCCGCGCCTCTCGGGGAGGCACCGAGCCGCGGTGGCGGCCTCGCTCGCCTCGGTGGTGGCGATCTCGATCGCCGGTCTGTTCGAGTACAACTTCTGGTTCGCCAACATCCAGTACCTCATGCTCGTCCTGCTCGGCGCGGGCGTCGGTCGCGTGGAGGAGGCCACGACATGAGCGAACGCACATACGGCGTGGGCGAGCTGGTCCGCGAGGTCAACGCGGCCCTGCAGGGGTTCGGCGAGGTGTGGGTCCGCGGCGAGCTGTCGGGGGTCAAGGTGGCGAGTTCGGGCCACCGGTACTTCCAGATCAAGGACGCCGAGGGGCAGCTCTCGTGCGCGATGTGGGCGAAGCGGGCCGACCGGCTCCGGTTCGAGCTGGTGGACGGACAGGCGGTCCTGGTACGGGGCCGCCTCGAGGTGTACGCGCAGCGCGGCTCGCTGTCGCTGATCGTCGAGGAGCTGCAGCCCGAGGGCGTCGGGGAGCTGCAGCTTGCCTTCGAGCAGCTGAAGGCCAAGCTGGAAGCGGAGGGGCTGTTCGCCGCCGAGCGCAAGCGCCCGCTCCCCGGCCTGCCGCAGCGGCTGGGCCTCGTGACCTCCCCGAGCGGCGCCGCGGTGCGCGACGTGCTCAAGGTGCTCTCGCGCTGGGAGCACCTCGCGGTGCTGCTCGCCCCGGTGCGGGTGCAGGGGAAAGGGGCCGAGGGAGAGATAGCCCGCGCCGTCGCCTACCTGGGGCGCTCGGGCCTGGTGGACGTCGTGCTCGTCGTGCGCGGCGGCGGCTCGCTCGAGGACCTGTGGGCGTTCAACGAGGAGGTCGTCGCGCGGGCGATCGCCGCGTGCGGCGTGCCGGTGGTCTCCGGCGTCGGGCACGAGGTCGACTTCACGATCGCGGATTTCGTGGCGGACGTGCGCGCCGCCACGCCGACCCAGGCGGCGGAGATCGTGGTCGCGGCCCTCGAGGGGCAGCAGCGCCGGGTCGAGTCGGCGCAGGGCGAGGTCGCGGCGGCCTTCACCCGCAAGCTGGAACACGCGCGGCTGCGGCTGCGGGGGCTCGAAGGCGCCCGTGGCCTCGCGCGCCTGCCGTCGCGGCTGCGGGAACTGGAGCAGAAGCTCCGGCGCCTCGAGGCGCTGCCCCAGCTCCTGCGCGCGCTGGTGGCGGCCCGGCACCGGCGCGCCGACGGCGCCAGCTCCCGCCTCTACCACTGGCCGGTGCGGTTCGGCGCGCCGCGCCGGCGCGAGCTGGTGGCGGTCCGTCTCGCGGTCGCGGGAGAGCGCCTGCGCTCGCTGCTCGCGCGGCGGACGCTGGAACTCGGGGCGAGGGAGCGTGCGCTGTCGGCGTTGTCGCCGCGCAACGTGCTGGAGCGGGGGTACTCGATCACGGCCCGGGAGGGCGACCCGCGGCCGGTCAGGGACGCCGCCGCGGTGAACGCGGGCGAGCGGCTCGTGACGACGCTCGCGCGCGGACAGCTGCGCTCCCTCGTCGTGGGCCGCAGCAACGGGACGCAGGGGTCGTTGTTCGATGAGGAGGAGGAGACCCAATGACGAAGGAAACGTTCGAGCACGCACTGGCCGAGCTCGAGGAGGTCGTCGCGAAGCTCGAAGACGAGAGCGTGGGCCTGGAGGAGGCGCTCAAGCTGTTCGAGCGCGGCGTCAGGCTCGCCAAGCGTTGCCGCACGCAGCTCGAGGGGGTCGAACGCCGGGTCGAGCAGTTGCTCGCGGAGGGCGACGAGGGCGAGGAGCCCCGGACCGCCCCGTTCGCCTCCGAGGAGGGGTGAGCGTGGAACTCGCGGCGCTGCTCGCCGGCGAGCGTGCTCGCATCGACGCGGCGCTCGACCGCCTGCTCCCGGCAGCCGGCGCCTGGCCGGCGCGCCTGCACGAGG
The DNA here is from genome assembly GCA_963727205.1 of uncultured Acidobacteriota bacterium. Taxonomy (GTDB): domain Bacteria; phylum Acidobacteriota; class Thermoanaerobaculia; order Thermoanaerobaculales; family Thermoanaerobaculaceae; genus RBG-13-68-16. The sequence goes on along the minus strand of CAVSFQ010000013.1, from coordinate 15,478 downwards.
CGATGCGCTACGCCGTGTTCGGCGGCGGCAAACGGGTCCGGCCGGTCCTGGCGCGAGCGGCGTGCCGCGCCGCGGGCGGGGACCCGGAGGTTGCGCTCGAGGCGGCGTGCGCGCTCGAGATGGTCCACACCTATTCGCTGATCCACGACGACCTGCCCGCGCTCGACGACGACACGCTGCGGCGCGGCCGCGCCACGGTGCACGTCGCGTTCGACGAGGCGCTCGCCCTGCTGGCCGGCGACGCGCTGCTCACCGAGGCGTTCGCGGTCCTCGGCCGGTTCCCGGAGGGGGAGGGGTTCGCGGCGCGCCGCGCCGAGGCGTGCCGGATGGTGGCCGAGGCGATCGGTTCGCGCGGCATGGTGGGCGGGCAGGTCGAGGACCTGGAGGCGACCGGCGCGGCGCCGGACGGCGCCCGGCTCGAGCGCATCCACGGCGCCAAAACCGGCGCCCTCATCGGCGCCGCGGTGGAGCTGGGCGCGCTGCTGGCCGGCGCGGACGCCGCCCGCCGGCAGGCGTTCGCCGGCTTCGGCCGCCGCCTGGGACTGCTGTTCCAGATCGCCGATGATATCCTCGACGTGACCGGAACGGCGGCCAGCCTGGGCAAGAGCCCGGGGAAGGACGCCGCCGCCGGGAAGCTCACCTACCCCGCGGTCTGGGGGCTGGAAGCCGCTCGGAAAGAACTCGACGCGTTGGCGGGTTCTCTCGTTCGAGAGTCGGAGGAGCTGGAAGGGGGAGCGGGGACGTTGGGCGCGCTCGTGAGCTACGTGGCGCGCCGCGACCGCTAGGGGGCCATGGGATTGCTGGAGAAGATCGCGAGCCCGGCGGACCTGCGCCGGATCCCGGAGGAGGCGTTGCCGGACCTCGCGGAGGAGCTGCGCGCCTTCCTCATATCCTCGCTGTCGCAGACCGGCGGCCACCTGGCCTCGGGGCTGGGCGCGCTGGAGCTGACGCTGGCGCTGCACTACGTGCTCGACACCCCCCGCGACCTGCTGGTGTGGGACGTCGGGCACCAGTGCTACCCGCACAAGGTGATCACCGGGCGCCGCGAGCGGTTCGCGACGCTCAGGACCTACGGCGGCATCTCCGGGTTCCTCAAGCGTGAGGAGAGCGAGTACGACGCGTTCAACGCCGGCCACGCCTCGACCTCGATCTCGGCGGCGCTCGGGATGGCGGTGGCGCGCGACCTCAAGGGCGAGGACTACCGCGTCGTCGCGATCATCGGCGACGGCGGCCTCACCGGCGGGATGGCGATGGAAGGGCTCAACCAGGCGGGCTACCTCGGCCGCAAGCTGATGATCATCCTCAACGACAACGAGATGTCGATCTCGCCCAACGTCGGCGCCTGGCAGGGCTACCTGAACCGCATCATCCACGGCCAGGCGTACCGGCGGCTGAAGGACGACGTCGAGAAGTTCCTCCGGCTCATCCCGCGGGTGGGGGAGGGGATGCTCAAGCTCGCCAAACAGGCCGAGCAGATGGCCAAGCAGCTCGTCGTGCCGGGCCTGTCTGTTCGAGGAGCTGGGGTTCAAGTACGTCGGGCCGATCAACGGCCACTCGGTGCCGCAGCTGCTCGCGACGCTGCGCGAGTACCGCGACCACCCGCACCCCGTGCTGCTGCACGTCGCCACGCGCAAGGGCAAAGGGTACGAGCCGGCGGAAGCCGACCCGGTGTTCTGGCACGGCGCGACGCCGTTCTCGGTCGCCACCGGCGAGGTGGCGAAGAAGAAGCCCGGCCCGCCCTCGTACACCAAGGTATTCGCCGAGACCCTCACCCAACTCGCGACCGCCGACCCGCGCATCGTCGCGATCACGGCGGCGATGTCGGAGGGGACCGGACTGGACGTCTTCGCGAAAGCGATCCCGGACCGCTTCTTCGATGTCGGGATCTGCGAGCAGCACGCGGTGACGTTCGCCGCCGGCCTCGCGACCCGCGGCCTCCTGCCGGTGGTCGCGATCTACTCGACGTTCCTGCAGCGCGCCTACGACCAGATCTTCCACGACGTCTGCCTGATGCACCTCCCGGTCGTGTTCGTGCTCGACCGCGGCGGCCTCGTCGGCGCCGACGGTCCCACCCACCACGGGGTGTTCGACCTTTCCTACCTGCGGATCTTCCCCGAGATGGTGGTGATGGCGCCGAAGGACGAGGGCGAGCTCCGGCACATGCTCGCCACTGCCCTCGCCGCCGGCCGCCCGGTCGCGTTGCGCTACCCCCGCGGCAACGGTTACGGGGTCGCGATGGACGCCCCGCCGCGCGCGCTGCCGATCGGGAAGGCCGAGGTGCTGCGCCACGGGCGCGACGGGCTCGTCTGGGCGATCGGGACGATGGCGAGCGAGGCGTTGCGGGCGGCCGAGCGCCTGGCCGCCGAGGCCGGCCCCGATCTCACGGTCGTCAACGCCCGGTTCGTCAAGCCCCTCGACGTCGAGCTGCTCGCCGCCCAGCTCCGCCCGGGGACTCGCCTGATGACCGTGGAGGAGAACGCGCTCGCGGGCGGCTTCGGCTCCGCGGTCGAGGAGGCCGTCGCCGCCCTCAAGGTGCCGGACGTGACGATCGAGCGCCTCGGCGTGCCGGACGAGTTCCAGCCGCACGGCAGCCAGGAGATCCTGCGCGCCCGGCTCGACCTCGACGTCGAGGGGATCGTGCGCCGCGCGCGGGCGTTCTTCCCCAAAGCGGCGGCCGGGCCCAAGCCGCTGAGCCGGCCCGTCTCGGCGTGAGTTCGGCCGGCGCTCTTGCCGCCGCCGGGCGCATGGGTCAAGATGCCTGCGTGACGGCGCAAACGCAGCGGCTGACCGCCGGGCGGCTCTCACCGGCGGCGACCTCGGGGGGCGCGCGGTGATCCACGGCAAGAGGCTGCTGGTCGTCCTGCCGGCGTACAACGCCGAGAGGACGCTCGAGCGGACCTGCTCCGAGATCCCCCGCGACGTGGTCGACGAGACCGTCCTGGTCGACGATGCCAGCCAGGACGGCACGGTTCAGGTGAGCCACAGTCTGGGCCTGCCGACTCTCGTCCACGAGAAGAACCTGGGGTACGGCGGCAACCAGAAGACCTGCTACGCGGCCGCGCTCGAGCGTGACGCCGACATCGTCGTGATGATCCACCCCGACTACCAGTACGAGCCGCGGCTGGTCCCGGCGATGGCCTCCCTCATCGCGCTCGGCGTGTACGACGTGGTGCTCGGGAGCCGCATCATCGGCAAGGGCGCGCGGCGGGGCGGGATGCCGCGCTACAAGTACCTCGCGAACCGCGTCCTGACCCTGGTCCAGAACCTGCTGCTGGGGGAGAAGCTCACCGAGTACCACACCGGGTGCCGCGCGTTCTCGCGCCGGGTCCTCGAGACGCTCCCTCTCACGGCCAACTCGGACGATTTCGTGTTCGACAACCAGATGCTGGCGCAGGCCCTCTTCTTCCGCTTCCGCGTCGGCGAAGTCTCGTGCCCCACGCGCTACCTCCCGGACTCTTCGTCGATCGACTTCAGACGCTCCACCCGCTACGGCCTCGGCGTCCTCTGGACCAGTCTGCAGTACCGCATGGCGCGCCTCGGCCTCGCGCACCCGCGCATCTTCAACGAGTTTAGCCCGAGGCTGGAGATCGGGCCCATGTGTGAGAATCCGCCTAACGTGCGGCCGGAGCCTGCGAACCGAGGATGAAGGCGGGTGTTGCCCATACCGCCTGGTCGCAGTCGGTTCCGTCGTCTGCATCGGTGACGGCCAGGGTCAGGCGCTCGACGCCGGCCAGCGGTACCAGCACTTTTTGGGGATCGTCTCCCGTGCGCACTGTCCCGCTCCGGTAGAGCACGCGACCGCTCTGGTCGCGGAGCTCAAAGGCGACGGAGCCGTTGGGACACCGCCGACTCGAGTCGGGGATGCCAATGATGGCGAAGAACGATGTCGCTCCCACAGGGACAGCGTAGGTTGCGCTGCCGACGGCGTGCATGGCAAGGCCGCTCCTGTAGAGCCTGTTCTCGAGAACGATTGGAAGTTCGTCCCATGTCGTGTCCGTCCGCAGGGGGATCCTCGACGCGTGCTGTTCGAGGGGCTGCAGACCGCTGAGGAGAATCAGGTGTTTCCCGCCATCGGGTGGCGGGCCCTCCTGATAGAGCAGGTTCGCCAGAAGAAATTTGTACTCCCTGGACACATCTACGTTGAGCGCCTGGTTCCATTGCAGGGCGCTCCCAACTGTTGCCACGGCAGAAAGTCCGGCCAAGCCCAAGAAAATCGCAGGCCACCACAAGCTGGGGCTCGATTTCCTCTCGACCCCGCTCAACCAAAGTGCAAGAAGGAGGGTCAACAGAGGGATGTACTCGGCAGCGAAGCGTTGAGTCTCCATGTAATAGGCGGAAATGATGAGCGCCTGGACGGCGAAGAAGAACGCGATCGCGACCGGCAGCGCGCGGGGCCGGCGAATTAGGCTGACGACGCCGAGAACGGCGCCCAGGACGAGCCAGCTCGAGCCCAGAGAGAGCGAAAGCGTCTCCTCCTTCCACCCAAAGAAGAGTCCATCGTCCCCATATCGGACGCGCGCCAGCTGAAAGAAGGGCGGATGGGGGGACAACGACCGCGTCGTTAGGCCAAAGTAATTGTCGGCCGCCGAGGGGAGCCGGCGCGCGTTGAAGACGCCGCCGATCTCGCCGGCGTTGATGTATGTGTTGATTCTGGTGTTCTCCCAGATCGTTCCGAACCGGTCGTAGTTGTACCAGAGCTGGAACGCCCCGGCCGCCAAGGCCGGGGCGACGGCGAGGGCGAGGCACAGCACGGCCGCCCACCGGTTGGTTGGCCCCTTGGGAGCCGACACCGCGGCGACCAGGGCGCGCCCCGCCAGGAGCGCGAGCGCCGCTGCGACTGGGGCCGCGAACGTGACTCTTGCAAGCAGTGTCACGCCAAACGAGCATGCGAGGCCGAACAGTCCCCAGCGCGCGGTTATCTGGCGACTCAGCAGCCTCACGACGAAAAATATGCTGCAAAGTGAGCCGCACAGGCCCCACAGGATCGACTCGTGGTAGATGCGGGAACACGAAAGGAGATACACGACCGGGGTTCCCAGGCCGAACCCAACGGTTGTACCGGTCAGCCACACCATTCCGCGGCGGTTCAGTGTCCTGCCGCTCGCCGTGAGGGCTGTGTGGGTGGTGCCGACCGTGGCCAGAAGCGACAGGAGGGCGGCGAGCAGGCATGAGGACCGCGACCACTGCCCATACATGCTCGGGAACACCAGGTTGGGGATGATTCGTAGCAGCGCCGGGAAGGGTCCCCAGTACATCGTGGTTCTCGAACCGGTCTTGAGGCCTTCGAAACCGATCGCTTCATCGTCCACGCTGGCGTCCAAAGAAAGGAGGTGGCGGCCGAGCGAGTCGAAGGCCACCCCCTTTACCTCGCTTCCGCGCAACGACCACGTGCCATAACTCGCGAGCCAGAGGTAGCCGACGCCAATGGCGAGGAGGAGGATGCCTAGGCCCAGCACCCCCCATCCGCGCCGCTGAATCCGCCCTCCGGGTTGGGGTGTCTCAGAAGTCCGTTCGGTCGGCAGCACGCCCATTCACGTCACCTCCAGGTGAGCCCGCTCAGGTGCACGAATCCGAACTGGCCTTGGTCGGTGAGGTGCACGTCGATCGTAATGGCCGAGACCGCGGTCGGCGCGGCCCTCCTGAAGACGAGTGCCGGAGCATCGCCGCGGCTTCGGGAGTAGTGCTGGCGTCCCCAGCAGAAGTCTCCCGTCGGACCGTTCGTAGTCACGGTCACATCCGCTTCGGTCGTGTTGGCGAACTCGACGCCGACCTCTTTCAGGTGCTGGGCCGCGCGAAAGCGGATCTCATAGCGCGCGGGGTTGACCTGCTGCGCCCGTGCGATGGTACTGGAGTTGCCGTCGAAGAGATTGGCGGCAGAGCCGATGTCGAAGGGCGGATGCTCGACGGTGACAACGTGGCCATAGGCGACCGCGGTCTCAGTGACGGGCAAACGGCTCCTCTTGTCCTGTTCGGAAACCCAGGCGCCGAAGCCGGGTTCTTTCACCAGGGACCCGGCCATCATGACGGGGTGCCCGAGCGGATCGGCCACGGTGAACAGAACACGGGCACTGAGAGGGCACCCGGCCGAGCGGGCGCCGGCCGGAAACTCGGCCGGAAAGAGGAAGGCCGCCCCTTGCGGCAAGGCGAGCCGACCGCGGCAGACGTCGTCGAGATCGACCATTCTCACCTCTTTGAGAGTTCGTTGCGGGAGGAAGAACCAGGCGAAGACATCGCCCATGTTGAACAGGTTGGTACCCACGCAGAACGAGGTGAACCGATCACTGTTTTGCCTGATCCAGGTGAACAGTTGTGGGGAACCCATCTGCAGACCGTAGAAGCCGTAGTCCGAGTAGCGGAGGATTGACTCGTTGCGGGCGTAGGAGCCGAACCAGAGCGCGTAGCCGGCCAGTAGGGCCGCCAAACCAGCGACGGCCACTTGGCGCCCGAACCGTCTCGCGGGCACCCATGAGAGCACCTCCCCGAGGCCGATGCCGGCGAACAGAACCAGGAAGACGCCGACCGGAAGACACCTGTGGTTGTTGACCTCCAGCAGCGAGGCGGGAACCGGAACGGCGAGCAGAAATGCGAGCAGGGTCCTGGATTCGGGGTGGCGAATCCGAAGCAGGCACAGCACTAGGCCCGCCATCGAGAACGGCGCGAGCCAGATCGGGACGAGAGGCAACTCCGGGATCACGTGACGTTGCATTGGACCCTCGTGCGGGGTGCCGCTCCACGTGAACCAGAACCGGGGGTCGAATGCGCGCACGTACTCGTGGCCGAAGTGCTCGACTTTCCCGATGAGCGGGAGGTTCTTGAAGTCGGCGAACCCCGCCGCTTCGAGGCGCCGAAAGGCGATTGCCGGCTGCGCGATCTGCAGAATGACGTACGGGGCGAGGAGGAGCGCGAGAAGCGCCACGAGCAGCAGCCACCGACGCCAGAGCCTACGGTGCGTCGGAGCCAGGAACAAGGCCGTGAGGACCGTGGCCACGAGGATCCACCCGCGGCCCGGCGTGTAGGAGTAGAACGATGCCGCGGCCGAAACGGCCGCCAGCACGACAGGCGTGCGCCTTCCCTCCAGGGAACGGACGGTGAAGTAGAGGTACAGGAGGAAAAAGGCGGTGGCTGGGACATATTCGAACCCGGTGCGGCTATGCAGGTACCAGAACGGCGACACGACGAGGAGCAACGGTGCGAGCCAGGCGACCTTGCTGTGAAAGGCGTGCTTGAGAATGAGGTAAACGGCCAGGACCCCGAAGAGACTTAACAGCGCGGTAGTCGCCCGCACGGCCCACACCGTCTTGCCGACGGCAGCGATAAGCGGCACCTGGAGGTAGACGGTAAGCGAGAGGGGGTACTCTCCGAGCCCTTCGAAGAACAAAGGGAACCTCTTTCCGGTGTGGTCGGCCCCGGTATGGGCGATCGAGTAGGCATCCACCCCGGGGATCGCCTCGTCCGCGAAGAAGTAGGCGGGGTAGCGATCGATCTGAAAGAGGATGAGCGCACCGTAGAACGCCAGGGCCGCGACCAAGAGCGCGACGTCCCCGTGCCGGGAGAGGAACTCGCGCACGGGTGATCCCGAGTCGAAACGACTTGCCCGGTCGTGGTTCGCTATGTCCACGATACCGATCGCGCGAGCCGCCCGCAAAGAGTCGTGCCGTGCGCTCCCCCCGACATGCTCTCGGGGCGATCGAAGCCCGCGTTGCAAGGCCGGCCCGACGCACTTCCAATGGCTTCTGCACCACCCTGCCGATCGTCAGGGCAGGCAGGCCCGCCTTTCCGAGCGATACCACGATCAGCCCATCCCCGATATCGGAGACAACGAGTGCGTCTCCTCCGGGTGTCATAGCGATCCCCGCCATGCGCTGGAGGGGGTGCTCCGGAGCCGAATTGCCGAGACTCCGCAGCAGCTTGCCATCCGGCCCATAGAGTGGCAGCTCGCCGGCAAGGGGCACCGTGACCCACACGAGCCCCTCTCCCGCAACCGTAACCGACGGCTCGGAGACCCGTGAGCCAACAGGTGCGGAGGCGAACCGAGCGACGGAGCATGAGGGCGATCGCGATCACGCCGAGTGTGCTGAAGATCATTGAGATCGCGCGGGTAACCAGCACGGATTTTCCGAACAAAACGACCGGGACCACCTGAAGGTAGCCGGATAGGCTGAGATTCCATCGCTGGTCGTTACGGAAATACGGCGGCAGGAACGTTCCATAGAGTTTCATGCCGCCCGCCACCAACTCAGCCGCCTTATTGGCCTGTACTGCCTCGTCGCAGAAGAAATAGATGGGAAACTTGGTGAGGCCGATGAAGCGAGTCGCAAGGTAGAACACGAGGACCACCAAGAGCACGCGCTTCTCCCATGGCGCCAATCGCGCCGGTGGCTGTGAGCGGTTTCCTTGGTCGGGTTCGTCGGTCCCCGTTGTGGCTGGGAGAATCGGGTCCATCCTAGCCACGGTCAGGCCCGAATAAGGAGAACGCCGTAGCGTGTGCGAACCCCGGTGTCGCCGCGAGCGAAGAGAACGATGGCCAAGCCAACCATGGCAACGAGAAATTATAGCATTCGTCCTGCCGATGTCGCTCGGTCGACCTCCGATCCCGCGGGGCCCGTAGTCCGAGGCTCGTGCGGGTCTCAGCGCAGCCGGCGCACCCGATTCGCGCCTCTCTCGCTGACAATCACCTCGCCTCTCCACAGGGCGACGCCGGTGGGGCCGACCAGATCGGTTCCAAGACTGGCGAGCTGCCGTCCGGCGAAGGAGTACCGCGCGACTGCGCCGGTCTCGGGCAGCGCGACGAGGAGTGACCCGGCTGAGTCGCAGGCGAGGTACGCCTCGTGGAGGCGGTGGTCCCCCCAGGCCTCGACTGGCCACGAGTTCACCGGCTGGCCTTGAGAGTCGAGGAGTTGGATGCGGCCGTTGCCGGAGTCGGCGACGAACCAGCCACCGCGGCCGTCGGCGGCGATGCCCACGGGCTCGCGAAACTCGCCGGGGCCGCCGCCTTTCTGGCCCCAGGTGGCCAGATGGCGGCCGCTGGTGTCGAACACCTCGATCGTTCCGTTGCCGGTGTCGGTTACGAGCACACGATTGCCGTCGACCGCCACACCCTTGGGCCCAAACAGCCCCCCCTGCGTCCGAAAAGAGGCGACATAACGGCCCTTCGGGTCGAACTTCTGCACTCTGGCGTTCCAGGTGTCCACGACATAGAGATTGCCGCCGCCATCCAGCGCGACATCCCTGGGCTCATTGAACTGCCGTCGCCCGCCCCCGGCCCGCCGATCGTCATGAGAAAGCGGCCGCCGCGGTCGAACTTCTGCACCCTATTGTTGTGCATGTCGGCGACGTAGATCGAGCCCTCCGCGCCGACCGCGACCCCCATCGCGTCGGCAAAATGGCCAGGTTCGTCTCCGCTTCCGCCGACGAAGGCGTTTGCGGCCGGCCGGCCCGTGGCGGCGGGAGCGGGCGTTCGCGGAACCTCACGCGCGGAGCCAGCGCTTCGGTCCGATGAGCACGACGGTCGCCGCGATCCTGTTCGGGTGGAGGGGGTCGATCGTGTCGCGCAACTGCTCGACCCGCGCCCCCGGGAACCTTGCCACCAGCCCTCGGAAGACCGGCTCGTTCTCGGCTTCCGGCTTGGCGATGAACGCCACGCCTTTCCCGGCCGGGGGTTTCAGGGGGAGGGTGAGGATCGTGGCACCGTCGTTCCAGAGGTGATGGAACGCAGGGACGAAGTCCCCGCCGCGATACGTGAGGAAGATAAGGATGTCGATCGGGTAGTTGTTGGCAACGTAGACATCGTAGTGGTCCAGGATGCCTTTCATGTACTCGCCGACGACCCTGGTCTCCGGATAGAACCCCCAGAGATCGCGGCGGGTCTGGGGGTCGATATATGAGCGAACGTTCGCACCAGACGGTCGCGACGGGCACGGTCCGCCAATCAGAACCGCACCGCGCGCGAGGCGTCCGAGCACGGGCCGCTCGGCGGCGAACGCGTCGATCCCGAAGTCGGCTGCAACACCCGCGATGATCAGCGCCGGGAACAACGCGGACATGTTGTGGTTTGGGTTTGGAGCCGAGAGGATGCCGGGGATCATCGAGCTTGCGAACCAAAGCAGCACGATGCCGTATCGTGGGCGGTCGAAGAGGATGCAGCAGATCACGAAACCAACGGCGAAAAGCCAGGAAAGCGGGAAGTCGAACAGCGGCGCGGCGATGAAGAAATCATCGCCATTGGCCCGGTAATTGATGTTCAACAGCGTCTTTTCCAGGTTGTCGACGAGCGGGGACACCCCCGATTCGCCCGCGTGCCCCAAGATCAAGAGTGCGCGTGTGCGCCCCTGGAATACCTCCCAGTGATGAGCGGCGTACCAGATGACGGGGACGCTGCAGATCAGCAGGACGATGACCGCCAGCAGAAAGCCCCGCCCGTGGGTCTTCGGCCGAACGAGTCCCTTGAGCCACAGGTACCCGGTCAGCAGCGCTTCCTTGGCGACGAGCAGCCGGCTGATGGAATAGGTCATCAAATTAACGGCGGTCGCGGCGCCGGCAAGGGCGAAGAGCCCGTTGCGCCGGGTCTTGATTGCGGCGAGCAGCAGGAATACGGCAGCCGTCTCCCAGAGCGGCACGGCGATACAGTGCCAGCCCACACGGGCAAAGATGAAGTGCCAGGCGCACACGGCGCCGAGGAACGACGTGATGACCGCCATGCGCTGCCCGAACAGGTAGCGCAGGAAGAAATAGAGGACGAACAGGGCGGCGAGGCTGGAGGTCGCCGACGAAAGCTTGCTGCGAGGGGGACGATCCCGACGATTGACATGAAGAACGCGGTGACGAGGGGCTGGAAGGTCTCGTAGCCGATCGGGTAGTGGCTCGCAGGGACAAAGTAGGGAGCCAGTGGCTCCTTTCCGCGGAGAAAATCGATCGCGTATTGGCAATGCATTGCGGCGTCGTGATTGAACCCGGGCGGAATGGTGTCGAGCTTGTAGAAACGAAAGAACGCCGCGACCGTCATCACACGAGGAAAGCGAGCACCTCCGTTCGGCGCGATAGGGGCGGCGCAGCCTCTCGACCATCGGCCAGGGGTTGGGCCGGCGAGTCCGCTCTTGGTACCAGCCGGCGCAGCGGTCGCGCGAGGATGATCGCGAGCAACGCCAGGCCGCCGACGTACAAACCGACCGCAAGCCCGAAGTACCGCTTGACGTCGAAGAGCACCTGTGCAGTCATCGTGGCGGCCAGGGCGATGCCTGCGACCCCGATGACCGCATGCCGGCGACTCTCGTCGCCTCCATCTTTCAGGCCATGCCCTCACTGCGTGCGCGGGCGAGGATCAGGCGGGCAGCTTCGCTGCCGAGGAACGTGCTGTTGGAAATCGTGCGGTCGTGCGGGTGGAGCTGGTACGAGTCGGTCAAGAAGAGGTTCGGAACCGGTGTCTCGATGGCGGGGATGCGGCGGGAGAAGCCAATCTCGCAAATCGGCTGAGCGAAACGGCTGCGGAATACCCAACTCTGGCGGACCCACTCCAGCGAGAAGTCGGGGCGAATCATGGCGAGGTAGCCGCAGTAGAGCTTGACCAACTCTCGTCGCCGGTGTGCCAGAAGGGATGCTCGTCCATGAGGTATTGCGGCATGTAGAGGACGGCGTCGCCGCGTAACGCTGGGCGCGGGTTGAGGTTGGTGTACTCGATGAAGCCGGGGAGGTCGATGCGGGGATCGCTGACGTTGGTCCAGAAGTACGAGGAGAACCGTCGTGACAGCCGCAGCACGACAGCAAGGACGTTGAGGTAGTCAAGGGAACGGAGGTTGACGAAATACTCGTGGTCGAGGCCCGCGAGCAGCGAGGCTGCATGGGGTATCGGCACGGTCAGGAGCACGAAGTCCGCAGGAAGGGAACCTCTGTCGTGCCGGACTCCGCTCACGCGCGACCCTTCGAGGACCACCTCCTTGGCTGTTGCACCAACGCGGATGTCGACGCCAGCGGAAGTCAGCGCCGCGGTCAATGTGTCGATGTACAGCTGGCTGCCCCCGACGAGGTAACCGATTCTTTCGCGCTGCGTGATGGTGCGGGAATTGCCGAGGCGGTTCAGGCGTGACCACATCCAGGCGGCTGAGATGCGCGGAGCGAACGTGCGAAACTTCTTCTCCAGCAGCGGGCGGTAGAGTAGGTTGTAGACCTGCTCGCCGAAGGTCCCGACCAGCCACTCGACCGCAGTCCGGTCCTCAAGGGCGGACCAGCCTCGGGTGGATCGCAGCTTGGCACGAACCGATGCCAGGGCGAAGCGCAGCTTGGCCGCAGGCGAGAGATCGGGATGGGTGAAGAGGCTAAGGGATCGCCGAACGGGCGCAGGGCGTCGTTGTGGAACAACCCCATGTCGGTCGTGGCCCAGCGCAGGCGGTCGCCGATCCCCAACTCGTTCAGCATTTCGAAGTAGTGTTTGTCGGGCTTGCAGATGAAGTGGTAGTACCGTTCGATCTCGACCCCTGGCTCGATGGTGAATGCGCCTGCGAGGCCGCCAAGGCGGTCAGCCGTTTCCAAGAGCGTGATCCGCGCTCCCGCCTTGGCAAGTGTGTACGCAGCCACCAGGCCGGCGATGCCCCCACCGATGATCACGACGTGCATATCAGATTCTACATGCGCCACTGCGCCCGGTAGGGGGAGTCGCGCAAGACCGCAGCGCGCAGGCGGCGGCCGACGGTCAACTCCCACGTGTCGTAATAGCGCCGCGCGCCCCAGCAGAACAGCTGGAATGCAGGTGTCTGGAACACCAGCCGCCGGAAGAGCGAGCGGCGCAGCACCATCTCGAACCAGGAAACGGCATTGTGGTGCGCCGGTCGGAAGGGTCGGGTAACGGCGGCGAGGCTTTCGCCGACGACGTCGATCCCATCGGCGTCGGCCACGCCGAGGCCGTGAGCCGCGGCCATCTGGAGATGGTCGATGAGGCCGGGGTCAAACCCCATCACCCGGGCGGCTACGGTATCCAAGGCTACCGGGTCGGCGGACGCCAGCACGAGTCCCATCTCCTTTGGCGTCCCTGACTTGGGTCCGTCACCCTCGAGGCCGATCGTGCCGTCCATGACTGCGAAGCGGGGTCGAACAAGGGTGTTCACATCCACCAGCGCCTGGCCGAGCACCGGGTGAAAGTTGTGGCGCAGCGTCCGCAGGCACCCCCACTGGTTCTTGATCGCGCCTGTGATCACGGTCTTGTTGTGGGTCTTCATCACCGGCAGGGTGATCAGCTCGGTCCTCGTGAGGATCTCCGGCAGGTCGACCGAACGCAACACGAGGCGCGATGGGTCCTCGATACGAACGAAGCCTCCCCGCGACATGTTCACCCAGGTGACACCGTACTTCCGACACACCTCGTCGATGCCGGTCTGGTGCAACGCCCGGTCCGCATCGGCGACAACCTGGTCGGACTCAACGACAAAGATCCGTGAGACGTGATCACGGATTGTCCTTATGACCCCCTCCATGACCCATGGAGCGCTTACTGCGCCCGGAAGAAACACATCCCAACCAAGGTTTACCTTGAGCGCCACGTCCGCACCGGCGGAAACGAAGTGTCGCCACGAGGCTGCCTCCATGGCGTCGTGAACCGCTGCCTGAACGGCACCGGCCGGAGCACAGTGCAGTGCAACCGTAGAACGTCCGGTTATCACTCGCTCCCCTCTCGCCGGATGGCGGCTCGCTGCCTGATTGCCTTTGGTTCGGCGGAGCCGGTGGTTGCCGGGACTCCAAGGCGTACGATGCGCCCGTCGAGAGTGGACACGAGAAGCCCGCCGCCGGGCGGGATCGCAATTCCAATGGGCCTGTCCATCACCGGCCCTCCGTCGCTGCCGCTGGCGACCGTTTGCACCAGGCTGCCGCGCTGGGTGAGGTGGCGAACCTCATTGCGAAGTGGAACGGTGAGCCAGAGCGTGCCGTCCGCTGCCACAGCCACATACGGCTCTGAGAACACCTCACTGCGCCAGTCGCTCACTTTGATAGTCTGCAGCAGGGCCCCGTTACGGTCAAAGACCACGAGCCTGGAGTTCCCGTTGTCGCAGACCAGGACGGTGCCATCGGGGCCGAGGCAGATGCCCTCTGGCCCGTCGAGCTTGCCGGGCTCCCTCCCGCGGCCGCCCCACTCCGATTCAACGTGACCAGTGTTCGAGAAGCGCACCACCCTGGCGTTACCGGTGTCCGTGACCAAAACCTCGCCGCTCGCGTCCACCGCGATCCCGCGGGGGCCGTAGAGGTTCGTGCCGAACTCGCGGAGGTAACGCCCGGCGGGATCGAAGACCTGCACGCGGCCGTTCCAGGTGTCGGCGACGTAGACGTTGCCGTCCGGCCCGACCGCGACGTCGCAGGGGTCCTGGAACTCGCCCGGGGCGGTGCCCCGCCGGCCCCAGGCCGCCACCGGCTTGAGGTCGCGGTCGAACTTCTGAATGCGGCAGTTGCCGAAGTCGGCGACGTAGACGTTGCCGGCGCGATCGCAGGCGATGCCCCGCGGCTGGCGGAGGACGCCGATCGGGTCCTGGGCCGCGGCCGGCGGCGCCACGGCCTGAGGCTCCTCCGCGGTCTCGATGGTGAGGGGTGGCGGGGCCCCAATGGAACTGCCGTTGACCGCGAAGATCGTGACGGCCGGGTTCCGGTAGACCGGGGTCAGCAGGTCGGTCCACTTCGTGAAGTCGGCGAGGTTCCCCCCGGCGTATGTCCTGCGTTCGAGCGGACCGACGTAAACCAGGGCGGCGTGGTAGTGCCGCAGCAGCGCAGCCACCCTGGGCTCGTCCTTCGAGGCGAAGATGTCCGAGGTCGGCCTTGCGGCGGTTGATCTCGGCCCAGCCGTGGCCGCGTTGGAACACGTGGTAGTCCCAACCCAGCACGATCGGCAGCCCGGTGTTCATGGCGACGTGAGCGTACTCCCCGTACGAGGGCCCGTACGCTTCGACGAGGACCGGCAACCCGGTCACGTTGCGGTTGATCCATTCGAACGCCGCCAGCTCCTGCGGGTCGCTCCTCCTGAGGTAGGCGGTGCCGTCGAGCGTCCAGCGCGGACCCGCGTGTGCCGGTGCGTCAAGGTGCCCCAGGCGCCCGACACCGAGGTGAACGCGGCCACCGCGACGGCCGCGCCGACGATCCCCTGCCAGGCGAGCCGCCAGCGGGAGCGAGCCCTCCCGCCGCGGAAGAGCTCGCAGAGCACCGGGCCGGACGCGAGCCCGAAGAGGAGCCACGCCTCGAGGTAGAACTTGAACACCGTGTTCATACGGTCCCAGACGAACACGAACTCGCACCCCGCGACGAGGGCGAACGCGAAGGTGGCGAGCAGGAGCAGGCGGCGGGTCGCTGGGGCGTCGCGCGGTGCAACGTGAGGTAGATTCCGAACGCGGTCATCGCGAGCGCGAACGTCCGGATCGAGACCGCCTGGCGCAGGGAAAGATGGGCGAGAGCGTGGAGGTCGAACAGGGACAGCGCGAGCGCGATGCCGGCGGCGAACATCGCGACGCGTCGC